>CASFQO010000001.1 GCA_949297145.1 uncultured Alphaproteobacteria bacterium
TGGTGCGAATGAAGAAGTAATTAAAAATTATGTAAAGTATCAAGGACAAAGGGATTTAGGTCAACTCCATTTGGAGTTGTAAAGAAAGGCACCTTAATGGTGCCTTTCCAAGAACCCCGGGTTTACCCGGGGATATCTATTGTTAACGAGAAAAATCTGAAAATTTTTGCAATAAAGAAATCTCATCAGGAGCAAGAGATGTCTGTGCCGTATGTTCGGAAGATTTTTCGGGGATGCCTCTCTGTTCAATTTCATCACGAAGCTGCGGTGGAACAATTTTAGACGAAGCAACATTAGGTATCTTTTCTGCAGAAGTCATTTTGTTGGCATTATAAACATCTCTTGTTGCAAGTCCCGCATCAACCGCAACACTGGCAGCAGTCCCAACACCAGGAACACATCCGAGTGCACCGGAAGCAACTTCGCCGATAGCGCCTTTCCAGTCTCCGTCTTTAAGCCGTTGATAAGCAAAAACGCACCCCGCAGCCAAACTAACGACAGGGATTTTCTTAACCAAAGATTTAAGAGCCGCTTTCCCCAAAATCTTAGAAGTCGCTTTTGTTGCTGATTTAGCTGCAGTTTTAGTTAAAACTTTAGAAGAAGATTTACTCAAAAATTTCTTTTGCCCAATACGAGAAAGAGCTTCTTTGGCAGAAGATAATTTTTTTGAACGATTAAGAAATTTATCCATCTTATTAGCTCTTTCAGCGGCTTCATTTTTAAGTTTTGCCGCTTTCTTCTGAGCTGCTTTTTTATTTTTTTTATTCTTTTTATTTTTATCTTTACGTTTTTTATCTAACTGGTCATCCATCTTGTCTTCAGATTCTTGAGAATATTTTTCATCTTTTTTAGAAGGCACTTTTTGCTCGGAATTATTTTGTTTATCTTTAGAAACTGGTGTGATATTAACATGAACAAAGCCATTATTTGATGTAAAACGGATAGACTTTTTCTGCTCATCGGAAAGTTGAGACATAAGTTTATCAAAATCATCTTGAGAACAGGTAAAAGAGGTAGCTGTATTGGAGGATGCAGCGAACAAAAAACTACTAAAATCGCCCTGAGATTTAAGAGCTTTTTTTAGGCCGGCATCTTGTGGGGTGCGAACATCTTGCGCTATATCTAAATTACTCATAATCTACCTCCCCGATAAATTATTCATAAAATCAGTATAGCAGATTTTCAAAAGCAAATCAAGGAGTAAACGCACAAACTATTGTTCTTTATGAATGCGTTTTTTTTGCGTAACTTCATCTTTGTATGAAAAATCAAAATAATATCCGTAAATACTGGCAGTTTGCTCTTTTTCTTTATTCTGTTTTTTAAATTGATATAGGGCGCGCCGCCGTTTTGCAGAGTTTGGGTAGTCATCACTGCTAAGAGACCCTCCGGCCATAAAGGTCGTATCAACATAAATTTTCTTGCCTTTATAATAAAAATAGTTCCAAGTGTGCGCATAGTTACGACGAACGGCTGCAGAAAAAGCCAAATGAGCCGGATACGCATATCCGTCAACGGTGCGAGCCGTGATGCCGGCTTTGCGACACATAGCCTGAAAAAGAGCGGCATAATCAACACAAATACCCACTCGTGAGCGTAAAAGTTTTGCAGGAGTTTGTTCTTGGTAACTTTTTCTCAAATAGGTGTCCTTATTTTCAGCTCCGTTATATAAAAAAGAATCATAATAGATATGAGAGGCTATCCAAAAAGCGATAGATTTTGCTTTGTCATAGTCGTTATCAAAAGGTTTAGTAAGATATTTAACCAGAGGGGCAATATCTTTTTCAACATCAGCAGGAGCCTGCCGCACATAAGCCGCAATTTGTTTTGAGGAATATTGTTGAGCACAACAAATAGAAGAGGAATTGAGAATAAAAAAAGTACATAAAAACAAAGAAATAAAAAAGCGCATACGTGAACCTCTGGTAAATAAAACATATAACAAGTATAGGAAAGAGAAAATTAAAAATCGCTTAAAGGGATAAAGATAATAAAAACAATATGTTAGTTTAAGGTAACATAATACCATTAAATAACATAATGAAAATAAACAAAATTTTTATGTTGACAAACACAAAAATATCCCTATATTAAACACGAATTTGATTTAATTTTTTTAGAAAAGAGACCAAAACATGAATACATATGCAACAAAACCATCTGATATCAAAAGAAAATGGTATGTTGTTGACGCAACAGACGTTGTATTAGGTCGTTTAGCAGCGCAAGTAGCAAAATTACTTCGTGGCAAAAACAAGCCTTACTTCACACCGAATTTGGATTGTGGCGACTATGTTGTTGTTATCAACGCAGACAAAGTAAAATTAACAGGCAAGAAATTGACTGATAAAAAGTATTATAAACACACAGGCTGGATTGGTGGCATCAAAGAAACCACAGCTGGCAAGATTTTAGACAGTCGTTTTCCTGAAAGAGTAATTGAAAAAGCAGTTGAACGTATGATTTCCCGCAACCCAATGGGACGTCAACAAATGACAAAATTAAAAGTATATGCAGGTGAAAATCATCCACACGCAGCACAAAATCCTGAAGTTTTTGATATTGCGTCAATGAATGAAAAGAACAAAAGGAGTGAACTGTAATGGCTAATAAGAAAATTGAATCTTTAACAGAAATCAAAGAAGCTGTTGCATCTTCCTCAGCAACTGTTGAAGCAAAACGTAAACCGTCACGTGACAAGCAAGGTCGTTCTTACGCTACAGGTAAAAGAAAGAACGCTGTTGCTCGTGTATGGATTATGCCTGGTAAAGGTAATATCACAATTAACGACAAACCGATTGACACATATTTTGCTCGTCCAGTTTTGAAAATGATCATTAACCAACCGTTTGAAATCACAAATCGTGAAAACGAATTTGATGTTGTATGCACAGTACAAGGCGGTGGTTTGTCAGGTCAAGCTGGTGCCATCAAACACGGTATTTCAAAAGCTTTGAATGAATATGAACCGGAACTTCGTTCTGTTTTGAAACAAGCTGGTTTCTTAACACGTGATGATCGTGTTGTAGAACGTAAGAAATACGGTCGTGCAAAAGCTCGTCGTTCATACCAATTCTCTAAACGTTAATTGGTATTACAAAAATATCAAATATTTTCAGAGGGTTGCAAGAAATTACAACCCTCTTTTAATTATCTGAAGAAAAAATCTTGGTAAAATATGAAAAGAGAGAGTTCTTCTAAATGAGTATAGAAAAAGCGAGAGAATATCTAAAACAATTTGGCGCAGAGAATAGAATTTTAGAATTTCCGGTATCAAGTGCAACAGTAGAACTAGCTGCACAAGCATTAGGATGCGAACCTAGCCGCATTGCTAAAACGTTGTCTTTTGCAATAAAAGATAAAGCTATATTAATTGTAATGGCGGGAGACTGTAAAATTGATAATGCCAAGTACAAAACCTTGTTTCATGTTAAAGCAAAAATGTTGACAGCCGAAGAAGTGACCGACCGTATTGGACATGCAATAGGTGGTGTTTGTCCCTTTGGTGTACCGGAAGATGTTGAAATATTTTTGGACGAGTCTCTAAAAAGATTTCAAAGCGTATATCCAGCCTGTGGTAGTTCTAACAGTGCAATAGAAGTAACACCTGAAGAATTAAAAAATTATACGCCGACTTCAATATGGATTGATGTATGTAAACAAGCAACATAAGAAAGAATTACCACTCAATAATTCCATTAAAAGGATGCTTAGCGCGCCAAGCTAAGAAATCTACAAAATTTGTAATGCCATCTTGAATGACTGCTTTATAATATTCCATACCGGAAATTTTAAGATGATCAGGTGTGTCAAATTTGAGTTTAAGAATAGTCCGCTTCATGTCGTCAGTCATAGCATTTTTTATAGTATCGGCAATCCGCTCAAAATATCCATCATAAAAAGAACCGCTTTTGATTTGAATAAGATCTATTTGCCATAAACTTCCATCATTATTTTCATACCAAACGTGCCATTCAAAGCAACATTCATCAGTTTGTGCCAGATTGATGAATTCAATTTTTTTAACGGCAAAATTTTGCGCGATTTGTGAGATAACTGTAAAACTTTGAGAAACATCAAGTTCAGGAGTGTAAACATGAAAATCTATATCAAGGTGTTTTGCTAATACACCGATTCTAAGAGAACCGACCAGATTAATACGCGCCCCCACAGACTGCCATAAAGGAATAATACGACTGTCGTTTATAATTTTTTGAGCCATAGAGGTATTGAGGTGAGATTGTGCTAAATAATCCATTTTACAAAACCATAAAATCAAGAAACTAACGAATATAATACCGCAATAAAAAGAATAGTAAACATAAAAAAACTCTCCGAAAAGGAGAGTTTGAATGCAAAGGAAAAAATCATTTTAGAAGAGAACTGATTTTTTGCTTTTCATCATCAGAAAGGGTGTCTTGTGTCCAAGCTACTAGCTGATGAAAGACCTCATTAGGGGGACATCCTTGGTTTGTGAGAAAATTTAAGGAACGATAGATTTTTCTGAATTTCGGTTCAAAAATCATTTCCCACTCCGGTGCTTCAAGAACAATCCATTCCGATGTATCAAGAGAGATGCCAAGTAATTCATGTATGGAAGGTTCATGCGTAACCCAAAGAAGCACATCTTGAGCTGCAAAATTTTTCTGAGCATCAGCTGCAAATCTTTTCGCAAAATAGGGCATACTGAGCGCACAAAAATCTCTTAATTCATCTTTTGCAAAAAGAGGCACATTTCCCAAAGCCAAATTGATGACACAAGCAGTCTGCCACGCCCGTCTGATGGGGGATGCAAAAATAGCCGCCGGCAGTCCAAAAAATTGTTTCATACGACGAACTTTTAAAAACAACTCCTGAGCACACGTTTCAGTTAAGTTTTTGTAGATATCGTAATCACCATGTCTAAAAATAATTAATCGTTTCATAGCCATAACTAAATTATATTAAAACAAAAGTAAAAATACATGGTTTGTCAATTTTTGTCAATACAAAAGAAAGATGAGTTAAATAATTTTAAAACTATTCATGATAAACTAAAACCATCATAAAGAACATGAAAGGATATCCAAAATGAATGCAGTAGCAATTCAAAACAAAGGACGAATAAAACATCTTCTGCTATATGTTATTGCAGGTGTAGCCTCACTGGGTGGTTTGCTGTCAGGGTTTGACACAGGTGTAATTTCCGGAGCTTTATTATATATAAATGAAAGCTGGCCTTTAAGCACTTTGCAACAAGGTTGGGTAGTAAGTTCAGCCTTAGTAGGAGCCGTTGTCGGGGCTGCCGTTAATGGCGTATTAGCGGATGTATATGGGCGTAAAAAGGTAATTATTGCAACCGCGACAATTTTTGCCATAGGTTCATTAATGTGTGGCTTTGCACCAAGTGTTGGATGGTTGGTTTGTGGCCGCATGATATTAGGATTAGCAATCGGTATGGTGAATTTTGTTATTCCGCTGTATTTATCAGAGTTATCTCCGCAAAAAGTTAGAGGAATGTTGGTATCACTATATCAATTAGCAATAACGGCCGGAATTTTGTTCTCGTACTTAATCAACCGCATATTTGCATTATCGGAATATAACTGGCGCTGGATGCTGGGCGCAGGGCTAATACCTGCGGTGATTTTGCTTGTAGGAATTAGTTTTCTAGGGGATACACCGCGTTGGTTGATTAGCCGTCGCCGTTATAGTGAAGCCAAAGAAATTTTCAAAAAAATAGAGCCGGAAGATGATGCCGACCGACAAGTAAAAGAAATTCGAGCCACGTTGAAAGTAAGTACAAAGAAAACCGGAAGAGTTTTTGAACAATGGATGTTACGTCCCGTTCTTGTGGGTGTGTTTATTATGTTCATCCAAATCTGCACGGGAATAAATACCATTATTTACTATGCTGCTACAATATTTAAGGCCGCAGGTTTTACGGATAACATCGGAGCGCTATATGCCTCTGTCGGTGTTGGCGTTGTAAATTTTGCGATGACCTTTGTAGCCATATTCTTTACGGATAGGTTAGGGCGCAAACCTTTATTGTATGCAGGCCTAAGCGGTATTACGATAAGTTTGTTTGTTCTGGCAATATCGTTCTGGTTGAGCAACAATTATGGGTATAATACCAAATGGGTGGCCGTTGGTAGCATAGTAACGTTTATTGCAAGTTTTGCCTTTTCTTTAGGGCCGATAGCATGGATATTGATATCAGAAATTATGCCTTTAGCGATAAGAGGCACGGCAATGAGTATAGCAACAATGTCAAACTTTGTGTTTAACTTTATCGTTGCATTAATATTCCCAACACTATTAGCCACCATCGGCGAAGCTCTAACGTTTAGTATATTCGGCGTAGTAGGTATTTTCAGCTTATTCTACACCTGGAAATATATTCCGGAAACCAAAGGGCGCTCGCTTGAGCAGATAGAACAAAACTGGCGAAGCGGAAAAGCAATCGCTGAGTTTTAAACTAAAAGAGCTCTCAATCAAATTGATTGGGAGCTCTTCAGTTTAAGGTTTAAGATAAGCAAAATTCTCTGAAGATATCAAGAAGTTTTTCATCATGCAGTTCGGCAAGCAAAGCGAGCGAAGATGGTTTAATCTGAGCATATTCAGAAACATAAATTCTGAAAAAGTCATAATTCTTTTGTTTAATCAGGTGTTGTTCAGCCTCTTCACTTAACGCATATTCTGCGACATATGCTTTGAAAAGTTTTTGAGAATGCTTTTCAATGAGCCTAATTTCACCATCAGGAGACAATTGCTCCTCAAGAAAGTAGCCGAGTAAAACATCTTCATCGGAAATGTCCACCATAAATGCATGAAGTTCCTGCACAAAACAAAACTTATGAGCATACTTTAAAATCAGCTCCGTATCTTTTCTTTTAAGCAAAGCCTTTTCTGATGCGACAAAAAACGGATCATCAGAAAAATAGATATAATCCAAAACAACCGGATGAGAGCGAGAAGTGATGAGTAGCAGCTCCGCTTTTTCACCAAGAGAAAATTGTTGCAGATATTTTAAGAGCCACGCATCTAATCCGTCACGCACAAAAATAAGTTCTTCATCTTCAGACATTTGTTGCTTATCAGCAAGAAATTTGTTCCAAATCTCAATAGCTTTCATAATTGTAAAAAAATAAAATAGTACGACATAAAATTAAATTGATGCGCACATTATAAAGAGGAGCTTAAAATTGTCAAGAAAGGTTATTGACAAAAAACAGAAAAAATATAAAATCTAAAACGATAACAAATTATTATAACAATTAAAAATATACACATATGATAACTCAAGAACAAGAACAGAAATTTCTTGCATATATCGAAAAAAATATGCATGTAAAATTAGTTTCTAAAAGAAATGATGTTTTCTTTTTTCAATACATTGGTCATAGCAGAGAGGGTGGTGCTGCAACCTACATTGCCGGAGCAAAATATGCTGCGAAAATAGAACCTGAAGAAATACAGGTATTGGTAGAATATCCAACCGCCCCATCAAAAAGAAAATATGCATTTCATGGAAGCCGCCAGATAACCAAAATGTTATTAACCATGTATGGAGGGTATGTCTCCTTAGATCTATACTGGACTTTGGATAATGTTCGCAATACGGGAAATATTCCGTTTGGGTACAACAAGCGCATAAACAGTATATATGATATAGAAGGCGACATCGTTGCAGAGCAAATATCCCACATGCAGGAGAAATGCTATCAGGTAACTCCTCAACAATTGCAATCGGTAAAATAAAAAAAGCCCCGAATTTTCGGGGCTTTAAAAGTAGCAAAATTTTAAACGCCTAAATAGCTCTTAACAAAATTAAGACTGGCCTGAAAAACAATAACCTCGTCATTCAAACCATACTTCAAATAATGCATTTTGAGCAAATCCTTATACCCAGACTTGACCAAATCAAGCTGTGCCGCTTTGTCAAAAGGCTTATTCTGCAAATATAGAGCAATAAGTTTTTTATGAGTGCTCTGCGCAATTTGGCACTGAACATCCTTATCTACATCATGTGTTTTGAAATAAGTTGTAACCAAATCCTTATGCCCGGTGTCGACCAACTTGACCAAAGCTTCAAAAGTGAGCTTAAAGTAACTCAAGAGCAATTCAACAGCATTCATATCATGACGTTGAAACACGATATCAAACCACTGATTTTGTAAATAGGTTTTAGAATCTTTCCAAAAACAAGATTTGCAGTATACGGCAAGCATGTCATAATGACCTCGTTGAAGCAAAAGCGCAAAAGCTTCATCAGCTAATTGGACGCCTAAATTTAAAACTTTCTGAAAAAAGTCAACATCATCAGACTTTACAAGAACGATTTGGGCATCACTTGGTAAAAGAAACATCTCACTATAGTACCTTCTTTTATCCAAGAAACACTCCAACAATTCCAGATTTTTATTCTCAATAAGCTTAGACAATAGTGCTAGAGAGGCTCCATGTGCACAAATATAATCTCTGAGGATATCAGGATGATCGTTAGCGAATTTATCAAACAACAGCACTTCAGCTTCAGGCAATAAAGAGCAATTTTGCAGACACACCCGCAAACAATGTAAAGAACAACATTCCAGATTAACCAGAACAGAGTGATACTCCTTAGGTAAACGTTGATTAAGCCAATAAGAGCGACGAATAGCCCATTTTGCTTTTTTCAAAAACTGCGCCTTATCAGGGCAAACTTTTTCTTCCATAACAATAAAGTTTTAATAATGAAACATAAAATTATCTAACTGACAAAAAGGTAGATTAGAAAAGAATTTGAGTCAATAAAAAACTCCTCTCACAAGGAAAGGAGTTTTTTATAAAGAAGTTTTTTAAGATTCAATTCCATCAACAATAAACGCATCGGAAAAGCCATGCTCTTTCTGATAGAATTTTATCAAATCCCAATCATCAAAACAGAAAAGGAAACTTTCGTTGTCCATATCCAATTTATACTTAGAAACATATTCACAAACCAACTCCTTATCATAGTGGCAGAGCAAAAACTCCTCAGCCGAAGGTGTTAGAGAATGTGTCTTAATATATTCATAAATAAGTTCTCGTGGAGCCATTTGCACCATGACATATTCAGCTTGATTAGAAAGCCGACCTTTAGAGACAAAGAAAGATGCAGATTTAACCAAATGATGCTGATATAACATAATACTGATTTCTTCTGAATCTTCTTCACAAGCCAAGTCGCAGAATTCATCATTTTGTTCCAAAAACATAAAGTAGGCCAAAACAGTATCATCAGCACATTCGGCTAAGAAAATTTCCAAAGAGATTCCGTCAAACCGCAATCCTAATTCCCAAAAAGTTTTCAAAAGCTCAAAATCTTTTCTGTGAATGAGAGAGATAACAGCCGGCTCATCCAGTGTGTTATGAGCAAAATACTCACGTAAAACAGGCAAGGACGCATACTTAAAGAGAGCCGCCTCACTGATAGCACTAATAGCGCGTAGTGAAAGATAGTGCTGTATTTTTTCGTCATCACCGGACTTAAAAAGCCATGCTTCTCCAAAATATCCCAAATCACCCATTTTCTCAAGCAAGCTAGAAGCATATTCTGATTGCGGATGATCCAAAAGCCAAACTTTTGCCTCTGAGGAAAAGACGTCGCCACCATTTTCAAAATAAAGATCAATTAACTCTTTATCCCCACTTTCAAGCAAACGAACTTCAAATTTGCCGGGAAGATAATTTTCCTGCAAATATTTTTTAAGAAGTTCAAGATGTTGAGGTTCAAAAAGCCTTTGATAGAAGCAATCAGGACAATCGTTAGTTGAAAAGGACGAAGAACCAACCACGACAGCAAACACTTCATTAGATGCCTTTTGTACCAGATAATTCATAGCTTCATCAGAAAAATTACCCTGTTCAACAAAAGCCTGAACATAAGTCGGCTCATTCTTATCAATCAGGATTTTCTCGTCTTCTAACAAAATAGGGTGCAGATATTTCAAAGCAATTTTGAAAATCTCTAAGGATTTTGTTTTGATGATATCGGTAAAGACATCATTAAAATTGTTACGTTGGTCAAAAGCCCTATACACCTCAGGATCATCGTACAACAAAATGAGCCGCCGATTTTCCGGATAAACAATATGATTAGCCAGATATTGAGAAGCCAGCTCTGAATTTTTTAGCTCTAGCAGACAAGCCTCCGTCGTCGGAGAAAATGTCAGACAACGTAAATACGAAGAAGGGATATTCTCAGCATTCGTTTCCTGCAAAAATTTCAAAGTATTGCTTTCTGACAGCCGAATATTGTTTTTTAACAACATCTCATATCCGAATTGAGCAATAATAGTCTTTTCAGTTTCGGAAGCAAGAGAGACATCAATAGCGTGTTCTGCTATAAATTGAAACATTTCAGTATTATTATTTTTCAATAAAAACAGCAGAGCTTCGTCAGAGAGGACATGGCTATACTCTAAGTATGAAGCCAAAGTCTTTTTAGAA
Source organism: uncultured Alphaproteobacteria bacterium (assembly GCA_949297145.1). Taxonomy (GTDB): domain Bacteria; phylum Pseudomonadota; class Alphaproteobacteria; order RF32; family CAG-239; genus CAG-267. Next base: position 10,456 of record CASFQO010000001.1, read on the forward strand.
CATCCTTTAAGTTCAACCATATTCAGATGATGCTCAGGGGGAATTGTATACAGATGATTTTTTTTGAATTTCCATACTTCAAGTCTGGTAGCACAAACCGAAGGTCTTTTTACTTCTTTTTCCATAATGATAAAAAATTAATAGTGAAACATAAAGTTAAATAATCTGGATAAATCCTAAACCAAAAAACATTTGAGTCAATGAAAAAGTCAAAAAAACTGCCTCCGAAAAATCGGAAGCAGTTCAAATAAAACACATTTAATACATAGAGGCATATAACTGTATGGCCTCCTCGGATAGATAATGTTTGGCCAAATATACCTCAATCATTTTTTTGTTGTTGAGCTTAAGCAGTTCAACTTCATTATCTGTAAACAAGTCGTACTTATCCAGATAGAAACAAACCGCTTTTTCATTCTTTGAAAAATTAGACAGGATAAGTTCTTTTTCAAATTCTTCTTCCAAATCAGATTCCTTAAAGAACTCAATCATAACGGAATTTCTGCCGCTTTCAATCATTGCTTTGATAACATCATTAGGTAACCTATATTTCTGAAAGATGGCTTTGATAAAGTCAACCGAGCCAGACTGAATAAGAACGATAAGAGCCTTTGAACTAAAGCCGAAACGCTTAGTGTAAACTTGACATAGCTCCATATCTTCTCTTTTCAACAAAGCCATTTGACCATCATCACACAAAGCCTCTTTAGAAATATTTTGCAAATAAGTCATCAATTTCTGCTTAGGTGCAAATTTCACAAAATACTTTTGAGCACAGGCGCAAACCGTTAATTGACGTTCGAGCAGAAAATCAAGATAGGCTTGACGCAACTTGTCTTTCCCGTTTTTGAACAAAGCCACCACAGCAATATCCGGTAACGGATACTTTTGGAAATAATTAAGAGCATCTTCAATAGAGCCTTTTTCCATGAGCAGTGCAGCGTTCAATGGATATAGCTCATGCGCACAGATGTAGGATGCAAATTTGCTTTGAGTATAAGCAGTATGTTTTTTATCTTTAGAAGAGGAGAAAAGTCTATCTTGTTCAGAAATGACCAACTCACGTTCTAACTGATAAGGCAAACCGAATTTACTTTCATAACAATACTGCAAACTGGTGTTATTTCCTGCAAAAAGAGACATGGCGGCTGCATCGAACGGAAACTTTTTACAATCCTTAAAGTAATCAGATTCCAAATAGAAACGAATAAGCTCCTCATTGCCGGATTTGAAAAGGTGAAAAGTAGCTCCATAATCAAGTTCATTGTTTTGAATATAAAGCTTAATAGCTTCAATAGCACCGCTATTAATAAGAACAACCTCAAAATCATCCGGAATTTCATAAGCACTATCTTCATCATCCTGAAGCATTTTTTTGACCAGTATCAAAATAAGTTCCGGCTGATTAAGCTTAAACAACTGCTCATATTCTGCAGCAGTTGTTAATGGATTGTTCTCAAGCAACTTTTTGCAAAGGGCAAAATCGCCTGATTTCAATATATACAAGCTCACTCTGGATAATCCAAAAACAGAATTTTGTTCCAAGTAAGCCTGAATACTTTTCTCCAAAGCAGAATCAAAAAGAGCATTCACATACTGTTCAGATAAGACATTATCTTGGTTTCTGAATTTAAGAAACATCAAAATCAAATCTTCCCGTTTTTGTTTGATGATTTCCTTCCATAAATTTAAAGGAATGGTTTCCATTCGGCGGACATATCTTTCAAACAATTCAGACGGACGTTCTAAAAGAACATTGCCCAATGTGCAACAATGCGTTTCCAACACATCAAGTACCTGCTCATCAGTTCCTTTTTGAACAAATTCATTGGCAAGCTGATCAGGAGTAAAGCCGCAGAATTTACAATACTTAAATTTCTCTTTGTTGCGCAGTTCCAAAAGAACATCAAAAGCATCTGGTGCGAACTTAGAAAAATCAGAATAGTAATTCTGAAAAGTCTTCGCCGATACCGCATCCAATAAAGCCGCTTGATACTGTTGAGGAACAGAAGCAGGATTTTTTTTCAACTGACGCAACAGCGCATGTTTCTTAAAAAAAGAAAGTTTGCAAACATTTGTTTTTTCCATAATGATTAAAATTTAATAATGAAACATAGAGTTAATAAATAAGGACATAACGATACAAACAAAAACATTTTTTGTCAATAGATAGTAGCAGACGTAACGAGATTCAAAATAATGAAAATAGGAGGATGAGTTTCAGAGTTTTTTGTCTTGACAAAAGAAAAAAAGTAACCATATAATACCTCACAAATTATTTTGTAAAACTATGTAGAGAAAGAATATGGTTAAGTTAAGTGATAATAATGCCTACAAAAGAGGGCAGGAACTTTTAGATTCAGGAATGTGCAAAGAGGCGATAGCTCAATTTGATGAGTTTTTAGCCCAACAGCCCGATTCATGGAAAGCAATAAATTCAAAAGGTTTTGCTTATCAAAAGATGAGCAAATATACCGAGGCTGTAGAATGTTTTGATAAAGCCTTGGCGATTAATCCGAAATCCGTAGAAGTACTTAACAATAAAGGCGTAACGCTAAGTATGCGCGGCCGCTATAAAGAAGCTATAGCTTGCTTTGAAGAGGCTTACGCGAATGATCCAACCTCATTGGAAGCCCTAAATGGTAAAGCCATTGCATTGCAACACATGTTCTTATTTAAAGAAGCTCTGGATGTTTTACAACAAGCATATCAAATAGACCCGAAGCATCCGCAAACATTATTGAGTATTGCGGTAACACTGCAAAAATTGAAACAGTATGAGAGAGCTATCGGGTATTTTAAGAAAGTTTTAGCTTTAGATAAATCCAATGTAAAAGCATGGAACGGTATCGGCGTAACCTATCAACTGATGGGGGATAACGATTCGGCCTTAAAGTGCTTTACAAAGATTTTGAACATAGATAGCACGGAAATTCAAGCGTGGATTAGTATTGGCTTTGTATACCAAAAAATGTTCAAATTTAAAGATGCCTTAAAGTGCTACAATAAAGCAAAAAATTTGGTAGATGGACGTTATCATCATAAACTTTATGATGGTTTGGCCTCTTGCTTAACCAAGTTATCCGAATTTGACCAAGCAATAGAGATATATAAACACATTTTCCAAAGAGAAGAAGGAAAGAAAAAGTGGGATGCTCAACGCTCAATCAAATTTGTGAATAAATTGAAACGTAAAAAAGCAATCGGAATGTTGCCGGATGTAATCCCTGCTGAAGATAAACCGTCTGAAAGCGGAACAGCATCAGGTGAAGCTTAATAAAAACACCTCTAAAGAATACAAAAGGGAGAAGGTATGTCTGATCCGGCAGAAGAAAATTCACTGAAAACGGTACTAAAAATAATCCCTAAAGTGTTCTTTTTGCTTCAGATAATTATAGGTGTTTGTGCGGCGTTTTGGGTGCTCTATCATCATCAACCCGAAACCGGAGATGATATTGAACATCTTCATTCTACTTGGTTAGTTTTTAGCGGAAAAATTCCCTATATAGATTTTTTTCAACATCACAACCCTCTTTTGTGGTATCTTTTTGCACCTTTAGCAGGGTATCTGGCATACGACTTATTTTTATTTGATGTTGTGCGGATAATTTCCACGTTAGTCATGTTTGTAAGCCTCTGGGTATCGGCGTTAATTGTCCGTCGCTTTATGGTAAATAGCTGGTATGCTGGCTTGCTTTGTGTGGCAGCTGTCTTTCCATCTTATATAGTTTTTAGCGGACAAGATTTTCGTCCGGATAACTATATGGTTTTGACCTTTATGTTGGGGCTGTATTATCTGTTTGCATACATGGAAAAAAAGCAGACAAAAGATTTAGTAATATCATTTTTGAGCTTCTTTGTTTCATTTTTATTTATGCAAAAAGTGATTTTTCTTCTGGTATTCGTCGGCGCAGTAGTTATTTATCAACTATATGCTAAAAATATTGCTTTGAAAGATTTTGCCCAAGCGCTGATTTTACCATTGATAGGGGCAATTATCTTTTTAAGCTGGTTGATGTACCACGGAATGGTGGAAAAATATTGGCTCTCCAATTATATTTTTAATCTCTATATACCGGATGTGTATGGTAATTTGGTAGAAAATACCCGAGTAGAATTTTATGTTGTGAGCATACTGGCATTTTTATCCTGCGGATATTTTTTATACCGAGGCAATACCTATGCGCGCATCATCAGCCTTTTGTGGTTGGCCGAAGCTTTGCAACGGTTTTTCTATTTTTCATTAGACAGACACTATTACTATCAACTGCAAATTCTAAACGGCATAATGGTGGGTGCATTTGCGTGGAAATTAATTAATCGGTGGAATTGGACCTCTTATATTTTTGTAGCTTTGTCATTGGCCGGGATGCAAGCGTTTTATAATTATTGCACAGAAAAAGAATTACCGCCGAATTACTTCAGATACGTAACTCCGAAATATGTTTTAGAGCAGACCAATCGTTGCGATTCGGTTTTAAACGGCTATGGATTAACTTATGGTATTTTTACAAAAGACATAACCTATTATTGGAACCTAAATGGTCAGCTGGATGTGATTGGAAATAAGATAGATTTAGCCCCGCTTCCGAATTTAAATAAAGCAGTATTGAAATATTTTCCGCGTATTATTTATACCGGACCGTATTGGGATGAAAAATTACGTCAGAAACATATAGAAGTTCCGGTTCATTGGGTAGATGCCACGATAAGAGATAAATACTATATGCAATCACCGTTTGTAGATGTTTTCATTTTGAAACCGGAATATCAGGCGAAACGCCGCTGTCGGTATAATGCCAAGACCGATACATGGGAATATTTTTACAAGGAACCGAGACTAAATGCTTTTTAAGAAAGAAAACATAATCAAAGCTATTTTGATGATGTACCTCATTTTTTGCGGTGGGCTGCTGTATTGGACGGTCATATACAGTGGTTCAGGCGATGGTGATACCTTGGAACATGTGCACTCTTCATGGTTAGTTTGGAGCGGCAAATTACCATATAAAGATTTTTTTCAACACCATAATCCCTTATTGTGGTATGTCGGTGCCCCGCTGGTTGGGTATTATGAATACAGTTTACGCGCCGTAGATGCCGTCAATATGCTGACCGTGACTGTATTCTTAATTATGCTGTGGTATATGTATCGTCTGCATAAGGATTTTTTATCCGATAAAATCGGCGGGCTGGTTGCGGCCGCCTTATGTGCACTTCCGCAAGAAAGTTTGTATAACAAAGATTTTAAGCCGGATAATTTTATGGCAGCCACCATAATTGTCGGGATATATTATTTATTTTGCTATATGCGGGATAAAAAATTGGGGGCTTTGTTTATTTCATTTATGTTGTTCTTTGCCTCTTTTATGTTTACCCAAAAAGCGGCGCTAATCTTGATAGGAATAGGTTTTGTTATTTTATGGCTAATAAAAGAAAAAAAGATAGCCTTCAATGATTGCATCATAAGCGGAAGTGTACCGCTGCTAATCTATGTCGCATTTCTGACATTTCTGTACTATGAAGATGTTTTGACAATGTATATAAAGGCCAATTTTGAATTAAATGCCCACATACCGGATGTCTTTTATACCAGACGCTTTATTCACCCCAGTTATGAAATGACAATACCGATATTGTTGGCGATATACGCTATGGTCAAAAATGTATATTCCGGCAGTGTGTATGTAAAGTCATTTGCGGCCGTTTTTGTAATAGAATATATAATAAGAATGTACTATTTCACTCCGTTTGTATATTACTTTGCACTATTGCATGCATTAGCCTGCACCTTAGCCGGCGTCGCCATATCAGAAATGGTCAAAAAGAGACAATGGATAATTTATATCGTTTTGGGGTATCTGCTCATTTTAGGCGGCATATATGCCAATATATACAGCAAAAGAATAACCGTCGGTGATGACTTTAAGTATGGGGCATCGGGCTTTGTATTAAGATTGACGAACCCCTGCGATTATGTGGTCAATGGATATAGAATAGGCTATAATTTGTTTAATAAAGACATTGATTTTATATGGAACCTAAAAGGGCAGATAGATGTAATCGCCGCCACCATCGGGATACGTCCGACAGCGGATTTAGAGAGTTTAATCAGAAAATACCGACCCAAGATTATCTATGGCAAAAACTACTATGATACCTATCGGGAATATAGGGGAGAAATAGGGGTGCACCCGATACATTGGATTAGTAATCATATGTTGCAAGAAATGTATACTCCGCTTAATAGAGATGATTTATATATATTGAAACCGGAATATCAAAGCTACGACTGTCGCTATAATGTCCGCACAAAAAGCTACGAGTACGTTGACAAACATTAGCAAAAAGTTTACTAATCTTTATATATATTAAATCATACTGATAAAACCAAAGATGAGAGGGGAGAAGTGTCATGCGCGTCATTATAAAATCAGACTATGAAGAAGTAACCGACTGGGCAGCAACATACATTGCATATCGCATCAAACGTGCCAGACCAACCCCCACAAAGCCATTTGTACTGGGATTACCGATGGGAGACACCCCAAAAGGTATGTATAAAAAATTGGTAGAATTAAACCGTGCCGGAAAGTTATCGTTTGCTAATGTGGTTATATTTTGCATGAATGAATTCATCGGCTTAGAGAAGAATGCTCCGCAAAGTTGTCGTAGCTATATGGATGAATATTTATTAAAGCACGTAGACACCAAAGAGGCAAATATTTACATTTTGGATGGACGGACGAAAAACTATGAGAAGGAGTGCGCAAATTTTGAATTGGCGATTCGTCAAAAGGGCGGAATAGATTTATTTGTCGGAGGTGTTGGTGCCGATGGACATATTGCGTTTAACGAACCCTTTTCGTCTTTAGATTCGCACACACGCGTGAAGACTCTGACCACAGAAACAATGAAAATAAAAGCCAAACTGTTTGATAATGATATCAGCAAAGTTCCGCATACAGTATTAACCGTCGGAACCGGTACGATTATGGACGCCAAAGAAGTGATGATTTTGGCAACCGGAATTGCAAAAGCCGAAGCTACCAAAGCCGCCATAGAAGGGAGCGTAAATCATCGCTGGGCGGTGAGTGCATTGCAAATGCATCGCCATGGTATATATGTATGTGATGAAGATGCCGCCTCAAAATTGGAACAAGAAACGGTATTGTATTTAGAAGATATAGAGCGCAATGCGTACTGAAGTATTAAAAAAATTACAAGAAGAAGCGGAGGAAAAATATCAAAAATTCTCCGCTAAACTTTTACCTCCCCAGATTGATTTATTGGGTGTGCGTATTCCGAAATTACGTCAAATAGCAAAAGAAATAGCTAAAGCCGGAAAAGCAGAAGATTATTTAAAAACACCTTTAACAGAGTTAAAATATCAAGAAGAGTTTATGCTCTATTCGTTACTGATAGCCCAAAGCAAAAGCCCGGATAAAATAGAGCAAATAAAAAATTTTGTACCTTATATAAACAGTTGGGCTGTTTGCGATGTCTTTTGTTCAAGCATCAAAGATGCCAAAAAGCAGCAACAACTTTATTGGGAAGCTTTTAGACCATTTACACAAAGTCATAAGGAATATGAAATCCGCTTTTTCTATGTTATGGCCTTGAGCTATTTTATAAATGAAGCGTATTTGCAAAAAATATTTTCACTCGTCAGAGCGCAAAAATATGTCGGTTTTTACGATAAAATGGCAGTAGCATGGCTATTGTCTATGATGTATGTAAAATACCCTAACGAAACCGAAACTTTTTTACAAAATACGCCGTTAGATAAATTTGTTTTTCAAAAAAGCATAAGTAAAATTTGCGATTCTTTTCAAGTAAAGAAAGAGGCTAAAATCCATTTAAGAACTTTAGCCTCTAAAAAATGAGTGCATAAGATTTAATCTTGATAAATCGGAAAAGCCGAAGTTAATTCCAAAATTTTCGCTTTTGTTTTCTTGGTAACTTCATCAATTGCCGGTGTGTGTAAAGCATCAACAATATCTGCGATAGCTTGCCCGATAAGTATAAATTCTTTTTCCTTAAAACCACGCGTAGTGCCGGCTGGCGTTCCCAATCTGATACCGGAAGTCACAGACGGCGGAAGCGGATCATACGGAATAGCATTTTTATTGGCCGTAATATTAACAAGCTCTAGAGCATCCGTTAATTCTTTACCGTTAATTCCTTTAGGCGTTAAATCGACCAATAGCAAATGAGTATCTGTTCCGCCTGTAACTAATTTAAGACCGCGCTCCATAAGAACATCACCTAAAACTTTTGCATTTTTTATAACTTGAGCAGAATAAGTTTTGAACTCATCGCTTAAGGCTTCTTTAAAGCAAACAGCTTTCGCCGCAATAACATGTTCCAAAGGACCACCTTGCATTCCAGGAAAAATAGCGGAATTAATTTTTTTAGCAATATCAGCGTTGTTTGTTAAAATAGCGCCGCCACGAGGACCCCGCAGTGTTTTATGAGTAGTCGTGGTTACAACATCAGCAAATGTTAAAGGATTCGGATAAAGTCCACTGGCGACCAGACCGGCAAAATGAGCCATATCAACCATCAAAAAGGCACCACATTCATTGGCGATAGCTCTGAATTTAACAAAATCTATTTGCCGCGGATACGCAGAACAACCGGCTATAATCAGCTTAGGCTTGTGCAAATTAGCCAAACTATGCACTTGTTTATAATCAATAAGTCCGGTTTCTTTTTCAACGCCGTACAGTATGGAATTAAACCACTTGCCGGAAAAAGAAACCTTTGCGCCATGCGTTAAATGTCCACCGGCATCAAGGCTCATCCCAAGAATTGTATCACCTGGTTTAAGCAAAGCTCCAAAAACAGCCATATTCGCTTGCGAGCCGGAGTGTGGTTGAACATTCGCAAATTGCGCATGAAACAGTTGCTTTAGGCGATCAATTGCAATTTGTTCTATTTTATCAACAAAGGCACACCCGCCATAGTAACGATGTCCTGGGTATCCTTCCGCATATTTGTTTGTTAAGATGGAACCCTGTGCTTCCAAAACAGCTTTAGAGACAATATTTTCAGAAGCAATTAATTCAACATTATTTTGCTGTCTGACCAACTCATCATGAATAGCCTCATATATGTCTGCATCAAAATCTTTCAAATCTGTCGTATTCATTTATAGCCTCATAAAAGCAAATTACAAATCCAATAAATCAATTCTTCTTTGATGTCTTCCGCCTTCAAATTGTGTATTTAAGAAAATATCAATTCTCCGTAAAACATCATCTTTATCCATTGTTCGTCCGCCAAAAACGATAACGTTAGCGTTATTATGTTGTTTAGCCATTTTAGCAACTTCATCAGAATAAAGCAGGGCGGCACGAATACCTTTATGTCTGTTTGCGCGAATAGAAATACCGATTCCTGTTCCGCAAACCAAAATTCCCAAATCAGCCTGATGAGCTAAAATACATTGAGCCATTTTATCGGCAAAAGTAGGGTAATCAACCGAAGAACAATCCGAAGTTCCCAAGTCTAAAACATCAATTTTTTTTTGAGAAAGAGTTTTCGCAATAAAATCTTTCATTTCAAATCCGGCATGATCGGAAGCAACAGCAATTTTCATCATCAAATCTCCTAAAAACGGTATAAATATGGCAAAAAACAATAAAGGATATAACATCTTTTTAAGAGATATGCACAGCAGATATGCACAGAATGAAAAAAAATAACATTTTTAAAAAAAATCTATTGACGTTCAAAAAATTTTATGTATATATACAAATCACCACGTTGACGTTGGTACTTTGAGTTGGCCGGTTGGCAGAGTGGCTCATGCAGAGGACTGCAAATCCTTGTACATCGGTTCAATTCCGGTACCGGCCTCCAGTAAGTTTTATTCCGACTTAGCTCAGTGGTAGAGCAATCGGCTGTTAACCGATTGGTCGCTGGTTCGAGCCCAGCAGTCGGAGCCACTAAAAACCGTTCCTTAGCAATAAGGAACGGTTTTTTAATTGCCGGAGAAAGAGATGCTGAAAATACAAAGAATATTATTTCTTGGTGCTGTTTTATTGCTTGCATTGATTGTATGGTTTGTAAGAACCAATAATGCAACAGAACAGAATTTGAAGGCAATAAGCGAGCAATATTCTGGCTATAAAGCAAATATCGGAATAGGGTATGCTGATAATCAAGTAACCTATCAAAATAATCAAAAAAAATACCCTTTATTAAGTGTTTTTAAGTTGCATGTAGTTGTTGCGGTATTAGATAAAATAAATCGTGAAAAATTAAATCTGGAAAACAAAATAAATATTTCTTCTGCTGATATAAAAGAAAATACTTATAGCCCACTACGTGAAAAATATGGTGTCAAAAATTTAAACTTATCTCTGCATGAGCTTCTATATTATATGGTGGCAGAAAGTGATAACAATGCTTGCGATATTCTTATCAAGTGGGTAGGTGGAACAGATTCGGTAGAAAAATATATTCATGCGATAGGCTTGCCGGAAACAGAAATAAAAGTAACCGAAGATATAATGAATAGAGCAGATATGACGCAATATCAAAATAGGGCTCCTCTTCATGAAATTTTAGCATTACTGAAAATGATAGATGAGAACAAATTATTTTCTGAAGAGTTGCATAAAGAGTTATTGTCAATTATGCAAAGCACAGTAACCGGAGCCAATAAGATAAAAGGATATTTACCTAAATATGTAAATGTGGCGCATAAAACCGGTTCCTCGTCAAGGTTGCAAGATGGAAAGAAAATCGCCGACAATGATGCAGCAATTATTAAAGCAGGCAATAAAAAATATTATCTGGCAATTATGGTATCCGATTCTTACGAGAGCGATGAAACCAATGCGGAAATCATTGCAAAAATATCACAACAAATTTATATGAAAAGTCGTCACTCACAAAATTAAAAATCGTTTTTGTCTTTGAGTGCGTTGTATCTTTTGTGAATACATTGGATGCAGGTTTTATGTACGCCATCGGTAATATTGTAAAAAATAAAACGCCCTTGTCTTTCAGCTGTAACAAAACCGTCATCACGAAGTTTTTTTAAGAATTGGGATACTTTAAGTTGCTCCAGTTCTATCCCATTAACAATTTCAGTAACATTCTGCCGCCCATAAAGTGTCAACCACTCTAAGATTCGCATTTTATCAAAATGAGCAAAAAGTTTCATACGGTTAGCCGTCATCATGGTATAGTCAGCCGGAAGCATTTCTTTAACACCATCTTGCAAGAAGAAAAAGCAATCCGTCATATAAGCATAAAGTTTCCTAAGACAAACGAAAACACTCGCCGGATATTCCTCGCAGATATCATAATAGATAAAAATCCCATGTCGTGTCGTTTTCACCAGATTATTCTCACGCATTTTCTTCAGGCTCTGCGAAATAACAGCCTGCTCAGCATTAAGAGCTTTAGTAATGGCAGAAACAGAAGACGCCCCATTCACATCAAGATATTCAAGAATACGCAATCTCAGCGGATGAGAAATATAACTAATTCCGCGCACAGCTTTTTTCATAACCTCAACAGGTAATGGTTTATCCATGAAAAAACACTCCTATAAAACTAAAATAAGTATAGCCCAAAGAATAACGATTGCAACAAAATTTCACACTCAGATTATGAGAAGAAACTCAAAGACAAATTTCTTGAAAATATTTTCTAAGATCATCTATGGTCTGAAAGACATTCTTCATATTTTTCTCATCACGAAGAAGAATAGGAGCTTTGCGGAAGAGTTCACTTAAAACGGCATATTTATCATCAATCTCAACCAAACCATGTAAAGGAATAATAACAAAGTGAATATGTCCGTCTGTTTTTTCATAAAACAGATAAGCAAATTTTTGACACTTAAAAATCAAGGAAAGAGCCTTTTTAGCGTGTACCAAGAGTTGATGCAACTCTTGCACCTCTTGAGTATCCAAATCCATATAATTGGAAACGTGGCGCATAGGAGAGATAACAATCATTCCCGGATAAGGAATTTCAAAATCCTGACTTATATCCCATAATTGGGTTTGAAAAATACGTCCCTCTTTGAATTTGCTGTTATCAGCGACGATACATCCAACGCAAGGGGTATCAATCAGTTCTCCGAAAATAGTTGTAAATTTCATGTCAAAACTCCTCATATAGATGAAGTTTAAATAAAAAAGTCTCAATAGTCAACTTAAACAAAATCGCCTCGATGATAGAGGCGATTTTTAAGGATGGGAAAGGTGAATTATTTTTTGAAGTGGACGCTTAATTCATCAAAGCGTTTTTGATTGTCTTCAGACCACCCCATAATATAATCGTTCCCCATGCAGAAGAGCGGGGTTCCAATATTACGTCCGAGATTAAATTTCTCTGCGCATTTTTTGAATAAATACATTCCCCCCGGTTTGTAGATATCAATTTTTTCAATATTGAGATTGGTGTGTGTTTTATTGATATGCTCATTAGCCATTTGACAATAAGGGCAGCCATCGTAGGTGAAGAAATAAATTTTATCAGCACTGATTTCCTCTTCTGCTTTAGCTTGCCCAGCCATGGTAAGAAAAGATACGATTAACAAATAGAAAAACTTTTTCATAATACCTCCACAAATTAAATAATTCTACTCAATACAGCAATCAACAGCTTTACGCACAAAAGCCTTCATTTTAGCAAAAGCCGTTTTAGGTTCTGCATCAGCAACAGATTCAGAAACAACAGCATCTTCTGTATGTGTTGATGTAACTACACCGGCAGCATCAATCTTTTCACTGATTTTCTTAATATCATCAACACTGTCTTCAATCCATTTTACATTGTTGACATCAAGCATATTCATATTAAGTCCCCAAAACAGGCAATACAAATCATAAGCCTTGTTAAAAAGATCGTATGCTTGTTCTTTATTACCTAAACTTTGCTGTTTTGTTCCGACTTCCATCAAGCGCATAGAAGAAGCCAGCAAGTGTTTAGAAATGCACCAAACTTCTCCTTCATAACTCGGAATAATCTTCAACATGAGCTTTTTACGAGTTTCGCGAACGTCTTCAATCAAATCATAAAAAGATGTTTTACCTGTTTTAGCACCAGAAAAGACCAAGTGCTCTTCAATAGAGATAAGGTTCATGATAGCGATAGTTAAATCTTGATCGGAAGATAAATCTTTCGGATTAACTTTTTTAGTCGCATCAATACGTTCCACAAATTCTTTAACATTTTCAGCTTTTTTCATATCATATCTCCCTCATTAAAATTATAAAGAATAAAAATCTAAAATAAAACTAACAACAAACAAAAGTGCTAATGGCAATACAACTTTTTCAAAAGGAAAGTGCGCATGTTCATTATTACGCTTTTTCATAAAAGCATAAAATTTTTGTGAAAAAATATACAAACCAGCGCCACAAAGAGAGGCGAACAGAAATTGATCAATATAAAGAAAACCTATAATTTGAGGAGAATAAACAAGTTCTCCCATATAAATAAATCCAATCATGGCAATACTGGAAATCATTAAGATAGGGTTACGTCCACGAAAATGCCAATTTTTCTTATCAAACCAAAGAATCAGCCAATAACCTAAAAGAGCAAATAAAGCGCCCGCCCACAATCCGACAACATTATCACTAATGCCAAGTTTACGTGCAATTTCAAGCGAAGCGCCAATAGCCACGGTACAGACAACACAAGCCGGGTTCGCAAAAACTTTTTGAACCGCAACAAATAAAGATAAAAATAAGACAACTAAAAACTTCATAGAATATCTCCATAAATACATATTAAATTTAATATGTATAATAAATAATACGTATTAAAAAATCAAGATTTTTTTAATAAAAAATATTGATATAAGTTTTTTTGTATAATATATATACCGCAGTTAAGATAAATATGAAGGAGAGATATAATGAAAAAAGTTTTACTGACATTGGTAGCTGCCTTAATGCTAAATGCTTGTAGCGAGTCAAAACCGGTTTCGTTAAATGGCAAAAATTTTGTGTTAGCAAATGATAGCGCCATTACATTGTCCTTTGATACTAAAGCGAATAAATTTGCAGGCAAGGTGTTGAATAATTACTTTGGAACATACACTATTGATAAAGATACCATAAAATTTGGCCCGATAGCATCAACAATGATGGCGGGTCCGGAAGCTGAGATGAAAAAGGAACAAGCCTATTTTCAAGATTTGAACAAGGTAACAACGTATAGCCTGAAAGATAAAATATTAGAGTTAAAAGGAAACGGAGTTAGCTTAAAATATCTGGAAAAATAAATTGTTTACAAAACAAAAACAGCCGCTGAATTTCAACGGCTGTTTTAATTTGCTCAAAAAGAGAGTTTTATCTCAAAACGGCACCTGTTTTCTTGCCGACTTCAAGAATAACTTTATTCATCAAAGCCTCAATTTCAGCATCGGTGTAAGTCTTTTCTTTAGGCTGGAAGGTAACAGATATCGCAACGGATTTTTTATCTTCTGGAAGATTGTCACCTTCATATACATCAAATACCCGAACATCAACAATATTATTTCTGTCAGCATTTTTAGCCGCAGCAACAATGCTGATAGCAGAAACATTGCGAGCCACAACAAAAGCTAAATCTTTGTCAACAGCTTGCAGTTGAGATAATTCAAGTTTCTTTTTCGCCTTAGATTTAGCATCTCTAGGTTGAGGAATATTATCCAAAAATACCTCAAAAGCAACAACATTAGATTTAATGTCAAGAGCTTTCAAAACAGCCGGATGCAACTCCCCAAAATAAGCTAAAACATTCTTACCTAAACGGATAACACCGCTTCTTCCCGGATGATAATAGGTCGGAGCATCGGTTGTAATTTGCGGCGCTTCAATAGGGCCCTTAGCCGCAGCAATAGCCGCAAGAGCATCCGCTTTGGCATCAAAGACGTCATAGGCGCGCATAGAACCTGTCCAATCTTTTTTAGAAGTTTTACCAACCCGAATACCGGAAGCAACTGCCTTTTGTTCCCCCGGATTTCTGCCATAAAACTCCGGCGCAACTTCAAACAATGCCAAATCCGCATATCCGCGTGCAATATTATTTTTAGCACCAATAAGCAGATTCGGTAACAAAGAAGGTCTCATCTCGTCCAGTTCTTTAACAATAGGATTTTGCAACAAAATCGGCTCTTGTCCGCGACGGAAATATTGAGCAATATCGCTATCCGTGAAGCTAAATGTAACCGTTTCAAACATACCGCGAGAAGCGAGTTCATGCTTAACCATAACGATATTATTTTGAAGAGGCGTCAAAACCGGTTTCGGAAAATCTGCGGTTTTCATAGATGTTGCCGGAATATTATCCAAACCAATCATCCGCACAACTTCTTCAATCAAATCTTGTTCACATTCAATATCTCCACGCCAAGAAGGAGAAACCGCTTTAATCTTTCCGTCTTCTTCAGAAAGTGTGAATCCTAAGTGAGAAAGAATTTCTTCACATTTTTCTTTAGAAACTTCCATCCCAACGAAAGTCTTCAATCTTTCCGGACGAAGATATACCGGTTTTGCCTCAAATTTTTCCGCACCGGCAATCTCCATTTCAGAGGCCTCACCACCACAAATATCCAAAATCATTTTTGTGGCATAATTATTGCCGGAGATATTAGACATCGGGTCAACCCAACGTTCGTAGCGAGCGCGAGAGTCGGAATCAAGTTGTAATTTTCTTCCCGTACGAGCAATGCAGGTAGGTGTAAATAAAGCGCATTCCAGAAGAACGTCTGTTGTGTCTTCATAACTACCTTTATTTAAGCCGCCCATAATACCGCCCAAACACTGAACACCTTCGTCGTCACAAATACCCAAACATTTATCATCAAGCGTATAGCTCTTTTCGTTTAAGGCCAAAAATTCTTCACCATTATGAGCCATACGAACCTTAATGTTGCCTTTGAGTTTATCGGCATCAAAAACGTGCAAAGGACGCGCCAAATCATAGTTAATGTAGTTTGTGATATCAACAAGCGCAGAAATCGGACGTAACCCGATAGCGGTTAATCTATCCTTCATCCATTTAGGAGTTTCCGCTTTATTATTGACGCCTTTGATATAACGAGCCGTATAAGTCGGGCACGCGTCAGGACAATCAACAGAAACTGTAATAGGGCTTTTGAATGAACCTTTAATTTCCGGAATATTAAGTGGTTTTAGTTTTCCTAATCCGGAAGCGGCTAAATCTCTGGCAATACCTCGAACACCAAGGCATTCTGCACGGTTTGGAGTGATGGAAACTTCAATAACCGGATCAATATTCAAAACATCAGCAGCAGACATTCCGATGGCAGTATCGGTAGGCAATTCAATAATTCCGCTATGGTCGTTTCCAACCATTAACTCTTTTTCGGAACACATCATGCCCATACTTTCAACACCACGGATTTTAGCAACTTTCAAACGTTCGCCATAAGCAGGAATAAGAGCACCTGTGGGCGCATATATTCCAATAAGTCCTTCATGAACATTTGGCGCACCGCAAACAACCTGTAAAGTTTCTTTACCGGTATTAACCGCCAGAACGTGAAGATGGTCTGAATCCGGATGCATTTCCACTTTTTCAATTTTGGCCGTAATAAAATCATGAAGAGCGGCCGCCGGATTAATAACTTCTTCAACTTCCAATCCGATGCGAGTTAATGTTTCGCTAATTTCATCAACACTGGCATTTGTATCTAAATGTTCCTTTAACCAAGAAAGTGTAAATTTCATCGAGCCACCCCCCCATTATTGCTAAGACCGCTTGTCATAGAAGAAAAGTCAAGTGGTGTAAAACCATAGTTTTTAATCCAACGCACATCAGATTCAAAGAAAGTTCTTAAATCCGGAATACCATATTTGAGCATAGCCAGTCTATCAATACCGGCGCCGAATGCGAACCCTTGATATTCATCAGGATCAATACCGCCGGCTCTTAAAACATTTGGATGAACCATACCGCAACCCAAAACTTCCAGCCAATCTGTTCCGGCTCCGATAATCAAATCCGTTTTTGTTTTTAAGCACCCGATATCAACTTCGGCAGAAGGTTCGGTAAATGGAAAGTACGATGGGCGAAAACGAATAGGCAGTTCATCAACTTCAAAAAAGGCCTTCATAAAGTCGTATAAGCAACCTTTAAGGTCGGCCATGGTTGTTTTTTTATCAATAACCAGTCCTTCAACTTGATGAAACATCGGTGTATGCGTTGCATCATAGTCAGAACGATAAGTTCTTCCCGGAGCAATAATGCGGATAGGCGGACGTTTCTTTTCCATGGTACGAATTTGCACACCTGAAGTATGTGTTCTAACCACATAAGCGCTATCCATATCAAAAGCATTGTTCACATCATTGTTGATATAGAAAGTATCTTGCATTTGCCGAGCAGGGTGGTTTGGGGGCATATTTAAGGCATTAAAGTTGTGGAACTGATCTTCAATATCCGGTCCTTCTGCAACATCAAATCCCATCTGTGCAAAAATAGCCACAATTTCTTCATAAACTTTAGAAACCGGATGAATACGACCTTGAACTTCCGGACGACACGGAAGAGTAACATCAACCACTTCTTTTTTAAGTTTTTCATTAAGAAGTTGAATTTCTAAAGCTTGTTTTTTCTCAGCGATTTTCGCTTCCAATTCCGCTTTGACCACATTAACCTGTTTACCCAAAGCAATTCTTTCTTCCAAAGGCATAGAACCGAGTGTTTTTAAGAGTTCGGTAATTTGCCCTTTTTTCCCCAATGCAGCCACTCTGACATCATCTAGAGCTTTGGCATTGTCAGCATTGTTAATCTGCTCAATAATACTGTTTTTTATACTATCAATATCACTCATTTCATCATCCTAACATATGGTTAAGAGCCACAATCTCCTCATACCTCATTTTAGATTTATTGAAACGCAGAATATGCGAATAACACCTAAGTCAACAAATCTAAAACTGATAATAATATTTTAATTTTGCGCTCAGCAGTAGGAAACCCACCATGGCAAAAATTTTAAATACAAAAGAGTCCTCTTGGTTGCCCAAGACGACTCTTCAAAACTGATATAAACTATACTAAAAAATTATTTAGCCAGAGCCGCTTTGGCAGTTTCTACTAACTTAGCAAAAGCTTGGGGCTCTCTATAAGCGATATCAGCCAGCACTTTACGGTCAAGCTCAATACCTGCCTTAACGAGCCCGCTAATAAATCGAGAATAAGTCATATCATTCAAACGAGTAGCAGCGTTAATACGTTGAATCCACAAAGAACGGAAGTTTCTCTTCTTTGCTTTTCTATCACGATAAGCATACTGCAAACCTTTTTCAACTTTTTCAACAGCAACTCTGAAAACGTTTTTATTACGTCCTCTGTAGCCTTTAGCCATATCGATAATTTTCTTATGGCGAGCGTGAGCTGTTACACCTCTTTTAACACGAGACATTTATAAATCCTCCTACAACTACAAATAAGGTAAAAACTTTTTAACAATCTGAACATCAACTTCTGACAACAAAGTTGTGCCGCGAGCTTGTCTTTTCATTTTCTGAGTTTTGCAGAAGAGGCAGTGTCTCTTTTTCGCAAAATTTCTTTTTAACTTACCGGTACCGGTAACGCTAAAACGTTTTTTAGCAGAACTTTTTGTTTTTAATTTAGGCATTTCAATCCCTTTCAAAAATTAAGTTGGATTCAAGACAACAGTAAGGCATGCCATTAGCCCTCTCTGTTATTCGAGATAGTTTATACACGAATATTTTAAAAAGTAAAGCACTTTTTAATTTAAAATTAAGAATTAGTTTTACGATAAAAATAGTCTTTTTTGATAAAAACAAAGACACCTTGTTCATAGAATAAGAATCCTTTATAAACAGCAGCAGCAGGAATTTTATAGATATAGAATTCATCAGGACGTAAATAATATGAAAAATCAGCATCTTTAGCATCATCAATATCTACAACAACAATATCCCTATGTAAATCAAGCTGTTGTTGCATGTTTCCCCCCTTTATTTGCATATCCTTTTGGGTCCAAAGCCAATAAAGAGGCGTATCATCAGATATGTATAAATTATCACGAGTATGTAAAATTTGGAAAGGTAAAGTATGAAAGCCGATGGCCTGAATTTTGTGATCTGTCAGATTATGTTTTTGCAAGACTTTCATAATTTCAAATTGAGAAGAGTAGGGATGTTTGATATCATAAGATATTGAAGCGTAGCTCCAGAAAATTTGGATGAACAGGCATAGAATAAAAAGAAAATGATTTCTTTGACGACAGTAATTTGGAAAAAACATATACATTGAACAAAGAAATAATCCCCAAACAGCACCTTGGTGGTAATACATAGGATGAATCGCAAAATATCCGGCAATAAAGCTTATCCAAATAAGAAAAAAAGGTAAAACAGTCGCACGGTACCTGGATATATTTTTATAAAAATCTAAAGATAAAACGGTTTTAATGGCACAAATAGCAATCCAACCGAGAATACATAAGTTAAGTATCATATTTTTTCCGGCAAAAAAACTTTCCGGAAAATGAGCAATAACATTATATGGATAATTTTTTATGTATTCGATTCTCATTTCGTATTGCACCATATTTATAGGGAATATTTGCCAAATCATTAAAAGACCAAAGCACGCAAGCATAAACAATGGGGCAATATATGGAGTTAATTTATAAGAGTGATTTGTATAAGCTTCATAAAGCCATATTCCGCCTAAAAATGCTGCAACTGGTGCAAAAAATGAAGAAGATTCGGCAAGTAATAAAAGCACAAAAGCATACCGCCAAATATATTTATGCCGTAGCGGATATAGATATCCCAAAAGAGCTAACGCCAGATACGCTAAGCAATAATTGCGCGAGATGATGTTGTATTGATACAGAAAATAGTGCCCGAACGGAATAAGTATTTTATAAAGAAGCGGTACATTGTATAAAAAGAGAAATATTCCCACAGTCAAAGACATAATAAAGATGGAAACATACGTGATATTGAGATTTTCTCCAAAAACAAAAATAAGCCCTTTAAGAACCAAGTGCCAGAGTGAAGGCTGCCCTTCTTGGTGGGGAACAGAGGATATAATGTCTGCAACGGAAGCATCGCGAGCAATCAAAAAAGCCTGAACTTCATCCGCCCAAACTTCGTGATAAGGTGCAATATATAATGACAACGCCACAAAAACGCACCATATCAAACCGCAAATAATTTTGTTGGAAACAGGTAACGAAACATCCTTAATCATATAATAATCCATCAAAAAAAGATAAGGCAGCCAATCTTCTGACTGCCTTATTTTATTTTAACTACGCGTCAGCTTTGATTTCAATATGCAAATCTTTAAGCTGCTGCTCAGATACCGTATTCGGTGCCTGCATTAACAAATCTTGTGCTTTACCGTTAAGCGGGAACAAGATAACATCACGAATAATCGGCTCGTCTAAGAGCAACATAACCGTACGGTCAATCCCCGGAGCACAACCGGCGTGAGGAGGAGCCCCATACTTAAAGGCGTTAATCATCCCGCCGAATTTACTGTCAACAACGCTGTTGTCATAACCGGCCAATTCAAAGGCTTTATACATAATTTCCGGCTTATGGTTACGAACAGCACCGGAAGCTAACTCAACACCGTTGCAAACGAAGTCATATTGATAAGCAAGAATTTCAAATGGATCCTTGTTTAAGAGCGCATCCATTCCGCCTTGTGGCATAGAAAACGGGTTGTGAGAAAATTGAACCTCTCCGGTTTCTTCATTTTCTTCATAGAACGGAAAGTCAACAATCCAACAAATTCTAAAGGCGTTCTTTTCAATCAAATCCAGATCTTCACCTAATTTAGTGCGAACTTTACCTGAGAATTTGTTGATGAACTTTTTATTGCCACCCATAAAGACGATAGCATCACCATCTTTAAGACCGAACATATTTTTAAGTTCAGCCATTTTTTCTTCAGAAAAGAATTTAGCAATACCTTTTGCACCATTAGCAGATAAAGCAACATAAGCCATACCGCCAAACCCTTCTTCTTTCGCAAAACCATCTAATTTATCAAAGAAAGAGCGAGGCTTTTCTCCGGCACTAGGAATAACAATGGCGCGCAATTCTTCACCATTTGCAGCTTTAGTATCATATACACCAAAGCCGGAATTGCTAAAGAAAGCAGTTGCATCTTGAATAACAAGAGGATTTCTCAAATCTGGTTTAT
Source organism: uncultured Alphaproteobacteria bacterium (assembly GCA_949297145.1). GTDB lineage: Bacteria > Pseudomonadota > Alphaproteobacteria > RF32 > CAG-239 > CAG-267. The sequence goes on from CASFQO010000001.1 coordinate 31,642, forward strand.
CCGAACCATATTTTAGCATAGCTTCTTTGAAAGCGATTCTCTTAAACGGTGCTTGGTCAACTTTTTTACCATTACCAAATTCATTAAAAATCGTTCCCATTGTTTTTTCCATAACCGCAAAAACATCTTCTTGCGTAGCGAAAGACATTTCCATATCAAGTTGATAGAATTCACCCGGACTACGGTCAGCACGAGGGTCTTCATCACGAAAACAAGGTGCAATTTGGAAATATTTATCAAAACCGGAAACCATCAACAATTGTTTGAATTGTTGCGGAGATTGTGGAAGAGCGTAAAAGCGTCCTGGATTTAAACGAGATGGAACCAAAAAGTCTCTTGCGCCTTCAGGAGAAGAAGCTGTCAAAATTGGAGTTTGATATTCTAAGAAACCTTGTTCGTTCATCAATTCGCGCATTCTTTTGATAACGTGGCAGCGCAAAATAATGTTGCTATGAATCTTCTCTCTGCGCAAATCCAAGAAACGATATTTTAAGCGCATTTCTTCCGGAGAATTATCTTCACCGAATACTTGGATAGGAAGCACATCAGCCATAGAGTGAAGTTCAACATGAGTAACTTTAACTTCAACATCACCTGTCGGCATATTTTTATTAACGCTTTCACGTAAAACAACATCTCCGTCAACGGTAATAACACTTTCCACACGAATATCTTCAAGTTGCTTGAACAAATCACTGGAGCTATCAACCACGCATTGGGTAATACCATAGTGGTCGCGTAAATCCACAAAGCACAAATTACCCAAATTACGTTTACGATGTATCCAACCGGAGAGTTTTACTTTTTTACCTGCATCAGTAGCTCTAAGCTCACCACAGGTATGCGTTCTGTATTCTAACATTAGATCCTCTGAATAATTGTTTCAACGTTAATGCCGCCATTTTTACTCTAAAATAGCATAAATGCAAGCTAAAATTAAAAAAATCTTAAACAATCCCCCATAAAATCATCAAAAAAGAAAGGGAACCAGCCGAATGAATTTAATAGATAACACCAAAGAGCTGCAAAACGCCTGCAAAGTATTAAAAAAACAAAAAATCATCGCCATAGATTGCGAGTTTATCCGTGAAAAAACATATTATCCGATACCTTGCCTGATACAAGTCGGATATGAAGACGGCGCATATTTGATAGATCCCATGGCAAAAGAAATGGATTATGAGAGTTTCTTTTCTTTGTTGCAAAATAAAAAGATATTAAAGGTTTTTCACTCCGGCCGGCAGGATATAGAAATATTGTATAATTTATCTGGAGTCATCCCAACACCGGTGTTTGATACGCAAATAGCCGCACAGGCGTGTGGTTTGGGCGAGGCCGTTAGCTATGAAAATTTAGTAAGAGTATATTGCGGAATAGAGTTGGATAAATCTTGCCGCTTAACCAATTGGCAGTTAAGGCCTTTGAGCGCGGAACAATTAGAGTATGCTGCCGGAGATGTTACACATTTGATAAAATGTTATAAACAAATTGCCGCTTACTTAAAAGAAAACAAACGCGAGAGCTGGATAGAAGAGGATATGGCCGACTTAGTCGACATCGCACATTATGAACAAAATCCGGCAGATGCTTGGTTGCGAATTCGCCATAACGGGCATTCTCTTCCCTTCTTAAACGCTCTTAAAGCTTTAGCCGAGTGGCGTGAAAAAATGGCACAAGAACGTAATATTTCACGCCAGACAATCATCAAAGATGAAACTTTGATAAACATCGCCACGGCTTTCCCGAAAGATATGGCCGAAATGAAACAGGTAAGAGGCATTCGCCCAGACGTTGCCAAAAGCAAATTAGCTAAAGAAATGGTAGAAGTATTAGCCTCTCTGACCGGAGAAAAGTTTGATAAAACGTTAGGGCATTTTGACCGTGAACGCGAAGTAACCATCTCACCAAGTCAACATTCGCTGTGCGAGGTATTAAAGTTGCTGTTAAAAATAAAAAGCAATGAGTTTGGCGTTGTATCGCGCTTAATCACAAGTGAGAAAAATTTACGAGAATATATCAAAAATCCCAAAGCCAAAAATCAGATTCTGAAAGGCTGGCGTTATGATGTTTTCGGCAAAACGGCCGAAGAGTTCCGCAAAGGAAAATTGGGCATTGTCTATGATGCCAACGCCCATGATATTGTGGTTAAAGAAATAGCTTAAAAAATTATTTTTGCGGTGGCAAAATTTCAATCCAATAGCCGTCTGGATCTTCAATAAAATAGATTCCCATAGCCTCATTGACAAAGCAAACCCAACCGTTTTGTTGGTGAAAGTCAAAAGCCTTTTGATAGTCGTCCGCCGTCAGCGCCAAATGAAATTCACATTCACCCAAATCATATTTTTGCGGATGATCTTTAAGCCAAGTCAATTCCAGGCGAAAATCAGATTTTCCATCTCCCAGATAAACAATAACATAAGCCCCATCTTTATCTTCAATCCGCCCGACTTCATGAAAGCCCAATGCTTTTTCATAAAAAGCAAGGCTGGTCTGTAAATCTGCAACATTAAAATTAAAATGATTAAAAACAAAAGCCATTTTTCAATCCTTTCTAAAAAAACGACATCAATTTGCCTGAAAAGGATTTGAAAAGCAATAAAATTCTTGCATTATTCCAAAAATAGATTTGGCAGAATAACAAGTGTTATTCTCAAAAAAAATATAAAACTGTTGAGATTAATAGCTCACTTAAACAATTTCTTGAAAAGTGAAAAGACGCTGACGGTTGTGCGATTGTATACGCGGTTATAAAGTGCCTTTTTCGGGTTGGTAAGCCATCCAAAGCCACGTGGTGCTTTAAGCCCAAGATTATGGCGAACAATCCGTTTAACAGAAGTTCTGGCGGAAATCATCTTTTTAAGAGATGGCTTCCTGATACCGATTTTCATAAAACAGCTCCTTTATATTTCAAAACTAACTGAAAGAAACATAAAAAGAGAAGTGCCGCAAAGACACTTCTCTTAAAAAAACTTAAATAGCCTTTTTAACTTCTTCAAAAGCAAGAGGCAATTTGCTTGCATCCGGACCACCGGCTTGCGCCATATCCGGTCTGCCGCCGCCGCCTTGTCCGCCGACAACACCGGAGGCAATACGAACTAAATCAACCGCAGAATACTTATTGGTGAGGTCTTTGGTAACGCCAACGACAATGGACGCTTTGCCGTCTTTGTTGGTTGCCAAAACCACAACACCGGAACCGATATGTTGGCTCATATCATCAATAAAAGCTTTCAACTCTTTAGGGTGAACATCCGGAATAACTTTACCGATGAATTTAACCCCATTGACCATTTCAACATCGTTGTTTTGAGAAGCACCGCCGCTGGCTAAAGTCTTTTTCAAATTAAAGACTTCAGCTTCCAGCTTCTTTCTTTCTTCAATCAAATTAGAAACGCGAGCTTCCAAATCATTAACATTTGTCTTTAATGTGTTGCATACGGCATGCAGTTTATCTTCCATAGAGTCAACATATTGCTCAGCCCCTTTGCCCGTAACGCATTCAATACGACGAACGCCTGCGGAAACAGCCGATTCGGATAAAATATTGAAATATCCGATTTCACCTGTATCAGAAACGTGTGTACCGCCGCAAAGCTCACGAGAATAAACCTCGCCGTCTTTTTCCATAATGACCACGCGAACTTCATCGCCGTATTTTTCACCAAACAAAGCCATCGCACCGGTTTTAATCGCTTCATCTTGGTTCATCAAAACCGTGTTAACATGATAATTTTTGCGAATAGCATCGTTGACCATATCTTCAGCGAGTTTTAATTCTTCAGCAGTGATTTGCTTTGGATGAGAAATATCAAAACGCATTCTGTCCGCAGCCACCAAAGAACCTTTTTGCATAACATGCTCACCCAAAATAGTGCGTAATGCTTTATGAACCAGGTGTGTAACCGAGTGATTAGCGCAAATTTGCTTACGATTTTGTTCATTAACTTCAAATGAAGCAAAATCTTCTAACTTAGCTTCGCCTTCAACCATCTTGCAACAATGAACAAACACGGTATCCAGTTTGCGTTTAGTGTCATAAACTTCAGCCTTGAAATTTTTGCCGATAATAACACCGATATCACCAACCTGACCGCCGCATTCGCCATAAAAAGGTGTCTGGTTGGCAACCAAATAAAATTCACCGCTTTTAACGGAATCAACCTGTTTACCGTCTTGAACAAGTGCTTTAATAATACCATCACTCTTTGTGGTGTTATAACCCAAAAATTCAGTTCCACCGATATTTTCTTTAACTTCAAACCAGATTTTTTCTGTTCCGGCATCACCAGAGCCCGCCCAACTTTTACGAGCTTCTTCTTTTTGCTTAGCCATAGCGGCATCAAAGCCTTCAACATCAACATTGATGCCTTTGTTTTTCAATGCATCTTGTGTTAAATCAAGCGGGAAACCATAAGTATCATAAAGCTTAAAGGCTGTTTCACCGCTGAGAACATCGCCTTGATGAAGATGTGATGCTTCATCGTCCAAGAGTCGCATACCTTTATCAAGAGTTTTCCCAAAACGAGTTTCTTCCGCTTTAATGGTTTCACTGATAAGTTTTTCAAAACGATACAATTCCGGATAAGCATCGCCCATTTCTTTTTGCAAAACCGGCAGAAGCTTATACATCATCGGTTCTTTAACACCAAGCAAATAAGCGTGTCTCATCGCACGACGCATAATACGGCGCAAAACATAACCACGCCCTTCGTTAGAAGGCAAAACGCCGTCTGCAATCAAAAAGCACATAGCGCGCAAGTGGTCGGCAATAACGTTATGAGATGCTTGCAACGGTCCCTTCGGATCAGTATTGGCAATATCGGCAATCGCCTTAATCAGGTGTTGGAAAGTATCAATATCAAAGTTAGAATGAACACCTTGCAAAATAGCGGCAATTCTCTCCAACCCCATACCGGTATCAATAGAAGGCTTCTTTAAGTTAATACGAGAACCATCAGGCAAATCTTCATATTGGTCAAATACCAAGTTCCAAATTTCAATAAAACGGTCGCCGTCTTCTTCAGGCGTTCCCGGCAATCCGCCCCAAACTTCCGGACCATGGTCATAAAAGATTTCGGAACAAGGACCGCAAGGACCGGTATCACCCATCTGCCAGAAGTTATCTTTTGTGGCAATACGGATAATACGTTCGTCAGGAAGGCCTGAAACTTTTTTCCAAATATTATAAGCCTCGTCATCGGTATGGAAAATTGTAACCGCCAATTTTTCCTTTGGAATCATAAATTCCTTGGTGAGCAATTCCCAAGCATAAAAGATAGCTTCTTCTTTAAAATAATCACCAAAGGAGAAGTTGCCAAGCATTTCAAAAAAAGTATGGTGACGAACGTCATAACCAACACTGTCTAAGTCATTGTGCTTTCCGCCGGCTCGGACGCTTTTTTGGGAAGTGGCGGCTCGAGTGTAATCTCTGGTTTCGTTACCGGCTAGAATATTTTTAAACTGTACCATACCCGAATTAGTAAACATCAAAGTCGGGTCATTATCAGGAACAAGAGAAGAAGCTGGAACAATTTTATGTCCGTTCTTCTCAAAATAATCTAAGAAAGTTTTTCTTATTTGATTTACACTCGTTGTCATTTTTTTCTTCCCAAAAAAATTAAATTAAACTTTTAACCGCACAAAACTACAGCACATTTTTTCGGATGTCCAGTTTAAATTAAAGGGAAGTAACGATTCTTTTCTAAAAATTCATAAAAATAATAGCAATATTCAGATAGCTTGCAAAAAGCAACCATAGCAAATAAGGAACAGTGAGCGCAAAAGCCCATTTATTGATAAAAAAGAAAGTATGCATCATAAGTGCTACCACAATATCTAGCAAAACAATCACAATCGCCGAGGCCATCAACTGCTCCATATAAAAGAAACTGAAGGTCCATAAAATTTGCATAAAGAGCTGACAAACAAACAGCAATTTGGCATCTAACAGCTGCTCTTCATCTTTGACCGATTCTAAAATCATAAAAAAGCAGATAAAGAGCAAAAAATACAATCCTCTCCACGCATATGAAAAATAATGATTTTCCGGTGTTGTTGCCGGAATATCCAAAGTTTCATAAAAATTACTCATCCCTTGAGCAGTGAAATACTTAGCAACCAAAGCCGTAATGAGCACAAGAAAAAAACTATATAGAGCATTTGAAAGTTTACAACACATGGCAATTTCTCCTATTGATATCAAGCAAGATATATTTCCGAATATCGCCAAAAAAAGAGGGTTAAAGAAAAAAGCAAAAAAAAATTGCAATTTTAAATTCAAAGATATATAAACAAAACTAGAACAAAAAGTTAAGGAGTAAAAAATTGTCAAAGCAGGAAGAAAGAAAAATCAAAACGGACGAAAACGGTATTAAATTATATAGTCCGGAAGATTTTGAAGGGATGCGCCGTGCCGGAAAATTAGCCGCCGAGTGTTTGGATTATATTACGGATTATGTTGATGAAGGCGTCACAACCGAACATTTGGATGATTTGTGTCGTGAATTCATTGTGTCGCACAATGCGATTCCATCCTGCTTAGGATACCACGGATATCCCAAAACCATCTGCACCTCAATAAACCACGTTATCTGTCATGGCATACCGGATGACAGAAAGTTGGCCGATGGTGATATTGTCAATATAGATGTAACCGTCACCTTAGATGGCTGGTTTGGGGATACTTCCAGAATGTACTATATCGGCAAGCCAAAACTAAAGGCAACACGCTTGTGTGAAGTTACTTATGAATGCTTAATGCGCGGTATAGATGTTGTAAAACCGGGAGCGCACTTTGGCGATATCGGTGCTGTGATAGAAGAATATGCCCACAAATATGGTTATTCTGTCGTAGAGATGTTTTGCGGTCACGGGTTAGGGCGAGTTTTCCATGATGAACCAAATGTATTGCATTTTGGCCGCAAAGGAACAGGCCCCGTTATTAAAGAAGGAATGTTCTTTACAATAGAACCAATGATAAATATCGGCAAGCCGGATGGAACGATTCTCTCTAATGGGTGGACAGCCGTAACGAAAGATAGAACTTTGTCCGCACAGTTTGAGCATTCTTTGGGTGTAACCAAAGACGGCTGTGAAGTGTTTACCTATTCTCCAAAAGGTTTAGACAAGCCGCCATATAAAAAATAAAGTTATAAAGGACTTCAAAGATGGACGATAGAAAAAAGCCCCAAAAGAAAAAAACAGAAACAGAAGAAATAAAAGAGCCGGATTATATCGGTCATCGCCAACGTTTAAAAGCTCGTTTTCTGGCAGATTTAGGGAAGAGTATGCCGGATTACGAACTTTTGGAATTAGTTTTGACATACGCGATTCCGCGAAAAGATGTCAAACCGATAGCCAAAGAGCTCATCCGCAAATACACGAACTTAGCAAATGTTTTGGTAGCGCCGGCATATGATGTAATAGAAAAAGGCGGAGTCAGCAATAATACGGCAGTTTTGTTTAGTTTAATTCATGCTTGTTGCAATAAAATTTGTTGGGAAAATCTGGAAAATAAAGATGCGCCGATGCTCACCAACAAAGAGATGATAGTAGATTATTGCCGCAGTTGTATCGGCTATTCCAATCAAGAAAGATTGCTGATAATTTATTTAAACAAAGCCGGTAAATTTATTGCACAAAGCATAGAGCAAGTAGGAACAATTGATGCGGTGTTGATAAGTCCGCGTGACGTGGTAGCCGGAGCGTTGAAGAACAATGCCATGTCGATAATCATATCGCACAATCATCCGTCCGGAAATTGTACGCCGTCACAAGCAGATGTAGAGATGACCAAGCAATTGGCGGAAGCATTGAATGTTGTGGGGATACAGCTTGACGACCACATTGTTATTACCACAAACGGCTATTTTAGCATGCGCGAAAGAGCCCCATATATTTTAGCCCCAAATGGCAGATGAACTTTTTTGAAAGATTTTTAAACAGGTTCACAAAAACATTTTATCACCAATTCAGCTATTTAAAAAATAACTGAAAAATAGTTTTTTATAAATCTTTTTTTTACTTGTGTTACGTAAAATTTTATGGTGTCGTAATTAATGAAAAAGTAAGAATTATTTACATACAATTATACCATATTAAATGGCGTTTTAGCCTTCCTCAGGCTAGAATATTGTTATTATACCGGAGTAACTCTAAAGGTTAACATCAGGGTATAAAGAGGCACGTAACAGTGTAAAATTTTATGAATTGTGAGATTATAAAAAGCACGCAGGGAGGCTTTGTTATAAGCTCAAAACAGGCAGGAAAAAACAAACCATTTTCCCGCCTGCTTTTTTTTATAAAAAAACTAACAAAATACTTGACAAACTAAATGTTTTCTGTCAAATTGGCAACGTGATAAATAAATTTATGTTTAATAATTTTAAAACCATTACAATTATGGAATTAAAGAAAATTGTTGCCCAGTATGCAACGAGAAATGCAAAAGGTGTTGAGATTGATCTGGAAAACTTGTCAAAAGACAAGAAGTTCCGTAGCGAAGTAGTCAAAGAGGTCATTAAAAAAGTGAAGGAAATTCCGCACGTGTGCATAGTCTTTCCCTCATTCAAAAGAGGCGAAGAAAAGAATCCTCTTGGCGGAATCATTAACGAGCTCGCGCGTTCTTTGCAAATCGAATCTCTGGTGACAGAGAATTTGCAACAGGTCAAACAGCTTCGCATGCCGGCAGAAAATGTAATACTGATTAAACATTCGTTTCGCAGTGGCAAGAAACTCAAAGAACAGGTTGAAGAGTTGAAAAAGTTGGGTTGCAACGTCAGTGTAATTTGTCTGATTGCGCATTCCGGTGCAAGGGTAGAAGCCTTTGCGCACGATAATGACGTCAAAGTAGACGCTCTTGTCTACACCGACGAAATCAATTATTTATGATGCCCCAACCAAATTGACATTGTTAACAAAGAAAAACTGAAAAAACACATTAAGGACCGGCTAACCACCGGTCTTTTTTTATGCTAAAAATACGTGCGAAAAAGCCAAAATAAAAAGCCCATCATAATGATGAGCTTTTTCCTTGAAAAAAAGGAGAAATTTATTGCCCCATCTCTCTGCCGCCGCGAGATTGCTGACGCATATTATACATCTGCATAGCTTTAAGACGAGCCTCGGCCTTTTCTTCATTATCTTTTTCACGTTTACGCATTTGTTCCAAAGCTTTCGGATCTTTAAGCTTTTCAAGCATAGCCTTTTCCTCTGCATAGCTAACGGCAGCTTCAGCCACAGCTTTGACATCCTCAGGCTGAAAGACAGAATTACCATCAACATCTTTAACCAAAGGCAGAGCTTGCTCAACAGAAGCCACTTTGTCGTCATGGATGGCATCAACGCCTTTAGCTTCCATATTTTTATCATGTTCACCGGCCGCTTTATCAACACTGCTTTGTGCCGCATTTTGCATTCTGTTTTCTTCGTTAGCGACGTCCACACTCTTATTATATTTATCAATCGTGTTCATAACATCGGTAACATCGGTGCGTTCTTTGCCATCCTTGCTGACCAAAACCCAACTTGGCCCTTCTTGGTGAATTTCCAACCCGCTCGGAAGTGTAACTTTAGAGAACATCTCCTTCATTTTTTGCTCTTGTTTTTCCGGAGTCATCTCCTTATCTTTATCTTTTTCCTTCTCTTTCTCTTTTTCTTTCCCTTTTTCCCCAATTTCTTTAGAAGAAACCGGAGACTTCAAATCAATACCGGCCTTTTCCGCTTTTTTCTCAAGTTCAGCACCTTTCTTCGCTAATTCTTCCAAAGAAAGCGGTTTTTTCTCTTTTTTATGAGCATCATGAGCAAGAGAGTCCTCATTAACCGGACGATTTGCAAAATGTTCCAAGCGTTTGCCCACAGGTTCGTTATGTCCTAAAACAACAGGACGAACACGCTTCAAAGCTTCTTCTAAGGCTGCTCTGCGATCGGCTTCGGTTTTATTATGTAATTCATAGTTTTCCATGGTAAATCTCCCGGTAACTTCTTATTTAAAACAAGTTTAGCACAAATTTTAAGTGACTGCAAGATTTTTTAATCAAAAATATCAAAGATGCGAGCCCAAAAAGTTTTCGGATGATGATGAAAAGCAAAATGCTTAAAAAGTAAGTAGTTGGTAATGAGCAAAAAAGCAATGGAAAGAGCCTGCGCCGCATAAGGAGACCAAGTTAATTCATCAACTAAATACTGAAGCATAAAGACATTGATAAGATAGCTGAAAATCCAGATGAGAACAGATTTTATGTATTGATGAAAGTGATTTCCCTCCACAGAAAACACCAAAAATTTATAAGAAGCAAACGCAATGAAAGAAGTCAAAAACCAAGTAATAGCTAAAAGAAGTTGATAATGTTGCGCTGTAAATAAAAAACAGAGCAAAGCGAACAAAACAAAGCGCAACGACATATTAAATGTTGCAAGTAATGCAAAGCGTACTTTTTCATCAATTTCAAACCAAGTGTGCAACAAGATAAATCTCCTCCACAAGACATTAATATAATAAAATTTGCGCGTATTTAAAGGTTATGTGGCGGATTCAGCTGATTTTCAATCCAGAGCATGATAAGATTGACCACATATTCTTGCTGTGTTTCAGAAAGTTGAATACCGGCAGGAATGTGATGCCATTTAGCCAAACATCCGCGGCAACAGGTGGCAGTTGCGTGTTGGGCAATAAACACCGGATGATGGCGCATAGGTGTTTGTTTACCATCGTTGGGGATATAAGCCGGAGCCAGCCTTGTTTTAATAAAATCTTGAGCATGGCTACGAATAGTATCAAGTCCTTTTTTGGCAATATAATTTTTATCGGCGGCAGAGAGTTTAAAGCGACTGCGAAAAGGAGATTTTTTGAATTTATCTAAAGGAGAGTAATCCATAATAAGCCTTAATCATTCAGCGTAACCAAGATTTCTTCAATTTTCCGTTTGTTTAAGCGAGTGATTTTAAATGAGAAATTTTGATATGTTAGTACAATATTCTTCTTTTCGGAAGGAAATTCGTTGGAAAGAGAGAGCAAAAATCCGGCAAATGTGTCATAATCACCATCGGGTAAATGAACGTTAAAATATTCTTCCACATCTTCAATAGGCGTATTACCGAGAACGAGCCAACTCTTTTCATCTTTAGGGGTAATATCGGGAGAAGCCGGAGGAAGCGAGTTGTCATCTTCCAATTCCCCGACAATTTCTTCCAATAAATCGTTCATGGTAACAATACCTTCCACCCCGCCGTATTCATCCACCACAACGGCAAAATGATTTCGAGATTTTTGCATCAACGCAAACAATTCGTCAATCGGTAGCGTTCCACGAATAAACTGCGCCGGTTTAACGGCTTTTTGAAAAACCGCCTGCCGTCCTTCGTTTTTAAATTTAAAGAAATCTTTGATATGAAGCGTCCCGATAATGCCATCAATATTTTTATCGCAAACAGGATAAACCGAAAAGCGTGAAGCAATCATACTCTTTTCCCACTCATCAAGAGAGGATTCTGTATTAAGAAAAGAAATATCCAGTCTGTGCGTCATAACTTTTTCAGCCGTTTTATCATCAAATTCAAAAATATTATGGATAATTTCTTTTTCCATATCGTCAATAGCGCCGTTTTCACTGCCGACGTCAATCATAATCCGAATTTCTTCTTCGGTAACATTTTCTTTATTGGCATCAGGATTAACTCCAAGACTTTTAAGCACAAGATTGGTAGAGGCCGTAAGCAACCACACCAAAGGCGCAAAGATTTTTGCAATAACGTAAATCATCCCCGACATAGCAAGTCCGATTTTTTCGGCATGTTGCATGGCAATACGTTTTGGAACAAGTTCTCCCAGAATAAGAGTAACATAAGAAAGGATTAAGGTAATACCGATAACCGCTAAAACATCTAGCTTAGCCGGAGAGATGGTTGAGCCATGAGCAATCATCCAATCAACAATTCGGTCAGAAAAGTTGTCTGCAGCAAATGCACTTCCGAGAAATCCGGCAAGGGTGATGCCGACCTGAATGGTCGCTAAAAATTTAGCCGGTTGTGAAGTTAAAGAAACTAAACGCTGAGCACGTTTATCTCCGGATTCGGCCAAACGTTTAAGACGTGTATCGTTAATAGATATAACGGCAATTTCAGCACAAGCAAAAATAGCATTGAGAATAATTAAAAAGAGTTGCAGCAAAAGTAATTCTGTAACGGTAAAATCAGACATATAAATCCTTTCAGTATACATTAAAGATATCGCATAGAGTGTAAAAATTAAATTAAAAAACAAAAGGTAAGAAGAGGAAATTATTGCCTTTTAGAAAAAAAATCCTTTAGCACGAACAAAAGTGCAGTATATCAAAAGTTAGATTGATTTTTTTCAAAAACATATTAGAGAAAACCATTAAGTGTCACATTATGGAGGAAACAAAATAGGGGGAATAGATGAAAAAGTTTTGCTGTATCATACTCTGCGCCATACTTTGGTCAAATAGCGCTTGGGCTATGCAAATTTTTATAAAAACGTTAACCGGAAAACACATCACTTTAGAAGTTGAGCCCACAGACCGCATAGAAGATGTAAAAGCAAAAATTAAAAATAAGGAAGATGTCCCAGAGGAAAAACAACAACTCATATTTGCAGGAAAAGTGCTAGAAGATGGAAATACGCTGCAAGACTACAGTATAATAAAAGATTCCACGCTTCATTTAGTTCTTAAAAAAGAAACTCCGGATCCCATAAATATTAATGCAACGAACGTTGTTATCCAAAATGCATCCATTTTATATAATAATATAGCGGCAAGAACAACCGGAGGCATCAACACCTATAGCGGTGGTGAACAAATAGATATAAAAAATAACTCTTCCCTATGGGTTAATACGATTGCAGCCCATAATCAGTATCAAGATGCTACGACGTCAGGATTGACAATGGGATATGAAAAACGCTTGCAAAAGTATAAGTTCGGATTAGGGTATAGTTACTTACGAAATGATGATATAGAGGGGATATTAACCTCAGCAGATGCAAATACGCATAGCGGGTTCATATATGGTGAATATAAACCTAATGCTTGGTACACAAATGCTATATTATCGTATGGGCATACGCGATTTGATGAAGAGAATGGTTCAAAATATAATTTCCAAACCATCGGCGCGCAGGTGATGAGCGGTTATGAAATAGGATACTTGACACCGGAAATTGGAATGAGATATTTGCATATCTGGAGCAATAATTACCACAATGCGCAATATGTCACAATTAAGGGGCAAGATGAAAATATCTTGACCGGTATTATGGGCATCAAAGCTGCAAAAGAATGTCAAATAAATGAAAAATATACGCTAGTTCCGCAAGTAAAACTGTCAGGATTATATGATTTTTCTTCATCACAAAGATATTTATGGGGAACACAATATAGTATTCCTATACAGTTAGAGCAAAAGCGCTTATCACGATTTGCAACAGAAATTAATGTTGGCGTAGAGTTAAAAGAGCAAGAAAGTTGGAAAACCTACTTAGGCTATTATGGACAACTGAGAAATAATGCCGATATGCATGCGGTTATGCTGAATTTCCAATACAATTTATAAAAGATTATCATCCGAAAGAGTGGCTACAAAATTATTTATTGTAGTAAAATAAAGAAAAAGCGCTTGACTTAGAGCCCCCTCTAAAAAATATACTATAAAAAATAGAAGAGATAGAGAGGAGGTTTCTGATGAATAGAAGAGAATTTTTGATGAGTACACTGGCGGTATTTGCTTTGTCAGCATTGCCGAAGTTGACATTTGCCGAAAAAATTGCCGTATCAGATTCTGTTAAAGCCGAGATAAATCCGCATAACAAATTAGGTTTCGGCTTTATGCGGTTACCTCTGAAAAATAAAGAAGACCAAACCTCCATAGATTATGAAGAACTAAACAAGATGGCAGATACCTTTTTAGCAAGAGGATTTACATATTTTGACACAGCGTGGATGTATATGGGGTATGAAAGTGAAATAGCCATCAGAAAGTCATTGGTAGAACGTTATCCTCGTGATAAATATACGGTTGCGAGCAAAATGCCGATAGGGTATTTGAAAAAGCCGGAAGACCAAGAGGAAATCTTTAATAAGCAGTTAGAAAAAACGGGACTGGACTATTTTGATTATTATCTGGTGCATAATGTAAACGCAGGCACCATTGGTAATGCACGCAAATATAAAACATTTGAATTTCTTGAGAATAAGAAGAAGGCCGGAAAGATAAAAAAGATAGGTTTCTCTTTCCACGATAAGCCGGAACTTTTGGAAGAGGTGTTAAAGGAAAATCCGAATGTAGACTTTGTACAGTTACAAATCAATTACATAGATTGGGACAATGTCGGCATCCAATCCCGCCGGTGCTATGAAATTGCTCAGAAATATAACAAGCCGGTAGTGGTCATGGAGCCCGTCAAAGGCGGCAGTCTTGCAATCGTACCAGAAAGCGTAGAAAAGATATTTAAGCAAGCCGAACCCAATATGTCGGTGGCATCGTGGGCGATTCGCTATGCGGCCAGCTTAGACGGTGTGATGATGGTCTTAAGCGGAATGAGCAATATGGAACAACTGGAAGATAACACTTCATATATGCAGAATTTCAAACCACTTGATGAAAAAGAGATGAAAGTCATAGAAGAAGCGGTAAAAGCGATGCATGCGGCAGTTCAGATTCCCTGCACTGCCTGCAAATATTGCGTTGAATTTTGCCCAATGAAAATTGCAATACCGGATTATTTTGCTTTGTACAATGCTGAGAAACAAGAAAGAAAAGATAAGCCTTTCAATGCGCAACGGATGTATTATGCAAATCTAACCAAAACACATGGTAAAGCATCATCTTGCATAAGCTGTAAGATGTGTGAAAGACATTGCCCTCAACATATAGAAATCAGCAAATGGATGAAAGAAATCGCAAAAACGTTTGAGGGATAAAAAAGAATCTGGATAAATAAAAAAGCCTTGCAGTTTTTCTGCAAGACTTTCAATTTGCAAATTAAGGAGATTAAGAAAAGATAACTATATAACAAACTTATAATTTGATATGGGAAATGTTTAATAATCTGTCATCCTAAATTTATTGCTCAATATGCTTTTTAATACAAGCTGGAACACCAGCGACAAGGCAATTATCAGGTATATCGTTGATTATAACACTACCTGCAGCAATTACACAACCTTTACCAATGCTTACTCCTTGTAAGACAGTTACATTCGCTCCAAACCAACAGTTATCTCCTACAGATATTGGTAATGCTTTTTCAAGTCCCTTATTCCTCGGTGCGAATTTTAATGGATGACTTGCAGTATAAAAACCACAAAATGGGCCAATAAATACATTTTTACCAATGTTAATAGTTCCACCATCCATAAAATAACAGCCATGATTGACAAATGTTCCTTCTCCAAAATGGGTATGATAACCATAATCAAAATAGACAGGAGAGAGTATAGTTAGACCTTCAGCTGGTTCTGTTTTTAGTAAATCTTTTAATATTGATGTTTGTTCTTTGCTTCCTGGTTTTGACATATTAAAATTAAAACAAAGTAATTCTGCTTTGCTTCGTTCTTCAAGTAATTCTTCATCAAAATTAGCGTTATGCCATTCTCCCTTTAGCATTTTTTCTTTTTCAGACATTTCTTTTCCTTCTAATAAATATAAATTACAACTTAGTTTACAATGATAAGATTAAATAATATATATACAAGTTATTTTATATAAGGCAATTTTATTGCAATATTCAAAAAATATGTTGATAAAATTGACGTGTAGTAATTTATTGAATTTTAATGATAATTTTGGGGTGGTGGTGCTCAGTTGTAGCTTGAGCCATAAAAAGGGGATAAAAAGCTATTTTTGAATTGAATTTAATAGGTTAAATAAAAGAAAAAGCCTCCGCAAAGGAGGCTTGGAAACTGGTGCCGACACACGGACTCGAACCGCGGACCCACTGATTACAAATCAGTAGCTCTACCAACTGAGCTATGTCGGCATCGTTAACGAAAGAATTTATATACGAGGCTTTTTAGATTGTCAATCATTTAATTTTAATTTTTGCATATTTTTTTATTGAGCACAAAAATGTCAAAATCTAAAAGCATCTCCAAAGATAAATAAGCTAAGTCAAATGTAAAAAAAATTTTCAACAGGTAAAATAAAGTATTGACAGACGAAATATTTTTTTTCTAGACTATCAGTTAGTTTGAATATAGGAAGAAAAGGCTTATTAGATGACAGCCATAAGCAACATGATTAAATTAGAAGGAGCTTTAAGCGTATTGCGTTTACAAGCATCTTCTTTGTTGCGAATTCTTCCCCTCATTATGATTGCTCTCCTTATTAGCCACTTGCTCTAAGTGCTTTTTGCTAAAGCTTAAAGCCCGGACACTTAGAGGATATATAAGAGGGCTTTAAGATATCAATAGGGAATAGTTAGTAAAAATCATAAGATGAGGAATAAAATGTCAAATAATTCAAAAGAACAAGAAAATACGCCGAGTTCCCCAAAAGAACCGGAAACAGCAGTCGTTGCAGAAAAAGCATTTGCAGATTATTTTGAAACCACAGGACGCAAGAGTTTTAAACAGTTTTATTACGATTGGCACATAGACGCCATGATAGAACCTTTCGCAGAATTGGCAGAATATTTTAATCGCCGCTATCCGGAAAACACGAGTGAATATTTTGATAATTTTGTAAAAGAATATACAGACAGCGTAAATACGTATAATATTGACTGCGAAAAGTTTTGTTCCGTCAAATCCGGCATTCCGAACAAAGACGCAGAGTTATCTAAAATTATAGATAAAATAGAAACATTTAGCTTTGAATTTCGGCAATTTGCCTATAGTTTTATGTCAGAACACGATTATGTTGCCGAATTTGGTAACTGGACATATAAACCGAACTATCCATATTCCCACATGCATGGCCTAGCCATTTCCGTTGATATCTTAAACAAAATTTCCGAGCACTATGCTTCATTTAATAACGACAAAGTTGCTGAAAAAACACGCTATGTCACCGATAATTATTTGCGCACCAATATCGCCAAAGATTATCGTTATAACGCTCGCTATAATTATGCATACAGAAAACAATCTACCAGACGATTCGTTGCACTGCGTAACCAAATGAGTGAAGAATATAAAACCGGACAGTACAATGATTTTGTAGAAAAATTTCAAGTAGAAACACTGTCAGGTATGAGTTATGGAAAATATCGTCCGAACGGGTTTGAGCTGGAATTTTATGTTCCGGAAGAATATGGCAATTATGCTGAGCTAATTGAATATTTAAAACAAAAACACGGTTGGAAAAAAGTCTATACAAGCAACAAAAATCCGGAAGTTTATACGGATAATGAAGCCGCCGGCGTGATTGAACGCGATGAGAGCTTAGCCGCGATGAAAGGATTAGCACCGGTAGAGTATGCCTCACGGATTATAAAGTCTAAGCAAGATGAAAAGGAATGTCTGCGCATAATGGATTCTTTTGATAAAGGCCATGCCAATGTACATTGTTCGCTGCATCAACACGTATCAGCTGAAGGTTTTGATTTAAATACATATAAAAGATTGGTAAAGCGCATGATGCAGCATGAAGATATGATAGTAGGGAACTTTGCCGCGCCGGAACGCCGTAACAATAATTTGTTATATGCGACCTATATCAGCCGCAATTTGAGTTCAAACGGCAAGAGAGATTATCCGTTTTTGTGCGTGATGACGGATATGTGCGATGATTTAACCGAATTAAGAGAAATGGTCGGATTCGGTCATAAATATAAAACCTTAAACATTATGCCGTCAAAAACCGTAGAGTTTCGCTATATGAATGCCAATTTTAACTCCAGATATGTGGAAGCATTTTTGCAATTTAATCGGGACTTCGTGAACAGTGCGGTTAATAACGAAGGGACACACATCAATCGTCCGTTAGCCAATAAATTTAATTGGATGCAAAATCTGGCAGAAGATAATAAGACGGTATTAGGCAAATTGAGTTACTACTATCAAAAGCCCTATGATCAATATCGTCCGGAAAAAACAGTTGACGCCCATACGATTTATGAAGAAAATGTTTATGCGCGCCATGTAGCGGATGCAATCAATGCAACCGGAAAATTTGGGTACTATAACAGTTGGTTCTTAAAGAGGGTAAGAGATGCAAGAGCAAAATAAAGTATTTGATGTTATCAATCCGAACAGTTGTGAGGGTTTGATATTAACCTGTGAACATGCTTCATCAAAAATACCTGAAGCATACCACAATTTAGGTTTGTCAGAAGACAAATTAAATACGCATATAGCCAGAGATAAGGGCTGTAAGGAGCTAACCGAGGCCTTAGCGCAAAAGTTAGGATGCACAACATTTATCGCCGGATATTCAAGACTGTTTATAGACTACAACCGCCGTGAAAATGAGGATAGTTTGATTGTCGACGAAAGTGATAAAATCCTTATTCCCGGCAATCAGAACTTGAGCGATAATGAGAGAAAATATCGGATAGAAAACTTTCATCGCCCATATTATCAAGCCATAAAAAATAAGATAGCCGAGTTACAAAACAAAGGTATAACGCCGCAGATTTTCTCAATTCATGGCTTTACGCCGCAGTTACGCGGTGGCACCTATCGTCCGTGGAACGCAGGCATTTTATATGTAACGCCCAATAAGTTGACTGAAAAATTGTTAAAGGGCTTGCAAAGTAAAGATAATTTAAAAGTGGATGCCAATGTTCCCTACGATATGCGCCAATACAATACCGGCGCTGCAGCAATTTGCGGAGAGGATATCGGGCTTGAAAATGCTGTGATAGAAATAAAAGATACCGAGTTTAATGATATGCAAGCAGGTGTAACAAAGTGGCGAGATTTACTGCTTAACATTTTGGTTTGACAAAAAAAGTCTGGACTCCGAAGAAAATATGTGTTAGGTTAAAAGCAGAAAACTATTAAACACATATATATATGAAGCAAAAAATTTTTATCATAACTATTTTGGTTATGATTCTTTCTGCAGTTCAAGTTTACGCGCAGAGAGAAAGAGGAGGCGGACGCTCAAATACGAGAGTGGAGCGTCGCTCGTCAGCGGTACGCCGTAGCACACCGCCGAGAACCAGAACATACGCAACATCTCCGCGTACGACAACACGAATGTCTCGCCCCGCAACGACCAATCGCAGCAGTGTGAGAAGGAGTGCACCGCAGCGCCGAGAAAACGTAAGTGGTGTAAGGATGAATAATCGTACAAACGTATCACGTCCTGCCTCAACAAGCAGAAACAATGTGAGAAGTTCGAACGGTTGGCGTTATGAACGTGTAGACAGAGCTCCAAATTCAACGCGCTCTGGTATTGCCCAGCGTGATGTGAGAAGAGGCGAAACACGTAGCGGCGCAATATCACGCCATGCTCCGGCTCCAAGTCGCCACATAGGTCCATCTCCGCGTCACCGGTTACCGCCACCTCCGCCGCCGCATCGTCCGTGGCGACCGGTATTCTACCATCACCATGGCTACCTGCATCATCATTATCATTGCTTATTTGATAATTGGTACTGGTACACATGGGGAGGATATCATAACAGATTTATTTGTCATAGACTGTATCATAATCGGTTCTTTGACAGTCTGTTAGGATATTATATCTGGGGAGCACTGGATGCCCCAACCAGATTAGATATCGGGGATATGACCTTAACCAGATACAACCGCACCTTAAAAATCCAAATTGGTGCCAGTGTATCGTATCTGGATTTATACCGCTACCAAACGGCGGCATATCGTTCTGGTTATACATCTATTGAAGTATCCACCGGAAACGGAAGTGCGCTTATTCGCTTTTACGATGAATATGGCAATGAAGCCACATATCGTATGTAGAAAGGATTGATTAAAATTAAGGAGGCTTATTGTGAGCCTCCTTTTTTTGTATTTAAGAGATAAAAAGAATGATTTGTACTAAGAGTAAAATTTTTCTAACTATATGAAATAAAACAAAAGAGTTATAGAAATTTAGGAATAAGCGCCCAATATCATCAAAAAATCAAGATTCGCGATAAAATTACCGCAAAAAAGATTTCACCAAGTATCCCAAGTATATACAATGTTATGCCAAAAACGGAATAATTTCACATTCAGTATTTTCATCTCCATAATAACAACAGATAGGAGAAATAAAATGTTGAATGTGAAAATTTATTGTCCGCAAACACATCCGGACTATGATACAACTTATAATATTGTAGAAGAAGTTCTGCAAGAACAGCACTTAAGCTATACGATAGAAAGGATAAATCGTTTTGAAGATTTATACCGCTTGCGTATTTTATATCCGCCACAGATTGTAATAAATAGCCGCGTTGTGTATAGCAGACGTTGCCCCAAAAAAGAAGAATTGCTCCAGATATTGCAAAAAATGCACTTGATAAAATAAATAGAAAAGATACCATATCAAGCACAATGAAAGGGCAAAAATGACACATTTAAAACATTTATTAGAGTATTCGGAAAAAATTAAACATCTGCCCCGCAGCGGGTGGTTAAGGATGAATATAAATAATGCGGAAACAGTCGGTGCGCATAGTTGGCAGATGACATTAATGGCCTTGTATTTGTCAACCCAATCAGAAAACACCGAGTATGATTTTGACCGTATTATAAAATTATGTATCTGCCACGACTTGGCAGAAAGTAAGATTGGCGACATTACTCCTATTGATGCCGCCTACTCCACGAAAGGGGAAAGAGAGCAACAAGCTATGGAAGAAATCGCAAACGCCGCAGACTTTCCCCTTTTATCAGAATTATTCAGAGAATATGAGGCAAACCAAACCCCGGAAGCGAAGTTAGCTCGTGATTTAGATAAAATAGATATGTTGGCACAAGTTTTAGATTATCAAAAGCAATATCCGGATAGAGATTGGGAAGAATTTATGCAATCAGCTCAAAACAATATTCATACGGAAATCGGCAAAAAGCTGGCCAAAGAATTGTTAGAAAAAGGAAGTTGTGCGTAAGAACGATATAGGGCAAGTTTCATAAAAAAGAAAAAAGCTCCCAGAATGAGGGAGCTTTTTTTTACATAATCAACAAAATCTAGCGAGATTGTTGTGTTTTAGCCATTTGAGCAGCCTTTTCCGCCATCTTAACGGCCTTTCTGTTCTTGATATGCTTTTGTTGTAAGGCTTTTGAAGCTTTATCAAAGGAGCTATATTTACCGGAAGCTTCAATACCTTTTCCGTTTCTACCGGATTTAACCACCAAAGAGTTGATGTAGTCTTTGTCAACATCATGACCGGAAAGCAAGCTTTTAATAACTTTATTTTCCTTAGAATACGGAGCTAATTGGTCATACATCGTGAAAGCGTGTGCATACCACTCGCGTGTTGTGCCGTCTTTATATTGAATTTTTCCGGCTTGAGCCAACTTATCAATTTGTTGGTATAATTTATCGCGCTTTTGTGCCCCTAAAATAATTTCCAAAGAAGTATCAAAGCGATTTTTATAAGCTTTTTCAAGCGCAGTCATTTCTTTAGAAAAATCTGCTGTTTTGGTTTTATCAACAGTCTGTTTTTCTTTAGCCGGAGTTTTGACTTGCACTTCTGTTTTGGCTTTATTCTCTTTGTTTGAAGTATCAGCAGAGTTGCCAAATTGACTTCTTAACAAATGACCACCAAATAATCCCAATGCCGTTAAACCGGCAACAACAGCAGTTCTTTTTGTCCATTTCCAAACTTTTGCAAAAAGACCGCGTGATTTCTTTTCTTTTTTCTGTTTAACCTGTTTTTTATTATCAACCGGATTTTTCTTCTCAGGAGCAGAAACTGTAGTTTTAGGTGATTTGGCTGCGGTTTTAGGTGATTTTGTTTCTGTTTTGCTAGGTTTAAGAGGTTTGGAGTTGTCAAGAGAAACAATGCGAGCTGAAAACGGGGTTTCATCAACAACTTCTTTTTTTTGTGATGGTTGTGGGTGCAATTTAGCATGAACCGCTTGTTTTTGCTGATAAGTACCAAACCCTTCAGCTAATTTTTCAAAATCGGCATCTTGAGGAATTTCTCCGGCAAGAGTTTTGCGAATTTTCTCCATGGCAAAACTTCTCAATTTATCCTGCAATTTAACCGTCGAATAACCTAAATCTTCTCTAAGCAAAGAAGCAATTAACAGCATATCCTTAGAGCTCAAATGAGCAGCTTCTTTTTTATTGTTAAGAATTTTGAAGCGCGTATCTTTAAAAGCCTTTGCTTTTTCATTTTCTTTAAATTGTTGAATAGCTGTCTGTTTAAATTTATCCTCAGCTTTTTGCACGAGATTGGCAATACGGCGATATTTAGATTTTTTAAGAGAGGCAAAGAAACTATGCATCAGCTCTTCAGTTCCCGGTTCCAAGCTAATTTCACCGTTAAGATAATCTTCCAAAAAGGCAGCACTCTGATCCTCAACCACTCTGGCATATCCACCAAAAACAGTTTTAGGATCATAGTTAACATCTATACCCTGTTGGGAAACAACAATGGTTTTAAGTAAATCTTTGTCATAGTATCTGACATTATCTGATTGTGGCATTTGCAGTAACCTTTTTTTGTGATAAAAACAAATTTAAACCATATATACCATCTATATAACATTTTGTCAAGATTTTGTTTATGAAAAAAAGAGCCGAAAGAAAAACTTTCAGCTCTTAAAAAAGAAATAGATTTAATACACCCAGCTCATGACACAAAGATGAGCCACTAAAAAAGCCATTCCGGCTAAAATTACCCCCCAAACTAACATACAAGGAAGAAGCCCTTTCAGTGTAAAAGTTTGTTCCATGTAATCAAAATTAGGCATTTTAGCAAAAAAGTAGCCCAAGCCAGCGCCAACAATAAAGCCCATGAGTGTAAAAAGGATATAAGTCCCCAAATACTCAGAATAGAACCAATTAGTTCCTCCGGTCAACAAAGATGCAGACAAAACCAGTGTTTTCATATTATTGCAGTATTAAAAAAACATCAATCCAAGAATATAGGAAAAAAGTCCTCCGATAAACATGCCGAGAAATAAACAAGGAATAATCCTTTTTTTGATGACATATTTACCTCTTGTCGGTATTGCCGTAATAGGACGAGTTCCAATCACGTATCCTAAAAAGGCACCGATAGTAATACATACAATAAAAAGAAATGCGAACTTTGGCGTATCAGACACCCTTAATAAATCACCGCTGCACGATGTTAATAACACCGAAAACAGCAAACATAATAAAACTTTCATACAATAATTAGAATAAACTTAAATTAAACACCGACAACTATAGTCGGAAATATTTTTTTGTCAATAAAAAACAAAATGAGTAGAAGTGTAATAGTCGTATCAGCAAGATGATAAGGAAGAGGATAAATTTTTTATTGCCAAAAAATAAAAGCTAATTTATATTGCCAACGTCAAAGAAAGTAAAAACTTTGAATTTTTATATTTCTTTGGTGAACCAAAATTAACCGTTTCACTATGAGGAAATAAATGAAAATATTAGTTGGAATGAGCGGAGGTGTCGATTCCTCCACCGTTGCGTGCATACTAAAAGATAAAGGTTATGACGTCATCGGCGCAACAATGTCCATATGGGATAAAAAACTGAATTATAAAATAAATACCCAAAAAGAAGGATGTTTTTCCCCACACGAAGAGGAAGATATTAAAGCAGCCCAAGAGGTCTGTCAAAAGCTGGATATTCCGTATCATGTGATAGATTGCAGCAAACAGTATCAAAAGCTGGTACTTGAAAACTTTAAGCAAGAATATATGTCTGGCAGAACACCCAATCCATGCGTCATCTGCAATGCAACAATAAAGTTTGAAGCACTTCCCCGCAGTGCAAAAGAGCAGGGGATAGAATTTGACAAGTTTGCCACCGGACACTATGCCAGATTGTCCTATAACGAAGATCTAGAAAGGTATCAGCTACGCCAAGCCGTAGACCTCAAAAAAGATCAAAGTTATTTTTTATATCGCCTTAAACAAGAGCAACTGGCAAAGATAATGATGCCGCTTGGGGAATATACAAAGACAGAAGTCCGAGAAATTGCTCGTAAATATGGCATAAATGTTAGTGATAAACCGGATAGCCAAGATTTTTATACCGGAGATATCAATGATATTCTGCAAACAGCACCCAAAGAAGGAAACTTTGTAAATTCTAAAGGAAAAGTTTTAGGCAGACATAAAGGTATATGGAATTATACAATAGGCCAGCGCCGTGGTTTAGGCATTAGTGCCGACCGCCCGCTTTATGTCATAAAATTAGATAAAGATAAAAATGAAGTTGTTTTAGGCTATGAAGAAGAATGCTACAAAGAGGCATTATTGGCCAAAGAACTGACATGGTTATCGTGCCCGCCGTTGAAAGAAAAAGCAGAGATAAAGGTGCGTTTGCGCTCATCTCAAGCTCAAGTCGCGGCAGAATTTATTCCCAATACGGAAGATAGCGCCTATATACGCTTTTTTGAAAAGCAAAAAGCTGTTGCCGCCGGACAATCTGCCGTTTTCTATGATGACGAAGGTTATGTCTTGGGAGGCGGGTTTATAGATGGTGCAACAGATGTTGCTGAATAAGCAAGAAATAATTCGCTTGCTGTCAGATGAACAACATGAGCAACAACTCTGGGAGCAAGCGGATAGGGTGCGTAAAGAAGCCGTCGGGGACGAGGTGCACCTGCGCGGATTGATAGAATTTTCGAATATTTGCCGCAATAATTGCTTATATTGCGGTATTAGGAAAGATAATAAATCAGTTTGCCGCTATCATATGAGCGAAGAAGAAATCGTATCAACCGCACAAAAAGCGGCACAAATGGGGTTTAAGACCATAGTGATGCAATCGGGCGAAGATATGTATTATAATAAAGAGCGTATGAGCCGCATCATTGAACAGATAAAAAAATTTGATGTCGCGATAACCTTAAGCATCGGTGAACGTACGTACGAGGAATACAAGGCTTTTCGCGAGGCCGGTGCGGATCGTTATTTGATGCGTATAGAAACGACCGATAAGGAGTTGTACCATAAGTTAGATCCGAATATGAGCTGGCAACACCGTTATGAGTGCTTAATGATGATAAAAGAGTTAGGATATGAATTAGGCTCAGGAATAATGGTCGGGTTACCAAAGCAAAGCATTGAAAGTATCGCTGACGATTTATTATTTTTAAAAGCAATTGGCGTAGATATGGCAGGGATTGGCCCCTTTATCCCACATCCACAAACACCTTTAGCCAAGGAACAAGGCGGAACGCTGGAATTATCTCTGCGCACCATGGCCGTAATGCGCTTACTGATGCCTGATATCAATATTCCGGCCACAACCGCCATGGAAAGTTTACATCCCCAAGGACGTATAAAAGCGTTGCAAGCCGGAGCCAATGTGGTTATGCCCAATGTGAACAGTGGTGAATATATGAAATTATATGAGTTGTACCCGCATAAACCGATAGATGGTTTCACGCAAAGCGATATTGTGAAAAAAATAGAGAGTATCGGCCGCTGTATTGGTCAAGGATACGGATCGCACCAACGCAAAAATAAAATTTAAGGTGATATTAAGAAAAATACGATACTCTAGATAAATAAGGAGAAGAAAATGAAAAAGTTTTTGAGATGTTTTATTTTGGTATGGGTATTATTTTTCCAAATCAGCACGGTTTTCGCCTCAGAAACATTGTCGTACGTACCGGAAAATCCAGAAAAGGCTTTAATCATCATTCACGGTTATGGACAGAGCGGAGCCAAAATGCAGTGGATGACAGGTAGACTAAAGGATACGCTCAAAAATACGGCATTTTACTATCCGACCGCACCAGACAGCGCACCGCATCATGGTTATCAATGGTTTGTTATCCCAATATTTGGTGCGGAAATGGCCAATATGAAGATGTATGAACGGATGCTAAATGATGCGGTGGATAATGTTGTGGTGTTGCATGATTTAGTGGATGAAATTCATAATGATTTGCAAATTCCATATGAAAATATAGATGTTGCCGGTTTTTCACAAGGAGGTCTGATGGCTTTGCTAACCGGTTTAACCAATCCAAACCCTCTGGGACGCGTTGTATCATTATCGGGAGTTCCATTGCTGCTGACGGAAGATTTTGGGGAAGATATGATTATATCCAAACCAGAGATTTTACTTGTTCAAGGGGATAATGACCAAGTTATACCGATAAATAGTATTTTTATGACACAACAAACATTAGAATCTTTGGGGTTTCAGCCGCAAGCAGAAACGATTCGCGGTATGGCCCATGAAATAAATCCTCGCGCATTACAAAAGATGATAGACTTTTTGCAATAAAGAATTAATAGAATGATATCATAAGAGGGAAGAGACAACTTATTTTGCCAAAGAAATGTACCGAGAAATATGTGTTCCGAACAAACTGTGGTAAAGGTTAAAATAATCTTGAAAACTTAATTCGCAATCATGAGCCAAAATCTCCATTTCAACGCCACAGAGATTAACCATAAAAGGCGCGTTTTTCATCCCATGCTTCAAATAAAATGCTTTTCTTTTTTGGCGTATAAGTTGATTATCAGCCGGAACATCCGTATGCTCAATCTCAAGAAAGAAGCGTTTATCAGCATAACGTTGTTTCAAGAGCTGAAAAACTTTAGAACCGATACCGCTACCTCTTTGAGTTGAAGCAATAGCAAAATAATCCAACAACACCATATCCAAGTATTGAGCCGTAATAGCTAAACCTAAGAAGTCGTTATTATCATTTTCGACCGATAAAATTTCCGCCTGACCACTATCTCTCGTTTTAAGCAACAAGGAAAAAGATTTTCTTTCAGCTAGAGGAAAAGCCTCGTTGTACAAATCTTGAATTTTATCTAAGCGATTGGCATCATTGGCTTCAATAAGTTTCATAACAACTCCATCAAATAAATTACATACATCAGTATAAACCAAATAAAATTGAGAGCAAGAGATATAATAGATTAGTAAAGTGGAAATAAAAAAGTTAAGCTCAAAAGTAAAAGGCTTTAAGATTTCTCTCAAAGCCTTTGTTTTACTGGTGATGCGGCTTCCAGTCATCGCGAACTGGTCTAACCCGCCGCAAACTTTTGCGTATAAACGCTTTGAGGAAGGAACGGACTTCTGCGAATCAACCGATTTTTTATCAGAAGCACTTTCCACCCTTCTCGAACTTGTCTAAATTTTAATACATGTTTTTTCTTTGTCAATAGCAGAATATCTGGCCATCATTTTCATACTTACCAAAAAGATATAATAATGGAAATAATTATTCCAGCTATTACTAAGGTGTTAGTGATATTGAAATGCTTCAGATCTAATAGAGCTTCTCGTTCCTTTTCACAGCCCTTAAAGCTTTTATTTCCTTTTCTAGTATAAGGATAGAAAAACAAACACTTAGATTTCTTTTTTAATGAGCAAAGTTCTATTTCTTTATTTTGAGAGTTCCATAGATCATGCCAGCATGCTAAATAATCAACATCAGGCGCACTCGGACGTGGAGACATTCCAAATTCAGAAGTTAAAGGAAAATGCCCTCTATAATGTTCTTCTTTCTCTAATAGATCTAAAACTGTCGGTCCCCCTATAATATGATTGTAAACACCTTTTTTCAAATTATCTAATTTCTGATAATATTCATTTTCCCATAATTTCTGACTTTTTATTTCTCTGCCGATAAATTCAAAATTATCAGTAAAGGCTAGAATTCGTTCCTCAGAAGACAGTATGGTAGCCGTATCTTGATTATATAATTGTAATCCATTTTGTATTGTTTTTTTCTTATAGTGGACACAAAAGGCACAATTTAAACAACATTTTTTCATCTAATTGTCCTTTCTTACATGTTTTCGTATCCGGCAGGCATTAAATCCATATCATGTCCATCGCATTCTGGGAAATTTTTACAGACAGTAAATTCATCTCCGAATTCATCCACTATAATTTTAGTCTCCCGATAAGGATATTCTGCACCACAATGCAGGCAACATACTTTTTCATTAAGAGCATCCTCTATTTCCTCAGGTGAAATATCTTGACGTTCTTCTAGTTCGTGGGGAATTAACAGTTCTCTGTAGCAGTCTACAATTTCTTTGTAACCACGGGGTGTTTTTATCTTTCTTGTAACTTTATGCAATTTTTGCGGATAAGGAAAGAATATATAAAAATTCCCCTTAAATGAAATAAGCATAACAGATAAATAAGACCAAAAATGTCCGATAAGATTGGTAGTTTCTCCAATTGAATCAATATTCTTAAAATCACAAAACTGAACATCTGTTAATGTTGTAAATCTGAACAAACGAAGTTTTTTGAAATCCAATAAATCATCCGGAGTTTTATTAAGAAAGTTCAAAACGTCTTCAAGATCTTTTCCGGAGAGTTCTTCAAAAGGTGCAGTTTGTAAATCTGAATAAGGAGAGAATTCGGGATCTACGCCGAAAAAACATCCCTCTAAAATCCATTTGGGTGTATTCATTAAATCATGCCAACCGATAAATCCAGCCTGTTGAGCTACTTTATCCAAGGCTTCGCTGTGCTTAATTTGTTCTTGTTTACGGAGTTTAGTTGCTGCTTTTTTTAGTTTGGAAATATAAATAGACTCAGTCATTTTAATACCTTTCAAAATGCTCAAGGCTTAATTCCAATACCTGCACGTCAGAAAAACCTTGAAAAAAGGTTTAAAATGATTCAATAAGAAAAAACGGTTGCCTCAAGCAGAGGTTTGCAAAATTGCAGGTAGAAGGCTCCAACCCAGCCTATATCAGTATTTTACTGAGACTTGTAAATAAATGTCAATAAAATTTTTCAAATGGATTTCACTTTCTTAATCCATGTTTTCAGCCTGTTTACCGTAATCTATTTTTATTGATATTAAAGTCATGATAAGCAAAAGTCTCTTGATTTTTATAATAAAGTGTCGTATATTTGCATTATAAATTGTCGTACTTTTGCAAATAAGGTGTTTATAATGCGCAAAACATTGGAATATAAAATCCGCTTGCGAATCAAGAAAAGCAAGGCTGTAGCTTTTGTTTTGGCTGATTTCCTTGATCTATCCGATCGGGATCAGGTCGGTCGCGTATTGCGGAAATTGGTTGCAGAAAACACATTGCTTAAAATCGGCATGGGCATTTTTGCAAAATGCCGCAGATCCTCTTTCACAAACAAAATAATTCTGGAAAAAGATTTGGGCAGCGTTGCCCGCGAAGCCTTGAACAAGCTAAAAATCAAAACGCTGCCGTCTTCAGCCGAACTAAATTATAACGACAATATTTCTACGCAGGTTCCCACCGGGTTAATGATTGGCGTTACCAAAAGGGTCTCCAGAACCATATCTTATAATGGCAAGAGTATAAAGTATGAACGTATCCCTGTCTAAAGAACTTATTGAAGAAGTTGCTGCTGAAATGGGAGTTAATCCCTCGTTTGTAGAAAAAGATTGGTACGCTGTGCAGATTCTCAAAGCAATTGCGCCTGTAAAATTCCCTGCTCCTGTCATTTTTACTGGAGGAACCAGTCTATCCAAAGGTTTTTCTCTGATTAAACGCTTTTCAGAAGACTTGGATTTTAAAGTTAGTGGCGGTCGCCAACTAACAAGAGGGCAGCGTCGCAAAGTCAGTGACGCTTTCCTTGAGGCAGTTACACAAATTGAAGGACTTTGTATCCTCTCAACGCACCCACATGATGAGCATAGAAAAGTTGAGATAACTGTCGGTTATCCCAAGATGTTTGACACACCTCTTGCCTTGCGGCAAAATCTAAAAATTGAGTTGTTTTATGACAACCATACCGAAGGAATGTTATCTCGCGACATCAGTTCTTTCATTGATCAATATTTAGGAAACGATGAGAAAATCAGTGTCGTCTGTAATAATCCTTTTTATATTATTGCAGACAAATTTAACGCTATAACCTGGCGCATTTATGCCGGACAGCAGGATTTTGACTATACCAATATGCGTCATCTGCATGATATCTATGTTATGCGGAGTTGCATTGAACATATGGAAGATTTCAAAGCCCGTGTTTTAGAAAATTTCATAACAAAAGATAAACATCGCGTTGCCGAAGACCTCAGCTTTGAAACAACGCTTCTCAAAACCACAGAATTACTGAAAACAGATAAAAAATATAAAGAAGGCTATGAGCGCTTTGTCAATTCAATGTCCTACGCTGACGATGTCGATATTGCAACATTTGATAAAGCGCTGTCCTATTATGAAGAATTAAGCAAACTATTTATTTAGTATTTAGCTATATTAAGGATATTTCCGAGAGTTTAAAAATTAGAAGTTTTGAAGAAAAAGATGTGACTCAAGCAGTAGAACTGTGTAACGAAATCAGAGAACACCATCGTAAAATATTAAATGGTTATTTCGCACCAATTAATCGTGATTTTGAAAAAGGCGCTCTTTTATCAACCATAGGAAACGACAATGCTTTTGCGGTTGTTGCAGTCGATGGAGATAAGGTTGTTGGTTTGTTGATTGCTAATAAAAAAAATGCTCCCTATTTAGAAAACCCGATCATTTGTAATATTGGAACTTTGGGCGTTATCCAAGAATATAGAAAGCAAGGTATTGGAAAAATGTTAATGAATGAATTTCTAACATTTTGCCAAGAAAACGGAATTCAGGAAGTTAAACTTGGTGTCTTTAATGATAATAAAATCGCCTATAAATTCTATGAAAATTACGGTTTTAAACCTCAAGAACAAGAAATGAGTCTAAAATTTTACATAAAGTAATTCTTAAGTCGCTCATAAACCGCTTTATTGCTTGAAATAAATGGAAGATGGAAAGTTTGCTCTATGAAATTTTCCAAGTGCAATGTTGCAAAATTTGTACATAAAATACAAATAGAATCAATGTCTGGGGTAAGTTCCTGTTCAATCATCTCGGCCAATTTAGTATTGCTGAAAGACAAAAGTTCCTCCTTTGTTTTAATATTTAGGTGAAATTCTTTGGGGGTATTTATTCCTGCATTTTTCAGCCGCTGAGTTACCTTTTCTCCAATATCCGAGTTATACGGTGAAATAACTAAGGGCATTTTTCTTCCACTCATTTTAAAATAAGCAATAACAGAAGTTAAGGGAAAAATTAATTCGTCTTTCTGATCATAATAAATTTCAGCAGAGGTACACAAAACGGCAGCTCGACACAGATTAATTCTTTTCATTTCAGCTAAAGATTCAGGAATACTTTCAACCAACTCCTTGGTATATATTTCTTCGTTTTGCCCATATGGTGTTTGGAATTTAAGTCTGGCAAAATGAAAATAAACATCATCCATATGTTCACGAATTAAGCGGGTGTATAGTTCTTTTTCGGCAACAATATTAGAAGCGGGAACCAGAAGCCCAAAGTGTTTCATTTCTCTTTTTCCTTAATAGAGCTGATTATTTTATACAAATCTTTGTGCAAATCCGGTGTAAAATGGTCTATGCCAGACATATCTGTTTCCGTTTTGTTGCATAAGACGGTTTTCATGCCGTAGTTCTTTGCAGTTCTTAAATTAGCTGATTGATCATCAAACATCACACAATTTCGTCCGGAATCTGCATATTCGTCAATTGCAAGCTCATATCCGACAGACTGTGATTTAGGAACAAAGTTCGTCCGGTTAATACCGATAATATCCGAAAACTCATCCCTAATCCCCATCATGTACAAGGCTTTTTCCACATATATTTCGTTGGCGTTTGTTAAAATAACCTTTTTCTCGGGTATGGCTTGAAGCTGATTTTTGAAATTTTTATCTTTTTTCAGCTCAGAAAGATCTAAATTATAGGAATAATCAACAAATTCTTTGGGGTCAATATTATGGCACTGTTGCAGACCGACGACGGTAGAACCATACTCAATACGGTATTTCCGACTTAGTTGTCTGGCTTCTTTATATGATAAACCGAATTTTTCTTTTATGAATGTGGACATCCGGTATACTAACTGCTGTGGCAAAGTTGTAGCTTCAGGATGATAGATTGTTTCATCAAAGTCAAAAATTAAACATTGCAACGGAGGTTCTGCCAGTTGTAGCCGCTGTAAAATGTTTTTAGGCAACTCACGATCATTTCGAATAATATCAATTTTGCATTCCTGCCGCGGGGATAAGAGTTGTTTATATAAATCTCTTATAGCAGTAATCTGATTGATATCCATTCCCTTATCTTCAGCATCTCCGCGACTTTGGATCCTGTTAAATATTGTCTGAGGATCTGCATCCAACAAAATAATCCTGCCGTTTCTCTTATTTAACATCTGCAACAGTTCAGAAAAATCCTGATTCGATAAGCGGGAATACCCGCGCCGCAACGGGCCATATACCATTTCAGAAACAAAGGAACGATCTAAAACGACATTGGCACCATAGTCTTTAGACAAGATTCTAGAATATTTTTCCTTAATAGACAGGTTTGGATCATAGTTGAAATGCAAAGATTCATAACCTTTGTGAATTAATAAATTGGCCAGTGTCGTTTTTCCGACACCGTCACAACCTTCAAGTATTATAAAATCATTCACGACTGCATCCTTTTGTAAGAGATAACCCTGCTTTAACTAAAGGGCAATCATTTGGCTTATGGTTGTTACAAAAGTGACGTTTGTAGTTAATCATAACCAAGTGAAGCCACCAGGTTAAAGGTTTATCCTCGGGAAGTTTTATTTTGCTGTCATAACCGCATTTTTGGGCAATTTGAAGCCAGTCATACGACTTGGCAAATTCTTCAAGCTGCTCTCTGACAACTTCATGGGCAAAGGGTGTTTTCCCTGATTTATACCCCATGCACGGTGCCAACATATCTTTCATTCCGCTGTCTACGGGCATAATCCCGCAGTAATACCCTTTAGCATACAAAACGCAGCATTGTCCGACTTTATACGAAGCTCCGTCTACATTTTTAGCAATATCTGCAATGAGATCAAGATTGGAAACGTTTTGAATGTCTTTATTTTTAAGATTTGAATCTATGTAAGCGCTCATACTTCTGACAAAACGGATTCTGGCATCCGGCAAGCCTAAAGGCTTTAACATTATTTTTAAGTCATTATCGGAGGTTTTAGCGATTTCTTCATAAGAATGGCTTAGAAAATTGCCAATTGTTTTGGTGTAACTGCCCAGCATACGGAATGAAACACGAGTGCTAAGCCCGGCTACGAGCATTTTCATTCTCCAATCAGATACGTCTTTAGGCCACCAAGGATTATTGTCATGAGAGTTAATGACTGCTTGTTTTACGTCATCCTGTGATGCCATGATCTCAATGGCTTTTATTTTTTCATTTTCTTGCATATAACACTCATCCCGCCAATTCGGCTTTTAGTAATTTAGGTTCGAGGGAATCTATAACCCTTATATCATAAGTAGAATAAGGTGTTAACTGTAAATTTTCTATTTGGGCTTTTATTGAGCATGTGCCCAAAGTCCTTAATAAGGAATGACCGCTTTCAATAACAACCTCTCTAAAATTTTTTAGTATTCGTCCGGCAGGATAAACGCGTTGCTGCATTGGCATAACAAAACTGTCCATGATTTCCTGTTTGTTTTTGTTATAATGGATCAAGTCCTTTTCAGTGTTCTTAACAATAACCCCCTGAGCCGGTGTCATATATCTGTAAAATAAACGGTGTGTTTGTAAGCCTTTTTCATAAATTTGACGCAAATAGTCCATATTAATAGCATGTGTTTTTTCTGTTTGTCCTGGCAGACCGTACATTAAATTTATACCGGGCAAAAATTTGGGAAATCCGTTGCTTCCGACTTCAGCACCATACTCGTTAATAATTTCTATTGCTTTGATAATCTTGTCGGCTCTACCAAAAATATGAGTGGCTTTTCTGACATCGTCATCAAAAGATTCAATACCGAAGGGAGCAATATTTCCATCCGTACAATATTGAACGACAAGCTTTACAAAATCGCGCCCGTGAGGCTCTGTCACGCTGTTCATATTAACATTGTCAATATGCAGTGTTTGGAGACTGGAGCACTCAGAGCGAACGCCTGACAATAATTCCTTCAGCTTTTCAACATTATTATATTGATAATGAAAGAAATTAGGTTGCCGTCCCAATCTGAAGTGACGTACCCCGCTGCAATAAAGAGCTTTTATTTGTTTGATGATAGATGCCGGTTCTCTGTAAGTCGGACGAATATGCCGTTTTGCTTCAATACAATAGCTGCAGGTCGGCGTATTGCAACCGGTTCCGGTTTCAATCTCAGCCAAAATCGGATATACTAACTGTTCGATAATTTTAACGGGTTGTTCGGAAATCTTGTCCAAAAGGTCATAATTGGGTAGTAAATAATTGTCTGAAACAGAGTTTTCTAAAATAAAGCGGTATGTGTTGCCAATGCAGACTTTGTCAATAATCTTAGCCAAGTTTGAGCGTTTATAATCGTCACAAATATTGTTATCAATACCCAAAACATAAAAAAGAACTTTGTATGCCCGGCTGTTTTTCAAAAATTGGTATAGTTCATCAATTAGCGGCGGAACACAGGAAAAATATTTGTATTCTACAAAACACCCCATAACAATATAAACGGTATCGGCATTATTTATAATGTCTAAAGCGTTAGAAGCATTGACTGTCCTGTTAAGAATTCTAATATTTGTGTCTTTAGTTTCTTTTTCTCCGGAACAATATCTCAAATCATCAATAGTCAGGTAAGAAAAAGGTTCTTGTTTATAGCTGAGTGCCTGGGCCAGATGAATTTGGTGTGTTCCTAAATATGGGCGGACACCGTAACCGGACGGTTCATCTGTGTAACAATCTAAAATTACGGTTTTATTATAAGTCATTTCTTGACGCTCCGATAATAAATTAAAGACTTTTTGAACTCTTGAATAAGAAAAACATTCATATTTGCTGAATTCATATCATTTTTTATAAAAAACACCGGGATTTCACACCCTTTTATATTAACGCTCTGTGCGCTGCCACATAAAAAGACATCTTGTTTGTAAACCGTATCCATTGTTTTTTCAGAAACCAAATGTCCTCCGTTATGAAAACGAACAATATTCCTTTGTCTTCGAATATCCAAGGGAGCATTTATGTCAATAATCATTGCTTTATTTAACAAAGTTTGGGGAATGTCCGCGCATAGACAGTCAAAAGACTTTTTATAAACAGCATCATCTGAGACATTAAACATTTGATTATAATTGTGATCACTGCCACGAGAAAATTCAATAATGCATTTTGCAGATTTAATCTGCGTTCCCAATTTTGATAAAACGATATTCCAAACGGCCGGATTCAAAATTTGATAACCTCCCGTATGATTTGGGATACTGTAAACAACCGGATTTTTTGTATCATAATAGGCTGTAAGATTATTCTCACTGATAAATTTGTGAAAATCATTCTCTCTCTTTTCATGTAATAACTCATCAGCATGAAAGATTTGGTATAACGGCGTAACATCATCCAGCAGCTGATAAGACGGATCCTGCTGCCGGATTACATTTGCCATAGATGATTTACCGCTGCATGAGGGACCGATGATAAATAGCAAGTTTGGTTTCATTTGTATTCATTCTCTCAATTTGTTCCCTAAGCAGGTCTATATCAGAAGCTTTATTTAAAATATGCAAATTTCCAAAGTTCTGTATAGAGGTTGAAGCCATAGCCAAGCCATTATAGACGGCATTATCTATATTTTTTCCGTCATAATAAGATAAAAAGCCGCCTAAAAATGTATCTCCGGCACCTACCGTACTGATAATTGGCGAAACTTTAACCGTTTGGAAATGTCTTTTATATTTACCTTTTTGGTAAGTGACGCCTGTTTTATCGGTAATAAAAATATTCAAATTATCAGAAAAATGATTGTTTATATTATTTTTACATAGAATATTATATTCATCATCATTGCAAAATAAAAAGTCCGCTTTTGTAAGACAATCAGACAGTTCTGGCAAAAAATCCTTGACGCTTGACCACATAATATCCAAAGAATAAGTTTCTGCATTTATCTTTTGAAAAGCCTCCTGAAAAGGGACTCCTTTGCGGCAAGATACATGAAGATGCTTTACATCCAAATATTCTGGGATTTTTATAGGTAAATATTCAGGATTAAATAGTGAAATCCGATTATTTATTTCATCCATGATGAAAATATTAGAACATCTGTCATAAATTTTTGTATGAGAAACATCTATACCTAGTCTATCTAATGTATCTATGGGAAAATCGTTTCCGACACTGCTAAGCAAGGAAATACTTTTCTTTCCTGAAAGCAGAGCCGCCACTGCGGAGTTACAGGCACTTCCCCCAAGGACATTTCTTGTTCCAGTTGGTGTTATAATACGGTCAATTGAGGAATTGCCGCAAAATAATAAGCTATCTTCTGTACTCATCTGCATACCATTTTACAAATTTCTGAATACTGCCGTTAGCGCCAATACTTCCATAATATTCGGAAACTTCTTGTTCTGATAGTTCACATAGGTTTTTCCCATATTCCTGTAAATAAATAATTTTCCAAAGTTCGGACCAGGCAAATGGAGATTGTTTATCCACCTTGTTTTCGGAAATTTCAAATTCGCCGCCCTCTCGCTCAAACTGAAAAACTTTGCCTTCTTCGTTAACGTATGTTGCAACGCTGATAAACTTTGCCCGCCGATCGTTGTTTCCCTGCATTAAGCGCAAAATTCCGTCAGCACCTAAAGTTTTAAGAACATATTTGGTATAAACGCCGGGAAAACCGTTAAGAGCGAAGACTGAAAAACCGCCATCCTCAACTAAAACAGGAGCATTAACAATTTTAAAGGCTGTTTCGGCCTTAAATTTTGAAACCTCTTGCACGCTGTCAAACTGGGGTTCCATGATATCCAGATTTTTGGCTAAGACAGTGACATCAATATTTTGCAATTTTAGGGCATTTTCTAAAGACTTAATCTTTCCCTGATTTGATGTAATAAAATGTATTTCATGCCTTTTCAATTTTTATCAATACTCCCATGACCGAATATTTTTCTATGTTTTCATCGGAAAACCATTGCTTAAGATTTCTGACAGCCACATTATAATCGCATTCGCCTAAAAACTGCAATGGAAATTTTAATACCAGTTCCTCAAGGTTTGAAGAAATTAAAATTTGTTCAACCGTAGCCAAAATAGAGTCATTGGCATGATTTACCAGATAAAATTGATCACCAATACCTAAATGATCCCGCTTTTGATCACAGAGAAAAAATTTAACCCGTTTCTGCCCTGTTTTGATTTTCTGGAAAGAAGTATCATCAATAGTAGAAGTAAAACGAAGCATCTCTACCTCTCACGCATACTCTCGTTGAGGTATTTCATCACCGGCGAGAGCAGATATTCGATCACGCGGCGTTTGCCGGTTTTGATTTCGGCGGTCACGCTCATTCCGGGCTTGAGCTGGATAATCTGCCCGTCCGCTTTGATTTTGTTATCCAAGAGCGTCAGCCGGGCGTTGAATACCAGCCCGAGTTTCTCGTCCTGTATGGCATCGCCCGAGATATTGCGCACTTTTCCTTTGATTGTGCCGTATTTGGTGAACGGGAAACTGTCGATTTTGATTTCCACGTCCTGTTCCGGCCGCACAAAGCCGATATCTTTGTTCAAAATCTGCACTTCCGCCTCAAGTTTATAATCTTCCGGCACCAGGTTCATAATCGGCTTGGCGGTTTCGACCACGCCGCCTTTGGTATGATAAACCAACTGCTGCACATAGCCCGACAACGGTGCCTTGACCACCGTCCGCTTTAATGCCTCCTGATATTTAATCAGCTCCTGCTGATAAGATTCCAGCTGCTCGCGGTTTTCGGTCAATTCCTGCATCAGGTTCTTGTCAAACTCGGCCAGATACTGCCGCTTTTGCTTTTTCAGAGATTCAATATTCGCTTCGGTCTCCGCCATTTTCTTGACTTGTACGTTGCGTTGTTCCTGCAAATTGGTCAGTTCTTCTTCCTGTTCCAGAAAAGTCAGCCGCGCCAGAAGCTTCTTATCCACCAAAATCCGCTTTTTCTCAATCCGCTCTTCAACGCTCGGCAGCAGTTTCTCAATCCGGTTCAACTCGGCCTGAATGGTGTCTTTTTCTTTTTCGGCCTTTACGATTTGCCCGTCCAAAACCTCAATCTGAGCTTTTTTCTCGGTCATCTGGCTTTTAAGCAGATCTTTGTGCATCTTTATTAAGTATTCATCAATCTCCGGATTATAGCTGAAATTTGCTTCCGGATTATCGGTCAGCAGGGCCTTCAGGCGGGCAACGGCAATTTCCAGAGCCTCAATCTCGTTTTCCACCCGGCTGATATTGGCCAGAACCTCGGTCTGATTAAATTTAATCAAATCCTGTCCTTCTTTCACATATTGCCCCTCTTGCACATAGATTTCCTCAATCTCGCTGTCGGTCAGGGTCTGGATGGTCTTGATGTTTGAAGCCGGCATCAGCTTTCCGGCCGAAGTGGCGATAATGTCGATTTTGCCCAAGATTGACCACAAAATCAGCACCGTAAACATCAGCATAATAACGTAGGTCAGCAGCCGCGCCGCATGAGACGGCGGCATCTCGGTCACTTCCAGCACTGCCGGCAGAAACTCTTTTTCATGCTCGTTCATGCCTTTGATTTTGCTGTCCTTAGCGGCTTTCTCCTGCAACAGGGCAAGTTTGGCAATCTCCCAATATCTTTTTAGCTGTTCCCACATCATTCATCACTCCGCCGCCACTTCATTCGGCACAATCGGCGCGGTCTGGCTGTTCCACAGATAAGCGTAACGTCCGCCGCGTTTTAACAATTCATCATGCGTGCCGGTTTCGGTAATCTCGCCTTTTTCAATGGTGATAATCTGATCGCAGTCCCGCACGGTCGAGAGCCGGTGCGCAATCATAAACACCGTACGCCCTTTGCAGATTGAAGCCATATTCTGTTGAATAATCCGCTCGGATTCATAATCAAGCGCCGAGGTCGCCTCGTCAAAAATCAAAATCCGCGGATTATTGACCAAAGCCCGCGCGATTGCAATCCGCTGCCGCTGTCCCCCGGAAAGTGAGGCACCGCGCTCCTCAATAATCGTATCATAGCCGTCCGGCAGTTCGGTAATAAACTCATGCGCACCGGCCAACTTGGCCGCGGCAATAATCCTGTCCATCGAAATTGCCGGATTGGTCAGGGCGATATTCTCCCGCACACTCTTATTAAATAAGTAATTTTCTTGCAACACCACCCCGATTTGCCGCCTGAGCCACGCCGTATCAACGGTAGAAATGTCAATCCCGTCAATCAGCACCTTGCCGCTCTCGGGAATATACAGCCGCTGGATCAGCTTGGTCACGGTCGATTTGCCGGAACCGCTCGGCCCGACAAAACCGATTTTCTGCCCGGCTTTGACTTTGAAGTTCATTTTTTTAAGAATTTCCGGCCCGTTCGGCACATAGCGGAAAGTAATGTCCTTAAATTCCACGTCGCCTTTAATCTCCGGCATCGAGCCTTTGGACAGGGTTTCGGTATTTTCGGCCGGATTATTAAGAATGTCAGACAGCTTTTCAATAGAGATTTTAGCCTGCTGGAAATTCTGCCACAACTGCGCCAAGCGCAAAATCGGCTGCGTTACCCGACCGGATAACATGTTAAAGGCAATCAGCTGCCCGACCGACAGCTCGCCTTTCATCACCAAACTTGCACCGATCCACAAGGTCAGCGCCATAGTGATTTTCTGCACCAGTTGCACCAATTGTCCGGCGATGTTGTTGATATGCGAAGCCCGGAAAGATGACCCGACATAAGCCGCCAGTTGCTGCTCCCAACGCCGCTGCATTTGTGGTTCGACTGCCAGCGACTTAACCGTCTCCACGCCCGAAACCGCCTCCACCAGAAAGCATTGGTTCTCCGCTCCACGCTGAAACCGCTCATCTATCCGCGCCCGCAAAATCGGCGTGAAGAACAAAGACAGCAGCACATAAAACGGGATTGAGAGCAAAACCAGCAGCGTCAGAGTTTTGGAATAAAAGAACATGACAGTAAAAAAGATAATCGTAAAAAAGAAGTCGATAATCAGGGTTAAGGTCGAGCCAGTCAAAAAGTTGCGGATACTTTCCAGCTCATGCACCCGCGCCACCGTGTCGCCGACCCGCCGCACGCCGAAATAAGACAGCGGCAGCCGGATAAGGTGCTTGAACAAACTCGCGCCCAACTCCACATCAACCCGGGTGGTGGTATGCGAGAAGGTATAAGTGCGCAGCCCGCCGAGCAGAGTTTCAAAAATCCCGATACAAATCAGCGCCACCATCAACACGTCAAGGCTTGACAATCCGCGGTTGACCAGCACCTTGTCAATCACCACCTGAAACAAGAGCGGAGATACCAGCGCAAACAGCTGTAAAAAGAACGAGGCCAGAATAACCTCGCCGAACAGCCTGCGATATTTGACCACCGCCGGAATAAACCATGAAATGTCAAACTTACGGTTTTTACCGTTGATAAACTCACGGCAGGTCATCATCAAGAGCCTGCCGTTCCATCTGTTCATAAATTCTTCTTTGCTCAAAACCTCCGGATGGTTGCCTTTGGCGGGGTCTTGAATTAAAGCCTTATCTTCCGCCACCTTGCCGAGAATAAAATAAGCGCCGTCTTTGCTCTGGGCGATTGCCGGCAGTGCCGTCTTGTCCAGCCGCTCCCACTTGGTCTCGACAAAGCGGGCTTTGAACGAAAATTCTTTGGCCAGCTGCAAAAGCTCATATTCTTCAAAATGCGAATTCTGCCGGTCATATTTATGCTTAATCTGGTCAATGGAGATTGGCTTTTCAAAATAATTGGCCATAATCGCAAAACAGGCCAGCCCGGTGTCAATGTCTTGAAAAGAAGTATTATCCATGGTTGCTCACAAGTCAGTTGCAAAGCTTTAATGAAAAATATCATAAAGAGAGGAAAACAAAAAATAAAGCAAAAATTTACACTTATTGATAAATAGTTTCCAGAATAAGAATAATCTGGAGTTTTATCCACAGGGTCAAAACAAGTACCGCCAACAGTTTAAAAGGAAAACCTAACAAAACATTAATAGAACGATAAAAATAAAAAATAATTTCCTTGCATAATTAAAATTATAGAGTGAAACTAATTACAAAATTACTCTCAGGGAGTGCAATATGGCACATGAAAGAGAATTACGGGGTAACCTTTCCCTTTCTGGACTACCATCATCTTATAGGTTTTTAGATGTTTCTCTTAGTGCGCTCCAATTAAAATTTTCTTTCTCTCGATTCTTTTTTCTTTTTCTGGTTTGCAGATTCTATTATCAGCTTTTAAATTACACTTTCCAAAGTGCTAATTTAAATTTTTTCCTTGGAGGCGTTTATGAATAAGGCCAAACAGTTTTTACTTTATAAAAACGGAAAAATTTCATATTGGGAAAGCATACAGAATACATTAAATAAAATGACCCCTTATTTGGTTTTTGGAATTTTGATAATTTATATATTGAATAGATATAAAATTATTAATATATCTGAAATAATTTTTGACAGACCTGTTAATACAAAACTATCAGGAGAAAGTAAATTTGTAGATTTTTTCTACTTTATCTTTTCTGCTGCAGCACTATGTATCAGCTGTTTTTACTATCTATTGATAGAATTAAAAGTTTTACAAGATAATGCTAAAATTAATTTATTTCTCAGATTCTTTTTAGTGGTGGGGCTCTGGTATGTCTTTGCCATTTCCTCTTTATATTTTATCAATACATTTGATATTTTATTCTGGATGTTCTTCTTTTTATTAATATTTATTTCCGCATATATTTTTATTCTTTATCACAAAGAAAAAAAATCTTCTTCCGAAATTATAACATATACCGGAAAAGCAACCTTTTTTATCATTTTATTTTTTTACCTTTCAAATTTCTATTTATATTTTGATAAAATCAAACACCAAACAGAATTTACTGCCCTGTATTCCGCAACGACATACATTCCGTTATTACTGTCTGCTGCTATTTTTTTAAGAAACAGCAAAAATTATTTTGTATACATAATGGCCCTTTTAGCAGTTCCTTTACTCATAATCGGTCTGTATCAA
>CASFQO010000002.1 GCA_949297145.1 uncultured Alphaproteobacteria bacterium
AAGCCCGAAGAGAGTTTAATCAAATCGGGCTTATTTTTTTACTATTTTAAATAAGTGGATTTAATAAATTCTTTTAATTCATCTCCACTTGTATAATATTTATAACCATATTTGCTGACAATAGCCTGTGTTTCAGCAGTTTCATTTAATAGTAAAGCAATTGGTTCGCTTAAACCATATTGGATTCCGTCCGGCCAAGCTAAATCAATTATAGCTTCAACAGCTCCTGTCGTTGGATTAATTAATTCAAAATTACTACAACCTTCATATAAACCTTGTTCTATCATCCAATGAGATATTTCTTCAATCTCTGCTTCTTCATTTGAATTTTCTGTATCATTTTTGAATTCTTTCGTAGAAAAAGATTGAACATCTTTTGAAGCTAATTTTCCTTGATATAATGAGACCAATAAGTTATTTGCAGCTTCGGCTAAGAGAATTCTGCGCTGAGCGAGAAACTCTTCATAATTTTCAACTTTCCATAACTCAGAATCCATTGGGATCCAGTGAGATTCTAATGCTCCAGGACATTTTGTATTATATACAGGAATGTAATCCGTAGGAAATTTATTAGAAATTTCTAAATTTGTATCTTTTGTAAGAAAAGCATAATTAGCTAATGAATTTACAATAGATTTTGATTTTCCGGCTTTGTATAATACATCTTTAGGAAAAATATGATGTACATCTAGTGTTGAGTTTTTACCTAATAAATTATTACTTAATTCAAGATTACTGCTCCAGTCGCGAGCATGGTTTGTTCTTGTAAGCAAATATAAAAGTGGGTAAAAACGAGCACCGGTACTCCAGCCCCAGAAATCTTCTGGACGTACTGTTAAATTTCCTCGTGAAAGTTTTAATAAATTTAACAATCCTTCGATACCTAGCCCATCAGAAATGCATTTTAAATCTCTAGCTAATACACTTTCTGTTGAACCAGCATAGCGCCCAAGCAAAAATGAATGAACATACCAGTAAAGTAATTTGTCCCACTCTTTGCTGTCAGAAAGTTTCCAATTGTTATAGCGCAAATAGCCAATCATGGTTGCTATGGCAAAGACACCACCGAGAACTCTTGAGTGGTCAAGACCTAATCTCGTTCCAATATGATCAAGGCATGTACCTATCATTTTATCAACATTGGGCAATGCCTCTTTAACTTTTTGGATGCTGATTTTACTTAGTACATTAAAATAAGGTTGTCCCGTCATATATACAGTTAAACAACGCAAAAGCCAATCCATAGAAAAATCATAACCAGAATTTTGATATCTAAGCAAAATATTTTTCATCTGTTCTCTAGCTTCAGGCCATTCACTGCATATTTTAGCAAGAGCCAAATCACCTTTACTTAATTTTGTGCCTCCACTGTTAACCTGATTGAATATTTCTACAACAACATCAATCGTTTTATCTGGACCAGAAACAATTTCGATATGGAGTTCTCTATCTTTAATATTAGCTAATTTTTGTAATTTGGGCATACATAGATTAGTATAAGCATCAGGATTTTCAATGTCAGACGTTGCTTTTTTTTCAGAAACACACGACCAAGCATCTTTTTGCATAACATCTGTTACACTAAACCATAAAGGATTATTTTTCATTTTTGCTGGAGTATAAAATTCGAAAATCTCTTCTTCAACATTAAAATATAGACCAGTAAAAGAGTTAGAATTTCCTTCAAAAAACTTGGGGGCTTTACCTCTTATAATTCCGTATAAACTCGTAATTCTTTGTTGACCATCTAAAATCATATTGACATTTCCAGGAACTAGCTCTCCTTCTCCTCGAGCAATTGTAGGATCAGTTGTTGTATTCCATACTAATAAGATACCTATAGGATAACCATTA
The DNA here is from genome assembly GCA_949297145.1 of uncultured Alphaproteobacteria bacterium. Lineage (GTDB taxonomy): Bacteria > Pseudomonadota > Alphaproteobacteria > RF32 > CAG-239 > CAG-267. The sequence goes on from CASFQO010000002.1 coordinate 1,855, forward strand.
TATAGTGAATTCATAAGTTTCTTAACTTGATCACGATTCCAGACATATCCACGTTGAAATACAGGTATAGCATAATTTCCCGAATCAATAAGTCCTAAAATGTTTGCAATACTGGTCATTGATAATCTCCATATTTGTTTTTTATAAGATTATACAATTATAACAATATAGCAAGATAAAAATCAGTGTTGTATTATATTAATAACATAACTTTATGACATCAATGCCAATATGTTTTTCTTAATATTTTTTTGCCCCGTGGACACAATGTTTTTATTTGGTATAGATTTTAATTATGTTTAATATTTTTTGTAATCTGGGGTTGTTTTAGGCTTGTTTATGTGAGCGTTTTAAATGAAGTATAGAATCATTTATAGATAGAATGCATTTTATTAACTATTTCCCTCATATAGTTTATTTGTGTTTTTTACAAATATATACTTTGGTTTTGTGAACACCAATTAATCAACTTTTGCAAAATTTAGCAGAAGTTAATTATAATTTTACAAGAAAAGAAGTCCGCCCCTAATATTTTTGATGATATATTTTTTATAAGATTAAGAAAAAGATGTTTGTTGTTATAATCTGTTATGTTTAAATTTTAAAATTATGCATTTTATTCAAATAATATTAAGTATTATAAACAATTTTAAATTACAGAAAGAATACTTTATGGCTTGATACGTCACTTTCTAAATATATTTCTTTTGTAGATTTCTAAGTAGCTTCCTTTATTATCAAATAATTAATTTTATTATTAATTATTTGAATATCTTTATATATAGGTGTCAAACAGGAAATAAACAGAAAACTGACAAGGAAAAAATATACTGTTTGGAAAATTTTTTTAGTAGAAACCATAATTTTTACAATTCTATATCATGTTTTAACCAATTATAGAAAGGTGAAATACATGGTTGACATTGTAAAAAGCTCAGAATTTAATGCTCGAGCTGTTAAAAACATAGATATAGACAATAAAATTCCTGGATACAATTTTTCATATCCAGTTATGAATACAATCGATATTTGTAATATTTTAATGATTGGAGGTTCAATCGAAATTTCAATTGAACGAATGGGAAAATCTAAATGGTCTTATAATCTAGATACAAAAGAATTAACTATTGAAAAGCCAACATCTACCGAAACACATCTTATAACTAATACTGAAGAACTTATTTGTGAAATGGATAAATATTTTAATCAGAATAAAGATGAGCTTTGGAAAAATACTTATAAGACTAATATTAAAAAAAGTATGTCAAAAAAAGCCAAAAAGAATGCTCAAAAATCCGAAACATCGAGTTCAAAAAAATCAAAGTTGTTAATTGATGATCAAGGTTATCCATTGGAATTTTTTCAGTTATCAGATTATGTAAATTGTGGTATTGAAATACAGAAATATTATGATTGGGTAAAAAAGAACAATTATTTATATAAGTTAAATGTAGAAACACATCGGTTGTTAATTAGTTATGGAGCACCACTATCTGAAGACATAATAGAAGAAGAGAGAAGAAGAAATTCATACAAATAAAAAAGGGAGCTTGCTAGCTCCCTTACAGGTAGTTTAATTATGCTTTTACTTTGTTTTTATTAGGAATTGTTGTCATTAGTCTTGCCACATGAAGTGGAGCAAAGCATTCTCCGATAACCTCTCTGATTAATTTATCGTTTTTAATAAACTTTCCAGGTACAGGATAATCATCGGGAAGTCCTGTTACTCTAAAGAGCTCAAGAATAGATAAAGGTCTGCAATCAGAATATGTTCCATCAGATAATGGGCGACCAGGATGTATATTTATTATTCCTCCAATGCTACCATTATCAGTTAAAATTGTATTAGATGGTTTGTTCCAATCTTTTCTAGAAAAACTGGCTTTAAAGTTTGCACAGCTTTCACTTCCATCAATATTAACCGGTTGGTATTCCTTTTTATTTTGCCAAGCAGAAGATGCCGTAGGGGTATGTTTGAGGAACTCAATTTGACAAGCCGGTAAATCTAAAGCATAGTGCATTGGTCTTTCAGGGTCTTGTTGTCCTGGTTCCAAAGATGGTAAATCTCCGATTGCTTCAAATAAAATCTTTCTGAATTTATCTTTTTTAGGGAATTTCCATAAACCTAACTCTTTTTTAGCAGCAAGGATAATGGCACGTTTTCTATCTTGAGCTGTTCCATAATCAGCAGCACTATAAACTCCAATGTTAACGATATATCCCATATTTTCTAATTCTTGTTTGATATATTCCCCAATTGTTAAGTCTCCTAACAGTTCTTTTAATTGTTTAGGTTTAGCATTTAAAAAATCAGGAACATTTTCAATCAATGCATAATCAGTGTCTGTATCGAGAATAAAGTCTAAGTTTGTTCTGAATAAAGGTGTGCGAATATCAGAAACCTTTCCTTTGGAGGTGTTGGCTTTGCTGAATGATTGGCACGGAGGAGAAGCCAAAACAAGTTTACAACCATGTTGTTTATGCAATTCTACAAGTTTGTTATATACCTTTGGATCAGTTATGTCTCCTTGAACCATTTCAGCATTTGGATAAATATAATCGTGCCATTCGGCTCTTTCTTTTAGTAATTCATTGGCTACGGCACAATGGATATTTTGATTGTGAAGGTAGTAAGTTCCAATTCCGACATTAGCAAACAAAGAAGTATAATAAAGCGGTTCTTCTGATGAAAATACTTTATCTTCAGTTTCTTCAATTGGAGTAAATACTACATTGCCGGTTTCATCTTTTTCCCTTTTGGGCAATTGGGATAAAGCAAGAGATCTGGTTGGAATAGTATTGTTTTCTTTGGCTACTTCTAAGGCTTTTTTGATGCATTCTGGCGTTAGTTTTTCAATATCTCTGGCTTGTCTAGGCGATAACTTGAAATCCTGTTTTATGATTTCTTTCTTTGATTTTACCAAGTGGTTAAATTTAGAAAGCATTTTTTTCTTATTGATATCCGTTCTCATGCCACGGCAAGTTTTAATTCCTTTTAACATTTCGCTTAATCTTAGTTCAGCTAACAATAGTAAAGAAGCATGCTCTTGTGTTGTTCTTAAAGCAAGATGGTATCTATTGGGTGTTAATTTTAACCCATTTAACAACTTTGTTTCAGCTTCAATATATTTTTTTGCTAAAGTAATATATTTGGGCAATGCTGTCGGATCTGTAGGAAGAGTAGGGAAGTTATTGTCATTAACGGCAACAAGTTCTTTAGATTCAGATAACTCATGCGGAATATCTTCACTCGTAATAGTATATTCGACGTCGATAATATTAGGTGTCTCAATTGCTGGATTTTGGTCAATATCAGCTAAATTTTGAGTTTGTGTTAAAGTTGATACGGTATTATTCATTTTATTTCCTTTCATAAATTAAAGTTAAAGTTCTCCCTATCCGGAAAAACATGGTCTTACCGGCTGAAAATTGGGAATGTTGTTTTTTAGATTATTTGATATTAAGAGTTTTCCTGATTATTTTAGGAAAGTGCTTAAAGAGCTTTTCTTTTTTTCATTTCTCCTTTCATTGTTATTTATTCATCAAAACGATTATTTCGTTTGATAAGGAGAGTGTATGAAGAATTTAAAACAGAATAAAGAGAGAAAAAAACAGAGTAATTTTTATTGTTTATTATTAAATAGTTATATAAAAAAACTGAAAAATATTGCTAATATGTTAGCATTTTTTTAAGGGCTATTTGCTAATATATTAGCAATAATAATTGGTAAAAGGAGCGGAAATTGATTAGTATATCGCAAAAGAAATTGAAAATTTCTCAGAATCTAAAAACTCAAAGAACAAGATATAAAATTTCTCGAAAGAAATTAGCTCTTTGGGCAGGAGTTTCTTATGGGACATTAAGACGTTTTGAAGAAACAGGCAATATATCATTTGATGGTTTTCTTAGATTAGCAATTTTTTTAAATTGGGATTCGGCAATTTATAGGTTAGAAAATGAACTGCCTGGTCTTTATAGAAATTTGGAATATATTAATTTATATTATTCCAATAAAAAATATTTTGATGATTAACATTAAATTATATTTTTTACTTATGTCGTTGAAGTCTATAAGTTTTTATAATTTATGGTTTTACTGAAAATGAGCATGCTTAAATAACCTATACGTGTAAGGCCTTTTTTACCCGGCTATAGGTGGGTATTAAAGAATCTTATCAAAAAACTACCATGGAGGTATCCCTGGCGGGAAGGTGCCGGTGTACCCTACTTCCATACTCCATATCTGAGGCCTATGGTAAATATATTTATGTAAGCAGGACGAATACACTTAATGATATATAAGGTGGTGATTGTTTAACTTAGTGCTTGAATGTATAAGATTTAGCAGTTACTATACTATTCATTGTAAAATGGATTGCTTTCCTACTATCTAAATAAAAAGGAGTTTTTTTTATGGATTATAATATTAAAATTGATTCGAATCTTTTGGATGAATTAAAGCGATATGTTTCAGAAGAAAAGGTTGGCTCAATGATTGAAAAGTTAATAAGGTCTTATATAAAACAAAAGAAACAACTTACTAAAACAGCAGAATCAGACGGAACTAAGATAGCCAACAAAAACAAAATGACTAAGAAAAAGGCTGTAGCTTTATTTTCTCATAAAAATTATGATCTGCATTTATGCGTCACATTTGCAAGTACAAATGCCAGCAGAGAAGAGTTTTGGGCTAATCCTAATGTTGAATTTCTTAAGCATGATTGGAGCTTTATTTTAAATGATACAAAGAAAAGAAAGTTGTATTTACTCAATATTCCCAAAAATACGTTTACGTCTAAAGATTTTCCTCACAGAAACAAGGGAAAGATGTTGGCAATAGCGTTAGACACAAGAACTTTAATAAATGTTCTTTCTGATAAGACTGATTTTAGCCCCTATAAAATTGCAGAGATTGGCTATTAATTAGGTGAACTTTTAAGAAATTTAAAACTTGGTGTCGTTGAGGCGCGAAGTTAATATTTAACTATGTAAAAATTTGAATTACTTTATATTGTGGTATGCAAATCAAATATATTTTTTAAGTGATATCGGGTTGCGGTGAAGACCTTATACCCGTATTTCTGCCATTTTTAAGTATATCTGCTTCATTTTTTATGCAAATTAACAAAAATAACAAAACAATATTGTAAAAAACTCTTGACTTTAAAAATTTTAAATGCAAATATTGTCACAGAACAAAAAAAGTCCTCAGAATTTTTTATGGGCGAATCCTGAGGACTTATCAGCACAAGAACACAATATGGCCTTGCGTATATATTAACAATTCTATGCTATACCATGAGATGTGAAAAATCAAGTGCTGAATTTTATTAACTTTGCCCATGGAGAAAAATAATGAAAAAGAAATATTTTGTAAATAATTCAGCGCAATACAACGGTGACCATGAAGTTCACGTGGAAGGTTGTAGATGGTTGGCAATGGCAAAAGATGTGGCATATTTAGGCGAATTTGAAAGTGCGTCTGATGCTTTAGCTGTGGCTAAAATGCGTTATGCTAAGGCTGACGGATGCTTCTTTTGCTGCAATTCTGTGCATGAAAGTTAACATAATTAGGGGCGATTTATTCGCCCCACATCTATTTCCTTGTTTGGAGAAGTTGATTTGAAAAAAGTTAAATTAGGCAAAATTGCTAAACTTAATGTTGGACTGGTTCTTTCGAGGTATGGTGAGAAGCCAAAAGAACTAGGGTATACTCATATTGGACTGGCAGAGAAGGCGATATATAAGTCTGTTACATTAAGGGCAATAAGTGATGACGGGATGTTGAATATTTCAGAATGCGATACTTTTGAAGTAACGGAGAAAATACCCTTCCAATATTTTACGCAAAAAAATGATATTTTGATGCGTTTATTCAGTCCTATTAAAGTTGGATTAGTGACAAAAGAGCAGGAAAATTTGATTGTGCCATCTCAGTTTGCAATAATTCGAGTTGATAGTGAACAAATTCTTGTGGAGTATTTATTTGTTTTGATGCAACAACCATATTTTTGTAATCAAATAGAAAAGGCAAGCAAAGGTTCACAGCTTAGAACATTGAGTGTTTCTAGTCTTGCAGATATGGAGTTGAACATACCAGATATACAAACACAGAAAAAAATAATTGATTTTTATAAATTGGTGCAACAACAAAAAGCAATCGAAAGTAAATTACAAAATTGTAAGAATTTGTATTTTAAAGAGATTTTGAAAAGAATGACAACGGGAGATAATTAAGAATGACCACTAAAGAAGACATAAAAGCAGCATTATGGCGTGGAGCAAATACCTTTAGAGGGCAAATAGATGCAGCAAATTATAAAGACTATGTATTATCTATGCTGTTTGTAAAATATTTAACAGATACATATGCTGAAAATCTGGCTGAATTACAAAAAAAATATCCAGATGAAATCAGACTTGAACGTGCAAAATCCCGCATGCCATTTGTGTTGAAGCAAGAGCAGACTTTTGATTATTTGTATGATAACAGATATGATGCTGAAATTGGGCAAAAAATTAATGCTGCGTTAAGAGCTATTGAAGACAGCAACATTCAACTGAATGGTGTTTTTAGAAATGTTGATTTTAATAGTCAGTCTAATTTAGGTAATCAAAAACAAAAAATTACCACTTTAAGAAATTTGCTTGAAGATTTTCGCTCCCTTGATTTAAGGCCCTCCCAAATTGAAGTAGGAGAGGGACAAGTTCCATCAGATGTGTTGGGTGATGCTTTTGAATATATGATTGGCGAGTTTGCAAGCCAAGCGGGTAAAAAAGCAGGTTCATTCTTCACGCCGATGATGGTTTCCGAACTTATGGCTCAAATTGCTAAGCCTAAAGCCGGAGATAGTATTTATGATCCAACCTCCGGCTCAAGCTCCTTGTTGATTAGAGCTGCAAAATATGCCGGAGTAAAAAATGTGTCAATCTATGGACAGGAGATGAATGGCTCATCATGGTCTATGGGTAAAATGAATATGTTTATTCATGGTATTATGGATGCAAAATTGGCTTGGGGTAATACGCTATCTAATCCGGCACATTTAGATGATGATGGCAATTTGATGCAATTTGATGTAGTTGTTGCAAATATGCCATTTTCTCAAGATAAATGGGCCGAGGGTTTTAATCCAGGCGGAAATGAAGATGGTAATAATAAAAAAGATAAAAAGTTCCAGATGGAAGCGTCTTTAGATCCATATAATCGCTTTGAATGGGGAGTGCCTCCTGCAAGTAAAGGAGATTGGGCATTCTTATTACACATGATTCATAGCCTGAAACCAAATGGACGAATGGTTGCTGTTGTTCCTCATGGCGTGCTTTTTCGAGGTGCCTCAGAAGGAGCAATTAGAAGAAAAGTTATAGAAGAAAATTTATTAGATGCTGTTATTGGGTTACCAGAAAACCTATTTTTTGGAACTTCTATTCCGGCCTGCCTTATGGTAATAAAGAAAAACCGTCCTAATAAAGATGTGTTGTTTATTAATGCTGCAGATAAGGAAAATTATATCAAAGACAGTGCTCAAAATGTACTGACGCCACAAAGCATTCAAAAAATAAGAGAAGTCTATGATAATCGGCAAGAAGTAGAGAAATTCTCGCATTTAGCCAGCTTGGACGAGATTAAAGAAAACGACTTTAACCTTAATATCCCGCGTTATGTAGATACCTTTGAAGAGGAAGAAGAAATTGATTTGGCAGCTGTTAAAGCTGAAATTGCCGATTTGGAATTACAACTTAGTGCCGTTCAGGACAAAATGTCTGCATATCTGAAAGAATTAGGAGTGTAGAGTGATTAAAATCTTCTTTGATATATTTACTGACGTATACAAATGTATCATTGTTGCTTTAACTTGTACTGTGGTGTGTATAGTCGGAAAATATAGAACGTTTGGTTACGTAAAATTATGGAGTTTTGAGTTATCTTTTGATTTCTTATTTTTTGTAGCCTTAGTTTTAGCAATTGTTTGTTGGACTATATTAGGTGGTGCAATCTTACGGTTTGTATTTTCTCTAGTTTACGAGAAAATATTGCTCAACAGATTGAAAAACTGCACAGTACAAGAAAAGAGATTTTTATATAATCGAATTTTTGAAGAACACAATGCGCGAAGCATTGATTTTAAAGAAGATTCATACTTTTACCAATATGTTGCTTATAATACTAAGGTGCCTTATCGTGATGATTTAGTGACGAAGGAAAAAGTCTTAAGTTTTTTGTGTAAACTAGAAAATAAAGGGATTTTACAAAGTGACGGGGGCAAACAATGATTATTCCCCAACAAGTATGGAATATATTGGTGAAAAAATCCGATGAGATTTTTAAAGGACAAGAAGGAGGAAAAAATGAAAAATTGTGAGATGTCTTCAGTAGATATAGCAAAAGAAAGAAAAGGACTGTTTAATTTACTAAAGACATCAGTAAACAAAATTTATAGCAATTATCCTAAAGTTATTAAAATAAAAGGACTTGAACAGTGTGTTGCCGCGTTAATATACGCTCAGTTGTTTCAAGAAGTTTCAGCGTCAGAATACGCAGATTTAGATTTGAATTCTGAATATAACAAAAATTGCGATTCTGTAAAAGCTACGCCAAATTTTTCTAAAGGAGTACGTCCCGATATTATTTTACATAGAATGTGGAGCAATGAGGAAAACAAAATTGCCATAGAATTTAAAGGATGGTGGAATAATAAATCGAGCAAAGATATCAAAAAATTGAAAGATTTAACCGACCCAAATGGAGATTATAAATATCTTATAGGAGTATGGGTTTTATTAGGTAAAGACAACCCTTCATTTAAATTTGTAATAGATGGAGAAGAAAAGGATTCTTTATGACAAATTCAGTAGAAAATAAAATAGATAAAGATGATTTTTTTGAAATTAGAATACCATTTGATAAAGAAAATCCTTTAGATTTGAAAGATTTATCGGCATACTTAAGTCGATTAGAAAACTTTTTTCTAGCTCATGGAGTGGAACTTGAAATTTATGAAGCAAGGACAGGATCTTTCATACCAAAATTTCGAAAATTAGGAAATGCTCTGATTACGATTGCTTCTGTTTTAGAACCGCTAGATGGAGTTTTTGAAAAAATAAGTAACAATATTCCTATAAACGAATACGAAATTAGGCAGGTTCAACCGATATTGGCGGTTAATTCCAAAGTTAACATTACTAATATCAATTATAATGGAAAGAATTACGATACTTCAACTCTAGGAGCAATTACTTTAAATACGGATTTTAAAGAGGATGACACTAAAAATATTGAACCTCTTGTAGAAAAGTTTGAAAGCCAAGTCTTAGTATTTTCTAAGATTGATACGCTAAAAAATAATAATTGCAGTGGTATCATAAAATCTTTGGATGAAAATGTTAAAAAAGTTTCTTTTAAATCGCTAGATGTGAAACAATTATTTAATTTTTCAGAGACATCTGAACCGTTTAAACAAAGTTATGTAGTAGATATTAATGTCTATTATAATCCAGATAAATCAGTAGCAAAATATGAAATTATTGACTTAATAGATAATAAACCAAGGAATTTATTTAATGACAAAGATTGAGCAGAAGATACCTGAGGGGTGGAGTGTTAAAAAGCTAGGAGAATTAGGAGATATAGTATCAGGAGGAACTCCAGATACAGAAAATTCTACTTTTTGGGATGGCGATATTTATTGGTTAACACCTTCAGAGGTAACTAAATTACCAACAAAATATGTTTATCAAACTGAACGCACCATAACTAAAGAAGGATTGAAAAACAGTTCAGCTAAGTTGCTACCCAAAAATTCATTAATTATTTGTACTAGAGCTACGGTAGGTGATTGCTGTATAAATGCAGTTCCCATGTCCACGAATCAAGGTTTTAAAAATATTATTTTATATGAAGGGAGTAATATCATCTATTTATATTACTTAATAGCAAATAATAAATTTCAATTTATAAGAAAAGCATGTGGTAGTACCTTCTTGGAAATATCAAAAAAGGATGTATCTAATTTGAACTTTCTACTTCCACCTTTGCCAGAGCAAGAGAAGATTGCGGGGATTTTGAGCTGTTGGGATGATGGAATTGAAAAATTATCGGCTTTGATTGAAAAAAAGAAAATTCAGAAAAAAGCCTTAATGCAACAACTCCTCACCGGCAAACACCGCCTCAAAGGTTTCTCCACCCCTTGGCATGAAGTTAAGCTGGGTGATATCGCGACTATAGCTGCAGGAACATCCAAAGCTCAATATATCGATGAAAAAGGTGATTGTTTTGTTGTTGATATGGGAGCAGTATCTAATGAGGCAACGTTAATTGCCAAAAAAAGAACATCATATTATGAAGATTTCTTAAATGTTAATGATATAATTATGCCTAAAGATGATATAGGCGGTGGTAATATTATCGGAAAATGTATAATAGTATTAGAAAATAGAAAATACATTTTAGGAGATCACGTATTCAAACTTGTTATAAAAAACAATTTCCCATTATTTATATGTTTAAAAATTAATAGTTTTGAAATAAATAAATATATGAAACGTTGTGCTACAGGCTCTGCTCAATTAGGGTTGTCTAAGAAAGATGTTTCTAAATGTTTATTATATATCCCTTCAGACCTTGCAGAGCAAAAGGCTATCGCGGAGATTTTATCCAAAGCTGATGAAGAAATTGAGCTCTTAAACAAAAAGCTTGAGGCTTTCAAACAAGAGAAAAAAGCTCTGATGCAACAACTCCTTACCGGCAAAATCAGAGTGAAAGTGAATTAATAATGAAAACAGATGTCTATTTTGCACGAGATAAAGATTTTGGAGTGATTGCATATGAAAATGCAAAGAAACAAAACGTTTTTTTGCAAATAGCAGCTGTTGATTATGCACCACAAATATGCAGTATTCTTATTTGTGATAAAGAATATAATATTGAAAAAGTGATTCAAAATGCATTTCAATATTCACTAACTAAAGTAGAAGATATGGATATCGGTTGGAAATATAAACATGTTTGGAAACCTTTGATGAATATCCATATAGAAAGAGAACTTAATATTAAACAAGTTGAATTATTTCATGCAAAAAGAGATTTGGGAATTTTAATACAGAAACTACAAGAGATTTTATTGTTTGTAGAGCCTTCAGAAAGTGGCTTGCAAGCTTATAGCCATAAAATTAGAGAATTGCTGTTTTTATCCTGCTCAGATTTAGAAAGCACTCTTAAAAAATACCAGTTTGGTAAAAATGAGCGAATGAAAGATTATATTGAAATACTTAAATATGTTGATTTAACAAAATATAAGATTTCTTTAGTAGGATATGCTAATCCTTATAAATGTAGTCCATTTGAGAATTGGAATGCTGATAAACCTGCGAAATCATTGTCTTGGTATGAAGCATATAATAAATTAAAACATGATAGAGAAAAAAATTTTCCTTTAGCAACACTAGAGAATTGTATAAATGCAATTGCAGCAAATTTGATTCTTTTTGCAGTGCGGTATTCTCCTATGTCTTTATATAATGAAAATGATGTTTGCTCAAATTTAGCACGTAGTGCATTAGATTATAAAGTTGAAAATAGTAAAGATTTTTATATTCCTATTTTTGAAGGGAGAAAGAGCTATCAAGGAAAATTAGGCGTTTCTTATCCATTTAAGAATGGGGAACAGATTGATTATGTTTATGATATACATGAATTAATACCATTTGAAGAAAGAGAAATGAAATGACAACATTAAATCATTATCAATATAACGAAAGACCAGAGAGCCAAGATCCTGCAATTGAGTTACTGACAAAACTCGGATGGGATTATATTGCTCCCGAAGATGCTGAAAAGCAAAGAGGTTCTCTTTCAAATGTTATTTTGAAAGATGATTTATTAGCATTTTTAAAAAAGCAAAGATATGACTACAGAAATGAAAAATTTCAATTTTCTTCCAGCAATATAGCTAAAGCAATTTCAGATATTGATGTCCCTTTGCAATCAGGATTAATGAAAACATCAAAAGAAATATACGATTTATTGCTTTATGGAAAAAGCTATGAAGAAGATTTGTATGATGGCGGAAAGTCTTCTTTTGATTTGAAATTTATTGATTGGGAGCATCCGGAAGAAAATATTTTGCGTGTAACGGATGAATTCTCAGTGCAAAAGTTAGATCATTCCAAGCGTAGGCCAGATATTGTTTTAACTGTCAATGGTATTCCTTTGGTTGTTATCGAATGCAAAAAATCTGCCGTTAGCGTAGATGAGGGGATTAAACAAAATATCAAAAATTGGAAAGTTGATGAAATTCCGCAACTATTTAAATTTTCTCAGATTGTGATTGCGATGAATCCACATACCTTCAAATATGGTACTTGTGGAACAAAAGCTGAGTTTTTTGTGCCGTGGAAAGAAAAAGATTCCGAATGGTTAAAAACAGAATTAGAACGTTTGGTTGTCGGCAGAACACCAAAAGAGCAAGATAAAAGCATTATTTCAATGTTATCTGTTCAAAGGTTTTTTGAAATTGTTCGATATTTTATCTTGTATGATAATAACATTAAAAAAATTACGCGATATCAGCAATATTTTGGAATTCAGAAAGCTGTGAAGCGTATTTTGAATGAAGATAATAAAAATACCAGAAATGGTGTGATTTGGCATACTCAAGGTAGTGGTAAATCCTTGACAATGGTCATGCTTGTGAAGAAAATTATGGCATTATCTGAAAATCCTGCGAGTGGTATTAAAAATCCTCGTTTTATCTTGGTTAATGATCGAATTAATTTAGATAAACAATTGCGAGATAATTTTAATAATACTCAAATGCACCCAACTCGAGCTACTACAGGGAAGGGATTGATAACCTTGCTGGAAGATGAAGGAGAAACTTTAATTACAGCGGTTATTAATAAATTTGAAAAGGCTGCAAAACAGAAGACTCAAGTAGATAGTAAAAATATTTTTATTCTAATTGATGAATGCCATAGAACACAAAGTGGTAATTTTCATAATTTTATGCTTGATGTCTTGCCGAATGCTGTGAAAATTGGTTTTACAGGAACTCCTTTGTTAAAAGCTGAAAAATTAAACACCTTTGAACGAATAGGTCCATTAATTGATAGTTATACAATTGATCAGGCAGAGGAAGATAAAGTTATTGTTCCATTGGTATATGAAGGAAGAAAAATTCCGCAAAAAACGACTAGTGATGCAATTAATCAATATTTAGAACAAAGTTTAATAGGGTTAGATAAGGAACAACAAGAAGATTTAAAGAGAAAATATAGTAAGTTTTCTAAAATTGCATCAACAACGCCCAGATTAACCTGTTTGGCCTATGCTATTAAAGAACATTTTCAGCGTTTTGTGCAGCCGAAAGGTTTTAAGGCAATGGTTGCCGAATCTTCTCGAGTAAATGCTATAAATTTGTATTATCTATTAAAAGAATTAGGCCTGAAAGCTGCTGTTGTTATTTCTCCTGAAAATAAAGAGGAGGGAGAAGAAAACTTATTGTCTGATGATAAAGAGAAAATTGCGCAGTTCTTTAAGAAAGAAATTGAACCATTGTTTGGGCAAAATTATGAAGCTTATGAAGATTGGGCAAAAAATAGTTTTAACAATGGTGAAGATGTTGATATTTTGGTTGTAAAAGATAAACTCCTTACCGGTTTTGATGCTCCAATTGCTCAAGCTTTATATGTTGATAAACCGATGAAAACGCATAACTTATTGCAAGCAATAGCAAGGGTTAATAGAGTTTATCCTGCCAAGAAAAATGGAAAAATTGTAGATTTTTATGGAATCTTTGCAAATTTGAATACGGCATTGGACTTATATACGGATAAGACATCAGGTATGGATGGTTTTGATGCGGAAGATATTCAAAAAACAATTTTTGGTCCAGAAGATGTAAAAAAAGACTTATATGCCAGATATGAACAAGTCATGAAGTTTTTTGATGGGCATAATACGGATGATGCAGAAGAAGTTCAGTTGCTGTTTAAAGATAAGGATATTAGAGAAGATTTTAGTAATAAATTATTAGATTTTTCAAATTCTTTAGATACTGCAATTAGTAATTATGAGATTTATAAAGGAATTGGTCTTGATGAAATTAAAAAAATGCAAAAAGACTTTGTGTATTTGCAAAAGTTAAGAAGTGCAGTTAGATTGAGATTTGGAGAAACGGTTGATTTTTCTAAATATGAGCCAACTATTCGTAATTTATTAAATCAATTTGTAGCAGCAGATGCAGACCAAATTGTTATAAATCCGATATATCTTAGTGATAAAGAAAATATGCAAAAAGAGTTGGATAAACTTCCTTCCGATAGAGCAAAGGCGGAAGCAATGGCAACTGCAATGTATAGTTCTATCTCAGAAAAGCAATATTCAGATCCTATTTTTTATAAGACTTTTAAAGAGAGAATTGATGAAACTATTGATGAGTATAATAAAAATAGAGATGAAGAAGCTTATTTAGCTCAGATGAAAAATCTTGAAAGTGATTATGAGAAAGGCTTTATTGGCAATAAATATCCTTCAAATATTACAGATGATGATGACGCCAAAGGATTTTATGGAAATTTGAAGCTAGAAATAAGTAAAAAAATTACAATAAATGAAAATGATGCAATAGATTTACAAATGGGAGAATTAGCAACAAAAGTCAAAAGTATCATTAGAAGTGCACGGAAACCAGGATGGAAACACAATAATGTATTGATAAATCAACTTAAACAACAAATTGAAGATGAAATTTTTGAGTTTCTAGATGCTAATGATATTGAATTGTCTATGGACCAGATGGATCGAATTGAAGACGATATTCTTACAACAGCAAAGAGTAATTTATAATGGATTTTTATAAATTAAATAAAGATATCAGCATCGAGATTAAAAAGAAAAAAATTAAAAATTTTAATCTACGTGTCTTAAGTAATGGTGTTGTGACTTGTTCTGTTCCAGATAATGTTGAAGAAAAAGATGTTATGGCTTTTCTTCATAAGAAAAGTTCATGGATTCTTCAGAAAGTAGAAAAATATAAAAAACTCCAAAATGTAAAATCAATTGATATTTTAAAAAATGGTGGTTCTGTTCAACTTTTGGGACGTCATTATAGAATTAATATAACACAATCTCAAAATTTTCATATAGAGTTTGATGATTTGACAATTAATATTTATTGCAAAGATAAAGAAAATTTAGAATTTATTCAGCAAGAATATAATTCTTATATAAAACAAAAAATGTATACGTTTTTTAGTGATGTTCTCGATAGATTATATCCCGTCGTTCGCAGCTACCATATTGCAAAACCAGAGTTAAAAATAAGGAAAATGCAATCTTGTTGGGGAAATTGTAATCGTTCTAAGCAAATTATTACGATGAATGAATTTCTCTATAAAGCTTCACCGCTATGCATAGAGTATATAGTCCTTCATGAATTATCTCATCTAATATATCCGTATCATGATAAAAATTTTTATAATTTTATAGAACTTCATATGCCAGATTGGAAAGAAAGAAAAAAATTATTAAATAGTTACTATGCTGTATGAAGTAACATATTGTCATCAGAGGCATTATGTTAAAAAAAGACAAGGACTTTGACATCCTTGCCTTTCTATGTGCTGTGCTATACAGTTTTTGAACTCCGAAGTTATATTGTCGTATTGTTTATTAAATTGGAGCGGTAAAAATTCAACCTGTGCGTAAGTTTTTGATGTATCAACCTCAAGTCATTGATGGCGATAAATTGAAAAAAACAATATCGAGTCTGGGGGAGGGATAATATCTTTCAGGTGAGATACGAAATTGATTAAAATCCCGTAAGCTATTGAAATACAAAGATTGGCAATAAAAAAGTTCGGATGTTGCTCAAAAAAAGCCTATTTTGACTTTTAAACATCCGAACCAGTATAAATGCTTGATATATAAAGAAAAAACCGTCATTTCTGACGGTTCGTATTCTGTGGCTGGGGTGGCTGGATTCGAACCAACGAATGTCGGCACCAAAAGCCGATGCCTTACCACTTGGCGACACCCCAACGATCTGTGGTAAAAACTTAATCAACTTAAGCAAAAACATATCTATGCTAAAAAATATATAAATGCAAGTGTTTTTTTGCAAATTGTGAAAAATATTTGCAAGAAGAAAATAAAGCGTTGTAATTAAAGAAAAATATTTAAGATAAATGTGCATGAACAACACTATTCTAAGAGGATAAATGAATAAAAAAGCTAAGAATAATAAGAACATAACAAGAAAATAAAAAAATCTTAGTATAACTTTATCCATCCCTTTACAGCCCCAAAACTCCTACTTATACTGCGCACAAATAACAGAGTAAAAAAGAGGGAAAAATGGCTGTGGAACTAATCAAAAGAAACGGAAAAAAAGAAGAATTTTCAATATTTAAGATTCAAAAATTATTAAATTACGTATGCAAGGGTTATAAGCTTGATGCGCATAAACCGCTGCTTAATTTAGATGAGTATTTGAAAGATGGAATGACAACATCAGATTTATTTAATGCTCTGACAATGAATGTCTTAAACTTGACATCGGTAGAAGAACCGGAATGGAAAAATGTTGCCGGACGTCTAAAAATGTTGGCTCTCTACAAAAAGACATCGCAACTGCGCCAAGTTCCCAAGAATGCATCGCCCTATGATTATGTTCGTTTCTTAGACTATGCGATTGATAATAAGGTGTACGATTCAGTAATCAAAGAGAAATACTCCGCTGAAGAAATTAAAGAAGCCGCAAGTTTCATTAAGCCGGAATTTGATATGGTATACGATTATGCCGGTGCCAATTTGCTGATAAAGCGTTATTTGTGTGAATTTAAGGATAATATTGTGGAATTGCCGCAAGATATGTTTTTATCCATTGCGCTATTGGTAGAGCAGAACGAAGATAAGGCAACACGTATGGCCAAAGTAAAAGATACTTATGAAAAACTGGCCGATCGCAAGATTTCTTTGGGCACACCGTTGTTGATGAATTTAAGACGCCCGAACGGTAATTTAAGTTCTTGTTTCATAACCGCCATGGAAGATACGAGAGAGTCCATATTTTATGTTATAGACCAAGTAGCTTCCATCTCAAAATTTGGCGGTGGCGTTGGCGTTAATATCTCACGCGTCAGAGCCAAGGGGGCAAGAATTAAAGGGATTAAAAACTCTTCCGGTGGTGTTATACCGTGGATTCGTATCTTAAATGATACAGCCGTTGCCGTAAACCAACAAGGCAAAAGAAAAGGAGCCGTTACGGTATCTTTGGATATGTGGCATTTAGATATTGAAGATTTTCTGGAATTGAGAACCGAAAACGGCGACCAACGAATGAAAGCCTATGATATCTTTCCGCAGATTGTTGTGCCGGATTTATTTATGCAAAAAGTAGAGAATAATGAAGATTGGTTGATGGTAGACCCGCACGAAGTTCGGACAAAATATGGGATAGAATTAGCCAATCTTTGGGGCAAAGAGTTTGAAAAGGCCTATAATCAACTGTATTTAGAGGCCTCTTTTGGTAAGTTAGAGTTATATAAATTCTATCCGGCCAAAGAATTGCTGAAAAAAGTAATGCGTTCACAAATAGAAACCGGTATGCCGTATATTGCGTTTAAGGATACTCTGAACAGATATAACCCGAACAAGCATGATGGTATTATTGTCGGCACCAATCTCTGCACAGAGTCACATAGTAATGTGCGCCCGAGCCATATCGAAGATGATGTTTTAGAAAATGGCAAAGTAACGAGACGCGCCGATGGCGGATTAGTACACGTTTGCAATCTGGTTTCCATAAACTTAGCCAACATAGATTCGGATGAAGAGTTAGAAAGTGTCTGCGAGACCTCTGTTCGGTTGTTGGATAACGCGATAGACTTCACCAAAGTACCGGTCTTAGAGGGGCAACAACATAATAAGCGCTATCGGACAATTGGTGTCGGGGCAATGGGATTGGCTGACAAATTGGCCAAAAACAATGTGCCGTATATTTTGTCAGCGGATTATGTGGATGAATTGTTTGAAAAGATTGCCATATTTAACATCCGCGCATCAATTAAGCTTGCCAAAGAAAAAGGAACATTTGGAGCTTATGAAGGTTCGGATTGGAGTAAAGGGATTATTTTAGGTCATGATGAAACCTGGTTTGCAAAAAATGCCAAACATCCGAAAGCCTGGGAAGAGATTTTTGCCGATTTACAAAAATATGGGATTAGAAACAGCCAAATAGCTGCCATCGCACCAAATACAAGTTCATCGCTGATACAAGGCTGCACCGCTTCGGTATTACCGATTTATAGCAAATTTTTTGTAGAAACACACGGCAAAGGCTCTATCCCGAATTGCCCGCCGTATATTCGTGAAAAATTCTGGTTCTATCAAGAAAACCGCAACATCAGTCAAGAAACGGTGATAGACGTGATGTCTAGAATTAACAAGTGGATAGACACGGGAATATCCATAGAGTTGATGTATAATTTGAATCGCAATATTCGCGCCAAAGACATATATGATACGATTATGAGTGCCTGGAAAAAGGACATCAAAACATTATACTATACAAGAACCATTCAAAAAGACGGCTCCAGTCTCGAAAAAGAAGAATGTGTCAGCTGCGCCGGATAAGTTAGGAGGTTAAATTAAAATGCAAAGAAAAAAACTGTTTAATATAGAGGGAAATGATGAGATTATTAACCGCCGGATGATTGGCGGAAACGTGACGAATTTGTTCAATTTAAACAACGTAAAATATCAATGGGCAAATAAAGTCTATCGTTTGATGATGGAAAACTTTTGGATTCCGGAAAAGGTATCTTTGTTTGATGATAAAAGAGCGTATGAAGAACTAACCGTATCAGAAAAGAAAGCTTATGATGGAATTTTATCATTTTTGGTATTTCTGGATAGTATTCAGACAAACAATCTGCCGAATATCAGCGAATATATTACAGCGCCTGAAGTAAACTTGATTTTAGCCATTCAAACTTATCAAGAGGCGGTTCACTCTCAAAGTTATGCTTATATTATTGAAAGCATTATTCCTGCAGCAAAACGTGCCGAGATATATGACAAGTGGCGTGAAGATAAGATTTTGTTAGAAAGAAACAAATACATTGCCGAGATATATCAGAACTTTATAGATAATAAGAGTGATGTAAACTTTGCGCGCGTATTGATAGCTAATTATTTGTTGGAAGGCGTATATTTTTATAATGGATTTAATTTCTTTTATAACCTTGCGGCAAGAAGCCTAATGATAGGAACGGCAGATGAAATAAAATACATCAACCGCGACGAATTGACACATTGCGTCATCTTTGCGAATATGATAAGAGAAATTATGAAAGAAAATTCAGGATTTTTTAACCAAGATGAAATATACGCTATGTTTGATAAAGCCGTTGAGCAAGAAATCGCTTGGAGCAATCACATTATCGGCAATAACATTATCGGCATTACCGAAAAGACCATAGAGGAGTATACCAAATTTATTGCCAATAAGCGTTTAAAAGATATCGGGTTAAGCCCAAGATATGAAGGTTTTGACACAAACCCATACAAACAACTTGAAAAAGTTGCCGATACCAACGGTGAGGGTAATGTAAAAGGTAATTTCTTTGAAGCCAATGTATCGTCATACAATCAAAGTACGGCGGTAGAAGGCTGGGATGAAATTTAATAAAACTAGAAAAAACCGAGGTGCAGAATGAATTTCTTTGCAGAGTTTAATCTTCGCGAGCTCTTTAGTGCATTTGTTGTATTACTGGCGATTACGGATATTCCAGGTAATATTCCGATAGTCATCAGTTTACAAAATAAAGGAATACACATCAGTGCTCGCCGTGCCTTTTGGTATTCACTGGTTCTTTTGGTATTTTTCTTTTATGCCGGAGAAGCCTTTTTGAAGTTATTTGGATTGGATATATCATCGTTTGCGATAGCCGGTGCGTTGATTGTCTTTTTGTTTAGCTTAGAGATGATACTAGACATCAATTTGGTGAGTGAAGGAACGGATATTTCCAGCGATGCAACATTTGTGCCGGTTGTTTTCCCGTTGTTTGTAGGCGCCGGAGTGTTGACAGCACTGTTGGCAATTCGGTCACAATATGCCGATATCAATGTATTGATAGCCGTACTATTAAACTGTATAGCGATATATGCCACAATAAGATTATCACGCTTTTTCAAAAAGCATTTAAGCGGCGCCGCCATATATGTGATGAAGAAGTTTTTCGGAATGGTCTTGCTGGCAATCTCGGTTAAATTATTTATAACAAACGTTGCCGTACTCGTCCAACAAATTAACGGTTAATAGCAAAACATAAAATAAACAAAAAAAGAGCCCCGAAACAGAAAATCTGTTAGGGGCTCAGTTGTTTTAATAAACATGATTGTAAGCACGAACAGTTTGTTCAATTAAAACCGTCTCATGCTCGTCGCAAGGCAACTTAGCAATATTTTCAATAGGGTGAGGCGTGGAGTCGGAAAGTGTAAACGGCGACCATATTTCTTGGTAATCAAGTATAATATTATTCCAAGTTGCCGCGCAAAGAGTATAAGCATTTGCAAATACAGGATTTTTATGAAAAATTTTCACAAAAGCCTCATGCGTGCAAATAAGAACAATATGCGAAGCATGAATATGCTCACCTTCCATTTCCAGATAATCCAAAAAAGCCCGAATATCTGAAGAAGAAGCCTGATGATTAAGAGCAGTCGTTTCACAAATTCCGCGAACGGCACAAACGAGATTAAAAACTCTGGCAGAGGTCAAAGCTTCATCATTACCGGAAGCAAAAAACATCTGCGGTTTTCCAAATTTTTCGGTAACAATTTTAGCTAACAAAAACAAAGCTTTTGCATCACTAAGAGAGATACTGCCGTAAGCATTTAAATCTGCGCAACGAACAAAAGTTAAATGTACCATAAAATAATAGATTAATGATTAAAATAAAAATTAAAAAACTTCCGCAAGGATAAGCAACGGTAAGAAAAAAATCAAGTTTTTTTTGTATAAATTATCTCAAAAAGCCATAAAAACAAAATTTCTGCAATAAAGCCGGATAAGGTCTTGACAAAGAAGATAAAACATTTCAAACTACTATCCGAAAAGTGAGGAAAAATGTTGAAAGTAAATGAAATCAAAGAGTGTTGTTGCGGCAAAGCGTAAGATTGCTGCCACGCTGGTTTCAGCTACAAAAAACAATGAGGCAGCCTGAGAAAGACTGTCTTTTTTTATTAAACACAAGAAGGAAAAGAAAATGAGTGTATATTTATATAATACCAGGACCAGAAGCAAAGATGAGTTTAAACCGTTAAATCCGCCGTTGGTAACAATGTATTGCTGTGGCCCGACCGTATATAACTATGCACACATCGGCAATTTGCGGACGTATATATTTGAAGATTTGTTGGTCAACACCTTAAAACTCGCCGGATATAAAGTAAAGCACGTTATGAACGTGACCGATGTCGGACACTTGACCAGTGACGGTGATGAGGGTGAAGATAAGATGAAAGTAGCTGCCGAACGCGAAAAAAAAAGCGTTCTGGAAATTGCTCGTATGTATGAAGATGCCTTTTTCCGTCATACCAAAGAATTGGGTCTGGCACGCCCGACAGTTGTATGCCGCGCAACCGAGCATATTCAAGATATGATAGATTTTATCAAAGATTTGGAAAATAAGGGGTTTGCCTATATTTCTAACGGTAACGTATATTTTGATACGTCAAAGTTCCCGAAATACGGATGCTTATCCGGCCAAAGTCGTGAAGATTTGAAACATGGCGCACGTACCGAGCAGGATATGAATAAACGCAATCCGTCAGATTTCGTGTTGTGGTTTACGTCATCAAAATTTGAAAATCAGATATTGCAGTGGGATTCTCCATGGGGAAGAGGGTATCCGGGTTGGCATATAGAATGCTCAGCCATGTCCACAAAATATCTTGGGGAAAGAATAGATATTCACTGCGGCGGAATTGATCATATTCCGGTTCACCACGAAAATGAAATAGCGCAAAGTGAGGCACACTTAGGTCATGAGTGGGTAAATTTCTGGGTTCATATGGAATTTTTGAATAACAAATCCGGCAAGATGAGTAAGTCCAAAGGTGGCTTTTTAACCCTGGATACGTTAAAAGAAAAAGGCTATGAACCAGTACATTACAAATATTTCTGCTTAACCTCGCATTATCGCAGCTCTGCCATCTTTTCGGATGAAGCGATGGATGCCGCAAAAAAGGCGTATGAAAATTTGGCAGATTATGTTGCAACCTTTAAGGCCGAAAATGAAAATAAAACTTTATCGGCTCAAGAGCAGGAAGAATTGGCTAAATTGACCGCAGAGTTTGACAGTTATTTGTTTGATGATTTGAAAACACCGGTTGCATTGTCATACATGTGGAATGTTGTTAAAGATAACAGCAAATCATCTGGTTTACGCTTGGTCTTTTTAATGCATGTGGATGGGGTTTTGCATTTATTCTTAAAAGACATTGCACCAAAGCAAAAAGAAACGGTAGAAGTAACACCGGAGATTAAAGCTTTGTTGGATCAAAGAGCCGAAGCAAGAGCAGCGAAAGATTGGGCAAAATCAGATGAGATTCGCGATAAACTGGCGGCACTGGGCGTTGGTGTTAAAGATTTGCCAAATAAAGAGATAGAATTGATAAAACTCTAAGAAAAGGAGGTAAAATGAGAGCATTTATTTCCGGAGCAGGCGGAGGAATAGGCGGCGCTATCAAAGAATTATATTTGCATAGCGGATATGAAGTGGTGGCACCCCGAAGCTCTGAGCTGGATTTATCAGATATGTCAGCCATTCATAAATGGTTTGAAACACATCGTGCCGAGTTTGATGTCATCATCCATTGTGCGGGGTACAATAAACCGATGCCGGCACCGGAAATTCCTTTAGAAGAGTTTATGAAGACGCAATATGTGAATTACATATCATTGCTGGAAATCGTTAAAGCAAATGATTCGTATTTCAAGGAGCATGGCGGTCACATTGTAGGGATAGGGTCTTTATATGCCAGCATATCACGCGAAGGTAGGGCCGCATACACGTGTTCCAAACATGCATTGGTGGGTTTGATTAAAACGTTGGCTTTGGAGTATGGTCCGTATAATGTTTTATGCAATACGGTATCACCGGGGTTTGTAAATACCAAAATGTTCCAACAAAACAATAACGAAATGAAACGAGCCGAACTTGCGGCCAAGACGGCCATCAATCGTTTGGCAGAGCCGGAAGATATCGCCAAGATGGTATATTTTTTAGGCAATCCGGCCAATACATTCATAAGCGGACAAGATATTATCGTAGACGGCGGTTTTATGGCCGGAAGCTACCAGACAATCAGGAGATAAAGATGACAGAAGAAAATACCAATTCGGAAGATTTAAGCAAGCTGAGCTTTGAAGATGCTTTGGCGCAATTAGAAAATATTGTACGAGAATTAGAGAGCGGCAGAATAAAATTGGACGATGCCGTTAATGCTTACGAAAAAGCGATGGCTTTGAAGAAATTATGCTCGGAAAAACTTGCCGCCGCCACACTAAAGGTAGAAAAAATCGAGCTGAACAAAGACGGTAGCTTAGGCACGGCTCCATTAGATAATGTAGAGGCCTAAGCCGCAAATAAGAGGAGCGAGAACGAAAATAAGGACGAGGACTAGGGTAGGGAAATATGATGACTGAAATTGAAGACGTATTGAAGAGTTATTCGGCAACTTTTAACCAAGATATGGAAAAATATTTTCCTATAACCGATTCACCGGAGCAACACGCGGTTAAAGCCATGCGTTATAGCGTGATGAATGGTGGGAAAAGGCTGCGTCCGTTTTTATTGCATGAAACGGCAAAATTATTTGGAGTAGGGTATGAGAAGGCTCTTCCGATAGCGATTTCACTAGAAATGCTGCATACCTATTCTCTGATACATGATGATTTACCGGCCATGGATAACGACGATATGCGCCGAGGAAAGCCGACTTGTCATAAAGCCTTTGATGAAGCAACGGCGATTCTGGCAGGAGACGGCTTATTGACATATGCTTTTGAGGTTTTGAACGGCGCCGATATAGAAGATAGCAAAAAAGTAGAGCTGACATTGCTATTATCAAGATCCGCCGGTGCGTTTAAGGGGATGATAGCCGGCCAAGTTCTGGATTTATATACGGATACTCATAAAGATTTTCCAAATCCGGAAAGCATTATTCGCCAAACCGAGGAATTAAAAACAGGATGCTTATTGCGATATCCATGCGAAGCCGGATGCATATTGGGCAATGCTAAAGCCGAAGAAAGAGCTCTGTTGGTTAAATATTCACGAAATATCGGCATAGCTTTTCAAATCACTGATGACATATTGGATGTTGAGGGAGATGAACAATTAGTAGGCAAGACTCTCAAAAAGGACAAAGCGCAAAATAAATTAAATTTTGTCAGCATATATGGTGTAGAAGGAGCAAAAAACATAGCTCAAAAGCTGATAGCTGAGGCCGAAGACATTTTGTCGGCATTTGGAAACAACGGTCAAACACTAAAAAATTTGTCAAGATATATTTTAACCAGAAATCACTAAAATATGGCATTTTTGTAACAAAAAACACCTTGCCAAGGTCTTAAAAATCTGGTATACTCCAATTATAAATAGAAGAGAATTATTATAGGAGGAGCAAACCATGAGCAAAGAAGTAAAAAAGGAGCTAAACGGCAAAGACTTTGTTGCGAAGCTGGAAGGCTGCAAGACCCCAAAGGCTATATTTGGTTTATTGTCAGAAACGATGGATAAAGAAGTCCTGAAAAATCGTCTGCAAAATGTGCGGGATAATGACTTGGTTGTTGCTCTGAATGCGCAGGTAGCAAGGTTTAATGCCAGCCAAGGCCTAAGGACATCACATCAAGACTGTGTGAACATGGCTGCCGATAAATATCAACAAATCAGCAAAAAAGGAGTGAAATTCTTTAAAGCTGAAATGAATAAATACATTACCGGACAAGAAAAAGAGGCAAATGCAAAACAATTGGCAAATGCCGTCATTATGGCAGGTCAAAAATATGCCCGAGATTGATAATCTTAAATTTTATAAATTCATTATACAAAAAACTCCCTTATCAAAAAGGGAGTTTTTATAGTTTGGTAAAGGGCGCAAATACTATTCAACATAAATATTTTGACCATACGCGTTGTCATCCTTTTTTCCTCTGATAAAGGGGAGGATAATGATGGTAATGCCAAGCAGCAACCAACAACCGCTCAAATTTAAATCGTGCAAGCGTCTCCATGCAACGCTAAAGACCGGATAGATAAAGATTAAAAGAAAAGCTGCAACCCAAAACGTGGTTGTTGTCGGAAGAATATAAGCTACAAGACAAGGTAAAACCACTAAAAGCCCCCAAAAGGTATTAAATTCTTTACGAGAAGCCCGTCCTTTGAGGGTGCAAAAATTCTCAGTAAAAATAGAACAAGCAATTTGCCCAAACGAGCGGTTGCTATAACTGATTTTTTCAACATTTGGATCTTCGTATTCGCTATAAATATTTGTATCAAAACGATTGTCTGCTCTGTCACCTTTAAAGAAAGGGGCAAAAAGCGAGGGAATAAATAACAATAACCACCAACCTCTCAAATTAAAATCGTGCAAACGACGCACGAGAAGACTGATTGACGGAACAGAAACAAGAAAGAATGAAACGATATCATTGATATGTGTAAGAGTGGTAATATCTTGAGCATTATGAGAAGATAAACCAAAGACAATTTTCCCGCCAAAGTAAATTAAAAGAAAAATCACTATAGAATAAACATACCCTAAAACAAGACCGGCCCAATATTCTTTTCTGGAAGCGCGTCCCTTAAAATTAAAATAATTCCGTCCCCAAAAATCAGTCACAAAAAAGCGTACCCAGTTAGAAGAAGCAGGCAAGCTATAAGAAGGCAGTTTATTTGCAGCAACATCAAGTTGTTCAGTAGCATCATCAGTTAGAGTAATCATATGAATTCTCCCAAATTAATTTTTTTCTATAGAATAAAAAGAAATAGTTAAGAAATATAAAAGAAATATAACACAAAATAAAAAAAGCGGCCCGACGACCGCTTTTAAATATTATATAAAATCAAATAGATAACACTACTCAATACAGCAATCAACCGCCTTGCGAACAAAGGCTTTCATCTTGGCAAATGCGGTTTTGGGCTCTTCGTCTGCAACAGATTCGGTTGTCGCGGACTCTTCTACCGGAGAACTAGCTGCCACTCCGGCGGCATCAATTTTTTCGCTGATTTTCTTAATGTCCTCAACGCTGTCTTCAATCCATTTAACGTTGTTGACATCAAGCATATTCATATTTAAGCCCCAGAAAAGACAATATAGATCATAAGCTTTGTTAAAGAGGTCATAGGCTTGTTCTTTGTTTCCCAAACTCTGCTGCTTGGTACCAACTTCCATCAAACGCATGGAAGAAGCCAGCAAGTGCTTAGATATACACCACACTTCACCCTCATAACTCGGGATAATTTTCATCATGAGCTTTTTGCGAGTTTCGCGCACATCTTCAATCAAATCATAAAAGGAAGTTTTACCGGTTTTAGCCCCCGAAAAAACAAGATGCTCCTCAATGGAAATAAGGTTCATGATAGCAATCGTCAAATCCTGATCCGAAGATAAATCTTTCGGATTAACTTTTTTGGTTGCATCAATACGCTCCACAAATTCTTTAACGTTTTCTGCTTTTTTCATCTCAAATCTCCACTTAAATATTACTCAAATCCGGAAGCGCCGGGGTGCAAAGCTGCAGATAAGCAAATAACCAAGAGGTAAGAGCCAGAGCCACAACCGGAACAACAACTTTTTCAAACGGAAAATGCGCATGTCCGCCGTTATTTTTCTTCATCCATTGATAAAATTCGGAAGAATAGTGCAAAACCAAAGCTCCGCAAATAGTTGCGAACAAGAACGGATCAATCCAAAAAACAAGAATGGCCTTAGGTGTATAAATCAAATGAGAAATATAGATAAAGCCGATCATGGCAACAGATAAAGTAAGAACAATAAAATCTCTGCCTTTAAAGAAATAATTTTTCTTATCCATCCATTTCAGCGTCCAATAGCCGAGTAACAACAAAAAGGCACCGGACCAAACCCCGACAACAGCGTCATCAACGCCCAATCTTCTGGCAATTTCAAGCGAAGCTCCCACAGCAACCGTGCATACGGCACAAGCAGGGTTAGCCATGGCTTGCATACTAATCAAACAAAGCGATACAACAAATAAAGCTAACATTTCAAACCCTCATAAAACAAATCTCAAACAAGTATGGCTGATATATAAGCAAAGTCAAATTTTTTTTAAGAGTTATAAGCCAAGAAAGCAAGGCGTTATTTCGCCAAATACTGCCAAAAAATATCTGTTTGATAATCTTTTGCCGTAAACTGGTGATTAGCGCTCCAACCAAAGACCGGCATAGTGACAACTTTTTGGTTGAGGGTATAAATCCCGTCTGCCACCAAATCTAATTGATGATGTTTTTGCACAAAATATATCCCTCTGAAAAATTCAAAACCGGGCGTTGCCGCACCCAAAATGAGCAGGAACGCTAACAAACCTTTCGCCCACCGTTTATGTTCCTTTTCAAAAAGAAAGCGGAAAACATAGATAGAAAGAATAATCAGTGGCGGCAGAGAGGCCCGCATACAAAAATTATTTTGCTGATCTAAGCGGAAAAAAGGAATAAGGCATAATAAAGCGATAGAAGTCACAAAGAAAAGATGTTTTCTGTAAGCCGGAGCAATAATCAGCGCATAGAGCAGAAATTCCAAAAGCAAGAAAATGAGCAACCGCCACGACGATGTTTGGTCAAAAATATACCATAACCGATCAATTCCCTCAGAGTTGGTTATAAAATATAACACACAAACCGGCAATAGCCAAAAAACACCGATAATATTTGGAATAGAAAAGATATTCGTGAAAATAAACTCTTTTTTCAGCTGCGTTTGCATAAATTGTTGAACGGCATAAGCGAGCATAAAGATTCCCAGAGAGGCCGCCGGATAAGGTGAGAAGAACAACGCTAAAACAATCAAAAATCCAAAATTCTGAATTTTTCTCTCATTAAAAACAAGCAGCGTAATCAAAGCAATCGGAATAAATTGGTTAAATACCCAAAACATCGCCGTAGAAAAAGAAGAATATTGCATAAAAGTCGCCCACCAATCCAGATGGAAGATAAAAGGCTGCGGCTGTGTTCTAAAAAAGATAATTCCGATAATATCTAACCCTGAAAACAAAATAAAGAGGATAGCAACAGCCATAGATTTTTTGAAAGAAACCGTTTTAAGCGCTAAAGCCAGATGCGCAAAAATTAAAATCGTCCCGCACACGGCATAAATAAATAAGAAAATATTGGCAATATAAAAATTCCAATAAGCACTGTTTACCCAAAGCGCAGAGAGTTTACCTAAAGCCGCCGGAACGAGCCAAAACCCCATGTAATAAACCAAAGGCGTATCGGCTTTATCATAAAAAACCGGCCACTCGTATGTTAGCAAATCACGAAAAACGGCATTTCTGAAATGATAATCAAAAGATTGATAATAAAAATATCCGATACCGGCACAAAAGCACCAAATTACGGCAAGAATACCGAAACCGTAAAAAGTTTTAGCACTAAGCTCCCAATTAGATGAAGATGCGGTGTATCCCTGATAAATTTTATAAAAAGCCCCTAAAAACAAAAATGCAAGAGAGATAGCAAAAAAACAATTTAGCCACGAGCAAATAAAGATAAATAAAGGTAGCGCCAAATAGCCGTAAGAAACCTTAAAAAGCATTTGAGAGTTAAAACGAAACATTTGGTACTCCTCCAAGGCAAAAAGGGGCGTTTCCGCCCCTTATCAAAGATAAAGCCTAAGCTCTAACATGTTTATCTTTTTTCTCTTTAAAGAGCGACAAGAAAATACTGCCGAACAACAAAGAAAACGTAACGGTTAAAGAATGCCATGTCTCGAGCTCTATGCCAAATTTCGGCAAGAAAATCTTAAGTCCGATAAAGATAAGCACGATAGACAAAGCCTGCTTAAGATAAACAAAACGATGAACCGCCGCCTCAAGCAAGAAATAGAGAGCTCTTAAGCCTAAGATGGCAAAGATGTTACTGGTGTAAACGATGAATACATCATCCGTGAGCAAGAAAATAGCCGGAATACTGTCCAGAGCAAAAACCACATCCATCAATTCAATCGTAATAAGCGCAAAGAGCAGAGGCGTAATATAATGCTTACCGTTTTTCTTAGTGATGAAATGCGGACCATCAATTTCATGCGTAACCGGAAAATATTTTTCCACAAAACGGTAGATGGCGCTGTTTTTGATATTTTCTTCATTATCTTCATGTTCATCTTTTTTGAGTGAATGCATAGCCATCTTGACGCCTGTATAAATAAGAAAAGCAGAGAAGATATAGAGCACCCA
This sequence comes from uncultured Alphaproteobacteria bacterium, assembly GCA_949297145.1. Lineage (GTDB taxonomy): Bacteria > Pseudomonadota > Alphaproteobacteria > RF32 > CAG-239 > CAG-267. The sequence continues at coordinate 31,348 of CASFQO010000002.1, forward strand.
GTGGAAGTTTTTGATTAACGCTTCACCAACGCCGATAAGCAGCGCACGCATAACGATAGCCCCTAAGATTCCCCAAAAGAGCACACGGTGCTGATAAATTCTCGGAACGCCGATGCTGGTAAAGATAATGGACATCACAAAAATATTATCCATAGACAAGCTTTTCTCAACCAAGAAACCGGTAAAATACTCCATAGCTTTATTAGTGCCTTCTTCATACCAAACAAAAACACCAAAAAGAAGTCCGGCACCGATATAAGCCGCACAAACCCACAACGTATGCGCAAAACTGGGAACTTCATTTTTGCGGTTAAAGACGCACAAATCTAAAAACAACAAAACAATAACGGCAATACCGAAACAAGTCCACATCAACTCTTGTGAAAGTACGGCATGATGCGTAAACAAATACTGTAATTTTTCTAACATAATTTCAATCCGTATGAGTTAAATTAAAAATAAAGTCTGATAAACAACATGATAGAATACGATTACGGTTAATAAGCACAATGTCAAGGCTAAATTTCCAAATTCCACACCGTTTGAATAATATCTTCAACATTGGTATATTGTGGAGACCAGCCCAAAATTTGGTGTGCCAAATCTGCATTAGCCGTCAATTTAGCCGGATCACCCGGACGTCTTGCGGCGTAATCATAATTTAATTTTTTACCGATAACTTTTTCTGTCGCCTCAACAATTTCTTTAACACTGGTGCCTTTTCCCGTACCGAGATTAAGCACAAGAGACGTATTTTTATTCATCATATATTTTAAGGCCAACGTATGCGCCCGCGCCAAATCGGAAACATGAACATAATCCCGAACGCAAGTTCCGTCGGGTGTGTCATAATCATTACCGAAAATAGAGAACTTTTCTCTTTTTCCGGTTGCGGCTTCCATAATAATCGGCATTAGATTTTGCGGATTTCTTTCTTTACCGCGAATAGCCCCTCCGGCATCATATCCGACAGCGTTAAAATAGCGCAAAGCCGTATAGTTTAATTTGCCGAGTTGAGAAAACCAACGCATATTGTCTTCAATGGCAAGTTTTGTATATCCATAGTAGTTAATCGGGTTAATCGGGTGTTTTTCATCAATCGGACAATATTGCGGCATACCATAAACAGCGGCAGAAGAGGAGAATACAATATATTTAACGTTGTTTTCAACCATGGCGTTTAAGATATTGATAGAGCCGGAAATATTATTTTCTGCATAAAGAGATGGGTTAATCATAGATTCGCCGACAGCTTTTTTTGCTGCCAGATGAATAACGGCGTCAATACCGGTCTTAAAAACATTGTGAAGTTTTTCTTTATCAAGAATATTACCCAGAACAAACTCAGCTCCCGGCAAAACATTAACCTTATCGCCGCTTGATAAATCATCATAAACCACAACCTTAAAGCCCTCGTCCAATAATTGCTTTTGAACGTGGCTGCCAATATAACCGGCCCCTCCGGCAACTAAAACTCTTTCCAAAACTTAAAACTCCCTTATAAAAAAAAGCACTGTTTACCGACAAAAGATATCACGCAAGTGCATAAAATAAAGGCGCGAAAAGACTTTATCCACACAATCCACAAGCCAAAGTTTTTTTACGTGCAATTCATCTCTGATTGTACCATAACGCGAAAAGAAAGAGAGTAAAAAGGATTCTTAAAAAATGGAAGAACTGGACGTCACGCGTTTACCGCGGAATATAGAAGCAGAACAAGCCCTTTTAGGGGCCTTATTAGCCAACAACAAAGCCTATGAAAAGGTCTCGGAGTTTTTGCGCCCCGAACACTTTTCAGATCCCATACACGTCAAAGTCTATGACGTTATGTCGCGTTTAATTCAAAAAGGCCATGTTGCGGACGTTATCACCCTCAAAAATTATTTTGAGCAAGAAGGTACTTTAAACGATGTCGGCGGAATGGCATATCTGATAAAGTTATCGGAAGCATCTTCGCCGTTGACGAATATAGAATACTACGCCCAGTTCGTATATGACAAATACCTTCGCCGAGAATTGATTGCCACCGGCTATGATATAGCCAGCGAAGCGATGAATGAAAATTTAGAAGATACAACGGCCTCCCAGATAGAAAAAGCCGAAAAGAAATTATATGATTTGGCCATGCATGGGGATGGGCAAAAAGGTTTTCAAGACTTCGGCACCACATTAAATTCCACGTTGCAAATGATTCAGAAGGCCTATGAAAAGGAAGGCAAGGTTTCAGGTCTTTCAACCGGCTTAAACGATTTGGACTACAAAATGGGCGGTTTAAACGATTCTGACCTGATAATTTTGGCCGGACGTCCGGCAATGGGAAAATCGGCCTTGGCGATGAATATTGCCTATAATGTGGCAGAAAGTATGCGCAACAATGACAAGATGGACCCGCACGATAAAGGCGTGGCTATCTTTTCGCTGGAAATGTCTGCCGAACAATTGGCAGCACGTATCCTGTCCAGTATCACCGATACCCCCGGACATAAATTAAGAACCGGTGATATGGAATTAGGCGAGTTCAACCGTATAGCAACCGCCGTCCGCGAATATCAAAAATTGCCATTATATATAGACGATACGCCGGGAATTAACATCAATACGATTCGAACACGTGCCCGCCGCCTAAAAAGAACTAACGGATTGGGGCTGATTGTGATTGACTATATCCAATTGATTAGCGGCTCCGGAGATAAAAAAAGCGAAGGCAACCGTGTGCAAGAAGTTTCGGAAATTTCCAGAGGCTTAAAAATATTGGCCAAAGAGCTGAAAGTTCCGGTCATAGCGCTTTCACAATTAAACCGTGGCTTGGAGCAAAGAGATGATAAACGCCCGTTGATGTCAGACTTGCGTGAATCCGGTTCTATTGAGCAAGATGCGGATATCGTGATGTTTGTGTTCCGTGAAAACTACTATATACATAATGCCGAGCCAAAGCGTAATACCGGAGAAACCGATGAGCATTTTGCCAAAAGAACGGAGGAGTGGCAACAACGAGATAGAGAAACCGCAAATTTAGGTGAAGTAATTATCGGAAAACACCGTCACGGTTCAACCGGAACGGTAAAACTGTTTTGGAACGGTGAATATGCGCGCTTCAGCAACTTATCACCGGATGACCACCTGCCGGAAAGAAGGGGATAATCATGACACCGGATGCCATACAACACTGTACGCCTGAGGCCTGGGAAAAAATCTGCCGCCGATGTGGAAAATGCTGCTTGATAAAGTTAGAAGATGCCGACAGCGGCGAGATATATTATACCAATGTAGTGTGCCGCTATTTTGATGAAGAAAAGATGTGTTGCACGGTGTATGACAAACGGTGCGAATTGGTGCCGCCCTGTTTGAAATTGACGCCGCAAAATGTAGATAAACTGCGGTGGATGCCAAAGACTTGCGCTTATAGAGAGCTGTTTGAGAAAAATCCGTCTCCGATAAAGACCACTATAAAAGGCAGAGTAGTGAGTGAAAGTAATGTACCGGAAGAAGAACTGGAAGACCACATTGTAGAGTGGGAGGATTTGTGATTGTCAAAAGAAGCCAAAGCAAGAGAATATATTTTAGAAGAAGATTACGATCCGCAAAGTCGATTTGCGGATTTATCCGATGTTGAGCCGGAATTTTGGAAAAAGAAAAAATTAGAAGAAATGAGCAAAAGAGAGTGGGAGCTTCTATGCGACGGCTGCGGAAAATGTTGTTTAAATAAAATAGAGATAAAAGGAAAGATATATTTTACAAACACTTATTGCCGATTTTTAGATACGAACAGTTGTTTGTGCAAAATTTATGCAAATCGTTTTCAAAAAGTTAACGATTGCCGTGATATAAATATCTCTGCGATTCGAGAGAAACCCCGTTGGCTCCCGAAAACTTGCGCTTACGTGTTATTAGATGAGGGAAAACCTCTGCCGGAGTGGCATCCTTTAATAACCGGCCGCGCAGATTCGGTTCATAAAGCGGGTATGTCTCTGCAAAAAAGAAACTTAATAAATGAATCTGAGGTAACAGACTATGAAAATTACATTGTTGAGTGGGAAGACCTTTGAAATCAATGCTGACTTGGGCTTTGATATGAAGGTTGTACATTCCGGTCGTTCACGGCGATTAACGCTCCGCATTGATAAAAAAGACCGTATGGCTGTATTGACGATTCCAAAGTATTGTTCACGTAAAAAGGCCGTATCGTTTGTAGAAAGCCATCAAGACTGGGTAAGAGATAATTTAAGGAAAATACCGGAGTTAAGATATTTCCAAAATCACGATAAAATAAGCCTGTTCGGCAAAGAATATACGATTGAGCATAGCCCGATACGAGGCAATACCCGTTTAGATAAAAAGAATAAGATATTGTATGTTTCGGGCGGTATAGAGTTTTTGCACCGCCGAGTAAAAGATTTTATCAAAAAACTCGCTTTAGAAGAGTTTAGTAAGCGTTCCGCTGAAGTTGCCGATAAAATAGGCAAAACCGTACATAATGTATGTATCAAAGACACCAAATCGCGGTGGGCAAGCTGCTCAACCTTAAATAATATCAATTATAGCTGGCGTTTGGCATTGGCGCCGGAATTTGTGATTCGTTATATTGTGGCGCATGAAGTATCGCATTTAAAACACCAAGACCATTCAGCCTATTTCTGGGCTTTGGTAGAGTTTTTGGATGAAGATGCCGCAAAAGGGCGGGAGTGGCTGACAGAAAACGGTCATTTGCTTTATACGTATAAATAAGAGAAAACGCTAAAATACAAAAAATCTCCGTTTTTAATAAAGCGGAGATTTTTTTATGCTAAATAAAACAATGTCTTAGAGGAAATAACTCTATAAGCCGTTGTTTTCTTTTGTAGGTTGAATAGGCATATATCCCACACCGCCAAAGTATTTTTCCATAAAGGTTTCTTCGCTGCCCATAACCGGCGTTTCATCTTTAGAGATAACAATATCACGACCGTTTTCTTTGGTAAGTTGTACCACTTTTTGTACTTCGCCGTCGTGGTTAAATTCAATGGCAACGACATTGCGGTCCAATTCTTTAGGCTCAAAGAAAGCCATACGCTCCATGGTGGAATTCATATAAATCCAAGTGCGATGATCAAGGCTGGAGATAACACTCGGCGACCCCATAATATTTCTGACTTCATTTTGAGACATGCCTCGTTTGATTTGCATAATATCGTCCTTAGAGGGCATATTGCCTTCTGTTTGTACAAAATACTCATGCGAGCAGGCAGTCAGTAAGAAAAAAGAGGCAACCGTTGAAAAAAATACTTTGTTTATTGACATAGCACTATCCTTACAATTATATACTGAATATATATAAGCCTATAACACAAGGAAAAAAGGAATGCAAAAAGATTTTTCTTATCCGCTGAAAATTGAGGATATCAATCAAGGTGAACAAACATATCAATTAAGAGCCAACAAGGCTCAGCTTGAAACTTTAAGAGAAATTCTGCAAATTCCGGCTGTGAATTATTTTGAAGCCGATATAAAACTGACGTTTCAAAAGAAGAAGGGAGTTTTGGATGTTAGCGGAGAAGTTCGAGCCGGTTTAACATTGATAAGCGTCATCAGTTTGGATGAATTTAAGAGAGATTACAAAAACGACTTTACCGTAACATATGATACGAACGCGACTTATGAACAGATTCGTGAAATTGATGAAGATATCGAAGATGACGTTCCGGATATTGTGATAGACGGGAAAATAGATTTAGGGGATATCGCTATAGAACAGTTGGCTTTGGTGATGGAAGACCACCCGCGCAAAGAAGGGGAAGAATTTACTTCATTTATAGAGGATGATACACCGGTTAAAGAAAATCCGTTTGCGGTGTTATCAAAATTAAAAAAGGACGAATAAGCATATTTTCAAGCATAAATGCACAAGGAAGTAACAAGCAAGGATAAAGAAAAAATAGGAACTTGGCCTAAAAAGAAGAAAAATAATAAAAAAACACTTGCCAAATACAATTTTTTTATATAAAAGCTAATCCAGCGACCCTTGCGTAATTTCTGCATAGAGATTAGCGAGAGTTATTTGTGTCAAATAATTTAAGGTAAAAAGAGTAAAAGAGATGGCTACACCAAAGAAGAAAACATCACAATCTCGTCGCAATATGCGCCGCTCTCATGATGCATTAAAACCAAATGCATATCATGAATGCCCGAACTGTGGCGAATTGAAGAGACCACATAACGTATGCCCGAAATGCGGCCAATATGATGGTAAAGAAGTTATTGCTCACAAAACACAAGATGCCGAGTAATAACTAAGGAAGATTAATTAATTTATTTTTATGGAGCAGGTTTTGTCTGAGAGTAATCTGGTCATATCAATAGATGCTATGGGGGGGGACAAATCCCCCGCAGTAGTGATAGAAGGTCTGGCTCTTGCCCACAAAAGAAATCCGGATATAAGATTTTTAGTATATGGGGATGAACCGAAAATAACTGCTGAGATGAATAAATATCCGGCACTAAAGGAAGCTTGTCAGATTTTTCATACAGAAGAATTTGTTCATAATGAAGATAAGCCGTCACACGTTATCCGTAACCGTGAAACAAGCATGTACAAAGCTGTGGAAGCCGTAAAAGAAGGCAAAGCCGCGGCAGTTGTTTCAGCCGGTAACACGGGAGCGTTGATGGCTATTTCTAAATTAGTGCTAAAAACGATACAAAAGATACATCGTCCGGCAATCATAAGCATTATGCCGCACATCAAAGGCAAATATGTAATGCTCGATTTGGGCGCAAATACAGATTGTGACGGTATCAATTTGGCTGAATTTGCGATAATGGGCAACATCTTTGCCAAATATGCCTTAGGGATTGAAAGTCCTCGAGTCGCATTGATGAATATCGGTGCTGAGGAGATGAAAGGCAAAGGCGAGATACACGTTGCCGCGCACATTATTAAAAACACGCATTTGAACTTGAATTTTACGGGTTATATTGAACCTCATGAAATTCCGAATGGTAAAGCGGATGTTGTCGTTGCCGATGGCTTTTCCGGAAACATTGCCTTAAAATCGGTAGAAGGCACCTGCAATTTAGTGATGAAATTAATAAAGGCGGCAATCAAACAATCATTTTTAGCAAAACTCGGCTTACCGTTTATGATAGGAGCCGGTCGCAAATTAAAAAAGACCATGGATCCGCGCTTATATAACGGAGCGATGTTTGTCGGATTAAACGGATTATCAGTCAAAAGTCATGGCGGAACCGACGCTTTTGGATTTTCGGTAGCTGTTGAAAACGCTGCTCGTTTGGTACGCAAAGATTTTGTCGGATCAATCCGTCGTGAGTTAGAAAATATAGATTTAGATGAACTTTCACAGGAAGCTTGCTATGAAGTGTATTAGAACAGAGATTATCGGCTGCGGACATTATTTACCGTCCAAAGTCCTGACAAATGATGATTTGTCTAAAATGGTAGATACCAACGATGAGTGGATAAGCACCAGAACGGGGATTCGCTCACGTCACATTGTTGCCGAAGGGGAATTAACATCTGATATGGCTCTGCATGCTGTAGAAATGGCTATGCAACAGGCAAAAGTAACTGCAGAAGATTTAGATTTGGTCGTTGTTGCCACCTTAACGCCGGATAACACAACCCCATCTGTATCGGCAAGAATAGCCGGACGTTTAGGCGTCAAAGTAGGCACGCCTGCATTTGATATCGGCGCAGCATGTTCCGGATTCGTATATGCGATGACAATGGTAGATAATATGATTCGCCTAGGCCAAGTAAAAACAGCCGCCGTTATCGGGGTAGAAAGCTTATCAAAAATCACGGATTGGACCGATAGAAACACCTGCGTTCTGTTTGGTGACGGTGCCGGAGCAGTGATTGTCAGAGCAACGGAAGGTGAAGGTGTTGCGAGCGATACAGGCGTTTTGGCAACAAAAATCTATGCCGACGGTACCGAGTATGAAAATCTGTATACAACCGGTGGCGTTGCCTTAACTCAAAATGCCGGATTTATCAAGATGAACGGCAAGGAAGTTTTCAAATTTGCGGTTGGCGCAATGAGTGAAGCATGCATGGAAGTAATGTGCCAAGCCAATGTAACGGCAGAAGAAGTAGATTGGTTGCTGCCACATCAAGCAAATATCAGAATTATTGCGGGTGTTGGTCAAAAATTAGGTGTTCCGACCGAAAAAGTGATTGTAACGGTTGATCATCACGGCAACACATCCGCCGCATCAATTCCGTTGGCTTTATCAGAATCAGTTGCTTCTGGAAAAATCAAGAAAGGAGATTTGGTACTGATTCCGGCCATGGGTGCAGGCTTTACGTGGGGCGGAATGCTCGTAAGATACTAAAAAATTACTCTGTATAATTTTCAAGAAATGTTGAATTGTTACAGAGGCGAGATTATGGTATAAAGCAATAAAAAGGTAATATTTATTTTTAGGAAGGTAAAAAATGACAACAGTAACTCGTGCCGACATAGCAGAAACCATTTGTGAAGAGATTGGTTTATCCAGAAAAGACGCCGGAGATATTTTGGATATGGTAATTGATGAGATAAAAGGTGAATTGATTGCCGGAAGAGATGTCAAGATATCATCATTTGGTTCATTTTTGTTGAAAAAGAAAAATGCACGTATCGGACGCAACCCGAAGACGGGTGTTGAAGCAGAAATCACCCCGAGAACAGTAATATCTTTCCGTCCGTCACAAAATTTGAAAATGTCAGTTAATAAGTAAGAGATAAACGAATAAAAGTATGAAAAAGGACGGAGAACCTAAAAGCGGTGCTTCGTCCTTTTTAATGTAAGGGAGAAAATCATGGGCGTCAATAAATCAAAATCAGCATTCAGAAGCATCGCGGAAGTTACCGAAGATTTAGGAATTGCGCCGCATGTTTTGCGCTTTTGGGAAACAAAATTCAGCCAATTAAAACCGATGAAGACCAAGAGCTCCAGACGTTACTATCGTCCGGATGACGTAGAATTATTAGCCCTGATTAAAGAGTTATTGTATGATCGCCGCTACACGATAGAAGGCGTACAAAAGTTATTTAAAAATCGTAGTTTAAAAGACATTTTGGGTACAGAAATCCAAAAAGATTTTTTTGAAGAAGACGAAGAAAAAGCAGAAATAGAAGCAGTCGTGGCCGAAAATCAGACAGCGATTGAAGAAGCTATAAAAGATTTAACAAAAATCCGTAACGACCTACAGATGATGTCTTCAGCCATATAACCAAGACAAGTTTTTAATAGTATTGCATTACTGAAGAAAAGCACTTTACAAACCGAGCTTAGAAATTTATTCTTGTGGAAGAAAAGAGAGTAAGGGATAAGTCTTTGTGATGCAAACAAAATTAAGCGAGAACATAATAAATATATTCTATGCATTGATTTGGCTGATGATTTCACTATGGTGTGGTGTTAATCATGAAATTTTTGCGGATGAAGCACAAGCCTATCTAATAGCAAGAGATGCCTCCATATCAGAAATATTAACCACGGTAGCGCGGACGGAAGGAACTCCTGCACTGTGGTTTTTATGGCTGAAATTGTTGATATTTTGGGGCTTAGATTATTCTCATCTGTATATAGCTTCAATCTTGCCAAATTTCATCGGTGTATGTTTATTTATCACCAAAGCCCCGTTTTCCAAAGTTGTTAAATACGTATTACCGCTGACATATTTTGTGTTGTATCAATATAACATTGTTGCCAGAAATTACAGTTTGCTGTTTTTAACGAGCGTAATCGCATCCATAGCGTACGGACAAAGACAAAAACATCCATATAGATTAGTGTGGAGTTTAATTCTCTTAGGTTCGACAACATCGCACGCCTTTTTATTATCTTGCTCTATTATGCTGTTTTGGATGTATAACGATGCTCAAAAGGCAGAGGGTATAAAGGGCTATCAGAAATTTATAAAAGGCAATTTAAGAGCTTTAAGTCTTTTCGGAATTTTCATTATTTTCAGCGTGTTATATCTATATCCTGAATCATCAAATCAGTATATAAGCAATTACGAATTAATAAAAGGGTTTCGTGCCCGTAATATATTAGCGTTGTTTTCGGTTGGTTTAATCACATCAAGTGTGTTGTCTCCGGAAAATCTCGAATACATATTCATAGGGTTGTGCTATTCTATGTGTATGATAGGCATAATGACAAAAGAATATAAGTTAAAATTTGGGATATTATTGCTCCCCAATATCTTGTTTATGCTATACGTTCCATATAAACCATGGCATGCTGGCATAATCATTATGAGTATTATGTTTTTACTATGGCAAGAAAAAGAAGAAGTATCGCATTGGATAAAAATTGGTATAGGGCTATTATTTGTCATGCAAATAATATGGAGTTATGAAGGAATAACAACAGATATAAAAGGAAAATATTCTGTAGGAAAGGACATACATACTTTTTTAGAAAAACAAAATATTTCGTCAACAGAAACGAAGATTGCTGCATTTAATGGAATATCTTTACATATATATGAGAATAATCCGAATTTTAGTTATTGGGATTGGCGTGAACATGGGTTCACGCAAAGAGTGACAAGCGAAGATATAAAACAAAAACGCGCAATAATCATCAATAAAGAAGTTTATGATGTATTTAATAAGCGCATCAAAGAAATTCAAGAGCAAGGAAAATATCAAATCAAAGTTTTCAAATCAGATCACTTTTTTGCTTTACAAGATATGGGTAAAGATGAAACTTTATACGTATTGTATAGGGATGAGCCATGAGCAAAAAGCATTTTAAAACAGATGAATATATCAGCAATTTCAAGTTAGGTCTCATCTACTTTATTTTGGCAAATATACTTTTTTTATATTACCAAACGACTTTTTTCATCGGCAATCATGATTGGGATTGGATAAAAGGAACGACGCAAGTTCTTAAATGGGATACCGGTCTATTTGAAGGAAGATACGCCAAGTTTATCTTAAACGTCTGCTTATTCGGCGGTCAGATATTACCGCTTTTGAATAATATAACCGCACTGGGATTATTATCATTAGGGCTGGTTTTATTAACTAAATATTGGAAAATAGAAAAAACAAGTTCATCCATAATCATCGGTGCGCTTATCATCAGCTCGCCATACATTTGGGATTGGTTATATTTCCCGATAAATATTCTCGGAAATTTTGCAGCCATTCCGTTAGTCGTAGGCGGTTTAATATGGGCAGAACGCCAGCAATGGTATTATAAATTGGCAGGTTTAGTTTGCTTTGTAACGGCGTTGGGTGTATATCCGAGTGTGGCAGAAATGATAATTGTGTGCTTGTCCATAAAGAGCCTGCAAGAAAAAAATATAAAATACGGCGCTTGGGGAACCGCGTTATTGTCTTTGGTCGTATTTGCCTTGGTTTTGCAAATATTAACGGTTCAAGGAGTGATTTATACCGAGCATTATAATGTGCAAACCGCAGGCTTTGAAGAGTTAATTCACAGAATTCCGGAAATGGTTACGCTTGCAGTAAGCCAGTTATATATGAGCATCCCGTTTTTCCCAACAGAGCTAAAAGTAATCGGAATTTTGATAATTCTGGGAGCTGTCATAACAACACTACGAGAAAATTTTAGTTTGAAAACACTAATACTTTGGGGAATAGGACTTGGCGCAACGGTTTTGAGTGCATTTTTAGCAGCGCGCTGGGAAGAGGCGGCGTATATGGCTCGTATTAATTTTTATGGACTAAATTTCTTATATGCAGGGGCTTTGGCTTTACTGTTAAGCGAGCGAACATCCAAGTTAACTGGAAATTTAGGCTTACTGCTGGGGATTTTATTTATATGCATAGCTTCAAGAGAAGGATTTTATGTACAAAAAGTCTGGCAAATGGGGAAGCTTGCTGAAGAAAAGATGATAGAAAGAGTAGAAGCCAGAATAGAAACACGTTTGGAGCCTAGAAATCAGTCTTTTCTGATACCGGTTGTTGCCGGAGAAAAGGCTTTGCGCCCTCGTTATTATAGTGAAAAGTATCAAAAAAATAATCCATATATGCTAACCAGTCCATTTATGGTACGCCATATTCCTGCCGGAATGTTGAATTTTTATGCAATAAAACCCATGTATGCAGGCCAGTCGCAAATAGGTGAGTTGACCGTTCCCTTATATGTCTTTTTAAGAGATACCAAATCTCCATGGCCGGCAGAAGAGGGGGTGTATGTGGATGATACCTATGCAATCATTTTGCTGACAAAAGAGGGGATAAAGGCTATCCAAGCTCAAATACCCAAATAAGATATTGACAAAAACAAGAAAATGTCTAAAATAAGCTTTGCAAAAAAATTATTAGCATATGGATAGAAATGAATTATTACAAAGGATAAATAACCGTGGCAAGGTCCAGGGATATCCGCTGTTTGTTATGTCGGATGGGAGAATATTAAAGACTCTGCCGAAAGATGAACCGTTCAAATTCATTGTTTTTGAAGAATTGAATATAAAGAAAAGTCTTCAACATCAAGGAATCATGAAATATGAGACGTGGCTGAGAAGAACGCCAAGCGTTGCTTCAGCTCCACAAAATCCTGAACAAGCCGATTTTCCAGAAAAGTTTACAATTCCATCTCATCTAGAGCCCAAAATATGTTGCAATGGAAAGGTATATATTTACGCAGAACACTATGTGAGATACTTGGTGGAAACAATCAGAGAAAATGGTAGAGAAGGTATAGAAATATATCTATTACAAGTCGGGGTAAAAGTGGATCAGTTAACGATCAAAGAAAAAGGGATAAAAAAGACATATTATTATTTACATTAAAAAGAAGAAGTATGACAGCTGAAACTTTTAACGAATTTGGTAGCCGATATGGCTATCCGATTTATGTATTTTCTGATGGAACATACGCTTCAACGCGTATTCCTGGAAAACAAGTGGTATTTACGGTAGAAGGTCCGATAGACACAAATCCGGCGCATCAACGTCAGTTGACATCAAACAGAGGCAATTATCCGGCGTTTCGCCCCAAGGAAGAACAAAAGACATCTGGCTTTTGGGATAGAGTAAAGCAAAGGATTAATGGAATGTTCTCTCCGATAGAACCGGAAGATACGAACTATGAAGAAGTAACAGATGTTACCTATACGCCTAAACAAGAAACCAGTCTGGAAAGATGTGATGGAAATGGCACGAAAAGAACATTTACTCACCAAGGGAAAGATTGGACTGTGCGGGCCGAAGGCGTGAAAGAAGTAAAAACTTATCATGCCAAAGATGGAGATAGAGAAGTTTTTGTAGCCAATTATAAATTTTAAGTCCTATGAAAACTCTACTTCAAACCATTAATTTCCATCTTTGGAAACGCGAGGCGTTTAATAATTGTCCAAGAGGCGGACTGTTAGGTACAGCCGGCCGCCCTTTAGCGCAAAGGATAGAAAACTGTCCGATACTTCCGAGGGATATGCCCGGAGAAATACATTCATTCAAAGGAGGAATTGTGACGATTTATAGTGAGCCGCATATTCGTCCGCTATTTAAGGTGTATATTGCCGGAAATCTGTTACAGGAAGGTTTTATCATTGAAAGTGCAGAAAATTTGATGATAGAGCAAGCCATGCGTTATTACAATGAAGACAAGAATAACAAATACGGATTGTGGTATTTGTATATTCATGACTAAAAAGAAAAACCGTTTTGCAGATAAGCAAAGCGGTTTTTTTGTGTGCAAATAAGAAAAAATAAAAGCATTTTAACAAATCCCCTTGATTTTGGTAAATCCCCCACACTACATAACAAGATGAAGGAGATGAATAGGATGAATATAGAAAAATACACAGTCAAAAGCCAAGAGGTAATAAAAGGAGCGATTGATTTAGCCATCAAAAGAGGCAATCAATTCGTAACCCCTTTACACTTATTGGGTACAATATTGGATTTAAATGATCCGACGACTGAAAATTTAATCACGGAAAGCGGAGGTAATCTTGCCGTATTAAAATCAAGTACAGACAGTGAGTTGAAAAAATTACCGTCCGTATCCGGTGAAAACGTTCAGAGCTCAATGTCACAAGAATTGAGTCGTCTATTGCTGGAAGCAGAGAGCTTTAGCGAAAAGAACAATGATAAGTTTGTAACCATAGAGCGCTTATTGCAAGTACTGGCACAATCAGCCGGAAACAAAGCATCAGAGCTCTTAAAAGCCGCAGGTGTTAACCCCGTCAAATTAAATCAGGCGGTTGCTGCATATCGTAAAGGTCGTTTGGCAGATTCGGATACGGCCGAAGACACCTTCGAGAGCTTAAAGAAATTTACCGTAGATTTGACGGCACGCGCGAAAGAAGGAAAGCTAGATCCGGTGATAGGCAGAGATGCAGAAATACGTCGTACGATACAAGTCTTATCACGTCGTACCAAAAACAATCCGGTGCTTATCGGTGAGCCGGGTGTTGGTAAAACGGCTATTGTTGAAGGCTTGGCAATGCGTATCATCAATAATGATGTACCGGAAAGTTTAAGACATAAACGTTTACTGGCATTGGATATGGGCGCATTGATTGCCGGTGCAAAGTATCGTGGTGAGTTTGAAGAGAGACTGAAATCAGTCTTAAAAGAGGTCGAAGAAGCCGCCGGAACAATAATTTTGTTCATTGATGAAATGCACACGATTGTTGGCGCCGGAGCAAACGAAGGCTCAATGGATGCTTCGAACTTATTAAAGCCTGCCTTGGCAAGAGGTGAATTACATTGTGTCGGTGCAACAACTTTAAGCGAATATAAAAAATACGTTGAAAAGGATGCAGCCTTGGCACGTCGTTTCCAACCGGTTTATGTAGACGAGCCGGATGTGGAAGAAACCATAACCATCTTGCGTGGTATTAAAGATAAGTTTGAACTTCATCATGGGGTCAGAATATCCGATGCCGCTTTGATTTCGGCAGCCACCTTGGCCAATCGTTATATTGCCGACAGATACATGCCGGATAAAGCGATTGACTTGATGGATGAAGCCGCATCATCCTTGCGTATGAGCATAGATTCAAAGCCGGAAGAGTTGGATACATTGGACCGTAAAGTTCTGCAGTTGAAGATAGAAAAAGAGGCTTTGAAAAAGGAAACCGATGAAAACTCTAAAACAAGATTAGCCGAAGTTGAAAAAGAACTGGCTAATTTGGAAGAGCAATCTCGAACTTTGGATGCAAAATGGAAGCAGGAAAAAGAGAATTTGCAACATATCACCGAGATAAAGGATAAGTTGGATAAAGCCAGAAGCGAAGCACAAATAGCCGAGCGTAACGGACAATATGAACGTGCCGGTGAATTGCAATATGGCATCATACCAAAGTTAACCGCCGAGTTGAATGAGCTGGAGAAAAACACAAAAAAGACGGAACAACAAACCGTTCAACCGGAAGATATCGCGAAAGTTGTTTCTAAATGGACTGGTATTCCGACCGATAAGATGTTGTCATCCGAGCGTGAAAAACTGTTACATTTGGAAAGCTATCTGAAGAAACGTGTTGTTGGTCAGGATGAAGCCGTTGAAGCCGTAGCCAACGCGGTACGTCGTTCACGTTCAGGTATCTCCAATCCAAATCAACCGATCGGTTCATTCCTGTTTTTAGGCCCGACCGGTGTTGGTAAGACCGAATTGAGCAAGAGCTTAGCTGAATTCTTGTTTAACGATGAGAACGCAATGCTGAGAGTAGATATGTCCGAGTATATGGAAAAGCACTCTGTGGCTCGTTTAATCGGTTCCCCTCCGGGATATGTCGGATATGAAGAAGGCGGTATTTTAACCGAGAGCGTCCGTCGTCGTCCATATCAGGTTATTCTGTTTGATGAGGTAGAAAAAGCGCATCCGGATGTATTTAACATCTTGTTGCAGGTTTTGGATGATGGTCGTTTGACAGATAGTAAAGGCCGTACGGTAGACTTCAAGAACACGATTATTATCATGACCTCAAACCTTGGTGCGGAATATCTGATAAACCAGAATTTGACGGAAGAAGAACAACGGGCAAAGGTCATGGAAGCCTTGAAAAATGCTTTCCGTCCGGAGTTCATAAACCGTATTGATGATATAGTCGTCTTCAAACGTCTGACGAAAGAAAATATTAAAGCCATAGCTGCCTTGGCATTGGCTAATATTGAAAAACGTTTGGTAGACAGAGGCATCAAATTAAAATTGACGCCGCAAGCCGACCAGTGGATTGTTGATAACGGCTATGATGAAGTATACGGAGCCCGTCCGTTAAAGAGGTTATTGAAGAAAGAATTGGAAAACAAATTAGCCTATGCGCTATTGTCCGATACAATTCATGATAATTCCGAAGTAACCGTGGATGTCGGCAAAGATGGTCTGGAAGTAAAAGAATAAAACTTTCGGATAAAAGTTAAAAAAGACCTCTGTTTGTGGAAATAAACAGAGGTCTTTGTGTATCTAAAAAACTTTACAATCGCTAAAAAATGTGGTAAAATAACCTAAAATTTAGACGAATATGTCAGATATTTTTAGAGAGGCTGTTATGTCAGATACGCGTTCAGAATTAAAGAATAAAATGCAAGAAGATGCAAAACGTGCATGGCAGACGATTAAAGAGGCATTTAATCGTTACAGTCAATATGGTGTCGTCGCTTTAGGTTTGGCAACAGGTGTAACGCTAGGAGCCGATGATAAGGCCTCTCAATATGCACAGAACCTTGTAAAAGGAAATCAAAAGTTAGAAAACAAACTCAAAATAAAAGAAGTTAAAAATCATACCATAAGTCCATTACGCACAACAGAAGAGATACAAACAACCGTTAACTGGGATGAGGCGATGTCTCAAATCCAACCATCATCATGGCTCAAAGAAGATATTTCAAGAAAGACAGACGAGATATATGAAAAGAGCATTGGCGATGATATAAGTGGCAATATTTCGGTACAAGATTTGTTTAATAAGGCCGGTGTAACCAAAGCGGATATGCAATCGGTTATAGATAAACACCCTGAAATGCTGAAAGGCATGATGAGCGGTGAAACAAATGATAAGTTAGCTCGTGCGGCAAATCATATAGAAAATGAAACAAAAGGCAAATGCACTCAAGGTGTACAAATGATTTTTGCCAAAGCCGGAATGGGAGAAATGGTTTCCGGCAGTAATCCGAATTGGCCAGAAAAAGAAAGAGGAGCAGGCAACAGTAATTCGGGTTGTAATGTTCATATAGTCTTAGAGCGAGGCGGGGAATTTACGACGGTACATGTGAAAAATGAGGCATACAGCCGTAGACCGGATGCAAAAAAACAACAAGCCATGAATGAAAAAATGAATAATTTCATAAGCGATTTACCGCCGGGAACCCCGATTAGCATAGATAACCGAGTGGATGAATATCAGGGGCGGAGATTACCGCAAGACAATCAAGGGATTATACATGGTCATACAGGTGTAATTAATAAACGTCATCATGTCGCGTGTGACTTTGAGCAGGTGAATGGGGTTAATTTCAGTCGATACGGAGAATATGTCAATATCTCCATAGCCAAAGATATGAAATTAAATCGAGATTTTGCCAAAGCGTGCATCAAAGCAAAACTAGAGCGCGAACAGCGCGTCGCACAAGCGGAACAACAAAAAAAGATGGCCTATCTGGGAAGATAGAGGGAGGAAACCATGAGTACGGAAAATTTGAAACAAGGTAGCGTTGTGAGTGATAAAATAAGTTTGATGCTGCGTAACGGAGAAAATGAACAAGCATTAGCTTATTTAGAGCAAAGTTATGGTCCAATGGCCAAAAATGCTTTAGAAAAAGTAATGAAATACAGTAACTTAAGTCAAGATGAATTAGTGCGTGTTTTTGCAAAAGTGGCAGATATATTAGAAAATGTCGCTGAAAAAATAGAAAAAAACGAGCGGTTAAATGCCAAAAAAGAACAACTGGCCATGGAAAAAGAAATGGCCGAAGATGCTAAAGAACTGGCCTATATGCAAGAAGCGGCACAGGAGCGCCAACAAAAATTTGAAGACCGCATAAAATGGATGGAAGAGCAAAAGAGAAAAATGGCCGAAGAAAAACGTAAGTTAGAAGAAGAATATCGCCGTGAAAGGGATGTGCGTAAACGTAGAGAAATAGAAAAGAAAATGAAGAAGCTGGAGGAACGCAAGAAACATCTGGAAGAAGAGCGCCAAAAGCTGGAAGAATTAAAACAACAAAATGCGACCCGTGATTATTCTAATGATAATAAAAAAGTAGAAACAAAAGAGAATAGCTACAATCAAGAAAAGCACGAGCTAGATAAAGAGCCAAAGAGTGAACTAAGAAAAGAAGCGCCTGAAAACACACCGAATAATCAAGCTCCGCAAAGAGTTGCCCTGCTAAAGGCAGAAAGGTCAGCCGGAAGATAAATTACTCATAAAAACTCAAATAAGCAGCCGAGGTATGCATACTTTAACGTAAGTATGACACAGAAAGGTAAGTATTGCCAAAAGAGCAGATAAAAGCATATTCTAAGACTTGTTATTGATAAGGGAGAGCAGGCTATGATGAAGTAGCTTTGCGAAAGGAGCAAGTATGAGTAAAAAAATTATAATCTTAAACGGCAGTCCTCGTCCCAACGGGAACACCAAAGCACTAATACAAAAATTTACGGAAGGCGCAGAAAGTAAAGGCCACACAGTAAAATGTTTTGATTTACAAACCATGAACATCCATGGATGCCGCGGATGTTTTGGCGGTGGCAAAGATAAATCGAGTCCATGCGTGCAAAAGGACGATATGTTAAAAATTTATCCGGAATATATGGCAGCAGATATAGTCGTATTGGCATCTCCGATGTATTACTGGGGATTTTCCGGCCAATTAAAATGTGCCTTTGATAGATTGTTTGCCGTAGCAGAGTGTAATCCATCTTATGAAAACCCGAAGAAAGACTGTATTTTACTAATGGCCTCCGAGGGAGACAGTAAAAGCAATTTTGAACCTGTAGAGAATTACTATATGTCGTTACTAAAAAATCTGGAATGGCATAATCTCGGGATTGTGGTTGCCGGAGGTGTGCTGCACATTGGAGATATAGAGGGGCATAAAGCCTTGGAAGAAGCCAAAGCCTTGGGCGCATCATTATAAGTGTGGACGGTTTTTATCTCCCCAATCACACAAAGAAAACAATATCGGAATAAGCGATTTTCCTTTAGGGGATAGGCTATATTCCACTTTAGGAGGCATCTGGGGGTAGACGGTTCGAATAATCAAACCGTCTGCCTCTAATTCTTTTAAGGTAGAGCTAAGCATTTTAAAGGATATTTTACCGATAAGGCGTTGCAAAGCATTATAACGCAACACATTAAATTCGCCCAACCAATATAAGATAATCATTTTATATTTACCGCCGATAATAGACATGGTATATCCAAAGCCGGTATCTTCAATTTTAATATTAGGTTCAATACAACGCTGCATGGTATGCTCTCCAACGAATAGGTATAAGTCTAAAACAGAGTGTAATTAAAAAATTTGCGATTTCAACAAAAAACAAATGTTATAAACGAAAAAGCCATCTTAACTATAAATTAACTCATAATTCTATAGCATAAAACAGTACCTTGAGAAAGGTGCGGAGCTGTCGTAAGCTCTTTTATATGGTTCGGTGTAGGATAACATCGTTAGTTATTGTCATAAGACAATGACAAATATCCCCGGCTATCAATGGTCGGGGAGCTTTTAGCGTATGTCCAAAGGCTATCTTTATCCTTGAAAAAAATAGTCTGAAAGGCTAAAAGAGTCATCTAACCATATATGATTTACGAACTCTCCGACCGCCTTTTTGAAGGTGGTTTTCTTTTTAATGCAATAATGGGGAGATTTGTTATGAAAAAAATCGTATTACCGTTAATGACTATTTTACTGGCAAGTGCAGCGTTTACCAATAGTTTTGCCGAAACCGATAAAAAGGTAAAAGAGCCAATTGTTGTGACTAAAGTGAGTGATGGAGATACAATAAAGGCCGTAATGGGACAAGAAAAAGTTACCATAAGGCTGGCTAATGTGGATTGTCCGGAGATTAGAACAAGTGATAAATCTTTAAAACAAGCTCGTGAAATGAAGATTGAACCGGAAGAAGTAAAGATATTAGGTAAAGAGGCTCAAAAGACATTGAAAAAATTATTAGATTTCAACGAAGGTAAAATTTACTTTGAAGAAACACCGGAAAACGTATGCAAAGGAGAGAAGCGTCTGGTTGGAAATTTGTACGCAGGTGAAACAAATGTAAATGATTATATGCTAAAAAATAGCAAATGCAGACCATTTACTTGTGCGGATAAATAGGAAAAAGATGAATAAATATAAAGAGTTTCTGGCAAAACATTCTGATGCAGTTATAGCAAGCATTTTGTTCTTATGTGTTACATCTGTTTTTTTGTATAATACTCGTATGCAGAAAGTCTATGACTATAGAGTGATAGACGGAGATACGGTTACTGTGTTTTTAGAAAAATGGCAAGGTAATTTAGATACAGTACAAACAATCAGATTTACGGATATTGAATGCAATGAAATAAAAAGGACGGCCAAGGCTCGTCAACAGGCAAAACAACAAAATATAACAGCAGAAGAAGTAGTGTCTATAGGTAAAAAATCAAAACAAATATTATCGGATTTACTGGCTAAACATAAAAATGAAATTTATTTCAAAGGTCAAATACTTCCACATTATGATGTATGGGGCAGATTGCTGGGAACTCTATATATTGGCAATAAAAGCGTGACAACATATATGATAAATCAAGGAAAATGCTCAGCATCAGATTAAAATTAGGAAAACATCATGTCAAAATATTCCAAAGAAGAAATCAGTGAAGTTTATCAAAAAGAAACACATCCATTATTAGATGAAGAAGATAGGGTGGCAGAAAAAAGCACTTCCGAATATGAAAGAATGGTATTATTAGATGATCCGGAAAAATATGAGGAAGAAGATTTGGAGTATGATGATTATGAACCCGATAGATATGAAGATGATATCGTATTGGAAGATGTCGTCTATGCCAATGAAGAAGAGGAATTATCAATTACGGATGAAGATTTAGCCGAACATCAGTTGAAAGAAAAAATCAGACGATGCCTGCCGTTGGTAAACAATGATGAAGTCAGTCAAATATCAAAATATTTTATTAGCCGATATGGAAAAGATAATCTACCTTTTGATAGGCTGCAACAGTATATTTACGGGCAAATAATCAGCGAGTGCCAAGATTCGGATATAGAATGCTCGGATAATGAAGGTTTGAACGAAGACCTCGGAAATTATGATGAAGAATGGCAAAAAGTCTCTCAAAAGCAAAACAAGAAATACGATATAGATGATGATGTTCCCTTTTAATGCTAACCAGAATAAAATGCAATTTGACAGAAAGCATATAGGTAATGCAATTAAATAGTTGACGAGAAGGCGAATTATTTCTATATATAAAAGTGTCCTCGGCTACTGGGAACGAAATCGAAATCGCCCAGTCAGTATCTATTGGCACGCTTGGATGCGGCTAATAGGATCCGAGGATATTTTCTTATATTAGTGGGCGGGCGTATAAAGCACAATAAAGCTATAATAAAAAGCCGTCTTAAACAAGACGGCTTTCAAAGTGGTAGACGCGCAGGGATTCGAACCCTGGACCCACTGATTAAGAGTCAGTTGCTCTAGCCAACTGAGCTACGCATCCATAACCAAAATCTTCCATGACTATAACCAAAAGATTTTTTTTTGCAACAATTATTTTTAGTTTTTGATATTTTTTTTAAGCTCCCGATAAACACCTTGCAAAATAGAGATTATTTTATTACATTAAACCAACAAGAAAGGGAGCAAAATGCGTTTTTATCAGGTTGGCGGTGCCGTCAGAGACAAGATATTGCAAAGACCAAGTCAAGATAAAGATTACGTTGTTTTAGGCGGAACTGAAGAAGAAATGATATCTTTAGGATTTAAGAAAGTGGGCAAAAGCTTTCCTGTTTTTTTGCACCCAAAAACCGGAGAAGAATATGCATTAGCGAGAAAAGAAATAAAAACAGGAAAAAGACATCAAGATTTTAAGTTTGAGTTTACGCCGGATATCACGTTAGAGGAAGATTCTCTACGGCGCGATTTTACCTGTAATGCCCTTTACTTTGATGAAGAAACAAATCAAATCATAGATTATCATAATGGGTTAGAGGATATCAAAAATCATATTTTGCGACACATTTCCGACCATTTTTGTGAAGATCCGCTACGAGTTTTGCGGATGTGTCGTTTTGCTGCACAGTTAAATTTTGCGGTGGCTCCGGAAACCATGGAATTATGCTGCCGGATGGTGCAAAACGGCGAGTTAAAAAATTTGAGCCCGCAACGCATCTGGTGTGAAATAGAAAAGGCTCTGCATTGTAAACATTTTGATAAATTTATCTTAACAGCCAGAGAATGTGGCGCATTACAAGAAATATTGCCTGAAGTAGATAAACTCTGGAGCATTCCGGAAAGATTGGATTATCACCCAGAAGGCAATAGCGGACAACATACATTGCTGGCGCTCCAAGCGATTGCTTCAGATGATGCGTTTGTAAATTTTGGGACATTATTGCATGATATCGGCAAAGGAGCGACAAATCCGCAAAGATGGCCTTCGCACAAAGGGCACGATGTATTGGGAGATAAAATCATTGCCGATATATCCAAAAGGCTGCATTTCCCCGTGGCCTACACAAAGTTTGCCAGATTTTGTGCTCTAAATCACATGGTTTCGCACAATCCGCTATTAAAAGTAAAAAAGCAGCTGATGCAGATAGCCATCGGTTTGCACAATTTTCCGCAAAAAATATATTTAGAGCGTTTTATCGCAGTCATGTCTGCGGATATACACGGGCGTGCTTATGAGATTCCTAAAGCAGATGAGCAAAATTTTAGAGAAATAGAGAAGGCGTTACGAGAGCTATATGAAAAAGCCTCACAAATACACTTAAATGAGATTCCTGAGTTTCATCAGCTCTTAAACCAACTTAAAACCCAAAAAATAACGCCACAAGACTTTCAAAATCAAAAAACAAAACTTATGTTAGAAAAAGTAAAAGCCTTATAATATCAAGAAACTAAGCAAGCAAAAACAAGCTGTGTAAATGCGAATTTATGCTTTAAAAAATAAGAGAGATATGTTTAAATCAACAACGGAGAACTTTATTTTTGAATTTTAGGAATTATGGTGCTGTTATGAAAAAATCACTTAGTATTGCTTTATTGCTCACAGTTTCATTACCGGCGTTGGTCTGCGCAAGCTCAACCAATACGCTGACAGATTCATCATCAGTCGGAGTTTATACATTAGATGAAGAAAAGGCAGAAGCCAAAGCAGAAGAAAAACAAGCACAAAAGGATTTAAGTGCATCATTGTCTCAAAAGCCCCAAAACAAACAAGAAGAGCCAGAAGACAATAACAAGCCTAAAAT
The DNA here is from genome assembly GCA_949297145.1 of uncultured Alphaproteobacteria bacterium. Classification (GTDB taxonomy): domain Bacteria; phylum Pseudomonadota; class Alphaproteobacteria; order RF32; family CAG-239; genus CAG-267. The sequence goes on from CASFQO010000002.1 coordinate 54,741, forward strand.
TATCAAAGAAGAAACGGAAGACGGACATATAGAAAAGCTTATTTCGCCAGATGGTAAGGTGATTGCCGAAAAGACCATCCGAGACGGAGAGATTGTCAAAAAAGTTCTGAACTACTATCATCCAAATGGGCAGATATCGCGTCAAATCACCGCTTTGGAAGATGGTAAAGGTTTTTATGCGGAAGACTATTATACCAATGGAAAACTGGCAGCTCAAGCAACCTATCTTAATGAAAACAATAAAATCGGCACAGAAAAGAGATACGATAACAATGGCGTTCTGCGCCAAGAAATACCTTGGGTTTTGCCAAAAGCCGCAGATAAGGATAAACCTGAAAACCAGCAGACGATTCGTCAGGGCAATATCATTACCTATTATCCGGATGGACGCATAGCCGCATCTTTTGCCGTCGGGAGAGAAGGCAAAAATATTTTCTTTAACCGCCAGGGGCGCAGTATTAAAGAAGTCGAGAATGTCAATATTTTGAATTTTGCACCAGAGTTAAATGCAGAAAATTGCAAAGATAAAGTCGTTAAACTAAGTCTGGAAGAATTGGTGGAATTATACGAAGACGAGGGAGATATTTCTTATAACAAATGCGGATTACCTTATCGGGAAAATTTCGTTTATGAAATAGCAGACAGCAAAGGAAATACGACAACGAAAATCAGTTACGATGAAACCGGTATGATAAGAAAAATCACGCCTTATGCTGGTGGATTAAAAAACGGCGTTGAGCAAAAGTTTGATGCAGCCGGCAATTTAACGGCGGAAATCAATTATAAACAAGGTGTAAAAGACGGTATGGCCAATGGCTATTTCCCAACCAAACAAGTCGCTTTCAGAAAAAGATATAATAATGGCAAAGTATCGGGAAAATTAACCTGCTACTTTCCAACCGGCGGCGTTGCGGCGGAATTTCCATATAAAAATGGCCTAAAAGATGGCGTTGCGAAGATTTATGGCCCGCAAGGAAGAGAAATAAAGTTTACGGCAGGCAAGATAGACGGAGCTGAACCTGAAGCCAAACCCAGAATAATCAATCCGTCTAAATTAGCCGAGCTAAAACAACCGGATAAAGGCTGTTTGGATTTTACCAATAAACAAAGCGAGTTGCAATTAGAAGTAGACGCCAATGTGAATACGATAAAGAAGGCTTTTCAATTCGATATTCCGAGAGATTGCATAGAGTTTACATCTTTTAAGCCGGAGAACAGCAATTACGCCTGCTATGACCGCTTAAACAGATTAAGAGCAGTGTTCCCGACAGGGTACAATCGCGGCGAATATGCGATAGAAACGGTATATGATGAAAAAGGTAACCGCATCTATAGTATTCCGTATTATCAAAAGCAAAAGCAAGGCATAGCGCAAAAGTTTGATGAAAAAGGGGAATTGTGGGCGGAAGTTCCATATAATCAGGATAAACAGTCAGAAAGCGCCAGAAGTTATCATCCAAACGGTGCGGTAAAAGAGATGATGACCATAGCAGAAGATTCTCCAAAGTCAGTGTACGTGCGCTACACTCAAGACGGAAAGTTAGCGTTTAGTGCAAATTATAACGATAACGAAAAAACAGATGCGTTCATTGCCGAGCCGAGCAAGAATAAGGATATCTTTATCCGATTCTATGATGATAAGATGGATTACATCAGAGAGGTTAATGCCGGCAATCCTTTCAATTATATAGAATATAACCTGGCATTGGGAGAATATCTGGTATATAAAAATAATCAGTTGATAAAGGGCGGCCATATTTGCGGATATGAAAACGCGAATACGCCAACCGTAACCCCAGTAACAGAGCCAAAAGCGCCCTCAGAGCCTGTAGCGAAGAGCGCTTCAAAGACAACAGAGCCTGAGATTAAGCAAGAAGCAGCCACACAAATAGCTCAACCGCAAAAAGAGACATCTACCCTGCAACAAACGGCTGCTAAAGCACCGGTTGCAACGGAGACGGCAGATAAGGCTGTAGCGGTAGATAAGGTTGAAAATCAACCAACGGAAATCAAGCAAGAACCAACGCAGATTGCAGAGCAACCGAGCGAAAAGTTAGTCACACCGGAAGTCAAAGCAACATTAGAGCCAAAAGAAGAAAATAAGCCGACAATCAGTGCCGATAAGCCGGTGGCAAGTGCTTTACCGATAATTGTTCCGACACCTGTTATAGAAAAAACGATAACGGCAAATAAGGATGAAAATACCAATAAGGCTGTAGCGGAAGAAACAGTAAGTCAAAATAAAGAAACAGCAGAACCGGCCATAGAGCATAGTGAAAAAGAAGCGGAAGTTTCACCGGTTCTTCCTGCCGAAGCTGCCCCGATGGTAGAAGATTTGGAGCCGATATCGTTTGAAGACATAAAGGTTAAAAATGCTATTATCCCGACCGCCGAAGAAAAGAAAGAGGCAGAATTGGCCGCTAAAAATATCGGCCCTGTTTCCAAACCGGATATAGAAGATTTAACCGATGTTGTGTCAAAAGAACATATGACGCAGGCAGCAGAAAAAGCAACAACAACAGAACCGGAAATCCAAAAGTTGTATTATCCGAACGGAAATCTGCGTAAAACGATAAAGACGAAAGACGGCCGTACGGAAGAGGTGAAAGAATACTCAAAAACCGGTCTCTTAATCACAGATACAAAGTATGAAAAAGACGGAATTTTGATTGAAAAATACTATGGTTCGGGAGAAATACGCCGCAAAACCCATAAGGATTATACGGATAATGCCGTAATGGCGTTTGTATCAAGAGAAGACTACTTTGATAACGGTAAATCGCGCTATGAGATACAACGCAAACCGGAAACATTACTGTTCGCTGATAAGACCTATTATCCGGAAGGCACCGTCAAATCAGAAAGCGAACAAACATCACCACTTGTATTTATCACCAAAGAATATAACAAGGATGGTAAGTTAGTTAAAGAAACCGAGCAACAAGGCATAGCCTCTGTTGAAAAAGAATATGATGACTCAGGCAAAGTCAAGTCATTAAAACTCAACAAAGCCGATATGCCGCAGAATTTAGCTAAGAATAGTGCCGAACTGTTAAAAGACAGCCTGAAAGTATATGGCAAAAAAGGCGGTGTAACATCAGAATTTAAGTCAGACAGCAAAGGCAATGCGGTTATGGAATATTATGGCAACGGCAAAACAAAGACGGAAATAATGTTCTATAACAATGGCGAAATTTCGGTAAAATCGTATGATAAAGAAGGCAATTTAGCAAAATTTGCTTATCTGGCACCAAACGGAAAACTCTATATTCAAAAGCCGAGTGTACACACCATTCCATCGTATCGGGAACGTTATTGGGTAGATTATAACAATCCGCGGTGGGTAGAAAATCAAGACAAATACAGCATTAAATCAATCGCAAGGTTGAACTTAGATACAGCTGCGTACATATTGGCGGAATTAAAAGTAGATGTTCCGGAAGTCCTAAAGAAACTCTACGATGTGTATAAATAGAAAAGGGGAGCCGACGAGCTCCCTTTTTTATAATAAGAAAATAGATTGACAAGAAGCCGAAACTGGAATACATCAAATCGTGATAAAATATAGATATGTCAAACCAATTAAATTGTAAAATTATGGAAGAAAAAATCAGTGTTGCAGAAATCAGCCGTATGCGTGAAGCTGCAGAGGAAGAAAGACGAAAACATCGTGAAATCATGGCAAAAATTGCACAGCATCGCACAGAAAAAGTTCTGACCGATGAAGAACAAATGGCAATTGTCAAGAGAGGTAATAAAACAGAAATTACCAAGATGTTGGAAGTCTTTGGAGAAAGTTATCCTTTAAGCCACGAGGTGCAGTTGTACATTTATAAACACGCCGGTTCAAACGATGTGATTTGTGAACAGATGTTAAAAAATGGACATTGGTGCCTAGAACTTGAAAAAGAAATAATCAATAAAGGTCTGAGCGCTTTAAGGGTGCAAAAGAAATTTTCTCCGCAAGCCGAAGTCTACTTGCTCCAACAAAGTCTTGCGAAAAGTCAAGATAGGCATACATTGGCTTATCTTGAAGATGTCGAAAACTATTTGGCCTCAAATCCTCTTTCCCCTTTAGGAGAAAAGGAGTTAATGAGTTATCTTAAGGTAGAATACGGTAAAGATAGTTTAATAGACAAGTGTGAGCAATGCGTCAGAGGATATATCTTTAAGTACAAGGCGTTGTGTCTTGAAGCGCAGCGTTTGTTAATCAAGAGCGGCAACCACAAAGCAATCATGGATTACATTCAAGACTCAACCAAAGGGCTTGAAGTCGAAGATGAACTGTTGGAACGAGGCAATCGCGAAGAAGTGAAAGCCTATTTTGAACGCTATGCAGCCATGTAAACTGTAACAAAGAAAAACAAAGCCTCACAGAATATTCTGCGAGGCTTTTTTGTTGAACAACAGAAAATTAAAAAGTTTCCCAATGTACTTTTTCAGGATTAAACCGATCTTCAGGTTGTTTAGGTGTTTCGAGAGGATACCCGATTGTAATAATAGCAATAGGGAGCATAGTTTCGGGCATATTAAATTTTTTGCGCAGGTTATCGACGACCATTGGCATCGGAGCCGCCCCACAGAAACAAGCACCCAGTCCTTTGGCATGGCAAGCAAGCAAAAGATTTTCTGCCGCCAACGAACCATCGATTTGCGCATAGTTCCAACCTTCTTTTTCACGGTGAAAAGTTTCCAATTCATCAGCACAAACAATTACGACGCAAGCAGCATCTTTAGCAAAAGAGGTCCACGGTTGAACGGTTCTAAGTGTGCGTAGAGTTTCAGCATCTTTGAGCACCAAAAAGTGCCACGGCTGCTTGTTGTGCGCGGAAGGGGCATAGCTCGCCGCCCGCAAAAGTTCAATAATTTGCTCATCAGATAATTTTTTTTCTGGATCATATTTTCTGATGGAGCGTCTGGTTAAAAGTCCTTCATATAATTCCATAGTAAAAACTCCTGTAAAAAGGCGGATTAGTTAACACTTCTCTGCAGTTTCTCAATATGTGGCAAGACCAAATGTTCAATAAGGAAATGCAGAGTTTTGAGCACCATTTTATCGGTATTAAGAATAACCGGATAAATATCATCGGGATTTTCAGATTGAGAAAGTTTTTTAGCGAGCATGGCATAAACACCGGCCATGTCAGAAAGAGAAGAAATTAACTCCGCCGCAAAATTAGGGATATTAAGCGTTTCGCAACCGCCCCAAAATCCTTCCACAAAGCCGCATTCAATTTGATCCGCCCGATTATAGCATAATTCAATAAGACTCTGTGTATCATGAATATCACCGTGGAATTCAGGCAATTCCAAAGAATTGGTTTTAATTTCAATAAACATCTGATCCCACAGTCCCATAAAAAACTTAAAGAACAATTCAGCCTCAGCTTTCGTCGTCAAACGCGGTTGAGCATTATCCGGAAAGAAAGAAGCAATAACATCCGTCGGTCTCAAATTAGGGTTAGGGCTGCAAATAGCACCGGCAAATTTTAGTTTTGCAACATCAACAGGTGTCGGACAATTATAGTGAGCGAGGAAGCGTTCAAATTTATCATCCCCAATATATACATTTTCGCTTTGCATTTTAATTCATCTTTATATATAATGACTAACATACACAATTTAACGGGAGTTTTACAAATTGTCCACACTAAAATTATCATTGTTATTATCTGCGTTTTGCCTGCTGAGTGCATGCTCGCAATTTGCTCCATTTGAGGACCGAAGACGAGAGCCTGGAACAGAATATGTATATGTCGGCAGTTCAAAACCTGGTCGTCCGGCCATCTGTTACAATCCTTTGTTGTCAGATAAAGAAGAGGTAAAGGCCAAAGCAGATGAACTATGCCGAGCGCACAAGGAAAAGACGCATGCGGAAGAAATAGATAATGATATTTTTACGTGCAGACTTTTTGTACCCTCCAAAGCTTATTATAAATGCGTCGCAGACAAATAGTTGAGATGAAGAGGAAATAAAATTATTTCTGTAAGTTGGTCTCTGCAGGCGCGTTTATAAGAAAGGAGACGCTATGAAAATATATATATTTGATATGGATGGAACGATAACGCCGGCCCGCCAACAGATGACGCCTGATTTCAGCCGCAGATTTATCCCTTGGTTAAAATCTCATTTAGCTTATTTAGCCGCAGGTTCAAACTATGAAAAAGTATGCGAACAGATTCCATCCGAAGCGATGCTGTCCTTTAGCGGCATTTATAGCTCCATGGGCAACGTATTTCATCAAAAAGGCAAAGAAATTTATCGTCACGAAATTAAGTTAAAAAAAGAGTTATTGCAAACTTTGGAGCGCTATCGTCGCAATACGGAATACGAAGGGCAGCTTTTCGGAAATTACATGGAGTTGCGCCCCGGAATGCTGAATTTTAGCGTGTTAGGAAGAAATTGTCCTTTTTCGGAACGCGCCAAATATAATGAATGGGATAATGTACATCACGAACGCGAAACCATTGTTCAAGATGTTAATGAGAATTTTCCGGAATATGAAGCGAGCGTCGGTGGCAAGATATCCATAGATATTGTGACCAAAGGCTGCAGCAAAGAGCAAATCGCGCATAAAGTAAGAGAGATGCACCCAAATTATAAAATAATTTTCTTAGGAGACCGCACGGAAAAGGGGGGTAACGACTATGCGTTGGCAGAAGTTCTGCGCGGTATGGAAAATACGGAAGTTGTACCGGTTAATAGTCCGGATGATGTTTTGAAATATCTGGAAATATAAAAAGCCAGCGCCTAAAAACTGAATAAATAACCCGATTGACAGATTCTCAATTTTCGGGTACACTTAGATATATGCAAAAAAGGAGTTTTTTACGATGAAAACTAAAAAAATATATCTGGAGTATTTGGAAGAGTTTAAGAGTTTCGGTATTTCCAAAAAAGAGATAGAAGAATTAAAGGCACAAGGTATCGTGGCCGATATTCGCTTTCATAAAGAGTTATATGAAAATAAAAGTTCATCTCGTCCGACAGTAGGATTTTTATTGGGGCAAGATAAAGGCGATAATGGTGAAGAATATTACACCATCGGATTGACCTATGCGCAAGCGGCGTTGTCAACAGGGGCAGAGATAAAGTTTTTGGATTATGAAAACACCTATCAACAGATGAAAGATTGCGATGGCGTCATTTTGCCGGGTGGCGCCTTTGATAATCCGGAAGATTTCTTCATAGACGGAAAAGATATGGGTGGTAAAGAAGGCAAACGCTTTTTTGCATATAAAGCAGCGATAACCGAGGCCTACCGTAATCATAAACCGATGTTGGGTATTTGTGCCGGTGCGCAAATGATAGGGGCTCTACTGGGCAAATGGAAAATGTACCGTAGCCTAGAAAAAGAAGTGTCAAAAAAGACAGTTCATAAGCCAAAAGCTGAAACCGACGTGCGTATTCATGGATTGAAGTTAATCAAAGGAACGCCGATATTTGATATTATGGGGTTAGATGAGAATGAAGATAAGATTATGATAAATTCGCGTCACAACCAGGCCATGGTTCATCCGGTTTTGCAAGATTATGTAGAAGGAACGCCACAAGTTAAAATGGATATGTACGCCGTGTCAGATTCGGACGGTATACCGGAAATCTGGGGCAATGAAGCCGCAGGGATTTTATGCATCCAAGGCCATCCGGAAGATTTGGCCGCTAAAGGAAATCAAAAAATGCAGCGTTTGTATGATTATATAGCGAAAAAGGCTGCCGCATATAAACGTGAACATACTAAAACTATACTAAAACTAATAAACCTACGAAAGAAATGTAAGGTTATAGAGAAACCATAACAACGCCAATAACGATAACAATAAAGCAAACCATCTTTTTCACCATAATGCGTGGAGAGATGGTTTCTTTGACTCTGATGTCAAAAATCTTTTTTAAGGCAATGCTGATAAAGAGCATAAAGATTGGCGCCGTAGCATTGATTGCGGAAAGTGTCACGGCAGACATATGAGATAACGCAAAAATGAAAGCCGCCCCACCTAAAAAGCAAAGGAGTTCATTTAAGCAAAAAATTTTAGTTCGCTTACGATAAGAGTTAAAGGCTTTTTTGATGCGTTCTGCCGAAGGCTTATGGAAAAAGAGTAAAAAGGGTAAGAGGCCGGAAAGTGTATTGACGTAAATCATCATATTGATCCAGCTGTCATCATACTGAAAAGCACATTTTTGAATCACCACATAAAACGCTCTCAAAAACGAAACAAAGACCATATAGTAAAAGGCACGATTAAGTTTAGGCATTTTAAAGTCATTGATGCTCAAAACAATAGAGGCAAGAATGATAATGACAAAACCAAAATATTGCGATTGTTTGAGGTGTTCATCCAAAAAGAGATACGTCATAATCGGGATAGTGATTTGCCCCAAAGAGAATAGAGCAGATACGATAGAGGTATCAATAACCTTCATAGCTTTGTAATAAGGATAGAGATAAACCACATCAATAATGGCTAAGACAAGATAAAAAGGCAAAACACTAAGCGTCGGCAACGTCGGCATACCAAAAAAAAGCAACAGCGGCAAAAAGACGCAGTTCATCAAAGAAATGTAAAAAATCATCGTGAGTGGGTGCTTAAAATTATTATTAGAAAGTTTGCACTCAATGATATTAGCAAAAGAAGTGAATAGCGGAGCAAGTAAAGCAATAAATAAAATAAACATAAAATACCTATATGCTGTTATTCCTAATTTAATTATAACCCAAGAAGAATAAAGAGTAAAGAGGGGATAAAAAGAAAAATAAAAAAGGCCCTCCGAAGAGGGCTTGAAATAGAACAAACACAGATTAGTGCGATAATAAATAACGCAGCGTTTCGCGTTTATTTAAAGTATCGCCTTGCACAAGTGAGATAAATTTCTGTCCGTAGTCAAACAGAGATTCAGAAATATCTTCTCCTGGCACTTTACGAATAAAGGCTTCAAAGAGCATCTTTTGCTGTTGTAGAGGAATCTCAAGCGCCAGAACCAACAGGCGGTTTTGCCGAATGAGACCGATAAATTTTTTTGCAAAAACGAAAGGTTTATCATCTTCTTGGATGGCAAACTGTTCTCCGTTACCCAAACGTAAATAGACATTACCGATTTTAGAAATATAAAACTCACAGTTGGGAGCATCAGGCAAAAAGTATTTTTCGTGTACGGGGTTTGCCGTCAGGCAATCATACGTCGCATCCATATTTCGACACATTTTCTTTTGAACTAACCAACGATAATCAACGTCCAGATTATCAAGTAAGGGGATTAAATTTGTATCATAGAGGATACCCTTTTTCTCAGTCCAAACAATAAAATTACCGCCAGCGAAAAAATTAACACTGGTAATGTTGGGGATAAGATTGATTTTACAAAAATCCTTATCATACAAGATAACAGCATCATCTTGATAAACGGCGATTTTTCCATCATCGGCATCATTAAAGTAATTGATATCACGCGCAAATCCGATAGCTCTGCTTTGTGATAAATCATCTACCGGCAAAACAAAAAACTTGTTATCTTTGCGTAATACAAAATGTCTATATTGCCCGAGATAGAGAACGTCATCGTAACAAGCAATCATCTCTCCTTGAGGATTATAAAATTGATACGATTTCTCTTTTTCAACAGAAAGAGCATAGTATCCGTTTTTAAATCCATGAAAATCAAATGCGTTGTCAGCAATCAATCGACAACGATTATCATAAACCCGCAGATGATATGTTTCTGGGTTATGAAGAGTAAAAAATCCGTTGGGATAGAAAAGCAAATCATGAGGCTCTTCATCATTAACTGTTCTTTCACCGAAAAAGCCCCAATAACATTCCAACGCTTCCAACACATTTTGTGTTTGTTTAGCAAATTTCCAATAATTTTCCATAATTTGATAATTTTAAAAAAAGTGAATAATAATATTTAGTTGCCAAAACTATAGGAGAAGTTTGCGTTTTTGTCAATTAAATATTTTCTAAACGCTAAATAAACAATTAAAAAAACAAATATTACAGAAAAGCTTGCTATATATTCGTGATAAACACTGTATTTATCATCAGTACGGTAGAGATGTTAAAAAAGAGCTTAAATAAATAGTCGGTTATGCTAGAAAGCATAAAAAAAAGCAGAGCCGAAACTCTGCTTTTTTGATATTCTGTTGCGATTCTCCAGAAGAAAACCGCCATATAACAGCTATTATCTGGAGTAAAACTCGATAACCAAGTTTGGTTCCATTTGAGCAGCGTAAGGAACGTCATCAAATTTCGGAACGAAAGAATACTTAGCTGTTAATTTAGAAGCATCAACTTCCAAGTAAGAAGGGAAGTCACGTGTTTGAGATTGAATAGCAGCCAAAACAACAGCTAATTGCTTAGAGTTTTCACGAACTTCAATAACATCACCTGCTTTAACCATATAAGAAGGGATGTTAACTTTCTTACCGTTAACGGTAACGTGACCGTGGTTAACAAACTGACGAGCAGCAAAAACGGTAGAAGCAAATTTTGCTTTATAAACCAAGTTATCCAAACGAGATTCCAACAAGCCGATAAGGTTTTCAGCGGCGTCGCCTCTTCTACGAATAGCTTCTTCATAATATTTGTGGAATTGCTTTTCAGAAATGTTACCATAGTAAACTTTTAATCTCTGTTTAGCATATAATTGCTCACCATAGTCAGTTGTCTTTTTTCTCTTTTGACCATGTTGACCCGGAGCATAATTTCTCTTCAAAATAGGGCTGTTAGAATCACCCCAAAGATTTTGACCGTAACGACGGCTATTTTTCTTTTTTGCGTTAACAATACTTTTCATTAAAAAAATCCTTTAAACGGTTAATTAATTTATTGTCCCGATAGTTTTGTCGTTGAGATAAACATCTGCGCAAACGGGGCGTTATGCTAAGGAAACAAAAGGAAAAGGGTATATATCCCAACACCTCACATCTCCAAAAAAGCACCGTCCTCTTTCTCGGAAGTGCCCCTAACATATCGCAAAAAAATAATTTTGCAAGCATTTTTTTAAGAAACGCGCGATATTTATAGAGATAGGGCGGTTGAAATAAGAAATAGGCAAAGGCTAATAAAAATTTTTCCGAACCTTTGTAAAGAGCGGCTCATTCATATTTTCCAAAACCCCGTCTTTAAGCTTAAATTGTTTATTCATCCGCGCAGCCAATTCCATATTGTGCGTCGCAATCAAAGCCGCCAATCCGGTTTCTTTGATAATATTGAGCAGAGCCGAGAAAACTTCTTCGGAAGTATTCGGATCAAGGTTACCTGTCGGTTCATCGGCAAGGAGTAATTTTGGCGAATTAGCCAAAGCTCTGGCGATAGCCACACGTTGCTGCTCACCGCCCGAAAGCTCTGCCGGACGATGTTTTAAGCGATGAGAAAGTTTTAATTTATCAAGCAAAAATGTTGCTCTGTCGGCAGCATCTTTAGGAGATTTGCCGGCAATAAGCATCGGCATCATAACGTTTTCGAGCGCAGAAAAGTCCCCCAAAAGGTTATGATATTGATAAACAAAACCGATATAATCACGCCGAAGCGACGTACGCACGTCATCAGAAACTTTACCGATATTTTCACCGTTAATAAAGACCCGTCCGCCGGAAGGTCTATCTAAAAGACCGGCAATTTGCAACAAAGTAGATTTACCCGAACCGCTTTGTCCGACCAAAGCAATAATTTCGCCGCTATGAATAGTTAAATCCACACCGGAAAGTACCTCCAACGTTTGCTTTCCTTGTTTATAATTTTTAACAACATCACTCAGTTGCAAAATAGGAGCATTATCGATGATATCATTATTCATAACGCAAAGCCTCCACAGGATCCATTTTAGCGGCACGATAAGCCGGATAGAGTGTTGCCAAGAACGAAAGCAACAGAGAAATACCGGCAACGGTTAAGACAACAGGCAATTCAACTTTTGCCGGCAGTTGAGATAAGAAATAGATTTCTGCGGCAAATAAATCCCGTCCGGAAATAGATTGCAAAAACTGTCTGATATTTTCAATATTATCGCAGAAGAGCAAAGCCAAGATGACGCCGAGCGTTGTTCCGACCACACCGATAAATGCGCCGTCAAGGAAGAAAATGCGCATAATAGCACCTTTCGTTGCACCCATTGTCCGCAAAACGGCAATATCCCGCCCTTTATCTTTAACGAGCATAATCAAACCGGTAATAATATTAAATGCGGCCACCAAAATAATCAACGTCAACACAATAAACATAACGTTTCTTTCCACATCAATGGCATTAAAGAACGCCGAGTTTGTTTGTCTGTAATCATAAACAAAAGCCTTATTGCCGGACGATTCTATGGCCGCCGCAATAATCTGACGCGTATAGTCCACATCGGCATCATCACGAAGCGTAACGTCAATACCGGTCACACCGTTGCCTAAAGAAAAGAATTTTTGCGCAGCTTCAAGCGGCATAAAGATAAAGTTGGCATCATATTCATACATACCGAAATTGAATGTTCCGGCGACACGATAAGTTTTCATCCTCGGCACAGTACCAAACATCGTGATTTTTCCGCTGGGAGAGAGCAGGGTAACCTCATCGCCTTCCATAACGCCGAGTTTATTGGCCAAACGTTGCCCCAAAACAATCGTATCACCCTTAAATAACTTCAAATCAAAATCTTTGAAACCGTCGCGAAGTACTTGCTTCTTTTGAATATCATCAGCATTGATACCGCGCACCATAACACCCTCGGCAGAATTTCCTGCAGTTGCGAGTAATTGCTTTTCTACCATCGGAATAGCAATATTAACGCCGGGGATTTTGCCTTCTAAAAGTTTGACAGCCTCTTGATAGTTATTAAACGGCATATTACGAATGGCCACAATGCTGATATGCCCGTTAATTCCGAGGATGCGCCCAAGCAATTCGGATTTAAAACCGTTCATAACCGAGGTAACGATAATAAGCGTTGCCACACCCAAAGCAATACCGATAAAAGCAAAAGAAGTAATAACCGAAATAAAACCTTCTTTGCGTTTGGCGCGCAAATATCTGCCCGCGACCATATTCTCAAATTTTGAAAAAATCATCAGAAAAACTCCTTATTTCTTACACCATAAACGCAAAGAGAAAACTTGCAACCATAAAACCCTTTTTCCCACAAAAAAGGTAAACAGAAGAGATTGACAATTGAGGATAAAACCATATAATCGCCCCCAAAGAAAATTATTATCAAAACTATTAAAATCAACAATTATGGAAAAATTAAATTTAAGCCAATTAAATGCCATCGGGCAAGAAATCGGCTATCCGTTTTATATATTTAAAGACGGAAGCTATGGGTGTAAATTCGTCAACGGTCGCTTAAATGCCATTGCGACGATAAAACAGCCATTTGAGGCAGATAATTTGCAAGAAAAATCTTTGACGGAAGCAACCGTGAAAAAGCCCCAACCGATTAAAATGCCGCAATCATCCGCACCGATTATTGAGCTGGCAAAGAAGGTAACGCCGGAACAAATAGCAAAAGCCGAATGTGGCGGAAAAGTTTATAATAACGGAGGGATATGCATACGCAATGGTTTCTCTACAGCAGAATTAAGCGGGTATATTTTGTGGGTAAATCCTGATAAAACCGCACCGATAGGTTATCGAGCTTTGTGTTGTGTTCCGGATTTTGTGGAAATGAAACTCATTTATTTAAGTTTGGATAAATATCTTCCGGATGCAATTGAGGCTTTTCCTGACGGCTATGCTAATACCAAAGCAATATATAAAGCGTTTCGATTAAAGGTAATAAAGACAGAAGTTTGGGAATATATTACCAATTATGCTAAAAATGGTCTTAATCCGAATGATTGCTTTATGATATCATCGGCAGAGATGAAAGCGGCTAGATCTGCAAATGAGATGGTTGCTCCGCTTTTAGGCTTATGGTACGGAGTAGGGACATTTCCTATGTCACATTGGAACGGCCGCTCTCTGGAAGGTATATCTATGCAAAAAGACGGAGGTTGCTTTCAAGGTTCTATCTACATTGACAGGGATATAAAAGTTATTCCATGCTTTGGGATTTAAGAAAATTAAGACAGCAAGACCATGTGGTCCGCTGTCTTTTTTTTACATAAAAAAGAACTTCGTTTCTCAACGAAGCTCTCCCAAGGTAAGTAACCCAATAAAGTGGGGATACCTGTCTCACGACAATTCCCCACGGCAACATACAAAACAAAATTTGCTATAAACAAATTTCAATTACAAACTTAAAAACTCAAAGTCCATCCCAGCCATCACGAAATTGACGATGAGGATTTTCTTTTTTCTCAGTATGCTGTTTGCCGTTTTTACCGTTTTTTTCGGATTTACCTTTTTTCCCTCCTTTCGAAAGAAAATCAAATTTAGTCCGCGGTAAATAATCTTGCAAACAGAAATTTCCTGTCAAACTGACTTTAGCCGCCAATTTGCTTAAATCTCTGACGAAGGCCACTGGGATAAAAAATTTTTCTCCCCGAGATGACGTCATCAAGTGAACGACCGAAAACTCTTCCGGACTGCAGAAAAAAGCTTCCGCATACCATCCACCTTTATTGATGAAATGGATAATAGCTTTTTTATCATCGTCCAAAAAAGCCCAAAGGGACTGCAATTTTCCACCGGTGTTAAGTTTATTCAGGTGTCTGAGCATAACTTCAATGGCTGTCGCATATTCAGCGGAAAACAAGCAACTGTCTTCGGCTGTGGTTGCCATCGAAGTAACATCACTGAGTTGATTGTTCAAAACAACATTTTCCAGAAACTCAACCATGCGTCTTCTGGTAACTGTAGGATAAGAAACAACAAACTCACAAAAATCGGCAGGCTTTTTATTATTGGCTCTACCTAAATTTTTACTGGCAAGGGCTGATAAAAGCGCCTTGGCATCAGACCACGTAACGGTCTTTACAATTTTTTCATCCATAAATATATGTTTTTAATAAAAGTACAAGAACTAGCATAGGTCAAAATATTTTTTTGTCAAATATTTTTTAAGAATAAATCAAAAAAGCCTAAAAAAATCCAATCAAACACAAATGCTTGATTGGATTTTGTCGGAAAAGAATTAGATTAAAGTTTAGTCAGCTCATCGGCAATGGTTCCTGCTAAAAGGCTGAACAGCTTGCTTTGTGCCGGAACATAAGCATCATAATCACCGTCAATTTGAATAGTTTTCTTAAACTGCCCCTGCTTGATGATGCGTCCGGTTTTGTTTTTAATAAAATAAGAGGCCTGCAACGTCGCATCTTCATCAAGCCGCCCGCTCATTTTTTGAATTTCTATCCAAACGGCATATTTATAGTTTTTGCGCAAGGTTGTTTTGTTTTCTACCACGGCATTAGGGAAGATAAGGCTTAAATCATCATTGATAACTTGCTGAATAAGCTTGTCAGGATTTGCCCCCCAACGATTAAATTCATCAATTTTGAGTTCATAGTTTTCATCACCTAAAGTGGTAATTTGCGGTTTAGCTTGTACCGCCGGCAACAAAACATTATCCACTAAAATATTTTGTTTGAAATCCGGATAAACCTGCTGTGTTTCATTCATCGCTATGGGTTGATAAAAACTGGGGTTCCGACTGCTGCAGGCAGAAATCGTAAAAATCAATAAAAGCATCCAAAATTTTTTCATTTTATTATTCCTTTCCGGTAATAATGGCACTAGGGTACATTTGCAAATAGTCAGTCAAATTTTTAAGAGAGTTAGCCGCTGCCGTTAAAGTTTCAATCATAGCAGAAATCTCTGCTGCATTTTCACCCATAATTAAGTCTAAAGATTTTGCAGCCCCGCCGACATTTTGTGCTGCCGTACCAAACTCAGCCACCATCTTGGTTGTATTATTCTTGTTTTCTTTTAAGATATAATCAACAGTATCAAGAGTAGAGTTCATCTTTGTTAACAAAGGCGGCAATTCTTTATCAAGCGTCTGCGTGATATTATGAACATCATCGGCAATTTGTGTAATCGGCATAACCTGTATACTCTTGGAAATTTCAGCAAAAGGCGAGCCGATAGTCGGAATTTCAAATTCATTTTTAGCCTCGTCATGAAGAATAATTTTAGATTTAGGGAACAAATCCAATTCAATCAAAAGCTGTCCCGTAATAACCGAGTTAATGGCCAAACGAGCACGAAGACCATCTTGAATAAATTTATCCAATTTAGCCCTTTCATCATGGCTGCTGGTAACAAAAGATTTGCCGTTATAGATTTTGGCATAAACCGGGATAAGAAACTGCATGGTTTGTAAATTAGCCTGCAAGCGAACCTCGGTAACTTCCCCGATTTTTACGCCCTTAAATAAAACCGGCGCACCGACATCAAGCCCTTTAACCGATTCGTCAAAATACATCACCACAATCGATTCGTTATCGGAAAATTTAGATTTCAAAAAATACGCCAACATCAAAAAGAGCGATAAAAGCCCGATGCAGACAAAAAGACCAATCATTTTCAAATTAGGCTGTTTGACCATTTTCGACACCTCTGGTTAAAAATTCAAGAATTTCAGGGTTAGGCGGCGTTTGTAACATTTGCATCGGATTGCCCCTTCCGGTAATGTTTTTAACTTTCCCGTCAAGAAAGATAGAATTATTCCCGATAGCAAAAATAGACTGCAATTCGTGTGTAACCACCACAAACGTCGTCCCCAAATTATGATTAAGTTCCAAAATTAAATCATCCAAGCGTTTAGAGCTGATAGGATCAAGCCCGGCGGAAGGTTCGTCGCAATAAACAATTTTCGGATCAAGCGCCAACGCTCTGGAAAGGGCTGCTCTTTTTTTCATACCGCCGGAAATTTCCGAAGGATAAAAATCCTCAAAACCATATAATCCTGTGAGCGCTAATTTATACGATGCCAGCTCATCAATTTCTTTTTTTGAATAATTGGTATAGAGCTCCATCGGCATCGCCACATTTTCTTTTAAGGTCATAGAGGAGAATAGCGCCCCGCTTTGATAGAGCACGCCGCAGCTTTTCATAATTTCTGTTTTTTTAAAGTTATCTGCACCGGAAAAGTCTTGCCCGTTAATTAAGACTTCACCTTGCACCGGCGTAACCAATCCTGTTAATACGCGGAGCATACTGCTCTTACCGCAGCCGCTTGCACCCATAATGATAAAAATATCTTTTTCCCGTACAGAAAAATTGATGTCATCAAATAAGATGAAATCACCGTAAGCAACTCTAAGGTTTTTGACTGTAATAATATCCTGTGTCATATTCCAGCCACCTCCAAAAGAACAGTCAAAATACCGGTTGCGACAATCATCCAAACTAAGGCCGTAACAACCGCTCCTGTCGTTGCTTTACCGACACTGTCGGCATCTCGTCCGGCATTAAGCCCTTCATAGCATCCGCATAAAGAAATAATAATGCCGTAAATGACGCTATGCAACAGCCCCACAAGAATATTTCTCAAACTCAATGCTTTAATCGCATAATCAAAATAAGAAGATGAAGAAATATCCAAAAAAGCAACGCCTACAACCGCTCCGCCGAAAATTCCCAAAACATCCGCCAACATTGTCAAAAACGGGATGGTAAAGACCAGCGAAACCAACCTCGGCGTAATAAGATAATCAGAGATTTTGATACCCAACGTTTTAAGCGCATCAATTTCTTCATTAACCTGCATGGTTCCGAGTGTTGCCGCATAAGAAGACCCCGTCCGGCCGGCCATAATAATTCCGACCATAATCGCCGCCATAATTCTCGTCATACCGATAGAAACCATGCTGGCAACATAAATTCCCGCCCCAAAAGTTCGCAGTTGCAGAGCGCCGACAAAAGCCAAAATAAGCCCGACTAAAAAACTGACCAAAGAAATAATACCGACCGCTTTGTAACTACAATCGGCAAAAATAAATAAAAAGTCATTTTTCCGCCAAATAGCCTGACCGGTAAAAAAGCGCAAAAGCGATAAGTTTACTTCATGAATAAAAAGACAAGCCGATTTAATTTTTTCAAAAACAGTTAAGCTCTTTTTTCCGATTTTTTCAAGCAAAGGGAGTGAGTTCTCATTGTCTTTCGGCGGTGTATTTTCTACCTTTAGTGCAAGATTAAGCATTTCTTGCAAGTTTTCAGGTAATTGCGAGAGATTAGCATCAAGGCCGAGAGGCTTAAGCTTTTTAGCCCATCCGAAAATTTGCGCAGCTATTCGAGAAGAATAGGGAACCCCATCTTTGGCTAACTTAAAAAAAACTTGTTTACCGCCGCGATTTTTCCACTCGGTAATATCCTGTATTTGCAAAGCAAAAGAAGTATCACCCTCAACAGATTTATCATCTTCGCTGAAGACTAAATAAAGTTCCTGATTACTATGTTTAACTTCTACCGACATTTCAATATCTTTTTTTTAGTAAGATAATCCATTTAAGAACATTTACAAGAGGCAAGGCACACTTCAACCGCTGCCTGATTGGCAATTTCGTGTGCTTCTTGTTGAGAAAGCCCTTTAAGGATAGAGGCAATAAAAGCTCCCGAGAAAGCATTGCCCGCCCCATAAGCAAATGTCTGCCGGATACCGTCATTTTTAACATACGTTAACGTATCCCCAAAAATGCGGCTTTCTTTTGCAGTATCTGTCAAGATGAGATATTTGAGCTGATATTGATTTTTGATGAAATCACACATTTCTTCCAAAGAACCGGAAAGTTTAAGAATTGATTTCAAAATTTTCAATTCATTCATGTTGAGTTTCAAAATATCGGCCAAATCCAACAGTGTTAAAATAGTGGTCTTATCGTAGTAATCTTGCCGCAAATTAATATCAAAGAATTTGAACGCTTTTTTCGGTGCAGAGCTGATTAAATCCAGAATAGTCCCTTTAGAATAAGCTTTTCTGAGAGCAAGCGTTCCAAAGTAAACCGCATCAACATTTTTAATACACTCTTCGGCATCTTCGGTAAAAGGAATATAATCCCACGCAGCATTTTCCAGAATATGAGCCGTAAGTGAGCCATTAGAGTTTTTAAAAATAATCACGCGTCCCGTCGGATAAGGGGTGATGGCAAGAACCGGTTTAATCTCAAATTTATTAAGCTCTGTCACAACTTCACGCCCCAAGTCATCAGCTCCAATAGCACTGATAAGGTTCCCGCGCGCGCCGTATTTAACGGCATAATGTAAAAAATCTGCCGGTGCCCCGCCTAATTTGCGGCTATCCGGCATAATATCAAAAACAACTTCTCCGATGGCGGCCACCTGAGGTTTTTTACTCTTTCCGACCATGACGCCCCTTCTATATTTGTTAAAACAGAACTTTTCCCAAAGTATAGCGCATAAAATTCGCGTGTCAACGAGTTTAATACTTGTTCAAACGTAATTTTAGGCTATCTTGCAAGAAAGAGCGCGCATCATCGGCGTTAATTTTGCAAAGGTCAATTCCAAAACTTTTTCTATAAAAAGTATTAAATTTAAGACACTCATATTTTTGAGATAATTGCATATAACTGGATAAGGCAAAAACAACCGGTGGCAGCTCTTTATAATACAAAGAGATATTTTTAAGAATAGAAGGAACACGTAAGATTTCTCCTTTTTCCCCAACCACAGTCAAGCATTTATATTCCGGCAAGTAATATTCGCAAAATAAATTATTGTTATCCATCACAAGAATAGGCATCCACTTTGGAACAAACAAATGAATATCATGAACAAGGTTGGAGTACCCTTTATCAAATGAAGCGGCACGAATATCATCATAAGAAACACAAAAACCTAATAACGCAAGGATTAAAAAGGCTCGTTGCAAAAAAGTCCGCGTAGCTAAAACAATGGCAGCGCCCGCCATCCATATAAGTGAAAAAATCAGCATATAACGAGCGGTAACCATCGGTCGGATAACAACCGAAAGAATAATGAGCAAGATATAAGCTGCCATCACACTAAAAAAGGCAAGTATTAAAAGCTGATACAAGCGTGAAAATTTTTGCCGTAAATCAGCACTAGATAAAACGCCGGATAGCACACAAAAACTAAGAGCAGAAGCCGATAAAATCTCAAAAGCAAAATAGATAGATTGGACAATTTCTCCGGATAAAGGGTTTGTGAAAAACTGTCCGCTTGTTTTAACAAAATCCATGGTGACATACCAAGATTGGCTAATCGTACCGGCAGTTTGTAGAGGGATGTAAAGCCAAGGGGCAAAGAGCGCCGCAACTATAACCGCCGCATAAAGAAATTTTTTTAAGACCGCATAATCTTTTTGACGAATAATAAGAAAGCCTAAAGCCGCATACAGAAACATCAGCCAAATCGCGCAATAATAGTGCGTATAAAGCGCTAACAAAGATGAACCGGCAAATTTAATAAAATCAAGATTGCAGGGCTTATTAAGAAGGCGGCCCCCATAAACAAGCGCCATCAACATCAAGAGTGCCGATAACATATATGTTCGCACTTCAAAAGCCAACCATAAAGAGTGCGGCATCAGCAGAATAAGTCCAATCATCCAGAGCGCGACTTTATCGCCATAATCACGCCGCATTTCCGTTACAGCAAAAATTTGCGCTGCGACAAGCAAAATATAAGAGGCAAAATGCGCACCGAAAATTTCATAAGATTTCGGGAAGAAAAAGAGCACAAACTTTAGATACAAATAATAAAGCGGAGGTTTGGAATCTTCTGTCATCAGCAGATAAAACATATCCTTCAAGCTATCATTAGCCATCAAAACCGAATAAATTTCATCCGTCCAAAGGTTAATATTATTAAGCAAACTGCCATAGAGTAGGGCAGTCAGAAGAATTAAGCTCCATGCTTTGACCTGAAATTTTGCAAATTGTTCTTTGATAAATAAAAACACGCTCACCTCAATCCTCCCTAAAATTAAATTTAGCGTAAACAAATAACAAACCGAGGTCAACCCCGTCAAACAATTTTACACAAAAACAAAGGCTCATAAGAAGCCCACCTTGAGAAAATAAAAAAGCCGCCCTTAGAAATAAGGACGGCGTAAAAGGCTTTAAGGAGAACTATTTCTTCTTTGTTTCTCTTTCAAAATAATCAACGAGCCATTTATAATAAGGATTTTCAAAATCGGCATACATCTGCTTAACAACATCCAGATTTAAATCTTTTTTATGAAAAGCAGATTCGGTTAAGACCGTGCAAGTATCCTCTTTAATATCAGCCGAGCCGACAGAAAGCAACCACTCATCAATCACATGGTTTGTTTCATCAAGAATTTGCAAAAGTCCCATCCCGAGAGCCAAAAGCGTCGGTGCCCGACCTTTGATAACCGTGAGCGGCATATCGCGTGCGGGCAAAACCACCCGATGCACCTTCGTATCAAGCACCAACTTTTCCGGCATATAGATTTTAAGTTGAATATCCAAAGCCATGATTAGGCAGCTCCCTTCATTTCCTCAGCTTTTTCCAAAACTTCCTCTATCGTACCGACCATATAGAAAGCTTGTTCAGGAATATCATCATATTTACCCTCAAGAATTCCCTTAAATCCTTTAATGGTATCTTCCAGTTTAACAAAACGACCTTTTTTACCGGTAAATACTTCTGCCACATGGAAAGGTTGAGAAAGGAATTTTTGAATTTTTCTGGCTCTGGAAACAACCATTCTGTCTTCATCAGAAAGTTCATCCATACCCAAAATTGCGATGATATCTTGCAAAGATTTGTACTTTTGCAAAATTTCCTGAATACCGCGAGCCACCTGATAGTGTTCCATGCCAACCACATCCGGATTCAAGATACGGCTGGTAGAATCAAGCGGATCAACCGCCGGATAAATACCAAGTTCGGCAATTTGACGAGAAAGCACCGTTGTCGCATCCAAGTGTGCAAAAGTTGTAGCCGGCGCCGGGTCAGTCAAGTCATCTGCCGGTACATAAACCGCTTGCACCGAGGTAATAGATCCGTTTTTAGTTGAAGTAATACGTTCCTGCATCGCGCCCATGTCCGTACCCAAAGTCGGTTGATAACCCACGGCGGAAGGAATACGTCCGAGCAAAGCTGAAACTTCAGAACCAGCCTGGGTGAAACGGAAAATATTATCAATAAAGAGCAACACGTCTTGATGTTCTTCATCGCGGAAATATTCTGCTTGCGTCAAACCGGTCAAAGCCACACGTGCACGAGCTCCCGGCGGTTCATTCATCTGTCCGTAAACAAGTACTGTTTTAGATTTATCGCCTTTAAGGTCAATAACGCCCGAATCAATCATTTCATGATAAAGGTCATTACCTTCACGCGTACGCTCACCCACGCCGGCAAAAACCGAATAACCGCCGTGTCCCATACCGATATTGGTAATTAGCTCTTGAATCAAAACAGTTTTGCCCACACCGGCACCACCGAATAGACCGATTTTACCACCTTTGGCATAAGGTTCCAACAAGTCAATAACTTTAATTCCCGTTGTTAAAATTTCAGTTTCGGTAGATTGGTCGGTAAAAGACGGAGCCTCGCGGTGAATAGGCATATATGTAGCGGCATCAATATGACCTCTGCCGTCAACTTCATTTCCGACAACATTGATAATACGCCCCAACAATTGCGGTCCCACCGGAACGGTAATTGGTTTTTCCGTATTATAAACTTTAACGCCGCGGCTTAACCCGTCTGTTGTATCCATAGCAATGGTACGAACGACATTTTCACCCAAATGTTGTTCAACTTCCAAGACCAAGCGTCTGCCTTTGCACTCGCATTCCAGAGCGCTCAAAATCGGCGGCAAGACGTTGACATTAGGAAATTTAACATCAACCACAGCGCCCATAATCTGATGGATTTCGCCCAATTTATCAGAGCCTTCAAGTTCGCTGATATGTTGACGCAATTCGGCTAAACGCAAATCGGCCTCTTGTTTCAGAGTTTCCATTTCCGTTTTTTCTTCAGTTTCTTTTTTATTCTTTGCCACCATATTCTCATATTCTCCTAAATATAATCAAAACAAGTCATCAGCAACGGTTAAGACATCGCCTCGGCACCGGCAACAATTTCGGTAAGTTCAGTCGTAATCGCCGATTGTCTGAGGGTGTTGTATTTAAAGGTAAGAGAGCTAATCATATCACGCGCGTTACGATTAGCATTATCCATAGAGCTCATTCGCGCCGCATGCTCTGAAGCTTGAGAGTTAATCAAAATTTCAAACATAGCCGTGCGCATATAGAGATTAGAAAGTCTTTTAAGCAACTCTAATTTATCCGGCAAATATCCGTAATAGGCATTACCAACCCGATTAAGCCCGACATCATTTTCATCTAAAACAATATCAAACGGAAAGACTTGCTTAGAAACAAGCGTCCGCGTTAAGCCGGATAAAAAGTCACTGTAAACAATTTCACAAACGTCCGCATGATACTGCTCTTTTTTATCCCAAACATCGTGCAAAAAGGAAAGGGCTTCTTCATATGTCAAATGCTTTTTGATAACATTCGGATACGTCTGAACAATATCTTCACATCCCATACGCTTCAAGGCTGAACTTCCTTTTTTACCATAACAAAAGACAAAAAACTTTTTGCCGTTTTGCTTCAACTCTTGAATACGCTTTTTAGCTTCTTTGGCAATTTGCGAGTTATAGCTGCCGCACAAGCCTCTGTCCGAAGACAAAACAAACAGCACATAGGTCTTTGGATTTTGGGGCTGTACCAGCGTTGCCGGCAAAAGAAAAGAAATGCCTTTTTCTTGCTCTTCAGATTTAAGTTCACAAAGAACATTTTTAATCTGCTTAATCAGCATAGCCTGAAAGAGCTCACTTTTATCCAAAGTCAGCTGAGCACGACGAAATTTAGATGCTGCCACCATTTTCATCGCGGAAGTAATTTTTTGTGTAGACTTAATACTTTCAATCCGAGTACGGAGTTCTTTTAAGCCTGCCATATTTTACAATCCTTTCTTTTTATGCATCAAATCATGCATCAAATTCTCTCGCCGAGAATAAAGCCGAAGCTCTATTCCCGACGACATAACATTAAGCTGCTGCTTGAGCCGTTTTTTTCTTAAAAGCTTCAAGAGTTTGTTTCATAAAGTCCGCAAGCGATTTTTCCAATTCTTCAGAAAGAACTTTCTGCTCACGAATTTCCTTCAAGAGACTACTCTTTTCGCGTCTGATGGTTTCAAGCATGAATTGCTCAAATTCTTTAACTTGAGAAACTTCAATTTCATCCAAGAAACCGCGTGCACCGGCAAACAACGATACCACTTCCTCTTCAACTGGGAACGGATGGTAAACCGGTTGTTTCAATAATTCCGTCAAACGCACACCTCTTTCCAGCAATTTCTTCGTAGCAATATCCAAATCCGAAGAAAACTGAGAGAAAGCTGCCATTTCACGATATTGTGCCAAATCCAATTTCATGGTACCGGCCACTTGTTTCATAGCTTTAACTTGGGCAGCCGAACCAACACGGCTAACGGAAATACCAACATTAACGGCAGGTCTGATACCCTGATAGAACAAACTTGTTTCCAAGAAAATCTGTCCGTCCGTAATTGAAATTACGTTAGTCGGAATATAAGCAGAAACGTCTCCGGCTTGAGTTTCAATAACCGGCAAAGCCGTCAAAGAACCGCTGCCATGAGCCTCATCAAGTTTAGCCGCTCTTTCCAGCAATCTTGAGTGCAAATAGAACACATCACCCGGATAAGCTTCACGCCCAGGTGGACGACGCAAAAGCAAAGACATCTGACGATAAGCCGTAGCTTGTTTGGATAAGTCATCATAAAAGATAACGGCATGCATACCGCGATCGCGGAAATATTCACCCATAGCACATCCGGCATAAGGTGCGATATATTGCAAAGGAGCCGCATCCGAAGCCGTAGCCGCGACAACAATCGTATAATCCATCGCCCCGTAATCTTTAAGCGTTTTAACCACTTGCGCAACGGTAGAACGCTTTTGCCCGATAGCAACATAAATGCAGAACAATTTTTCTTTATCATTTTTAGCTGCATCATTAACGGATTTTTGGTTGATGATTGTATCAACGATAATCGAAGTTTTACCGGTTTGTCTGTCGCCGATAATCAACTCACGTTGTCCTCTTCCGATAGGAATAAGCGAGTCGATAATTTTAAGTCCGGTCTGTACCGGTTCATGCACACTGCGGCGCTCAATAATACCCGGCGCTCTTGTTTCAACGTGTGCAGATTCTTTAGCTTTAATTGAGCCCAATCCGTCAATCGGTTGTCCCAAAGCATCAACCACACGCCCGAGCAATTCTTTTCCAACCGGCACACTAATAATTTTATTAGTACGCTTAACCGTATCGCCTTCTTTAATTTCGGCATCGGAACCAAAAACAACCACACCAACGCTGTCCTCACCCAAGTTAAGAGCCATACCCTTAACACCGGATGAAAACTCAACCATTTCATTATATTCAACACCTGTCAATCCGTAAACGGTCGCAATACCGTCACCGACCGAAAGAACACGTCCAACTTCTTCCATATCCGGATTAAAGTTATAGTGTTCAATTTTTTCTTTGAGAATATTGGAAATTTCTTCTGCTTTCACAGCCATATCAGTTTCCTTTCTTCACCATAAAAATTTGAAAAAACATCAATTAACATCTCCTCCGTTGCTACTTAAAAGTAGTTTAATACGTTTTAATTTTGTCTGCAGCGTATCATCAATCAAAAAAGAATTAAAGCGCACTCTCAATCCGCCCAATACCTGAGGATCAATCAAATATTTGAGCAAAACTTTGGTATTAAGTTTATCCTCTAACACGGAACGTAATTTTTTATCTTGAGCTTCCGAGAGCATAACTGCCGTTTCCACCACAACTTCGGTAATTCCTTTATCTTGGTAATAAAGCCTGATAAATTCATCTAGAATAAAGTCTAACAAGGCAATACGACCATGTTCGGCAGTAATCAAGAGCGTTTCGGTAGAAACATCCGATAGCTTAATTTTTTTTGCTAAAGATTCTATAATGTTTTGCCTTAAAGTCGCATCATCAATCGGAGCCGCCAATAAATTCCATGTTTTTTTATCTTGCGCATAAGATTCTTTAAGCAGTTGAACTTCGTCAAATACTTTATCTTCAATTTTTTTATCTTTAGCGGCGCCAAACCAAGCGTTGGCATAATTTGCTGCGATTTTAAATTTCGAACATTTCTGCATCTGTATTTACCTAAATAAAAGCTCTAGCAAATAGCATATAGCTAATCACTTAAACAGCAATTACCACAAAATTACTTATTTTAAATTAAAATTTCCACCACTAAACGCATTTTTTCACCATGAAATTGCATAAAAAGGTATGGAAATGAGAAAAAAAGAAAAAGCCGATTATAAAAATCGGCTTAAAAAACATCATAACCTCATAAAAAGTTCAACTGATTTTAGATAAACACTGTTTTCGAAACGGCATCAACGAGCCCAAGCAAATGAGCAACAAAAGCGAAAGTTTATAAGGATGTCCATACTTAATATAGGGCTCGCCTAAGTTGTCATATAACCAACCATCAGCAATAAACCACCCGTTTTTTAGCATGTAAACATGAACAGCGTTTGTAAAGAGCAATTTTTCTCTGTCACTGTTATAAACGCCGGCCAAGCCACCATCCTTGACGTTTTTCACCGCCATAAAATAAGCCCCGTTATGAAAAACTTTTGTTGCCGCAAGGTGTTGTCCGAGGCAGTTATCTTTGTCATCAAACAAAGCCAATTCATTGTGACTTTCTTTTCTGTACCAACCATTGCGATAAAGTTCTGTTTCTTCAGAAAAAGGGGCTAAACACTGCCCGTCTTTATTCCAAATAGCTTTTTCCTTATTTTCTTTGATAACCATAAACTTTCCGTCATCAGCACAAAAAATTGCGCAAACAGCTCCGAAAGACATCATTTGAACTCCGTCTTTAAGAAAGATAGCCAAATTGTTTTTGAGTACAATGGCCACCCAACCGTTTTTGAGGTTAATTTTCTTTTTAATAAGACCTCTATACAGCATTTTAATATCTGCAGGAAGATCCCCAAATCCAAATAATTCTTTAACATTCATAATGATAAAAATTTAAACATAAAATAATAAAAAACTCTACGAGCGAATGTAGTTATATTCGAAAGTAAAGTCAATAAGAATTACGAAAATAAATAACGTAGGAGCTCACATAAACGAGTAGGGGTTAACATCAACATCAACCCGAACATTACTTTTAATTTTAACCATAGCCAGCCATTTTTTTAGCACGTTTTGAATATTGACATTGCGTGCTGTTTTAAGGAGCAAACGATAGCGATACCGACCTCTAAGCAAATTCATCGGTGCCGGAGCCGGACCAAGTGTTTCAATAAGTTCGGTGTTTGGGGCGCATTTACCGAGATAATAGGCTGCCGCTTCAGCCGCTTGTTGGTTGGTGGAAGAAACAATCAGCGCCGCCAATTTTCCATACGGGGGCATATGTAAGAGCCTTCTGGAGCTTTTTTCAATTTCCACAAATTTATCACGATCATGTTCAATTACCGCCTGCAACACCAAATTATCTGGATAGAGGGTTTGCAAATAAACCGTTCCCTTTTTTTCGCCGCGTCCGGCACGACCGGAAACCTGCTCCAAAAGTTGGAAAGTTTGCTCACTGGAGCGTAAATCGGTTCCAAGCAACCCGAGGTCCGCATCTACAACACCCACCAGCGTTAAATCCGGAAAATTGTGCCCTTTGGCTAAAATCTGCGTTCCGATAAGAATATCCACTTCTTTTTGAGCCGTCCGGTGAATAACATCGGAAATTTGCTTATAATTAGTTGTAATATCACTGGAAAGGATAGCCGTTCGCGCCTGCGGAAAACGGTTACGAACTTCTTCGGCGATTCGCTCAACTCCTGGTCCGCAAGCCGTCAAACCATCTTCCGAACCGCATTCCGGACAGCGCTTTGGTGTAAACATTTTGAACCCGCAATGATGACAGATAAGCTCACCCGTAATTCTGTGTTCGGCAAGCCAAGCCGTACAATGCGGACATTGGATTCGGTACCCGCAATCTCTGCAAATAAGAAGCGGCGCATATCCTCGCCGGTTAAGAAAGAGCATAGACTGCTCACCTTTTTGCAAATTATGATTAAGTTCCTCCACGAGTGTCGGAGCCAAAAAGGAAACTCCCCAAGGACCTTTTTGCGGTTTATCTTTTTTCAGATCAATAATTTTGATTTCGGGCAGAACCGCTTTAGCAAAACGCTTTGTTAAGCGAACACAATCATATTTTCCTTCTTCAACATTAACCAATGTCTCAAGGTCAGGCGTTGCCGTAGAAAGAATAACCGGAATTTTTTCAAGATGCGCCCGAAGCACAGCCATATCGCGTCCCTGATATGTAACCAAACTTTCTTGTTTAAACGAGTGGTCGTGGCTTTCATCAACAACAATAATTCCCAAATCCGCAAAAGGTAAAAAGAGAGCCGAACGCGCCCCAACCACAACTTTGGCTTTATTAAGCGCAACGGCTTTCCATGTTTTGGCTTTATCCTTAACTCCCACTTCCGAATGCCAAATAAAAGGGGTAACGCCGAAACGAAGCTCAAAGCGCCTAAGCCATTGTGAAGTTAAAGAAATTTCCGGAACCAAAACCAACACTTGTTTTCCGAGAGCAAGCGCCGCCGCCACAGCTTCAAAATAAACTTCTGTCTTACCTGATCCGGTCACACCATCCAATAGAGTGGCGGAAAAACCGTTATTCACTTTCCGAACCAAAATATCCGCGGCACTCTGTTGTTCAGAAGTCAACTGCGTCGGTTTGCTTAAGTTGACAATTTGTTCATCAGCATCTTCGTTGACTAAAACCTCTTTCTTATACAAAAAGCCATGCTTAATCATCGCGGAAATCACGGCGTCACTGGCGCCCGTAGCATTAACAATTTGTTCTTTTTCAGCTTCAAATCCGTTACTCAAAAAATCAAAAACGGCTTTTCTCGTTTCCGTAATTCGGATTCCTTCAAGATTCTCGTTTTTGATATTCAATCCGTAAAGTGTAATCTTTTGTTTGGGTAATTGGTTGCTTTTAAGCCCCAAAACCATTTTGAGCACAAGCCCGAGCGGTGCAAGATTATATTGCGCGGTCTTTTGAATAAACACCATCATCGGCTGCGTCAATTTAGGCAGGTTAATAACTGATTTTATCGGTTTGATTTTAGATAAAGCAATATTAGCGGTTTGACCGATTTTCCAAATAACTCCGACTAAATCTTCTCTACCGAACGAAACTTCCACCATTTGCCCGATGACCAATCCATCGTCACCGGAATAATCAAAAACATCATCAAAAGGCAAGGGAAGAAGAACGCCGTAGATAGCCATTACCCTTAAGCTCCGATAACTAAAGTTTGGTTATTTAATTGCACCTGTACACCGCTTCCTTTCAGATATTCCAATAAATAAATCAAAGGTGCGTACGAAGATGGATTTTCCTCAGGCTTTCCGCCATTAAGAATATGGTTGATATTATCAAACTTGGTCTGGTTAAGTGTAGCCGGAGAGGATGGTTGAATAAGCAGAGTCTCTTCGGTTTCGGTAATGGTAATTTTGCCGCCTTTAATAATCGTGTCGGCCATCATCATCACTGCGGGCATAACTAATTTATAAACCTTTGGGGTAGAAATCTTAAACTCCGCCTCAATCGGAAAATTAGGGTTTCCCAAAGTAGAAAGATAATCGTTAGAAATCGTAATCAACTCATCCAAAGACTTAACCGCAGCATTAGACAGCCCAAAACAGAGTCTAAAAAATTTAAGCCTTTTGCTTAAAACTTTTGAGCTGAAATTTAAGATATTAGAAATATCTTCTTTATCGTCTTCATCACCTTCGTTAAGCAACTCCACGGCATTAGAGACGGCACCGATATTGCCGATAAGATCATGAGATAATCTCGTTGCGATAAGTTCGGACAAATAAACATTACTATTGCTCATATCAAAAATCTTTCCAATTATTAAAAGCTTTCGTTATTAAATAAATTATCCCTTATATGCACGCAAAGCATTTAAAAAAACGTTTAAAAAGTGTAATATTGCGTATTGGCAAATCTTGTATCTTCATTAAACATACGTGCCGCGTCCAAATCTTTAAGCAAAGGATCAGCTAATTCCAAACGTCCGGTTGTGGCTTTGAGATAAGGTTTTTTGCCACCTAACCCCCATTTAACTTCTGTTTCGTTATCAGGCTTTCCATATTTTAAATCTATGCGTCGCCAAAAATCAAACACTTTTATATTGTTTAAATAGATATTTTTGGATGCCTTACTGTCACTAAATGGAATGGTACTTTTATAAAAAATTCTATGAGCCAAATTATCCGTAAAGGTAGAAGTAAAATAAACCTCTATACTTTCGCGCGTAGTATATCGGTTATAAATTTGGTATTCCACAAATTGGAAACCGTTTTCCTTAGCAATCATGGTAGCGCACGCGTTAAGCCTTTCAAATCCGATAACCCCATGCTGGCGACATAATTCTTCACTACGCCATTTAATAAAGTTAGGAATTTCCATCTTTTCCTGAATTTTGCGATAACCTTGTGCGGTTAAAGTATCTTCAACCTCTTTTGGGGACATTCTAAGTTTAACTTTAGAAATATCAAAATTAGCAGCATTGGAGCGTCTATTTTGCAAAACACGTTCAATGCGTTTTTCTTCGGCTTCTTTTTCTTTAACGGTTTGTTCCTTAAAAATTTCGCTCGTACCTTTAGAAATTAAACTTTTGAGCCAACTCTCGGTTTCTTGATTTTCGCTATCTTTACTGCTTTCTTTTTTCTTTTTGGATTTGGATAAATTTTCTGTAAGAGATTCGGAAATGTCAACAGAGGATTTATTTTTTTGCTTCTGCTCATCTTGAGCGCCTTCCGCTTTTTTTTCAAGCATCAATAAATCCATTTCAGACTGCGCAACCGCTGGTGCAATTGCAAGTATTGCACCGCCGTATAAAACTAAGAAGAAAGCTAACAGTCTGTTTTTAATCATTTCCACAATCCATTTTTCGCCATTATAACAAACTTTTTTTAAAAATCATCTAATTTTTAGTATTTACAAACCGAAGAAGTCATCATATAACCAAAAGACAAAAAAGAAGAAAAGAGGGAAGCAATGTCCGAACATATAAACGTTATAGGCGGAGGTTTAGCCGGAGCCGAGGCAGCATGGCAAATCGCACAAAGAGGCGTAGAGGTAAAGCTCTATGAAATGAAACCGCAAAAACATTCTCCGGCACATAAAAGCGATACTTTGGCCGAGCTGGTATGTTCTAATTCACTTCGTTCGGATGATGCAATGTATAACGCCGTCGGTTTGTTGCATGAAGAAATGCGGCAGGCTCACTCTTTAATTATGGAAAGCGCCGATAAAAATAAAGTCCCGGCAGGTGGGGCTTTGGCTGTGGACAGAGAGGGTTTTTCCGCCTACATAACCGAAAAAATCAAATCTCACCCCAAAATAGAAGTGATAGAAAAAGAGATAACCACACTTCCGAAAGAAGAAGATGGGCTAAGTATTATTGCCACCGGTCCGTTGACTTCAGAGGCTTTGTCTGCCAGCATATCCGAAGCCATAGGCGGGGAAAAACTTTCTTTCTATGATGCGATAGCACCGGTCATATATAAAGAGAGCATAGATTTTACCAAAGCCTGGTATCAATCGCGGTATGATAAAGGCGATAAGTTTGATTATATCAATTGTCCGCTTGATAAAGAACAATATTATGCGTTTGTTGAGGCGTTGCTGAACGGAGAAAAAGCAGAATTTCACGATTTTGAAACACCGACATATTTTGACGGTTGCTTGCCGGTGGAAGTTATGGCCGAACGCGGAAAAGATACTCTGATGTATGGTCCGATGAAGCCGGTCGGGCTAACCAATCCGCACACCGGAGAGCGTCCTTATGCGGTTGTGCAATTAAGACAAGATAATAAAGAAGATACTCTGCGCAATATGGTCGGTTTTCAAACCAAATTAAAACACGCCGAACAAACACGCATTTTCCGCACGATTCCGGGGTTGGAAAACGCCGTTTTTGCAAGACTTGGCGGAATTCATAAAAATACGTTTATAAAGTCGCCGATTCTCTTAGATAAATATTTGCGGTTAAAAACAAAGCCATACCTCATGTTTGCCGGACAAATCACCGGATGCGAAGGTTATGTGGAGAGTGCTTCCATCGGTTGGCTTGCCGGATATTTTGCTGCAGAAATCATCAAAGGGAACACGCCGCATCTGCCGCCGCGAGAAACGGCATTTGGGTGTCAGTTGGCGCACTTACAGGATGATACGGATATTGAACACTATCAGCCGATGAATATCAATTTTGGATTGTTTCCGGAGCTGCCGAAGGTAGAAACCGCTAAAGGAAAGTTGCGTTATTTAAAAGGAACCGAAAAAAAAGCAGCCTTATCGGCGCGTGCACTCAAAGCTTTGGAAGGATGGCTGCATGAAATCGTGTAAGACAACAGAAAAGCCGCTATATCCGTTGCTAGATAGTAAAAAGGACGAAGTGGTTGCCTTGCCGCCGTTATCGTTGTATTTGAAGCTAATTCCCAAAAAGGACGAGGCATTTTTTGTGCAATACCTGAAGTATCTGCATCTGTTGGCAATCCGAGGTTTGAAAGAAAAGAAAGTTCATCAAAAGAGTTTTAATTACCTTTATCAAGCCGTGAGCAAGCGAGAATGGAGCAAAAAAAATCTGCTGGGCTATTTGCAAAAAGAGTTTATAAAGCGCAATTTATCCCTGTCTTTATTGTTAGAACCATTAGACGGCTTTGAGTGGGTTTCAAAGAATTTGTATCCCCTAGAATTAACCGAAGCCTCCCCGATGGGGTTGCAAATTATATCGCCGATATCAAGAATGGTCGCGGTCTTGAATAATCAAACGCCGTCGTTTTATCAACCATTTTCAAATTTAGTATTTTCATACATCAGCCGCTATGTGCAAGAATATGAGGGGCTGCGCCGAATCTTAAAAAAATCCGGTATCAGCACGGGCGATAAGAAAATAACCCAACGCCTAAAGAAAGGCTTAAAATCAGAACAACAACTGCTAAGCGTCACAAGAGGTATGATATTTCGCTCTAAAATCGGTTTTTTTATCGGACTTAATACAATTTTAACCGAAAAAGTCGTACAAAAAATAAATTTTTTAGTATATGTTAACGCATTTTTATATGGTTTGTGGTACAACTTAACCACAAAAAATCAAACAAAAGAGATGAAAATCAAATAAACTGTTTCAAGAATAGGAAAGAAAATGAGCTCCATAGGACGAATTGTCAGAAAAAATCATTCAGCTTTATTTTGGTGTACGAGACATTATCCCAAAGCCAAGCGAGAAGCGGTATATACCTTATATGCGCTGGTGAAACATTTTGATGATTTAAGCTCCAGTTCTTTGCCGGAAAAAGAAAAAGGGGATATTCTGGCCGCATGGCAGCGAGAAGTTTCTAATATCTATGATAAAAAAGTTCCCGAGACGGATATCGGCCGACGTATATATAAAAACTGTATGCGTTTCAAGTTTTCCAGAGAAAATTTGGAAACGATTTTATCAAGTTTTGCCATGGATTGCCCGAAGCCTTTGTTTCGCCCGAGTTTGCAAGAATTTGAAACTTATTGCCGCGGTGTATCGGAAATTCCTTGTTGTTTGATTTTAAAAGTTGTGGGCGATTTTGATGAAGAAACAACCATGGAATTAGGCAAGCAAATCGGCCGTGCGGTAGAAATAACCAACATCTTAAAAAACATCAAAGAAGATGCTCTTGGCGGTCATATGTATATTCCGGACGAATACTTGAAAGCAGCGGAAATTGATGAAAGTTTAACGGCCAAAGATATTTTGACGCATAAAAATTTATATGTTGCCCGTCAAAAATTGGCCAACATGGCGCGTTCAGCTTTTGCCGAAGCCTATCGCCTGTTAGAAGAAAAGCATAACCGCAACTCAAAGCCGATTGTCTATATGCTGAATTTGTATCACGCCTATTTTGAGCTAATGGATAAGCGCGGCTGGGAAATAATATCCCCAAAACCGGAGCTGAAATTCAAAGATAGATTTAAGCTGATAATGCGTGCCTTGTTCAAGAAAAACAGCAGCAGCCACTAAAATTTCAAATATCGATAATAGTCGTTGATAAAGTAATAAAAACTTTTGCGAACAAAGCAAAAGCAGCTAGACTTATACCCGATAAACAGTAAAAAGGGATAGGTATGCAAATAAGAAGTTTAGGTGTCGTTTTCTTGTTAGCGGGGATTTTGCTGAGCATAACACCGCAAGCAGTAAAGGCAGAGGAAACAAGTGAAGATTTAGAAGAAAAAATTTTAGCTGAAGAAACCGCTGAAGAAGCCGCAAAAGATAAGCTCAAACAATCGGAGCAGGGACTTTGGACCGCAAATATCAAACGTATCGGTGTGGAATATATGGAACACAGCGTCACCAACAAAGAAGATGAAAATTATCCGGACACATATAATGCAGATGAAGAGACCAATATCGGCGGTGTTTTTGATGGAAATGTAACGTTTGAAAAAAACAGTATGGTCTGGGTAAACGGGCTATATGCAATCTATAGCAAATCCAAAACCAGTGAAGACGGCAAAACCAGCGAAAATGAAAAAGACGATGAGATTTTGCTGTTTACGGATTATACACAAAAAATATGGCATTTAGACGAAGGTTCAATAGGTCCTTTTGCATATTTGGGGTATGAGACGGAATTTACGGATTTTGATTTGGACGGCAGCAGTTATCGGACGCAAATTTTACGCGGAAAAACCGGTTTAAAATTTTATGACGGACAATATTTTAAGCAACTATATGTCGCCTTAGTAGAAGAGGATGACATGACCTATGAAGAGGACAATATGAAAACCGGCGGCGAAATCGGTTATGAGTTCAATTATCCGATAAATCCGCTGACCTCATTTGTATCAGAAGGGTACTATCGTCATTTCTTTAGTTACAGTGAATATGAAGCAACGGACTTTGAATATAAATTAAGCCTAAACAATCGTATTGAAACAAAGCTCGTGGGCGACTTATATTTAGCACCGTTTTACAATTATGAATTAGCCAAGACCAGAGGCGCCTCAAGATCGCGCGCTCAAAGTACATTTGGCCTGTCACTAAATTATAACAAGAGTTTTGAAATATTCAAATAGGAGGTAAACATGAATTTTACATATTATATACCGACAAAAATTCTCTTCGGCCGCGGACAGTTGAGCAATCTGCACAAAGAAAAGCTCCCCGGCAAAAAAGCTTTGATAGTAACAACCAACGGACGTTCGGTGATAGATAACGGTTATTTGGCAAGAACGGAAGAAGAGCTGACAGCCGCCGGCGTATCTTATGTTATATATAATAAAATCACTGCCAATCCGGATAGAAAAGAAGTAATGGACGGTGCAGCACTTGCCAAGAAAGAGGGCTGTGATTTTGTATTAGGTTTGGGCGGCGGCTCACCGATAGACGCATCTAAGTCTATTGCAATTATGGCCACCAACGAAGGCGATTACTGGGATTATATGATGCGCGGCACCGGCAAAAGACAAAAGATAACTCAAAAACCTCTCCCGATTGTTGCCATAACCACCACCGCCGGCACCGGAACGGAAGCAGACCCCTGGACGGTTATCAGCAATGAAGAAACAGAAGAAAAATTCGGTTTTGGCATAGATGAAACATTTCCGGTTTTGGCCGTTGTTGATCCGGAACTTATGCTGAGCGTCCCGAAGAATTATACCATCTACCAAGGGTTTGATGCCCTGTTTCATAGTTTAGAGGGATATTTGGCAAATATTGCCACCCCGATAAGTGATATTTTTGCCTTAAAAGCCATTAGCCTGATTGCTAAAAATTTGCCATTAGCCGTTTTTGACGGAAACGATATGGATGCGCGTGAAAATATGGCGCTGGCAAATACATTATCCGGCATGGTAGAAAGCACATCGGGATGCATTTCCGAGCACGCATTGGAACACGTCTTAAGCGGTGCACATAAAAATTTGCCGCATGGCGCCGGCTTAATTATGCTGAGTGTGGCATATTTTAGCAAGATAGCCGAGAAACACAGCAGTGATGAACGTTTGGTTGAAATGGCTAAAGCAATGGGTAAGAAAGATGCCAAAACACCGGAAGACTTTATTGAAGCCTTAAAAGAGTTGCAAAAAGCCTGCGGTGCGGATAATTTGAAGATGAGCGATTATGGCATAGAAAAGTCACGCCTAAAAGAGTTTGCCGAAGCCGCAAAAACGCAAAATGCCGTATCGTTTTTATTAGACCCATGTGATTTAAGCGTAAAGGATTGCTTGGATATATACGAAAAATCATATAAATAAGAGAGGCGCGGAAATGGGATATTTAGAGTTGGAAAAAAGTCTTAAAACCAAACTAAAGAACATGGATAAAAGTTATTTGCGAGCGTTTCTGATAGCTTTTGGCATTGTGAACATTGTCTTTTTGTTTCACACAATAAACTTTATGTTTGGCGACCATGATTGGAACTATATCCGAAGCGGAACATATTGGAGTGAAGGCTCTTTTGAAGGGCGTCCGCTGCATTTTGTGTTGCAAAGTATCTTTTTTGATGGTCAGATTTTGCCGGTTCTGAATAATCTCATTTCCTTCGCGGCTTTAGTCCTGGGCGGGATAATGCTTGCCAAATATTGGAAGTTACCGCTAACGACTTTTAATTATGCGGTGTTTGCTACTTTTTTCGCTGTTTTACCTTATACGCTGGTGTGGCTCTACTATGCTAAAGATACACTGATAAATTTAAGTTTACCGCTTATAAGTGTCGGTGCATTGATGATGGCAGAAAAAAAGGAAGGAAAACCCAGATGGCTCTGGCATATCGGCGCGGTGGTGTTGATGTTGTTTTCCTTTTCGTCATATGCGGCCGTCATCAATTTTTATGGGGTGTGCCTCATCGGGAAAGTGTTGGTAGAATATGTGGAAGATAAAGATTTAAGCGGGATTATTAAGAATAAACTGGCTGTTATGGCCGATATCCTCATCGCGCTGATAGGCTACAAAATCGTTATTAGCTTTGCTTCATTAACCTCAAACTACAATACGCAAATGATAAGTCTTGATTATCTGCCGACAAAGTTAGGGGAAACCCTCAAGGTGATGTTCACACAGTTTATAACGCCGCTGCCGTTTATGGAATATAAATATAAAATTATTCTGCTGGCGGTCACAGTATTGGGTGTGATAGCCTTGATGCGAAAAGGCTGCATAAAAAAACTCCCGATTTTGATAGTAGGGATGGTGGGAATGTTATTTGCTTCTAAAATAGCATACTTTTTAGCAGAAGAAAGAGGACAAGTTTTGGCAGAAATGGAAAATTTTGCATTTGTACCGAGACTTGATTTTTATGGATTAGCGCTGATATATGCTTTCGGCGCACGGTTGTGCTTAGAGTTTTATAATAACCGATATACAAAAAAGCTGATAGGGGGAGTATTGGTTATTGTAACGTTTATGTCTTGCGTGCGTGATGTATATGCTCAAAAGGTGTGGAAATTAGGTTTTGATGCAGAAATGAAAGCGCACGAACGCATTGTTTCCAGATTAGAAGAACAACCGTTCTTTTCCGCCCACCGAAAATATCGCTTATTGCAAATAGGGAGTTTGGCACTGCGAGAAAATTATTATCGTAAAGCCAATAATGAGGCAACCAGTTTGGATTTGTTAGAGACCTCCTATACGCCGGAATTTATGTCCCGCATAGTATATAATTTCTATTATCCGGAAGATGTCTTTTATGATAACGCCGTGGTCGGCCAATTATCTAAAAAAGGTCAAGATTTTATCAGAAATGAAGCTGCGGTCTGGCCGTCACGAAAATCAATTTACATAGATGGCGATATCGTGATAATCGTCCTAACCGAGGAAGGTTTAGACAAGGCCAAATCTCTCTTATATTTCTAAAAAAATCATTTAAAAGCAAAAAGAAAAGATGGAGTTCTCCATCTTTTCTTTAACTTAAAAACAGTAAATTAACGATTATTTCAAAAGCTCACAAACCTTTTCATAAGAAGGATAATTTCCCCCCTGACAACCAAGCAAAGCATAAGTAGGCGTGGATGTGAAAATCTTTTGCGCTAAGGTTTGCAAGTCTTGAGCGGAAATAGCCTCAATTTTCTCAACAATTTCCGAAGTCGGAATAACGCGTTTAAAGAGCAACATTTGTCTTGCGATAATTTCAGCTGTGGTAGAAGAACTTTCCAAAGACATCAAAAGACTGGCCTTAATTTGCGTTTTAGCTCTTTTAAGCTCCGTCTCCGAAACTTTTTCATTCATTAGCTTTTTAATTTCGGTCACAACCACCGGCAACAATTCATCCAATTCTTTAGGTGTCGTTCCCGCATAAATACCAAAAATACCGGCATGCTTCAAAGCTTGATTAAAGCTGTTGATTGTATAAACCAAACCACGTTTTTCGCGAATTTCTTGGAACAATCTTGAGGACATTCCTCCACCGAAAATAGTGGATAAAACAGAATAGTTATAGTAATCTTTATCCATATAAGAAGCACCCTTAAAGCCAAGTACCAAATGGGTTTGTTCAATATCTTTACATTCCACCCGTCCGCCGCCGACATAAACTTGCTTATCTTCAACAAAGTCAACATGCTGCGGTAACGCACTCATTCTCTGTTCAATCATTTTCACAAAGTCATCATGATTAACGCGTCCCACGGCAACAGCAATCATATTATCGGCAGTATAGTGCGTATGCATATAAGCAAGCATCCGTTCTTTTGTAAAACTTCTGACATTTTCAACACTGCCCAAAATAGTCCGCCCCGAAGCCTGATGCGGAAAAGCAGCTTCTTGGAAATAATCAAATACAAGGTCATCAGGCGCATCAACAGATTGCTTAATTTCCTGCACAACGACTTCTTTTTCTTTTTTCATTTCGCCGGCATCAAACGTCGGATCCGTGATAAAATCACAAATAACATCCGCCGCTAATTCCAAGTCATCTTTGAGCATTTTCGCATAAAAGCAGGTAAAATGTCTGGATGTATAAGCGTTTGTAGCGCCGCCGACATTTTCAATATCCTCGGAAATCTGCAAAGAAGTTCTCTTTTTTGTTCCCTTAAAAACCATATGCTCAATAAAATGGGAAATCCCGTTATCCTCTTCCGATTCGGCAGCAGCTCCGGTATTTACCCAGACACCCAAAGAAACAGTTTCAATTTGTGGTCTTTCCGCGGTAATAACTTTTAAACCGTTAGATAAAGTCGTTTGTTTAATTTCCATAACACCAAAACTTCACAAAAAAAATTACAACAGATACTTAAGTTCAAACAGTATAATCACGCTTAAAAATAAATCAATAGAATAGATAAACCAAAACACTTAAATTTTTTTTAATTTTGTATTATGTATAAGAAAGAAACAAAACGAACCAAAGGAGAGTAAAAATGAAGAAGATGCCAAGATTTGCAATGATATTATCCGGATGCGGCCGTGCCGACGGATCAGAAATTCATGAAACGGTAACTGCTATGTTAGCCATCTCGGATGCAGGTTGCACCTATGATTGTTATGCGCCGAATATTGAGCAAGCTGTTGTGATAAATGGTTTGACATCGGAAAAGACCTCAGAGCGCCGTAATGTATTGGTGGAATCCGCCCGTTTGGCCAGAGGCGATATAAAAGATATCAGCGAATTAGATTTAAGTGCGTATGATGCAATTTTATTGCCGGGAGGTCTGGGTGCCGTAACAAACTGGTGTGATTTTGCCAAAGCCGGGATAGAATGTCGGGTAGAAAATTCTATCAGTCGCGTGTTGGAAGAAGCCTATAAGCAAAAGAAGGTTATCGGAGCGATGTGCATTGCGCCCGTAATTGTGGCCAAAGTTTTGGGTAAATATGGTATTACCGTCACAATAGGGAACGATAAAACAGTCGCAAAGTCCATAGAGGCAACCGGAGCCCATCAGCAAGACACCAAAGTGGAAGAGGCGTGTGTCGATGTTAAAAATCGCATAGTAACCACACCGGCTTATATGTTGGCAAGTAATATCACAGAGGTGAACAAAGGAGCAAAAGCTTTGATAAAGGCGATGTTAGAGTTAGTCAAATAAAGCCTCTTAGTATCAGAAAAAGAAAAAAGCGTAGAGTGGATTCTGCGCTTTTTTTATAGGTATCGTATTGACAAAAATCAAAAAAAGTCATACATCAAAAGCCGTAAAATTAATCATTTAAATATAGATATGTATGGAAAAGTATGATTTAATGTCAGATAAAGCACAAAGCTTTATCAATCCGCAGGAAGTCAGCTTCGCGCTGAGTTATGCCCAAAGGTATTGTAAAGATCCTTTCATGGTGAACTACATTTTGGATAAAGCCCGCACCAAGCATGGTCTGACCCATCTTGAAGCCGCCGTATTGCTCCTATGTGAAGATGAAGATATCAATCATCAAATTTTCAAGCTGGCCGAACAGATAAAAGAAGCCTATTATGGCAATCGCATTGTTCTGTTTGCGCCGCTATATTTGAGCAATTATTGCGTGAACGGGTGTACATATTGCCCATATCATTCTCAAAACCAACACATTTTCCGCAAAAAAATGACTCAAGAAGAGATAAAAGCGGAAGTGATAGCTTTGCAGGATATGGGGCATAAGCGCTTAGCATTAGAGGCCGGAGAACATCCGGTTATGAATCCTCTGGAGTATATTCTTGAGAGCATAGATACGATTTATGGCATCAAACACAAATCAGGCGCCATCAGGCGAGTGAATGTGAACATAGCGGCAACCACGGTAGAAAACTATCGCCGTCTGCACGAAGCCAAAATCGGAACCTACATTTTGTTTCAAGAAACGTATAATAAGGAGGATTATGAGCGGCTTCATCCGCGCGGTCCGAAAGCAAATTACGAGTGGCACACGGAAGCCATGGATAGAGCCATGCAAGCCGGCATCGAAGATGTCGGATTGGGCGTTTTGTTCGGCTTGCATAATTATGCTTCGGAATTTGTCAGTTTACTGATGCACGCCGAGCATTTGGAAGCCAAGTATGGGGCAGGGCCGCATACGATAAGCGTTCCGCGATTATGCCCGGCAGATGACATCAAAACGACAGATTTTGAAAATGCTCTTCCGGATGAAATATTCCTAAAAATCATCGCTTTACTTCGCATTTCTGTACCCTATACGGGGTTGATAATTTCCACCCGAGAAGGCAAGCGGATAAGGGAAAAAGCGCTGAGGTTAGGAATATCGCAAATCAGCGGTGGCTCCAAAACAAGTGTCGGAGGATATGCCTCCCATGAAGAAGAGCCGGATAGCTCGCAGTTTGAAATTTCGGATAACCGAAGTTTGGATGAAGTTGTGCGTTGGCTAATGGAGCAACATCATGTGCCGAGTTTCTGCACATCGTGCTATGGCAACGGTCGTGTCGGTGAAGATTTTATGGCCATTTGCAAAAAGCAGCAAATTCATAAATTCTGCACACCAAATGCTTTGTTAACGCTCAAAGAGTATTTGGATAATTACGCCACGCCGGAAACACAAGCCATTGGCGCCAAACTGCTCAAAAAAGAAATGTCGACGCTTTCAGACTCTCAAAAGAGAGTGCTGCAAAAGCGGATGGAACTGTTGAAAGAAGGCAAAATCGTCTTTTTCTAAAGTAAAAGAATCCCGTTTAGACCATAAGGTTTAGACGGGATTTTTCTATCTAAAAAGTTGATATAAAAAGCGCCGAACGAAAAAGCTTGACAAATATATAAAAAAAGTTATTATATGACAGAATTTTATAAAATTATGTCTAACTCTATTTTTCTTATATTATGGAACTGAATAAATTTTTCCAAAAACTCCTTGTCAGATTCATGGGGTTTGGGCTGTTTGTGCGCTATGTGCGAAAGCACAGGTTAAGCGATGAAATTGTGGATTATTTAATCCGTGAAAAAAAGATCCCACTCCTGATGGAGTACACAAAGTATAATCAACTGTCGTCATACCAAATAACCAACATATTGGAATATTTTGGTGACGAACAAGAGTTGAATACGATGAAATTGGTTCAAAGCATATTGAGAAATAACATCTTAAATGAGGAACAGCAGAATCTGATGGTTTCTAAAAACGATGTTTTATTTCTTGAAAGTTACCTGTCGCCGAACGGTTATTATGATAATGCTCGGCGGTTTAAGCGTATCCCTGAATATGGCTACATACAAGGGATGGCTAAATCAAATAAGACCGTGGGCATAGAATTGTTCAAGGCTTATATTGATAATAACGCCAGAGACATTATGACGGATGACTTGTTAAATTTCCTCTTGGAACAATCAACGGATAGTTTTGCTGTTCGTTACCTCATCCAAAAGGTGAAATTATCTAAAGAACAAGAAGAAATGTTACTGGAAAAAGCACCGGAAAGCATGGTTGCACTAAGGATAAAAGCAAATGAACTGATATCCGATTTATCGCAACAAATGCTGGTGAAAAATCATTTTGAGTTAGCTGAAAAGTACTTTGAAAAGTATGGACTACGCTCAAAAGCCCAGCAAGAATTTTATGCTCGTCGCCGTGCGCTGGTAGAAGAGACGCATGCTACAGAAGAAGCATAAATCAAAAAAATAATCCTCATTTCGTGTTAAACGGAGTGAGGATTTTTTTCTTGTCAAAAAAAATTAAGCATATAAAATATTATTAATTTAAAACAGGAGTACAGATGGAAAAGTTTAAGTTAAAAGAAACAATCGTCAGTAAACGTTTGTTGATATTGAAGCGCCAACACGAACATGACGCAGAAATGTGGGAAGCAATTGAAGAAAGCAGGGATTTTATCCGAGAATATCTGTTTTGGGTAGATAAAACTCAATCATTAAAAGATGTGATAAAATCAACGGATATGTTCTTCAAAAAATGGGACGATGATGAGGAATGGTGTTACGACATTTACAGCCGAGATGAAAATAAATTACTCGGTAGCATTGGTGTCCACAACATTCAATTCATGAATCAATCCGCAGAACTGGGCTATTGGCTGCGCAAGTCAGAAACTAAAAAAGGTTATATGACCGAGGCCGTATTAGCGGTGGAAAAAGAGCTTTTTGAAGAAGGAATGCACCGCGTAACCATTTGTTGTGATGTAAATAACGTCAATTCGGCACATGTCGCATTGCGCGCAGGCTATACTTTGGAAGGGATACAAAAAGAAGCCGTGTATCACTATACGGGCTTGCATGACCATGCAACATATGTAAAATTCAGTCCGTATCCGATACAAGGTTTTTAACCCTCAAAAGTCAACAAAAGAAAACACCGCTATCCATAAGGAAGCGGTGTTTTTGTTTTCAAAAACGAAGAACAGGTTGTCATCCGACAATAGCCGTGCCGTAGTGTTTAATCAAAACATTTTTATTGATTTTGGCTTCAACGCGAGGTGCGGAAAAAACAAAATCGCCGTCTTCAAATTTGACGATCGCAGCAAAAAAGTTTTGCTTGGCGTTACGCGCATGTGCGTTTTGTAGGATAACCCCATGTTTCAAATCAATGTACTTATCAGAATGAGCGATAAGCACCACCGGTTCCGGAACAAAGGCGCCGTCGTCATCAGAAGTTTCTGCAATGGCAAACGAAAGCAGATTTTTATCTAAATGATAGATATCAGCCAGGCATTGCAAAACAATGTAAGGTGATGTAGGACGGTTAATCACTGTAGCAGTTTTTTGCTGTCTTTTGCGAGGGGAAATGGCTTGGCCTTTCTGTCCTCTAAATTTCTTCTTGTTCATAAAAATAGTTATTAAAAATAAACATAGACTTAAAATATCACCATAGGTGTATAACACAAAAAAATATTTTTGCAAGAACTTTTTGTCTATAAGTGACGTAACCCAAAATAAATA
Organism: uncultured Alphaproteobacteria bacterium; assembly: GCA_949297145.1. GTDB lineage: Bacteria > Pseudomonadota > Alphaproteobacteria > RF32 > CAG-239 > CAG-267. The sequence continues at coordinate 98,559 of CASFQO010000002.1, forward strand.
CTTGAAATAAAAAATAAGAACAGAGACAGATGAAAAAGCGAATAAGGAAAAAGAAAAAATATTGACATAAAAACAAAATTACCATAATATCACCGATGCATTTTTTATAATTTTAAAATTATTGTGCTATGGAAAAAGTAATAACGATTATCATTGTCATGTGCGGTGTCGCAATCGTAATTTGCAGCACCCAGTGGTTAACTCATTTTATCAAAAAAGAAAGACATGAGCTTCGTAAAAAAATCCGAAGTAGGTATGTGATAAAAGAGCCAAGACATTTTTTCAAATGGTCAGATAGACTGTCTTTGATAGAAATCAGGTACTTTGCGCGACTGTTAAATGGAAAAAATCTGATAAAGGAACTGGAAGGCACATTGGCACCGAGATGATTTTAAAGCGTTACCTCTTGTAAAAAAGAGCTAACGCATTTTTTGTATATGAGGCAAAAAAACACCTCTCAAGACCGAAGCCTCAAGAGGTGAGATAAGCATATCTAATGAGCGAATTAGTAAGAACGCGCATAGATAACATCAAGCGTTGCGCCCGGTTTTCCGGAAAGCAGACATTCGCCTTCGGTTCCGCTTTGATCAAACGGAATGCAACGAATAGTCAGACGCATTTCTTTCAATGTATCAAGAGTAGCTTCATCGCCGGACCATTTACCGCGAACAAAGGCAACTTTCGGCGCTTTACCGTTGTTTTCCAAATAAACATTTTGATGAGCAAAATATTCTTTAAAATCTTTTGCTGTTTTGATGTTGGTCACAACGTTATTTTGCAAGCGTTCTTGAGCCCGTTTCAACATCGTATCTTGAATGTTTTGCAATTTATCGGAAACAGAAGCAATAAAGGCTTCAACATCTTCAAAATTCTTCCAATCATTACCGCTGATATTGATACGGTTACGGAACATAACGGCGTTCTTCTCCAAATCTTTAGCCCCGACTTCAACAATAAGCGGCGCACCTTTACGTGTCCATTCCCACATCTTGTCAACAGCCTCTTTCGGACGATTATCAAGTTTAACGCGAATCTTCTCGCCGCCAAAGAATTTCTCTTTAATAACGTTTTTGATTTTTTCGGCATAAGCGTTGATTTCATCCGTTTTACTCTTATCTTTAAGAATAGGGATAATAACCACCTGATAAGGAGCCAGTTTCGGCGGAACACACATACCTTCGTCATCGGCGTGTGTCATAATCAAACCGCCGATAAGACGTGTAGAAACACCCCAAGAGGTGGTGTAAGCAAATTCTTGCTCATTATTAGAGTTAATAAACGTGATGTTTGCAGATTTAGCAAAGTTCTGTCCCAAGAAGTGAGAAGTACCGGCTTGCAAAGAGCGTCCGTCCTGCATCATAGCTTCAATGCAATAAGTTGTAACGGCGCCCGGGAATTTATCATATTCCGGTTTTTTGCCTTGAATGACCGGCATCGCCATATCATTAACGCACAAGTCTTCATACACTTTAAGCATTGTTTCAGCTTCTTGCTCTGCCTCTTGGAAAGTGGCGTGAGCGGTATGTCCTTCTTGCCACAAGAATTCACGAGTACGCAAAAACAGACGCGGTCTCATTTCCCAACGAACAACGTTAGCCCATTGGTTAATCAAAACCGGCAAGTCGCGATAAGAGTGTACCCATTTAGAGAATGAATCGGCAATAATGGTCTCTGAAGTAGGTCGAACGATAAGAGGTTCTTCAAGCGGGCTGGCCGGAACGAGTTTACCATCTTCCAAGCTCAAGCGAGAATGAGTAACAATAGCCATTTCTTTAGCAAAACCTTCAACGTGTTCGGCTTCTTTTTGGAAATAGCTTAACGGGATGAAAAGCGGAAAATAACAATTTTCGTGATTAGTTTCCTTAATCTTTTCATCTAATAAGCGCTGAATACGTTCCCAAATTCCGTATCCCCAAGGTTTAATAACCATACACCCCGGAGAAGAGGAAACTTCGGCCATATCAGCAGCAGCTATCACATTTTGATACCAATCCGGATAGCTGTTCTCTCTAATATTTTTCAGAGCCATAACCAAATATCCTTTTATTAAAATTGTTTTAAAAAGCGAACAAATTTAACACCCAAAAAAAGGTTATGTCAAGAATATTAGTGCATTAAGCATGAATTCGTTTAATATTTTTTAAGAGTTTTTAGATAAATTCATCAACAGATTAAAAAAAGAAAGGATAAGGTATAAATGAAAAGATTTCTAGCTTGCTTATTGATTGTATCGGCGTTTATTATGAACGGCTGCAAAAGTGAAAATACAACCAATCGTATTTACGTTTTTTCGCAACCGGGATGCATCCACTGCGAGCATGCGCGTGAATATATGCAAAGATACTATAAAAATTATGATATCAAAGAGCTGAACATTCGCGAAGGCAATAATATGGGATATATGCTAAGTTATGCTCGAAAGTTTAAAGTGCCGGAGCAAACTCTCGGCACGCCGTTTATTGTCATGGGCAAGCAATATGTAATGGGCTGGGGCAATCAACAAGTTAAAGATTTTAACCGCTATGCCAAAGATTTTCGCCCTCAAAATCCAGCGACTTCCAAGAAAAAATAAAAGAAAAAGCACCAAGCCGAGAGGTTTGGTGCTTTAATCATAAGCGCAAGAATTATTTATTGAAATAACGTTTCAATAAACCGTCAAAACCTCTGCCGTGACGAGCTTCGTCTTTAGCCATTTCATGGATACTGTCGTGAACGGCGTCATAACCAAGTTCTTTAGCTAAAGTAGCAATTTTCTTTTTGCCGTCACAAGCACCAAATTCGGCATCAGCACGCATTTGAACGTTTTTTTCTGTAGAATCTGTAACAACTTCACCGAGCATTTCGGCAATACGAGCAGCGTGATCAGCTTCATCCATAGCGTAGCGTTTGAAAGCTTCGGCAATTTCAGGATATCCCTCACGGTCAGCCTGACGGCTCATAGCGAGATACATACCAACTTCGCAGCACTCACCGTTAAAGTGTTCACGAAGGCCAGAAACAACACGTTCATCCAAACCTTTAGCAACACCGATTCTGTGTTCGTCGGCATAAGCCTTATTTTCTTCATCCAAAACCTTAAAAGTTTTAGCGCCGCATACTGGGCAAACTTCAGGCATTGTGTCGCTTTCAATAACTTGACCGCAAACTGTACATATATATTTCATGAGATTAGTCCCTTTCATAATAAATTTGAACAACGTATATGTAGGGAGCAAAAATCAAAAAGTCAAATACTAAAAATTGTGTAAAGAAAAAGTTTTGACTTGAGCAGAAAAAAGAGATGTTTAAAATAACCATAAGCACTGTTATAAAGCAAGTGACAGAAAAGCTTAAATCAAGATAAAAAGCTTAGATAAAAACGAGGGAGATAGTTTATGAGTGATAAGACCATGAAGATAATACTCTCTGTCTTAACGGTAATTTTGCTGGCTTTAATAGTTGGCTTAGTTGCCATGAAAGGTGGAGCAACAAAGGCCGACTTAAACAAATTAGCTTTAAGAATAGGAGAATTACGTCAATATCGTACGATGAACCGTGCGGATGTCAATGCAGCGATGGAAAAAGCATTTGCTCGTGTAGGGTATAATGTTGTTGTATCGACAGAAGATAATTTATATCCGGATGCAGCCAAAGATGCCGGTGTAAATTTATACATCCGTGGCTATGGTCCATATAATGAAGTAAAAACCAATGCAAAAGGGGTTAATGTTGTATACATCAGAGATTATGATTCTCTGTTTGAAGAAGAAACTAAAACATTTGACGGTGTAGCAACATCATCACCTGATTTCTACAATTACCTATTAGGTGCAGGATATGCGGCTGCATTTGTTCCTGAATTTACAGATCCGTCTGTTTTCTATCCGGCTCCGAAAAAAGAATTGGAGAGAGATTTGCTCTATGTTGGCGATAATGACCGCCCAAGTACGGCCATTGCAGCAGCGGTAGAAGCCAAATTACCGTTAGAGATTTATGGACGTTTCTGGACCGGAAACATTGATGATAAATTCATCAAAGGCGAATATATCCATGATAATGATTTAGGCGCATACTTCTCTTCTGCCAAAATCAATTTGGTAAATGTGAGCGAACATGAAGCAGGCTTGGGCATTGTTCCATCCCGCGTATATGATATAGCTGCAAGTAAAGGCTTTATGATTGCGCCGTATGACAAAGGAATAGAAGCAATTTTCGGTGATGCTATTCCGATGTATAACAATGCTGAAGAATTGAAAACGTTGTATAACAAATACATCAATGATGAAAAGGCACGTGCAGAAAAGGCAGAGAAAGCCTATAAGATAGCCGTTTCAGAATATAACGTTGATTTATTTGTTCAACGAATCAATGGCTTGGTAGAGTTTTTGATTAACGAAAAGAAACTCTAAGCATGAAGTTGCCTGTAGCACAAAAAATAAGTCTTGGGCTATTGGCCGTTGCCGCGGCAGTGACGCTATGCGTCCTGCCGTTTTTGGCAGCACCGAAAGAGATTATTTATATTTATACGCAAACAAATCAAATAGATTCTCGCGAACAAGGTTTGGCCAATGAATTGAAGCGTTTGGGGTATGAAGTTAAAATAAATGATAGAAACCCTCAAAAACGCGACAGTATCGGCTTGTGGTTTTCGCCATCGGGATATGTAGAGAAAATAAATCGTTCACAAGCAAAATATAATTTTATCTATAGCGAGAATTATTATCCGCTGAATTGGAATGAAATACAATCAGATGTGATAGTCCTAACGCCGTATCAAGATTTGTATGAACACTATGTCCGCTCCAATGTCAAAAGTGCCAAGTTTACATTAGGCGTTAATTTGGCAGACTTTTCGCTAAATGTAGACAATTTTCAGTCAGGGTATAAAGAATATCCGGTGATTTATTATGGAGATAACACGCTTTCGCCCTTGGCCGAAAGATTGCGCGAAGATAAAAGAGTGAAGTTTTTAGGAAGCGCCGGAGAAGAGGGCGCAAATATTCTGCAAGCCAAAGAAGGCAGCGCCAGAGAAAGGGGAATTTTCTTATCAAAAGCCAATATTGTTGCTTTGTATAATACCCCAAATAGTCCTGAAACAAAATATATTGTGCCCCAAATAATGGAAGCCGCAGCCTCCGGAGCTTTAGTGTTCAGTACCCCGAATGAGGCTGTTAAAGAGCTATACGGCGATAATGTCATTATCTATGAGAACATGGATGATTTTAATAAGTTAGTTTCTTATTATCTCAGTCATCCGGAAATAACGAACGCAAAAATTATTGCGGCACAAAAAATCACCGCAGAAAAACTAAGTTCAGAAGCCTCCGCGCAAAAATTACATCAAATGATAGAATGGCTCAATCAAAACCGAGCCGAATAGAGAAAGATTAGCGATAACGACGGTTGATGATGGAAGCCGCATCTTTCATTTCTTCATCAATCAAGCGATGTTCAATTCCGTCATATTCAATCGCTTCCCAATCAATATTGTGCTTCTCCAGCCAGTCTTTAGTAAAATCAAGCGTTTTATATTGAACCGAAAGGTCGCTGGTACCATGGAATAGATAAATTTCCGGCCGGGAAGATAGTTCTTTTTCAAGCATGTCTTTTCCGCAAATAATTCCGGCAAAGGGGAAAACACCGCCAAGTTCATATTTGCGTGTCAATCCGACATACATCGAAAGCATCGCCCCTTGAGAAAAGCCCATCAAAAAGGTATCTCTATTTTTAACTTTAAGCTCGCGTTGCAAAGAAGTAATAAACGAATTCATTTTCTTAGCAACTTGACTGATACGAAGACCGGTCTTGTTGTAAATTTCCACAATTTCAGCAGTGGATGTTTCAGGCTTTCTCCTCTTGCGGCCCGGATCAACATCAACCAAGGCGTACCATTGTTTTTTAGCGGGGTTTCGTTCGCTTTGCATATCGGCCTCCGGTACCACAACCAAAGCCTCCGGAACATTTTGAGCCAGAGTTTCGGCAAACGGTTCAACATCTTCAATGCAGCTGTTATAGCCATGTAAGAACACAATAAGTTTATTAACCTTACTGCCGGACTGAAAAGCTTTGTATTTATAGATACTCATAAAATCCCCCTTTAATATAAAGATGTTTAGCCGTATAAAAGTTAAGAATAAGCTAATATATACGAAAAATTTACGAATATTGAGTAAGAATTTTCAGAAACAAAAGAGGGAAACCATGTTGCACCACCATAGCGTATATGAAAAAATTGTCACGGCAATCTGCAAAAAACAAGATTTAAAATATAGCGATTATGCCGAAGAATGGCGCCGCCGCGGACATTATAGAGAGGAATTTGCCACATTTTCGACCTATGCGCGCTATGTGTACGGTTTGGTTAATCAAAAAGATTTCAATTTGAAATCGGCAATAGAAACCGCAAAGAAAGCCCAAATAACCGAAGCCCCAATACCTGAGTTTTTATTTCTACCTTCAGAAAAGAAAACAATCTTAAGAGCCGAAGAACAGGGGCGCATCAAAGCCGGAGAGGTTATAACGTTTAAAGGGTATAACAGAAAAATTATCGGTTATGACTACACGAACTTACCCGCCGATACCGATGCGTTTGTGGTGTTTTCGGGGCACCCGGGAGCCGCAAGTCCGGCCGTTTATGCGTGGTTTAAACATTTGCACCGCACCAAACACGCCGTCAAACTAATTTTTTTAGGTTTAAGGGATAATCAAGGCAATTCCGACTTTACCGATTCAAGTTTAATTTATAATGTGGGGTCCGAGCAAGAGATGTATCGCCGGTATTTTAAGGCGATGGGGGTTTCGCATGAAATAGTGGATGAGTGCATTAGCGAAGCCTATGATATCTCCACCAAGGATAATATTCAAAGATTATCCGAGATAAAAAATAAAATCTGGGGGAACAGAGAGGTAAAATTCGCCATGTTCGGCTATCCGGTGTATCAAACTCGTGTGGCCACGGAGTTTGCATGGAGCTTTGCACAAATGGAAAAGGCCGGGACATGCCAAGGCGTAAACTTCATAATGCCCGCGTATAAACCCAGTCAAAACGAATATGAGCGTTATTTTTCATATGATAATCTAAATGGTATCGCCGCAGACATTATCATCGGCAACTGCACGGCCCATCCGTATCGCGTCAAAGGCGAACCTCGTTTTAACATCGGTTGGGGAAAATATCCTGAAAGCTATAAAAAGATATTGCCATTGAGTTTGGTATATTCCTATCCGAATGTCGCGCACGAATTAGCCGGAACAGACATCAAAGTTGCAACCGTATTAAAAATTTTGCGAGCCATCCAGCATAAGACCTATGGATACGAGCATCCCAAGAAAACGGATAAGCAGATAAGCTACAATGTTTTAGAAATGCGCCGTCGGTTGGTAGCAGAAAAATTAACCAGTAAAGAGCTGATAAAAACCGGTTATGACTTAAGCAAGAACGAATATTTAAGCCGCCTGCAAGCCTGCCAGAGAGAGTGAAAAGAGGTTGTGAAAAAAGCGCTTGACAAGTCTGATAAAAAGAACTAAAGTAGAACAAAATTGAACGCAGACGGAGGGAATATGTTAACGCCAAAACAGCATAAACTATTGGTTTATATAGATAATTTTATTAAAGAAACCGGTCATTCACCATCATTTGAAGAGATGAAAAATGCGGTCGGGTTAAAGTCAAAATCCGGCATCCACGCTTTGATAAACGCTCTGGAAGAAAGAGGATTTATCCGTAAACTGGCGCATAAAGCCCGCGCCTTGGAAGTCTTAAAAGTCCCGCAAATTGAAGCGCATTTAGACGAAGCGGAAGAACTCTCAGAGGCAGAACATTTTGCCAATGATAATGGAGAAACAGAATTTTCGCTGATGATACCATTATATGGCAAAATTGCCGCCGGTACCCCGATAGAGGCCATAGCCAATCCTTCGGAGTATATTTATATCCCCAAAAGCTTTTCTACCAAATCAGAACTATATGCGCTGACGATTGAAGGTGAGTCTATGATTGAGGCAGGGATTTTTGATGGCGATACGGCCATCATCCGCAGAGCCGATAGAGCCGAAAACGGTCAAATCGTTGTGGCCTTGGTCGATAATGAAGAAGCTACGTTGAAGGTGTTGGATAAAAAAGGCGGTAATGAAGTTTGGTTATTACCTTGCAATAAAGATTACAGTCCGATAAAATTAACGGCAGACCGCTTAAAAATACAAGGTATTTTGTACGGTATCGTTCGCAAATATAATTAAGAGGAGCCAAGATGAAAACCATAGCCGTCATAACCGCGATGGATAGTGAATATGATGCTGTCCGCAAACTATATAATTTTTCAGAAGACGGAGATTTTCCGGAAACGGAAGCTCACGGCAATAAGATACTGCTGATAAAAAGCGGTATCGGCAAAGTAAATGCGGCCTTAGCTGCGCAAAAGGCGTGCGATGCCGGTGCGGATTTGCTTATGACCACGGGGCTTGCCGGAGGGATAGATGCCAGTCTGCAACAAGGAGATATCGTACTGGCCGAAAAGGTATGTTATCACGATGTGTGGTGCGGAGAGCCCAATGCCAAAGGCCAAGTGCAGGGGTTGCCATTGTATTTTGAAACACGCCCGAACATTATCGGGAAGATAATAGAAGGCTTGCCGGAAGGATATCTGAAAGCGGGATTAACCGTCAGCGGAGATCAATTTTTGACCGATGCCAAACGGTTAAAAGAAATAAAAAAAGAATTTCCCGAAGCTCTGGCCGTTGATATGGAAAGTGCTGCTATTGCTCAAACGGCGTTTTTGAACGAGCGCCGTCCATATATTTCTTTGCGGATTATCAGTGATGTCGTCGGGAAAGTTAATCAAGAAGAAGAATATAACAATTTCTGGCAAAATGTTCCCGAAAAAGCTGCCTTAATGGTTGATGTCGTTTTGCACGCGCTGAATGAAGAATGGCTGTAAGCAAGAGAGGAAGAGGCAATACAAGAGATCAAGAAGAAATTAAAGAAAAGTAAAATGCAGCATAAAAAATTAGAGTGCTGGAAAAATTAAAAGAAAAAGTAGAATGATGCAAAACATAAAAGAGCAGGGGGCAATCTCCTGCTTTTTGGTATAAAAAAGAGGAAACAATCACAAGACTGTTCCCTCTAAAACAATCCGATTATCCACCTTTAGTAAGCGTAAATGCTGGCAAGAACGCCATAAAAGATAGAAGAGAGCGAAATCAAATACCCCAAGATGATAATCAAAAGATAAATAGAAGCATATTTCAGGCTTCTCATTTTGTGCGCATCATCAATAAATGAAGCGGCACCATAAACATTGGCATTTCTCTCTTCTTCAAAGAAACCGGCGGCAACAAAAGTCTTGATGCCATAATACCCATAAGTCAAAAGGAGCAAAACGGCAACAACAAGAGCTATTTGTATCGCCAAGGGATCAACCGGCGTAAATGTAACGAGATAAACGGAAGTAGCCGCCGTTAAAATCCACGAAATCAATAGCGGTTTGAAAAAGCCCTTCCAAGAGCTGTATCCGGCATCATGCAAACGTCTGACAAACATCGCCAGATAAACAATGATTTGTGCAATATACACAACGGCAGACAACGTCATCGTCAGCAAAGAATCACCCATAAACTCGATACCGAGGCAAAAAGCGAGCAAGAGAAACATATTAATCAGCATAAAGCTCCAAAATTCAAAGCGAGAGCTTCTGCCCTTAAAATTAAATATATTTTTATAAGCGTTAAGCCAAGCGCACCATGCCCCTCCGCAAGCAGCAGAATTTTCCGCATCAGCTTCGGTATCAATTTCAGCCAAAATACCTTTCATTTCAGCAAATTTTTTAGCTTCGGCAATTTTAGCATTTTCTTTAACAGCAGCATGTTTGTTAGAATGAGAAGCATTTTTGCTTTCAGGAGCAGCCGCTTCCACAACAGCTTCTTCTTTAACTTTAGCCGAAGTGCTACGTGAGGATTTTCCGGCCTTTTTTGCTTCATTTTGAGATTTAATGTTTAAGACATCACCGACAACATCAACATTATGAGTTTCGGGCACAGCTTGTTTTTTAACTTCTTTTTCGGTGCTTTTTTTAGGAGCAGCCGCTTTAGATTTGACCGTTGAAGTTTTTTTCTTCGGTTCGGCAAGAGCCGTATCTTCTGCTTTTTTCAGAGAAGCCGTTTGCTTTGCAGCACTCGTTTTTTTACTAACCATATTTTCCTCACAAAAAAATTACAAAACAAATATATAATAGTCAAAAGGATTATATTTACAAGAGAGTGCAAGATTTAAATCACAGATTTTTCATCTTTTTTCGCAAAAAATCATCAAAAAAGGATTTTAGGGGATTTAAATTTTTTAGATTTTTCATCAAAAACGACCTTAAGCACGGACCCATTTTCGAGTCGGAAAGTTTTTTTCAAACAAGTTTCAGCAAAAATCCGAATAAGCATCCCATGAGTCACGAGCAAAACGCGCTCACGTCCTTCTTCAAACAGTTTATTAACCAGTTTCATAAACCTCTGCTGCACTTCGCCGATAGTTTCTCCACCGGGGTAACAAATATCATAACGGTCCGGATTTTTAACATCATTAAAAGCCTGATAAATATAGGGAAAAACCGCTTGAATATCATTTTTTGTCATCCCTTCGGCTTTACCGAAACTCATTTCTCTCAAGCGTTTAGTATAATGCACCGGCAAATCTAAAACATTGCTGGCAATATCGGCACTTTTTTTAGCTCTTTTAAGGTCGCTGGCATAAATCGTTTCAATCTGCTCCCCGATAAGTTTCAATGAGGCTTCGTGAACTTGAGCGGCACCCATTTCATTAAGCTGCGTATCTGTTCTGCCCTGCAGCTTTCCGGTTGCGTTCCAATCTGTTTGCCCGTGTCTCATCAAATATAAAATCATAACGTTTATTATTTCCTTTTTTATATATACGTTTTGAACGAAAAGGAGCAATGTCCGATAAGTATTTCAGATTAAGAAACAGCATAAAAGAAAAGCAAAAGAAAATCAAGCCCTAAAAAAGATTTAAACACATCCGTTTAGAGAACCTGTTTTCTTTGTAAAGCGCAAAAGAAGAAGCCGTCAGTTTGTGTGCAAAGCGGTGAAAATTTCAACCATTTTTCATTATCAAACGGAAAGACGGCAATATCAAGAACATCTTTCCATAAGGCACGATGGTCAAGCGTCTCAAAGTCCGGATGCCGGCTTAAAAAAGCTTCAATTTGTTGTTCATTTTCATCCGGCAAAACCGAACAAGTGATATAAATGAGACGTCCGTTAGGAGCTGTGTGTTCCGCCCCAAAGTCCAAAATCTCCGCCTGTGTCCGGCAAAGTTCATTCAGCCGTTGCGGAGATAATCGATATTTTGCATCCGGTGTGCGCCGCCATGTTCCGGAGCCGGAGCAGGGCGCATCGATAATAAAACGCGTATAATCTTTATCTTGCACGGTTGCAATGGTTTTAATGTTTTGAATGTCCAAGCGTTCCGCTCTTTTTTTGATACGAGAAAGCCTTTCTTGACTGATATCGTGCGCCCAAATCAGTCCTTCATTGTGAAGAAGCGCTCCGATAGCCAAAGATTTTCCGCCCGCACCGGCGCAATAGTCAATCACTTTATGAAAAGGTTTCACCCGACATAACAAAGCGATAAGTTGAGAAGCCTCATCCATCACTTCAATTTCGCCGTCTTGATAAGTCATGCAGTTATTAAGGTTAATACGGTCGTGAGAGCGTAAACCGATAGGTGAATATGGGGTGAAAGAAAAGAACAATCCTTCTTTGCGCAAACGTTCCTGAGCATGCTCGCGGTCAACCAAATTCGCCCGCACATCAACCGGCGCTGTCGTGTTGAGCGCATCAATAAGCGTCGGATTATTGATTTTATCAAAGAGCCAATGCGGACACTCATAACAAGCATATTGAGAAAAATCCTCAAATTCTTGCGCTTTAGAGAGTAAATTTTTCTCCTCTCGGCTAAGTGCTAGAGGGGCATATTCCTCCCCGTTAAAAAGCAAATCCAAATCTTTATCAACAAAATGAAGCGCCGCAAAAAGCCTTGCTGAGACCACCCCGCCGAGTGCCTCAGACAAATGCATCTGCTGACGAATAATTGCCCAAACATTATCGGCAATAAAACGCCTGTCTTTAGAGCCGATATAGCGCCGGTCTTTAAAATATTTATCAAGAATATTATCCGCCGGAAATTTATCCTCAAAGATACTCTCTAGCGTTTCAATAATAGCCTGAACTCTGCTGGCGTCTTTCATCTGTTATCCTAAAAAAATATTACCGTAAACCTTGAAATCACTCTCTGAAATCAAAGGGAGTATAAACGATAAAAGCTTAATTTCAATGATAAAATCCGAACTTTCCCCCAGGCGGAAATATTTTTTTATTGCCAAAAAAAGATTTTTGTGCTAAATCAGGCAACAATGTGAATAACCGAAAGAGAAATATATGGAAAAAATATTGGTATTAAACTCTGGTTCAACAACCGTAAAATTCCAGCTTTTTAAGATAGATAAAGGCGTGCATGAAATTTTGACCAAAGGCATGGTAGACCGCATAGGCTTGCCCGGGTCAAAGTTAGTCGTCAAGCCGGATAATCGGCATGAATTAGCCTGTGAGTGTGCGGTTGCCGACCATAAAGAAGCCATCAAAACCATATTGGACTATTTATCACATAAATATTTGAAAAATACCTCTGAGCTTTCTGCCGTCGGACATCGCATGGGGCATGGGGGAGAATATTTTGATCGTTCGGTTATTATAGATGAAGATGTGATGAAAAAAATATATGACACACTGCCACTGCTACCCTTGCACGGACCGGCATTTGTGCATGGGGTAGAAGCAATGACAGAGCTTCTTCCCGGCGTGATACAAATAGCCACATTTGACAGTGCGTATCATCAAAGTATGAAAAAGCCGGCATTTATGTATGCTATCCCAAAAGAATATTATGAGAAAGACCGCATTCGCCGCTATGGCTTTCATGGAACGTCACATAATTATGCCGCGCAAAAAGCTGCCGAGTTACTGGGGAGAAAAGGTAAATTTATCTGCTGCCATTTAGGGGGCGGTGCTTCGGTAACGGCTATAAAAGATGGTAAGAGCGTTGATACGACCATGGGCTATACGCCGTCTGCCGGTGTGATGATGGCAACACGTTCGGGAGATATGGATCCGTATATTCCGTTGCATATTATGAAGACCCAAGGCAAGACTGCCGATGAAGTTAATTTGATGCTTAATAAACAAAGTGGGTTGTACGGTTTATCCGGCGGTCATTCGGATATGCGCGATATTATAGAAAATGCCGAAAAAGGAAATGAGCTCTGCCGCTTGGCCATAGATACGTTTGTGTACGGATTGCTCAAAAAAATCGGTGCGTACGTGGCTGTTTTAGGCGGCATTGATGCGTTGATTTTCACGGCAGGCATTGGCGAAAATGCGCCTTTAATTAGGGAAAAGTTGTGCCAACGCCTAAAATATCTTGGGGTGGAATTAGATAGCGAGAAGAATAAACAGCGCCCGGCACCAACGGATATCAGCGCCCCGACAAGCAAGGTAAAAGTTTTTGTGATACCGGCAAATGAAGAGCTGATGATAGCCAGTGAAACATTTGCTCTGTTAGAAGAATTAAGACCGGCCGAGTCTTGGGCAATATAGGTGAGAATATGTTAAAAAACCTAATGCCGTCCATAAATCAACTGATAACTTCAGACTATAAAGCGATTAAGAGCAAAGAAACCGAAGCGATAATTGCGGATAATTTGCGCGGGCTTCAACCGGTTGCACAGCCGGAATTAAGACAAATATCAGGTATCCCCGGTGCCGGTAAAAGCACTTTTTGCGCCACGCATCAGCTTAAGAATTTTTTGTTTTTGAGTTTTGACAAGATAATGACGTCTCTGCCGGCCTATCAAAAAGATTTGGCCAAATTCGGCAATGTCGTCGCTTTTCAAAATCACGAGATGACCGCGCGCATTATCGGTTATGAGTTGTTGCGTCGCGCGATGAATATGAAATTAAACATCATGTTTGAACATAGCGGCACCAATCCGGCGCATTTGGAGTTATTTAAGAATATCCATAAAAAGGGCTATCACACGGCGGTAGATTTTATCGTCTGCGATACGGCATTAGCGATTGAGCGTGCCGAAGAAAGAGCCAAGAAAATCAATCGTTATGTACCAAAATCTCTGATATTGGAGCGTGCCGCCGGTATCAAAAAATATGCGACGGCTTATCAAAAATTAGCCAATGCGGTAACGTTCTATGATGGTGCAAATAATTTTCATCTGTTAAAGAAAATTTAAGACAATCGGTGCGAAAATCACTTATAAATGTAATTTTATAAGGTGAAACCCAATGAAAAAATCTCTGTTATTATTTTCAGTTTCGCTGGTTGCGTCGTCTGTGGGCAGCGCATATGCGTTGACTGCGGCCGAACAGCTCAAAGCAACGGAAGCCATCTTTGTAAACGAGTTCAAAAAAATGGACACCAACAAAGATAACAAATTGTCGTTGGAAGAATATTTAAACTATCAGTTTGAAAATTTCCGTGCCAACATTATAGAGGCGGAAGGTTTTGATACAAAAAAATCTTCTGTAGATAAAAAATCCACAGAAGCAGCAGAGCAAACCGCTCAGCAGACCTCTGAAACAGAAGGAAAAGATGAGTTAAAGTCATTAGGTGATGTCAATAAAACATTACAAGCCATGGCCGACTACGAACTGGATATGGAAGATGATTTATCATTGGATGAAGATTGGGGATTAGGTGAGCCGAAAGCCGAAGAAAAAGGCCTGACCAAAGAAGACGTAATGCCCGAAAAAGACCTTTTATCTCCGGCGATATTAAACGAGGCTAACAAAGCAGATACAAAAATAGAGACGGCAACAGCCACTGCTGCTGATACTGCATCAGCCCCCAAAAAAGATGAGTTAGATTTGTCGGTATCCGAAGATGAAAGCCTGCAAAATTTGCTGGCCGAAATAAATGAAACGCCGGAAGAAAAAGCCGCCAAAGAGCAAGCCGCTGCAGAAAAAGCCAACGCGGAAGCCGAGGCAAAAGCCGCCGCTGAAAAAAAGGCAACCGCTGATGCCGAACGTGAAAAACAAATAGGCATAATGTTAGATACAATCAAAAAGACCTTGCCTAAAAAGATAGACGCGGTAACCACCTGGACCGATATAGAATATCAAGACAAGGTGATTTCATACATTTATGAAGCGAATATAGACATAAGCAAAGATACCGACGAAGAAAAAGCCGCGCTGACCAAGAGCATAGAAAGCGAAGCCTGCGGCAAGGCGTATCAAGAGATGTGCCCGAAAATCAAACCGATGTTTATCAATGAGGGGATAAATATGCGTATCCGTTACAAAGATAAGGTCGGTAACGAGTTCGGCAAATGTGAGTTTAACCAAGAAACCTGTAAATAAAGAGCAGAAGAGAGGACAAAATGAGAAAAACAAAATTGTTATCAGCCACAGCTCTAGCCGTTATGTTGGCATTTAGTGCAAACACAATGGCAGCGCAAAATTTGGATAATATTTCGGATGAAGAATTAGCCAAAGCCGTAGTGAGCGTATTGAAGAAAAATCCGAAAATAGCTTACGATGCGGTTGCCGCTTTTCATAAAGACGCCAACGCCAAGAAAGAGGCATCCGAAAAAGAATTAACCCCATTAGAAAAAAGAGTAGCAGACATTTTGATGGATAACCCGCCAATTGTTGTCGGCGCTTTGCAAATCTATCAACAGCAAGAAGAACAACAAAAGTTGTTGGAACAAGCTGAAAAGTATGAAAAATACGTTGATGAAATTAACAAGGCTGATTTATACGCCGGCAACCCGAACGGTAAATATGTTTTGGTAGAGTTCTTTGATTTCTCATGCGGATACTGCCGCTTAATGGCTCCAAAAATTGAGAACATCATCAAAAAGAACAAAGATGTAAAAGTTGTGTTCAAACCAGTATCTTTCCTATCACCAAATTCTGAGTTGGCAGCTAAAGCCGCCGTTGCCGCCCAAAAGCAAGGCAAATTCTTAGAAATGTACACGGGGCTGATGAAAGAAAAAGTTGTCAATGAACCGGTTATAGACAAGTTAGCCCGCAACATGGATTTGGATATGACACAATTCAAAAAAGACTATGCGTCAGAAGAAACCAAAGAGTTGTTAGCAAGCATCAAAGAAACCGCCGACAAGATTGGTATGCGTAGCGTTCCGACTTTGGTATTGAATGGTTTGCCATTGTATGCGGTAGAAGAAGTTCAGTTGCAAAGAGCAATAGACGTATTGCGTGATGCAGAAAAATAATCCGCAAGGTCAAATGAGTGATGAAAATTCCGTTTCTGAATAAGGAGCGGAATTTTTTTTAGGCCAAAAAAGAAGCGGGGTAGGCGCATAAAAAAAGGTTCTCTGTGCAATGCACAGGGAACCTTCCTAACAGGGACGGGGTTATTTCTCGCCGAGTAACTCGTCGAGGTTGATGAGCGGGGTTGCGCCACCGCCAAAAACCTTCGGGAAGTTCTTGGCCAAAACTTCTTTGATGAGTTCCGGATGCTCTTTCAGGATTTCTCCTAAACGTTCCCGAACCTCGTTCTCAGAAGCCCCCTTCATCTTGAGAGCCGCAGCTTCTGCTTCAGCTTTCATCTTGAGAGCCGCAGCTTCCGCTTCAGCTTCAATTTTTTTAGCCTCTGCTGCTGCTTTCTGGCTAATAATCAGCTGTTCAGCCTTTTTCTCAACAATCTCTTTTCGCTTCTCTACAGAAGCTAATTCAGAAACCGTTTTGGTGTATTCATCATCAAACTTAACGTCGATGATGGCTACTGCCATATTAGAGAAAAGGTTTACCCCCGGCTCATAAGATACCGTCGGTGCGGCACCAGGGACTGAAGTAACCACTTTATGCGTAGCTCCTGCATATTTTTTTGTGTAGTCATAACACCCATCGGCTACCTTTGCGAGATATTTAATTTCAATCTCGCGCGAGAGATCGCCGAGATGTCCATTAATATCTTCATAGGTCTTTTCCGCTATAACAGCAGTAAAAATGGCATCAAGCCACGGGCAAAGGGCGTCATCTACATATTTGTTCTCACCAATAGCTATGTGCAACCAATGCACATAGTCCTCATTTACTTGATAGGTGAGTGCGTACCTTAGGGTTATGTCCCTAAGGTTTTTTGTTTTCATGACATTTGTGTCTTCATGTTTCTGTAGTCTCACGTCTACCTCTGTCATAGAGGAGATAAACGGCCATATAAGCCTTAATCCAGGTTTATATGATTTAGAGGACATGCGGCCCAACGTGACCATATATCCCGCGTTTCCCGGAGATATAATGGTCAAAGCGTTCACCAATAAAAATACAGTGAGCGCTACAAATAATAATACCCCAAATCCCCATCCGGCAAAAAATGCCAAGATAAAAGAAATGAGAATTATCACACCCACCACCTTGTTGATGGTGTTTTTTGCAGAAACCAACCAGCTTAATACATCAGTTTGTCTCATGTCTTAAAATTTTAAAGAAACAAAGCACTTATTTATTTTTCAAAACTTCTTTTAACCCATAAATCCCGATCATCTCTCCACGTAGGAGCATCAGCGCAAGCGAACGCCTTCTAAATCAAGATGTTATAAGTGAATTGTTAAAGACCATAAATAACCTGTTGCCAAGCCACTCACAATCCCCAACGCATCAAAATCTCTCCAAACAAACAGTAATCCCTGTTATATTTATAAAAAAAATAATTTCCAAACTAATCAACCACACTAATATTCATCACGCCTATACTATACCACAATTTTGCCCCTCGGTCAATGGGAAAATATGTGTCGGGAGGCTTGCTAAAGTGTTAAAAATATGTTATTCTGATAAAAAGTAAGCGAAGAGGGACGCGATGATGAAAAAAGATAAAAGCGAAGCGCTGTATGCGAATTATATCAAAGATGTGCTGTCGCGCAATCAAAAGGCGATAGACTATCAAAAGTCGCGTCAAGACTTTTGGCAAGATAAACCTCTCGCCGAGGTCAAAAACGCTTTGCAACAAATAATCGAGCAAGATAACGCATATCGCAAGGATAACAGCAGCGAAAAAAATCCCGGCAACGATTTGGAAACCTTAATCAAAACCGCTCCGGCAGAAATTTTATATCATGACTACCGCGATAACAAAAGAGTCTCCGAAGCTTATGAAATTTATCAAGAAGCAACCAAAAATCTTGATGGTGAAAACTTTAAGACGATGCGTCAGGCCTTTATTGTGAAAATGGGTGTGCTATATAAACAAATTGTGCCGGCGGAAAATAAGGAATCTCTGCTTAGCGATTACCTGAAAAAAGTTCTCAGCAAGCGAGAGGCCGAGCAATATATGCGCGAAAGTATCAATGAGGAGTTTAAGGGGATAGAATTAGACGGCGCGCGCGACCACGGCAATTGCACCAAAGGGATTATCATTTCGCTTTATAAGTTGCAGAAAAAATATGATATTCCGCTGTTTGATAAGAACTTGGATAAAGAGCATATCGTCCACCCCAAGGAGTTATCCGAAGAGCTGAACAAATATGTCAAAAAGGCAGAAAGCGGCTTGTTAAAAGATATTAAAGGTATCAAAAAAGGCGACATTATCATGTTGACGAGAGGCACAACCAACGCCCCGGGACACGCGATGATGTGCTATGATTTTAATGAAAAAGGCGAGCCACTGCTGATGGGCTTTAGTGAAAACACCAAAGAGGTCAACGCCTACCAATCAAGAGACGGCTCTATGCGTAAGGGCATCGTGATAGACATTAAATCGTTTATCCAAGACCGCGCACAAAATAAAGAGAAAAGCCGTTTAAAACAAAGCATACGTACGAAAAAACAAAGTACAAGATGAAGAATTTAAGCTAAACGATTCTACAAAGGATAAATTGTTTATCAAGGCCCACTGCAAGTCCATACTTTCGGCATTTTTCACCATATTTTGCCCAAGTTATCCCCTTGCCGAGTCAAGTGAAGAAACTCCCCAAGAAAACACACTTTCGGTATTTCTCGCCATATCTCGCTCCAATTATCTCTTTTGCCGAGTCAAGTGAAGAAACTCTCCCCCAAGGACATACTGTCGGTATTTCTCGCCATATCTCGCTCCAATTATCTCTTTTGCCGAGTCAAGTGAAGAAACTCTCCCCCAAGGACATACTGTCGGCATTTTTCGCCATATCTCGCTCCAATTCTCCCTTTCGCCAAGTCAAAAATCACCCAAGGTGAATAATATTTTTCCCGAATTTCTGCTCCAATTCATCCAAAACTTTACCGAGGCGCTCATCACTTTTTTTCACGGGTTGAAACAAATCCAACTGCTCCTTTTCATGATACACCAACCCCAAAAGCGTAATCCCGACACTTCGCCAAATAATCGCCGGCGAATAGAGTGCGTTCAAAAGTTCCATCGCCAAAGGAGTAATTTCATTTTCCTGATTAGAAGGAAAGGGGAGTTTTGCCTTTTCGGTAATCACCTTAAAATCTTTGGTTCGCAGCATCACTTCAATCTGCACGGCTTTAGCGCCTTCACTGCGGGCTTTGCGGCAAGCGGTATGAATATGACGACACAAATCCCCCTTGAGCACATTGATATCGCGGCTAAATTCTTTGAGGGCGGAAGTTTGCTGAATAGAGAGCGGCGCTTTTCCGATGGGCTCAACTTTGAATAGTGAAATCCCCGAGAGCTCATTTTTAAGGTCCATACCATGCGCCCCGAATTGCGCCTTAATCCAATAATCCGGCCGACAGATAAAATCAAGAGCCGTAAAAATACATTCTTCGCGCATTTTCAAAATCAATTTCCGCCCCACACCGGCCACATCCGAGATAAGCGTTTGCGAGAGGATTTTGCGCCTTTCTGCCGACCCGATAGCAAAGATACCGCCGGTATTTTTGGCCTTATCGCTGGCCAATTTCGCAAGTGTTTTGGTGCAAGACAAACCGATAGAAATCGGAATATGGAGCTTATCCCATACGTTAGTCCGAATCATTTGCGCGGTTTTGAAATAATTCTGCTTATAAAGGAGCTTAGTTCCCGTCAAATCCAGATAAGCCTCATCCACCGAACACACTTCCACATCAGGCGTAAACGACTGCAGCATGGCCATAACTTTACGAGAAGTTGCTTGGTATAAATCGTGATTAGCCCGCACATAGAGAACATCCGGAAATTCTTTTTTTGCCATAAAATAAGGTTCGCCCATTTTAAGCCCCAAGGCTTTGGCTTCTTTGGAGCGAGAGACCACGCAACCGTCATTATTAGAAAGCACCGCCACGGCTCTTCCTTCTAATTTCGGGTTAAAAGCGCGTTCTGCCGAAACAAAAAAACAATCACAATCTGCCAATGCAATATAATGCTTCATAACCACCTCTTTTTTAGAATGTAGTCAAAAAAGTTTCAAGAGTCAATTAAAAATGTTCTAAAAATGTTCTTTAGTGTGGATAAAAAAAGACGCCCATAAAAGAGCGTCATCAAGAGAAAAAAATTAGTGCAAAGGCATTTTGAAAGCACCGGTTTCATCGGCATGCAAAATAACGTCTTTACCATTGTGCTTCCAGATAAACGTAGAGGCAATAATCAGATACGCCATCGGCACGCCCATATCCGAGATATGATATCCGATAAGGTAATCTTTGCCTTCAATGGTGCACACCAGATGTTGCAGCGCCGTTCCCACCACAATGTGAGAAAGTTCATCAGAATTTAAAGGCTTAAAGACAACCGCCTGATGAAAATACGTAAAAATCAAATCGCGATTATACGCATCCACCGTCAATGCAAAGCAGGTGTTGTTCATCAAAAAATGCAAAGTTCGTTTGTTGAGAGAGGCTTTTTCATCAAAGACCAAATTGCCGATACGTCGTCCCAAATCTTTACCATACTCAAATCCGTCTGAAATAACGGCCCAAAATGCAAGCCTCGGCTTAAACAGAAACAAGCCAGATTTGATAAACTGGACATCACAGCCAAAAACTTCTCTGCCTTTCCAGATAATTTCCGTCTGCCCGTCAGCGTGCAAAGCAATAATCCGCACCAGAGACATTTTTCTGCGCAAATCGGTTTTATATTTCCGATAAAAATCAGAATGAAACAATAACACGAAAAGCACCTTATCACTCATCTGAATTTTATACTGCGCGACCGGAGAAACAATCAAGTGCATCATAAACAGCACAACAAACAAGGCCACGCCTGCCGCCACATAAAACCTCCCGACCAGGGCAAATAAGATAACTGCAATCCATCCGCCGACAACCTGATGATTAAAAGCGGCACAGCCCCAACAACCGGGTTTGAGCAAAGCGCCAAAACACAATTTTTTAAATTTAACAGAATTCATAAAAATAAAAATTTAAGTGAAACAATAATTATGAAATTAGTCGCTACTCTATGAGATAAATGAGGAAAAATCAAGAAAAATATTGCCACCCTCAAGAAATCCCCCCATAATCACCTAAAATGAATAAGGAGAAGACAATGCCAAGAATTGCCACTTTTGAAAAAGTAAGTTTTGAACAGTTTAATACCGCCTGGAAAGGTATTTTTTTAACCGATGACGCCGAGATAAAAAGCATATATGAAAACATCAAGTTGCCCACACGCGCCACATCAGGTTCTGCCGGCTATGATTTTTTTACCCCGATAGCCATAACATTGCATCCAAAAGAAAATATTTTATTGCCGACCGGGGTAAGAGTAAAAATAGAAGAGGGGTGGTTTTTGGGGATAATGCCCAAATCCGGATTAGGTTTTAAATATAGATTGCAAATGGATAATACAATTGGCGTGATAGATAGTGACTACTATTATTCGGATAACGAGGGGCATATTTTTGTAAAATTAACCAATGACAGTAACACGGACAAAGTGCTTGAACTGCAGGCAGGGGCATCGGTATGTCAGGGAATATTTATACCTTATGGTCTTACATATGAGGATAATGCCACAGCCAAGCGCAACGGGGGACTAGGTTCCACTTCAAAATAGTAAAAGGCAACAAAAAAGGAAGAGTACAAACTCTTCCTTTTTTAGGTGCCGTAAACATATTATTTCTTAGGTCTAAAAGGAATAATATGAGGTTGCGTTTTTGCCGAAGCCATAGGCTCATCATTTTTTACCCCGTTAAGGTTCATACAAACGCATCGCCCGCTAACGGCTTTTTTCTGTTTCGGTTTAGTAAAGCTGGGCTTTTGCATAGCAAAGACCTGTGCAGACTTTTTAACCGGTTCAGGCGGTGGAACAATCTGTTCTGTTTCGGGCTGAGATTGGTTAACCGAAAGTTTAGTTTGTACCGCATTACGTTGGAAATATTTACCCAAGTCTTTGCGATAACAAAGAGTATAGATTTCTCCTCCAATCACAGCCGTATCGCCCAATTCAATAGGATACTCTGTTAACACATTTCCTTCAGCCTGCTGCGCGAGTACAATGTCGTCCTGGCAAACAGGATGCCAAATAATACCATCGTAATCTTCAGCTTCAATGGACCAACAAACGCAAACAAACTTATGATCATCAACCGAATAGAGCTCCACCGGATAGACATCATTAACTTTATAAGCATTTTCTAATCGAGAAATAGAAAGCATATCCTCCTCGGTTAAAATGGTACGCACTCTCTGAATAGTAATTTCGCCGGTAGAAGTAATCACAACAGCCAACAATGTATTTTTCCAGAAAATAAAAGCATCCGAAGTAAAAGGCTTCAATTCTCGGAACTCCAAATCAAGAATATCCTCAAAATTATCCATAATAAAAGCAGGAATCATTGACGTAATTTTCTTAGCTTTTGCATCAAGATATACCCAAAAAGGTAAAGAGGGATAACGTAGAGAAGATAAAGTAGCGTTACAGAGAAAAACAAGTCCTCCCGTTCCGTAACTTTCTTCAAAAAAAGTCCGAGCCTCAACAGAATTTTCAATAAACAACAAATCTCCAGCCGAAGCATATTGTTCCGGTTCTGGAACGTAACCTAATTCTCTCATAAAAATACTATTTAAAGTGAGACATAATCTTATATTTAACAAGATTATGCTACACCCGCAGAAAATATTATGTCAATAGTTTTGTCAAAAAGAAGACGGAAAATTACATAACTTTAATTTTGTGTAAGAGGACAAGCACGGCAATAACTTCCAAACGCCCCAACACCATGATAAAAGCAAGCAGATATTTCACAAACGGCGTAAAGCCTGCAAAACTGCCTGCTGGTCCTGTGGCTTCCGTCAGACCGATACCCGAGTTGGTAATATTACCGGTAACCGCCCCCAGAGCCGTCAAAAAGTCAACCCCGGTCATCGTGATAATGAGCGTGAAGAAAACAATAGCAAACAAAAAGCCCAACACCATCACAAAAACCGACGCCACGATATTATCATCAATAATTTTGCCTCCGGCTTTCATAACCGCCACCTGATTAGGGGAGAGGGAGGTCGTCGCATTTTTGTTAAAAAAGGCCCCAATCACTTGCCAACGAAAGATTTTAATAGAGCCGGTGGTAGAGCCGGTACAGCCACCGGTTAAAAAGAGAATAAAGAAAACCACCGGAACCCAGCTTCCCCACTGAATAAAGTCACAAGAAGAAAATCCGGTTGTTGTCATAGCCGAAATAACATTAAAAGAAACATGTCTAAAAGCTGTAGTGAAATCAATCTTGGCGGTAAGCGCATGAAAAATAGAAATACTAAGGATATAGAAAGCAACAACTTTAAGAAAAGCATTAACTTGTTTATTTCCGGTAATGAAGGAAAAACTTCTTTTTTTCGCAATCAGAATAAAATATGTCATAGGGAGAGAGCCAAGCAACATAAAGATACCGATAATAGCTTCAATAGTCGGGCTATCAAAAAAGGCAACGGAATTATTTTTTGTAGATAGTCCGCCTGTACATAAAGTGGCTAAAGCAAAGCAGATGGCATCAAACCAGTTCATACCGGCCCATTTAAGCAAAAGAGCGCAAATAATATTGAGAAGCACATAAGTAATAATGATATCTTTGGCGATATAACGAACCTTAGGCAAGAATTTCTCTTCGGTATCGGAGTTTTCTTTAGTGAAGATGTGCATTCCCCCGATTCCCAAGAAAGGCATAAGAGCAACGGCAAAAATCACAATCCCCACACCACTGACGCCATTAAGAATAGCGCGCCAGAAAAGGACGGACTTAGGCTGAGCTTCCACGTTGGTTAAAATAGTTGAACCGGTAGTGGTTAAACCTGATGTGGCTTCAAATAAAGCATCGGCATAAGACGTAATATCTCCGTTGCCATAGAGTGGTAAAGCGCAGATAAAAGGGCAAATTAGCCAGCAAGTAACGGTAATGAGGTAACCTTGCAAGATAGAGATTTTCTTAATTTTTCCATAGTTGGCAAAAAAGAGCATTCCTCCAAAAAACAT
This sequence comes from uncultured Alphaproteobacteria bacterium, assembly GCA_949297145.1. Taxonomy (GTDB): domain Bacteria; phylum Pseudomonadota; class Alphaproteobacteria; order RF32; family CAG-239; genus CAG-267. The sequence continues at coordinate 122,962 of CASFQO010000002.1, forward strand.
AGAGAGGATAGAGCATTCAATAAAAGTAACGTCAAAATGACCGGAATAATATTTGAGCACAGCGGCGGGAAGGAGCATCAGCGCGCCCCAAACAAAGATAATAAAGCCGTTAATCATCAAAACCGGTTGCCACATCAAGAAAATCCTCTTCTATTACAATCTCCAACATAATATAAGCGGTGGGTGTATTTTTCAATCGCAACAAGATTTTATCCACTTATGAAAGGTGATAAAGATAAAAAAGCATAAAAAAAGCTCCCCGAAGGGAGCCGAAATTTAAGCTGCGACTTATTCAAAATAACGCTTATCCGGCGTATTAAGAAGCCACTGCTTAAATTTACATTGTTTTTGGAACGAGCCGCCAATGAAGTTCAGATAATCCTCAATGAGGTTCTTAATACCTTCATCGTATTCCTCCGGTGTGTAGGAATTGCGAGCAAACAAATCAGATAAGATAATGTTTGACACCGCTTCCTCGTGAGGAATACCGTAAAGAATTTCCTGATAGTTCGGCCACCCCATATTGGAGTAGTTAACGATAATATCACGAAACTTCTCCCAGTCGGCACTAAATACCTTAGGCATGACGTAGCGTTCGGGCGCGGTGGATTTTGTCACGCCATTAAGACGAATAGTATCTTTCTTTAACGGGCCCAAGCAAGCAGCAATGTAACCCAGATAAATTTCAGATATCTTCGCTTCAGGAATGACTACCTTGGAAGTTTTAGGCAAGAAGATAGGGCAGTGCGCCAACACGAGATTGACTTTTACCGCCGCAAATTTCTCCTGCTTCAACTGCCACATCCACTCGGCAAGCAAGCGCTTGTCATAAAATGGATTGCCTGAGCAGATGACGAATGTAACTTCTTTAAGCCCTTGAGATACGGCAAAATTGTATATCTCAATAAGATTGCCCTCCGAGTCGTCATCGTTACTCGGGAAGTAATTCCGATACGCATAGTCCTTCCCGGTTATTTGCGCCATCAAGGCAGTGTAGGTGTCGTACTCCGTTTTGCGGATAAGACCGCTTGAACGATAGAACAACTTCTTGAACACACCCTTATTTCCCTCTTTGCCGGAGGTTAAAAAAGGCAACGCTCTCCTCGTACTCTTTGCGTAAAAACGCAAAATCTCCATTGCAAACAGCGGCGCTGTGAGGAAACCGCTGAAACAATAAAGATAAGGATTTACCATGTTTTTCGGCAAGTCGTACAACGAGCATACGACAGCCTTTGAAATACCTCCCTGAGCATTGGGATATTTGAATGTATCCCCAGGCCTCAATCCACCGATTTCTTCCGCATAGCGGAGAGTTTCGGCATCAAGATTTACCTGACGCGGTTTTACGATGTTAACTCGTTCCGCCATAAACTGCCGTCCGGCAGCGTTACAGCGATAAGCGTTTTCAACCATCAATTTCTGAAAATCTTCGCGGTTCGTATCCACGAATTTAAAATAATTTTCCATAATGAGTAATTTTAGTTATAAATATATTTTCTTAGATCTCTAAAATACCACATTTTAAAGGCAAAGTCAAACAGAGATAGCGATAAAAGGGCGATAAAGCCGAGACTAGAAAGAAATCCGCCACCAGATAAAAGCACTCAAAAAGGCAAATACGCTGATAAGAATAAGGACGCAGATTTGCCCTTTGCGTGGGATGAAATTACAAAACTGTGCCAACAAAATCGCCCACGCCAGGGGAATAATCGCCACGTATCGAAAATCTTGGTTGCACATATACGGGTGCATCAGCCCAAAAGCAACTTGCCCCGCTAAAATCCCCATAAGCAAAACCATCGCTAACCAAGAGTTTGCCGTCCTTTTGCAGAAGATAAAATAAAACACCACACCCCAGAGCAACAGCAAAATCGCCTTGAAAGCCCAGATAAGCATATAAATAAGCGGCATAATATCATCAGCACGATACGAAAAGTCCCATTGCCCGAAGAGAGCCGTTTTCGTCATGGTTTCCCAAAGGTTGATACCAAAGTCGTTATAAAACATCCGCTCATAAAACCAAGCCCCCAACGGGTTAAACCTTTGCCAATAAGAGTAAGATTGAAGCGATAAATGTTCTTGCGGTGGTACAAAAGCTGCCCCCACATGTAAGAAAAAGTGCTGATACAAAGGCCAAATCGCCAAGCCGCCGAGCAGACAAATGCTAAATAGACCGATTTCAAGCCAAGTTTGCTTGTTATTGTGTTGAATAAGCCTGATGAGCAGAATAACCGCCGTCAAAGGCAAAACAACAAGCGCGGAAAGTTTGGTGAGGGCGGCAAGCGTTGCAAAAATAAAAAGATAGATTAAGTTTTTGCGCTCTCCATTCTGATAATAGAGCAGGGAATAATAGATAGTGCCCGCCTGCAACGGCAAAAGCAAACAGTCGTTATTAAAAAAACCGGCAATGGCGTTATAAGCCGGAAAGAAAATAACGAGCAATAAGCCGCAAAAATAAGAGATAGGTTTCAGATGAAACAGCCTTAAAATCCTCTCACAAATAAGATAATACCAAAGCATATAGCAACAAAAGGCCACCTGCGCCGTTTCCGCGGCAATGGACATATTGTCCGTAAAGAGGAGCGCAAACCGCATTTCCGCCGCCGCCAAAAAGAAATGTAAAATCGGGTGATAAGTCGAGTATGAAGGGCGGGTTAAGAGCGGATTTTCGTTCCAAAATAAGAAATGATTATCTAAAATATACTCAATGTAATTAAAGCACGAAGCAAAATCATACTGAATATCGGCGTGCCTCGTATTGGTAATAAGAGAAAGATTAAAGAAAAAAGCCCCCATGATAAAGAGCAAACCATAAGCGGAAACATCCGTTTTAGAGTAGTCGCGTTTAAGGAACATAGCAAAGATAAGGAACAGCGCAAAAATCCATACACCCCAGATATGAGCCTTAAGATAAAAAGGGAGCAGAGCGGCAATAAGCGCCATGGTCAACCAAATGCGAAAGGGTTGATTTTTGAGTTGCAGCGGATTAAACGCCACAGTCATGGCAAGCGCCCCCCACAAATTAAGCATAGCGTTGTCCAGATTAAAAAGATTAGCCGCAAGCGTCAGTCCAAAGAAAAGAAATCCGGACAACACCCATGGAAAAATCTGAAATTGACGTAAATGACCTTCCACCACACACTCTCAATAAAAAAACCTTTAAAAACAAGTATCAACTTTTTAAATCTCAAGTCAAGCCTGAAGAGAAAAATATCAAAAGTTTAAGAAAATGTAAAGATTCAATGAGTTAGAAAATATTTCATAAAAAAGTGCTTGCCAGTATTTTTAAAATATGGTATTTTAAACCAAAAGCATAAAAAAGAGGTGCGCTATGGGAATTATGGATATATTTAATAAAAAAGAAAAAGACGCAGACGAAATTTCCGTAAAAGAGCAGATGAAACAAGATGCCGCCGATATGATTGGTATATCAACCGAAGTTGAAGGAACGGAAAAATACAGGCAAGAAGCTAAAATCCGCCATATTAGGGATATTGTGAAAAATCCGTTAAACCAAATGCGTATTGATTTCTCAAAAAAATTTTTAAGCGGAAATCCGGATGATTACACCGAAAAGTATGTTCGCGAATTGTATAAAAAGCTCGCTCCGATGTTTGAAGAAAGCGAAGAAAAAAAGCAAATCTTTGCCAATCATCAAGAAAATTTTGAGCATTTCTTAGCCACTGGCGATATCAAAACACCTCTAAACTTAAAAGATGAAGAATCCCAATTTTTCTGGGGAGTAGCCTTGGGTTTATACGCCATACACCCGGAAATTCAATCCAAATGGGATAAAAAAAATCAAGCACAGCGCATTTCACACAGTACGATTTGGCGTCGTATCTCATCATCATCCTATATGCAACAAGAGTTACAAAAACACGCGATGGTTATAGAGAGTGCGGTGGATAATAAAGACACCAAGCTGGTATGGAGTGAAAACGGTTATCCAAACATTAGCTATTGCTTTATTCCGTCTAAAAATATGATTATAGACGACATGTTATGGACGCTGGTGACTGGTGTTGATGCCGCGGCCACAGCCATGAACCATGAAATAGCGCACTCTAAGGGCACGCAGTTTACAAAAAGTAAGCGTATGGAAGAGATAGAAAAGCGCCAAGATGCCCTGATTGAAGAAATGAAAGAGTGCACTAATCGCAAAGATATGGATGGTTGGATGAAAGCGGCCAAAGAAGCAACCCGATTAAAACTGGAATATACATATCGTTTTTATTTCTTTGATGAGTTGGAAAATATGTATGCCAACCGCTATGCCGTCAACTTTGGTGGAGACTATGACCGTGCGCATTTAAACGAATTAGAATCCGATATTAACGTCGGTATGAAATATCTGGAGCCTTTAAGCTTAGCAGAAGCCGAAAAAGAATTAAAAGCCAATGCCGAAAAGCGAATTGCGCATGTTAAGGCCATTGCGCGCAACAGTTTTTTTGCCAACAACGGCATCATAGATGGTCTGAAAAAAGAAGACTGGCACAGTTTGCATTTGTATCCGGAACTCTTGAGCGGTAGAGATAAAGACGGCCGAAAGATGAGCGCCGGCGAGAGTTTTGAGGTTATCAGAGAAATATGTGATAAGTTTGAAAATTCTCAACCGAATAAAGGCTTGAAGGAATTAAATGCAACGTTGTATAAAAAACATATGACGACGATGAGTCGCCGCCGTGTAGATTTAACGGATGATTTCTTTGATATGTTTGTAGCTCCGCATATGGAAGAACTTTATCAAAAAGCGGAAAAAGAGTTAGAAAATCAAATTCAGCAGATGCAACAGCAAGGTCAGCAAGGCCAACAGCAGGAAAATCAAGGACAAGGTCAAGGGCAACAAGGTCAAGGGCAACAAGGTCAAGGGCAACAAGGTCAAGGGCAACAAGGTCAAGGCCAACAAGGACAAGGCGGTAGTCAAGGTAGCGGAAAAATGGAAGGGATGCCTCCGTTCCCGCAACCGCCGATTAATGACAATCAACAAACGAAAGAACAGCAATCCAAGCAGAATCAACAACAAGGTCAGCAAGGGAACGACCAAAATCAACAGGGCCAAGGTGGTGGTCAAGGTCAGCAACAAAATCAGCAAGGTAACGACCAAAATCAACAAGGCCAAGGTGGCGGTCAAGGTCAGCAACAAAATCAGCAAGGTAACGACAAAAATCAACAAGGCCAAGGCGGCGGTCAAGGTCAGCAACAAAATCAGCAAGGGAACGACCAAAATCAACAAGGGCAAGGTGGCGGTCAAGGTCAGCAACAAAATCAGCAAGGTAACGACCAAAATCAACAGGGTCAAGGTGGCGGTCAAGGTCAGCAACAAAATCAGCAAGGTAACGACCAAAATCAACAGGGCCAAGGCGGCGGTCAAGGCCAGCAACAAAATCAGCAAGGTAACGACCAAAATCAACAAGGCCAAGGTGGTGGTCAAGACCAACAGCAAGAAGATCAACAGGCCGGAGGTCAAGGTCAAGAGGGACAAGACCAACAAGGCCAAGGGAACAACCAAGGGCAAGACCAACAAGGTCAAAATGGAGAATATCCAGATACAAAACAATTTGAACTGCCGAATACCGACATCTATCAACCAAAAATATCGGAAGAGCGAGCAGAAGAGTTGGAAGAAAAAGCCGAAAGCATTAAAGAATTGGTAGAAAAGGCCAAAGAAAACGGTGTCAAGGTCAACGATTTGCCGGAGCATGAACAAAACGGAGAGTATGGAGATGCGCCACAAAAGGTGAACCCAAATAACAACACCTCAAAAGGTGGTAAAAATGATAATGACAGTCTGGAAAATTATCTGCCGCAGAATGACGCGCCGTCACTAATAGATATTGATGATATGAAAAAGTTGACGCCGGATAATATGCGTGCGGCACGGTTTTACCGCGAAGGAAACTGGGATGAGTATCAGCGTTACGTCGCGCAATATAAAAATGAAATTGCCGTTGCCAAAAAGATAATCAAAGAAATTATCACACAAAACAAGTTTGATAGCATCAAACGCGGTAAAGAGCATCAGAAAGAAAAAATGACGCAATTACCGGTTCAGGGAGGCAGAACGATTGATTTACAACGTCATATCGAGTTGCAGAAAAAATTACGCCGGAATGATCCGAATATAACTAAAAAAGATTTGGAGCGTTTCCGCACAAAATATAAATATTCGGAAGAAGAAATCATCAAAGAAGTGCAACTTCCTCAATCGAATTTCGGAATTCTGATAGATGGCTCCGGTTCCATGACGGGACGTCCATTTGAAAGTGCTTTGGCCATATCGTGCATTTTGTATGAAGCCGCTCGCAGTTTCAAAGAAATCAACGTTTATATTTACATGATGGGCGAGCCATATCCACTAACGGTCGCAACACCGGATACAAAGACCAAAGAAATCGGTAAAAATATTGAAAGTGTTCGCGATGGTCAGGGCGGAGCTTGTGACTACTTGCTTCCGGCAATACAGCAATTCTTAAAGGATGTATCCGAAGATATGGGCAAACATCCTCATGTCAAGAGTGGTTTTACCCATATCTTTTCAATCACGGATGGTGGAAATGATGACTACTGGGATGCGCGTAACGGTGAAGGTGTCGTTAATAATTGTTTGCGAACAATGTTAGAGAAAAATGAACAGTTGACCTTTGATAGTTTCTTCATGGGAAACCGTGCTTCCGGAGGAGGAGGTGACTATACAAAGCCACTCATTCACGAAATGCAAAAAGAGGGATGCATGCGTATTGACTATGTTGACGGAATAGAAAAAGGAGAGCAAATTCCGGAAAAGATTGTAGAAATGTTAAAGAAAAGATTGAAAAATAGCACAATAAAAGAGCCTATGACGAATAGTGTTAAGGAAAAACTAATAATTGAGACCTTAAAATCCATGAAAAAGCGATAAATAAAGGATTTATTCATTGCAACAATATAAGAAATATGGTAAAATAAAAGAAGAATGAGGCCAAGCAAAAAGGAGAAAAAAATGGCGCAAATATATAGACACAAATTCGGAACGGAAGAATTTCCAATACCGATAATAGACAAAGTTTCAGGAAAGATAACCTGGTTGGCTTCAGAAGAAGATGCAATATACATTCCGACAATGCGAACAGAAAGCAAAGAAGCGATATATGGTCGTTTAATACGTCAGGTTGTAACCGATCCGACAATGATGAAAGATATGACGGAAATGTTGCTTCGTCTCGATAATAGCCGTACACCGGAATCAAGTAAGAGTTATGGCTACACAACCATGGGTGCTCCTGGTAACGGTAAAACGTATTTAAGTAAGGCCATTGGTTCCTTGGTACATCCGAAAGGTGCACTGGTTGTAGACTGCAACAATATAGATAATCCTGATGAATTGTACAAAGTAACAACATTTAGCGTCGATGAAACAAGAAAACAAAGAAAAATAGACGCAAGAGTGCAGATGGGCAATATAGATCCGGAACAAGCCTTATCACAAAACGCCGTTGCTTATATGAAAAAAATGTTCGGCAATGATATTGTAACACAAGAAATGCGTGAAGGAAAGCGCATTACGGCAATAGACTGGAGTGCAATTAAAGGAGATACAGCCTATATTGAAGGTGTATTGGATAAAGTGATGGAAATGGAAAAGATACCATACGAAAAGGATAGTAGCTCGTTAGGTTTCGTAGTATCAAACGGTCCATTATTACGCGCTTTGGTAGATCCGAACTCACCTGATTACGGTCGTATTGTTATCCGTGATGAATCAAACCGTGGTCCTGCTGTAGATGCATGGTTAAAAATTGAGGCCTTTTTCTCAGAGCCGGGCGCAGATGAGTTAAAATTAAAAGGTGAAGACGATAAAGAGTTTACAATTAAACGTTCGGAAATTCCGGCGACATTTATGTTCTTAGGTACGGCAAACCAAGCTACGGAAGATATGGGTTCCAGTGCAAAAGAAATGACCAAACCGATGATATCTCGTCAGGGTATGGGCATTGATATTCGTCAAATTGCCGATCCGGAAAAGGCTGACTATTTATCAAGAACCTTAAAACATTTAACCGGAGTTCCGGCATATCACGTATATATGATGGATCCGAATACCTTTGATAAAAATCCGGAGATGTTAGCAGAAACCCTGATGTACTTCAGAACCGTCGGTTTAACACCGGAAGAAAAGAAGAAAATACCTCAAGAAGAATTGTTTAATATCAGACATATAGATAGAACAATTAAAGTAGCGACCCAATATGGTGCACTTCTTGCAGAAACAGAAAATCTCATCTTAAGAACCGCAAAAGATGATTCTTTTCCGGAAAGATATACAGCATATTTGGAAAGTCAGGCGGTTGTAGACTTACGTTATGTCTTCAAGCTTTATCAACACTCTCAAATTGCGCAACCGAAAGGAAAAAGCGGTGCAGGTGTTTTTGCAAAATTAGGCCACGCCTCCAAAGCACAAAGTCAAGAAGAAGTAGAGTGGGAGATGAGCAAACGCATCGCTCAGCGTGAAAAGAAGAAGTTGCTTGTCAGAGGTACAATGCTTGAAAATGAAGTCGCCTCCAAATTAAAAGATATGATTATTCCAGACAGCATCAACAGCATGTTGCGTGAATCGGAAAATCCGGAAGAGGACTATAAAAAGGTAGAAAGTTTGTGGAAGTCTCTGGTTCAAACAGCTAAAGGGTTAAACTTTGAGTTTGCCGGATATGTCGGAGAAGATTCAGTTGCCAAAATGTATAATGCGCGTCCTGAAGATTTGCCGAATGTAGAATTGGATGAAATTAAAGATGTTTTAATCTCATCAATCAGAGAAGAATATAAAGAAGACCTTAAAGGCCAGCGCATCACGGCAGATGATGTCTTTGATGATACAACATTGTTGGAAGCAACCCAAATGTTGGCCAAAGAAGACGAATATCAACGCATTTTTGTACCAAACTATGATATAGAAACGACCTATGATAAGCCGTTAAAACAAGTTTACATAGCGCCGGTTCGTGATGAAAGCGTTGAAATTGATAGAGAAAGCTTGATAAACACCAATCAGTTTGCCGATAGTTTCATCATCAAGAGTATGCGTAACCACAATATGAAAAAATACGCCAAAGAAGCACCTCATTGGGATGAAGAAAACTTAGGAGGGGATGAAGTCAGCAAAGAAATTGCCATGGGGCAAAACAAATACTTCAATACCACCTGCGTTTTTGTAAACGATGAAGAAAACCAAAAAGTAGGTTTAGCGGCTATTGTTTATAACAAAGGCAACCAAAATGCGATGATTTTGGCAGACTTTGATGTAAGCGACGATGATAAGGCCAAGTTAAAGAAAAACGGCGTTTTCTATGTCAACTTAAACGAAGTCAACGAAAGCGGCGATTACAGCATTATCGGAAATTATTTGAGCCAACAAACTGCCCCTTATGATAATGTAAACAATGCGCAAGTTGTGGCCTCATTGATGATGCGTATAGATCCGGAATTAGCAACAACCGGTGATGATAACGCTGAAGAATTTTGCCAATATCTCCAAAACATGGGAGAAGGAGATAAGAGCAGGGTGGATGCGATACAGTTGACAAACGTTGAGTTTGAAAAAGACGTACCGATGCATATAGCTATGAACAATGCCAAAAGAGGGAGATAATTATGACAGAACAACGCTATAATAAAGACCAGATAGAAACGATAGTGCTACAAACGATAATGGCGCGTCCGTATAAAGATTTTGGCGGCAACAGAGTATATCCGGTCAATGCCGTTGGAGAAGAAGCGGTCATTAAAGGTCTGAAAGGCACCAAAGAAATAACCAGCTTATTTGAGTTGGAGCAAGCCATGTCCGAGCCGGAAGTAAGCAATATATATATTGCCAAAGATGCATCGGTCACAAGCAAAGGGCTCAAAAATGTTTTGGAAAGAAGTTCTTTGACCAAAGATGTGTTCTGTGCCTTTGAGGTAAAAGACTAACGCGCGAGGCAGCAGATGATACTGGGCGTCACTCATCCGAAAAGTGTTTTACAGTGTAATGAAATGATACAAAATTACCGTAAAACCGCAAAGGTGGTGACGCCTAATTTTTGCCATCAAATTTTAAGCTCAACCGCAAATAGCAGCGTGGCGGCTAAATTGGTGAATATGATATCATCAGCTCTATCAATAGAAAGAGCAAAGCTAGATGAATTTTTGCCCTATTTGGGCACAATGCTTGGAAGAAGAGAAACCTCGAGACAAGTCATAGAAAAGATATGTCAGGTTATCGAAAAGCATTTTCCGCAGGATATGTATACGGAAGAAGAATATGCCTTTGCTGAAAAATTAAAATCCTATGAATACCATACCGAGAAAAGTGCGCTCATAGCTCAACAGTTATGGGAAGCAGTGCAAAAAAAATATGCAGATGTGAGTGCAGAAAGTTACAGTGTATCAAATCCGCGTTTGAATATAGACCGAGGATTGTACGAGGCCTATCCGCAGCGCTTGGCACCTGATATTATAAAGCTGCTAAAAAATTGTGAAAAAATAACCAAAGAAGACATCGGTACGGTAACGAAAGCGGATATTTCGCTGATTATAGAGATGCTCGATTTATATGAACCGTATGTACAGACAAATTTTAAGCAAAATCCGCAAGAGGTATTAGCCATTATTGAAGGGCTAAGTCAAGCGTCAGCTAAACTTTCTATTCCGATGCAAAAGGATATGTGTGCGGGAAGCTTAAAGAGAATTTTGCGAGCATTGGGCAATAATCTGCAAATAAGCGAGCACCAAACCGGAACAGAGCAGGAAGATATCATACTACTGTTGCTGGATGCTCAAGGGATACGCCCGGCAGATAAAGAGTTTCCGTCATTAAAACAACAAAGCGCCGATATATATGAAAAATATTGGCAAGATATTTGTAAAGGGCATCTGATAGAGATGTTTCTGATAAAGTTTTTGGCAGAAAAAATAGATATCAAAGAAAGATTAAGCGCCATTACTTATCAAGGTACTGCTGAATTGTTGAACATAAGTTTATATGAACTCATTCTTCGATGTAACAGTATGTCAGAGGCAGATTGGCTGCTGCATAGTTTTTTTGCATTTCCGTTGACAAGAGAAAATATCGCTCATTGGTCGCGATATCCAGAAATATCCGGTAGCAGATTATTGGAAGATTATGAGCTAGCCTTAAGAGAAGGAAATGTGACCATAGCAGAGCTAGCCCAAGCGGTAAATCGCGGTGCACAGGCAAATTTCCGTCTCATCAAGCTGGCAAACGGAGAACCTTTTGTTCAAAAGCCAAGAACGGATTTGCGAGATAAAAGTATAGAGGCTCTGCTGAATGTATATTGCGAAGCTTATGCGCAAAAAGCAGAACCGCCGGAGGAAGTGTATAAAACGATATATGATGTTCGCTTCGGCAAAGTGGGACATTTGATACAAGATCCGCGCAAACCGGTAGATTTGTTCCGACAAGCGGTTTCTGAATTAGCGTATAAAAAACTCCCGCCGGAGTTAATTAAATTAACCAAAACAAATTATGGATACAACCGCCTGTTATTAAAGAAACCTTTTACGAAATAAAACATGATAAAACGCATAGAAATAACCAATCCGCAAAGCCCGATGTCAACAGCTACGGCTGTGATGAAATACCGTAATGAAAAGAAGCCGTTGACAGAAGAATTTTGTATCTCAATTTTAGAAAAATCAGACAACGCCAGTGTATCTTATAAGCTGTTAGAGTTGATAAAAGCGGATATAGAACAAAATCCGCAAAGTTTGAATCAATATGCCCAGATAATGAGCGAGCTGTGGTTTCGGAGTATCAAGAACAAGAAAAACACCGAACTGTTAGCTCAAATTGTGCAAGATAATATAGAAAACGTGACCATAGGCAAAGATACGACGATGTTGATTTATTTGCTGTCAACATCAGAGAATTTATCAAAAGAAAAGAAAGACGAGCTAAAAGGTTACTTGCGCCAAATTTTGCCGTTAAGCAAAGAACAAACCGACCTGCTTCAAGAAGAGATATTGATAAATAAGGTAAAACAAGCCGCCTATAAAGATATCAAAACAGAAATTTTGCCCAAAGCCATACTTCGCCCGCAAGCCTTGTATAGAGTGCAACAAGAGCTATTGAGAGAAGATAAACTGGAATATAACACCGCTTATGGTCAAGAGTGGAATTATTGTGCGTTAGGCTTAAAAGGGGAGAAAAATCTTACCCAAGATGAATATCAGCAGATAATCACTGTGCCGACCGCTCTAAAAAAACAATATCCGCAATCAATTTTAAGAGAAATGAATAATCTCAATACAAAATCGGGATTTGCAGATGATAAAAGAGCTCAAGTGCTAGAAAATGTAAAATTACTGGAAGAAACAAAAGATTTTCCATATTTGCAAAATCCTAAATTATGCTATGATGTACTGTACTATATTTCGGTTTGTTTAGCTAATGGCGCCGTAAATCGAAACCAAATGTTGCACGATGGCACAGCCAAAGAATTTTCGTCGGTATTTTCACGTTTGTTGCATTTGTATAACGGTGATAAGCAAAAGCTGGATGAAAAAGCCCATACACCGCTAGCGTTGTTGCTGGAAAGTCAATGCGGGCGAAAAATGCAAGATATGGATTTTCAACAAGCCTACAAGGATTATAGTTATTTTTTAAGCCGTGATGATTTAATCGTGTTGACCTATCCCTATGCGATAGAAAAAGGGATATTATCAGATGGATTGTCTGAAAGAATGCACGTCAATGTTTTTCAGTTAGATAAGCGCCCGCTGGATTATTTGCCGCAAATAAAGACCGCTAAAGAGATGTATCTGTACTTAAAAGGTTTCCGTGTACATAGTGATGAGGAAGAAACGATAGATGCGTTTCCGGAATTAGCTCTGGAAGATATCTCTAAACATGAATATTATCGTCATCAAGATATAAAGACCGGAACCGGCAATTTGCTCCAGACCGTCAAAGCGAATATGAGCATAGTCAATAAGTCATATGAAGAAGGGCAGGGAATTCCGGAAGATAAAGAAAAAAATTTATTGGTTGCAACCATAGGTGCACTGATGGATAGTTATGCCGAATTAAAAGCCCGCCAAGAAGATGAGTCAGCAGAAGATATATATGAACAAATTTTAGTTTTTTGCGCCGATAAAAAGCACCAATTATCGCGTATACCGACAACCCCAAACAGTGCCTATATAAGTATGATTTATGCAAAAAAACATCAGGATATTAAAGATTTGGCATTTAAGACGCCGGAAGAATGTAGAGAGATATTAGAAGAATTTCGAAACAAAAGGATAAAACGCCGTGAGCAAAAAAAAGCTGAATCTCAGCAAAAATCACAATCCACAAAAACAAATACCGGCATACTTCAAAAGATGAAAAATAAACTGTTCGGCCGTGGATAAAAAAAACATCAATAAGGAAAGTAAATAAAAAATCCCTGAAAATCATCTTCAGGGATTTTTGTTGGTAACAGCTTATCTATCGGATATTTTCTGATTTAAGAAGTTGGCAATGTTGCCGAAGTATTGCTCCGAGATAGAAGAAAGCGTATTTTGTTTAATCGTCTCTCTTTCAGTTTGTCTGTGTTTTAATTCGGATCTAATTCGTTTGTCAGCCAAATCATCAATCCAAGCCGTAACGTCCACATACCAACCGCCTTTGCCATAGTGCGCCCGACGTCTATCGCGTATGACAGAAGCAAATGTATTTTCATTCCCCCAGTGGTTATTGTTGTACGCACAATAGGTATAAGCATCTTGCGAAGAAGCATTCATCGTCGGGAAGAAACCGTTAAAGTGCTGATTTCCGGCAGAGTTTCTCTTAAATCCGCTTTGAAGCACGGCATAAGGATTATGACGCATATAATCTTTAATATCTCTTTCCAGATTTTGCGAATAGGTGATATGATTAGAATATCTCTTAAAGACATCGCGCATACCGGTCGTGCTGTGGGCGCTGATGCGGCATTTATCAATAACATCACCAACCGCCTGAGCCACAAAGCTGTTTGGATTTTCTTGCTTAAAGATATCATAAGCTTGACAGAGGCTTGCCATGCTCATACCTGCGCAATATAAACGTTGGTCAATTCTACCCATAATTCCCTGTTTTGCTAAAGCTTTATTGGCAGCGGCAAAGGCTTTTCGCTTATCGCCATAAGAAAGTTTGATAACGTTATCATAGCTGCATTGCGCATAAATTTTGCAAAACGTTTCCAAATCTTTCTGTTTTTGCGCGTCCAAGATTTCTTGTTCCGAAGTCTCGTCCATTAAAGAATTTTGGATATCGCTAAAGAATGGGCTATCAGCGAAAAATAAATCATCCTCGTTACTGTTATTTGGGGCAGAAAAGACATCCAACGTCGGTTCATAAGCAAATGTCGCATTAACGGCAACTTGTCTTGAAAAATCCGCCGTATCAAATAAGTCATTATAAGGAACAGCGGTCCGGAACTGGCTTTGCTGAATAGCTGAAAACAGGTGGCTCTCCACATCTTTATCGGTTGCAGCCATATTAACCGCCGCAATAAGTTGTCTCCAATCATCCGGTTGCACGGAAGCACTGTTGCTAATATCATCTAATCCTTTTTGTTGTGAAGATGAAAGTTGAATACCTTTTAATTCATAAAAGTCAGAGATAGCCGAAGCAACCATAGAAACCGAACAGTTTTTATCATGGTTTTTCATAAGGGTGTAATAAAGATAAGCAGCCATACTTTCGTTTTGAATATGCCCAATGCCATATTTATCAAAAATTTGCGCTTTAGCGATAACACGCGCATCATCATAAGAAAGGTTCTTATAGCTTCCGATATTATAAAAATTAGCTAACGCTCTATTCTCGCGCATAAAGTCATTATACAAAGCGCGGTTGATACCGTAGTTTTGATTTTTCAAATAAGTCGAATTGGTCTTTTCAAAACAAAGATTAAAGAAGTCAGCATTCGGAACGTTGTGTAATTTATCATTTTTGATAAAAGGAATAGGCACATCATAGTCAGCTTCATTAATTGGTTGGTCTGGAGTTTCAGTAAAGTTGCTCCAAGAGAGTTCCGGCGTTAAAAGATTGTAGTCTTGAGACTGAAAGCCCAAGAATTCATTAACATCGGCATAATAGGTGTTTGCTTTATCTAAAACACCTTGCGGAAGAGAGAGCGAATCAAACGCCATAGAGATGCGATGAAAATCAAAAGCCGGACCCAGATTTTGCACCCCTTTATACCCCATATAGCTTAATCCTGCCAAAGGCACACCAATCGCGGCATATTTGAGCGTCTTTTTACCTTTTTCTTGAACTTTTTGCTTGAATTCAAGGATTTTAGCCTTTTGTGATTGTTTCTTTTGGGCTTTATAGCTTTCGATGTTGAGAGAAATATTTTTAATAACTTGTTGTCTGCGAGCCAAGCGACATTTATGAAAAATTCGGCTAAGGAAGCTTTGTGTTTGTTGTTTGGGAACATAAAGCTGCATTTTGGGCTGTTTTTTAGCAACCAGCTTTTGATACATTTTTTGTGTAGCTTCGCGAGAAGAAACAGCAACATGGCTAACCACGGCTTGTACCATAACAACAGGCTTTTTGAACAGAGATTTGAGTTTTGCAAAAAAGGCTAATCTTCTGTTTTTGCGAGCAAGTTTACGTTGTAATTGACGTTCTTTGCGTTGTTTTTTGAGTGCTTCTTTTTGAGCTTTCAACGCCAAGCGTTTTTGCTTTTTCTGTTCTTGTTTCTGCTTTTTTAACTCATCTTTCTTTTGTTTCAGAGCTTCTTTTTGAGCTTTAAGCTCCAAGCGTTTTTGCTTTTCTTGCTCTTGTTTCTGCAGTTTTAATTCATGTTTTTTCTGTTTAAGAGTTTCTTTTTGAGCTTTAAGCTCCAAGAGTTTTTGCTTTTTCTGCTCTTGTTTTTGTTGTTTAAGCAAAAGAGCCTGTTTCTTTTGTTCTGCTTTAATCTGTTTTTTGGATGGCTCGACGGCGCGATTTTTAGCATTTTCAACAACGTTTTGTGACGTTTGTTCTTTCTCAACAGAAACAACATTTTGTGTTTGCGTTACAGCGCCTTTACCATAATCTTGTAAGAAATCTTTAAGAGAACCTCTGTACTGAGAAAGTTGAATTCTAAATTGGACGGCATCTTTTTCACTGATGTGCAAGTCTTTGACAATTTTTTCCAAATAAACAAAGTTAGCTTTTTTGCGTAACGCTTTGGCATTTTGTTCCAAAAGCGGTTTGCCGTTTTGATTATCGGAATACTTAGAAAATTCGCTTAAAATTTTCTCATAAGGAGAAGAAACATTGGGTGTTTCAGCAGTGCTTTGCTGTGAGACACGGTTTGGGAGAGTAGCCACAGAAGGTGAAGAAGAAACATATTGGGCAGTCAAAGCGCGAAATTGTTGATGTGCTTCCGCTCCATCCATAGCTTTTTCCAGCATTTGAGCCGCATCAACGCCTGCAAATTGAGCCATGGAAGATAGGGATGTCTGAATATTTTCTTGTGTCGCAGCCAGTTTAATTAAATCTTTTTGATAAGAAGAGGCTAAAAGTGCCCGAGCGACATTGTCCTTAGTCCCAATTTGTTCTTTGAGAGTAACCTCATCAACGCCGATAATTTGAGCCAGTTGCTTAAATCTTTTTTGATAAAGAGGCTTGTCAAGTTCTTGAGCAGAAAAATTAAAATCGTGCTGTAAAATATCAAAGCTGACCTGAGCCATTTGTTTGGCAAGTAAAGTTTGATGAAATTCGGCAGTTAATTGCGCACCGGCTTTACCCAAGGCTACGAAAGCGGGAACATTGTCATCTTTGCTAAATTCTTTTTGTAAGGAGAGTAATTTATCTTTGTGCTGCAAAGTGTAATGATGAACTTGCTTATCATAATCAGCCACCAAACGAAGATAATCGTCAGGTTTCGCACTAAAATCTTTTTCAGTAAGAGAAATTCCCAGAAAGGCACATTTTCTTGCAACTTCCTGAAAATATTCTTTGTCTATTTTGGGTCTAACCTTGATTTTACTAAGCATTCAATCACCTCTCAGCTGGTAATTTTATACAAATATAAATCTTTTATACCACTATCTAAACAAAAAATCAACTATATTTTGTGTATATTTTGGCAAATTTAAATAAAAAGCCCGAATCACTAAGGATTCGGGCAAAAATAATCAAATAATTTTACAACGCACGAGATTGGAACGTCATAGAACGCCCGTTCGGAGCCGTAAGCGTTAAGGAATACCTATCTTGCGAATAAGAGGAGGAATATGTATTGATAAAAGCGGAATAAAGCCCGCCGACAATATTTTTCCATCCAAAGAGACTGCAAGAAAGTTTATCAATCCCCATAATGAGCGAATTATCCTCAGCCAACCACTTAATGGCATCTTTGTAAACTACAGCCCGTGCAATACGGAAAGGTTTACCGGCTTTGGTTTGTGCCGCCGAGTTAAAACCGGAATAACCGGATTGGGTATAGGTAAACTGTGTCGGAAAGTCTTCCTCAAAATCACAAACTCCAAAATAATAACCTTCTTCAAAGCGAATAACGACAGCTTTTTTGGTAATTTCGCCCCCATTTTGATAAGCATCAACATCTAACACCGCTGAAACTTGAAAATCAATAATTCTGCCGTATTTCAATGCAGTATCAGAAGTCGGAGGCGTTGTCACATCTGTTCCGCCGTTTCCTTGTTCATCACCATTACCATCTTCGGAAGATGAACCATTGTTGTCATCACTACCTGTTCCGGAAGTATCCAGAATAAGCAGCGTAGAAGAGGAGGCCTCAAAGGTCTTATCACAAAAAACAGCCGTTGCTTCAGAAGTTAATTTTTTAGAGTTATCTCCAACCTTAGAGGATTTGATGTCAACATCAAAAACAACCGGTAAATCAAACCCAATCTCTTGCCCATCAACTTTGACACTAGCTTCATAAATCGGATAAGAATAAGCATGGATAAAGTTTTGTTGACCATTATCAAAACGAACGGTTTGCACACCTGTTCGCGATTGAATGTTCCACGCTTCATCCGCATTGATTTTAGAAGCCTTCGTTTG
Source organism: uncultured Alphaproteobacteria bacterium (assembly GCA_949297145.1). GTDB lineage: Bacteria > Pseudomonadota > Alphaproteobacteria > RF32 > CAG-239 > CAG-267. Next base: position 140,990 of record CASFQO010000002.1, read on the forward strand.
AGTTAATGAAACTTGAGAAGAAAACTCAAGATTTTCCGCCAACACGGATGGTTTTTCACTAACTTTGAGCGAAAAGGGCAAAATCGGAGAGTAAATTTTGTTACTTTTAACTCCGGAAAGTGTCCAAGTATCAATTTTGTTGACAAAGAGTTTGAAAGAAGATTTATCCATCCATTCGGCGCCGGTGTCATAGCTGGTAAAAAGCAGCTGATCACTTTGGCCGTCAACCGAGCTTTTCACATAAGAAATTGACATATCCTCTGTTCCTCTGTCCCCGCGATTAACAACCGACCACGGAGCACTAAAAGTAATGGAAACGATATAATTATTCAAAGAATTTTCATCTTTCATAACTTGCATATAGCTTAGAGAAAAGTCGGTAATTTCCAAATGCGGTAAAATTTCACCGGTTGATTTAGAGCTGAGATTAACATCTTCATAACAAATTTCGGCCATGACGACTTGTGTATCATTAAGCTCAAAAGATTTGCGCAAAACATGACGCACAGGTGAAACGCCGGATGAAGAAGCAGCCGATGTAACATCAAGATTTGAAGGTTTGACAGACACAACCGAGGTCGATAAAACCGTATCTTGCTTAACCCAAAGCTTGACATAAGCAATAGGCGAAACCGAAATCTCTTTTCCGGAGGAAGAGTAGACCAGAGTTTGCTTGCAAGAAAGCACGGCAGTATCTTGAACAACGGTATTGTTCCAATCATAAGCGAAAGAAACCAACATCACATCGTCATCAAGCTCCAAAGAAGGAGAGATAGAACCACTGCAACTCGACAATAACGAAATAATCAAAATTCCTGTAAAAAGAATTTTTTGAAAAAAACTTTTTTTGTTCATAAAATAAAATATTTAAAAATTAGCATATTCAATCACATAGAATGAATGTCACGTTGCTTAGGTTATACCATAAATATAGACCGTATAATAAAAGCGACATAATAAGAAATATAAGCGGAGCCATAGTAACAAGGAAAAATAAAAAATCAAGTTTTTTTGTCTTTGGACTTATTTTTGTCTAAAATAACTTGACAAGACACAAAAAAGGCATATACTGCAACAGGAATTAAAATTTTTAAGATATGGATTATAGACAATCAAGAGAGCTGCTTTTGCATGCAGAAGCCCTCTCAGTTAGCGAAGCCAGAGATATTCTGGATTTATGGGAAAAGACACCAAAATCCTATAGTGATTTTTTGCGTAACCGTGGTTGTTTTACATTTGTATCGGCCTATACTGGTTTGAATGAAGATCAAGATCACAAATTTTATCCGACAGCAAAACGCGTATTGGCTCCAACGATAGCTGAAAAGTTCTTCCGGTTGAAAAATGATGATATCAGCATACGCTTGATAGACTTCATCACCACACTTCTCAGTCACCAAGATGCCGACATCCCAATATGCGCCTTTCCGTATTTAAATCAGGCTTGTGTGCAATATATGAGCCGGGAATTCATTATGGAAATGTTCTTAAATGCGTTATTTGTCTTTAATTTTGAAGATGACGCAGAAGGAACTCTTTTTGAGATGATGCGTCAAAAAGTCGATGGAGAGCAAGAAGAGGAACTCTTGGCCGCCAACAGCTTTAATATTGAAGGATGGATATCAGCATCGCGAGATAAAAAGAAGACCGTAAAATTATTCTTAATGTCTTCGCATTTTATCCCGAGAGGCAGTGATGAAGAAGCAAGTTTCCGAAAACTGTTTTTAAGATATATTTACGACGTTCAAGAAGGAATGCGGAGGTATCGAGAACAAACGAACCGGGAACAGGGAATAATCACGAATTAGCCAAAGGTGTAAGAAAAAGAAAATCGGAGAGAAATCTCCGATTTTTTTTTATAAGGGAAACCGCGCATAAAAGTTGACATCAAAAAAAGAGATGTTATTTTGAGAAAGAATAAAAAGGGAGAAAAACAATGACAAACATCGCAGACGAAATCAAAGTCAAAAGTCAATACATTATGCCCAAAAGATTGTTATCGCAGGCAGTCGGCAAATTAGCATCTGCCGAAATGGGGAAGGGAACTGAGTTTTTAATTAAAAATTTCATCAAATACTATGATGTAGATATGAAAGACGCCAAAACTCAAGACATCAGTAAATATAAGAGTTTTAATGAATTTTTTGTTAGAGAATTGAAAAAAGGCGCTCGTCCGATTGTCGCTGAAGAAAATGCGATTGCCGAGCCTGCTGATGGGATGATAAGTGAAATCGGCGAAATATATAAAGATGCGGTTTTGCAGGCCAAAGGCCGATATTATAGCTTAGAGGCCTTGTTAGGCGGAGATGCCAAAGAAGCTAAATATTTTGAAAACGGCAGTTACGCCACCACCTATTTATCACCAAGAGATTATCACCGCGTACATATGCCGCTAAAAGGCAAACTGGAGAAGATGTTGTTTATTCCGGGAGATTTATTTTCGGTAAATCCGTTGACGGCGCAAAATGTCGATAATTTGTTTGCCCGTAACGAGCGCGCCGTATGCTTTTTTGAGAATGAGAAAATCGGCCGTTTTGCGGTTGTAATGGTCGGGGCAACAATTGTTTCAAGCATTGCAACGGTCTTTGCGGGGTTACTGGCACCTGCAAAGGGCAAAGAAGTAACGGTATATAATTATAAAGATGATAATATCGTGTTGGAAAAGGGAAGTGAGTTGGGACGTTTCTTGTTAGGGAGCACGACCATTTGCATTTTCCCGAAAGGAAAAGTTACTTTCTCTAAAGAATTAAAAGCAGGCACACCCGTTAAGATGGGAACAAAATTAGGAGAAATCAAAACAAAATAATTTTTCCGCAAAAGGGAGCAATAAAAAAATCACTCAAAAGCAAGAGTGATTTTTTTTTAAGTCTATTTCCAAAAATCGGCAATCCAAAAAGTCGGCCGAACGTGTTTATAGAGTTTTTTGAAACCGCGGGGATATTTGGCGGAAAGCGGATTAAACGACCAAATGCCGTGAAGCGCCTCATTAATTCCGGGTTCACCGTGAAAAGCAATCATCTTAAGCCCTTTGATGTGCGGAAGTTTAGGGGTAATGAAATAGCGCAGCAAAGGATGCGGCAAACAATGAAAGCGAAAACTCTTAAACCAATTATCGGGCCAAAACCAAATTTTGCCGAATTTCTCAATAACTTTCGCCGAAACATATTGCTGTGTAGCCGTATAGTAAGTATCAATGACTTCTTGCGGATGTTGTTCAAAATATTCTTTAATAAAACCGAGTGTGCCGACAACCCAAGAATAACAACTGGCTTGTCCAATCAGATTAGCTTTTTTGCCGTGCCTGTGCGCCCAGTCGTTAATAGCATAAAATCTGTCACCGACAGGGTATTCAAACAATTCATCCAAATTGCCGACAATCAAAGAATCTAAATCAAAAAAGAAGACTCTTTGCCCATGAAGGTCAGCCAAATTATCATCACAAAGGCCTGATGCTTTGCGGTGATTTCCAAAAACAAATTGCTGAGGAACCAAAAGCTTGGGGATAGGATAGACGAGAATATTTTCATTAAGTCCTTCGGTATTATCCGTAAAACAATAAAAGCGAACCCGATAAGATGTATTGCGCAAAATAGCGGCATAAAGCTTATTAACATCATCAGCGCCGTACATTGTTCCCCATTTAATAGTAACGATATTGAAAGATTTAGTCATAAGAGTCTCCAAAAAAAATTATCCGATAGTAGGAAAAGGAAAGTGATTAGGATTAAAATCACCGGTAATTAAGTCAGCGACATATTGCCCGACAATCATTTCATTAAAAATGTCATGATAATGTTTCCAACCGCGTTGTGCGAGCAAAGCGCGTTCTTTTGGGTGCGTGCGATAAAATTCAATTTTTTCGAGCAATTCATCGGTAGAGCCAAAGAAACCGGCCTCATTTTCATCAAACAAGTCATTAAATCCGGTATGTCTGCTGATATACGTCAGGCAACCGCAGCCCATAGCGTGCGCCATACGATCGGAAGAGTAGAGATAATCGTGGTTAATGACCGAAAGGTTTAAGACCGAGGCAGATTTTTGAAAAGTATCAAAATAAGCCGCCCCGTTAATAGCCGGATCATAAATTTTCGGAAAAAGAAATTTATTAAGCGGCGCCTTTTTCTTTAAGAAATCGGCAATTTCTTTTCCGTAACACATTTTATCGGCAAATTCGCGCAATTTAACCGGAGAGGCCGCAAACAATAAATCATATTCGGGATGCAGATTTTCAAAAGCTTTGACATTTTCAATAGATTTATCAACAGGGTTAGGGATAAAACCGATAAGATGTTTTTGCGGATTAAAACGTTCAAACAATTTTTTATCCGCCGTTGTGATAAGTGTAAAATCAACCACATCAAGTTTAGAAGAAATATTGCGGATATTATGGTCTCCCATTTCCGCATACGGATTGATACAATCGACGTTCCACTGAATAATTTTGATGTGAGGAATTTTCTCACGAATTTTAGAAAGAGTATCGGGCTGAATAATATCGGCATGTCCCAAGATAATGGCATCCGGAACAATATCCAAGCAATATTTCAAAAAGCACTCATTGGTTTTGCGAATACTAAAAGGCGTTTTCATACCAAACAAGGACATAGCGCGATTAACATCTCTGTCATTAAACGTAACCACATCATGTCCCAGTCGAATAAGCCCGTTATTGAGTTTATAAGCCATACCGGCCCAAAAACATCCGCGAATATAGATAGTCTTAAAATAAGCACAGTGAACAATTTTTAAATTTTTCATTAAAAACTCCGGTAATAAAAAAAACGACCATTTAAAGTCATCAGCAGAGTGCTAAATAAATGTTGATAGAATCAAATAGATATTGCGGGGGAAAACGTCGGCAGATAAAATGAATAAAAATGGTCATATTTTTGCAGAAATAATGAAATGAAACATATAGCCCAATCATCAGAACTCTATCAGATAAAAACAACCGAGCTTCAGGCTCTGCCGGTAGAAGAAAATGATGCACGGAACCTGAAAACAGATGAAATTGTGGTGATGCTGAGTGAAACCGGAGCCGATAAATTGATATCCGGAGCCGAAAAAGTCAAAAATTCTACAGAAGAATTTTTGCCGGCACGATTGGCATATGCATCTTATCCGGCGTATCAGTCATTTTTGATAAATTTGATAAAGCCGATAAAACGCAAATTTTATAAGGTATTTCCGAAAGCCTACACCACAACATTAGCGTGCATTTTAAGCAATAACGTCATGCGCGGAGAGCGAAATGAATCAAATGCTTATCAGTGGACGAATAAGAAGTGGCAAATCAGCCGTGAAGAAGCGCAAAAACGCTATCATGATTTGTATGAATCTATTCAAAAGCATGGCTACGACAAAAAAAGCCCGATGCTGATAATGCTTAACCGCAAGTTTGGTGTCAAAGATCAAATTTTACAAGGGCATCATCGCATCGGTATCTGCAAAAGTTTGAATGTCAAAGAGGTCAGTGTTTCTTTTTGGGCGGTTCCGAAATCTTTTGAATTTATGAAACTATTTATTAAAAGGAAAAAATCATGAAAATAATGCTGGTGAGAGATAGAAATATTTTAAACAACAACTGGCTGTCCTATTTGGCAAATTTATTTTATGAACGGGGCCATGAGGTTATTATTGCCTGTGATACATATAAAAAATTAGGCGTGTCTGCTCCTGGATATGAATTAAATCCGGCGGTAAAAATAGCAAATGTCAATGGCAAAACCACATCAGTATGGATAAATTTACTTCATAAGCTGAGAAGTCCGTTTCCCTCATGGTGTTTGTTTAATAAATTGATAAAAGAAGAAAAGCCGGATGTGATGATTTGCTATTTTCCGAAAGATTTGTACAATGTGACGCGTTTTCAACATCACAATATTCCGATTGTACAAATGATACACAATTATCCGCCGGTTATTTTGGATAAAGTCTTGAAAAAGAATAAGATTCTCAGAAGTTGGTGTAAAAAGAGTTTTGAACAAGTCAACACCTATCAGGTACTGATGGATTCTTTTAAAAGCCACATAGATCCTTTTTTTGAGGCGAAGAATATTGTCCGCATTGCTAATCCCGTGAAACAGTATGCAGAAGGGGAAATGGTGGATTTGAGCAAAGAAAAGAAACGTATCATATATGTCGCTCGCATAGAAAAACATATTAAACGCCCACATTTATTAGTCGAAGCTTTTGCAAAGATTGCTAAAGAATTTCCGGATTGGAAAGTAGAGATTTGGGGAATGAGCAAATATCCGGCATATGAGCGCGAGATAAAAAATTTGATAGCCCAAAATCAAATGGAAGGTCAAGTAGCATTAATGGGATATAGTACCGATGTAGAGGGGCTTTATCGTAGTGCAGATATCCATGCATTTCCAAGCTCTTGTGAAGGGTTTAGCTTAGCTATTGCCGATGCAATGTCCATAGGCCTGCCGCATATTGGTTTTGAAGATGCACACTCGGTAAATGAAATCATTGTGGATGGGCATAACGGCTTTTTGGCCAAAGATGTTGATGATTTTGCAAAAAAACTAAAGATTTTGATGCAAGATAAAGATTTACGCATCAAATTCGGGGTTAACGCGCATAAAGATATGGCGGCATATGCACCGGAAATCTTAATGGACGAGTGGGAAAAGCTGCTTAATCAAATTGTCAAGAAGTAATTTAAAAACAAAATGATGATAAAAGAAGCTCAGCTAAAGGATAAACTTCACTGAGCTTTTTTAGTAAAAATTAAATGGATAAATATTAGGGCTTAGAGCGCAAAACATCAGAAAGCGTAAGAAATCTTTGAGCCATTTTATCTAAAATCTCAAAATTAGGTTGCAACCGAATAAACTTAGAGAGCAAGTACAAGCGAAAATCCGGAGTTAAATAAGGTTTCGGCAAATTCTTTTTAACATATTTCCAGTTATCGGAGAGTGCTTTGGCATAAAGGATGGCGCAAATATTTTTATCTAAAGAATCACGGTAATCCTTCAAAAAGTAATAATGCGCAAAGAACCTGTCATTATCTAATTGATGCGTATTTTTGCTTAAATTGTTGGTTTCACGAGGCACCAAAACAACATGAGCTTTCATCTTGATAATGCCGTGAGCTAATCTGGAAGCGCGAAGAGGGATGCTTTCATCTTGAATAAAGACACGCGTGTCCGCACCACCGGCTTCTTGCAAAACCGAGCGCTTGATAAGCTGCCCCATACGTGTAAAATGACCGCCCAAAACAGTTTTAAGCGCATCGGGTTGGTAATTATAACAAAAGTTTTCAGGCATATATTCGGCAGCAATATCCATCGGTTCTTTACCGGTTTTTGTAAACGTCCCATAGACCATATCGGCATGATGTTTGTCAGCCACTTCAATCATTTTTTCGGTAGAATTAAGCGGAAAGATATCATCGGAATCAAGCATTCTGACCCATTTCCCTTGCGCCAAAGCAATTCCCTTATTGATAGAAATACTGATACCTTCATTTTTCTCTTTTTTAAGCAGGATGACGTTTTTCATCCCCTTAGTCATATCTTCAATAATTTGCACAGAGCGATCGCGAGAAAGGTCATCTACAAAGATATATTGAGGATTTTTTAGACCGGTTTGATTAAAAAGCGCCTTAAGTACAGCCGGTAAATAAAATTCTTTATTATAAACTGTCATCACAAAAGAAACATCAATATCATCAGTTTCTGTATTTTTTATATCAGCAACTGTTTTATCAAAATCCGCATCAGTCATCATCGTCGTTCCAAGTACAAAATAAACCGAGCGATATCATCAAAAAAAAGACAATCCGCTGAAAGAAAACCTACAATTTTTTTTATCAATTTGCAAGCAAAAAGAAGTTATCCAGAACATAAATCAAGAATAAAAAAGCTTCCGAAGAGGAAGCTTTGCTCTAAAATTTGCTTGTCTGAACAATATTGCCTTTGTCATAGGTGATAACTTCAATCAAATGTCCTTTGGCATTAAAAACTTTCGCTGTTCCGTCTAACAAATCATTTTTGCGTTGAGCCAAAATTTTGGGCTTCTCATTTTCGTAATAAGAATACGCAGGTCCCTCACGTTTACCGTTGACATACTCCACATAAGAGATGAGGTGATTACCTGGGGTATAAAGACGAGAAGGGCCGTGCAATTTACCGTTTTTATAGGTGATGGAAGATTTAACGGCACCGTTGTCATAATATTCTTCAAACACGCCGTTTTTCTTTCCCTTAACATAACTTCCTTTGCGCATCAAATCGCCGTTCGGATAATAAGCGAGTTGACCGCCTTCAAGTTTGCCTTTACGAAAATAATTGATTTCATGTTCTGCGCCGTTTTGATAAAAGGTAACGGTTTTTCCATGTGGCAAACCATTTTTATATTGAGCCTCCATCATGAGGTTTCCTTTTTTATCAAAAGCTTTATATAGGCCGCTGATTCTGCCGTCAACATAATGGATTTCTTCTTTAAGTTGCATATTATCGGCATAATTCTGATAAACACCGGTAATCGGCTGATGAGCCGCATCCAAGCGAAGCCCATTTTCTTCAAAAGAAGTATCGTCCGTATAAAGGGTAGTCAGTTGCCCGACATGACAAGCCGAAAGCAAAAGTAAAACCATCCCCATACCGGCGATTTTGCGAGCAGCCAATCTGCGTTGCGCCAGTTTACGCAAAACCAAACGTCTCAAAGCAATTCTTTTCGCGGCAAAACGTTGAGCCGTGACTGTCAAAATATCCTTTTTAGCCATAATTACACCTCACCAAAAGCACATCATAAGTATTCACAAAAAAGTTAAAAACAAGTAAAAAAAATAAAGCTGTAGAAAAAACAAGAAAAAAATAGCAAAATAGAAAGAGAAGGCTATGCTAAAGAGCGTGTGGAGAGGAGAACGCATATGAAATATAATAAAGTGATATTTACGAAAATATCTCCGGAAAAGAGCAAACGCCAACGCCAATTTTATGACCGCCATGTGAAAAAAGCTTTTATAAAGTATTTGGCCTACAGCGGATGGTTTGACGGTGTTTTAAGTGAAAAAGAAATCGACGAGGCCAAAAAAGGATATCTGCCCAAAGATTTAGATATACATCACCTTTTTCCGCTTTCGGGTTCAGAATCAATGGAAGTTCATTCTTTTACAAATATGTCTGTTATACATAAATCAACTTATCTGGCGATAAATCGCCAGATTTTTTATCCTCAGTTAAAAGACGTCAGTAATATGAAAGAAGGCGAAACCCGAGAAATCATCATACCGATATTTAAGATGGTGGATAGTGGAAGAATATTAGCCATCCGCAACCGTCAGACCAAACGTCCGTGGCAAATGCTAAAAGATGTATCCTTAAACGGCTATAGCCGCTAGTAAGACAGAGAACGCTTGACAAACTCTTTAAAATAAGTAGTTTAAAAGCAAAGGAGAAAGTAGAATGTTAAGATTTTTAAGCCTATTACTGGCAATAAGCATAGCAGCCGCCCCAGCCGAGGCTCGCCGAAAGAAACCGCCGGTTTTGGAAGATAATAAAGCCTATATTTTGTATCTGGAAGGCTGCCCGATATGTGAGCAGGCATTGGGATATGTGAATGAAAGATACTTCACAAGACCGGATGTGGTGAAAGTCAATATAGAAACCGAAGAAGGGCAGGCTTTGCTGAAACAATGCGCGAAAAAGTTTAACTTTAAGAGAATTGTGGTGCCGGTTGTCTGTATGGGGGATAAAACCTTTATGGGCTGGTCAGGTAAGGCCGCAAAAGATTTTGATAAGTATTTGGTGGAGCTGCATGAATAAAAAGGCTTAAAAAAGTCACAAAACTTGAAAAACAGAAGATAGGGAATATTTGTAAGATAAGGAGAAAACATGGAAGAAGAGGCACTTTTTGCAATAAGTAATGGTTTATATGTGCTTGGCGCAAGAGATAAAGATCGTTTTGTAGGGTCTGTGGTGGATGCTGTTTCGCAGATTGCCGTGGGGCCGAATATGATTATTTTGTCGTGTATGAATAGCAGCTATACCAAACAGACGATAGAGCAAACCGGCGTGTTTTCTTTAAGTGTTTTAGCCAAAACAACCGAGCCGATGGTTGTTGCTAATTTCGGTTACCAAAGCAGCCGAGATGTAAATAAGTGGGATAATGTGGCAAAGGAGATAAAAGACGACTTGCCATATTTACCGACGGCACTGGCAAAGATACGAGGCCGTGTTGTCAATAAATTGGTTTTTCCGAATAACACTTTGTTTGTAGCCGAAGTAGAAGATGCTTTTGACTGCAAAAAAGGAGAAGAACCGCTAACGTATCATGATTACAGAAACGGATTTAAGGAGAAGGTGATAATGGCATATCAATCAGCAAGAAAAAAAGAAGAAACAGGTTTTACCCCAAATAAAGAAATACCGATCCCCAAGGCACAACCGCATGAAAAAAGATGGGTATGCACGGTATGCGGCTATGTTTACGAGGGCGATGTTCCCTTTGAAAAATTAGCCGATGACTGGGTGTGTCCGTTGTGTGGCGTGGGGAAGGATTTATTTGTGTTAAAAGAAGTATAAAAAAGCACCCGTATTCAAGCGAATGCGGGTGAATTTTTAAGTAAAGCAGAAGTTATTGTGCTTTCGGATAACCAACGGCTTCGGTCATAACAACTTCGGTTTCACCTTCAAGGTTGAGGGCTTGTTTAATTTCAGCCCTGTTATAAAGTCCGCGAACGACGCATTTTAAGTTTGCGGAAGCACAATATAGGCTGGCATTTTGATACATGGAGCCGGCATGCATTTCGCCGTATTTTTTATCTTTTGTAACAAAGAGCAGATGAACAGGTGCATCTTGCGCAAATTTCTGGTCTTTTGCAACGATATAGCGCAAATCTTTATCGCCGAGTTGTTTTAAGGAGTTGGCTTTAGCGTCATAAACATAAGAACCGGTCGGCAACAAAACGTATAAATCAATATCTTGAAGGTTTCTTGCGGTCGGAACAACGCGCTTGCCGTCTTCGGAAGAAATTCCCCAAGTTGCCCATAACAAATCAGAAAGATTCTGTTCAGATAACATTTTTGTATCAAACGTACGGCCGGAGCGACGAGCGGCAATAGCCTCCATCAAAGGCATACCGCCGGAAGTTTCCGGTTCGGGCAATTTAATATCCGCCGCATAAACGGAAGAAGCTGAAAGCATCATCATCGCGCCAAGAACAAATTTTTTCATAAGACCTCCCAAATAAACATAATTTAGAACACTAAAAAAATATAGGCTCAAAGAAGCAAAAAGTCTTTATGAAAACCGATTTACCCACAAAAAAGGGGATAAATAGAGAGAAATATTGCTGATTTTCGCAATTTTTGCACTAAATATAAACAGTCAAAAGAATAAAGGGACGAAGATGAATCGACGAGAATTTATAATCAGTTCGTTGATGACATTGGGTGGAACCACCTTGTTGTCGGCGTGTAAAGAAGAAAAACAAGTGCGAGTGAAGAAAGGAGAAGATAAGATGAAAGTTTTGATGGTAAACGGCAGTTCACATGAAGAAGGTTGCACCTACACGGCCTTGAGTGAAATTGCGAAAGTCTTAAAAGAAGAAGGGATAGAAAGCGAAATTGTTCAGTTAGGACCTGATGCCTATCGTGATTGCGTTGGATGCGGCGGCTGTCGCAAATTAGGACATTGCGTTTTTACGGATGATATTGTGAATGAATTGGTAGAAAAAGCCAAGAGTGCCGATGGTTTTATTTTCGGTACACCGGTATATTATGCGCATCCGTCGGGAAGATTGTTAAGTGTATTAAACCGTGCATTTTATTCCGGAGGAGCCGCATTTGCATACAAACCGGGGGCAGCCATAGCCTCAGCCCGCAGAGCCGGAACGATAGCATCAATTGATGTCATCAACAAATATTTTACAATAAACAATATGCCGGTAATATCTTCCACCTACTGGAACGAAGTACACGGCAATACGCCTGCAGAGGTCAAACAAGATATAGAAGGCTTGCAGACGATGCGGAATTTGGGCAAGAACATGGCCTGGGCTTTGAAGTTGATAGAAGAGGGGAAGAAACTGGGGATTCAAACTCCGGAACCGGAAAAAGGAGCCAGAACCAACTTCATCCGTTAAAAATGTTGACAAAATTTTCTAAAACTGTATATTAAATACCAGTTTAACAATTAAATAGATATTTTTATGGAAAATTTAATGGTATGCAGCAATATGCTGCTTTCATGCTTAAATGTCGGTATTTGGCAAATCATCATTTTCATCGGAGTTCTTTGGATTATAAAAGTAATAATTCAAAATCTGTTGAACAAGAGAAAAGAAACCAAACGGCAAAAAAGGTTAGCCGACTATTGTCAAAAGCGCTCTGAATATTATCAAAAGGAACGCGAAAAAGTCCGGAATTACTACCAAGAGAAAGCTCGCCAAAAAGGAGGCCTCACAGATGAAGAACTGGAAGATGCCCGTTTCTATATGGAAATAAACAGCGGCGATGAAGATGGTTGGAAAGAAGAATATGAAAACTTTTGCCGCTCTTTAGGACGCTAGAGCATGGAGAAAAAGTATAAACGCCTCTTGCAAAAGGGGCGTTTTGCTTTTTAAATCGCTAAAATACTATACAAAAAACTTGACAAAAGCAGGAACAGCGCTAGGATAACGCCAATTAACAATTATTATGGACTTAAAATTTAAGGATTATGGCAATCGTTATAATTTATATGTTTTTGGTTGTTGTGTTGGCCGCTATAATACTTTTCTTATATCTGATGTACAAGGTTCAGGTGACAGCAAGAAAAGAAGATAGATACTATAAAAGGCAAGCTGAACAAGAGGCAAAATTCCGCCGAAGTGCTAAAGAAAAAAGAAAACAAGATTTTGAAAATATAAACAGAGACGAATGTTTATATGAAAGTTTTGAAGATTTACGAAAAACTTTGGAAGAATTAGGAGAGTTACTGGAAGAGCTGGAGCGTATCCGACAAGAAGCCCGCCGAAATAGGTACCGAAACACCAGAAACCAGCAAAACACTAGTGAGACAAAAAGTTATATTCAGGCAGCAAAGGCCTACAAGACATTTGGTCTAACCACAGAAACGCTGACCGAAGAAAGCTTGAAACAATCTTATCGTGAATTAGTGAAAAAATATCATCCGGATAGAAACAAAGCGCCGAATGCGACTGAAAAATTCCAAAAAATTCAGTTGTATCATGCTCTTTTGCAGGAAGAATTAAAGGCTAAACACTATAGATAAGAGAAAGAAAAAAGACGTTTCCTCAAAGGTTGCGTCTTTTTTTATGCAATTATCGGATTTTAGGCGGATAATAAAAATGTAACGAAGAAAAATCACAAAAATACGCAACAAAACAAAATCACAAGAAAACATCATTGACAAAAGCCGAAAAACTCTGCACAATAATAAGAAATGTAAGCCAAGAGGAAAGGAGAGGACAAGATGACGCAGAAAGTATGTTTAATCACCGGCGCAACCGGTTTTGTCGGGCAAGAAATCTTAAATGAATTAGTGTCATCAGGTCGCAAGGTTTTGGCTTTGGGAGATTCTGAAGAGGCCTTTAGCCCGCTGCTAGCGAATAATAAAATGATAAAAGCCACGTCAGCCCTGCCGATAAGCGCCGATGCGTTCAAAGAGCATAATGTCCAGTTTTGTTTTGGCGATATTGCGGATATCTCTTTTCTGGCATCAATATTTAACACAGCCTCCAAAAGCGGGATAGAAATAGAATTTGTTTTGCATTTAGCCGCGGTCAAAAAAGGCCGCCAAGCCACACTAATGGGCGATGGAACGGCCAACTTGTTGGAAGTCTGCCGCGCCTATTGGCAAAGTAATCCTGAAACATTTAAGGGCTTTTTCTATGCGGCCGGTGAGGGGGATATAATTCGCAAATTCTCTCAAAAAGACGGCTTTCCGGTAAAGTTCTACCAATTGCGTTCAAGTTTTGCCGAGAATAAAACCCCAACGGCACCGGCTGAAAGCTTGTATCGCTTGTTTACACCGGTAGATATGCCGATATTGAAAAAATATCAGAGCAGGAGCGTCGGCAAATCCGCGCCGGTCAGTGATAATACGTATATCAAAGACCTCTCCCAAGCGATAAGCCGTTTGCTGAATAATATATAATAAAAGAAACGTGCTCGAGCGGAGCGCTCTAGTTATTAAGAGCAATAATTTCCAACGCACCGGTTTCCAGGTTGAAATACCAACCATGTAAATCAAGCGTTTTGTTTAAGACAGCCTCTTTAATAAAAGGAAAAGTCATCAAATTGGCAACAGAAACGCGAATAGCTTCTTTTTCGCATAAAGGACACGCCTCATGTTGTGAATGAGAAGTACAAATATCGCGAATTTCCGGTGTATCGGCAATTTCAAGCCAAGTATCAATAAAGGTATGGTCATGTTTGTGCGCAGAAACCAGAGTATGAATACCGCCGCAGTGGCTATGTCCGAGAACAACAATATTTTCAACTTTTAGGTGTTTGACGGCATATTCAATGGCAGCCGAAGTGCCGTGGCAGTGGCTCATGTCAGAATCAAACACTGGCACAAGGTTTGCAACATTACGGATAACAAAAATATCCCCAGGGTTAGTATTGAGCAAAATAGAGGGATCAACACGCGAGTCACTACAAGCGATAACCAGCGTTTTCGGCGCCTGACCGTCCCGAACCAAAGTTTGATAAATTTCAGGTTTCTCCACAAAATATTGTTTATAGAAGTCCTGATAACCTTGTAGTAGTTTTGCGATTTTAACCATATTCATAACTCCTGGCAACATCATCTCTGTTTCAACATAAAACAACAGACGAGGAAGTCAAGTAATATAAATATTTTGTCCAAATTTTAAATAAAATCGCTTGCATAAAAACAGAAAAAGCGGTACAATAAAGCTCTGTGAATAAAAATTATCTAAATTATTAGTCCCAATCTATACCTTAGGCAAGTGTGGAAGATAAGGGTAAATGCCTAAAATATTATTACCATGGACGAGAAAGAAATTCTGGAATGTAACGTGAAGAACGCGTACATCAGAGGTTTGGAAAAGCATTTCCGTAATCAAGCACGCAAACTCTTTGCAGCTGGAGCAACTCTTGAAGAAGTACATCGAAAAATTTCGGAGCTCCGCCATCAAAATGAAAAGTGGCGTCCGCTGAATGATGATGAAAAGAAACTTTTGAAAACTTTAGATAATGACCTGCGCAAAGAATGCTATATGGCATTAATGAACGGCGCAACATTAGCGAAAATTCAAAAGTTTATCAAAGAGCGTCAACATCAAAAAGCTGTACGCGAGGTCAAAAAAGAGGCTGTGCTTCAGATGGAAAAGACCATCACTCAGTTGCAAAAATTGAAGGCTCAGATACCCATGGCTTATTTTGAAGTCATGTTTGATTTGGATGTCTTCAACGAAGGCAAAAATACCGAGGAAGAATATTCCATCTTAGCCAAAATGGGGCTTATCATGCTAAGCACCTATGACAAAAACGGCAAAGGCGAGTATTATAACAAGGTCCGAGCTTTCATGTTTGCAAAAATTGATGAAGCGTTCGAAAGAGGCATCATTCCGCATCCTCTGATGTTTGAGTTCATGCTCAAAGGCGATTGGATAAGTGAAAATACCTTTATGGTTCTGCACCTTCATGCTGATGAGTTGATAGAACGCGGCTTAAGCGGAATGTTGGCGTTACCTCTGGAAAGAATGTATGAAAAAAGGAAACTGGATGAAGATCCTCAGCATCCGTTCAGCAAAAGAGAGAAGCACTATTTTATTTCTCTGATAAATCTTTTTAATAAGAAATAGCCGAGAGATAAACAAAGAACACCTATTGCAAAAGCGATAGGTGTTTTTTTGTTTGGTATTAACGAAAAATTATCCCCTTAAAAAGCCATATTTATAAACTTTATAATATATTTTTTTTGCCAATTCCTTTTGAGCATTTCTCAATTTTGTAATCAATTCCATATAAACAACATCAGAGCTTTCTTTTTTCATTTTGCCACTTTTATCACGACCTTGAAAATAAGCACGAATATCATAAAAACTTGCATTAGGATTGGCATTTTTCTGTTTATGATAATAACGCCACAATTCTCTACCTGCATCAAATACCATTTGAGCTTCTCTAGAAAAAACAATATTATTCTTTTTAATATAGTCTGTCATAAAATGACTTTCAAAATTATTTAAAGGCTCTACTTCTTTTTCTGTAAAAGGAATCCAATAATTTACCCCATCTTCTGATGTAATTCGGTTTTGTCCGTGAAATAAAGTAAAAGCTAAACAATCTGCTTGAAACTCAAGGTCAGTTTTCCAGCCGTCATTAGGATATAAAAACTGATCTCTATCGTTGAGCCAATTAGCTTCCATACAATGACGTACAGCAAGATAAATACAAAACTGAATTAAATTATTCTCACCAATACTTAAACAATATCGTTTTTGTGGTTTTAATAAAATTGAAAATTTACCATTGTTTTGATAATCAGGAGGATAACAGCTCATCTTCCCTATTTCCATATTATCATTATCAAAACCAACTATCCATTTATTTAATGTTAATGCTTCATTATCTAAAGCAAAAAACATTTTAGTTCCACACAAATAACCCTTTTTGTCATAAATGTCTGATTGAATTTTTGTGAATCTTTCATGCTTGGCTAAAAGCCAAATCATAAAACCAATCGGAAATTGTCCCGTAACATTATCAAACGTATCAGCTGGAACAGCAAACATCTTTTCTAATTTTGCCTGAAATACATTACGAAAAACAGTAAAATTGCTTGCTTGCAAAATTTTCAATTTTGAAAATTCACCTAAAATACATCCTGAAAGTTCTTTATAAATGCGAATAAAAAATTGAGCAAAGAGCTCATTACTTGCTTTACCCATAAGGCTTTTATACTTCGCATATGTAATATTGGAAATAGCAACATTTTCTTTATTTTTACCAGTCCCAACAATTGTTGCCGTTGTCGTTGCTTCTGCATAAGGTGGATTTATATAAATTACCAATTTTTTACGTTTTTCTGGATCTTGAATAATTTCTAACAAATCTGGAGGACATTTATCGGCAAAATCATCATTTAGAAAATCCATTTGAAAAACATGAGATTCTAACAAATTAGCTCCATTTTTAATACGGTCTTTCATAACATCAACATCTGCCTTATCCAAAGTACTAGCCCAAATATTATATTTATTAGTTAAACCGTTTAATAAATTTCCCGTGCCGGCACAACAATCCCAAATATAATATTCATCTTGCCAGTTTTCACCTAACACATCTTCTAAATACTGTTGGCTTAATTCTACCCACTTTTGAGGTGTAAAGAAAGAACCTTTACGCTCTCGTACATCTTGTGGAACTAACAGGTCTCGTCGCTCTACAATGTAATCCCAAAATTCTTTGCGTGGGGGGCGGTCATATATGCTCCAAAATCTACGATGAGCACTTTGTCCGTCATTAAAAGAAACATCATAGGTGAGTTGTAATCCTAACTCATTTTTATTTTCCTTTACAATCTCATATTTATTACGAGATAGTAATACAAATAAACTATCCTTAATAGAAGTATTATCGCGTGATAATAGATCGGCTAAATAAAAATCCGCATCAATAATGCCTTGTTTTTTTGCTTTTTCCCAATCAATGTTAATGGTAGGTTTTACATCTTGCAACCATTTAAAATATACTGTTGTAAAATTATTTTTAGTAATGGCAATATTGGATACACCAATTCTACCTAAAATAAAATTTTTCTTAATAAATGTTCTCAATTCAGAGTCATTTTTGTCATAATAAAAAATTTGTGATTTTCGCTCCAACTCATCTTTGACCAGAGCATATAATTGCTTAAATTCTTTAGTGTCGTGATTAGAGGGAGTAACTGTCCAGTCAAAATCATTCTGAGAAAAAATCTCAGAAACAACATTATATTTGATGAAAGCTATTTTTTCCGCATCAAATGCACCTAAAAAAACAGGTGGTAAAAACTTTTCAAATGTTCTGTCCTTACCTATGGTTAATATTAGTTGCACAAATGACTCATATATATCATGTTTAATTCCTTTTTTAGCTTCCGCCCACAAAAGAGATTGTGTTATTTCAGCATCATTAAATAATAAACCTTGTCTTCCCTCAGATTTATCCGTAATTTTTGCAATACAAAAATCAATATTACCAATAATTTTTGTGCTATCGTAAGACTTAAAATAATCAGCAGCAACTTTATTTTTTATCTCTTCTTCTCTCAATGTCTTGCTATAGGTCATAAACAATACCCCAAAACCAATATCCAAATAAACATACATATATACATATCTGAAAAGAATTAGAAAAAAGTTAAAATTTTAGGGTGATTAGAAATAGGAAAAGGAAATATTATTAACGAAAAATTAGCAAGTTTCATGTTACATCGCGCCCAAGAAAGAGGGGTAAAAAATGCGCTATTTTTATCAAAACAATCATTCAAATGAGTTAATCGTATTTTTTGCAGGGTGGGGCTGTGATGAAAATCAGTTTACCAATTTGCATGATAAAAAAGATGTATTGATCTTGTATGACTATCAAGACCTAAATTTGGATTTTGATTTTTCTAAATACGCACATATCGATGTGATAGCGTATTCGGCAGGTGTATTTGTAGCTTCCGTTATGGTAGATAAAATTCCGCATATAGAAAAGAAAGTAGCTTTATGCGGCAATCCGTATTTGCTGGATGAAAATTTAGGTTTATCCGCCCGCACCCTAAAACTTTTTAAGGCGATAACAATGGATAATTATCTGGAGTTTCGCCGCGAATATATGGTCTCAACGGATGAGGAGTATAAAAAATATAACGCGCTCCAATCTTTAAGAAGTCTGGAAAGCTGTCAGAGCGAGCTGACCAGTCTGGAAAATCTGTATCATGAGCATAAGGAAGAGATAAATCCTCATTTTGATAAAGCCTTAATGGCCGAAGACGATGTGTTGTTTAAGTTGGCTGCACAAAAAGAATTTTATCAAGAGCGCTTAAAAGTTATTCCCCACGCCAAACACCATATTTTCTTTCATTTTAAGAGTTTTGAAGAGATATTGTCTGCCTAATGTAAAGAGGCGGGTAGGGATAGAAGTAGCTAAATAAACAGCTCTCTACGTTAGAGTGATACAAAAAAGTGAGACTATAGTGGGGCAAGTTGCCCCATGAAGGCAAAAGAAAAAGGCTCTCGAGTTATCGAAAGCCTTTAATTTTAATGGTTGCGGGGGAAGGATTTGAACCAACGACCTTCAGGTTATGAGCCTGACGAGCTACCGGGCTGCTCTACCCCGCGATAAGTACGTATGTCATGAACAGAAGAACGTATATACTCAAAAAAAATAATTGTCAATAATATTTTTTAATATTTTGCATAAAATTTTTGATATGGTAAAACAAGAATAGCTATAATGCAAAGGAAAGGTCAGAGCGCAGATGAAACAACAAGCAACACCGGAAGACAATTTTGAAATAAATCATAATCCGGAACGAAAATTAGGGATTATTGCCGGCGGAGGTGAATTGCCGCATAAAGTGATAGAGTGGTGCCAAAAGCATTCGCGCCCATATTACGCTTTGGCAATAGAGGGAAATGCCGATGAACATATTTTTACGCCGGATGTTGCGCATGAGTGGATAAGAATAGGTCAGGCCGGAACGGGGTTTAAGCGTTTCAAAGAAGAGGGGGTGAAAGAGATTGTATTGATAGGAACAATCAAGCGCCCGACTTTTGCAGAGTTGGTGCCGGATTTCAGAACCGCGGCATTTTTTGCCAAATTGGGAGCCAAAGCCTTAGGCGATGATGGAATTTTGCGCGCCCTTGTTAAAGAGATAGAAGGCGACGGGATGAAAGTCGTCGGCATTCATGAAGTTGTGCCGGATTTGTTGGCGCATACCGGTGTTTTAACGAAAAAGAAGCCTGATAAAGAAGATGAAGAGGATATCCGCCGCGGAGTAGAGGTGGCAACGGCTTTAGGCAAATTAGATGTCGGGCAGTCGGTTGTTATCCAACAAGGCCTGGTTTTAGGAATGGAAGGGATAGAAGGAACCGATAAGCTGATAAAACGTTGCGCCGAATATGTGCGCAAAGGTAAAAAGCCGGTATTGGTGAAACTACGTAAACAGCAGCAAGATATGCGCATAGATTTGCCGACCATCGGTACCAGAACCATTGAAAATGCGCATAAAAGCGGTTTTAAGGGGATAGCCGTTCATGCCGGCAACACGTTAATTGTCAATGAAGAAGAAGTGATAAAATTAGCCAACGAATATGGTCTGTTTATCAAAGGGATAATTCCGACGGAGTATGAAGAATGCTGATATATTTAGTAGCCGGAGAACCTTCCGGAGATATGCTCGGAGCGCGTTTGATGCACGCGATGAAAAAATTAGCGCCAGAAACCGAATTTGCCGGTGTTGGCGGTGAAAATATGGAAAAAGAGGGATTAACCTCATTATTTGATATAACAGACTTAGCTGTGATGGGGCTGGCTGAAGTTATCCCGAGTATTCCGAAAGTTTTGCGCCATATCAAAGAAACGGTGGAAGATATTGCCGCAAAAAAACCGGATGTGGTGGTAACCATAGATAGTTGGAGTTTTTCGGAACGGGTGCATAAAGCCTTGCGCAAAAAGGGCATAAAGGTCTTGCAGATGCATTATGTCGCGCCGCAAGTTTGGGCCTGGAAAAAAGGCCGAGCCAAAACGATGTATAAATACATTGATCGTTTGTTGACATTATTTCCGAACGAGCCGGCATATTTTACGCCCCATCATCTAGAGGCCGATTGCGTCGGACATCCGGTGATAGAAAACCCGCTGATTAGCGGAGAGTTACAACCAAGCGGAAATATAGATACTAAAGATAAACGCTTGATTTTAATTTTGCCGGGGTCGCGCCATAATGAAGTGGAGAAGTTATTGCCGACATTTGTGGATGCCACAAAAGAATTGGATAAACGGTATAACGATTTACTGTATGTTTTGCCAACGGTAAAAACGGTAGAACAGCGAGTAGAGCGAATTTTGACCGAAAAGGATGTTCATAATATTCAGATTTTGCACGGCAGAGAAGAAAAGGCCGAAGCGATGTTAAAAGCAACGGCGGCCATTGCGGCTTCGGGCACGGTATCACTGGAGCTGGCTATGATGAAAATTCCGCACATCATAGCCTATAAAGTTGCTCCGTTGACGGCATGGTTAGCACGCCATTTGCTGAAAATCAAATCGGTGAATTTGCCGAATATCTTGTTAGATGAAAGCGTGGTGCCGGAGTTGTTGCAAGAAGATTGCAATGCAAAAAAAATTGCGGATACCATCGGAAATTATTTGGATAACGCCGCCGCCCGTAGAGAATTTGAGCAAAAGATGGATAAGTTGTGTCAGGTGATGGGCGTTGGTGAGTTGAAACCGAGTGAAAAGGCAGCAAAAATCATTTTTGCTACAATAGAAGCAAGACATAAGGCATAGAGCGTGATTTGGTGGTTAAAAAAACAATGGCTGCGGGTGAAATTGTATGCAGCAGAGAACTATCAAAACGAGGCAGAAAGCCTAATCATCTGGTATGCGGTGAGTTATGCGTTGGGCGCTGCATTTTACTTTGCTTTTCCGTGGGAGTTGTCGGCTTGGGTTATGGTCGGTTATTTAGAAGCCGTATTAGTTTTGCTGTGGCTGACCAGACGAAAAGAGGGACAGTTTAAGTTATTAACGTATGTAGCCGTGTTTTTGTTAGGTCTATGCGTTGCCAAAGCAGACGCACTGCACCGCGCTAAGAATATTGAAAATAATTTAGCTGAAATAAATTACTTGCGCGGGAAAGTTAAAGTATTAGATTATAATTCAAATAACCGCCCGCGAATTCTATTAACGGATGTCAATAACTTTGACCGCGAATTAAAAGGCGAATATCGTGTGAGCCTGAATTATTCCGAGCCGTGGTTAAAACCGGGCGTATGTGTTGAGTTGGTGGCAAAACTACCACACGGTTTTACCCCAAATCCGCTCAGTAATTATAAAATGGATAGAACAAATTTTTATAAAGGATTGAGCGGCACCGGCTACACCATCGGCCCGATATTCCAAATAGATTGCCCCAAAGCCGTAACCGGAATAGGGGATAAAATAGAGCAAGCAAGAGCCTACATAAAAAATCTGATAGATGAGAAAAGTGCTAATAAAGATGCCGGAGCCATAGCCAAAGCCCTAACCATCGGCGACCGCAGTACCATTTCACAAAAACTAAATGAAGACTACCGCACTTCGGGCTTGGCACACTTTTTATCCATTTCGGGGATGCATATGAGCATCATCGCTTTGCTCGTCTTTTTCTTGGTGAGAATAGGCTTATTTCCCGTGGGCGAAGGGCGCTATGATTTGCGCAAACCGGCGGCAGTTGTATCCATTTTGTTTATGCTGATATATTTTTTGATATCGGGGCAGAGTGTATCGTGTATCAGAGCCTTTGTGATGACGACGGTCGTATTGATAGGCGTGTTGTTTAATCGCCGCGCTATATCACTAAGAATGTGGGCCTTTGCGGTTTTGGTCGTCGTGACAATAACGCCGGAAGCAGTGGTCTCTCCGGGGTTTTTGATGTCATTTGCGGCAGTATTGGGGCTGGTAGCTTTTTATGAAAAATACGCAACGGAAATTCACCATTGGTTTGATAAAAGAAATCAGTGGGGGAAATTAGGGGCTTATATGGTTGGGTTGTTGTTAACCGATTTGGTTGCAAGCCTAATGACCTTGCCGTATAGTATGTATTATTTTAATCAAATCTCTGTGTATACAAGTTTGGGAAATTTGCTGGCAGGCCCTATCATCGGCTTTTGGGTTATGCCGTGCTTATTGCTGTTTTTAATCAGTTTACCGTTTGGCTTGGGAGAGTATGGCTTAAAGCCGTTTGAAAAGGGTATTGATGTCATCAACCAAATCACCGCATGGGTAACGGATTTACCCGGCTCCAAAACAGGCGAGGGCGTCGGGTTCTTGCCAGATTGGGGAATTTTCATTTTGACCATGGGGCTATTGTGGCTCTGTATCTGGCAGGCAAAATGGCGTGTCTGGGGACTAGCAGCCATCGTATTGGGTATAATGAGTTTATACTTTAGCCCCAAGGCCGATTTTGTGTTTGATAAATACGGCACCACCTATGCCTATAAAAATCACCAAGGGAAATTAGTCGCCTCACGCTATCACAAGAACAAGTTTTTAGAAAAGATGTGGACCGGGAAAAAACTCAAAGGCAAATATAAAATCCCTGAGAACGATGATTTGACGTGTGATAAAGAGAGTTGTACCTACGCCGGAAGAATCAAATTCAGCAAAGGAAAGGTAGAATTTGACGGTAAAGAGATAGCCTTAAACGAAGGCGGATTTATCCATCTAAAAACAGGGGTTTATTATTATCGCCCCGAAACCGGCAGGCTATGGAATAAACAACAACAAATAAAGTAATTGGAAGTAAGAGAGATAAGAAAGTAAATCTATTTTCTTTTTATTTGGGCCATAATCTCAAGAAATTGCGCGGCAGCCTTTTCTGCCGTAAAGTGTTTGAGCGTAATTTCTTGTGCTCTCTTGGCCTTTTCTAAACGCTCGTCTTCATGCGTCAAATAATATTGCACGAGTTCATACAGTTCTTCATCGTTATGATACATAGGGACACTATCGCCGTAAATTTGTTCAATCTCGGGCATATAGTCGGAAATAATCAAAGATCCGCAGGCCGTCGCGTCAAAAATTCGATTACTGATAAAGCCAAATTGCTTCATCCCTTCACGTGTGTCATTGAGGACGATTTTAGCCGAGCTGTAATATTTCCGCAAAATTTGATTATCGGCATATTCAGCTTTGGCAACCCCCAAAGGCCAACGAGGACCATAAACATCAACTTTAACCCCGCGTTTTAACAAAGCCGGAACAGCCGTACGGTAAAAAGTATTGATACCTACAAATAAAACATCGCTTTTGAGCTCTTCATCAAAATCATAATAGAACCGTTTGGTATCGGTAAATTGCGGAATATAAAAAGCACGTATCCCGCGTGCATTTAAAGCATCACTTAGTTTTTGAGAGGCCACTACCAATGCATCAACTTTTTTTGCAGATTCTTCAAGAGTATGCAAATATTCCTCAAAAGGAGGCAAAATTTCATGCGTTTCATCTTGCGCAAATTGCGCATACGCCAGATAAAGAATATTGTAAGAAGCTAATAAGTCATAATCGGCCGGAGGCAAAAAGCCTCGTACGAGAATATTAAATTCCGTCGGATATCGGTAAAGCGAATTAAAGAAAGTCAAATCAACGGCAGTAAGTTTCGGCTTAAGATAAGTTGCCAAATCTTGAGCCAAAGCATAATCACCGGCAGTATAGTGTCCGATGGCAGTTGGAATATTAAGGCTGACCGTTTGTGAAAGTGGCTTTTGAAAGCGTCTTTTATCATTTGGTTTTGTGAAATATTCTGAAATGCGTTGGATATTGCGCTGCAGACTAAATTCTTGCAGAACGAGGTGAGCCGCTTTGTTCGCCCGATATTTAAGCAACGCTGCATGTTTTTCAAAATGCCGCAATAAGTCTTCAAGATACTGTTCGTCCTGATAAAAAGTCACCCGATCGTTAAAGAGATTAATCGTATCTTCTTGTGGCCAAATCCAGGGAACAATTAATGGGATATGGTTTTGGGATATTTCTAAAAAAATAGGATGAAGGTCAAGAGAATTCGATGAAAATTGCGTATGAAGAGCCAAAACGGCACGTATATGCGGCATATCATGGCGAAGCTTCTGAATATCTGCATCAAGGCGATATGATTTAAAAGGCAGATTTAAGTGCTCTAAAATCTGTTGGATATGAGGTTGTTGACCGATAAGCGCAAAATATTGCTGAGAATCAATGGCTCGAGGATGTTCAGGAAGTGCAAAAATCGGGACATAAGTTGAGGAAATAGGGAAGGATGCTAAAAAATCTTGCAACAACGGTGTTGAAGTCCAAATAGCAAAATAGTCATTTAAATCAGCATCAAATAAATTTTGTCTTGAACCAATCCAGAGAATCGCACACTTTTTATGTTCATTATCAAGTTGCGGCAAATGATTATCTTCCGTCCAATTAACCGGATAAATCGTAAGAGAGGCGCAAGAGCCAAAATCCAAATGCGCCGTATCATCAGCATGATTCAAGCCCTCAACCAGCGCTTCAAGATAAGGTCTTAAGGGAGTAGGAGCCGTGCTTGCCATAAAACGAGGCTGATTTAGAGTATAGAAATAAATAAGCACACTACCGCATATCAGAGCCAAAACACCCAAAATTTTGCGGTATACTTTCATGAACGCTCCAAAGTTTATTTATTATTTTGTGTTCCGGAAGTAGCTTTAACAATATCGGTAATTTGCTTTTGTAAATCTTCAGGCGAAACAGTCTTACCGCTCATTTGCTTCAACGCCTCCATCATTTGGGTTTGAGCATTTTTCATCTGCTCCGGAGAAAGGTTCGCATTTTGCCCCTGCGTGATAATTTGCTGCATAATATTATCAATCGTGGCACGTTGTTGAGCTTGTTGAGACCAATCTTCAAATTTTGCGCCGGCCACAGCAAGCCAGATGATGAGAATAAGAAGCGCGATAAACCTAAATTTTTTAAGAATACGCTCATTATCATCACCGTAAACTTCGTCGTTTTCATTAGGTTCGCCATAAAATCCGGTCTGCTCATCAGTAGGCTTAGAAAGTAATTTAATAAGAAAGATAGCCCAGATAGCCACAAGCGTTAAAGCTGCATAAAGCCCGATAAAAAAGCCGGACGCTGCCAATAACGCCAGAGGCAATAAAAATAAAACTGCATTTTTATTCAAATCATGCAAGCGCCGCGCGGCAACCGCTACCGTCGGCAATAATGTCGCCAAAGCAAAGTAATAAGGTAACATCGGCATTTCAGCATACTCTGCCATAAAATATAAAGGAATCCAGATAAGGGCGGCTGCAACCATAAATCCCCAAAATTCAAGCCTTGTTGCTCTTCCGCGAAAACGGAGATATTTTTCGGTGATGCCTCTGAGATAATAATCAAATGCATCTCCCCATGCCGAGCGCATATTTTCTTTTTTGATAGAAGGCTTTTGAACTTTATCTTTTTTGACATTTTCGTCTTCTTTTTTAGGCTCACCGCCATCAACTAAGATATCCTTATCCTTAACGAGCATAAATATCCTCCATCCGTATTAAGAGTAGGTTATTGAATTTTTGTAGCACTTTTCTTGGCTGCTTTTTTTTGTGTTTTTTCTTTAACAACATCTGCTTTGCCCGTTTCTTCATGAGAGTCTTTAAGCTCATCAGAAGAAATTCCGCCGCTTTCCTCACCATTTTCAGCATCATCTTTCGGGGCAGTCTTGTTTTCTTCCGCAATTTTCGCAGAGATAAATTTACCGTGTTCATCTCTTTTTAAGTCGGTAGAAGTCCTGTCTTTTTTGTTGTGAGGGAAGTTATAGAAGAAATCGTACATCTTGAAATAAAGAATGCTGACAAAAGCAAGCAAAGCCGCGCGAGCAACTGCTGCCACATAAATATTAACAAAAGTCAACAGAAACATAATCAAGATAAGCGCTGCTAAAGCCGTAAAAGCGGTAATGGCAATATTAACCAGACTACCTCTGGTTTTAGAATAAGCCAAAAGCAAAGAGTGACTTTTACCGTTAATTTCGGAAACAAAAGTAAACGAAGGAACAATAAAAAAGGTCACAAACAATAAGAAAATACAAATATATTTACCAAGCAGCCACCACGGACCGTTTAAGATGGCTTTAGTGATGGCAAATCCGACCTCGCCAAAAATATCTTTTACAAACGCAATACAAAAATTAATAGCAAGCGAGGCGACAAAAATTGAAAATAAAAAGATAAAAATGGCGGTTAAAAAGCGGATACTGGCAGAGATAAAGAGCTGTTTATCCCACAAGAGCTGCTGTCTGAAATAGCATCCTGTTGCGAAATAAAAAAAGATATACATATAGATGAGCGAAATAAGTTTAAAAGAAGAAGCGCCCAAGAGCATGGGCAACAAACTTCCGGTAAAATAAAAAATTGTCAGAAAGGCAAAAGCAAACAAATGGCTTAAAACATACCGATAAGCGTTTCTGTAAACTTTCCTGACTGACAATTTTTCTTGCATATTAGAACCTATTTCTGTTTTTGACGTTTATTCATATATTCGGTCAACCAATGGATGTTGTACTGACCATCAATAAATTCATTTTGAGAAATAATCTCTTGATGAAGCGGAATAGTCGTTTTAACACCCATGATAATAAATTCTTCCAACGCTCTGCGCAAACGCATCAAAGCGGCATTACGCGTTTTGGCATGAACAATAAGTTTTGCAATCATGCTGTCGTAATAAGGAGGAATAGAGTAACCGGAATAAATTTCAGAATCAACACGAATCCCCAATCCGCCCGGGGCGTGCCACTCGGTAATTTTACCTGGGCAAGGCGCAAAAGTTTCCGGATCTTCGGCATTGATACGACATTCAATAGCATGACCTCTGAATTGAATATCATCTTGAGTATAACCCAAAGCCGCACCGGAAGCGATACGAATTTGCTCCTTAACAATATCAATACCGGAAACAGCCTCGGTAATCGGATGTTCCACTTGCAAACGCGTATTCATTTCCAAGAAATAGAATTTACCGTCTTCATACATAAATTCAAGCGTACCGGCGTTTTGATAACCAATCTTTTGAATAGCGTTACGAACGATATCGCCGATTTCTTTTCTTTGCGATTGGTTAAGAGCAGGGGACGGACATTCTTCAATAACTTTTTGGTGGTTACGTTGAATAGAGCAGTCACGTTCGCCCAAATGCACAACATTACCGTATTTATCGGCTAAGATTTGCATTTCAATATGTCTCGGGTGTTGCAAATATTTTTCCATATAAACAACATCAGATGGGAACGCTGCTTTAGCTTCAGCACGTGCCATCGTATAAGCTTCAGCAATTTCGTCATCAGAAAAAGCTGTCTTCATACCTTTACCGCCGCCGCCGTCTTTAGCTTTAATAATAACCGGATAGCCGATTTTATGCGCCCATTCCTTAGCATGTTCAATACTTTCAAGCGCAGGAGACCCCGGAGTAACCGGAAGGCCTGCTTCAATAGCGGCTTTACGAGCAGTAATTTTATCCCCGAGCAAGCGCATTTGTTCAGCAGTTGGGCCGATAAACGTAATACCGTGTTTTTCAACCATTTCGGCAAAATCCGCATTTTCTGACAAGAAACCATATCCGGGGTGAATAGCATCAGCACCGGTAATAAGGGCCGCGGAAATAATCGCAGGCTTATTCAGATAAGAGTCGGCAGAACGAGCCGGACCGATACAAACCGCTTCATCAGCCAAACGCACGTGCATAGCATTAGCATCAGCCTCGGAGTGAACAGCAACGGTTCTGATACCCATTTCTCTGCACGCTCTATGGATTCTCAAAGCGACTTCACCACGGTTAGCAATTAAAACTTTTTCAAACATCAGCAATTCCTATTTTAATTTATGATTAGTTACGGTTTTGGCTTATTCGATTACAACCAATGGTTCGCCATATTCAACCGGATCGCCGGTTTCAACCAAAATTTTAACAACTTTACCGCTTTTATGAGCTTTAACCGGATTAAATGTTTTCATAGCTTCAACCAAGCAAACGGTATCACCTTCGGTAACCATATCGCCCGGTTTAACATAATTCGGAGATTTCGGATCAGCAGACAAATAAACCACGCCGACCATCGGAGACTTAACAGCATTCGGGCTGTTTGTGTAGTCAACATCAGCAGCCTCTGCAACATCTTGAGCAACAGGCGCAGCGGCAACAGGGGCAGCAACGGCAGGAGCAGCCACGGGAGCCGGAGCAACCGGAGCATAAGCGCCGGCAACAGCAACACCGGCAGGATTTCTAACCAAAGAGATTCTGCAGCTTTCATCTTCATATTCTAATTCTGTAAGGTTTGTTTTATCTAAGATTTCAGCCAGTCTGCTAATTATTTTAGTATCTAAGGGATTAGACATAGTTATCCTCTCAATTAAAAAATTAAATCTGCACCATCTTTAACGCAGTTACGAAAAAAAACAAGCATTTTCTTCAAAAAACTCCCAGACATGAGCATAATAGTAATAAGTTTTATTTGTTTTCAATATGTTAGCAAGTGCGTACGGAAGCATTGATGAATCATTGATATAAATATAGCGATAAGCGCGGTAAATGTGAATATCGACACAAAAAAAGTTGCAGTATAAATATCTGAATTTTAAAATATAAAAAACTGTGGAAATAGAGAATGGTGAAGTGAAACATGTTTCTTAAGGCGCAAATAATATTTTCATCAATTCTAGCACTATGCATAAATTATGGACAAGCATATGGCGCAAACACGATGACACAGCAAAGTCTGGATTTTGGCACAATTGTATCTATGCCGGAGCCGCAAAATATAAATATGAGCACCAACGGTCAGCGTAGTGGCGGCATCATGACGCAATACGATACAACGGGGCAACAGGGGATATTTACAATAACGGGAGCACCGGAACATCAAGTAAACATCAATGTTCCACCGTCCACCGAAATACAAAATCTCAACGGAACGGCATTAAATGTGACGCTTAATTCGGATACAAATTCGGTCATGTTGCATGAAGCGGGCGGAACCGGCATGGCAACATTTTCTGTTGGAGGCACTTTAGCTGTAAATGCAAATCAAGAGCAAGGAGAATATCAAGGCACATATACCGTGAGTGTAAATTATTAGCATAAAATAAACCAAATTAAAACAACAAGATACAGATGAAAAGACTAAAAAAACAAAAAATATTCACAAAAAACAAAAAAAATACTTGCCAACAGAAAAAAAGTTATATATAAACCTAACTCGTGGCCGGCCAGATAGCTCAGTTGGTAGAGCAGAGGACTGAAAATCCTCGTGTCGGGGGTTCGATCCCCTCTCTGGCCACCATTTAAAAGCCCTGCGAAAGCGGGGTTTTTTCGTATCTAGAGCAAAGCGAAAATAAGATTTAGCATAAATTTTAATTGACAAAATAATAAGAAGCCGCTATTTTGCAGGAGCTTTAATTATTTTTATGTCTAATTTTAAAAAAGTTATGTCTTATGGTAGAATTTTCTCAAGAAGAATTGCGCCGTTTAGCAGAGTCGGACAAGTGTCGTTGTCAAAACATTTTTAAAGGCACCGGATTTAGGGTTTATGTCAAAAACAAAATCGGCAAACAGCTGATAAACATTTTTGCTTTTGATAATGTACCAGCAAACATCAAACTGATAACCGAAGAAATCTATCGGGATAATCTGAAGTTTACGGCAGAAGAAAGTGCGGAAAAAAATCGTTTTATAGATTTCAATGATTATGTGATAAGCCTGCACAGTTCAGAGCAAAAGCCGGATGATGTCAACTTCGCTGACGCTGCCTTATATAAAAAACAAGGAGCAGTGCGGTGTAAAATATCATCGGAAGTAGCAAAATTGCCACTGACGCATTGTAACAGGATTGTGGTCATAGATCATAAATTGCTGATTATCTGTAATCATCACGAGACCAAAGCCTTATGTGTTTTGGATGATGAACTAAGGCTTATACCGCTGACTGTTGCTGAGCAATTGCTGAGGATAACGGATTTGTCTCCCAAAACTTTGGAGGCGCTAATGACGACGTATCCGCAAGAGCACTGGACATTGCAGAATGATATGGCCATTAACCCACAAACTTTAAGTGTGCCGAGTTCGCTGCAGTATTACTTCTATAAAGCCAAAAAGCGCAGCCGTCAAAGCGATGGCATAAAGGCAAACATGGACTTTATGAAGTTAGTGCATATGCTGACCAGAAATGAGAAAGGAGATGTCTCAATCAAATACATAGATTCTCGACATATCTGATTGACGCATCAAAACCAACAAAAAGCACCTTTCAAAGGGTGCTTTTTTTGTGTATTAAAGAAAATTTGATAATAAACTCTAGCTTTTATCAATTCCGCGTTGCTTCAAGGCTAAAAAGCGGAATTTGTTTTTTAAGAGAGAAATTTTCTGTACGCGAACTTGGGTAGAGCGAGAAAATTGTGTAGGCATAACGTTCGTTTTTTGCAAAGAGAGTTGATTCGTCCGCAGTGCAACAAACTCTTTTTTTGAAGAAGGCGATTTTTCTAAGAATTGCTTATCAGAAGATAAAGGCTTATCCGCAGTCCGCGGCAAAATCTTGTGCCGAAGTTTAAGAATACCGGACATAAGCAACTGTTTATCCGTTTTAGGAAGTGTTGTTTTCTTTAATACTTCAAAAAATTCTTTAACCTTAACTTTCATACTCTTTTTACCGTTCTCATGTTTAGAGAGTGCCATCACCGGCTCCCCTTGAGCCGATAAGAGCGTTTCTTGCAAAAGAATAGGAGCCGGATGCAAAGGAGCTTGCAGATTAATCTTCTTATCATGGGTTGGATGCAGAGGAACAGCGCTGTTTTGTGGAATAATTGGGTTTGTGATAGTAGTTTTAACCATATTATTCGGGGTAATTGGCAAGGTTGGCTCAAGAGAAGCCGTCATGTTCTTTGGCATCTCCATAGTCTGTGTTTGAGTAAATGTCCCTTTAGACATTGGAGAAGATGAAGAAAGATCAATATTCTCACTACTATTTTGGGAAATAGGAGTAAGAGGAGAAGGAGCCTTCGTGGCCGTCGTATGCTTAAGCACATCGGTCTTATCAATCGGCCCAAGGTTATCTTTTATCAAAGCAGTTGCAAGAGGAGAAGGAACTTCAGCAACCGCCTGATATTTAAGAGCACCGGTATCATAAAAACGTTCAATACGAATAGTTTTCCCGTCGGTTTGTTGTTTCTCTTTAAGCCTTTTCATGTCATCAAAAATCAACGCCGCAACCAATTTGCCGTCTTGATACGCCTGGTAAGAACGTTGTACGCGGTTATCTTTTGAGCTGACCACAGGAACTAAACCGTTGATAGGCTTGCCGTTTTCAATTCGGCAGATAGTCTTTTTAACGCCCTTTGTGGATAATTCTTGCAAAGCCACCAAATTTCCGGCCTTGTAGGTATAAAGAATATATCCGTCCACCGCCGGCAAAGCCACATTTCCATCCACGGCACGATTATTCTTATAAGTAGCCGTTGCGATAATTTTTTTATTTTTATCAAAAAAGCGAAACGTTCCGACCTTAACACCGTTGCGAAGCTGTCCTTCTTCACGACTGCCGTCAATATAAAGCGTTTTGACGCGAGAGACACCTTGTGCGTCGGGCTGTTGAATAACGTCCATCGCTCCATGCGGATAAAGATTGTAAATAGTCTTATTTTTGCGTAAAGTAACCGCTGAATAAAAAGGAACTTTCATCAACGGATAGGCTTTGTATCCGATAGACATATCAGCAATTTCAAAAGGTTGAGCACGTTGATTAAGAGGTCTTCTTTCTCGCTCTTCAGCCAAACGATTGCCGGTGAAATTAGGAATTTCGACAGCTTGCTTAGAAAAACGTTTTAATTGACTTTTTTTATTAAGCCAAGTTTCAAAATTAGGCGCACCAAGAGATGTTTCCAGCTCCGTCATATCGGGCTTGGCCGCTTGTTTGAATTTTTTTAAGAAACGGACATCTTGGTAATTATAGAGCTTAGAAAAATCAATTCCGCCGATATGGTTCATGACTTTGATATCATGCACAAAGTTTTTTTCATAAACGGGCGATTTAAATTCTTGCCTTTTGGCCTTTTCGGTCATGGCATTATGGCGCGGTGCGTATGTAACGGCAAGATTATTGTTCCAATAGCCGGCAACGGACTTGGCAATAAATTCCATTTCAAAATCAAAGTCTTTTTTATCATTAGAGAGCGGGCGGATAATATCGTTATCAACCGCCAACAAATACATTTTGATTTTCGGGTCATCAAGCTTGTGTAATTGCAGACGTTGCTCCGGCGTGGCATGAATATAATCATCCCGAAAAGTCAAGAGCTGCACGATGCTGGCCGAAATTTCAAAATTATCCCGTCCGGTACGATATTGAGTAGCGGACATCGGCTTTTCCAAAACCTCGTTCATCATACAAATGCGGTGCCACATTTCATGCGCCACAATATGACGGCTTGCCATATAAGTTTGATATTCGTCGCTGTCTTGATCAAGATAAGCCAAGAGTTGGATAATGTTGACATCAGGTAGCAATTCGCCGTTAGAGATTTTTGTTTCAACCGAATCCACCACAAAATCAACTTGAATTTTATCAAGTTGCGGATTGACGCTTTGCATAAATTGTTTTTTATAAGCCTCATTACTTTCAACACG
The DNA here is from genome assembly GCA_949297145.1 of uncultured Alphaproteobacteria bacterium. Classification (GTDB taxonomy): domain Bacteria; phylum Pseudomonadota; class Alphaproteobacteria; order RF32; family CAG-239; genus CAG-267. The sequence continues at coordinate 174,328 of CASFQO010000002.1, forward strand.
AACTTTTTGCCCACTATCGTCTTGCGCGTAAAGTTCGGAGACGCTGCCGCCGAATAGGGTGGTAACGGAAATCAAAAAGCCGTATTTTAAATTGTCCAGTTTCAATTTCACTCCGTACAAAAAGACATCCCCAAAAGCATGATAAGCCTATAAAACTATCATTAACAAAAGAATAGCATAAAAAAAAACTAGCGTCAACGAGTTTTTGTCAAAAAAAATCCCAAAAAAAGCCTCTCGCATCAAGGCAAGAGGCTTCATAAAGAGAGCGAAAATTTTTAGATAGCTTTCAAAATAAATTCGCTGAGTTTTTCATTAAACAAACTCGGGTTAGAAACGGCTTCACCTTCGGCAATTTTAGCTTGTTCAAGAATAAGCTGAGCCGCATCTTTAACTTCATCGGCTTTTTCCTGTTTGTTCATCAAATCAGCCAATTTAATAATCAGCGGATGATACGGGTTGATAAGCAAAATACGCGTACTGTCAAAATTTGTCTTTTGCTGATGATTACGCATCAAACGCTCCAAGTGAATGCTCATTTGTCCGTCTTCAACGGTCAGAGAAGCCGGGCTCTTAGTCAGCTTTTCGGTCACTTCAACTTTGCCGACTTCTTCTTTGAACCATTCGCCCATTTTTTCGCATAAATCTTTCAACCCTTTTTCATCGGCTTTAGGAGTTGTGCGTTCAATATCAAGTTTGATATCGGCCTGAGAGATATGTTTCAAATCATGCCCTTTATAAGAGAGCAGGGTCTGTGTCCAAAATTCATCAATCGGATCCGTTAAGAGCAAAACTTCAATATTCTTTTCGCGGAAAGCTTCCAAAAGCGGGTTACAAGCCAACGTTTTGGCATCATCGCCGGTGATATAATAAATTGCCTTTTGGTCTTTATCCATCCGTTCAATATAAGCATCAAGCGAGGTTAATTTGCCGTCGCTCTTTGTTGAATAGAAACGAGATAAACCGGCCACTTCTTCACGGTTAGAAAAGTCTTCATAAATACCTTCCTTAAAAGCAATACCGAAAGCGTTCCAGAATTTAGCATAATCTTCTTCATTTTCGGCACGTTTTTTAAGCTCTTTGAAAATTCTTGAAACCGTACCTTGTCTGATTTTGGCAATAAGCGAACTTTGTTGCAACATTTCACGAGAAATATTAAGCGGCAAGTCAGCACTGTCAATCACACCTTTAACAAAGCGCAGATACATCGGCATCAACCCTTCAACTTTATCGGAAATAAAGACCTTATTGACATAAAGTTTAATTCCGGTCAACCGATCCGGCTGGAACAAGTCATACGGCGCTTTGGAAGGAATAAAGAGCAATCCGGTATATTCAATACTGCCTTCCGCCTTAAAGTGCAGCGTCATCCAAGGTTCATCAAAGTTTTTGGTAACGTGTTGATAAAAATCTTTATACTGTTTTTCGGTAATATCGGCTTTATTACGTGTCCAAAGAGCAGAGGCGGTATTAACGGTTTCCTCGCCGGCTTCGCCCAAATTTAACACAATCGGATAGTCAATATGTTCCGAATAGGTATGGATGATATTGCGCAAATAAATCGTGTCGGTATAATCGGTTGCATCGTCTTTTAAGAAAAGTTTGATATCCGTACCGTTTGTATCGCGTTCGGCTTCAGAAATTTCATAACCGTCCACGCCGTTAGAAACCCATTTATAGGCTTTATCACAGTCCACACGTTTAGTGATAATTTCCACTTTTTCAGCAACCATAAACGCAGAATAGAATCCCACACCGAATTTACCGATTAAATCAACGACAGAAGTATTTTCTTTGGTATTTTGCAAAAATTCAGCCGTACCGGATTTAGCAATCGTACCGATATTGTTAATAAGATCTTCACGGTTCATACCGATACCGTTATCGGAAACAGTCAAGGTTTTATGGTCTTTATCCGGCGTAATGGTGATTTTATAAGCGGCATCCGGTTTAGCCAAATCAGGGTTAATCAACCGCCAATATTTTAATTTATCAAGCGCATCGGAAGCATTAGAAATAAGTTCTCTTAAGAAAATGTACTTTTCGGAATAAAGCGAGTTAATAACGATATCAAGCAGTTTATTAACTTCGGTTTTAAATTCAATTTTTTCAGCCATAATAAAAACTCCCTTAAAAAAGGTTGAATCTTTCACTCCATTTACACGTAATATAGGGAGTTAAGCGTGCGCACGCAAGAGGCCTCGCTAAATTTTCCCGCCAAAAGAAAGAATAAAGCATATAAGCGCCGCTTAAACCATAAAAAAAGCGCCGCCAAAGCGCCGCTTCATACGAAAGGAAAAGTTTTTAATAAAAATTATACTCGCTATCCAAATCTTTTAAATAATCATCTTCGCCGGTATCTTCTTCTGGAGCAGACTGCCTTGCGCCGGAATTTTCCAAGAACAAAGCAATTTCTTTATATCTGAATTTGTTAGCGAAATCCAAAGCAGTTTCGCCTTTGGCGTTTTTGAAGTTGACATTAGCACCGCGTTTGACCAAGAGTTCCACCGTAAAACGTTTACCATTTTTCGCTGCCATCATTAAAGGCGTCATTCCATCTAAATCCGGCATATTAATATTAGCACCGGCATCTAAAAGCGTACTGATAACATCGTTATATCCACCAAAAGCGGCACGATGAAGAGCCGTTCCCCCCATATAATAGCGCTTATCAACTTTAGCACCGTTATCAATCAAATAGGCGACAAAATTAGCTTTACCCAACCCCGCAGCAATCATCAGCGGACTATAACCATCCATATCTTGCTCATCAATATCATACCCAAGCATCACCAAATCAGAAAACGCCTGTTTATCTTCCCGATTGATAATATCATAAATTGTATCTTCGGCGTGTGCCTGAACGGAAAAGCACGACACGGTCAGCAAAAACAAAGCGAATAATTGACTTCTCATAACACACTCCAACGAAGGAATAACAATAAACCAATTAACCATAAGCCCCATAAAGTAAATATTTTATTAAAAAAGCATCAAAGCGAGTAAAAAGCGCATAAATAATCAAAAGACACTGTTGACAAAACAGATATTTTCGGCAATAATAAGCAAATTACTGTCAAATAAGATTAATGAAGAAAAGCAATGCCAGAAAAATTAAACATGTCACAATTATATGCGGCTTCGTTGCCTGCAAAAAATAAACAAAATTTGTTAGCGATATATAAAGATTACATAAGCTTGGTTCGCAATTTGGAATATGTGGTCAAAAAATATCGTCCGAGCAACTTAGCCGGATATCAAATTTTGCGAATTTACGGTGAAAAAACAGATGAAAATCCGTGGAGCGTGGAAGACATCACACCGCAAGAAAAAGAGGCCTATCTTGATTTTGTAAATAACAAGCCCGTAAATGACAACAATCACTATTGCTTTGTGAGTATCAATCATACTTCGCCGCAATTTAAGAGCGAGGGCGCAAGCATTATTTCTACGCCGGATAATTATGCAGTTCATAGTAATAGTCAGTCTTTGCCAACCAGAGTAGAGCGTTACATTGCGGCATATCAAAAAGACGAAACCCTGCAAGATGCAGAATTTTTGGTAGCCGGCCGCTGGAAAATGAAATATCATCAAGCCTCCGCCCAAAGCCTGCAAGAAGCTTTTGCTGATGAAAATATAGAAAAACGCTTCACCGGTATGATTGATGTTTTAACACTTTTTCCGGAAGGTAAAATCCGTTTGAGCGAACAAGAGTTGGTAGATGCTCAAACCGAAGCTCTGGCCTCAGAGCTAATAAATCCGTTTGAAAATGTATTGCTCAGTTCTTTGACCACCTTATCCGAAGAAAGCAACAAGGCTGTTAAAAAGCTGCTAAGTTTGCGCGCCGGAGAAAATTATATGGCACAAGCCGAAAAAGAAGGCCTTATACCGTCTGCAGCCGTTTTTCAAGATTATCAAAACATTCGCCATCTGATGCATCATCAATGGGATACTCTAGACGGTTTAGGTAAATTCAACAGCATAGAGACCATCAAAAACACCAGTGTTCGTCGTCGATATCTTGATTCATATTGCCGCCTGTGTGATAAGCCGTTGGTAGAAAGAGTGAAGGCCTACGCCGAAGTTGCGCAAAATATGTCAACGCTCGTTTCTGCGCTCAATCCGAATTTGCTGATACGAGAAAAGAATGAGAGCAATTCTAAGTTTATTGCCCGCGCTAAACAATACATAAAAGATCATCCTAATGAAAAAATCATGTTGGAAACCAATTATGAAGTAATGTCCGATAAAAAAGAACAGTTATTGAAAAACATCTCTAAAGTCCTGCCCCAAGCGGAAGTGATAGATTTATGCGGCATGGATATAGATAACTTTTTGGAGCGTATCAGCGTATACTTATATCGCAAAAACTATCTGGAGATATTCCAACAAATAGAATATAAGATGAGCCAACATTGCCTGTTTTATGGCAAAAACATTCCGCCGTCAGCCGTTTTGACATATTTTAGAAATTGCAAGATGATGAGCAAAGAAGATGCCGACCGCTGGAGCGAATATAAACAATTGCGTAATGACTTAAGTCATCAATATTTAAACGAAGATTTGATTCAGCGCTTAGAAAATTTGTTTCCGCAGTTTATGGCCGATGCCATTAAAATGGAAGATAAAATAGATGCCCAAAGTCCGGTTGTGAGCCTTTTACATGATAACATCTATCGCGCATATCATAAAAACGGCAAAATGGTGGATATAGATTATGCCAGCCGCACGATTGTCAATATAGAGTATCCAACTCAAAAACAGACACTGGAAAAGAAACCAAGTAAGAAACCAACACCATATACGCCGACAAACAAAAACCAAAAAAATGTTTATATGGAAGAATATGCCAACGGTATACGCATCGGGGTGAACAAAACCGATATTGTGTCATGCAGCCTGCCTAATGGAATGGTCATCAATTTGGCGCATAAAAATATTTTCTATCCGGATGGCAGCCGCCTGTATTTTAACAGCAACGAACACATTTGCCTAACAATGAAAGGCGGGGTTAAATTGCTAACCGATAAGAAAATGCACTTGTTGAATTACATCAATGACGGCAAATCCATAACCGTTACAAAAAATGAAAACATCAAGTTTCCGAACGGTCACAGCATAACCATCAACAAAAAAGGCTATTGGGAAAAAGAAGAGTTTGTCGGCAACAAAGGCGAGGTTATCAAAATCAAGGCCGAACCAAGCGAGCAGGGGATGTTGCTAAAAATATCCGACGGCACAACCATCGCGGCAACGAAAGATGGATTAAAAGTTATTCGCAACAATGAAGTTTTAAGTTATGGAACCCGAAAAAAATTCGTGGAGAGCTTTGGTAAGAAACTCACTGTTGCGGAAATGATGCAGAAGAAAAAAGGTCAAGAGAAATAAATAAGCAAAATAAATTTTCAAAATCACTTCTGAAAGTATTGACATCCTTGTCGGAGCAGAGTAAAAAAATAAGAAGAATGGCGAAGTGTTTATAAAAACAAGACACAATGTCATCAAGGCGCTCAACCAAAAGACGAGCGCTTTTTTTTGTATCCGGAGCAAGCCTTATTAAAGGCTATGCTCTTTTTTTATAGCTAAAACAGGAGATAAAATATGACAATACAAAGTGAAACCAGCAAAGCGGTATACATAGCAGACGGCACAACCACAACCTTTGAAATACCGTTTTACTTTTTTAATAAAGAAGTGTCCGTATACATGGATGACGCGGCAACGGCGTTAGTAGCAGATAAAGACTATACCGTGACGCATTATGAAAATGCCATCGGCGGAGAAGTGATTTTTAATATAGCCCCATCAGCCGAAAGCAGAATAACCATCTTGCGAAATGTGGAGTTGACACAATTAGTAGCGTTTTGGGAAGGGGAAAATTTTCCGGCCCAAGATTATGAAAACTCGTTAGATAAAATGATAATGGCCTTGCAACAGCTAAAAGAGATGATGAAACGCACATTGATAATGTCGCCGGGGGAAGATATGACCAACGAGGAGTTTTACCAGTTAATATCAAATATTCATAAAAATTTTGATTTTTTGAACAATCTTCCGAACCTGATAGAAGAAATCAAAGACATCTATTCAGCCTTTGGCAACAGCATCACCCATACGGTTGAAGCCGAAGATAGCAGAGCCGTATCTTCAAAAGGAGTATGGAACTATATCCAAGAAAACGGTACGAAGAAATATCAAAACCTGACCATAGCGTCATCTGCCATCAAGGAAGACACAACCTATGCAGATTATCCATACTGTGCCGAAATCAGCATACCGGAAGCAAAATCCACCCATATTCCAACCGTCGTGTTAGATATAGACGCGGCTCAAAGCGGCAATTTTGCTCCGATATCAGAAGCCAAAGACGGAAAAGTATGTGTTTATATGAAAGAGAAACCAACAACGGAAACCCTGATCATTCCGTCGCTGGTGCTTCACTAAGGAGGAGAAATGGAAAAGGTAAAAGAGCTGATAGCCAATTACAGTCTTTGGGGATTGTTTATCGGTTTTGCGACCATCATGATAAAACCGTTTATATCAATCCGTCAGACCATGCGAGATATGTTGATAACATTTCTGTTCAGCATGTTATGCGGCTTATTAGCGGAGTATATGGATATTCCGACACCGGTGAAATATGGAATATCCGGGGTATGCGGACTGTTTGCGGTGAGACTATATATGATAGCCGACAGCCTATTAAAGCGAGCGCAAATGGATCCGTTTAATTTCATCAAAAACATCAAAGGCAAACAATGAAAGTGATAAGACTACTCGTCTGTTTGTTAGCGGTTGCCGTATTAAGTGCATTATACTATCGCGAAGATGCGGCGACCGCGCGTCTGATGATGACGCAATATAAGCAGAATCAAGAAATTTTGTTTAAGAATTTACAAAGGAGCTACCATGAAAAACAGGAGCTTGAAGAGCGAAATCTTGCTTTGGAACAAGCTGCATCCAAAGAAACAATATCGTTTGATTGGCATGCGGATATTAGCAATAGTGCTGTTATTAAACAGTTGCAAAAGCGTTGAGTATGTGTATGTGGAAACGCCAAGAGAACCGATAACCTGTATTGAGCGAATAAAGACGCCGCTAGACATGGCAAAGTGTTTGAATGAGTATAAAATAAAATATTAGCCAAAATGACAAATAGTTATTGACAAAAAAGTAAAAAGCATGTATTTTACGCAAAGCTAACCTATTAAATATATATAAATTATGGAATTGAAAATTTTTTCTCAAGAAGTTAATGAACAGCTGTTCAAAGTGGATGGCCGTCAGATGTCAATGTTAGAATTCGTGGATATGAGTGTGTCAACACACAAGTCCAGAAGTGACGAACAAAATTTCACGACAGTTCGTCGTGGAAAAGAAATTGTCAAAATTCCTAGAACCATTCGCTTTAACGGAATTGAATTGACACAAGAACAGTTCCGCGCTCTGGTAGATATCCGCATTGAGGAATTATCACCGGTAGGTTTCCGCAATTTGCTCGGTGCGTTAAGCATTTATGCACCGCACTTGTTTAAAGACAAGGAGGTGTTCAGCCGGACAGAAGACTTCGCAAAATCTGAAATCGGCTGCCGCGCGTTGGCATACAAAGCCGAACAGAAGAGAAACAAAGAAATGTCCCGCGGTGGAGAACTTTACATCTAAGCCGGACATAAACTAAAAAAGAAAACAGCTTCCTCCCACAAGGACGAAGCTGTTTTTTTAATGGAGAAAAGGCGGAATTGAAAAATGTTATCTACACTTCAAACTCCTCGAATTGATATTGCATTTTATTTTTATCTCCGTATAATAAAAACAAGGAGTAAATAAATGCCAAAATTAAAAAAAGCTTTTTATTTTATGTTGGGACTGAGTGTTGTTCCGTTTTTATTAAGTATTCCGTATGCTTATATCTTGCAAGCTGACAACTTAAAAGAATTTAAGGCATATTGGTTGATTGCCTATTTTATCATTTATCTAATTTTTCCGCTATTGTACAAAGAAGACATTCAAAAGCACGTTCCGAATAGATATGCTTTTTATGGTATAATCTACGCCGTATTTTTTATTTTAGGCTTGAGTCTGTTTGCGTATGTTTTGGAATAAGTTAATTTTTTTTCAAATGGTATATTTAATTTAAATTTCCTCGCCACACGAAAATATGCTTTTTGTTATCATAATTAAGCATAGTTTAAGAATGTATATATTACAGTACTTACAATATAGCTAAACCACTTTAGCATACACATTAAGAAAGTTTATCAGAAGGAAATCTCTATGAAAAAGCTCTTATCAATCCTAACATTTTTGTGTTTAATCGCATTTTCAAATGCTTCATTTGCTAACGGAAATTCTTTACCATCTATGGATTTTTGGAGTAATGCAACGCCGGAAACAGTGCAACAAATGATTGATAAGGGGTATAATGTTAATGATAGAGATAAATTGGGTTTGACACCTTTAATGTATGCAAGTTTGTTTTATTCTAATTCAGGGGTAATAAAGACATTACTCCAAAATGGAGCGAATATAAACGATAGAAGTGAAGATGGTCAGCCCCCCATAATGTGGGCAAGTTCTTACAATACTAATCCAGAAATAATAACCACACTATTACAAAATGGAGCGAATATAAACGATAGAAGTGAAAAAGGTTGGACACCTTTGATGTATGCTAGTGCTTATAATATTAATCCAGAAATAATAACAACACTACTTCAAAATGGAGCCAATATCAAAGATAGAGATTCATTGGGGCAGACACCTTTGATGCATGCAAGTGCTAAAAACACTAATCCAGAAATAATAACCACACTATTACAAAATGGAGCGAATATAAACGATAGAAGTGAAAAAGGTTGGACACCTTTAATGCATGCAAGCTCTGATACCCATAATCCAGAGGTTATAAAAATATTACTACAAAATGGTGCAAAGATAAATGATAGAGATTATAATGGTTATACACCTTTAATGCATGCAAGTTGGCATAATACCAATCCAGAAATAATAACAACATTACTCCAAAATGGAGCCAATATAAATGATAGAACAGAAGGTGGTTTTACACCTATAATGTTTGCAAGTGGGTTGAATACTAATCCAGATGTAATAATAACATTACTTCAAAATGGAGCAAATGTAAATGATAAAGATGAATACGGTTGGACCCCTTTGATATGGGCTAGTTTGTTGAATTCCAATCCAGAAATAATAACAACATTACTGCAAAATGGAGCAGATGTTAAAGCCCAAAATACAGATGGTAAAACAGCTTTGGATTACGCAAAAGAAAATCCTAAAATATATAAAACGGATGTTTATTGGCAGATGAACAATCTGATGTATGAATAGCCACGTTCTAAAAAACAAGAGATAAAGGGCAACACATCATTTGCCCTTTTTTAATGAGTAAAAATAAAGATAAAGTTGACTGATATAAAGAAAGTAAATATTTTCATTACTATAACAAGCGGTAGAAAGGAAAATAAATGAAGTGGTTGGTTTTAATTTGTTTTTTATTGTCATTTAATGCGAATGCCCAAGAAGGACGTTGCCCTGCTGATGAAAGTTTAGCTATTGATAATCTGGAGCAAGAGTTGAACGATTGTGCCGTAGTTGATTATGGAAAAGACGAATGGCAAACATCAGAAATGTTGAAAGCATATGACCGCTCCATTGACTGTATGCAAAAAGTAGCCCACCATATATTTGATAAATACTATACGCACTATAATGCAAGCGTTAAGAAAAATTTTGATAATTATGTGAGTGCCGCGACGGATATAAGTTTTGATATCAACCAAAGAAGTGATATGGGGAGAAGTATTCGTCTAGCAGAAGTTTATGTTCTGGAAGCTGCCGGACGCACGCATTTTATGGTAAAAAAATCTTGTCAAAGATTACATCAAAGAAATACGCGATGAGTGTGATGACGCACATGAATTTGACAACTAATTCCAACCACATAGTTTAGGATATCAATAAATAGCAGAATAAGGAAAAAAGGAAGTATAGAAACAAAAAAGGATGGATAAAAATCCATCCTTTTCATCGTTGGTAGCGAGGGGGAGATTCGAACTCTCGACACAAGGATTATGATTCCTCTGCTCTAACCAACTGAGCTACCCCGCCATCAGGTACGAAAGAGTTTTTACAAATAAATTTTGATAATGTCAATAAGAAAAATCAAAAAAGTGCAAAAAAATCCGAAGTTAATAAATAAAATAAGAAAAAACAATTTGTTAATTAGGGAAAACTTATGGAAAAATTGCAAAGATATGAAGAAAATTAGTTTATATCTTGTTGTGCGTAAGGGGAATAAGACTTGATAAAAGAAAATAAAATTTATATCTTAAGAGAAAACAAAGGGAGCAAAAAGATGAAAATGATTTTATACATACTCTTAGCAGCTATTGTTATTGGTTTAATAAGCGGAGGAATGCATCTCTGGAAAATAGCCAAGAAAAATGAGAAAGAAATGGCGCCATATGCCGAAATGAAACTTCAACCATTGGATACCACAAAAAAGATTCTGGTGGTTTATTATAGCCTAAGCGGCAATACTAAAGACATCGCCGAACGCATCAAAGCCGAAACAAAGGCAGATTTATACGCTATAACGTTAAAAGATCCGCTTCCGACAGGCTTAATGGCATATTATAAGATATGGAAACAAAAGCAAGAAAACAAGTTGCCGGAGCTTAGCGGCAAGATGCCGGATTTTAGTCATTATGATTTGATAATATTAGGTTCTCCTGTATGGATGTATACGGTATCAACACCAATGCAAAGTTTCTTAAAACAAGCCAATTTTGAGCAAAAGCCGGTTGCCGTATATAGCACGCAGGGGAGCAACCCCGGGACATTCTTTGCGGATATAAAGAAAGAGGCAAAAAATGCAGATATCATTTCAGAAATAGAGTTCAACAATTTACCGAAAAAATATGATCAAGCGCTAAATAATAAAGTCATTCAGTGGTTGTCACAGACACTTTTAAAAGTAAAATAAGCTTGACTCTTTGCCAAAAACAAGACAAAATACAAGCGTTAAACCTATAAAATATATATAGATATGAAAGGTATTCTTAAAAAAATCCAACAAAAGCAAGAAGAAAACACGCTTTTATTGGGAGAAAAAGTCTGGAACGAGCTAACGAAATCACTTCCGGAAGCCGTTGGTGTTATAGAGGATGACACGCCTCGAGTTAAAAAATTTGCGAAACGTGCCGAAAAGTTAAACAAAAAATCTCGTAAAGCCGTGAAGAAATGGCTCGAGCACAAACTTTATGAATTAGACTACTACAGACCGGACTTAATGACCGGTAGAGAAGAAGAAGCTCTATTGAAGCTAACTCAAATCTATAATCACCATCTGGAAGCAATAAGCTAGCCGATATTCGGTAAACACTTAAAAGACAGTTCAAATCGAGCTGTCTTTTTTTATATTTAAAAGGCTATAGAACCAAAAAATATAAATAAAACATACGAAAAACGCATAAATTTTAATGGAAATTTAAATTGAAACGTCTAAATTGCGAACGGATAAAGTGATAAATAAGAGGAATATAAATGATACAGGATATGACGAGGGGAAATGCCCTCAAATTGATTTTGCTGTTTTCAATACCGATATTGATAGGTAACGTTTTTCAACAATTATACCAGTTAGCCGATATATTTATCGTCGGCAGACTATTAGGGGAAAATGCCTTGGCAGCCGTTGGCGCATCTGCCCCGATATATTTTACCTTTTTGGTCATAGCTTTCAGTTTCACCGGAGGTCTAACCGCTGTAACGGCACAGAGGTTTGGCGCAGGGGACTATGACGGCGTTCGCCGCTCGGTAACACACTCTTTCAGAGCCAGTCTCGCCTTGAGCATCTTTTTAACCATAGTCTTGATAATAAGCCTCAAGAGATTGCTGCATATCCTAAATGTACCGCAAGCTATTTATGACGATTCGTATAAATTCATTTTGATACTGGGGTTGGCAATGGTTTTGATTGTTGCCTTCAACTTGTTATCTGGGTTTATCCGCGCCTTGGGTGATAGCAAAACACCATTGTATTTCTTAATCTTCTCCTCTGTGTTGAATATCATTTTCAATTTGATTTTAATCAAGTTCTGCCACTTAGGCGTCATAGGCTCCGCCGTGGGAACAGTCTTGGCAATAAGCATTTCGGTGATTTGCTGTGTATGGTATATCAAGCGCAATTATCCGATATTGCATTTGAGAAAAGAAGATTGGAAATATAGCAGTGAGTTTATGCGTGAACACTTAAACATCGCCATCCCGATGTCCATACAATTTTCTGTCTTATCCTTAAGCATCATGGTTATACAGGCCGTCTGCAATTCTTTTGGCGAAAAGATAATCGTCGGGTTTACAATAGCCTTAAGAATAGAACAGTTAGCAACACAACCGTTAATGGCAATCGGCTTAGCGATGGCCACCTTTGCCGCTCAAAACTATGGTGCCGGCAAGGTATCAAGAATAAGAGATGCCGTCAAGAAAACCTGTTTAACATCATTTGGAATTAGCATATTGATGAGCATAATCATGTTCTGCTTCGGTTCTCATTTCATCGGCAGTTTCTTGGACCATGCTGATCCGTTCATCATCAAAATCGGGGTATCATATTTGGGCATAAGCATTATGTTCTATGTTTTCTTAGGCATGATATTTATATTTAAGAACACGCTGCAAAGTATGGGCAAGCCTCTGTTTCCGGTTTTATCGGGCTTTGTAGAGTTAGGCATTAGAATGTTTGCCGCCATTTATCTGGCCTCCAAAATCGGCTATGAAGGTATTTACTACGCCGGTCCGTTAGCGTGGGTAGGGGGCGCCACCGTTGTCATCATCGGATATTATCTAAACGTATATCGCCGCAAAGAAAGCGACTTGAAAAAAGAATATCGCGAGATGTATAAAAAGATGAAAATGGCGTAAAGAAAAGCCAAGAACATAAAAAAGGCGGGAACCAAAAGTTTCCGCCTTAAATTTACATGAAGTTGCCTCAAAAATCCAACAAACCATCGATGCGTAAATCGTGGATAATCTGCGTTCGCACCCTGAGCCTGTTAACGGTTAGGAGCAAAAGTTCATGTTTGTCGTCCGCATCAATATCGGTACGCACCGCCAAATTTTTAAGATGCGCATACGAAACATAGCCTTTATTACCATAAATACTACCGATAGACATCAGATATTTTCTGATAACATCGGGATGCGCTTTGCTGAACATAAATTCAGCCTGTCGTACGGTAAGCGGAAAAGAATTCCGACATGTCCAACGAACCAAGTAATTTATAACGTCTGGTGAAGCTGCCTCGTAGATAATGGCTGTATACAAGAATTTCGAAGAAAAATCCCAAAGTTTATTTGTTTTCTCGCGCAAAAATTTAATAATATCCAAATGTTGCGCAGCAAACTTCAAAATTTCTTTTTCTTCATCATACGACGGATAGCTTTTCCAGCGTTTAGGTTGAGGAGAGAAGTACTCCATAACCACCTCGTCAACATCTTTATACGCCGTTTTAATCAACGGACAAAGAGCGCTGTAATAACCATATTGACACAAGCGAAGCAAAATATCAGCTTGCGACAATTTTGCAATTTCACTACGGTGAGCGCGCACAAAATCTGAACGCTGCCTCCAATTTAACTGACTAAAGAAAGTGTCAAATTCATGAGCACTGACTTCATTTAACCTAATATTATCCATAAGCTTAAAATTTAACACCCATAGTATAAGCAGGAAGAAATGACAAAGTCAAGTGTTTTGTCTAAAATATAAATTAGGATTTAAATTTAGCAGCCTCAGAACGAGCCAATTCGTCACAGCGCTCATTTTCGGGGTGCCCGGCGTGCCCTTTAACCCAAACCCAACGGATTTCATGTTTAGAAGCTAGTTCATCAAGCTTCTGCCAAAGCTCGACATTTTTAACCGGAGCTTTTTTGTTAGCCGTTTTCCAACCGGATTTTTTCCATGCCCAAATCCATTTTTCGATTCCGTCCATAACATAGCGGCTGTCGGTATAAAGCGTAATATTACACGGTTCTTTGAGGGCAGAGAGGGCAGAAATCACCGCGGTCAGCTCCATCCGGTTGTTAGTTGTTTCAGGTTCTCCGCCGGAGAGTTCTTTTTCCACCTGATTATAGCGAAGAATAGCCCCCCAGCCACCGGCACCTGGGTTTCCGGAGCATGCTCCATCCGTAAAAATTTCCACTCTTTTCATCATTAACACTCCGCTTTGCTATTCGCTTTTAAGGTAACAAGAAAAGAATTCATTGGTCAAGACTTCAAGATTGGCATTTTTCTTAAAAGTCTGTGCCACAAAAGAGCGTAAATCATTTTTAGAAATAAAAATCCGGAAGCTCTTTGGAGTAGCATCTTCCGCCCCAATAACCCCATCCATCAAAAAGTCTTCGGTAATCTCGCCGGTAAAGCGGATTTCAGCCTTGGCACAAGAGAAGAGGGCGCGTGGCGGAACACGCATCTCCATCGGGGTGATGAGGTTGATGGAGTTGTTTTCAGCCGCCAGGTTTTCCAACTGACTGTCATAATAAAAAGAAACCTTGGTATGATCTCCGCCAATCATAAGCGTATTGCAAGAAAGATAAACCTCCTTAGCCACGGCATTAGAGTTATTCTGCGCCAAAAGAGAAAATCTGATTTTAAGGTAATTTTCTTTTTTCTTCCCTTTTGTTGTGGTTGCAAAAAAGTCATCATCGCCGTCTTTACCAACCTCTAAAGTCTTATCGGCAATCACCAATTCAATATTCGGCTGCGGTCTTTTGCCAAACATTCCCGCAATCACGGCATACGGCGCCGGCACATTGTTAGAGCCCGAGCGAATATAAATCTGACTGCCGGTTGTTGTCATTAAAGGCGCAATATCAGATTTTGGAATATATGTAGCCACAAAGCCGTCTCCGTTGTCATCACAACTGATAATGTGGTTGCGCACTTTGTTGTGCGAAGGAATAGTGCAGCCGGAAATAGCATTTTCAAGCCAGCTCAAAAAGCGATGGACATTTTTAACTTTAACTTTTGCCTGAGCCACATCGCCCAATTCCAAATCTCTGGAGCATTCCACGCCCCACACCAACACACCGCCTTCAGAATTACCAAAAGCCGAAATAGCTTTTCCCAAATTGCGCCGATCATTCGGATGAAGCGAGCGCATGGACTTTCCGTCCGAAACCGCCTGTTTAAAATCAAGAAAAAGCTCTTCGGTTTGCCTGCTCAAGATAAACTCATCAATGGCATCTTCACCAAAATAAATAAGCTTTTCAAAAATATCTTCTGCACGCGACATCGCTCAATTTCTCCGACCAAAAGGACAATTATTTAAAATAATCGCCGACGTTAATAGCAGCTTTAGCTTCTTCTTCCGCCTCAAAGAACGGATATTCGTCTTTAAGCCCCATCATAGCGGCAACCAAGGAAGAAGGGAAAATCTCCAACGCATTTTTATAGTCTTTAACCGCAGAATTATAAAAGCGTCTGGAAGCGGCAATATGTTCCTCTACGTCGCTCATGCCCTGCATTGCGGCAATCATCGTCGCGTCAGATTTAAGTTCCGGATAGTTTTCTGCCGTAAGCTTAAATTGATGCATAGCTTCCGAGAGCATATTATCAGCCTTAAATTTATCGGTAAAGTTTTCAGCATTCATAGCCTTTTCGCGCAATTCCGTAACTTTCATAAAGACATCGCGCTCGTGTTCCATAAATTTTGCAGCGGATTTAAGTAAATTCGGGATTAAGTCATAACGTTTTTTAAGTTGCACATCAATACCCGCCGCAGCTTCTTTCAGGTTGTTTTTCTTTTTAATCAAAGAAACATAAACGAGATAGAATGCAAGCAATACTCCGCCAGCCAAGCAATACCATAAAATAGTCATAAACTCACTCCTTAAAAAAATAATCCGTTATCTCAAATTTAAACAAAACAGGTTAATAACCCGTAAAGACGAAAAGAAGATTCTTAAAGACATGACTTGCGAAATAAAAAAATAGCGTTTATTTATAGGATGAGAAAAAAACAAAGGAGGCAACATGGAAGATACCGAGCAAAGATTTATAGATATAGAAATGGCTTTATCAAATTTGGAACGCATGGTGGATGATTTAAACGAGGTGATAATCAAACAAGGCAAAGACATTGCCTTTTTACAAAAGCAAAATCATTATCTAACCGAAGCCATCAGAAACACGCAAAGCGTAGTAAAACCTCTGGAAGAAGAAACACCTCCGCCGCATTACTGATAAAAACGCGCAAAAAAAAACGCGCCTAAAAGCGCTGTTTTAAGGTGAAAAAGTAAGTAGTTAAAGCTGAAAAAGTAAGTATAAAAGAAATTAAAGTAAAACATAAACTTAAAAGAATAATAGTCTGAAACAAAAGCGCCTTTTTAACCAAAGCAGGGAAACTGTCGTCTTAAAGGCGCTCATTTTTATGCATTTAGCCGGCATTCTGATCAGAATTTTTTTCTAATAATAACGATAAAACCATCGGGCAATCCGTGATTGTCATTTTCTGCCATGGCATGAATATAATTGGCCTAATGATATATTCATCCTACGCATTTCAAAATGCTTCTCACCTTATTTATGCTAACAGAAAGAAACAAAGCATAAATATCCGCGAAATAAAAAAACTTTTCAATCAATAACTACATATATATATAATAGACTTAACAAACCACTTGAAAAGTAGAATAAATAAAGCCCTCATACAATATATTTTTGCGTTTGTTCACAAGATTATTTTGCTTTAAAAAGATAGCCGTTGACCGGTTGCCCTTTTTCTTGCCGAAGAACCAGCGGAAAAGCCTCAATTTCTTTAAAACCAAGCCTTTGGAGCAAATTTTCAACATAAGATTTTTTATGCTTGTAGCGTCCGGTTGCCGTGAGATAAAAATCCACATTTCTGTCTTCGTCCGCCGCTTCCACGGAAAACCAAACCTCAGATTTTTTAAGTTTTTTCAAAACGTCTTCCAGATTCCCGAAATAACAAAAAACATCACACGCCAACACCACCGAAAAGCGTTTCAAAGCAGGGTGCTCCTGCAAATAGGAAAGAATATCCTGACAAACAAGTTCCTGGTAAACATTTTTTTCACGCGCGATTTCAATCATTTGCTGAGAAATATCAACTCCGACAAACGCATTATCGGCAGTTTTTAGCTTTTGCGCCACCATTCCCGTTCCGCATCCCAAGTCCAAAGCCGTTCCGCAAACATCACCATGGTGTACCTTAAAACAATCAATGATTTGCGGTTTCAGATTCGTCATAACCTCGTCATAAGTCTCTGCAAACGCATCAAAAAGTTGCTCGGCATAAAGCTTATCGTCAAGAGCAGAAGCCGATACCCCCGAAATGGCCGCAAAGATTCGTTTGGAAAAAATGTTATCCGGCTCAATTTTTTGCCAATTTTCCGCAATTTTCAGCGCTAATTCGGCATTTTGCGCATAAAGCTCGGAAAGTGTCTCCATAATGTTGACGGAAAACTCTTTTTTCTCAGGACATCTTTGGTGCGCATTAAACATCAAGCCGAGCGCTTCTTCATATTCTCCGACTTCTTTTAAGATAAGTGCAAGGTTGTAGCTGATTTCAGGCTTTTCGGGCTCCAGTTGCACGGCGGCGCGATATTGTTCCAACGCTTCAGCCAAGCGCTTTTGTCGATAGAGTAGAATACCGTAATTGAGATGAGCACCGGCAATATCACGCGCCAGATTAAAGCTTTTTTTGTAATAGAGTTCCGCTTTATCAAGGTCATTTATCTGCAAAGAAACATCGGCAATCCCTAAAATCGCTTCAACGGAATTTTCATCCAGATTCAAAACCTTATGGTATAATTGTAAACTTTCGGAAAAATTCTCCTTTTCCGCACAAACTTTTGCCAAATTGAGCAAAGCCGAAGTGTGAAAAGGGTGATGGAGAACCGCTTGCCGTAAATATTTTTCTTTGTCATCAAGCGCCTCGCAACAAGCCGCCGCCAAAAGATTAGCCTGCAAGTCATCAGGCTGTTCATCAGCCAGTTTAAAGAGTGTTTCTTTGTCTTTGGTATAAAAGCATAAATTAGCTCGCGCTTCGTTGTAATCGTTGTCAATGTCAAGCGCCCGACAAAAACTTTTAATTGCCTCTTGGTGTTCATCAAGCTCTTCTTGCGTCAGTCCCAAAAAGTTCCACGCCTCTTTGAAGGCCGGTTGCAATTTAACCGCTGTTTGCAAGGCCTCCAAAGCCTCACGATATTTATGAAGTCCCCGATAAGTCAGCCCTAAGTTGAAAAAATGCGGTGCAAATGGGGTTGGCGCGTAGGTTATGGCTGATAAAAAGCAATTAACTGCCTGTTCAAGGTTGCCTTTTGCCTGAGCAATCAGCCCGAGCAAATTCCAAACATCCGAATTTTGCGGCATTACTTCCAAGAGTTTCAAATAAATATTTTCCGCCTCATTAAGCGCCCCGTTATTTTGGAGTTCAATAGCTTTTTGAAACATCAAATCATACGACATAACAACCTCTTAAATCATAATTTTAAACTAAAAAATCATCTAAATTTCGTCTGATTTCCACCATGTCATTATCAGTACCCAAACGATGATTGCTGTTTTTAAGTAAGGTTACTTTAACATCATCGCTGGCTATTTTTTGCGCAATCCGCGGCGCCGTCCGCCAATCCAGAGAAGCATCTTTCATCCCTTGGATTAAACGAACTTTGCCATAAAAGGGAATAACCTCTTTGTTAAGCAACAGATTTTCTTCGGCAGATTCAATCATTTCTTTAGTGATAACATAAGTGAAATCGTTGGTCGGAAAGGTGATTTTGCCGTCGCGGTTAAGAATTTGCAAATGTTCGGGCTTAAAGTAGTTTTCAAAATACGTTTTCAAAAAGTCAGGTGCAGCCGCAAGCCCCAAAAAACCTTTAACTTTTTCCGGAAACTGAACCGCCGCCAACAGTCCGAGCCATCCGCCCAAAGAAGAACCAGCCGTAACGATATCGCCCTGAACTAAATCGTTTATAATTTCAAAAATCTGGCTTTTATAGGTATTTATCGTTGTTTCTTCAAATCTCGCGGCATCCAAACCGTGTCCGGCAATTTCATAGCGAAAGAAGCCCATACCGTTTTCCAAACACCATTTTTTGATTTCTTCGGGCTTTCTCCCATAAGGGTCAGAACAAAAACCATGTGCATAAACAAGCGTAAAACTTTGAGTTTTAGCGGAATTCGGCTTAATATATTCAAACTTGGTAGTGTGTCCGCATTTGAAAGAAAAGAAAGAATCAGACATAAAAACCTCGTAAAAAGATTGACTTGAGAAGGATATATACTGCAAATGAGTAAAGATAAAGTAAAAAACATAAAACAACCGACAGAAAACAACACGCCTGTTGTCTTGCAGGTTTTGCCTGAATTAGGCCAAGGAGGGGTCGAGGTAGGGACGATACAAATAGCCGAAGCTCTGACGGCAAAAGGCTATACCAATTATGTGGCATCGCAAGGCGGACATTTGGAATATAGTCTGGAAAAAATGGGTGTAAAACACTTTACTTTACCCTTAAAGAGCAAAAATCCGTTCACAATCTTAAAAAATGCGGATAAGTTGGCGGAAATAATCAAGAAAAACGGTATCAATATCGTGCATGCGCGCTCACGTGCACCGGCATGGAGTGCCTATTTGGCGGCAAAAAAGACCGGTGTTCATTTTGTAACAACGTTTCACGGCACTTATGGCTTAGGTCCGTGGGGAATAAAAAAAGCTTATAACAAAGTAATGACTTTCGGTGAAAAAGTGATTGTCATCTCTAACCACATAAAAAAACACGTGATGGAGAATTATCATACGCCGGAAGATAAGCTGGTGTTTATCCATCGTTGCGTCGATGTTGAAAAGTTTAATCCGGAGACCGTGAGTGAAGAGCGCTTGAAGTCTATCATTGAGCAATACGAATTGCCGACCGATAAAAAGATAGTGTTACTCATCGGCCGTTTAACGCATTGGAAAGGCCAACATTTATTGATAGATGCTCTGGCAAAAATCAAAGATAGAGGAGATTTTCATTGCGTCTTTACCGGAGATGATCAGGGCAGGGTGAAATATACTGAAAATCTGGTAGAGCAGATTAAGTCATATCATATGGAGGGCGATTTCACCTTTATTCGCCATACCGACGATGTTCCGGCCTTGATGAAAGCCTGTGATATTGTGGTATCGGCCTCTATTGAACCGGAAGCCTTCGGAAGAATTGCCGCCGAAGGTGAAGCCATGGGAAAAATTGTGTTAGCGTCCAATATCGGCGGTTCGTTAGATAATTTAAAAGACGGCGTAACCGGCCGCCACTTTATCTCGGGAGATGCTGATGATTTAAGCAAAAAGCTGGAATGGGCGCTGAATTTAAGCGAGGGCGAATGCAAAAAAATCGCCACCGCGGCACGTAATTTTGTAAAAGAAAACTTTACAAAAGAAATTATGTGTAGTAAAACAATCGGAGTCTATGAGGAAATATTAAAAAATCCGAATAGACAATGAGCAATAGCTGCTTAGGGTGAGTTTTTCCCGCCATGCGTAGGTTGATAAATTTACGGATTGGTATTGAGGGCTTAAAACGAGCCGTAAGAAGCAAAAGAAAACTTTAGATAACATTAAATTAAGGGGTAAAAAATGATAAAAATTGAACTGCCGGATGGCAGCATAAAAGAAGTTGAAGCCGGAATTTCAGGCTTAGACCTTGCAAATCAAATAAGTCATAATTTGGCGAAAGCCGCAGTCGCTGTTGAAATTAACGGCACATTAAAAGATCTCACTACCCCGCTCACTACCGATTCTAAAGTTAAAATTATCACAACCCAAGACAAACACGGACTTGAAATTTTGCGTCACTCTTGCTCACACGTAATGGCCGAAGCCGTTAAAGAATTGTGGCCGGATGTACAAGTAACGATTGGCCCGTTCATTGAAGACGGATTTTACTATGACTTTTCACGTAAAGAGCCGTTTACGACGGAAGATTTTGTTAAAATTGAAGAAAAGATGCACGAAATCGTTAAACGTGATGAAAAGATAGAACGTGAAGTTGTCAGCCGTGCCGATGCCATCAAGTTGTTTAAGTCATTGGGCGAACACTATAAAGTAGAAATCATCGAAGATTTGCCGGAAGATGCGGAAATTTCTTTGTATCGCCAAGGCAATTATGTAGATTTGTGCCGCGGTCCGCACGTTCCGTCTACAGGCAAAATCGGCGATGCTTTCAAATTGATGAAAGTAGCCGGCGCTTATTGGCGTGGTGATGCCAAAAATGAAATGTTGCAAAGAATTTATGCAACGGCATGGGCAAACAAAAAAGATTTACAAGAATACCTGACCCGTATGGAAGAAGCTGCAAAGCGCGACCATAGAAAATTAGGTAAAGAAATGGATTTGTTCCACTTTGAACCGGAATATGCCCCGGGTGCTGTTTTCTGGCATGACAAAGGTTACAAAATTTATCGTAAATTGATAGAATATATGCGTAACCGCCAAGAACACAACGGATATGAAGAAATTTCCACGCCGCGTATTATGGATAGATGCTTGTGGGAAACTTCCGGTCACTGGGAAAAATATGGTGCGCATAACTATTCCGGCCAAACCGAAGATGGAAAATGGTTCTGCATCAAACCGATGAACTGCCCGGGCGGACTTTTGGTTTATAAACAAGGCATCAAGAGCTACCGTGATTTGCCGTTAAGATTGGCGGAATTCGGTAAAGTAAACCGTTATGAAGCATCTGGCGCTTTGATGGGGTTGATGCGTGTTCGTGAATTTACTCAAGATGATGCGCATATCTTCTGCACACCGGAACAGATGGAAGAAGAATGCATCACAACGATGAAGTTGATTTTTGATATTTATAAAGACTTCGGCTTTGATAAAATCAAAATTTACTTGTCAACACGTCCTGAAAAGCGTATCGGTTCCGATGAAATCTGGGATATTTCAGAAAAATCATTGGCACATGCTTTGGAAAAACACGGCTATGAATATGAAATCAACGAAGGCGAAGGTGCATTCTATGGTCCGAAGTTGGAATTCATATTGCGCGATGCGATTGGTCGTGAATGGCAATGCGGTACAATTCAGGTTGATATGAACCTGCCGCAAAGATTTGATATCAGCTACATCGGCGAAGATGGTGAAAAACATCAACCGGTTATGTTACACCGTGCATTGTTTGGTTCTATTGAAAGATTTTTAGGAATTTTGATTGAACATCACGCCGGTAAATTGCCATTATGGTTATCACCGGAACAAGTCGTTGTTTTGCCGGTAACTTCAGCTTCAGATAACTATGCCGAAGAAGTTGCCAAAACGCTGCGCAAAGCCGGACTTTCAGTTAAAACAGATACGCGCAACGAAAAGATAAATTATAAGATTCGTGAACACTCTGTTGAGAAAATTCCGGTTATTATGGTTGTTGGAGCTAAAGAAGAAGCTGACAAGACCGTAACGATTCGTCGTTTAGGTTCAGAAGAACAAAAAGTTATGAGTTTGGCAGAAGCTGCAGCCTCTTTAGCAAAAGAAGCCGAAATGCCTCATAAAAACGAAGCGTAAGCGATAGCTTAATATGGATATATAAATAAAGGAGCGCGGTGCTGAAAAGTACCGCGTTTCTGTTTGCGATAAATTGGATAGCCCGTTAAACAATTTTTAAGCAACAATGGTTAAAATTAAAATAAATTGACTAAGACGTTAGATGAGGTGTTAGATGCGTAAAATCCTCCCCTGTACCATAGCTGCTTTGTTGTTAACCGGTACTGTTGCCGTAATGGCCGAAGATGCTGAGCCGCAAAAAGAAAGTCCCAAAATCTATATCATACCGGATGAAGTGAAGTGCTATGTGCGCAAAGAGGATAGAATAACGTTTTGCACCGATTTGGACGGCAACCCGATAACAGGAGAGTTGCACAAATATCGCGAAGGGGAATTGATACGTCAATATCCGCTGACAAAAGGGATTCTGGACGGAACCGTCCTGTCATATTACATCAATGGCGATATTTTGTCCGAAAAGCCCTATGAAAAAGGCAAACTAAACGGTGTTGTGAAAACTTATTATAAAAATAATAAGTTGGAATCGGTTACGCCCTATCAAAAAGGACATAAGGAGGGCGTAGCAAAATTTTATTATGAAAATGGCTATATGCAAGAGCAGGGGATATATATCGGCGGAAAATTAAATGGTCAATATCGTTTGTATGATAAGACCG
This sequence comes from uncultured Alphaproteobacteria bacterium, assembly GCA_949297145.1. Lineage (GTDB taxonomy): Bacteria > Pseudomonadota > Alphaproteobacteria > RF32 > CAG-239 > CAG-267. Next base: position 197,576 of record CASFQO010000002.1, read on the forward strand.
GAGAAATGGTTTATGAATTAACGTTTCAGAATAATGCGCTGATATCCGGCTATTGTATGTATAAAAAGAGTGCAACTGATCCCAAACGGTATAAGCAAAATTTAGATGAGAAGACTTTAAGTATGTTAAAAAAACATCAAATTGTTTTAGATACGACGATAGTTGTTAATGGTTGCTCGATGAAAAAGGTCAAATAAGGTGAGCTTATGAACAATATCAAGCAAATTCGCAAATCACTGGGGATAAGCGTTACAGAGTTGGCACAAAAATTGCATATGTCGCAAGGTAATCTGACGAAAATAGAAAACGGACAGGTAGATTTAAGACTAGAGACGGCACGTGCTATTGCCGAGGCTCTGGAGTGTCCGTTGGAGCGAATAATGGGAAGAGAAAAGGAAGAGAGCTCACCTTTGGTAGTGAATTTGAATTTGCCACAAGGCAGTCAGACTATGAGGATAACGACAGATACAATGTCCCCAACGTTAGAAAAGGGAGAGATTGCCGTTATTCTGCCGCAAAGTACCAAAAACGAGGATGGTATCTATTTAATTGAAAAAGAGGGAAGAGAACAGATAAGACGTCTTCAGATGTTATCAAGCGGGAAAATAGCACTTTTAAGCGACAATAAAGCTTATGAAACCGAATATACGGATATTAAGGAAATAAAAATTATAGGGAAGGTTATCCAGAAAATATCCATCACAACAATCTAATTCAAATAACAAATTATACAATATTAAGCCTTTTCGCTTCAGGCGGGAAGGCTTTTTTGTATATGCACTTTTAAGGATGATGCGCCGGTAGAGGTGAATATGATGAATATTTGACAAAGAGTGAATAATATTCATAAATAATTGAGAGAAGATGTTGGTGTTGTGTAAAAAAAATAAACATAAACAAATAGATGGTATAAATATTCACGCAAATGAATATGTTGACAAATATTCATATGAGGAATATTCGCTTCAGACAAAATAAAATATATGGGATAAAAACAAGAGGGCAAACGCAAAAAAAAATCCGCCATTTCTGGCGGATACAGTACGAAAATAAAAAAAACTTTAAGCACAATGATCAAAATTTTTATCCGAATAATCCGGAAATTCAGCTAAAACAGCCATAAAAGTTTTCTCCAGCTCTGCTAATTTTTCTTTTTCATACGCAAAAGCCACAACCACAGAGTTTTTATAAGCTTTGATAATAGAAATGTCTTCATCATCCATCATGCTTGGATATTTACCTAAAGAAAACAAATCCTCACGGTTTCTTTTCGCCAGTTTTAAGACATCAAGCGGAGCATTGGCAATAACCACCAAAGATTTATTGATTTTGAGCGCATTGAGCACTTCTTCAAGCAAAGATTTTTCTAATCTGGGTTCCGGCCAAACCATATGAGCAATTTTCGTTTTAGCGATGACTTTAGCCAAATCAACCAGCTGTTCATCGGAAAAATAGCATCCGGTTAAATCCAAATAAACCAAATCAGGCAGGTTATGTATAAGTTCCAACAGACGCTCAAACAACAATTGATCATCAGAAAACATAAAGCATTTCAAAGCGAGGTTACGCAATTCTTTATGTTTCATAAGTCTAACAATAACATTACGGAGCATTTCCGCATCTGAATATTTATTTTTGATAATAGAATTTTTAAGGATACCCCGCGCTGTTTTATACAAACTGTTCGCACTTCCGTTAGCCAAAAAAGCCTCAACGGAGCCGACGCCCAAAGAAAATTTTTTCAAATTAGAGCAGGTATCAATCCAAAAATAAGCATCTTGAATATCTTGTTTTTTCGTACACGGGCGTTTCAGCACAATTTCACCGGCATAAAAGTCAAAGTACCCAAACGCGTTTCTGGAGCCGCATTCATTAGAAAAGCCCTTCATATTTATATTCCCTTCGTAATTGAGTTAAGAAAAAGAAATACAACCGATATTGTATATTAGACAACGTAGAGTTGTATACCTTAAACGACTACTCGAATAGTACGATAAAAAAGCGACAAAATCAAGAAAAATTTACTTATTATTGTATTAAGCTCAAAAGTACACCATAAGTTTAAAAAACAGCATTACAAAGTAATATCGTATATATAAACGCGCGAAACGACTTATATTTAGATTTATTAACAAGAACAAATAAGCAATTGAAAACAATTGTCAAACAAAAATAAAAAAACTATAGTAGTGCTAATTGAAACCAAGGGGTAAAGAGGGATAAAACCATGACAAATTACATAATTGTGATATTGTGCGCCGCTTTAGTTCTAGCGACCTACTTAGCCGTAGTTTATCACATACGTTTGTTGCATAAATCCGCAGAATATAACGATATATATGAAAAATACAGTGAATTACAGCTAAAACACGCCGTAACCGAATCAAAATTTGCCGATACGATATCCGGCGCCGCCAAGGCCGAGTCTGAAAAATTAAAATATTTGGAAACCGTAACCGTGCTGGAGCGCGAATTAAGCGCCTTAAAAGCATCATCTGCGGCCAAAGAAGAGAGTTTGACCGAACGGATACAATATCTGGAAAAGATGAAAGAGGAATTGAGTTTAAAGTTTAAGGATATCTCAAACGAGATTATCAAGGCCCAGCACGAAAGTTTTTCAAATGAACAAAAAAATACGTTAAGCAATATTCTCAGTCCTTTTGCCGAGCAGTTGAAGGCGTTTAAGAGCGAGGTAAATACCGCCAGAGAAGAGAGTATTCAGCGCAAAGCAACCTTAGATACCCAGTTGGCGAATTTGATGAATTTGAACCAGAACTTAAGCAAAGATGCCCAAAGTTTAACTGAAGCCTTGAAAGGAAATAAAAAAGCGCAAGGCAACTGGGGCGAATATCAGTTGGATAGAATTTTGGAAATCTCAGGTTTGCGCAAAGGCCAAGATTATGACACGCAAGAGAGTTTTCAGTCAGAAGATAAAAAGCTCTATCGTCCGGACGTGATTATACATCTGCCGGAAGGGCGGGATATTATTGTAGATTCTAAAGTTTCGTTGAATGATTATCTGGAAGCCGTTCAAGCCGAAGATACGGTAACCCGCGATAAAAGCCTGCAAAAGAATCTCAATTGCATCAAAAACCACATAGACGAGCTGTCAGTAAAAGAATATCAAAAGCTGCTGAAAAATAAGACATTGAATTATGTGATTATGTTTATCCCGATAGAAAGCGCCTATGTGGCAGCTTTAGAGGCCGATAACACGTTATATGATTATGCCTACCGCCGCAATGTAATTTTGGCAACGCCGTTGTCTCTGTTACCGATATTAAGAACGGTAGAGAATTTATGGCGTATAGATAAACAAAATCAAAACGTTCAGAAAATTGCGGAATTAGGCGGGAAAATCTATGATAAACTGGCCGCCTTTATGGAAGATATGAAAGCAATAGAACGCGGTCTAAATCAAACGAATAATGCCTATACGGCCGCTATGACCAAGTTATACGGCAAAGGTTCGGCGTTATCTCAGGCCGAAAATATGAAAAAACTAGGTGCCAAAACCAATAAGAGCATTAACCTGAACTTAAAAGATAGTGAGTTAATGTTAGAAGCACCGGAAGAAACATCCGTAGATGACGATACGAAACCATCGTCAGAAACAGAACAAGAACCGAACATCAAAGAAGATAAGCTCTAAAAAGAGGAGAAGATAATGCCAGCAACACAACAGACGAAAAAGATAATATTTACGGGCGGCGGTTCGGCCGGCCATGTAACGCTCAATCTCGCCTTAATCCCATGGTTTATAAAACAAGGCTGGGAAATTTCCTATATAGGCTCCAAAGGCGGTATGGAACAAGAGCTGGTAGCGAAGTTTCCGGAAGTGAAATATTATGGCATTTTAACCGGAAAACTGCGTCGTTACTTTTCGTGGCAAAACTTCGTGGATATGATAAAAATTCCGTTAGGGTGCCTGCAGGCGATTGTTTTGGTGCATAAAATCAATCCGGATATTATTTTTTCAAAGGGCGGTTTTGTGTCTTTTCCGGTGGTCGTCGGCGGCTATGTAAACCGAAAAAAGATATTTATGCATGAATCGGATATAACGCCTGGACTTGCAAACAAAATGAGCCTGCCGTTTGTGAGCACGTTTTATACCACATTTCCCGAAACCGAAAAATATATCAAAAACAAACAAAAAGTCCGCTGTGTCGGACCGGTTTTATCCGACAGATTGTTTAACGGCAACCGCGAGAAGGGGGCGGAATTTGCAGAATTGGATTCTCATAAACCGACCGTTATGGTCATCGGCGGCAGTTTGGGAGCCAAGAGCTTAAACGATGCCGTTGAGCAAAATTTTGAGAGCATTCTCAAAAAATATCAACTGATACATATCGCCGGCAAAAACGGGTATAATGACAAATTGCATCATCAGGGTTATCATCAATATGAATATGTGGATGCCGAGTTGAAAGATTTAATGGCCTTGGCGGATATTGTCGTTTCGCGCGCCGGCTCAAATTCTATTTTTGAACTGGCAAGCCTGCATAAACCGATGATATTGGTGCCGCTTCCGGCCAAATCTTCTCGCGGGGAGCAAAGCCTGAATGCCAAGAGTTTTGCAGATAAAGGATACGCGGAGATAATCAAAGATGAAGATATCGCAAATCCAAATATTTTATTGCCAATGTTGGATAAGGTTTATCAAAACCGCGCCAAATATAGCCAAGCCATGGCTGAAAATCCGGTAAAGATAACCACCAACGAAGCCTTATGTGAAGATATCTGCAAATAAGAAAGCTAGGGCAAGATAAAGGAAAAAAGCGAGGTAGAAAAAGAAGAAGCGAGGGAAATATTTCTCTCGCTTTAATTTTATTGGATAATGCGGTGGAAAGACGTTATTTTTTGAGCTTAGACCAACCTTTTGCAGCTCTGGAGTAGGTGAATCCGCGTCCTTTTCGGCGGGTATTTTCACCGGGGTTGCAGATAATTCCGCAAACAGACCCTTTGCGACAACCGGTCATTTCAGGAGAGGTAAACTTTTTGTGTAAGATAAAGCATCTTGCCAAGTCAGCCATAATCCGCGCTTCCATATATTGCCCGCTGATATTGTAATCATCCGACATCGAAACGAAGAATTTTTTACCGCATAATCTTTGCCGAATATCTAGCGCAATTTGCGTATGCTGGGGCAAGACCAATCCTCTTCCGGTCAACAAGCTGATAAAATCGCGATAGGTAAGCGGGTTTCGCCAACCACCGCCAAACAGCAAGAAATAATGCGGAAAATCAAGCTGATTAGGGACAAATCTCAAACTTAAAAAGACGACATAGGCCGAAAAATATTCCACTGTCCGAAGAATATCTACCTCCGCTAAAGGATAATTTTTAAGCCTCTCTTCCATATGATAAAGATGCGGACCTGAAGATTTTGGCGGTAAAAGCTCAAAATAATTATCGCCATTTGCGGTAACGGCAGCTTCTTCATAAAGGTCATTGAGGAGCATACTGTTGATATGTCCGCCCAGAGCGAGCTTGCCGTCCTCATCAAAATCTTTATCAAAAAAAGTGCGTGCTAAAAAGTCTACATAATGGTTAAATGGTCCGCAATCAAAGCCCAAAACCTTTTTACGCAAGGTGTCGCCGCTGGTAATCACGGCAAGATTAGAGGTATTCCCGCCATTGATAAAGCAAATCGGAAACATTCCTCGCTTAGATAAAGTATAGCTAAGGTGCAAATTGTGCATAGGAGCCAAAGGTGCACCTTCGCCGCCGTTAAAAATATCGTCGGAACGAAAATCATAAATAACCGGCAATTTAGTTTTTTTAGCCAAAGCCGCCGCGTCAAAAATTTGCGTTGTAAAAGGTTCTGCACCATGAGCAAGCGAAGGCGGATTGTGTTCACCGCAAGATTGCCCATGAAGCCCGATAGCGGCTATTTTTTCTCTTTGAACGCCGGATTTTTTGATTAACTCTTCCACAGCTTCCGCAACCAAATCCGTATATTCGGCCAAAACAGACTTAAATAAAGGCAATTTAGAGGCTTTGCTCATATCAGATTGTACATCAGTCACCTGTTGGCGTAACTCAAGCATATCCTTTTTAAGTTTAGTCGAGTAGGGGATAGAAACACCGGCGATATCACAAATATTACCATTATCGGCAAAATCCGTCATGACTGCATCTACGCCGTCAAGCGAATTTCCCGTCATAATCCCGATAGTAATCATTTTCTTCTCCCCAAAAATTAAATTATACCAAAAGTATATAGGCAAAAGATTAACAGAGACTTAAACAAAAGTGCTTAAAAATACCAAATAGACAAGATTTAAATATTGACAAAAAAGTCTATTGACCTATACTTGAGCGCGATATTGATATTTTTATGAACTATTAAACAAAAAATTATTATGAAAGGAAGAATTGCTAATGTCATAATGACATTTATGACCTGCGTAGTTGTCTTGTGTGCGTGTAGCTCACCTCGTGAATCCTTAGGTAACGGTTTGTATTGCTATAAGGATAAGAGTACCAGTCTACTGGGGGTAAAAAACCAATCCGGAGACATCATCATTCCGGCCTATGCCAAAAATATTGAGGCATACGAGGATGTGATAGTGTGCTATTCTCCGGAAGATAGAGGAATGGTGTATAAAACCGATGGAGCCCCGCTGTTTTATGAAGAATTTGATTATATCATTGACAATCATAAAATATTGCGCTGCTACCAACCTTATCGGATGTATTTATATGTTTATAACACCAACAAGCCCTTAGGCCCCATAGACCAATGTGTAGTGACCTATATGAACAACACTGTCATTTTGAGCAACAAATTCGGCGTTGACGTGTATAATTTATCTTCAGAAGAAACCAGAGAGATATTGTATAACACGCCCGTCGGAGAAACAAAGAGTGTATCGTGGTTAGAAGACAATCACCGTGTCTATACGGGGATGATGTACGGCGAGAATATTTATGCAGTACGGGAAGCAACCGGCGAAGACACCAAAACGGATGAAACCTACATAGAATGTTACACTCCGGAAAATCAAGCCGTTTTCGGAGAAGACAGCGGAGAATGTTGGACATTTTTGTTGTTGTCAAGCAAAAGACATTCGGCCAAGCTCTATGAAGCCCCGAAAGACAGTTGGATTGTATATGACAAAAGCAGAAATTGTGATTATTTGGTTATTCCGCAAGGATGGCGCAAGAAGATTTGCAATTTTGACGGAACGGAGATAAAGAAATTGAGCCTATGGGAATGGTTAAAATTTCGCCATCAGAGTCAAAAAATCGGCAAATTAGGCAAGCTGAAAGTTGTTTGTATCAATCATCTTTCAACCGATTGAGTAACACAAAAAAGCCCCTCTAAGCAAACGCTTAGAGGGGTTAAGTTTGTTAATCATACCGGCGAAACTCAATCTTTTGAAGCCCCACTGGCCGTCATCGTTTCTGCGGTTGCATCATCGGAAGCCGGTTTCGGTTCAGGAGCCGGTTCGGGAGCGGGTTTCGGAGCAGGTTCGGGGTCCGGCACAGGAGCGGGATCAGGAACGTAGGCTACCGCGTCACGGTTTCCGAAGATTCGTTTTCGGGCTTGCTGAAATTTCTTTCTAACAAAATCGCGTTTTACAAACCCAACCACTGCGGCGGAGAGAGCAACCACTCCCAAAAGAGACGCCACGATAATTTCGTTTTTTTTCATAAGGCAAAAAAATTAAAAATTAGACAAATGCCATTACCGGATATGAAAAACAAGTCCTCATAATAAACCCAATAATAGCGAAACTTTGAATAGTTTAGAGGAAAGAAATAAGATGTCAATAACTTTTTTGTATATTTTGTACACTTTTATGTTGAAAAATAGAAAATATGCACTATAATCACTTCCGACAACCAATTTTTATGAACCCTTAAATTATAGAATTATGAAAAAGTTATTATTCGGACTGATGGTGAGCTTTTTAGCAATCATCGTCACAAGTTGTGGTTTCAAATCAGAAGAAACAAGTTTGTACGGTAACCTCGTATCATTTACGGCCCCCGGAGAAAACAAAGAGGATGTCCTGCTTGGTGTCAAAGACAAAGCAGCCGACAGAGTTATTGTAACGCCGGCGTATTACCAGAGCATCACGGCCGATGCCAATGTCATCATATGCCGTGTGAGTGACACGAAGTTGGAAGTCTATCTCCACGATGGAGAACCCTTAGGAAATGGTAAATTTGATACCTTTACAAAAATGCCGCAGGGGAATATGTATTTAGGCACCAATTATGCCACCAATACATATTATTTCCCATCACAAGATTACATCGTCAGCACGAACGCCTATCTAACCGGGCTGAAACAGATTTTCTTGTGGATAGAAAGCGGTGAGTGGGATATCAGGAATTATGATGGGACAGAAGTTTGGAAAACACCGAAATTAGGTGAAGATGAACAGTGCTGGATCATCAAAGACACCAAAGCCCCGACCGAAACGTTCTACATTGCCATTTCAAAGAAGAAAGGTTATCCCGCTTGCACCCTGTATGATATGACAGGAAAAGAAGTTAAGAAGCTGAACGCATCCAAATGGCGTATGGCCGAAAAGAAACTGAAAAACACCAAAGATTTAGGTGGAAAAGCAACTTATGCAGAATTTGAGAACATTAAAAAGTTCTGATTTTCTGTGAACAACAAAAGAGCACCGGTCTATAAAGACCCGTGCTTTTTTTATATAAAAAATCCCCCAAAGAGCAGGGGGCAAATAAATGGCGGAGAGACAGGGATTTGAACCCTGGGTACCCGGAAAAGAGTACAATTGATTTCGAGTCAACCGCATTCGACCACTCTGCCATCTCTCCAACAGAAAGGGAATATAACGGAAATAAAATAAAAAGCAAGCAAAAAGCACAAATAACCGGAGTTTTCCCCCGAAAATATGACCTTATCGTTCCACCGATTGAGATAAAGACAAAACCGAAGTCCTACCTAACCCCCACTGATTAAGCTGCTGTAAAACCTCATCTTTTGCAATAAGCTTATCAACGCTGTTTTCGGGATATTTATCTATCATCTTTCCAAACCAAACCGCTACTTCGCCGAGTTTAAGTTGCTTTTGCCCAAATTTCAACGTTCCGTAATTCAAAATTTTATCTTCAGGAATGCCTTTGATATGCTTATAAATACGATCTTCCACAGCCATAGAATAAAGCGTCGGACCTAGTTCAGAAATATAACTGTCGTCAAAATTTGAGCTGACAAATAAAACTTCATCATCAGCGCGTTTATTATCCGAAGGTTTTTCGGCAGAAGCCGGCTTTTTCTGCATCACGTGTTGAAGTTCATGGATAAGTATAGCGCCGACCGGAGAAAAATCCCCGCCATCAATATTACCGCGGTTATCGACGCCCAAACTTAATTCGAGCGTACTGCCGCGCCGATGCCAATAAGCAACGGCGTTTGCAAATCCGTCATCTTCTACAGTTGTCAAATACCATAAATTTTTATCGGTAATATCTTGTTGTTTCATCCAATTTTCCAAAACCCGCTTGCTCAGTTGGTTGGCTTGAGCGCTGTCTTGATAAGAAATCATAAATCTGTCGTTATTGTTATAAAGTTCATACGCAAATTTTCTGACACCGGCAAGGTTTTGTGCTTTTTTCTCCAAAGCCTCATAATCTTTATAATATCGGCCAAACAACTCAAATTGCTCGTTGATAAGTCCATCGTCTTTTTCTAAAACTTTTTCATAATCATCGCCATAGCGAAGTAATTTTTCAAAATAAAGAAACGTCTTTAAGTTATTGTAATCACTAAGGTCAATCTCATCTTTAGTCCCTTTGACGCGAGACATCTGCGACAGCATCTTATAGGCCACAATCTCATATTCTTTTTTCTGTTTATAGTTCAGAAGGGAGCTGTTCTGAATTTGCTTAGTAGCTTTAATACCGTTTTTAACAATTTCCCAAAAATTTTCCACATTTTCCGGACAGTGGTTAAAGTTAAAGTCCACCAACTCCGGCGGATTATTATGGATAATCATGTCATTAATTTCTTGTTGTGAGAAAGGTTCTTTTTCTTTAAGCGACATCAGATTATATTGTTCAACCACCTGTTGATAGATGGTCGTGTAGTTAACATCCGTAACCGAAGATTTTTCACCGGAATTTTGATTGTTTTTGGGCGAACAAGCCGAAAGCGTCATCGCCGAAGCGATTAAAAAAGGCGCCGCTTTTCTCATAATTCTGCGAGGAAGGACAAAAGGTTTAACATCTTTTTGTGTTGCAAAAACCTTAACTTTATTTGTCATAAAAGCGCTGTAAATATCTGCTTTCATAAAAAAACTCTCCTCTATCCGACAAAGACGACTTTAGCCAGTTTGCTGTTTGTGGCATAAAATTGATTATTTCTCTCAACCACAAAGAGATACCGATTTTTCTTCAAAGGCAACATCAGCTCCGGATGCACAAAATCAATCTTAAACGATCCACCATCACTTTTAAGCACGGCGGATTGACTTTCTTCATTAACCTCTAAGCGCATATCCGCACAAAAACGCAAACCGGATTTTAGCTCCAGCAGCACTTCACCAAATTCATTGAGTAAAAAGCATCCCATGACCGTCGTCCTTTGTGCAATATCCTAAAACATACTCCGATTATACATCAAAAAACGAGGACACTCAACAAAAAAAGTATCCTCGTTTTCATTTTTTAAGAAAGCCAGTTTAAATCAAGCGTTTATAAGTTTTTTCAAATACGTGATATCATCAAGCCACGGTTGAACATCAGTAGGGATGCCATGACCGGTTTCCATGGTAATAAACGCGTCAGGGGAGGTATATTGCAAAACAAGCCTCTTCAAATCATAATTACCTTCGCCATAGTGCAGATGGGAATCATTGGTAGAGTGAACATCGCCGTCGCACAAGTGATACATATCCGGATGTAAATTGGCAAATGCCTGCAAAACTTCATAAATATCGCTGTTATAAGTATTTGCTCCACAAATAGCATGTGAAAAATCAAGACAAAAATGCGCCTTTGTTTCCTGAATAAAGCGTTTAATTTCTTCAGGTGTAATTCCATGGAGTTCGCGTTTCGTCTGTGAACAATATCCCGGGAGATTTTCAACCGTTAACCGACTATCGTTAAAAGCCTTAAATTGGCGCATACTTTCTTGCAAATAACTTTCACCGCGATGCATTCCGGGGTGCAAGATAATGAATGGAGCATCGAGTAAATCCGCAAATTGTTGGGAAGATTTCAATCTCTGACGATTGTTTTCAAATTCCTCAGGGTTAGAAATATCCAAGAGTTGAATAGTATGCGGTGCATGAATAATCGTCTTAATACCGTCAAAGCGTTGTTTAACCTCAAGATGCGTTTCCTCAAACGTATCCGGCAGAGCAAAAAGCTCCAGATAATCAAAAAGTCCGTCTTTAAGGGCTTTTTCTGCAGAAACGACAAAATCTTTGTTTTTAATAAAATCTTTAGACCATAATTTTAAACCAAAATGTCGCATAAAAGCCTCCTACATATCTAAAAATCATATAAGGAATACGGCTAAGAGATAAAAAAATCAAGCAAAAACCATAAAATCACGAAAAAAAACTTGACTAAAAATAAACAGCGGTGTTAGAAAAAGTACGCAAAATAATTATTTTAGGTAACTTCTCTCCAAGGAGAGAAAATGTATAATTTAAAATTTTACAATTATGTTAGTATGTTACACACATCGTCTTGGCGTGATAGATGACGCCGCATTAAAATCACTGTTTTACCAAAAGGTAAGTGATAAAGTATCCAAAATCGACAAATTACCAGAGGAAACCAAGCAGCAACTGTTGCAAGAATTATCCGAAGGAAGCAATGATGCGAATAACATCAATTTCAGTACAACCTTAAAGCTGGATTATCACGACATTTGCCGTCTGCTGGAGAGTATTACCGATGAGTTGCAGTCCTCAAACTTGTTTCAATGTGTAAAAGACACTCTGAAAGCAGAAATAGAAACAAAAAAGCTGACACTCGGAAAGGCTCTATCAACGATAGAAAAGATATACGCCGGCACATTATTGGATAAAGGTAAAACACTGATAAAAAATTGTAATTACGGGTTTAATCCGGCAACAATCAAAGAAACATTGCAAAAAGCAGCCCATCATAAGGTGGATGCGGATATCAGAAAAATGCCGTTGAGCTTTAATATGCAATACTTCACGCTGGAACACGGTTCTCGAAAATTAATAGAACCGCACATCTTACAAGAGATGTTTTTACTGCGCTATTTCAGTACGTTAAAGACGTATACAGAAGCGAATGTCTTAAAAGATGATACCGTAAAAGAGGCTTTTAAAGCCTACGTTTAATCATCAAAAGAAAGAAAAAGCCTTACTCAAAACGAGTAGGGCTCTTTTTATAGGTTAAGAGTAAGGATTCATTCGGGCTTACCGAACGCATTTTCACCTTGATCACCTTTAATAAAGGCAAAAAAGATAATTTTATAGGTCGGAATAAATAACCACCAGCCGGATTTTCCAAAATCATGCACACGCCGGATAATTATGGTTATTCCGGGGATAAAGGTCAGTTTACTAATCCAAGACAGAGAGATAAGCAATTTTTCAAAGTCATCACAGCGCACATAAAACCAATAAAAGCACAACATATTAAGCATTAAAGTTAACAAAGTAAGCGCCCAAAATTCCCTTCTGCTTGCCCGACCTTTGATAGAAAAATAGCACAAAAACAAAGATTTATACATGTAATAAAAAATGGAGTATTCACCGCTGTAACGTGCTGTTTTTCGAAGAAAAAGTCGTTTCCAAAGAGCAGGGGCTTTCTTAGAAGCAGGTTGATTGCTCGTAGCAGAATCAGAGCGGGCAGCAAGTTTTATCCTTTTTTCAAGGATATTTTCTTCACGAGCCGTAAGAGGCTTAGAATTAGTACTTTTTTCTTCCATAATTAAACCTTTCTAAACCAACATAACAAAAATTACTTAAGATGAAGTAAAATCAGAACTAAAAAAGGAGCTCAAGAAAACACAAATGATTTTGGGATAATTGTAAAAATCACGTCGTATTATGAAGGACATTGTAGAAGAGAAAACTTTAAGCGGTCTAAAACTAGAACAGATAAATACTAAACTGAATTATGGAATATAGTGCAAGACAGATAACAGCGCAAGAGAATAAAATTTTTTTTTGAACTCAATAAAATATGGAAGCTGTTATTTCCGGCCGGTCAAATAGAAGAACCGGATTTTATTTTCTATAACGAAATTGCGTTTGCACATTAGTTTTGAACGAAGTTTCATTTTATTGAAGTATATCTTAATCTTGCTTGAGCAGATTTTTAGGATTTATGGTAGCGACCGATATTTCTAGAAAATTTATGATAGCAGCAGATTTCTAAAAATTTTATGATAGTGAACGATTTCTAGGAATTTTATTTGTGGCAGATTTTTAGGAATTTTATTTGTGGCAGATTTTTAGGAATTTTATATAGTGTCTGAGCCCCCTTTTTATGAACACATCTTGTCGCATAATATATATTATGTATACTAAAGTCACAAAGAGGGGGCAGATAACTGTTTTTAAAGCACCTTAAATAAAACGCAAAATAACCGTGTAACTTAAGGATATCAAGGCTTACACAATATAAAGACAATAATTTTAAGCGCGCTCAGAACGAGCTCAATAGATTTTAATGATAAAATATACGACAACGCGCTTATAAATTATCTAGAACTAGCCAAAGCACCAATAAAATCTTGCTTCAAGATGCATCCCATCACAAACAACAAGAAAAAAGCTCCGAATAATTATCCGAAGCTAAAATAAGATAATATTCTAAAGTTTAATGTTTCTAAAAACCGTAAACTTTAAGCATGAACGGCAGCAGAAGCCAACGGCGCTGTTTTATCAACGAGTTTATCTTTAGGTTTTGTGCCCCATTCTTTAACTGTCCAAAACTTGTCGCCATCTTCTTTTTCTAAAATACAAACGCTGCCGGTTCCGACTTTTATATTAAATTGGTTACAAAACTCCTCAAAATTACCCGTTAAATAAGGCGCAAAACGAATAATACCGTTAGAGCTGACAACCAAAACCGTTTTATCACGATAATTTTGTTCCACTTCATGAGCAAAATCTTTCCAAGCCTGAATGATCCCGTCAACAGAAACATTCCAACCGTTTGGCACAATCGCATTAGCATTCCAAGCATCCAGAGCCTCCTGCCCGATACGCGCAATAACTTCATCTTCGGTTTTCCCTTCATCAGGGCCATAATCAATTTCCGTAAAACGAGCATCAGCGATTAAAGGAATATCTTTATCCAAAGCTGCAATTGCCAATCTGGCCGTTTCTGTGGTGCGTTTTAGCGGCGCAGCAAATACAGCAACAGGAATAAGCGTGCGCATTTTCAAGTATTTACCGATATTTGTCCCTCGTTCGGTCTCAACAAGCGGCAAATCCGTACCGGCACCTACTCTAAGCGGTGTCTGATCTTTTGTAAAAGTATTACCATGACGTGCAATAATTATCCTTGTGACCATAAAATATCAACTCCTAACCGAATTAAAATTCACCATATTTTTCAAACAACGCTTCAGCGCGCTTCACATCCTCCGGAGAATCAACGCCGCTCATCCCCTCAAATTGTTTATAATCAACTTTAGCGATTTTGATTTTCATACCGTTTTCTAAAAAGCGAAGTTGTTCCAAACCTTCAAGTTTTTCATAAGAACTCTCTTCTAAAGATTTGAATTTGAATAAAGATTCGTATTTATACCCATAAAGTCCAATATGGCGTAACACCGGACTTTTAGAAGATTTGTCCCGCAAATCTGCCTCTTTACGAATAGCCGGAATAATATTTTTAGAAAACCATAGCGCATATCCGTTTTTATCTGCCACGCAGGTTGTACCGGAGAACGGCGTTGTTTTCTTGCTTTCTCTGAGTTTATCCAAAGCCTCCCAAGAGAGTTCGGTGCATGGCGTAACCAAATCAACGGATGTATCTTCTTCAAACGCCTTAATCAATTCTTCAATAAACCACGGCGGGCAAACCGGATTATCGCCTTGCAAGTTAATAATCAAATCAGGCTTAACATTCAAGATTTTAACAGCTTCACAAACTCTGTCAGAGCCGGTTTTGCATTGATCACTCGTCATCAAGCATTCTATTTGATGCGCGTTACAAAAGTCCATAATTCTCTGATCTTCCGTAGCAACAACGATTCTGGCATTTGAATGTTGTGTACCTTTTTTAGCAATATCTACCACACGTAACAACATTTCTTTACCGGCAATTTTAGCCAAAGGTTTCCCCGGGAAGCGGGTTGAACCGTATCGTGCAGGAATAACAACAAGAGTATCAAGCATAAATTTATCTCCAAAAGCAAATACAAGATAATTATATAATGGCAGATTTACAATGGAACACAAGCCTCTCCGACAAGTTTTGCACAGTTGACATCTATTTTTGTTCTATTTTTATTCTATTCGCCAAATCTTTGCGGATAAGAAGCGGATAATAAGGAGACATCTCATAAAAATGTGCTAAAAACGGCATATTAAATTGATCAAAAGTAAGCGCAGTCCAGCGTTTAACAAAATCTTCGCGTCCTTCTTTTTTAACTGGTATTTTCTCCCACAAATCACGTAGATTTTCCCGATACTCATACAAATGATCCATATTAGAAGCCCCTAAAAGGTTGATATACTGAGAAAGATAAATAAACATGGGTAGATTTTCATAAATAGCCTGGTTAAGTTCAAAAGCTTTATCGACATCATAAAGATAATGCGCCACCCTGGCCACATTTCCATACCCAAACCAATAATATGAAGGATTGCGCCCATAAAGATTAAAGAAGTAATAAACATTATTGATAATCGGCTCGTCATCTCTGGAATTTTTGGCAATAAAGTTTTGAACGGTAAAATAGCGTGGATATTGCGTATTAGGCGGATTAAGCACAAGCAGACCGATAAAAATAAGTGTTGCCGATAAAAGAGCAGCTTTAATTCGTTTAAGTTCAATTTTATCCACGACAACATCAGCAATAATCAACGCCGAAATAAAATTACTGAAAATAAAATATTGCACATAAGGCGCACCCACGAGCATTTTCTGGATAAATTCCAAGAACATCAACGCACAAATTAACTCTCTATAGAGATTTTCTTTATCCAAAAAATGATGTAGAGACAAAGTGGCCAAAACCGGAAGCGCACCGATAAACACCCAATTTTGCAAGATTTTGGCATCGCCCATAAATCCCTGCATCCAATAGTTGAGGTCATAGTTAAACAAGAAATAGAGCACCCAGCTATTAGTATAATAAAGATATGCCATGAATAAGAGCAACATAATCGCCGGCGCAATTAAGGCGTTAAGTACTGGTTTCCAACGGATTTGGCGTTTATAAAGCAAATAGAGGGTATAAAATCCCAAAATCCCCAAGAGGACAATAATTTTTTGCAACACCCAAAAAGAAAGCACAAAGAGGATAAGGGAAATCGCGATATCACGCCCCTTCCCTTGAACGCCAAGGCTGATAAACCGGAGATAGAACCATAATCCCCAAAAGAAAAAAGTCCACATCAGCGCATCGGGTTGCAGCTCAAAAACTAAATAATTATTGTCATAGAGCAGAAAGAAAAAGATTAAAGCTAGTATAAACTTTTGAAGCGAAAGCTCTAAAAAGTCACGGCATATTCTAAACATTCCCCACGCGGCTCCCGCATAGCATAAAAAGGCAAACACCTTAGATACATATAAAATGAGCGCATTTTTATAAAAAAGAGCTGTAATCGGAGCAAAAACATACCAAAGCAAAGGGTTGTGGTGTTCAAAAAAGTCTCGATAAGGCACCATTCCCTGCCAAACAAGCCAAGAAGCATGGATATGTTCAGCATGATCCATACACATATAGTGAAAATAAAACACCCAAGCCAAAAAACAAATTTCAGCTACTCCAAGCGTGAGCATAAAATACTTTAAGAACTTACTTTGCGAGACCATCCCTAACCCATCAAAAACGAAAACTTAACCAAAGTTTAGAGCAATAGTCCGAAATAGCAAGCAAAAACAAAAGATATAAGCAGAAACTAACCTCTGGCCTCTTGAAACATTTTAGCCGTTGCCACAAAGGCTAATTTATCATTAGATTTCAGTTGAGCATTATGCGTATATTTCGTATTTTCAATACTTTTGACCATATCTTTCGGCAAGAGATCGCGTACCCGTTTATAAGGAATTTTACCTTTGGGAGCTTCTTCAATCAATTTTTTTCTGATTTCCTGCGCTTTATTCAAATAAAATCCGAAACAAAATCCGTCTTTAGCAATTTGCGGAATATCCTGCCCTTCTGCATCTTTCAGAAATTTACCTTGAGCATCTTTCCGACACGGCAAAATTTCATGTAAATCAAGCGTATAGATAGCGCAGTTGACATAACCTTTATCTTCCAAGAGATAAACCGGAAGATCTAATAAATCCTTAGGCGTCCACGCGCCTGACAAACAACAAGCAAGCAAATAGCTGCGCTTCAGCAGTCCTTTTTGCCGACGATAACCGGTCATTTTCCGCAGTTGTTGAGATAAATTTTCATCCTCTTTCATAGATTTAAGGAATTCAGACGAAGCAAACCCGCTTGGTCCCCAACAAAAGCCTGCTCCAATACCGACCATAGCTTCGGCTGGCGTACACGAACGTCCGAATTTATCGCCCAACGCTCTGGTCATATATTTATCAATATAGCGCCATTTATGGAGCATTCCGCGCCAAGGTGTTATATTTTCACCAAGTTTTACTTTTGTTTCTTCACCTTTTTCATCTAAATAGAACGTTGTGCCGGAGCCGATTGTCGGAACATTTTTACCATCAAGATACGCTTTATCTGCAAAACCTTCCACAGCAACCAAAAGAGCAGATATCTCAGGTTTTAAGTCATGAATTTTTTGAATATTTCCATAAAGGTCAGACTGTTTTTTCCCCATAAAATTAACATAATATTTTTTATGCTTGCTCGGCGCTTTTCTATAGCTTAAATCAACCTGTTCGGAGGAATCCGTATATTGAGAGCCCTCTTCTGCAACCATTTCTTCAGCGGCTGGTTCTTCGGCTGCTGTCTCCGCAACCGACAGAGCATCTGCAACATCGTTCACCGGTACCATGGTTATCTGTTCGGTTTGAGCCTTTGTTTTATCATTATCAGCGTGCTGCTTTTGCGAAAGATAGCCGGATGAAGCTCCTATCCCGACCAACGCGGCCAAAGCTGAAACTTTATAATATTGCGGCACATAGTGCTGAGAGGCTTTTTGTTCGGATTCAATAATCTTTTTGCCGAGAGATTGCGCCATTTTAGAAGCCGAAGTATGGAACTTTTGTAATTTATCTTTAGAAACCGATTTAAGGAACTTCAGCACGCCCAATTTTTCAGGTGTATTTTCATCTAAAAGCACCGTTGAGTTCATTTGGGCCAGCTCTTTAGCATATTTATCAGCAGCAAAGTCTGAAAAATCAAGCATATCCACCGGATGCCCGGCTTTTTCCAAAGCTCTTCCGGCGTTAATAACGGCGTTATATTTGGTATCGGCTTTGTTTTGGAGCTCGTCAGCCAAGTCTTTAGGCGAAAAGTTTCCGGTCTTGCCATAAGGGATAACGTAGTCCCTCCCCTCATATTCAACAGACATAACCGCCTCACCGGCACGATGATATTTGCCGATTTCCTTAGCTTCAAAGTCAAGTAACGCATTTAAGAACCGTTGCTGCGAAGTCTTTGGCGTGTTTGAACCAATTGTATATTTATAAGGAACGACATACGTTTTCTCGCCCACATCAACGAGCAAAAAATCATCACTACCGTGTTTTTCATATTCACGGATGAGATATTTATCGTTTTCAGAAAATCCTTCTTCCAGTTCAATCATTCCGCGTCACCTAAAATTTTCATAACATACCTATATAATACCGAAAAATCACAAAAGAATCAACGCTTTTTCAATATTTTTTTAAGAAGGCAATTTGATGCGCAAAAAAATCCTTTCGCCGTCGTCGCGCCGATCAAGAACCTGCGCCGAGCGATAAATTTCCGCTAATTTTTTCCCATCATCAATAGGTAAAGAAACCGTTTTTATTTCCGCTTTGGGGCTGAATTTGGTCTTAAGCAACTGCAAAAAATCGTTAATTCCTTCGCCGGAAAGTGCGGAAACAGCAGCCGTCTTCGTTCCTATTTTGGATTGCAGGTGTTTTTTCTCACTCTCGCTCAAAAGGTCGATTTTATTAAAGACTTCCACATATCGGCCTTCAAATTCAATTTTTGTAAGTCCCAGCTCATGTAAAACGTTCAAGACATCATCGCGCTGTTCTTTATAGTCCGGATTAGAAACATCAATAACATGCACAATCACATCCGCTTCTAAAACCTCTTCTAACGTAGCTCTGAATGCCATCACCAACTCGTGCGGCAAATTAGAAATAAACCCCACGGTATCCGAAAGGATAATATCTAAGTTTTTATCAAGCTTAATTTTACGCATAGTCGGGTCAAGCGTTGCAAACAGCATATCTTGAGCAAAAACTTGTGCATGCGTAATCAAGTTAAACAAGGTTGATTTTCCGGCATTGGTATAGCCCACCAACGCTGCCACCGGATACGGGACTTTCACACGGGCACTTCGCTGAATAGCTCGCGTTTGACGCACTTTTTCCAGTTCTTTTTTGATTTTGACAATCCGATCATCCAGATGCCGCCTATCCAATTCAATCTGCGTTTCGCCAGGGCCGCCCAAAAAGCCGCCGCCGCCACGTTGCCGTTCCAAGTGTGTCCAGCTGCGCACCAATCGCCCGCGTTGATAGGTTAAATGAGCGAGTTCAACTTGCAACTTGCCTTCTTTGGTGTGCGCGCGTTGCCCGAAAATCTCCAAAATAACCGCCGTGCGGTCAATCACTTTAAGATTAAGAATTTTCTCCAGATTGCGTTGCTGAACGGCAGAAATCGGCATATCCACCACCAACAATTCCGCTTCATGTTCAAGGCATTCGTTTTTTAATCTTTCGAGCGTCCCTTTACCAAAAAAGCTCTTCGGCACAATCTGAGAAAGTTTAACGGTTTGTAATAAAACGACCTCCTGCCCCATCGCCAAGACCAAACCTTCGGCCTCGCTCTCGCGCATTTTTTCATCACCGGCAAATGCAACATTTTGCCCATTTTTGAGCCACGGACAAATAACGGCAACTTTTGTTTTTTTATCTTGTTGAATTTCAAGCACGAGCCATAACCTTAAATAAAAAAACTTCCGCTCAAAGAACCGGTACCCCTCCCATAGACGCACCTTCCTCCTCAAGCGGAAGTTAAGTAAAAGAATTATTCTTCTACAACATCAATCGGCGTAGCCGGCATAATGGTAGAAACAGCGTGAGTATAAACAAGTTGAGTATGCCCATCACGTCTCAACAGCAAAGAATTTGCATCAAACCAAGTAATAACACCTTGCAATTTAACACCATTGATAAGAAAGACGGTAACTGAAACTTTTTTATCTTTAATATCGTTCAAAAAATCAACTTGTGCGTTTGTAGTCATGTTTAATTTCCTTATTATAATTATTTCACATCTATGCCATAAGGATTGTCGGTTATAAGGCAAAGATAACAAGCATTTTTAGTTATGTAGCCCCAAACCCAAAACAACCACCGGCCTGACATAAGCTGAAGCCACGCTGAACTTGAGCGACCTCCCCCACCGGTAAGTAACAGTTATATTTAGCACTCAATTAGTTAATAGTTTCTAAATTGCGAGCATAAAAATAACAATTTCACGCAATTTTATAAAACTTTCGGATAGATTATTTCAAGGTTTTAAGATTTTTAAAAAATGTCACATTCATATCAAAAAAGCCATACAAAACTTTTTTCGCATTAAGAGCCTTTTGCTCTCTGATACTATCCGAAGAATTAAGAGCCTGATTTGTAACCAAAATCATACTTTCCACATCATCAAACAACCATGTGTTAGTGTTAAAATAAGATGAAAGCAGCAATTTATTATTGGTAACGACTGGTCTGCCATAGCTGATTAAGTCAAAGACGGCATAAGGAACATAGGTTTTGTCATCACGCCCGACATTCCCCATTTCATAAACCACGACTTTAGCTTTGGCGAGTTCTTGAGCTTTTTGTTGATCGCTAAGTGCGGCAAAACTTTGTCCGCTGATAATACGCATCCGATAATCCCTTTGCATATAAGAGCAAAATGTAGGGTTATAATATTCATAAATATAAAGGACATCATATTCATAATGCTCGGGCACGACTGTTTCGTGCGACACAAAGCCAACCGGAAGAAGTTGGATATTGACTTTATCTCCAAAAGCATTCAGAACCTGCTGTTGAGAAGAGATATAACCGTCATAATTTTGAAATTCCTCGGCATAAAAGTCCGCAAAACGATGGACATAGAGAATATTTGTCTTATCTTCACTCATTCTCAAATCATAAAAGCTTGGAAACCCCCGCACAAAAACATTTACCCCGACGTGATTAAGCTCCTTGGGGTAAAGATTACCGGCATAAGAGACCCCGGCAATTTGATAATCGTTCCGCTCAAGACTGTATTTGAGGTAATTAATCGCCGCCTGCATATCATAATCAACATATTGCGGTGCATTTCCGATACGAAGCGCAACTAATTTATCGTTTTGTAAAACCCGAGAGGATAAAACGCCATAATATCCCCCTATCATTCCCAAAACAAAGAGCAAAAGCGTAAGGATAATTTTCAATCCCATCCGCCGCCGTATATCATATAGCCATAAAAGAGCAGGTTTACAATATTCAGCGATTCTGATTTTTAAGCGGAGAATAAAGCTTTTTTTCTGAAACAAGATAGAAGCATCGGCGGTTTCTTTCTCTTTTATTTTCATCGCCTGGATAGAATCTTTATCAATTTTAATCGTTTTCTTTCTCATCTTAATTCCATCCTTTTTCGCTGACATATTGTTGTAAAATCTCGCTCATACGTTTAATAACCTTATCCGCCGCAAATTTCTGCAAAGTAATTTCCTGCGCTTTAAGCGCCTTAAGCCGCCTTTCTTCGGGATGAGATAAATAAAACTCAATAAGTTGTTTAAATTCCTCTTTGTTTTTATACATCGGGACGGCATCCCCGTAAATTTCCTCAATTTCGGGCATATAGTCAGAAATAACCAACGCACCGCAAGCCGTTGCATCAAAAATTCGGTTGCTGATAAATCCCGCCTCAATCATATCGGGCCTGGTATCGTTAAGCACAATATCGGCCGAAGAATAGAAATATTTAAGTTTATCGTTAGGGATTTGGCGCGCTTTCCACCAAGAAGCGGCATCATCTACAAGAATATTTTCCCAATTATCACCGAACACATCAATCGCAATACCGGTTTCTTTGGCATATTGCACAGACTTTCTAACCGGAAAATCAGGCCATTGATTAGCCACAAACAAGATCGGTCGATGCAACTTTTCTCTAAAAGCCGGATAAAACTTATCTGTTCTCGTAAATTGAGATAAATAAAAAGAATTAATCCCCTGCTCCCGATAAAATTTATTTTTCTTTAAAGAGCCCGTCAAAACAATATCGGCATTTTTAATAACGTTCATCCCATAAGGAATAGTCTCAAACAAAACGGCAACTCTGTCTTTGTCGGCATAATTATGATATCCGTCCAAAGTAAGCTCCGGCCCCGAGCGCATAAAAATCTCAAACCCTTCATTAAAGTTTCGGTTAGATAAAGAGTCTTCAAAAGTATAGAGTTTAGCTTCAATTCCATTCTTTTTAAGTTCAGCCGCCAAATCTTCAGCCAGATATTTCTCCCCCAGAGCATAAGTATCGTCTTGCAGATATCGTGTAAACGTAATCGGCAGATTAATAACGGCACGGCGATAATTAAGCTTATACGGATGATAAGAAGAAAACGCCGCCCAAGAACCGACAATCACACCGAGTAACAAGAGTCCCAAACCAAGCCAAAATCGCCGCATCATTCCCCCAAAAAATAATCTAACTATTTAAAAGGTTATGAATTTTAAGAAAACAAACAAGCAAAAAAAACATTTAACCACAAAACAAATCTTCAAAAAGCTCATAAAACATCTTGACTAATAGACAAAAATAAGCTATTTTAAGAACCGATTAAATAAGTTTATGTCAAATTAAAAAATAAATTAGTATGGATAAGAAAAGATTTGAGCGTTCCATGGACGCTGCAGAAGTGATTTATGATGCTCTGTGTATTAAGACGAACTGCTTCAATAAGCAAAACAAAGTAGTTCGTGCCGATTATGTGATTGCCATAGACGACGATCCGACCTCAGCCTTTTGGGCAACGTGGCTGTATTATAAGATATACCAGCAACATGGTTACCATCCGGAAATACTGTGCGTCGGAGGCAAAGGTTTATTGAGTAAACACACGCATGACAAGAGCGAAGCCGAACTATTGGCTTCGGTTTGTTGCAAATTAGGTGTTCCGGAGGCAGATATAAGTTTAGCAGCTAAAGGCCGTAATACCGGCGAAAATATTCAAGCCGTAAAGAAAATACTTCCGGCCGGAACAAATGTCATCTGGAGTACGACCAAACGTCAGTCTTTACGTTTGGAGCGTTCGGTTAAACAGCAAGCTCCCGAGCTCATCTCCACCTATTATGTGATAGAAGAGAGCCTGCCGGAAGCATCCAAATTGATGAACGGCAAAGGTCTTGTTCAAGATGAGATGATGTTTCATGAACTGGCAAGCATCTTGCAGCGCTGTATCGCCTACGCCGGAACCTATCAAGCGCCGATTGATGAAATTATCACCATCACGCCGCATATTCGCGAGGCAGACCATTACTTGCGCAAGCATTACAAATTGAAATTGATGAACAAAACCGTAAAATTTTTCGGTAAAGAAATCAGCGTTCCGGATAAGAACCTGACCTCAATTTTTCAGTTTGTGCATTTATTGCGTGAGATAAAACGCAACAAAAAGAAAATGCGTATCAGTTTAGAGCTGGAAATCATTATGATGCTCCAAACTTTGCGAGAGCAAAAACTTTTGAGTGCGGAACAAAGCATCAAATTGTTACAGGCCAGCAAAAAACGTCTGTATCAAAAGTTGTAGTTTTAAGTTTCTGCAAAACACAAAAAAGCCCGACTTCACAGTCAGGCTTTTTTATTTTAAAAACAATCCATTATTTCGTTTTCTTCAGAGTTGGGAAGAGGATTACATCACGAAGTGTAGCCGCCCCTGTTAAAAGTTTGGCCAGTCTGTCCATACCCATACCCATACCGGTCGTCGGAACAAAACCA
Source organism: uncultured Alphaproteobacteria bacterium (assembly GCA_949297145.1). Classification (GTDB taxonomy): domain Bacteria; phylum Pseudomonadota; class Alphaproteobacteria; order RF32; family CAG-239; genus CAG-267. The sequence continues at coordinate 221,859 of CASFQO010000002.1, forward strand.
TAAGAAAGTGCATCAATAAAGCTTTCGTCAAGCATCTGTGCTTCATCATCACCATTCTCCCGTTCAGCCATTTGCGCCTTAAAGCGTTCCAACTGCTCCAACGGATTAGAAAGTTCAGAATAAGCGCACCCGAGTTCCATACCGAGCAAATATGTATCAAAATGCTCTACCAAACGCGGATTATCGCGGTGGGTTTTAGCCAAAGGAGAAATATCTTTCGGCATATCCGAAACGTGTATCGGTTCAATCAAAGTCGCTTCAACTTTTTCATCAAAAACTTCTTGAACCACCTTACCCCAGTTAGAACAATGATCAGCATCAACCCCGACAGATTTAGCCAAAGCTCGAGCATCTTCAACCGTTTCAACACTCAAGAAATCAGCCCCGGTTTCACGCTTAATCAAATCAATAATAGAAACTTTCGGGAATGGCTTAGAAAAGTCGATTTCATGTCCTTCCAAAACCAATTTATCCGTTCCGAAAACCTTATTAACTACAAAGCGAACCAATTTATAGATTAAATCAGCCATATCATTATAGTCGCCATAAGCCATATAGGCTTCAAGGCCCGTAAATTCCGGCACATGGTTTTTATCAATACCTTCGTTACGGAAGTTTTTGCCGATTTCAAACACTCTGTCAATACCGCCGACAACCAACTTCTTTAAATAAAGTTCCGTAGCCACACGTAGATAGAAATCGTTATCCAAAGCATTATAGTGCGTAATAAAAGGTTTCGCGTTAGCTCCGCCCATAATCGGGTGGAAAGTAGGTGTTTCCACTTCCAAAAAGTCATTTTGATTAAAGAATTCACGAACTGCTGAAACAATTTTGCATCTTGTGAGCAAGATTTTTTTAGCATCGTCATTGATAATCAAATCGACATAACGCTTACGATAACGCGTTTCCACGTCGGTTAAGCCGTGGAATTTCTCTGGCAGAGGTTCCAAAGCCTTCGCAATAATATCAAATTTTTCAGCAGCAACAGAAAGTTCACCGCGCGGTGTTCTGCGAATAAAACCGGAAACGCCGATAATATCGCCGATATCCAAACATTTCAAAAGTTTAAGATTATTTTCATCCAAATGAGATTTATGGCAAAAGATTTGAATATTACCGGTTTTATCTTTCAAATCAATAAACATACCGTCATTACGAACGGCCATAGCACGACCGGCAACAGTTACTCTGTCCTCAGTGTTTTCGCCATTAGCTAAATCTTTATATTTTTCCTGTAACGGCTGAGCGTAACTATCCGGTTGAAAACGATACGGATAAGGATTATACCCCATATCCTGTAACTTAGCGAGCTTATTTAAGCGGCTCTGTCTTTGTTCACTAACTTCTTCTGTCATCATAAAACCCATTTGAAAAATTATCAACCAACACTGTAATCAGTGTCAAAATTCGTCTTTTTATATCACGGTAGAGAAATTTTGCAAGCAAAAAAGTGGATTAACGGAATTTCCAGACCACCGAACACTCCTCTTTAGGGCAATTACAAATGCTCTGCAACTTATCTATTGCCACATAAGGAGCTTCGTTAGCCTTAAAGATATTTCTGGACTTAATTTCTGCCTGAGGTGTATTGGGATAAATATCATCAAGAACCCCCGAAGGTGTCGGAACACTATATCCGCCAACAGCAATGAGATTCGTCATATCTGTACTGTCCCAATTCATTCGGACTAATTCCACGCATGCATAGTTACTCAAACCTTGAAAAGATATTTCAAAAGATTTTTTATCATTAAATTGAGCCAACGAAGAATAAAAGAAGTCCACCCCTCCCATATAGGCATTGGTAGCCTCCTTAAAACCTTTTCGAAACATTTCCTTGGGAATGAGTTTAAAATCAACAGCCTGTTTATAATTAAATTCTCCGTAATCACGTTGACCTTGAAAATACATCTGAATATTTCTGGAAAGTGTCTCAATTTCTTCAATACAACTGTTCGTTTTAAGTTTCTCAACAGATAATTTATAACTGCGAAGTCCCAAGTATCCCAACATAATGAAGGCCAGCCACCCTCCGACTTGAAAAATAGCTCTTACCTTTTGTTTTTGCTCCATGGGGACGACCTTCAGAAAATGAAATACGAACATATATATGCTAAAACATCTTTTAGTACCATGTCATTAAAATAGAGTTAATTTTCCCCAAAAAGTTAATTTTTTCCAAAAGAAGAAAGATATTATTCACCAATAAAAAAGAGAGGACGACTAACACCCTCTCCTAATCTTGAGCTAAAAAGAATAATTACATTCCGTGAGCTTTTTTGTGATTAATCCACGCTTGTACCATATGATCATAGCGAGTTTTATTCGCCTCAAAACGGTTACTCAAACGTGTTTTATAGGCTTGGCTATATCGATTCTGCAAGAGCTGCTCCATCCGATATTCTTCTTTATGTTTAATAATATCATGGATACGCTTAAACTTGTCAAAATCAATGGTAGAAGCGTTATTATTGCCTAAGCGTTCAAATTGATAATAACGACCTTTTCCATTGTTACCGTCCGGACGATATTTATTTAAAATTTGCGCCACTTCACGGAATATTTCAACATCTTCAATATGTTCAACCGGAATATGCATTTTCTTACGCCAGTTCGGATAAGCGATATTGCCATAAACAAATTGCAAAGGTTTCTGTTGAGACCATTCAAGTTCAGAAACACCTGGAATATTGCCCATTTCTCTTTGTCCGAAGATATCAGAGAACGGCATCAACATAATAGCGGAGTTTGAACGAGCCAAGAATGTCGTCACCGCCTGAACATATTTATCCGGAATATTATTGGCATCTTGTCTCGGATGTTCCACAGCTTTACCGCCGACTTCCTTCCAAATTCCATAATGTTCCAAAATCCAGTTTAAGCCCTCACGTTGAGAGGCATATTGCTCAAATGTATCGTCCGCCTGTTTGTCAGAAAGAATACCCAACAATTTCTGTTGCCAAACATGTTGTACGTTCCATTGGCTGTTTAAGGGTGGTGTGTCGTGCGTAGACGGCGAGCAAACCGACATTTGTGGATATTCGTCCGGATGCTTCATCGAGCTATACATATCATTATGACGTTCAAACGGTAATACTTTATAAGAAAGAATACCAAAATCTTCCATACCGCGCTTAATTTCGTCAGTCGCATTACCTAAGTCTTCCCCGATAACCAAAGTCTTATTGCGATGACTTTCAAGAGCAACAATAGCCATCAATTCCTTAACGTTATAATAGATATAGTTGCCTGTCTCGGCATTTTCGGGGAAAATATACAAGCGATGCAGTTGTAAAACGTGGTCAATACGCAAACAACCGGCATAACGCATATTAGCTTCAATAATCTTACGATAAGGTTCATATCCCTGCTCTTGCAATTTAATCGGATTGTATCCGAGTAAATACCAACGTTGTCCGTTTTTAGACAAGATGTCAGGAGCAGCACCCGCCGTACCTTTAATATAGTTATCGCGATAATACCAAGATTCATAACCTCTAGGGAGCACCCCTACGGCGTTATCCATATAAAGACCGATTTCCATACCGGAGTTCAAACAAGTATCTTTAACATGTTGCAACTGGATTTCGCATTGCCACTGAGTATATTTATAATAGTCAATTTCAGCGCGATGTTGTGCTCTAAACGCGTTAATTTCCGGAGAATGCGGATCATCGCGATAAGCAGCCGGCCAATCTTGCCAACCGGCGGGCGCTGGGTCCTGCTTAGAGAAAAATTTAGAAAGAGCTCTGAAGGTTGCAAACATTTCCAAATTATCCCCCTGATCGGCACAATAAACGCTAAAGCGGTTGCGCGCCTCTTCACTTAAAGGAGAAAAACGAAATTCATCAAAGCAGCGATGCAAAATATCATCAACCAACTCTTGTGTTGTGGTATAATCGACATAGGTTCTGCGCCGATTAACTTTAATTTTCTCCTGAAATTCCGGACTATTGTAATAATCACGAATAGCCTGAGAATTTTTAAATTCATTAACAGCCGTCACATCCAAATAGATGTAGTTAAAGAACATACGGCTGTCCGGACTATAAGGAGACGCAATTTCAGGTCTGTCATCATGTGCGGCATGAAGTGGATTAACCCCGATAAGCCCTGCCCCATTTTTTCCTAAGATATAACCGAGCTGAGCCAAATCTCCATAGTTCCCGATACCAAGGTTATTTTCGCTGACTTGTTCATAAAGTTGCACCGGCACACCCCAAGTCTTTTTGCCCTCACGGATACCAAATCCGTCATAACATTTTTCAGGCGCAGAAATAAGACTAGTTTTTTGCGTAACTTCCTCACCATTTTGATTAACATATGAAAAGACAACATTATGATAGCCGAGCTGCACCTCAAACGGAAACTTAAAGCGATATTTACGATAAGTCACGCCGTTAATTTTTCTTTCCACTTCATTACCGTTGCTTTCCACTCTTTCCAAATCATCAATAGCCACTTCGCCGCTATAAAATTTTTCAGAATCATCAATAACGATTTCCCCTTTATAATATTTTTTAGGGTCTTCATCTTCATAAAAATTCCATTTTAGTTTTTTAACGCCGTCAGGCAAAGAAATTTCCATGGAAGGAACTTTATTTTGCCTCAAAATAGGAATATGGTGAACAATATTGATAAAATTGGCATTTTTCTTTTCATCAATAATTTTCTCGACAAGACGTATATTTTCAGCCTGTTGTTCAGGGTCTTGAGTATTATAAACAAAGTTCTGATCGAGAATATCCATAGCCTTAAGCAATCCGACTTTTTCCTCAATAGTTGCCTGCAACTCAATACCGGAAAGATAAGCCAGATTACTGATACTTTCACAGATATCCATCTTTATATATCCTTAAACATAAAAGTTATTACATTATGAGCAGAGCATAACGGCGAAAAAAGCGCTTAGCAAAGTCATTTCATAACTTATAAACAGAAATTAACACCAAAACGACCTGTAAATTTATTTTTAAAAGCCTTACTGAAATTAAAAACAAATCTCCCTTTTCATATAAGTCCAAAAAACAAAAAGACGAGCTAAACAGAAGTATAAAAAAAGAGGAAGATTTTTAGTCTTCCTCTTGATATAATTCATAAACCGATTACCACGGATCCGTGTATTTCAAGCTTGGATCGTTCAAACGATTAATATAATCACGGCTTGAACCATCGGTTTTGCTGTCAATATCGCGATAACTGCCGAGCTGATCAATTTGGTCAACTAAGTTTTCCCAACCACCGGATTTGAACTCTGTTCTGTCAAAGTAACAATAAACGGTAGCGTGTCCTTCCAAAGTGTTAGTCGGAACCGGAAACAGATTCCATACAAAGTTACCATTTTGGAAAGTCGGACTTGGGTTAGTCCCATCATTATAACCATCTTGGTTGTTGTTAGATAAGACTTCGTCATCCAATCCGGCAGCCCCCTCTAAATCGTAATAACTTTTATCATAAATAAATCCCATACGAGCTTCCCAACCTTCGCTGTCCGGATTGACAGATGTCTTCAACCAAGTATTTTGTTGGAAATAGAGAGGTTGAGCCACAGCATAGTTGTTTGTACCGTCATCGCTATAAGTATAAGTACCAATATTTTGATCACCGACAGCTGCTTTTAGAGAGGAATTAGTAGCCAATGTATCAGCGCTAGTATACTCAGCCTTCAAACCTAAATACCAACCTTCGGTACGTGATGACACTTGTGCCAAGAAGTCGCCGCTATGTCCTTCATTATATAGACCGTTATAAATCATACTGCTAACCTCTTCCATTCCCGGATAAATGATTGAATCATTCAGAGAACCGTGTGTTACTTTAGCAATTTCCTCGGCAGATTTCAAAATATCAGCCTGTCGTGTAGCCGGATTGACATACCATCTGTTTGTAACACTACCTGAATTATGCATACCACCGATTTTGCTGGCTTGAATAATTTCACCGGCTTGCCCCATATTAAAGGATATAGGAACAATGGTCGCCATATTTTTATATCCCGGCGGGCAAAGTGCATAAGGGATATGTCCAACATATGGGTCAGCCCAAGCCACATTAGCAGAAATAGGATTATATCCTTGATCTGTACAGTTTGGACCGCAACTCCAAGAAATTCTATCTTTATGAGATCCTTCCACGAAGTCGTTAGAAATATTATAAACACCTTTCAAAACGAAATCTGGCAACGCATCACTCAAACGAGCCCCACCACGTGTTGTTAACTTAATATCATGCATAACAGAGGTATAAGCAGGGTTAACCATATATTGGTCATACATTGTTCCTCTGTCGGTTTTTCCTGAAATTTCTGGAACAGTTTCATTTGTATTAGAAACAAATCTGTTTGCTTTAATATAACCAAACCCTTCATCCGCAGCATAAGTAGACGGTGTAGCGCTTGAGTAACTTTGCTCAAGTTCAATAGCACCTTTTCGGATATAGATCGAAGTATCACGAGTGTCATCAATATCACTTGAGCCTCCGTCTATATCAGACGGGTTAACTTTAAGCATTGCATAATATCCACCGGCATCAGCCCCCCCCGCAGCATAATTACCATCACTGTCTCTTGCCCAAATTCGAACATATTCCGGATCAATTTCAAACATAGCGTGATCATTATCAGATGTCCCAACCGCATTAGAAGAGTTAGAAGCTATATGGATAACTTCATTTCCTGTAACATGGAATGAACCGTTAATTTGAACGTTGGCCTCATCTGTTTTGCTCTCCGGTTCAGCATTTGGAGCCACCTTGAAGCGAACTTCGCTTGAATCATCTTCTACTTGAAAATCAACCCAACGTGTTCTGATTTTCTCGGCATCTGCATAGAATTGAGCGCCTTCATCTTCATCAGTGGAGCTGACATCCTTAGTTTTAATCGTAAAAGTACCCGTCTTTGCATCAATTCTATTTGTATAAGAAGAAGACCAATTACCGCCAAATCTCATGGCCTCACGTTGAATGTCAACCACACTGGAGACTTTATCGTCTAAAGTATAGAGGTTAACCAACGTTGAGCCGACAACATTGGCCGAACCATCACCACCGACTGTATCAGCCATAAAGTAGTTTTTAAGAGCGCCCGTTGCCGGATCCCCTGCTCCGATTCTTGAGCTTCCGTCTTCAAAAGCAGCCCAAGCACCGTCGGTATCGTTAATTAAGACTTTTGTTGAATCCGCTAAAAACATCAAGTCATTTTTACCGGTATTCATTTCACCGCGTTTATCATTTGTGCCACCCTTAGACATATTACGAATAACAACCATGTCCTCATAAGCGTTCAACCAAGCTGTTTGCGGCGCACTGACAAATTGTGAATAAGATTCAAATCCGGCGTGAAGTTCTTGCATACCGGCTTGTTTCAACCATGCTTTACGAGCCCATAACAATTCATCAACCCAAGCCGAGCCGGCAATACCCAAGGTAAATTCGTCACGAGAATAGTGTCCGTCATTTGAAGCTGTCGAACTCATATTTTTATTACCCATATAAGTTCTGCCCAAAATATCCGTGTATCTTGAAGCAACAGTAGTCAAATGCTCTAACTTCGTACCAGCCAAGTCAGCATATTCATTTTTAATAGCCGTCGTTGTCGGTTGAAAAGCAACCGGACCGGCCTCAGTACCTGTATAACCATCTTCGCTATAAACGCGAATACCGCCGCCTCGTAAAGAAACTTTATCCGTATCGGCATAAATCATATGGTTAGTATTGTAGGCAGTACCGATAGCGCCTGTATCACTGATATCATGTCCAACCGTAAAGATACGAGAGTCGACACCTGCACTGTTAACATTAGCCAACAAGTGAACACGAGCACTGCTGTCAAATCCTTGAGCCATCAACCAACCCCCATCATGACCGGCATAAAGATTACCGCCCATATCGTTAATATAGGTCAGCATATTTGTAGAAGCGGATGAACCACCGTTAATATAAACAGTGCCGCCCTGACGGTTAATTTCGGTAATGGACGAAGCCGAATTTTGGTTAATATGAACCTCATTGGTATTACCGTTTCTGAAGGCTTGAATAAGAGCCCCCTCACCTCCGACGCCGGAAGATTCTCCAACCAGAAAATCTGTAATATTAGAAGAGTCCGTTCTGCGTTTAACCTGAACAAATTCATCCATCATTGAAACACGTTCGGCATTTTCTTTGTTTTCAGCACGCAGTACGACCACTTCTTCATCTCCCGTACCGGTACTGTTCATACGTGCAAATTGTAAAACATCCCAACCGCTTGCCGTACGTCCCATTTCGGCATCATAACCTAAATCATCTTTAACATTACCGTCATAGAGAGTTTCTTCACGGAATAACTGGAAGTTTTCGCTCAGAGCGGCCAAGTTACCATAAATCCACGCGGCACCGTTGTTACCTTCAACTCTAGGAGAATGATCAGCTGTATCAAGAGTACCGTGATTACCTGTTGTTGTAAAAGGTTTACCGATATACAAGTCCGCCACATTCGGATCACACAAATTTTGCGGAGAAGAAGAGTTATGCTCAGAAATATACGCACGGTTACAGTCTGTGTTCATGGTTAATTTCTTAACGTTAAAGATAGAGTAATAGTCGCTGGCATAATGAGCATAGTCTGTATCATCAAATGGGTGACCGCCCATATAAAGGTCTGTAATCATCGTATTATGATAATAAGAATCATCATCGGTATCTGGCTTAGGTGGAACACGATAGAGATATTTGGCACTATCATCATAACTCATGGAAATCGGCTCATTAGAAGTGACCATCAAAGAGTTCTCGGTCAATGAAGATTCATCAATTTCCATATCCTCAATCATAGAGCTGTTTAAATACCAAGCTCCACCGGTACCTTTAGCTTCTTTATTATCCGTAATAACACCGCCGTTAGCGCCGACCAAAGAGGCCATACGAGCCGCACGCTTGTTGCCAATATCAACAATTTTCGGATAGAGAACATAAGAAACCAAAGTACTGTCATCACGGTGAACATAAACTTTCGGCATATCATAGCCACGAATTTCGTTAGGTGTAAAGCCATAAGGTAAATAACTTGAATATCCAACACGATAAGCACCTGCCTGATTATCTTCATAGTCAATAACAATTGTGCTGGTATCCGAGGCAATAGAACTCATCAAGCCTGAGAAATTTTGGCGAATATAAGCATCCATGATACTGCTCATGGTGCGGGCTTGCGAAGCCGAGTTAATATCTTGAATTTCCTGCAGACGTTCAGCAGATTTTTTATAAAGGGTTGGCGTAACCATTGCAATCAGTCCAAGCATTGCGAGCGCTTCAACAAGAAGCGTACCGCGCTGATCTGATTTATTAAATAATTTACTCATAATTTAGGCCTCCTTTATTTTCACTCAAAAACTCTGTATTTTGAACAAACATGGGTGATCTGCATCGCAAATTTTCTCCCCTTTTTTACCAATGAAAAAATCCTCTTTAAAGATCCAATCCGGCAAAGTCCACTCACTTCTGTTACGTTTCTCGACCGGATAGTTAACGGCATTATGGTGTTCTTCATTCCATTTTTCTAAATCATCAGCATATACGGGTAAGAAATTAATTTTTCCTTTAAATTGCCAAGCTTTTTTAGCTCCACCGATGGGTGCTCTCCAACGTATCACTCCGACATTATCATAGTAAAGTTTTTTATTGATGGCTTGCACGAAATCAAGTGAAACATCCCCGGTCACACGATTAATCCAACGAGCATCCAATTGTTTATAAGAAATAATGTATCGGCCACCCAAGCCACTCATATTGCAGCATGACTGAGTAACATTACCATCGGCATCTGTAGAGGAAGTGCAATATTTACTATCGGATTCATTAAGTGCTTTATCGACACAAATAATTTTGGTAGCCATTTCATCACCATCAAAAATTTGTCTTCCTGTCATCAAATAATTTTTACTTCCGGGATTAACATGACCTGTATTATCTTTGTCACGAAGGAGAATTAAATGTTCATCATTTCCTTCTTGTTCAATAAAAAGATGTATGTCTTCATTATTTTGTACATTGCCGGCATCAGAATCAGCATAAAAGAGATCACCGGGCATACTCCAAGGAATATCGGCCCCGTCATCAGCCTGAAAGCCTCCGGCATTAATATCAACAAGAATTTTACGGACAGCATTATGTTGGAGTGTAAACTTAAAAATAACGGCGGCAGCTTTTTTACGCGCAATATCCCGATCATAATCTGGCCGCGCGGAAAGATTATATCCGTAAAGAGACGCCATAAACGTCGCAAGTAACATCAATAAATACATAAATCAGCTCCACCCATATATACGTATATGAACAAAGTATACTACATTTTTTCGCAAAAATCAACAAAAAAGCACCTTTTTCCCCTATTGTAACAAAAATGTAATAAATAAACTAAAGCAAAAAAACATTGCATTATTTTGAAAAAAATCTTGTCAAGAAACACGTGTTCTCATAAATTAGATAAGCAAACAAGAAAGGAGCAAAAAATGGAAAAAGTCTCTTTAAGCCTGGCTGAAACCACGATACAAATGTTGGGCGACCGTTGGAAAGTTCAAATTATAGAAAGTTTAATGGACGGGACGAAACGCTTTGGCGAGCTAAAGAAGGACTTAGGCAATATTACGCAGAAGGTTTTAACTTCAAATTTGCGTACATTGGAAGAAAAAGGTATCTTAAAACGGAAAGTATATGCGCAAATTCCGCCGCGTGTGGATTATACGTTGACCAATCTGGGGTATAATTTGAAACCGGTGATAGATTCAATGGTCGCATGGGCAATGGAATATCGCGGTTCTTTGGTTCAAGAGTTTAATGATATGAAAGAACGTGGTAAGGCTAAATTAGAAAATAAAATCAACCAAATAAAAGAAAATATTCAAGTGAAATCTTAACTAATGAATAGACTCAAAAAATAAAGCGCCTCTTGTGATAGAAGCGCTTTTTTTTATATATATCAAAAGCAAAAATGTATCAGCGAGCAGCCCTTTTAATTCGGTCGTTAATGGCAAGCCCTAGTCCTTCAAAAGGAATGGGCGCCATGGCAAGCCGAGAAAAATTCGGGTTTTTATCAGCTTCACGCATATATGCGAACAAGTGAGCTGCCGCCTCGCGTAAATCGCCTGTGGGGCTCAAATTCATTTCCGCCCAATCATATCTAGGTCCAAACCCGATAAACAGTTCTCCGTCTTGCCGCGCGGTAGCGTTAATCCGCAATTTTTTAGAAGGCGCATAGTGTTTTAAGAGCTGCCCCGGAGAGGTTGGCCGATTAGGATTACCGTCAGAAAGGATAACAGTTTCATTGAGCGCTTGTTCCAGTTCTTCTTTAGTAATTCCCCCTGCCCGCAACAAAACGGCTTGCGGTGTGGTTAAATCCAAAATGGTAGATTCAACCCCGACTTCACAGGCCCCGCCATCCAAAATCATATCCACCTTATCGCCCAAACTTTCATAAACGGCTTCTGCCGTGGTTGGAGAGATAGTTTGAGACCGATTAGCCGAAGGTGCCGCAATCGGCACGCCGGATTGGCGGATAAGCTCCAGAGCGACCGGATGCTTCGGACAACGCACGGTAATAGTTTTAAGCCCTGCGCATACCAAATCGAGTGCCGGATTTTCATCTTTTCTGGGCAAGACAAAGGTCAAAGGCCCTGGCCAAAACTTTTTAGCCAAGAACAAAGCACGCTCATCCGCTTGAGCGTAATCAGCCAATTGCGAAGGTTCGGCAATATGCGAAATCAGCGGATTAAACGAAGGCCTTCCTTTAGCGGCAAAAATCCCCGCCACAGCGTGCGCATCATAAACATTAGCACCCAATCCATAAACTGTTTCGGTCGGAAAAGCCACCAGCTTACCGCTCTTGATAAGTTCAGCCGCCTTGCATATATTAGCCTCGTCAGCCGTAAAAATTCCGCTCATAACAATCCTCACATACAAAAAAACATGAAGTACACAACATTTTTCAGACATTAGCACCATAAAAAGCAAAGTCAAGCCCCTAATTTTAAGACTTTATTCACTAATGGCGACGCAAAATAACCCCGATTAAACAAAAGGAGAAAACAATGACAGAAATCAGTTTTAACCGCTCGGCTAAAGAAACCGAAGTCAAAGTTTTGCTGGCAACCCAAGAGGAAGCCCTAAACTATGGTATCACCGGCGGCATTATTGAGCGCTCAACTTTTAATCGGCTGAAAGAATTAGTAGCCAAAGCCGATGACGGCAGAGAAAAGAAAGAAGATATTTTAATCTTAAATAACGGCAAAGATGTTGTGTTTTTGTTAAGAATATCAAACACTGCCACACCGGTAGCCTTGCAGACTTTGGCCGGCAGATTGTATCATCAGATAAAGAACTACAAGTCCGCCACGGTTTTTGCCAGACACTTGCCCAAGACTGACCTATCGGCGCAAGATATCGCCTTGAACATGGGTTTAGGCGTTGAGTTATCGTCATATAGCTTTGACAAATACCGCACCACGAAAAAGTCCGATGAGTTTCCGAAGTTAGAAACCCTCAACTTTGTCGCCAAAGAAAAGTTAGATAAAAAGGCTTATGAGAAGAACGCAGCTCTAGCCAATGCCGTCAGATATGCGCGTGACTTGACCAACGAACCGTCCAACGAGTTAACGCCGGAAGTTTATGCCAAAGACATTAAGCGCTTAGAACATTTGGGCTTAAAAGTTATCTTAAAAGATAAGAACGAACTGAAAAAAGAAGGCTTCAATATGTTATTGGCCGTAGCCCAAGGTTCAGCCAACAGTCCGTATGTAGCTATTTTGGAATATAACGGCAACAAGAGCAAAAAAGGCTATGATATAGCGTTAGTCGGCAAAGGCGTAACCTTTGATTCCGGCGGTATTTCCTTAAAACCGGGAGCCGGAATGTGGGATATGAAACAAGATATGGCAGGATCTGCAGTAGTTGTATCAAGTTTGAAAGCCGCCGCTCAACAAAAATTGAAGTTAAATATTGTGGGTGTTGTTGGTTTGGTAGAAAATATGCCGTCAGGAACAGCCACCCGCCCCGGAGATATTGTAACCTCCCTATCTGGTAAAACCGTAGAGATATTAAATACGGATGCGGAAGGAAGATTAGTTCTGGGTGATTGCTTAACTTATGTTGAAAGAGAATATAAGCCGGAACGCATTGTGGATTTGGCAACATTAACCGGTGCGATTGTGGTTGCGTTGGGTAGTGAAATGGCCGGCTTATTCAGTAATGATGATTGTTTGTCAGAATTATTGAGTATCTCGGGCGAACAATCCGGCGAAGAATTATGGCGTTTCCCGATGACGGACGGCTATCGCAAATTGATTAAGTCCGACATGGCTGATGTAAAGAATTTGTCTGAAGGGCGAGCCGCCGGTTCCATTACCGCCGCATGTTTCTTGGAAGAGTTTTTATTAAATAAAACCCCATGGGCACACTTGGATATTGCCGGTATGGATATGTTTGGAAAACCCAAACCATTATATCCAAAGGGAGCCAGTGGTTTCGGTGTTCGCTTAATCAATAAGTTGTTACAAAACTTAGAGAAAAAGTAAACATCAGCCTTAAACTAGAGAAGAAAGCGTTTCTGCAAAGGAGCGCTTTTTCTTTATCATCAAGAGGTCAAAACACAAATTCGGCAATAGGAAAAACAAACTGATTTTTTATTTTCCCCTCTTTACAAATATAAACAATCTGCTATACTCCGCGGCAATAAATCAATCAGAGAGAAGGAAAAGAAAATGACCAAACAAACATGGCAGCCGGGGACGATGTTATCCCCACTTCCGCCGGCCTTAATCGGTTCCGGAGATATGGAACACCCTAATGTGATGACCGCCGCCTGGACGGGAATTATCTGTTCAGATCCGGTGCTGACCTATGTGTCTTTACGTCCCAGCCGCTATACACACGAGTTAATCAGCCAAAACAAAGAGTTTACAATCAATCTGCCGACGTGGAAAATCGCCGAAGCCACCGATACGGTTGGCGTAAAATCCGGCCGTGATTGTGATAAATTCGCCCTAACGGGATTGACGCCGGAGCCCTGCTCTAAAATAAAAGCGCCGCAAATTGCCGAATGTCCGGTATCTATGGAATGTCGAGTATTGGAAGTTCGTCCGTTTGGTTCACACGATATGTTTTTGGCAGAAGTCGTCGCCGTAAACGTTGATGATAAATATATAGATGAAACCGGCGCTCTGGATTTGGAAAAAGCCGGATTATTGGCTTATGCGCACGGTTTTTATTATACTTTAGGACGCAAAATCGGCAAGTTTGGCTTTTCGGTTGAGAAGAAGAAAAAGAAGCCGGCTGCACCATCTATCGCAACCGTTATGAAAGCCGATGAAAAATTCAGCAAAAAGAAAATCCAAATGCCGAAAGGCCGAATAACCGTGCCGGAAGAAACCACCACCAGTTTTATGGAAAACGGTGTGGAAGTGATTGTCAAAAAGCCGAAGTTTGAAAAGAGAACGAAGCCCCAAGACCTCAAGACCGACAAAGAACGTAAAGCCTATGCACGTCGTAAAAGTGTTAAGTTCAGTAAAAAAGAAAACAAAAACACCAGCTACGAGCCCTATAGCTTCAAAAAGAAGTCTGACGGCAGCTTTAAGAAAAAGCAAAAACGGCAATAGGCCCTAAAAGATAGCCGGATTTTAAGAATAACAACGCTCTTGAAGTTTTTTCTGCAATATGGTTTGCGACAGATTATTGACTTTAGGAGCGTTTTCATTTTGGTTATCGGCAAAAAGTATCTGATTGGCATCCGTTTTATAAAGTTGTGATTTCACCCGCAATTCTGCCTGAGAAGCGGCAAAATCCCTCTTCATATCCAAAGCCAACTGATAGCGGTCTAAAGAATTATCTTGTTGCGGTAAAATTTCAGACGTAGCATTCAGCAAAAATTGGATTTGTTTATCGGAATAGCGTTCAAATAACATCGTATCAAGGTTTTCTGGCGCCGCTTTTCCGTCAACTTCTTGATAGTCCTGCCGCTTTTCCATACAATCCTGACGCATTTTTCTCACATCATCCAAAGTAAATTCTTGCTCCGGATTAAGTTTCAGGTCATGGCGAAGCTGCATAACGCGCGCATATACTTCTTTGCCACTGTCGCGATATTTGCTATATTCAACCCCATCGTTAACCTCGCGCCCAACAATAACATTCGCCATATTTTCGCTAAATTTAAGCCCAATGGCGTGCGTTGCCTCGTGCGTCACCAAACTGGAGATAGACCGCAATTCAAGATGTCCCTTATTTTGCTCATAGTGCTTCAGATTAAGAAAAACGGTCGGTTCTTGAACAATTCCCCGCGCATTAAAGGCGATATTATCATCTCCCAGATTATTGCATATCTTTTGCAAATGCGCCATCGCTTTGTTTTTTCCGCCATAAGCCTGAATAAATTTATCGGTAAGATGAAGCTCCCCATTTTGCACGGCTTCAATCAAACGATCAGCCCCCTTTTCAGTCAAAAACACTTGCGTCTTATCCAAATTATCAAGCGCTATCTGATAGTCCGGCTCTCCGTCGGCATTTTTAGAAACACCCCTTCTCTTGATAAGCCAATTTTTAAGCGAAGACAAACCTTCTTGCACTTCCTGACGTTGCTCATCGGAAATTTGCAAGTTTTCATCAACAATAATTTTATTTTCTCCGCTCATACTTATCTCCCTCTCAAATATAAAAAATCATATCATAAAACATTCCCAAAGTCAATCTATACCGGAAAGCCCACGGTTTAAATCCCTAAAAAAAGCATTACATCAAAAGAGGTCATGAAAGAAAAAAGATGAGTTGGATATTTTTAAGCCTGATATATGCCTTTTTTAACGCGTTTTATACCACGTTTAACGAACACCGCCATTATAACGGTTATGTACTGGGAATATGGCGTGGATTTGGCGTGAGTTTGTTAGTCGCGCCGCTCCTGCTCTCCGTTCCGCAAATAGATTCTGCGCCTTATTATGCCATATTGATATTGCAAGGCCTGATGATAGGCGTTTATGACAGTCATATCTTTTTTGCCTCCGCGCAATACGGCAGCCACTCTTGTTCAGGCTTTATGGCCACATGCGTTTTGATAACGACGTTTATGTGGTGGGGCATAGATTTCAGCGAATTGGCCGAGTTGTTGCAAAATCCGCCGTTGATTGTGAGTATCTTTCTGTGCTTATGCGGATTTTCTGCCGGATATTGGCAAATGATGAAAGTAAAGATTAGCCGCCAAGCCGAAGAGTATTTGTATCCGGCCGTGTTCGCCTTAGCTTTAATGAGCATTGCCACCCGATTTATTGCTATACACGGCGGCAGTGCCTATACCGGGGTAATTTATTATCTGACCGTAGCCTGCTTTACGAGCGGCGTTTATAATACCGTCATGTTTTTGAGCACCAACACTTCGCCCATAAATCAAGCAAAAGAGAGGACAGAAGCGGATAAGACGCCAAAATTAACGCGCTTTCAACAATTAAAAGCCCCCATAGCATCCGGCCACGCCTTCTGGTTGATAATTTTCAGTACCATCTTGATAGCCTCCAAAACATTGGCATTAAGAGAAGCCGCCAACCCCGGATACGTGATAGCAATGTTGCTTCTATCCCCCATGATAGCCGATATGATAAAAACCAAGAAGTTCCCGACTACCCCTGCAACATTTGTCGTCATTTTCTTTTTAAGTCTGCTGCTGTTTTTGGTAAATTAAGAAAAGAGCAAGAAAAAAGCGCCTCCGAAGAAGCGCTTTCAAATAATCGGAAATTTATTAACCGAACAACTTCGCCCAAAAACTCTTTTCCTCTTCAGGCGCCGCCGCATCAAATTGTTTCAAACACTCTTTTTGCGCGTCGGTCAATTTCGTCGGAATAACCACTTTGAATTCCACAAACAAATCTCCGCGTTTATCCGAATTCATATAGCGCATCCCTTTGCCTTTAATCCGAAGTTTATCGTTAGGTTGCGTCCCCGGTTTAACCTCAATATCAATTTCTTCGCCGTCAATACCTTTGAGCTTAAATTTACCGCCCATTGCCGCCATAGACATAGAAATTGGCGAAACCGCAAACAAATCCGCCCCATCACGTTCAAAAGTTTTGTGCTTTTTAACCGTAATAAAGACGTACAAATCCCCTTTCGGACCGCCGCGTTTGCCGGCCTCCCCTTCACCGGAAATCCGCATACGTGTACCGTTTTCAATACCGGCCGGAATTTTGATTTTAAGCGATTTTTCAAATTTTTCCGTACCCGTTCCGCGGCATTTTTTACATTTATCGGTAACCACACGCCCCGTTCCGCGGCATTGCGGACAAGTCGTTTCAAACACAAAGAAACCGCCCTGCTGCGTTCTAACTTTACCCGTCCCTTTACAAGTCGGACAAACCGGCGGTTCTTTACCATCTGCCGTACCAAAGCCATGGCACGCATCACATTCTTTAGAAGTGGTAATGTTAATTTCTTTTTCTAAGCCGACATAAGCTTCTTCCAAAGTCAGCGCGACATCATAACGAATATCGTCGCCTCGTTCGGCATAAGAACGCGATCTGGCGCGCCCCTGCCCTGTAAATTCTGAAAAGATATCCGAAAAGACATCAGCAAACCCAGCCCCGGTAAAATCAAACCCATTAAACGGATTAGCGCCGCTACCGCCACCCATACCGTTTGTAAAGGCCTGATGTCCATAACGGTCATAAGCTGCTCTTTTCTGTTCATCTTTTAAGACTTCGTAGGCCTCGTTAATATCCTTAAATTTGGATTCAGCTTCTTTATTTCCCGGATTGCGGTCAGGGTGATATTGCATCGCCAATTTACGATAAGCCTTTTTAATCTCTTCCCCCGAAGCGGTTTTGGTTACACCCAAAACTTCATAGTAGTCAGCAGTGGTAGTCATCTCATCAAACCATACAATAAAACATTACCAAATAAATCTTTAGATTATTTAGGGATAATATTTTGACAATGCAAGCCCAAATTAGCTTTTATGCCAAAATAAAAGCAATCCGTCGCGACAAAAAAACTTGACAAAAGAAATAAAGTTTCTAAAATGAGCCTACAAAACTTAAGTATTTGTTTATAATTTGAGAAAAAATTTTAGACTTACCGTCTGAGCAATTATTAATTAAAAAAAAATTAGCTTTATGGAAAAAACAAATCCAACCCAAATTTTGATTGATGCCCTGAGTTTTTATCAACAAAGTAACAGAACTAAAGCCAAAGAAAAGTGGCTTCATTCGGATGAAGAAATTGTATCCATGGCTCTTCAAGCCATAGAAGATGGTGCAGATTTGAAAGGAAAGTTAGATAACCCTCTGGGCGGAGAGCTCCCCTATTTGCAAATTGCAACCGACAAACAAATGTGGACTGTAGCTTCAAAGATGATAGACAAAGGCGCGGATGTGAATGCTGAAGATTGGCATGGTTACAACTGTTTTCACAATTTGTTCTTTCATTACTATTACTTCGAAATCTGCAGAGACAAAGAGGCTGCAAGAGCTATTATGGTTAAGATGTTACAACATGGCGCAACGACCAACAGCATTGCAAGAATAGTTCAAAAAGACCGAATTGGCAAATCATTGCTGGAAGAATTAATGAACGAAGCCGGCAAATAACCCAAAGTTTGGTTAATCAAAACAGACCCTACTCTAATCAAGTAAGGTCTGTTTTTTTAATCACAATCGGAATAAGCCGCCGCAACTTTATCATTTCTGAGCAAGACTTTAACACTGCAAGTGGTGGCTGTGCTGTTAGGTGTCGGTGTATTATAAGAAATCATTTCCCCGCCGCCGACAGGTTGAAAATTCGTGTAATAAACCCACATAATCGTTCCGTCATCAAGGTTTTTAACCACATTCGGTGCACCATTAGCCTCCCAAAGATTAGCCACGCTCTGCCCTTTATAAACAGAAATTCCTTGAATAGGATAATAAGTAATTTCCCTATCGGTAATCTGTTCCCATTGACACGCCCCCAGAACTAAAACAGAGATAAAAGCGCTGATTTTGAGCAATTTCATTTTTAATCTCCTCCTTATGTTTAAGAGAGATATAATCATCCGTTCCCCAAAAACAAGCCACCTATAAATTAAAAATAAAAAAAGGACGGGAGAACCCGTCCGAAATAACCGCCATCAGTTTTATAGCGTAAAATCAGGTAAAAACTTTGGCTTTTTATATACTTAGTAACAGTTTGTATAAGCCGTCGTAACGTATGTGCGGTAGAATTCAACCGTTAATGTGCACAAAGAATGCGGCTGATAATTATCTAACTCACAATAGCGGACAATTTCACCGTCATTATCTTCATAGTCATAATCCAGGTAATAAACCCATCTGACGGTATTATTCCCGATATATTGCGCATGCATCGGCTCTTCAAAATCATCAAAGAAGTCACGCATTTGCTGTCCTTGTTGAATCTCAAATCCAGCCACGTGCATCACCTCGCCTTTCGGAGCGCGATAATAAGTATATGTCGGTTGCGCGGTATAAGTATAATAGGTGTAAGTCGGTTGTTGCGTATAATAGTGATGACGTGAATAAACAACTTGTTGAGTTTCCGCTTTCGGATTATCTCTGCGATAAGTCGGAACATAATTTGGGTTACAACAACATCCTGCCATAAGCAAAACCGCTACGGCTGCCAAAATCTTTTTCATCAAAACCTCTCCTTAAAATTAAAGTACGGTCATCAAGACCAAAATAAAATGGAATAAAATCTTAACTTACTAACTCTAAAATAATTTCGTCCAAAAGGGGAAAACCCTTGTCCGTAAGTTTAATGTTGGCGTCATCATAACACAATAAATCTAATTGCGCAAGCCTTTTTGTCACTTTTTTTGACAAAAAGTTAAATAAATGTAATCCACACGCCGGATAAAAGCGCTTTTCTTGTAAACCTTCTTCAATGCGTAAGCCCATTAAAACAAGCTCTTCGGCACGTTCTTCAGGTGTGAGTGCTTCATCAATCCGCCCGTCTAGGGTTGCAAAAATTTGTCCGTTTAGCCGCAGACGACCATGCGCCCCCTCACCGATACCGATATAGTCGCCTCCGCGCCAATAAGTCAGATTATGCACACTTTGGTGAGATGGAGATTTGGCAAAGTTAGACACTTCATAACGAGAGAATCCCTTTGAGCGCAAATAAGAAACCGTGTCATTATAAAGAGATAATGCATCTTCCTCATTCATAGGCTGAATATTTTTGCGCCAATAAGGCGTTCCTTCTTCAATAGAAAGCTCATATAAAGAAATATGAGAGAGAGCAAATTGAAGCGCCAGATCGATTTCTTTTTGCCAAGTATCCCATTGTTGGTTCGGCCGCGCATAGATTAAATCAATCGAGAACTTCGGAAAAGTTTTGGCGCCAAGCTCCATGGCCGCCAACGCATCATCAAGCGAGTGCGTCCGCCCGAGTTTCTTCAAGTCATCTGCTTGCAAAGCCTGCACCCCCAGGGATAGCCGATTGATGCCGGCCGTGTGAAAGGCCAAGAATTTCTCTCGCTCAAACGTGTTCGGATTAGCTTCTAAAGAAATTTCCGCATCATCGTCAAGCTTAAATTTCTTCTGCAATTCGTTCAAAACGAGCTCTACAGCCTGTGGAGATAAAAGCGAGGGTGTTCCCCCGCCGAAAAAGACTGATTTAACCGCTTGTGGCTGCGGATATAGTCTTGCAAAATAATCAATATCCGACAAATAGCGTTGAATAAGTTCATCTTCGTTAAAAGATTTAGGCAAAAGCCCCCGGAAGAAATCGCAATACGGACACCGACTTTTGCAATAAGGAAAGTGAATATAAACCGCGAGTTTCTCACCATCTGCCGTAACCGCCCTCGCCCCTGAAGTTCCGTTCTCCTGCTGCGAGATATGAGTTTCTTGATGAGGTGAAGATGTATCTTTCATAGAGGATGCTCCGCCGTTTATTCTTTAAGTTACGCAAAAAAAACTTATCCAAGTTTGGCACACGCCGCTTCAATACGGTTCTGCAATTCCGCCATAAATTCTTTTTTACCGGCATAATCTTTAACATCCATCGGGGGCAAAAATTGGAATACAACCTTCCCCGGCTTGCGAATAAACGAAGCCTTGGACCACACCAAATCAGAATTAAGTGCAACCGGAACAATCGGCATATCAAGACTTTCCGCCAAAAAGACAATACCGGATTTATATCCCTTCACTTGTCCGTGTTTACAACGCGTCCCTTCCGGAAAGATAATGATGGAACGCCCGTCGGCAACACGCTTTTTCGCTTCATTAACCATCCCCTTCATCGCTTTGGCGCCGGCCCCTCTGTCTACGGGGATCATCCCATAAAGCGCCTGTCCCCATCCGAATAGCGGAATATAGGTCAGTTCCTTTTTGAGCACAAACACCGAATTCGGGATAATATCGGTATAAGCATAAGTTTCAAAAGCGGATTCATGTTTGCTGGCAAAGATAACATTGGGGGTAATATATTCTTTGCCGCGTACTTCCACGGTAATACCGCAGAGTTTAAGCATACCGCTCCAAATCAACCGATGTAAATATTTATCCCAGAGTTTAATCATCGCCTTGCGAGAGCAAAGTCCCACGATAATGCAAACGGCAAAAGCAATCGCCATCACTGGATAAAAGTATAAATTAGCAATTAAAGAGCGAATAAACAGATAACACTTAGACATCATCAAACCATCCTATTTAGATAAAAAGCCTATCAAAAGCATATTGGATATAAACAATTAAAAACTTCGTATATTCCGCTGCCATAAATTTGAAGCTGCGCCAACTTTTCCACCATTCAGGTAACACGTTCGGGGTATCAACCGCCACAAAATGCATAACGGCATCAGGTAATTCATGCTGAAGTTCCAAACGACTGCGGGGAATATGATAAAAAGACGTCACCACATAAAATTCTTTAATATGATATTTTTCGGTCCATTCACGCACTTCTTTGGCATTACCGACCGTATCTGTCGCCTCATAGCCCAAATCAATCGGTTGCGCGTTTTTAAGAATAACATCTTTGCGCGAAGCAATCACGCCAAGACTTGTCCCCGGACGCACGCCGGAAATAAGCAACCTCTCCCCCACTCCCTCGTTAAGCAGTTGAATAGCTTTTTCAATTCGGTTAATACCGCCGGTCAAAACCGCAATACCAATCGGTGACGGCAGATTAGAGTTAAGTGCCGCAAATTGCCCGTCCAAAACTTTTCGTTGAGGAGTATCCTCATACGGAAAATCTGATCGAAACGCAGTAAAATTTGTTCTACCACTAACCGTATTTTGATATGATGTATCTAAAGACAACAAATCCTTTCCTATCTGTCTTGATGACTTATCATTGGAAACAAGAGGCAAACCGGAAATATCGGCACAATTTTTTTTAACATAAGCAAAGACGGTGCGGTTAAAGATAAAAAATCCCCCTAACCAAACAAAGAACAAAATCAGCGATCCAAACCCGCCGAGTATCCAAAGCCTATGTCTCATAAATCCTCACTATACAGTCATATATACTTCGGGGTGTCTGATTTTCCCAGTATTTTTTGCACTTTCTCCACAATAACTCTCGATAAATCTTTATTATCTTGAAGAAAAATCTTTGGCAATTTCTTTATATCTTTCTTCACTAAAGACAAAATTATCTTCTGGAAACAACTTCCGACACAGCTCAACCCATTTTGTTTTATCCTGATTATTGAGGAAACAATAAGTATTTACAAAAGAATACTCGCGATGTCCTTTAACATTTTTCAACCATTTTTCTTTATCATCAGCTGAAATATCGGCATTTTGAACATATTTCTCAACATCAACAAAAAACAACGCGGTTTCTTCAGAAAAATCATTATACGAAACACGACTTTCTGAATCGACTAAGCGGTTCCAATAATGACGTGCATGATGGGCTACGGCAATACGATTGGCATACATTTCAGCTTGCAAAACAAAGAAAAAGTCTTCATAAACTACACGCCGCAAAGAACTACGTACTTTATGCTGAATTAGGAAATTTCTCCTAAAAATTTTATCCCAAACAAATCTGGAAACTTTCCAAAAATCGGTCGTCAGATTTTCATATACGTCATTTTTCATAAGGTTCATGGAATTTTTAGTCTTGCTGAGATTATACCCGACTTTGTGTAAAATATTGTATCTCTGCGCAATAACCGCCATATCTGCATCATATTTTTTAGCTTGATTGTATAAATCCTCATAGTAATCAGGAGACACCCAATCATCATTATCAAGAAAGCCGACATATTCACCGGTTGCCGCATCAATACCGGCATTACGCGCAGCCCCGATATATTTATTTTCTTGTGTAATAATCTTAAAACGCGCATCATGAGCGGCATATTTCGCCAAGATGTCACCGGATTTATCAGAAGAACCATCGTTAACGCAAATAATTTCAATATCTTTAAGTGTTTGTTTGCGGAGGCTATCCAAACAGCGTTTCAAAGTTTTTTCGGCATTATAAACCGGAACGACAATGCTGACTTTAACATTTTGAGCTGGCTTTGTAATTTTAGGCTCATAAAAATGAATTCCGAAAGAATTTATATAAAAATAAGCACCAAAAGCTAATACAGAAATACCAATTCCGCCTAAAAGATATTTAAGTTTCATAAAAGGTAATAAATTAAGCAGTCCAAACAGTGCCCACACGGCAGAAATAATCAGCATTTGGTTCCAAGATAATAAAGCCGGATAAGCAATCACCCCACCGGCAAAAACAAGCAAAAAGCTGATAAGAGAGGATTTAAGCAAAAAACTATTTTTCAAGCGCCAAGCTAAGAGAACACAAAGAACCTCAGCCCCTAAAATAAAGCAGACATATTGTTTCATAGCTAAATTTGCGGCAAAAGTATAGAGCCTCCAACAATCAAAGGCAAAACAAATCACGGCGAGTTGTGAAGCAAAGATTAAGAGCTTAAAATCTTTTTTCAGCAAATAGTTGACAATCCCCCACACCCAAACGCCAAGCATAAAAGCCCAGCCCAAGAGGGAAAAGTCCACCATTTTGCCATCAATAAAATAACAGTTGTTGGTAGAAAGATAAAATTCCATCACGCAAAACAGATATAAACCAAGGCTCCAAATAAAATCCATAAGTTTTTTTGTTACTATCACAACAAGTACCCCTTAATAACAGCCCAAAGATTAAACCATATGACGCAAGGTCTTAACCACGGTCACATATGCCGTAACTGCCACCAGAGCTGCCGAAACAAACGGCAACAGCAAAATCATCACCCACTCTTCCATACCAAAGGTAACCGAGTTAAAAATACCGGCTTCAATACCTTCCGCCATATGCCCGATAATAAGGATAGCCGGAACCGAAAGGATAGCGCCGACAATACCGGCCACGGCAGACATTTGCGAAATTTGTTTAACATAATTAACGGCAATATATTCGTCTGTCGCCCCCATGATATGTAAGATTGAGATAATGTCGCGATGAACATTAAGTCCGGTTTTCGCGGCATAAACAATAGAAGCAACACATCCCCCTGCCACCAAAACAAGCACCGTAACGGCGAGCATTTTAAGAGAGTTAATAAATTTGAGCAACCGTGAGAGCCAAAGGTTATGATCATTAATGGAGGCTTGCGCCGAAATTTCGGAGAGTCTCACCGTCAGCTCACGATAATCAAAATTTTTTCCGTTTCTGATTTTAACATCAAGAAGTTTCGGTATCGGCAACATTTCAATATCGACATTAGCTCCGAGCCAAGGCTGTAACAGAGCTTTAAGTTCTGCATCACTCAAAACCGTCACCTGCTCTACATCCGGATATTTTTCCAAGAAATTGACAATTTTAAGCAAATCTTCCCGACTTTCACTGGCATCGCTTAAAGGCAAAACCTGAACCGTAAAGTTAGAAACGACCTGCTTTCTGGAGTTGTCAAACATAGAGTTAATTCCGAGCACACCGGCAAGCGTGATGGCAAACAAAAAGACCGAAACCGCTACCGTCACGCGCAAAAACGTTTTGGAATATCCCTCATCAATCGGCAATTCCTGATTTTTGTCAGCCGGTGCCTTTTGTCTTCTTAATTCGCGAATACGGGCGGCTCTTTGCTTTGCCGTTGCCTTAGAAACAGGGTGAACGTCCTTAGGTCTTTCCCCTTTGGGCGCAACTTTTGCTTCCAGAGCCATCGCTTGTTTTATTTCGTCCATTTCCGTAACTGCCATTTGAGTATCATCTCCCTCATCAAAAAATCAAAATCACCGCAAATTATCGTTCCAAAGTATCTTTAAGATAAGAAAGATTACCGTCAGCCAACACCAACCGAGGATAATTATAGCGTTGCATCAGTTCGTTAGAGTGCGTTGCAATCACAACCGTTGTGCCCAAACGATTAAGTTCGGCAAAAAGTTTCATCAACTTGAGCGCGATTTCGCTGTCAACGTTACCGGTCGGCTCGTCGGCAAGCAGCAATTCCGGCCGATTGATAACCGCACGAGCAATAGCGACGCGTTGCTTTTCTCCGCCCGAGATTTCCGAGCTTTTGACATACATATTGTGAGAAAGTTCCACCCACGCCAACAATTCAATTACTCTCTGGCGAATTTCCTTTTCCTTCATTCCGCGAATACGCAATGGCAACGCGACATTATCAAACACGCTCAAATGCTCCAAAAGCCGGAAATCTTGGAAAACGACTCCGATTCGCCGTCGCAAAAAAGCCAATGTATCCCGATCCGTCATCGCCACATTATTCCCAAAAACCTTCAGCGTCCCGGCCGTCGGCCTTTGAGCCAAATAGAGCATCGAAAGCAGCGAAGTTTTACCGGCACCGCTTTTTCCGGTCAAAAAGTGAATAGAACCGCGTCGAAAAGAAAAATTAATATTTTTAAGCACTTCCGGATTATCCCCATAAGCCAGTGCCACATTTTTCATCTCTACAATCGGCTCAAACTGTTCTGTAACCATTTTCACTCCTACTCAACATTTATAGCGTATTTTGAAAAATAAAATACATAAAACCCCAAAACAGCACCATATTAAACAAGGCGACATACCACTCAACCGAGGGCAGCCCTCGTCCATTTTTCTTGGCATAATATATATAGCCGCCAAACACAATAGAAAATCCCCCCACTGTCCACAACAAAGAAGCCACCGAAAAAATTTCCCTCATTTGGTTTTGTGTGATAAGCGCCAATTCCTGAGCCGATAAACCGCCTTGATATTGCCCAAAGAAGACCATTACCCCCGCAACAAATAAGCCCGAAAGCGCCGTCAGCCAGGCAGATAGCAGCATAGTCTGCCGCTTTTTCTGCAAAAAATAAGCCCCTAAGACTAATATCACCACAAAAAGGAACTTAAATCGCGCAAACCCCATCAACAGCAAAATATCCATGATCAGATATAAGAGGAGCAAACTTCCGGCATTTCCCCAAGACCAAACGAAACTCTTTGGCATAAGAGTCTCGCCCTCTAAAACTTCCGTACCGTTCTCACGCCGCTGTTCGATCATCGCCACTCCCATCTTTTTTGGGGATTTTTTCCGGCTTTTTTGTTTTTTAGAGCGCAAAGGCTTATCAGCAATATCTTCACGATTATCTTTTTTTTGACTTTGCCGCACCATATTTTTATACCCACACACGAAATTATCTTATAACCAATATAAGCATTTTTTTAAGCTATAGCGCCAAAAAAGATTTGATTAAATATTTTTTCTTTATATACTAACAAGAAATAAAAAAAGGAAACGCACATGTTAATCAGTTGTCCAAAATGTCATAGCATATATGAAATACCGGATGATTTAATCGGTAAAACCGGTCAAAAATTCCGTTGTCAGGCTTGTTCAAACGTATGGCACGCCATGCGAAGCGATGCCCTGGGGTATGAAGAAGAAAAAGAAGATGAAGAACCCTATATAGAGCCGATTGATGTCATCAAACCGCCGGCACGTCCGTGGCCGTCGGAAAAGAAAGAGTTTATTATTCCGGCAGATAGCAAATCCGGTCGAAAAACACCTTCTTCGTCAGAAGTTGTCAAAAAAGAAGGCGACCCGAATTTTATTGCCCCGATAATGACGGATACACAAACAGAACCCAATGCGCCGTTGCCGCCGCATACATTATCTTCGGCAGTTATCTTGGACGCAGCTCAAAAACAAAATGAAATCACCTTAACTTCGGATACCGGAACCTCTTTTACCATCAGCACCGCACCGATGTATGACGATAAAAAAGAGGATACGCGCCGAGAACCGCACTTGTTTGCGGATAGTGACCGTGATTATAACTTAAAAGTCACCCCTGATGATCGTTTAGATAACCCAAAACCATTTAAGGGCTATAAAAAGACGTGTGCTTTGTTGGTTTTATTGCTGCTCTGCGCCGGTATTTTGTTTTTAAGAAGAGAAATTGTGACGGTTTTCCCGATAGCTGAAACCTATTATAACAAAATCGGCCTAAGCGGGTTATATAACGAAGAATATCTCAAGTTTACCAAAATCAGCGTCAACCGCGTGTTGGAGAATAAGAAACCTGTTTTGAAAGTAACGGCAGAGATAAAGAACACTTCATTTTACACCAGTTATGTTCCTCAAATAACCGTTAACAATCAAAAAGAGCGCTTTGCGCCGGAACAATCCAAGTTAAAAGGCGGAGAAACGACGCGTGCCGTGTTCACCCTGCCCGCACAAAAACAAAATACACCGGTCAGCTTGACTTTAAACTTTGCCAAACCTTAATTAATAGAGTAGAAAGATACTCAATTAATGATGATGAAATAAATCTTAATCGAAAAGGAGATTAAAATGTTAAGAGAAGATCTGCAAAATGCCTTAAAAGAAGCAATGAAAAATCATGATATGGCAACCGTATCGGCCGTCCGTTTAATAATTGCCGGCCAAAAAGAAAAAGATGTTGCTGCCCGCGGTGCCGGCAAAGAATGTGCCAGCGATTCCGATTTGCTGTCTATGATGCAAGGTATGATTAAGCAGAGAAATGAATCTATTAAGATTTATAACGAAGGCGGACGTCCAGAATTAGCTGCAAAAGAACAATCAGAAATTGACGTTATCGAGCGCTTTTTGCCAAAACAATTGAGCGAAGCTGAAACCAAAGCCGCCATTGAAGCCGCTATTGCCAAAACCGGCGCCGCCGGCATGAAAGATATGGGCAAGGTTATGGCAGAATTAAAGAGTGCTTATGCCGGCCAGTTAGACATGGGCAAAGCCTCCGGCCTAATCAAATCCATGTTAGCCTAAAGAAAAAGCATAAGAGTCCTAAATGAACGATGATTTGCAACGCTTTATAGATGAGTTGCGCGCCCGCGTTTCCATAGTAGACGTTGTCGGGGCAAAGGTGAAATTAACTAAAAAAGGGCGAGAATATCAAGGTCTTTGCCCTTTTCATAATGAAAAGACCCCGTCATTTACCGTCAACGAGAGCAAAGGTTTTTATCATTGCTTTGGTTGCGGAGCGCACGGAGACATCATCAAATTTGAAATGGAAGCCAACGGCCTCCCCTTTATTGATGCGCTGCATAAATTATCGCAACAGGCAGGGCTCCCCATGCCGCAATTAAGCGCAAAAGATAAAAAAGAGGAAGAAGAACGCAAATCGCTCTATGATATTATGGAAACCGCATGTAATTTCTTTGAGCGGGAATTGCGAATGCCCGATGGGGCCGAAGGTCTAAAATATTTTATGGAAAAACGCGGTTTATCCAAAGAAACCATCCAGAAATTTCGTTTAGGCTTTGCACCAAACAATAATGCCCTGATGGCCCACTTAAAGGCCGAGGGAATAAACGAAAAAGAGATGAAAGAATTAGGGCTGATTGCAATACCGGAAGATACGTCGCGCCGTCCGCATGATTTCTTCCGCAATCGCGTCATGATACCGATAACCAACAAACAAGGTAAAATCATCGCGTTTGGCGGCCGTGTGATGGAAAAACTGGAGCCGAAATACCTCAATTCGCCCGACACGCCTATTTTCAATAAACGCCGTAATCTCTATAACTTAGACAAAGCACGTGAAGTCGCTTATAAAGAAAAGAACCTGATAATTTGCGAAGGTTATATGGATGTGATAGCCTTAGACCGATATGGTTTCGGATATGCCGTCGCGCCGTTAGGAACGGCTTTAACGGAAGAACAGATTATGGAAGCCTGGCGCGTTTGCCCTGAGCCGATATTGTGTTTAGATGGGGATAGCCCGGGAGTAAAAGCCGCCATGCGCGCGGTAGACAGAGTCTTGCCGATATTAAAAGCCGGCTACTCGCTGAAATTTCTATTTTTACCGGATAATCAAGATCCGGATGAATATTTGCAGGCTCATGGCCGAGAAAGTTTCGGCGCTTTGATGAAAAAGACAAAGCCACTCATAGATATTTTGTGGCAAAAATACACAGAAAATGAAGATAGTTCCACACCTGAGAAGAAAGCGCTGATAGAAAAGACCTTACTGGCCGAAGTCGCCAAAATAACGGATGCAACGGTGAGGAGCTATTATGCACAAGAAATTCGTAATCGAATTTATTTGGCATTCAAACAAACCGCATGGCAAAAACGCGAATATACGGCTCCCCAACCACGCACCTATTCGCCGCGCCCTCAACCGACGCCGGTAAGAGCAACACCTGCCCCCGCACCGTATAATCCGCCAATACAAAATCAAGAACCGCCCGCTTATTTAGACAATATCCCGATAAGCGAACCATTGCCGATGCCAAAAGCTTATGAACCGGCGGCGCAACAACGCCCGAGAACGCCGCAAACACCGACTTATACGCGCTCTAATAACGGATACGGCAATAATAGCTATGGTAATAATAATCGTTATGGCAACCGCCGCAACAGTTATAATGCGCCCCGCCCTCAGATTAACCATACCATAAGCAACGCTCCGGAGACTTTGCGCCAAAGTGCCGATGGAGAAAATGATAAAAACATCCGCTTCATGATTGCGGCAGAATTGATTTATCCGGAACTGATTGACGAATATGAAGAGCAGTTATTCAGCAGCGATATCAAAAATACCAAATTAAAAGAGTTGCTGGAAACCATCGCTGATATTTATCACAATACGGAAACGCCGATGTCTTCAGAAGAGCTATTAGAAAAACTGTCAACGACTCCGCAAAATCAGCAGATTAAAGAATTGTGGGAATTAGATATGTTGCAAAAGCGTCCTCCGTTTATCAATGACTTACGTCGCAACATTGATAAACTCCTTTTAGAAGACAAGCTCCGCGGTTTAGAGGAAGAAATCAAAACATTAACGCAAGAAGTCTGCCAAAACTTTACCGAAGACGCCTATACCCGCTTAACTGAGCTCAAAAAAGAACGCGATGCAATTTTATCCCACGCGGCTGAGCCCGAAGTCTAGACAAAATCACTTACTCAAATTTAAGCTTCTAGGATTTTACTAAATATTTTCAAAAAAATCTTGACAAAACTCTTCCATAATGCTAGAAAGACAATCACTACAATATAACTTAAATATTATTTTCTTTTTTTCTTAATTCTTTCTTTTGTCTGCCTTTTTCTAAAATACTATGATTAACGCAGACATCACTCTCCTTCCCTCATGAGAATGCCGGAACCGAGGTGAAAAGTTTAACAATTTAAGGCAAGACAACTCTTGCTTAATCATGATGTTAGAGCTATCGGTTTGTGAAAATCGATAGTTCTTCTAAACAAAAAGATCTATTTTTGCTAGGTAGAGATGTTTACCCTTTCTTTAACATCTCAATAATCTGCCCCTTTGTGAAAAGCAGCAGATTGATTATAAAGAATGTTTCTGTTCCATATAAATTTCATGGTTCTCAGTTTACCGTTAAAACGGTAAGCCAAAGATTTGAGGTTTTAAGCGTCTGATTTGTGAAAATCAGGCGCTTTTTTGTATCAAAAAACTCTTAAAAAAATTTGAATAAAGACTTGACAAAACATTTAGAACTCGTTAGAACAACTCCCGCAAATTTATTATTGAAATATACATATAAAATCTGTAATAATCCCTGTTTGCAGGTGCATAAACACTTTGCAAACATCAGTTTTCTTTGTTAATAAAGAGCCGTCTGTTTGTGAAAATAGGCCGTTCTGATAAGTGAAAACGTCTAATTTATGGAGATGTCCCAAAAGCATCTCGCCAATCTGCTTCTTTGTGAAAAGCGGCAGATTTTATAAAGAGTATAATTCTTCTTCAGTTCTAGGTAAATAGCCTAAATAGAAGTTTACATATGTAAAAATGACGCTTTACCCCTTTGAGAAAAACGGTAAAGTAATGATTTTTAAGCAATAAAACGTCTGATTTGTGAAAATCGGACGTTTTACTTTTTAGAAGCCAAATAAAAATAAAAGAACAATTTATTTTTTGCGAAAGAATTTGATTTTTTGAGCCAAAGCCCTAATTTTAGCAATGGAAGGTGAATTTGCTA
The DNA here is from genome assembly GCA_949297145.1 of uncultured Alphaproteobacteria bacterium. Classification (GTDB taxonomy): domain Bacteria; phylum Pseudomonadota; class Alphaproteobacteria; order RF32; family CAG-239; genus CAG-267. The sequence continues at coordinate 253,245 of CASFQO010000002.1, forward strand.
AATCAGCATCTTCAACTTTTTGTTTAATCAAAGCAGCCTGCTCCTCAGCCTTTTTGACCGCCGCCGTAGCTATTTGTTTAATGTGCTCAAAATGTTTATCTACTTCTTGAGAATTGATATTTAAAATACTGGATATATTTATTTTTTGAGACTTTTCAGTCTGAGGCTCTGCCGCCCCTTCATTATTCCATTCTTCAAATTTCGGCAACTCCGGTGCAACCGCAGGCGTAGGCTCAGTTGCCTTCTCAGTCTGTTCAGCAGAATCCGTCTGTTGAGAATTTTCTTGAACGCCCTGCTCCGCTGTTGCCTTTATTTGAGGAACTTCTTGAGAGGCAAAAGAAACATCCGGAGCAATAGCCCTGTTTTCAACAGCAGCTTTATCTAACTCAACTGCTATAGGTTGCTCGCTGCTTGTTGTTTGAATGTCAAATTTTAACATGGAATCATCAGAAATATTTTGAGTTTTATCAGAATACGTTGTTTCCATAGATGAAATGCCAGTTTTATCTAGGGGATCAATAATATCGGTAACTGCATCAAGCGATAATCCAGCTTGCGATGTTGCGTTAATCACTGTACGATCAACATCATCATTCTGCACTGCTACATCAGTAATCGACTTATCCGGTTGCTGCGTATTCTGTTCTTTTTCAACTTTATCTACGATATCAGCGGTATTTTCTTTAAATTGAGTTATTGTACCTTTATGCTGTTCGGCTTGTGCATAGCTCCGCAAAATATCTGCCGAAGAAGGAATTTTGCTTGTTGGCCTGGTTTCAGAAAAGCTTTTTCGTTCCGGTTCTTTATCTTGAATTTTCTGTGGAATAACCAACTCTTTGGGAGCAGAAAATTCACTATGCGGTAAATCCTTCTGCGTATCATTGATAATATTTTCAGCCACCTTGGCCAAATCAACAGCATCTTTATCTTCTGGGTGCTTGGTAGTAGAAAGAAGAGTATGTTCCTCCACTTCTGCCACAGCGTCAACGACTTCATTTTCCAATTGTGCAGATTGCTGAGCATCTAAGAGTTTCTTTTTATCGTTTTCAGCGTATTTAGCCCAGTTAAGCATAGAAGTTCCTGCCACAAACTGCTCTAATTTTTGTTTAGCCATAGATAAAGGGTTATCCTCGTCAGTTCCGATAATAACGCCTTCTTCAGTTTCAAACACACGCAAATTTAATTGTTGTGCCAAGAAACACATTTCTTGTGTTAATTTATCATCCATATACATCAAAGTGTTGGCAAACAAAATAAATTGCTTAACCAATTCGTTTTTATCCAAGAACCAGTTACCGAAGACTAAGTATTTAAGGAGTATAGCAGCCTGCTGCGGGCATCCGGCTTCAATAAAAATACGAGTAGCCGTCAAAGCACGTCTGGCTGCATATTCCATAAAAAAGGCATCACCGCTGCGAAGATTTTGCATATTCATACAAATAATATCTAAAATAAACCCTTCCGAGCCTTTAACCTTGGGCAGCAAGCGGTGCAAAAAGCCAATAAGTTCAGTAGCTCTACCCTTTTTAGCCAATTCCAACAAGATTTGCACAGCCGATTTGATTTGGTTAAGTTCCACCAAGGTCATTGCAAAAACAACACCCTTAGGCTCCGCATCTTTTTGAATAAATTTCAAACAACGTTCGGTTAAGGGTTTTATTTTACCAAACTCGTGCTTAATAAATTTAGCTTCGGTTTCATCAAAAAAGCCGTATTCATCTTCAAATTTCGTAGCAAAATCTTCAATTTCGGCATTTCTGGCCAAAAGAGGTTCCGCTTCCAACTCAGATAACCCGTCCAACGCCTCGTCAGCCATCAATTTAGCTAAAACGGCATCATCAAGCCCGATAGATTTTGGAGAAAAGCCGTCATTAACGGCATCAAAGAGATAAGAAAAGAGATAGTCTTTTTCTTTTTCGGTCAATTTACGGTGTGTATATGCAGCCACATCACAAAGTTTGCGCAGAACGTCCGTTTTTTCATACACAGCCGCCACGGCATCAGGCGTAACACCGCAAGCAGCCCCCATCCCTCTAAATCTTTCCAAATATGATTTTAATTTATCATTAAGCTCGGTTTCATTGAGTTGTTCCATCATTTTTTTGTAATCAACGCAATAAGGCGAAACCTGTTGCATCAAATCAGCATCAGTTTTGACTAATTTTTCCAAAACGGTTTTACGAAATTTAACACTGGCCTGAAAATTATCCAATCCTTTCCAAGCTTTAATTCTACCATCGGCAAAGCAGTCAGCCATTTTTCGGTTATAATCAGCAAGTTCCCCTTTATCAAACGCCTGAACCACGCCAAATTGCACCAACGCGTTCCAAATTTTGTGTCGAACAACGGGAGATGTTCCCTTAATACCGGCCACACCGATAAGTCCCCATAAATACGGAAAATTAGTTTTATTAAAAATATCTTCGTTTTCCTGAACGCCCAAATTCTTCATAAACCGCTCAACGACAATTTCTTTTCCTAAAGCGACTACATTTTGCAGTTCAGTTTCATTCCACAACATAGCGATAACAATCTCCCAACCTACAATAAGTTATCATACAAAGATTTAAGTCCAAGTGTCAAGGCAATAAATAAAGGTTTGAACACGAAAAAGAGTTAAAAAAAATCTGCATTAAGCCGAATTTAGACTTGACAAACACCCTATGAGCGATTATGTATGTAACCGCTTGCAATTTTTTGTCGGTTTATACTACGTATAAAAAGGCAATTTAAAATCGATTTTAAGGAACGACATGTCAGAAACAGATAACGAAGATTACAGAACATCTGATGCCCCTCTGTTGGATTCATTTGGCAGTGCGCTAAAGAAGTTAATTGCCAAAGGAAAAGAGCAAGGATACATCACAATAGAAGAACTTAATCAAGCCCTTCCATCCGAAAGAGAGACCTCCGACCAGATAGAAGATATCATGGCAGCCATTTCCGATATGGAAATCAGCATAATATCTGCCGATGAAACGGAAGATTTTGAAGATGACAACGGCGAAGAAGAAAGTCCTGAAGAAGACGAAATTTTAGACGACGAAGACGGTGTCGGCAATTTAGACGGCAAAGAGCTAATGCGCTCGGATGATCCGGTTCGTATGTACTTAAAAGAAATGGGCACCGTAGAATTACTGTCGCGAGAAGGCGAAATAGCAATCGCCAAAAGAATAGAAGCCGGCAAAACGGTTATGATTGGAGGTCTTTGCGAAAATCCGATGACCTTAAAAGCCATCTCCAAATGGCGTGATGAATTAGTTGCCGGCACGATGCAACTCCGCAACATCATTGACTTGGAAATGATGTATGGTGTGGATTCAGAGGCCATTGTTTATGATGACGAAACACCACAAGTGGATGACTTAGAGCAAGTTGCCAAAGATTTAGAAGCCAAAAACTTGGATGAAATAGACGATGATCTAGAAAATGATATTGAATTTGATGACACCGTTGATGATGAGCCGGAAGAAGAAGACGTTTCCGAAGGCGGAGATTTAGACGGCGAAGGCGATGGAGAATTGGATGATGAAGAAGAAGGCGGACACAGCACAACTTCTATCAGCGCCATGGAAGCTGCCCTCTTTGAACCGGTTTTGGATATTTTGAACAAAATTTCCAGCTACTATGATGAATTGAGCCGTATTCAAAGCCAACGCATGAAGGCAATCTTGGCTGGAAGAAAAGCACAACCTGCTTTGGAAAAGAAATACACCAATATCAAAAAAGAATTAATTGAGTTAATGAGTTCTATTCACTTAAACTCAGCTCGTGTTGAAGAATTGGTAGAACAATTAAACGAATTAAACCGCCGTTTGATGGGAGTTGAAGGTAAATTAATGCGTTTGGCATTAAATTGCCGCGTTAAAAGAGAAGATTTCTTGGAAGCATATCAACGTTCCGAATTAGATCCGCATTGGGTTGAAAAGATGGCTGAAAAGAAAGATAAGCACTGGCAGAACTTCATCAAAGATAACCTTGAAGAAATTACCGAATTGCGTAACTCTTTGGCAGAAATGAGTAAAGAATGCGGTTTACCGATTTCAGAATATCGTAAAATGGTAGATACCATTAAACGTGGCGAAAGAGAAGCAGACCGTGCTAAAAAAGAGATGATTGAAGCAAACTTAAGATTAGTTATCTCAATCTCTAAAAAATACACCAACCGCGGTATGCAATTCTTAGATTTAATCCAAGAAGGCAACATCGGTTTGATGAAAGCCGTAGATAAATTTGAATACCGCAGAGGCTATAAATTCTCGACCTATGCAACCTGGTGGATACGTCAGGCAATCACACGTTCCATTGCCGACCAAGCACGCACAATCCGTATTCCGGTTCATATGATTGAGACCATCAATAAATTGGTAAGAACCTCACGCCAAATGTCTTTGGAAATGGGCAGAGAACCAATACCGGAGGAATTGGCAAAGAGATTATCCATGCCGGTAGATAAAATCCGTAAGGTAATGAAAATAGCCAAAGAACCGGTCAGCCTTGAAGCTCCGGTCGGAGATGAAGAAGATTCATCATTGGGTGATTTTATTGCTGATGAAAACGCATTACAACCGATTGATTCCGCAATTCATGCCAACTTAAAAGAAACCTGCACCCGCATTTTATCCTCCCTTACTCCAAGAGAAGAAAGAGTATTGCGTATGCGTTTCGGTATCGGTATGAATACGGACCATACATTGGAAGAAGTTGGACAGCAATTTAATGTCACCAGAGAGCGTATTCGTCAAATTGAGGCAAAGGCATTAAGAAAATTGAAGCACCCGAGCCGCAGTAAGAAGTTACGTTCTTTCTTAGACCAATAAGAAAAAAAGACAAGCCCCGTCACAATGGCGGGGTTTTCTTTGATAACTATAGCCCTACTCTTTTGTAAGTATATAACAAAAAAGCGGCGTTTCCGATAAGGAAACAACCGCTAATAAAATTACTCAGCAAGTTTTTGCAAATTGATAACATCATCAAAAGATAATATCTGCTTGTTATCCAGTTTTTTCTTAAACGCGTCCAGTAACGTCAATGCTTCAGCATAATTATGATACTTTTGTTTCAATTCTTGAGCAAACTGTTTTTGTCTTTCCAAAACTGCAGTATCGTTCAAAATATCATTCATTTTCGCATCCCAATCCAGTATATATTGCAAAGCTCTACTTCGAGCAAAATTGATTGGTCTTTCATCAAAATAAAGAAGCACATCCGCTTTATGCTCCGAAGGCAAACGTGTCCTATACAGAGACGGCCAAATACCACGAGAATAAGAAGCATAACGAGCCCACTTATCCCTGATTTGGCTATACATAACACCACACACTTGTTTTGATATATCCTGCAGTACACCTCGAACTACGGCAAATCTCCATTCAGTTTCCAATGCCAATTTAAGGACATCCTTCTGCAAAAAGGCTATATCCATTTTGAGTTCTGTTGTTAATTCTAAAACATTAGCTGTATAGAACAAAGCCCTATTGAGATAAACATCAGTAGCAGGATTGATAAACCGTTCAGTCCACAAATAATTCATATCATCATGATCCCAAGGGATAAGCTCATCAATATCAAAATAATTGTTAAACTGAAAAGGTTGTTCACTTTTCCAATCAGAATAGTTAATCCAATACAAAATTTGCACAATTTCCAAAGGTGAAAGCAACACCGACACGGGTACATCTTCAATAAGTAGATGTTCATCTTTTTCAGACCAACTCCGTTTTGTTTGAATTTTGTGTTGCTGTTCATAATACGGCTCGTGCGTAATTTTATAAATGCAATTAACCCCGATTTGAATGTAATCCGGATCATAAACCGAATATTCATACCAATCATCCAAATAATATCGACTAAGCCATTTACAAAACATCATTTGCTCATTAGCTTTTTTACGATATTGATTAGACAAGCCATACCATTCATTTCTATCATCACAAAATTTTTGCTGAAAACTCTGATTATCAAATGGTCTGATGTAGAATTGTCCGGAAAGAATATCAAAATAGACTTTAATGATATCAAATTTTTGCGCCAATTCATCTTCCCACAAAGACAGTTCATCAAGCTTTTTTTGTAGCTGTTCCGCTTTTGGATTATATCTATCCTCAGACTGATAAGGGACTAATTTGACAAATGTTCTAATATCAATATCACGTTGTTCGGGCAACTTTGCCAGATTGATAGAAGGAAACCACTCTTCGGCCAAACGCTTCCAATTCCACCCATCTTTAGGCTTATAGGCAAGCATTTCATAAACAAGATTAAATCCCAAATCATTTTGAAAAGATTTAGGCTGCTTATCGGATTTAAACCGCACTTGCGCAAAAAAGACATCACAACAGTAATATCCGCTATCATACAAGTATTTGCTCAAACAAGCACGCATAAAACGCGCATCTAAAAACTCCTGTCGTAAAGGAACATAAAAATCATTCATAAGCGTAATTTTTTAAGACATAATAACTTTTTAATTGTCCACAGTATAGACACAAAAAAACATAAAAGCAACTAAAATTTGTCAAATAGATTTATTCATATACAAAAAAAGCACCGATATAAAACCGATGCTTTTTTCTCTAAGATTTTAGAAAGATTAACTTTCGGGCTCCACTTCAACATTGTTGTCTGTTTCCTTACTGTGCTTAAATCTTTTTTCGGCAGCGTTTTTTGCCTCTTTTCTCACTGCAATAATCAGACACATAAGAGTAAGAATAACAATAGTTCTAACGAGCCACTCAGAAGCGGCGTGATAAGAACATTTGATGAGAACAATATCACTATCCTCCAGTTTGGAAGAAGAAGCAAAAAAAGCCCCATCCCACTCATAAAAAAATTTAAAGTCGTCAGATTTCAGTCCGCTAACTGCGTCAATATTAAGCGACAACTCACTTTCTGTAACATGAGCAACTACAGGATTATTGTTTTTAGTCTGCGCAATAAAATCAAACAAATGAAATACGTTTAAGACAAAAACAATCACAATGCCCCACCAGATAGAATTAAGCACCGTTTGTCCTTTTGGGTTACCTTTTTCCAGAAGTTTAATTCCGAACAAAAACAAAAGCAACACGACAAAACCGATAAGAAACATAACCCACGGCGTAAAGGAACGAATAAAATCATGATAAGCCAATTTTGTGCAAAAAAGTTGCAAACCATTAGCCCTGTCTAAATTAACGTTAGCTACGACAGAAACATAACCTTCCGTAATATAGACATAGATTTTCTTATTCCAATCGATTTCTTCCCCACACCAACCCATTCTGGCATATGTTGTCATATACGTCTTGGTTTTATGTACGGTATCCAATTCATCTTGAATTGTCAAAGACGCCTCATCGGGATTATATTTAGCAATTCCATAAGCACCTAAAGTACGCGGTCCGACATCTTCACAACTACGGAAACTGTAAACCATCAACAAGAACAGTCCCAAAAAAATCAAAAACTTTTTCATATCTATAAAATTAATAATTAGTAAATTCGCCCTATCATAACGTTATTAGACAAAAAGTCAACACATTAATCTCCCCGCACGCTTTATTTTAATACATAAACGCAAAATTCCCTCAATTCCAAACGCCGAATAATTGCCCACGCCCTCATCCTCACCTTAAAGTAGATACTTTCTTCTATTTATAGGGGATAAACAGTCCACTGCCCGTTCTCATTATATTCCACAAAAAAAGGACAGCACATAAAGTAACTGTCCTTTAATTTCATGCTTTAAGCATCCGTCAGACTTTTAAGTAAAAGCAAGCCCTATTAACAAACAACGCTCACCCTCAACCAAAAGCCTATTGGCTTAGTTTGCTTGAGCTTCAGCCTTAGCTTCCGGTTCAGCCTTAACAGCAGCATCAGCTGATTGATTATTATAAGCTTTTTCCTGCTTTTTAGCTTCATCAGGAGTTCTTGCAACATTAACCAAGATAGTTTGAGAAACTTCTGGGTGCAAGCTCAATTTAACCGGATAGATGCCCAAATATTTAATCGGCTTATCCAAAGCAACGAAACGACGTTCCAAAGCAACACCGGATTCGTTAATAGCTTGAGCAATATCACGAATGGTAACAGAACCATAGAGTTGCCCTGTTTCAGCAGCTTGACGAATAACAACAGCAGAAAAACCTTTTAATTCTTCAGCTTTTTTGTTAGCTTCATCAAAGAGAGCCTTGTTACGAGCTTCTAATTCTGCGCGTTGTTTTTCAAAGAAAGCAACATTAGCTTCAGTAGCGCGCAAAGCTTTATTTTGAGGCAACAAATAGTTACGAGCGTAACCGTTTTTAACATGAACTTTATCGCCCATTTTGCCTAATTTTTCGACATGTTCCAAAAGAATGATTTCCATTGTTCCATCTCCTTAGTTAGCAACATACGGCAAGAGAGCAACATAGCGAGCGCGTTTAATAGCACGAGCGATTTCTCTCTGGGTTTTAGAGGTTACGTTAGTGATACGGCTAGGCATAATTTTGCCTTTTTCCGAGATATAGCGAGAAAGAAACTTTGTATCTTTATAATCAATAACAAAATTAGAATTATCGCTAAAATTTTTTCTTTTAAAAAATGCTTTATTAGCCATCATTCCATCTCCTATTATTGAGCAGCTTCATCAGCAGCTTTATCATCTTTGCTGCTAAATTCTTCAACTTTAACCGTCATATAGCGGATAATATCTTCGTTCAAACGAGCCAAGCGTTCAAATTCAAAGATAGCGTTAGCCGGAGCTGAAATATTCAAAACAACATAGTAACCTTTACGGTTCTTTTTAATGCGGTAAGCCAGGTTTTTCAAGCCCCAGTTATCAACACTAACAACTTCGCCGCCTTCTTTTTTAACAGCTTCAGACAAAGTTGCAACAATGTCATTAACTTGAGACTGACCGAGATCCTGACGTGCAATCAACATACTTTCGTATTTAGTCATCTAAAAAAATCTCCTTATGGATTCTCAACAAAATTAATGTATAGCCGTAGAAACGATTTCCTACAGCAAGGACACTGCGAAATATAACAAAATAATTTTAAATTGCAAGCACTTTTTACACCCATAATTATCCCTATTTAAAGCATTTACTCTCCATTGATACAATAAAAGCATTTTTTTCTTGCAGAGCTAAAGAAAACGCGCTATACTAAAAGCTCAATAACTAATTTTTATTATATTATGATGGAACAGTACATTTCATGCAGACAAAGCAACCAAGAAGTTGCCGCTGCGCAGTCAAGAGAATTAAATCCGGCAGAACAGATTGAACTCATCTGCCTAAATGACGAAGAATTCTTAAAAGGCTATATAAGCGATAATCGCTTTGATGCCGAGGTAGAAAAAAGTTTTGTAGAATTCGGTAAAATTGCTATGATTCTGTTTTACCGCAGAATACATGGCTTGACCGAGGCAGCAAAACAAATTTTTAACCTGCGCTTTGGCAATTTATTGTAGCGCTGCATAAAAAACAAACAGAAAGTCTCTGCCCTCACCGGCAAAGACTTTCTTTTTTATTGTCTCAAAAGAAAAGATAAAAAAGTTGTTTTTAGGCACAAAAAAAGCTTGACGCAACCGATGTTATTACCTATCTAATCAATCGGTTAAATATTATTTTAAACTTAATTATCATGGAAAAAAACATTAAAATTATTATCCGCAAATTAAATGCAATTGGAAACCAAATCGGTTACCCGTACTATTTTTATCCGGACGGCACCTATGGCAAAGAAAACATCAATGCCATCGTTAGCATTAAGGGGCCCCTCGGACAAGTGAAATTAAAAGAAGCCGCACCGACATACGCTTCTGTTGCCGAGCTTTATACGAAAGCTCTTGAAAAAGCAAATGTCCTGGACTATCTTTATTCAGACGGAACTATTAGCCCCAAGCGCCTTAATCTGGAAATCGCCGGCGTTATCGGGTGGAAGAACCCTGATAAAGATGCGCCCATCGGCAAACGCGCCTTGTGCTTTACGTTTAACGGGTGGAAATATGATGACTTTATGAGTAACAACGACTTTAGTCAAAACAATCAATTTTCACCGCATAACATCAACAGCCCGCAAGGCATAAAAAACAGTCAGCTTCTGCAAGACTTATCCGAGCAAAATCTCGTTAATATTCTGGCAGTCAATCATTGCTTAGAATATGCAGGCGAAGGTTTACAGGCAAATGATTGTTTTTTGCCCTCTATCGAAGAAATCAAGCTGACCGAACCGGTATTTTTGGATTTAGTCGGAAAGATAGAAAATCTCAGTTACGGCACTTCCGATAAAGTACGTTCCAAGCGTTTTGGCACCAACTCAAGTTTATTAAAAAATTTCATTTTCACCTCAAACTTCGTGGCGCCCAATTCCATCATGTGTTATTTATATTACCCCGGACAAGACAAAGGCAAGTTTTATGCCAAAGACTTGAACGATTGCGCCTGTATTGCTCCGGCTTTCTGGATATAAACAACACAAGACAAACGAAAAAAGACACCATCTCTCGGTGTCTTTTTTTTATGACAAGAATGAGAAAAACACTTTACAAATAGGTTATTCCGCCTTATACCACGCCATAAATAAAAGAATTTTTCTTCCAAAGGAGTAAATATCCATGTCAAACGTCAAAACCAACGCGATGCGGATTTTAGATAAACACAAAATCGCCTATAAGACATATAGCTACGCCTCAACAACCGCAATTTCAGGCACCGAAGTCGCCGCGGCGCTGGGGCAAAATCCGGCTCAAGTGTTTAAGACGCTTGTCACCACCGGCAAGAGCGGCACTCATTATGTCTTTATGCTTCCCGTTGCCGAAGAATTGGACTTAAAAAAAGCGGCACTGGCCGTTAGTGAAAAATCGGTAGAAATGTTAAAACAAAAAGACTTGCTCCCCCTAACCGGATATGTACACGGCGGTTGCTCCCCGATTGGCATGAAAAAGCAGTTTAAGACCGTGGCACACCAAACCGCTCAAGACTTTGCCACAATTATATTCAGCGCCGGCATGATCGGCTATCAGGTAGAGTTATCGCTAAAAGATTTAGCAAGCATTATTCCGTTAACAACAGCCGACATCATCGCACATAATGAACCATAAAAAAGAGGCGTGCTGATAATAAGCACCCCTCTTTAAGCTACATTTGTTTACAGCTCACCTTTTTGATATTGCCAATAAATACGGCGAGCCTTTCTCCATGCCACAATATGCCCCACAGCAAAGATAATATTTCTGTATACATATTGCAACAGCACCGCCACGATGAATCCGGCCAAAACACCCCAAACAGCCGGCACAAAATAAAGAAACAAGGCTAACCCACCGAAAAGACCGTTTCCGGTAATGAGATTATCCAATTTTTTCTCACCTTCTGTTTTAGGCCGAAAAGCGGTTTTAGCCCAACATCTGCCACAAAAATCTTTAATTGCCGCAGCTTTGGCAAAATGCTCATAATCATCCTCAGGCACTTCAAAAGGATATTTTTCATCAAAGAGCAAGCTCTCAAAAAGTCTGAGATTATTAGTCCAATACACCACATTGTAAACAATGCAGGAAATAACGCTAATTGCAAGCAGAACAACGGCTGCATAAAATAATAAGTCGTTCATAACCAAAAAATTTTAAGTTCATAAAAATATTCTAACTACGCCAACTTTAGCATAAGTAATTCTTTCCGTCAACCACAAAAAAAAGAGTGCCGAAGCACTCCTAAAAAACATTGTTTTTAATCTACTTCTTTTGCGCTTTGTAGAGAAACCATGCCTTTTTATATGTCTTAATTTCAAAAAACATGGAAATGACATGCCGATAAATTCCGACAAGCACTCCTCCGAAGATAACCGCCAGTATCAAGGCTAATCCGGCCGGTAACGAAGCAAAAGATAAGAAGAGCGCAAAACCGCCGCATCTTCCCATCCATTTAGCATGATTAGATAAATTTTCTTCAGTACCGGACAATTTCCGAAACACGGTAGATATCCAGCAATAATTAAATTCATCCACTTCAAACGGAATTCTCAACAGAATATCTTTTTCAATAAGTTCAACCGGATATTTCCTATCCTTCAACAAATGTAGAAAGATATCTATATCTTTTTTCCGCCGCACGAGCTCATGGATAAAGCATAAAACAACGCTGAGGCACAAAAGCGCCAACCCAGCCCAAAATAATAAATCTTGTTGCATAATAAGTTTTTTTAAGTTCATAAATATAATTCGACAAAAGGAATGTACCACTTTTTCAACGCCGTGTCAACCGATAAAATACAAAAAAAGCGCCCTGCCGCGCAGAGCGACAAGGCGTTGACATCAAAGGTTTAATCCTTATTTCTTAGTAATTTCAATTTTACGTTTTTTACCTTTTTCATCCTGAGACTTAGGAACAATAACCGTCAAAACACCGTTATTGAATTCAGCCTTAGCATCATCAAAGCGCAAATCCCAAGGAAGAGCGACTGTACGCTTGAATGAGCCATAAGAAAATTCAGAAAAATAGCTACCTTTACCGTGCTCTTTATGTTCTTGTTTCTTTTCACCGGAAATTGTCAAATATCCGTCAGCAGAAATTTCCAAATCAACATCTTTTTCGTTCATCCCCGGCAATTCGGCAGAAACTTTAACTTCGTTTTCATCTTCGCTGACTTCCAACTTCGGTTCAACGGCTTTAACGGCATTGTTTTCATAAGGGAAGTCCAACCAGTTATTAAAGAAGCTGTTTACCATATCGTTGAAGTCTTTACGATAGCCGTAACGAGAAGCGACATTATTGTGGTTATTATCTTTACGTGTAATCATAGAATCTGACATTATTTTATCCTCCAATTCAATCTTGCGTTCATCTCACTGCTCAGCAGTGTGTTCGCATCATGTTCTAATAATCAATTAGGAAGCGAAAAACACAAAATCAAGACTTTTGGCTAAATAAAAAATATTTTTTTTAAGTCCATATTAAGAAGAACGGCTTAAACTCAAGGAAAAGAAAGGATTTTGAAGATGAAAAAAATTTTTTTAGCCTCATTTTTTATAAGCACTTTTATTTTACCTCAAACAACAACTTGGGCCAAAACCTATCCCATTTATAACTTCAGCGCCCCGCTTCTGAATGCCGTTAAAAATTGCTATAAATACAATGAAGAGTTCACAAAAATCAATCCGGATTTAACCGCATCCGAGGCAATTTGCCAGCGTTTCAATATCCGCATCAACGGCATTATGGCCGATAACCTCTGCCACGCCTCCGTCACACATAAAACTCAAAACATGGGCAAAACCGTCTATAAGTGTAAATTAAGCCGAGCTGAACGAAACGAGCTCTATCAAGCCATGCTCAACCAATCCGCCTCTCCGATAACCTCAACGTTTAGCATTAAAGAAGAGTATGAAGATGAAAAAGGCAAGCTTCATCAATCCCTCACGCCCATGACCATGACCGACACGGCTTTTAACATTGCCCTCACCAAATTAAAACACAACGCCTGCACGTCAGACTATGAAGAACCAAATGAGAGTGAACAAAAGCTTTTCAACGAATATGTGCTGACATTTTCCGAAAATTTTCAAAACAAATTAAAAACCTGCACGCCCGCACAAGAATATATCAAAACACCCTATTTAAGCAAGCCGATAAAAATCATCGGCAAGGAAGCCAACACTTGCGTCATAGACAGTGGCACTTTTATTTACCACATTCCGATGTCAGATATCTATAAGCTCACAAATTACGACCAGTTGAGCACCTTCGCCGCCGACCCTCAAATAGCCAAATATGTTTCCACGCCGGACTTGCGTTATGGCCTATTTGCGCTAAGCAAATGCCTCAAAGAAGAAGAGGATTATCAATCTCCCATACAAAATCAAATGATAAACAATATCCAAATGACCAAACAAACCACCTCACATAATCAAGACCAAGATTGTGTGCTGAAATTCGTGGAAAGTGTTTCGCGTCCGGATTATTATGAAGCTTACGAAACCGTCTGCATCTTTCCGGAAGCCGAAGTCAAAGAATTATTAGCCCCTTATCAAAAGATTTTAGCCACGGCTTCACAAACGCAAATATCCCAAACAACGCAAAACGCCGCGCAAAAGCTCTATGAAACGTTAAATAAAAAAGGCTATTGCCACCTAAACTCTCTTTAAGCCTATTTGGGAGATACAAAAAAGAGGAGTTTTACCCCTCCTCTTTGAACCGTAGTTTGCACAGCCCTGACCTATCCGCGATAAAAGCCCATAATAGCCCTTATTTATCTTTGAGCAACATCTCAAAAATTTTCGATTTACCCTTAGGATTAGTCACCGTCACAAAAGCTTTCTGACAATCGGCATACCGAATTTGCAACAGGATTTTATACCCGTCTTCCACAAAACTTTTTTCCTGCACTTTCCGCACATCCAACATTGTATCGTTCCCTTTCCGATAAACGCTGAAGTACGGAAATCCTTTGTAGCGCAAAAACAAACACCCAACCGCCAAACATCTGGGGTTTTCAACAGTTCCCCACAAAAATGTATCATAATTTCGCAAAAAGAATTCATCATGTCTATCCGGACTGATTAAATACTTTTCACCATCATGATAAAGTTCCTTCCACGAAGAGTAAATAGATTTCCCTCCGCCAGTACCAACCATCAAAGCGCATCCTGTCAAGAAAATGCACAGAAAAGCCCAGACTATCGTCAGAACAGTTCCAACTTTAATAACTTTTTTCATAATGATATCAGAATAAATAAACAACTGATACCAATGTAGAAAAACAAGCCCGCCTTGTCCAGTGATTTATAAAATAATACGCTGTTTTTTCATATCTTTCATAAAAAATGGATAAAAAAGGTAAAAAGACAAAAAAGGAGAAGCATATTGCCTCTCCCCTCCTTCTGTTATAGAGCCTACCACTGATACGGCAGCAAGATAAACTGTCTGCGGTATCCGTATGGGTTTGTAATGTAGACACTTTCCCAACCGGCGTTGAGAACTTCTACCAAATACCCATTGACTCTATATTTTCTTTCGCCTCGCTCGGGAATGACGACAATTTGTCCGTTTCCTTCGCGAACAACAATGTTGTTTCCCTGGTCCAATGATATAATCAAAGAACCGATTTGGAGCTGATATGGATGTTCACCACCCCAAACCGTACAGTTGTACTGCGGAAGGTAAACACTACCGCAATAAACCGAATATCCGGAATAAAGCGGACCACATTCCATAGCCTCCATATAGGCAATATCGTGCGACAAAACCGCCAATGAATAGCAGCTTGTCATCATCACAGTAGCTATCGCCGCCATGATGAAAATATATATTTTTCTTCTCATAATAATAAATGTTTTAGAGCTTAAGTATACGCCATTTTAAAGATTTAATCAATAGTTTTTTTAACCTCACACAATAGCTTTCACTCAGCAAAAAGCTCTTAAAAATTATCACAAATACCCCTGGTAGGTAACAAAAAAGGAGAGCCAACCTCTCCTTTTTCAATTGAATCAATTGTCCAATATTACAAAGAAACAATTTCACCGTCATCGGGCACAATAACTTGCGCCTCTAAATGATGTTCAGAAACAAAATCTTTAACCTCATGACGCCCGATCATCGCATGCGGAACGGCATCCAAGTGCGTAATAATCACTTTTGCCTCTGGCGCGGCCAAACAAACTTGCCTCATATCATCAAGCCCCATAATGATAGAGCCGCTATCCGTAAATTGAGCATCGGCAGCGTTAAGCGCAATGATTTCAGGATGATATTTCTTGAGCGTCTTTTCAACATTATCAAACCAAATCGTATCACCGGCTAAATAAAATGTCTTTTCATCCTTGTTTTCAAAAACCACCCCGCTTGCCGTCGCGCGCAAGTGAGTTGCGTCATAATATTTTTGTGTTGTTTCCGGATGTCCGTGCAAACAATCCACCCTAAATAACGTCACGTCATTAAAGCGCACCCCGTCATAGCTGAGCCGCCGCACATCAGAAAAGCCAAACGCTTTAATCATTTCGGCATCTGTTTCATCTTGCACAAACAGCGGTATGTTTTTAGCCAATACTTTTGCGGCAAATTCGTCAAAATGATCCGGATGCATATGCGTCACAATAACGGCATCAACGTCTTGCACAATTTTTTCACCATCCAGCGGAAGGTCTGCCGTCGGCCAACGCTTATCCGGAAAATGACAAACTTCCAATGGCGGATAAAAATCTTTTGGCGCAAAAAACGGATCAATCAAAAACGTACATCCGCCATACATAAGTTTAACCGTTGCGCCGCGAATTTGTTGAAATTGCATCAAATCCTCCTAAAATTATTCATCAAACCTATTAAAAAATTTAGTATTTAAGACCAAGATACCCTCGGTCACAATACCCATATGGGTATATAGCTATAAAATTCCCCTTTGTCAAGCCATAAAAACATCAGATTGCTTCCAACCCCATCCTAAAATATTCCAACCAATAAAAAAGCACCCCTTCTAAAGAGCGCTATTAGTCACTACGGCATCTATGCTCATTGTAATCATATACTTGACCGTTTTGCAAACAAAAAGCCACCGTTCTTGCTTCATAAATACCTGACACCAGATTATTCATGGCACAATACCCTATAAAAGACACTACCGAGATGATGTATAGAATACGTTTATAACGAAATCTAAAAAAGAAAGCACAACCTAAAGAAATAAAACAAACAAGCATTACAAAGGCATATGCAAATAAAACAATCCCCCTTATTGAGTTTTGAACAATAAAATAATCTTCTAAAAATGCTATCAATAACAAAGATAGAATAATGAACTTAAAACTCAGGAATATTACCTTTTGTAATGTTATTTTTGTCATTTTACACATTTCCTCTTCAATATCTTTTATAGTGTGTCGGACACGTTTCTTGTAAACTTTTTCCTTGTCTAGCCCCTTCTCTCCCACGAGCATTTGCCCATAAATCACGCTTACAATCATCTATTGGATATTTAAAAATATCTTTTGCCTCTTTCAAATACCCACCAATAGTTGATACAACCGAGCCATACTTTCCCCGAGAAGCTGCCTCATAATGAGCTTTACAATGAAAGAACGTATCGCTAGTCTTCAATTCAAGTTCATTCATTTTATTAAAATTACGCCATAAATCTTTAACAGGAGCAACCAAGCCACTTCTAACTTTACCTTTAGGATATTGATAATCTTTTATATAATTGTCAAGTTCTTTTGCTGTGGCATCTCCATAATGTTGGGTTTCTTTTGTCTCATCAATTCCCTGCTCTTTCATCAACATCTTAATCACTGTCCGGCGATTGGATAAATCAAGCTTATTAATTGCCTCACGTTGATGATCTGTAATATTTAACTCACTAGGTATTTCCATAAAAAAATCAAAATCAGACATATTAAATTCCTTTCATAAAAAAAACGGCTAACATTTTGCCAACCGTTGCATTTAAACCAAAGAGCCGTACTCTCATATGCAGCTCAAGACACAAATAATCAGATACAAAAAAGCACTCCTAAAAAAGAGCGCTATTTGAATTGGTAATCCCAATGGGCGGCCGCAAGAAAAAGTGCTAAAATGCACTTTTTCTAAGGAGGCGCAATGAGACTTATTTTTCAGAGCAAGTGTAAACGCCGCTATTGAAAAATTTAGTCGGAAGTAAGAGCCTCCATTCGCTTTGCAAAAGCGATGGGTTCAAATCCCGTAAAAAATAGATTTAAAACAAAAAAAGCGCTCTTTAGAAAGAGCGCTATTTGAATTGGTGATCCCAATGGGCGGCCGCAAGAAAAAGTACCCTTATGTACTTTTTCTAAGGAGACGCAATGAGACTTATTTTTCAGAGCAAGTGTAAACGCCGCTATTGAAAAATTTAGTCGGAAGTAAGAGCCTCTATTCGCTTTGCAAAAGCGATGGGGTCAAATCCCGTAAAACAGAAAAATAGATTTGAAACACAAAAAGAGGAAGTATATACTTCCTCTTTTCTAATTGGTGATCCCAACGGGATTTGAACCCATGTTACCGCCGTGAAAGGGCGATGTCCTAACCACTAGACGATGGGACCAATGATCGGAACAAAAGCGTTTATATATAGAAAAAAATAATAAGTCAACACTTTCTTTTTATTTTTTTCACATTTTTGCGCATAAATCAAATAAGCATAATAATATCAATAAGTTAGTCACAAGAAATTCTTACTTAACCTCAACAGTTATTTTCGCGAAACAATCGCTTTCATCAAATCAACCGCCCCGGCATCTGCATTTTCACCAGATGAAGCAGAACTATTTTTTACATTATTTTCAACAGGTTGAGCGGATGAATTTTCATCTTTCACCGATTCACTTGCTTTTTCACCCAAAGAAGCCTTGTCAGAAGCATCCGGCTCAACAGAAACCGAAGAACTGTTCAAAGCATTCGGCTCAGACATTTTCTTAAACAAATTCTCTAACGCCTCATTAGCTTTTTGACTACGCGTAACTTGTTCTTCACGAGCTTGAACAGAAGAAGCAACTTCATCTGAAGCCTGCACCGCCAAAGCCTTTTTTTCATCAAGAGCATTTTGAATATTTTGAGACTTTTCTTGAACAAGTTCAACCTTTTCAGACACTGTCTTTTGCACATTATCCTGCAACTGTTCCTTTTTATCCTGCAGAGCTTTTATCATATCAACCGGCGCATTGTCCGAAGACACATTAGAAGGAAGATTTTCTTTATTCGCCTCTTCTTTTATTGACGCTTTAAGAGGCTCGGTTCCTTCTTTTGCCACCGGGACCAATAGCGTTGGCTGATTATAAGAAGCCTCTTTACCCTCTTCAACAACTTTTGCCTCTTGAGACATATTCTCTGGCGTAGTTTCTTTAGCCTCTGCCGCAACTGCTACTGCCTGAGATACCTGCTCCACAGCCTTATCTTGCGAAGGTTTAACCTCTTTGACAGTCATTTCATCCGTTTTTACAACCAGCGGTTCAGCCTCTTTTGCCACAACTTCTGGAGAGTTTGAAACCGTCTGAACATTTTGCGCTGGCTGAGACGTATGCGTTTCCGGAGTTTCAGCTTTTGGCGTTGCAACCACCTCCACACTTTCCTGCACGGCAACAACACCTTTGTCGCTATCATAAATTTCAATTTTTCCGGCTTCAAACACAGGCTGCGGTTGAGCTTGAACCGGTTTTGAAAGAGAACGCTCTTTAATTTGCCCCAAAGCCGATTGCGGCCGTGAGATATTTTCCGCCTTTTGATGAATTTCTTGCAAAGATTGCGTTAATTCCGCCGCCCCATCGTGTGAAGAAACCTCTTTAGGTTGAACCGCCTCTTTATTTTCCGGAGCTTTTTCATTTTCGGTTAAAGCTGAATTATTTTCTTTAACTTCAACATTTTGTTGTGATTTCTCCAAACTTTGCGCCAACTTCTGCCCCAAAGACGGCTCCGCAACATTTTCCTTTTTCACCTCAGGAGTAGCAATATCTTGCGCTCTCGGCGCATTAAGTTCAGAAACCGGCGCTTTGGCCTCAAGAGGTGCTTTAATAGCCGCCTTCTCTTTGATATCTTTGACAGCACCGCCCTCTGTTTCGTTATAGTCAAAAATAACCGTAGCCGAGGACATTGGCGACACGGCATGATGATATTCAGCCACCCCGCCAACCACTAAAACCAACATCAAAAACAAAAACAGCAGTTCCACTCTGCCCTTTGCTTTTACTCTGGAGACATCTTGATTATCCATAAAAAAACTCCGTCAAAAGAAAAAAACTAAGGCATTATAGAACTGCCGATATATAAATGCAAGTATTTACTTACACATACCCTCTTACCACATATCAAGTTTTTTCATAAAGCGAGAACGTGCTTTAGAGTGATACCGATTGGCATTAGAGAGCAGATTTTTGGCATCATCATTATACTTATCCCGATGCACCAGCACCGTATTGGTCAAATGATCCAGCCAGATCGTATAAAAATAGAACAACAAATCTTCATCCTCGTTTTCCGGATAAAGCTTATGATCGAGCGCATACAATAGCCGGTCCACAAAGATTTCCTCTGCGCCGTCGGTTACCGCCTCTTCTGCCGTAAAAAAGCGCCTTGGAATATCGGGCAAATATTTTTCCCCTTTTCGATAAAATAACCGATAACCATCATCGGCTTTAACCACTTCATAGTTTTCCAAAATAACTTTTCTAAACCGCTCCATCTCCCGGTTATAAACAGCCGTTAAGTAAGAATTTCGGTTAAACTGCGAAGTCTGAAACAGTTGACTGAGATAGTGAAAAGTTTCGTGAACAATGGTTTCCGCATTAGCTTTTTCAAACAAATAAATTGTTTTATCCGCCATATCATAAGCCCCTCTTGCCATTGCCATATTCGTGGAGCTAATGGCATCAGGAACACTGGGCACCGTTTCATCATCATCCGGAAGAATACGCTTGCTTTCGGGCAAAAACGGATATTGCGTATCCTCGCTGTCGGCATAATCGGCATACCGCTGCAGTGAGGCATAATTAAGTTTACTTTTATCAACCATTGGTTCTTTTTTGGCATCATCCCAATAAGCAAAGCTCCTCTGCCAATCAGAATAATTTTGCCTTCTGAGCATCGCTCTCATGTCAATATTTCCCTGAGATGCTTCCCCCATCCAAGGAAACGGCGCCGTGATATAATAGCCGGAAGAAATTCTCGCCCGAATAATCATTTCCATATTCATCTTGTGCCTTAAATCCATTAACTCCGAATATGCGAAATCAGCCAACTTTCGTTCATCCGGATCGAGCAGATATTGCCCGTATTTTTCATCCATTTTTTTAAACACGGCATCAAAATCAATATCCGAATATTTAACGTGTTGCACAGATTGCGAAGACTTTGCAGTATTAGAGGGAGCGTTTTTGCTCTGGCTTTTATAAATGTCTAATAACGAAATCGGCATATCTTTTTCAACCACATAGTTTTTAGCGCGTTCTTCGGGCATATATCGCGCAAAAAACAAATCCAACCCGTTGATGATTTTGGGCATAACTTCCGCTTTAGCTAAATAGATATGCCTATCCATAAAGTTTTTCATCTGCGTCTCAGATAAGCTCAAATCAAAATGCTCCTTCATCTGAATAGCAAACGCCGCCCCTTTCATCAGCAAATCTTTAAGGTTAGCATAATCAAACATCCTCGGATCGATTTCCAAAACATCACTCTCAAGATTTCTGTCATGATAAAAGTGATATCCGTCATCGTTATTCAGCTCATCAAAACGCACCGTCACATCTTTAAGCTCCGGATAATTTTTATAGAGTTCTTCATGATCTAACAAATCCCCCAGCTTCATTTCCTTTTTATCAAGCAAAAGCTGACGTTCTGCCCAATACCGCCGCAGACTTTCATCCCCATCCTCAAGATGCTCCTGAACAAAAGCATTTGCGGCTTGAATATCGCGTTTTTCAGCCAATCTGGCAAAATCAAGCTCTTTATGAAACCGATAAATACGATACACCTGATCCAACAAATCGGCCATAGCGGTTTTTTCCATATATGTCATATAGCGATATTGCGGTTGAGCAAAAAATCTATCCACCATAGAGAGCGGGATGTGCGCATCGCGATAAAGCTTTTGCATATAATTCATATTGAAATAAGGCTTATGAAAATCCCCCTGTCCGGCGAGATACATCCGATAAAACTTTTCTCTGTCAACATCTTCGTAAAAATCCTCAACATCGGGCAACCCTAAGCGTTTAATAGCCGCTTCACGTTTACCGGCCTGACGTTGCAAATCTTCATCAAGCGATTGCACATAATTTTCAAAAGCACTTGTTTTAACGCCGGCTTTATTCAAAAACTTATCCAAACGCTCAATATTTTTATCCACATCAACGGCACTGCGCCAAATATCGCCAATAAAATTCAAATAAGAATATTCTTCCATCGCTGAACGAATAATTTTCATCTGTTCGCTCGTATAAATATTTCCGAGCGGCGGCACATTGGTGTTTGCGGACTGACGACTTTTAAGCGGCGCTCTGGTTGTATGTTCTGCCTCTTTTGCAGAGATATTCCGCAGTTCGGCATTCCATACCAAACGACCGTCAGTATCTTCTTTAAGAAGAAGAGCTATATGCTTTTTCTGACCGTCAATTTCAATCGGCAAAACCGCCTGATAATATGCCTTCGCATCAGGTTCTTTTTGGCGTCCCAAATTCTTTGGATAAAAGACACCCTTTTCAAGCAACATCGGTAAATACGGAATCAACATCTTGTGCGTATCATCCAAATTTCCCTCAAGCATTAAAGAAGGAGTACTTATTTCTATTTCGCGCTGAAGCGACGGATTATAAACTTTCATATTCTGATAAGTTGAAAGCAAGTCATTCATAGCCTGGTTAAAGTCTTCATCAGCTCCTTTTTTATAATCAGAAGAACGCACAACCGCCAAAACATCTTGTGCCGTTCCCGATTGCTGTCCGCTTAGCTGTTCTTGCGCATTGGGAACTTCTGCATTTTCATTGGCTGAAACCAAATGCCTTGTATCATTTTCATCCAAAACATCAAATTTTTCTCTGTCCATCAACACTTGCTTTAAGGTCATATCGCGCAATAAAGGCATTTCACTTGTCGCGTGCTGTTTATTTCTTTCAGAAAGATACATATACCCGTCTAACAGCCCTTGCACACGGGTCGCAACCTGTCCTTTTTCGTCTTCAATACGCTTTTCATAATTATGTTCCGGATCAAGAATGGAAACATCGCCGGTTCGCCCTTGCTTAAAAGAAAAATGACCATTGTAATTTTTATCCAAAAACTCAATAAAATCATCATACATATAGTTATAAAGTTCTTGAGCAAGACTACCGCCGCTTATAAGTGAATCTTCAAGAGAGCGCAGTTGAATAATATCCTGCGCTTCAATTTCTTCCAACTTACGCACATAAGACTTCCAATATTGCTTCGGGAGTTCATCTTCTTTCACATTAAAATCAAGTTTAAGTTTGGCTTTAGCATCGCTGATTTCAAAGCGCCACTTTCCGTCTGTTCCGCGATACCATCCGGTTTTATTCCAAATAAATCGCGGCATATAATCTTCCGCCTCCAAACGATACGCCTCACCGAGCCGCTTAAAATCGGCATACTTAGCGTTAATTCCGCCAAATTGAAACAAGACCGAAGTATTGGGAGCTAAATTTTTCTTAAAATTTTCATACGTTGTTTGTTTCACTTCCGGAACATTTTCCATCAAGATTTTTTGTGGCGAAAAAGTCTTATCCACATCATACAAAGCCATCGCCGTCGCCTGCATCATACCGGCGGTAATTTGCGCTTTGCTTTTATCATTGGTAGCTTTAAGCGTCCGTTTATACATCGTATCATATATTTTTCTAAACGCTTTAATGTCTGCTTTCCGCAAGCTTCTATCTTGCGGCTCTGCTTCAGTCGCAGCCTTTTCCATAGCTTTGAGGTTTTGCTCCAATGAGTAAGATAACACTTTTCCGAAAGCTTCAGGCTTTTGTTGCAAAAACTCTAACGTGCTTTTTTTAAAGAGTTCAATTTCTTCATCACTAACCCCTTTAAGCAACATCCGCTGCCGCACATCGTCATATGTTTTTCGCGCATAATAGATACTTCCGTCAGCACCCATCAAAGCCGACGTACCGGCAATTGCCCCCAATGCACTTTCAATCAATCCTTCAAAGAGTTCTTGGGTATCGTCAATACCGACTTTTCTAACCAAATTTTCTGCCAACAATTGCTGCAAAACTTCTGAACCGGCTTCACGAAGCGGCGCCCCGACAACTTCTTTGGCAATCATTTGAGACGTCATCTTAGCACTTTCGGAAATCTGTTTTGGCAACGGATTAAACAGCTTATCAATCACAAAAGTCGTTCCGCCCGAAAGCAAAGCCGCGGTGTTGGCGACATCAACATTTTCATCTTTTTGATAAGACTCATTAAACACCTGCGCCGCACCGCCGCCTGCAAATAACAAATAAGTCGGCCCCGCCCCGATATATTTGGATAAAGCCCCCATCGTTAAAACTTGCGCCGAGCCCTGCCCCAAAACATTCGCCAATTTCGCCCAACTGGGGTCTGTGTTATACGCCTCGACAGACGGAGCCAAAACCGAACTCGTATCTATCTTATCGGCATAATTTTGAAATTTATGACCGATATTTTTTAAGATAGACCCGGCTTTCGGTGCAAACAACGCTGCGCCGGATGTCATCATACCGATTGTGAGGTTTTTATTTTCTATATTCGTCCCAAAATAAGACAACACATTTCCGACCATTCGCAAATTATCGGAAGTAAACCCTCTGGCACCGGCTTTAAGAGCTTCTTTACCAAACGCCCCCGCATCAAACTCACCCATATTCCCTTCATTATAAGCCCAAGTATAGTCAGCAACATCCTCACCCAAGCTCTCGAGCGCATTCCAATACGTCTGCACATCGGTTGCCTGCTTCAACCAATCTCCGATAACCTGAAAACTGGTATGCGGTTTATCAGCATTCACACTATCGGCAGAAATAACCGGAAATTGCAAATTGTGCTCTTCTTCCACATAAGTGAACGGCAAATCGGTACTTTTCTCGCCAAAATCAAGCTGCAAATCTTGCGCCCGGGGAGCAGTAGCCGTTGAGGCTCTCAAAGAAACGCCGCTATTTTGAAACGCACTATCATCAGAAGTTTGAGTATTGAATGCTTCTGAAACATCATCGGCCCCATCATCCGGTAACTTCAGTAACGTCTGCGGAACTTCTGGGTTAAAAATAGACTGCGTTTCCTCATCATTCGTAACATTTGGCAAAACCGTTTGCTGAAGCTCATCATCGGCATAAGGAATAGGCGTTTGCATCAACCCCTCACCCGACGCAACGCCCTTAAAATCATCATCAACTTTATTCATATCAAATCCTACCTTAAAACAAAAACCATTAACCCCTCATCACCGCCAATCGTCCCTGAAAATAGAATTTTTCACCGGGAGCCAAATCAGCCTCTGCCAATTCTTCATAAGAATCAAATTGCGGATAATTAAGTTCTTTGCGCTGCTCCTCACGAGCAATTTGACGCATCGTTTCAATTTTATCTTCGGCAAACGGCGCCAAAGACGCATATTTTTTCCAAATACGCGCAACATCCGTTCCCGCATAAGCCGATTGAAGCGCTCTTTTTAATTCGCCAAACGTTACCGCATCTTTTTGAGCATTGGTTTTAAGCATCATATCTTTGATAACGCCGTCCAAAGCAAGCCTGCTGATTTTCTTTTCCTGAAGCGGCGTCAACTGCCCGCCGTTTTGTTGCAAAGAAGACGCCAAAGCCGTTTTTGTGGCATAGTAATTTTGATAAATATCCAACGCAAATTTAGCCTTGTCTTCCATCAACTGCTGCGCTATAAAATTCCCCCTCGTAGATGCTGCAGATAAATCAGCCGCAAAGGCTTTATCTACCAGCGCATCAACTTCTTTATCAAACATCATTTCAGCCGTCGGCTTATCGCTTTGCGCTGCCAAGAGTTGATTTTGCAAAGCCGAAACTTCTTCTAAGCCAAGTTTGTTTTGGTGATAAGCATTGATAAGATAATTAGACGCATCACTGATTTCTTGAGCAGAAAGTTGCGTTCCTTCGTTCATCTTGCGCACCAAGCGATAAACCTCGCTCAAAGGGGTTAAACTTCTCTCTTCGTCATCTCCCCAAATATCAACCGTTTGCAGAGATTTTTCGCCGTTTGCATTTGATACCGTATTTTTTTGCCGCAAAACAAAATATTGTGCCGGAGAAATATCGCCATGCTCTTTTTGTTGCCACAAACTTTGCGCCTCGCTCAAACGATTGAGCAAATCCAATCTTTCACGTTTAGCCTGATCTTGCTGTTGTGCCGTTGCGATTAAAGATTTTGTCTCTTGAATTTGAGCTTTAAGCTGTTTCTTTTCCGCCTCATCATCAACATACATATCAACCGCACGAGAGGCCGCTTCGGGATTATTTAGCGCCGCATTAAGAATACCGGTTTTAAGATACCCTTGCCGATAATTCTTTTTATCCGGTTCCGTTAAAAACGGCGTCTTTTGAATTTCATCCGTCCCCATCTCTAAAAGTTTGCTGACCTTTGCTGCATCACCGTTATCGGCCAATAAATTTTGATTATCCGCCAACATAGAGTTAAGACTTTGCTTACCGAAATCAATTTGCTTCTCCGCCACAATTTTTTTCGTATCGTCATGATGCGCCGCCAAGATATTATCGCCGTGTTTTTTCCAAAACGCCCTTGCCTTTTCATCACCATCAAATTGCGCCGCCAAAACCTTATCGCCATCTTTGACCATGTTCTGCAACTCATCAGGCGTTGCGGCGTTTTGCAAAGCCTCTCGCGTTGCCTTAAGCGAAACATCTGCCTGCATAGCCAAACGTTCATCTTCCGTCTTTTGCATTTTATCAGCCAATGTGTTTGCCGCCTCAAGCAGAGCCGAATCAACATAAAGCGAAGAATCCGAGGCCAAAAATCGTCTTGCCGGAGACGTAATTTGCGCCGCCACCGGTCTTTTAAGCATAGCGCCGCCTAATCTCATAAAAGGAACTTTTTGTCTGTTTGCCATCTTATCTCTCCTAAACTTAAAACAAAGAAGAAAGCGAAGATGAAAGCCCGCTGAGCAAATTGCCGCTAAAACGATTTTGCCCCTCTTTGCGATATTGTTTAGCGTTGGCCTCTTCAACCATCGCCTGATACAAATAGTTTTCAGCCTCGCTTTCAACACGATATCTTTCGTTTAAGATATTCTGTTCAAGCGCCGCAGAAGTCGTCGCCAGTGCGGTTGTCGTTGTCGGACTTTCGCCCATCCCCGCTTCACCGGCAGCAGCCGAAGCCGAAGCAACGGTTGCTCTTTTTTGCGAGCGCATAGCATCTTCGTTTTGAGCCCCGCTCAAGCGGATATTCGCTGCATTTTGCCTATAAACTTGTGCATTTTGTAACGCCAGTTGCGCCTGTTTTTCATATTGATTTTGTTCTTCTTTTCCTTTTAAGAAACCGGAAGCAAAATCAATTCCGGCTTTAATTAAGAGTGCCTGAGCCACCATAATAAAAACTCCTTTCATAAAGTTGATAATTTTTCCCATCAAAAAAATTTTCCATCACACGCACCGGAACAAACCCGAGCATCAACGCCAAGCGCTTCGCCTGCCAAAAATCATCCCTCACCGTCATCACCACCTGTTTGATTTTTAAGCGAGCCGCTTCGTGGGCGATTTCTTTTTCTAAAAACCGAACCAGCGTTAAAAGTTTTCCCCCGATATTCTGCCCAATGAGCGCATAACACTGCGCCGTTTTTTCGTTGTTATCAAAAAACACCTCAAACCCGCATACGGCCAACACTTCTCCATCGTCGTTAATTAACGTATAAGCCCGAACCCGCTCAAATCCGTCCGCAAAAGTTTGCGCCTCAGCCGCTTGTTGTGCTTGTAACAGAATTTTCTTTGCGTCGCCTGATTGATAATCTCTAATCATCTTCTCACCCATAAAAAAAGAGGCAATATCTGCCCCTTTTAAGACCTCAAAACCAAGCACTATTCCGCCACATCCAAATACGGCACAATCGCCAAAATATTAAGAGGCAACGGCGAAGTTGTCTGGATTAAGAGATTAGCAGCCTGTTCTTTTTGCGTTGTTGAGCCGTCAAACAAAATCTCTTTATTTCCGCTAAACAATTCTTCCGGTTCATTCATTAAAGCATCCGTATCACGGTAAAGAATATCGGTTAAAGATTTTTCGTCTTCACCGATTTGTCCCCCGCCGGAAAGATAAAGCGAAAGCAACACATGATTGATGCGTTGTTTTTGCCCGATACCACTGCCGAATTCATTAGGGATATAAACATTTTGCGGTATAAATTGACTGCAAACTGCAAGCCCGACAATAAGGTGCGAAATATTTTTGGGCGCCTCAATCTGCCCGTTATAAACAACCCCGGTGCCCAAAACCGCCCCATCGCCAAAAAGCATCACCTCTTTTCCTTCTAAGTGCTCCAAACCGGAGAGAACAGAGGTTTCGGTGTCATTGGTTTTATCAAAAACAACCGTTGCATCCAGATAAACGGAATTTTGCCGGATATAGCGTGCCTCTTGAGCGTTTTTGGTCTGCCAATCACTAAAGTCAGTCGTCGCCACCGGAAGTGCCTGCGGCATACCGCTATCCATCCACTCCACGGTTCTGAGATAGGCGTTATTAACCACTCTTCGCACTTCTAGCCATAATTCGTCACGATTGTCATCCAAGTTTGGGATAACCGTCAAACTCTCCACCGTTCCCGAAACATCATGCCTCGAAAAAGCCGCCACTTCTTGCTCAGAAGAAAAAGTCACCGCCGCCAAACTGCCGTCGCCGATTAAACACCATAACACTTTATCCGGCACTTCCTGATAAACCATCGCCACAATGCGGGATTGAAACAAATGTTTTCCGAGAATAGACACATCCGTCTGATCATAACCGTCGTTATAATAGTTATACATCAAGTCGCGCAAACTCAAACCATATCGGTCCACAAACAAAACGTGCGCCCCGATTGCCACCGGCATAATCGCCTTGCTCCCGACCGTAGAAATCTGAGAAATGCGAATATTATCGGCTGCCATCGCCTGAGAAGCCGTAATCGCGTCAATATAAAACTCAGCCGCCCCCGTCCCCACAAAAAGCGCATCACGAGCATAAATCCATTTTCCCTCATTAAATTCGGTACTGAGTACCGGCACGGTAATTGCCGTTTCAGCCGTAGCTTCTCCGCAATCCATATCAGCAAAATTATTATAGTCGCCCGAATAAGACAAACAAACATTAGGACCTGTTTCCGAATTAACCAAAAACGCAAATCTGTTTCTGAAAAAAGCACCGGAAATCGGATAAGAACTCCCCTGATGAATCATCCCCAATTCCCAACAAACCGTCCCCTTTTCAAGCGCATCCGGCAAGCGAGAAATCACTTCCGCCGTCACATGTTGAGCATCGGTAAATTCGCTGATTTTGACCAACCCGATACCATCGTGAACATATTGCCACGACACATTACCGTCCGAGCGCGTTCCTTCGCTGTGTACCGGTTTAATTGCCCCCGTCTGACCGGCACCGACCGCCATATAATATTTGTTATCGGAAGTACGAATTTCCAAAGCTGAAACATTAGTCCCCGCACTCCATGGTTTGGTCTCATCATCAAGCACTCTCAAGCGCACCAATCTTCCGACATCTGTTTGAGAAAAAATATCCGTTGAAGCGGTTAATTGCGTTGTGCCTGTTTTTTCTGTAACGCTAATCATTGTTTCGGTCGTATTCATACTCAAAAAAGGCCCGTTTTTAAGCTCCAATTCTTCCAAACGCCAATCATCATTAGCATATCGTTTAAGCAGCATAATCGGATGGTTCGCATTAAAAATATACATAATGTCAGAATGCTGAATGGTCTGAATTTTGCAACACAATTCATCATCATCCCACAAATCGCTGTACGTATAAGGAGAAGTCAGCTCAAACGGCGGAAAAGCCTCATCGGGTTCCTCCGTTGTACCCCCGCCGCCTTCGGTCACGATATTATGCTGACGTACCAATGCTCTCTGTGCATAAAGCCTGATTTTAAGATGGCTGAATTCCACCACATACGCCACTCTGTGGCTATACTTAAACGGAAACAAAAAACTTCTCGCATTAGACATGACTTTTTCCTTTCAACTCCCAAACCAAACGCCCCTTATAATAAACTTTCAAAACATTACCGGAAACGACCCCGACATAATCGTTATCTTCCATAATATACTTTCCGTCCTCATCTTCCGGCCAATAACTTAATCGAGCCGTCAAATAATCAATTCCGCCGATGCACGAACCATCCTCATCATAATACCATATAACAATAACATCTTCCGCCGCGCCTCTAACGGCAACACAAGGCGTGTAATATACACCGCCGACTTTAATTATGGCGTTATACAAGTCATAGTTTGTTTTAAAAAACATCTCGTCGCTGACAACATAGTTTGCATCAGGCGCCGTATCGCCATAGTTGAAAACAACACCCAAATACCCGTTAGAAAATTTAATCACCCAACTTTTATAGAAATAATCACTGGATAAAAAGACTGCACACCCGACAAACTTTTCCAAATTTCCCCAATCACCATAATCAATCTGCGCCAGTTCATCAGGCTCCAAAACAACGCTTAAAGTTTCATTACCCGTCACCAAAACCGACCCGCTTTGCAAAATATATCCGTCTTTATACACCTGATATTCAACCGTAGAATTTTTCAAAACTCGCACAGATTGACGTTTATATCCATTCAGCACAATTGTTGCATCAAGAGGTTCTGCTACTACCGTAAACGTTAGTAATTCGGATTTGGAAACAAGCGCCACTTCAAGAGAAGTATCTTCTAAAACCACATAATTTCCGCTGCTTTCCGAATATCCGTCATAACTGACCTCATAATAAAGTTTATCCCCTCTGGCAACACGAATAGATGATCTCTCCACCCCGTTAATCAAAACTTTCGCTTCCGATGGTGTAGGCACAATTTGAAATAAAATATCCTCATCAACCGGCGTCTGCGCCACAAAATGCGTTCCGCCGCGGCGTTTTAAGCTCCCCTCCACCAAAGGAATAAAATTCCGGCAAAGCTTCGCCGTTTTATCATATTTAGCAATATCCGTTCGTCCTTGCAGCCACGGACTAAGTTCGCCGCCGTTAAACTGCATTCTTGTCGGTTTAATACTCATTTTTGCATATCTCCCAAATAAACAGCGCCCGAAAAACGGATACGCATCTCAAAACATCAACAACTAACAACCCCACACTTGCCGAACCAAAACCCAACTGTTATCCGGCACCAATTCTGCATCTTTGGCAATTTCATTATTCAGTTCGGCCTGCTGAATAAGAGTTAAAAATTCATTATCGAGCGCCTGCTTTAAGTTAAGCGAATGTTTAATGCGCATCGCAAGTTCGGCAGCAACTTTTGCCGCCACTGCTTCCCGAAAGAGCGGCGGAAACGGCACATCGTCATCAATAACCCGCACATATTCAACTTCAATTCCCTTATCAAGCAACGTGATAATACAATTATCGGCCAGCTCATACCCTTGTAGCGCATAAGGCCTTGGCTCGGTCAAATCTTTAATCCCCGCACCAAAAACTTGAAGCAACAGCAAACAATCGTTCGGCAGTTGATACATAAACTTATCGCCATATTTTTCTTCTCTTCGGGCCAAACGCTTGGTTGCAACGGCAAATCGCCAAGGATAAGACGACAACAACAGATTTTTCACATCTTCATAAATCAGCTCATACGATTTGCCGAAAGCAGCATCGTTAAGCGACGAAACCGGCGGTTCGCCCAGTTTGAGCAGCGCGCGGTTAATAATTTCAACTTTAGACATATAACCTCCAAGAAAGCATAAAATAAAGAGGACGAGCAACTGCCCGCCCTCCGGACTATAGACTTTTTCTTAATAATTTGAGACAAAATAATATGCGGATGCCATGCAAAAATTAGCGTGCCAAATAACCTAAGGTCACGCGAATATTGCCTGAATTAGAAGTACTTGAAGCAATCGCCGCCGTCACAAAATCTTTAACATCGGCAGGCAATGTGGCTGTTGCCATCAATTCCCCGTCAACAAAAGATTTTGTCGCTTCAATAGACATGGTGAGCAATTCGGCAAAAGCGCCCGTTTCAGTATCCCCATGCTTAACCGTGATGGTAATCGTTCCGTTAACGGCAACATCACCAACCGCAAACGCATTAACACACAAAGCCCCTTGTGTAGAACCTGCAGCCACCACATTTCCCTCGGCAATAGAGGCCTGGTTAAGCGCCCCTTTTGCCAAATCCTCGTCATAAACTTTCAAAATATTATTTAACATCAAAAAAATCTCCCAAAAAAGAGGTTACGCCAATTCAACAGCCTTTTCAGAACCGTTTTCAAAGTTATAAGAAGTGATAAAGCGAATACCGTTCCAAGCGGCAAAACTACGGTTAACATCCATATCGCCGGTCATGGTTTGCAACACATTGCCTTTGTACTTATTAAGCATAGAAAGTACTTTCGGATGGCAAAAGATATAAGTAGATCCCGGCGTTGCCTTTGCATCCACCAACATATTGTCAATTTGTTCTGCTGTCGGAATATTATCGGCAGAAATATTAACAATCGCGGAAACCGCATCAGGGTTTGCAAGCTGCATACCGATATAGCCTTTAATGCGCACGCCATAACCAAGTAAGCCGTTAGCGTTTTTATAGAGTTGACCACCGTTAATCGGCGTTGAATCCAAAAGGCCGAAACGATTGATATTTTTAGCGGAATAAAGTCCTGTCACTTCACCCGGAATAAAACGAACCGCAACCATAGAGTAGCATTTATTATCCGCTCCCGCAGAAACGGCTTTACCGTTTTCAACCGCATACGGGATAAAGTTATCATAAATAATTTTCTTTTCAGCAGTTTCACCGGCGTGCTTCAAAAGGATAGGAACTTTCTTAGCAAAATATTCGGAAACACCGATAACGGCAGCCTTATCTTCCGGCACGAAGATTTCCCCGCCCAAGATAGACAAGTCAATTTTTTTCAAATTAGAATCAACTTCCATTTCAGGCAGCGGTTGGTTAATATCAATAAAGCCCGCGCCGGAAATTTTTGCCACTTCTTCATAAGCGTTCCAAAGCCCGTGAGAAGAAGCCTCAAAACGCATATTATCCAAAATCGGAGAATCATTAGTTAAAAAATCAACATAATGCTCTTGCTTTTTAGACAAAGCAACCGCAATTTCTTTTAATGTACCAGACATTTAAAAAATCCTTTCAACAAACAAAAATTAGTAATCATTAAACATTTCTCTGAAATATTCAACCGCATCCCAATCATCGCCTTTACGGCGTCTGCCGAAGCTAATCGGATTATCTTCCGAAATCGCCTCACCCAAACGACAAAAGACCTCCATCATACGCTTGGTACCGATTGCCTTTTCAATTTCAGCAACAGTATTTTCATCATCACAAAACATTCTGACGCCACGCTTCATCAATTCCCAATTACGTTGCGCGCGTGTCCCCCAAGTGCGTTTCATTTCTTCCATTTCGCGTAAAGAATTTTCCGCCCAAGAGGTTTCGTTTTTTTCATTCAGTTCATCACGATGTTTCACATACCAATCATAGATAGCCTGAGCAGATTGCGGCAGAATATGATTTTCAAGACAAACTTGTTTAAAAGCTTCGCCGTCTTCTTTATCTTCATCGGCAAAGACCACATCAAAACAAGCGCAGTCTTGCGGCATTCCCAAACGGGAATAAAGTTTGTCCAAAGCTTTTTTATCGCCGTCCTTCGGCAAAGAAATTTTAGAAGAGAAAGCTCTTTCCAGTTCACGATAAGATTTGAGCAAATCGGCAGGAGTTTTAAAACCCTTCTTGTCAATATAATCCAAATCTTCCGCGGACATTTCTCCCCAACCGGATTGTGCACGCAAAAAGTCTTTATCAAATTCAGACTTTAAGAAGTTATCGGAGGTAGTCTGCCCCTCCGGCTTTTTAGAATTCATCATCATAAAATCCCCACAAAAAAGTTAGCATCAAAAAAGGCAGCCTCAAAAACGAGCACTGCCTAAAAAAATCGTCAGATACGGAGCGCAAAAACGCCCACAAAAAAAGGACGTCAACCACGTCCCCAAACAAACACTATTTCCATTATGCAGTCATCATAACCGACCCCCGACAGGATGTCAATAGGTTTGGAAACGTTTTTGAAAATATTTTTTTTACCTTAAACATCTAAGTCACGTTTCACGTCATCGCCATCGCGTTGCAATTTGGTAAACAAAGCAAACACTTCCGTTTCGGAAAGTGCCAGATATTTAACCAACAAATCAAACATCCGCCTTTTGCCTAAAAGGAAAGCCGCCGCATTCGGATCAAACCGATTTTGCGCATCATAAAAATAAGGCACCCCGCCGGCACCGAGTTCACCACGAGCCCCCGCTTCGTCTCGCAAAAATTCAATCACAATTTCCGCTTCGGGCTTGAGTTTACCGTTTGGCGTTAAAAAGAGTTTATGAAACGCTTTCACCAGTTCATGTTCACGCTTAATTTTCTTAAAAAACATCACTTTTCTCCTTTATGCCGAAGTCTTGTTAAGCAAAGCCGAAAGAGAAGCGTTTTGCGCTCCTGCTTGCGCACCGTTTTGTTGCTGTTGCAGAAGTGCTTGTTGTTGAGCCTGCTGTTGCATTAAGAGTTCCTCAACTTCATCAGCGGTACGCACCACGTCCGGACCAACACCGTAATAATCGGCAATTTTGCGGAGTGCCGCTTCGGTATCAAACACATTTAAGATATTCGGGTTAGCCTGTGCCAAAGACGTAGCCGCCTCAATCGTTTTATAAAGCCCGACAATCGCACCCGATTGCTGCATATGCACAGCCGGCCCTTCAAACTGAATAGCGATAGAGCCGTCATACATCAACTCATCCGGAACGTCGTCTAAAACACCGTAAGAAGCCAAAATATCCAATTCACGCTCAATATTACCGGCAAGCCATTCTGCGGAAATACGTTCACACATCGGCGCCAACAACATAGATTTTTCCATCTCGCGTTTTTCCACTTCGGTAGCAGTCATCTGCTTTGTTTGGGTGAGTGATTGGAACAAAGGCACCAAGAATGCTCTTTCAATCGCCGCCCGCACTTCGCGTTGCATTTCAACCGTAATCGAGAGATTATTACCATATTGCATAGAAACCGCCGCCGGCTTGCCCTGATTATCCAAACCGCCGCGAATAACCGCCCCCGCCGAACCGAGCTTATTGGTATCAATCAACCCCATATTGGTAAGGATGGGCGGATTAGCTTGGAGCTGACCGGTACGCAGGATAGTTTTGCCCATTTCATTGGCGGTTAATAAGTCATAAAACGCCTGCAGCGCCGGACTATCGCCGTAAGAACTTCCGGCAATACCCAAAAATCTCGGTGCCATATACGGACAAGTACGATACCCGCCGACATGAATAATACGTTTAGCCGCCATGTCTATATGCACACTGGCATATTTCATGCCGTTAAAATCAGCAGCCTCAAGCGCATAGTCATCACGTTCAAACACAGCGTGTAAAAACTTAAACATACGTTCAGGCGTATTTTCCGCCGCTTGCAAAATATCGCCCCGCAATTCATCACCAAATTTTTTAGCGGCTTCTCCGGCGGTTAATTCATATTCACGAAAGACCGCAGCGATTTTTCCGCTGTCATCACGTTTGATATAAGCTTCCTTAACCGGAATAGTGCGATAAACAATCCCCTGCCCAACGTTATCTTCAACCATCCATAACGCATGTCCGTAAATACCGAGTTGATTAAACAACAAATCACTTTCGGAAGCGAAATTGGAATAAGCCGAATAGCGCACCCGAAAGAGTAAGTCAGTTGCTTTATCCAAAAACTTTTTAACTTTGGCATTGTCATCTAAATTCGGATCAACCGGTTTAAGTCTGTGCCATTGTGATGTCGTCGGCACAATCACCGATTTCATGCTGGAGCAAAAACAAGCCAAAGCGTTCCGCCCCGTGGTGTCAAACACATTTTGGCGCACTCTCCCGCGGTTATCGGTCGTAAAGAGTTCCGATTCAACCGAACACATTTCCGCCGCCTTGTCCCACATCGGCTCCCATTTAGCTCTTTCGGCTTTCATCGCATCCAAACGTTTCAAAATATTTTCCGCGTTAAACGCCGGTTTTTTGCGCACCAACCGCGGTGCAAAAGATTGCCCATCTTTAGCAAAAATATTCTCCGGCTGAAATTCCGAAGAACGATCATCCAAATGTTCCATACGAACCTCCCAAAATAAAGAAACGCGGAAAAGGAAGTTCCACGTTTCAGCCACAAAAAAACCGGCTTGAGAAGCAAACCGGCTCATTAAAAAGAAAGAATTAAAACCTAGCCCACCAACACTTTACCGATAAGCATCACGCCGCACCAGGCCATATAAAGCCAAACAAACATCAGCGCAGATTTAATAAAATGTCGTTTATCCTCATTAACCAAACGCACATAGAGCGGTTTATGCAAAGAAAACGCCGCAATAAAAGCGATAGTAAACAACCCAATCAGCAACGCTTTTTGCGAGGATATATTAAGACCGAGATTTGAAGCGAGCGCCCAAACCGTCCACATCGGCAACACCGCCACCCCTATGAGAAAACATAAGATTGCTTTCCAATACATTTTGATCTTCATCATCTTCCGCCTCATTACACCAACAAACTAAACATAACCATAAACCCGCACCACAAGAGGTAATAAAGCACTCCCACGCCGACAAAACAAGCATATTTCGTCATAGGCTTTTGCAGTTTCATGCTTTGGGTTAATTTGGCATAAACGGTCGTCAACGAACCCCCGCATCCGCCAATGGCGATAAACAGCACATAAACTCCAACAGCACCAAACATCCAAAAATCCGCACCGTCATCAATAAACAGCCCAAACAACAGTGCCGGCACGATTGAAGCCATATAGTCAACCACCGTCATCCTTTTGGCTTTAGAGGAATTATTCAAATTTGCGTTCATAGATTTCTCCACATAAAACAAACCATAAAACACAAATTTTATATCATACCCCACTCATAAATGCAACGTTTTTTTATCGCGCTTATTTACGCACCGAGCGTTGTTTTACCGCCGCCGGAACCATAAGAATTATCGTGAGATAAAAGTTGTGATACGGCGCCCATTTTCTTTTTGCGCTTATTTTCCAATTCATGCACTTCAGCAGAATTATCCACAACTTCCAACTCCACTTCTTGCGGTTGCACCTGAACAACTTTCGGTTTAGAAAAAACAGAACTCATCTCTGTACTCCTTTATAAAATTAAGTTAAAGATAAACGGAATCATCCACAAAATCCCCACCTGAGGGATGAGGAATTTTCAAAAGATATTCCGCATTTTGAATAGCAAACGTGAGCGCCAACGCATCAGCAACATCCGTCGAACGCCCCAATCTTTTTTTAATCTCGGCTTTAGGTTC
This sequence comes from uncultured Alphaproteobacteria bacterium, assembly GCA_949297145.1. Lineage (GTDB taxonomy): Bacteria > Pseudomonadota > Alphaproteobacteria > RF32 > CAG-239 > CAG-267. Next base: position 290,235 of record CASFQO010000002.1, read on the forward strand.
CAACTGCAACCGCCCAAGCGCATCAAACATTTTAAGCGGCGCCGTCAAATCTTCCACCAAGCCGGAAAATTCGGGCAAAGAAACCGGCAAAGGCGACGTCAGCCATTGAGCCACCCTCGCCCACATTTCCGCCCGACGGTTAACAAAGCGTTCAGCGTTATCAGCCCTCTCGCCAAAATTAACCGCGACAACATATTCAGCCAAGCCGTTTGCCGCCAACACGTCATACACACCGGCACCAAGCCCACCCACATCAATGCACACCCGCGCCGGATTATCTTCGGCAATAACAGCACCGATAAGATGCGCCACCTGCACCACATCAAGCTTTTGAAACGTTTTGAATTTTAAGACTTGTCTTCCTCGCCGATAGCAAATAGCAGTTTTGTCATCGCCGAAACGCGCCACATCAACCCCGATAATGAGCGGCGCCGTATCGTCATTGATTTTAATATCGTTTTCAAGCGCCCGATACACTTCTTCGCGCCCGATTAAATGATTATCCGCCGTCAAGCGTGGTTCCCCCTCCCAAACATGCAGATATTCGCCATAATTTTCGTTTTTCATTTTAAGCGCCAATCGCTTCATGTTATCCGGACAATACGGATTGTCATAATAGTTGACCTTACGAACAATCGTGTCATTGTCGGGATGAAGAGCAAGAGCCTTCCAAACAGGATCGTTTTCCTCTTCACGGTTGAGAGAAAGCCAAATTTCCGCATTGGGCTTACGAATGGTCGGGTCTAAGATTTGCCATGCGCGTTCTGATATTTTCTGCGCTTCTTCACACCAACAAATATCCACCCCTTCAAGCGATTTAATATTTTGCGCATTGTGTTCCAAAATTCCCTTAAAGATAAATTTAGATTTATTTTTGAGGTTGACGATTTTATCTTCATAGAGGCGGTATTCGTTGAGCTGATAAAAAGCAATTCTGTCGGCAATCAGCTTATAAACGGAATCTTTAATAGAGTTTTGCACCTCACGCACGCAGGCAATTAAGAGCTTGCGACTGGTCGCAAGCGTCAGGAGCGCATCTGCAAACGCATAAGACTTACCGCCGGCTCTTCCGCCATAAAACATCTTATAGCGTGCTTTAACCGTCAAGAGCTCCCGAAACGCCCGCGGCAGTTGCACTTTCATTTCTTTTTGTATCACCTTAGCCATTATCCTCTGCCCATCATCAAATACTCACACAAACTTCACCACAATTTCTTTCAAATTCTGCCCATCGTCATTATCGTCATCGCCATTTTGCAACGTCGTCCAGATAGGTTCCGGACAAGCCTTTTGCGCCAACCACTTTTCGGTTTCAATCAAAAGTTTGGCTGTTGAGTTATCAATTTCACCTTTTTTAAGTTCCGCCACAATTTTCCGAATATTATCGGTACAGCTATCGGCATAATCAGCCAGCGCCAACTTATACCCTTGCGAAAAAGCGGGATTAGCGGCCGTTGCCTCATAAAATTGCTTCGTCCCGATACCGTTTTTTTGACAAGCGGCAAAAAGAGAAGCGCCTTTGCGCAACGCCTCAAACACTGCCGTCAAAATTTCTTCATCTGTTTTATTAATACTTTTTTTCCGAACACCCATAATAACTCATACCCATATATACGGAACACCCATTGCGCCATAAGAAGCACACGGCGCTTATGTCCGCTCATAAGCGCCCCGCCCATACATTTTTGCCTAAAGCAAAAATCCCATAATTGACTATAGAAAGAGTGCCTATCCGTTTTTTTAGGAGAATTGCCATTTTCTTATAGAAGTAGATAAGGTAATAAATTCCTGGCATAAACCAAATCAAAGTTTATTTTTAATTGAATAAAATCTTCATCTTCTCCGTCTCAAAAAAACAGAGCAACCGAAGAGACATAAAAAGCCGTCATTTTTTTAACACAAAAAAGCCACCGATAAAAACCTGAAAGCTTTTCACGCTCAAAACGAGCCTTTTTTGATTTCGCACTAAAAAACGCCGCCGATAAAAACCGACAGCGCTCTTTAATGACATTCAATGAAAATTTAAACTTTAAAAATAATTTATATCAAGATTCAACTGTTTTGATATACACTCTTCCACGATACCCAAACTTATAACACCCCCCGACAGAGATGTCAATAGTTTCAGATTCAAAATGATAAAAAAATAAATAAAGCAAAAACAGTAAGTTAAACAAACTGTGCATATAATTTTTGTTTAATTGACTAAAAACCGCCCACAAATTAGGGTATAAAATAAGGGAAAGAAGAGAAAAAAGATGCGCAAATCCGATATAAAAGATACAACTAAACCACAAAAGACCGCAAAAAAGGCTGTTATTAGCCCCAAATCGGTCCAAAAAAGCAAAGAACAAGCACAGCAAACCGCTGAAATCGCAACGCTAAATCAAACTTCATTGCAAGAAAGAGTTCTGAATTTTGACCTTGTAAACACTTTGCAACAATGGTGTCAAAAAGCCGACAAGCCGTTCTGGACCGCTTTTTTTACCGCTTTTATAGTTTTAAACCTAATCTTTTTATATCATGGCGCGCAATTTTTATTCGGCGACCATGATTGGCGCTATCTGAAAGAAGGCATCACACTCAGCGCCGGCTTGTTTGAAGCAAGATTTACTCAATTTATCCCAATAAATATCTTAAGTCGTGGCGAGATATATCCGATAATTAACAATCTACTGGGCTTTGCCGGCTTTTCGTTAGGAACAGCCCTACTCGCCCGCTATTGGAATTTACCGCATCATAAAAAACAATATGCGCTATTCGCACTGTTTTGCGCCATAACTCCATACATTTTGTCATTTATGTATTTTGCCTTTTTGATTATGTCGGTTTTGGGGTGGAACGCTTTTATTTTAGGCGCGTTGGTGATAAGTGAGAAGGAACAGAAATTTTCGCTCTTTCGCACCCTAGCCTCCGTCTTTTTAATCATAATGGCATTAGGCGGTTATCCGCCGGTTATCAACTTAATCGCGGTTGTATTGAGTATCAAATTATTGCAAAGCAGCCTAAATCTTCCCCAAGAAACAAAGTTCACAGCTTTCATCTCCGCCCAATTTAACCGCTATAAATGGACGTTTGCCAATTTGCTCATCGGGCTTTTGGGGTATAAACTTTGCCTTTGGGGTTTAGAGCAAACCGGTGCCGTAAATACCGCATATTACAATCTGCAAACCACCCCGATTGCCGAATGGGGCAATAAGTTCATATTGGTGAGCAAAGATGTCTTCCTCCAGTTTATGGTAACCTTGCCGTTTATGCCCGCCACATATAAAGCGCTGACTTTAGCACTGGTCGTTTTAGGATTATGCCTAATAATCAAGAAGTTAACAAATAAAGCCGCACCAATCTCTCAAAAATTCATCATTACCGCCCTAACCATTATCTGCCTCTATGCGCCGTTGGTCACTTTGTTTATCTCCACCTCGCTGGCTGAAACAGAATTTTCCCCGCGGATAGACTTTTTCGGCTTGATGTACTTATACGCGGGCTTTTTGGCAATCATACTAAGCGCGCCTAATAAAGAAAAAGTTTTTAAGAACATCTGTACCGCCCTTGCCGTAGCGATTATCTTTGTTTCCGCCAATAACCTATTTGAAGCCCAAAAGGTGTGGAAATTGGGCTTTGATGCAGAAATGAAATTATATCGCCGCGCCGCTGCACGTTTCATGGCCTCGCCAGCTTTTTCGCTCAATCAAAAATACATCATGATACAAGGGGGTATCGCTTCGTTCCGTCCGCGGTTTTATCATACCCCCTATGACATCAAGAGCGATGATTTATTGAGCATCTCGTATGTTCCGGGGCTAAATTCCGGGGTGATGTGGAACTATTATGCCCCAAAAGACTTTGCCGACACCACCTCCTATGTCTATACGCTAAAACCGGATATGCCAACGGCCGCCCAAATCAGGCAATCCGCCGGTTGGCCGCACCAAAACAGCACCGCGATTTCCGTATTACCGTGGCAACAATTTTTGCTAGAAAAAGCCCCAGCCAACATCCCCGTCACCACCTCGCACCAAAATTGGATAATGCTGATAATAGATGACGGCGGCCGCGAAAATCTTAGCCATAGCTATGGATTATAAGCCAAATATCCCATAAAGAGATTGACCAAGCTAAAAATTTGTGCTATTCTGATAGAAAATGACGTTGAGCTATTATTATCGGGAGGTCGATATGTCTCTAAAAGATAAAATCAAACAAGCAGCCATGGGAGCAACCATAGGTGCGGCCAGCCTATCTCCAACAATGGCGCAACAAACACCTCAACAAGATATAACCTCCGATAAATACACCAAAACCATCACGGTGAGGAATGACTCAGTCCGAATGGTCGGTAACACGGCGGCATATTACAGTCAAAACGACAACCAAATCTACACAATCAAAGGAGATATGCAGTGGAGCGACTTCGGTTTTGAAAACACACCGCACGTCACAGATGAAACTTTACAAATTATACACGAAGCCCAACACCAAATCAATCGCAACAAAAAGCATCTGGGTTCGGAAAATATGAGCTTAAATGAAAATTATCAACGAGATGTTCATGATGAAATCACAGCTTTAATCGCTGAAAAGTTAGAAATTCGCCGTCAATATCGCGCGGCCCAAACCAAAGCTGAAAAAGATGCTGTTATAGAAAAATATATGCAAGAGGACGCACACCGCCAATATATCAGCGCCATTAAAGAAGGTCGCATAAATCCCAACAGCAACAAGAGCACCGATTTTGATAAAGAAATGTCTTTTATCAAGAATGACGCGACAGAGTATCGTGCCGATCCCAACGATGACGGTTACAAAAAACAATGGACCAGCTTAAGCATGGCCTATTTAAACCGTGTCGGAACCAATGCACAATCAAACCCGAAAGCTCTAAAACAAGAAATCCATGATATCTACCAAATCGGCGGTATCAATTTCACCAAATACGGCAAACATGACGTCTTTGTTTTAGAAAATCAATCAATAATCGCCGCGGATAATCTATTGCAACAAGGAGCCGAGCCGCAAAAACTGATTGCTTTTATGAACGAAGGCGAAGGTCCGTTTAAGTTAGCAGAAAGTTTGGATGTCAGCGGCTTATCTAAAGAACAAGCGGAAAAAGTTCTCCAAACGGCCATTGTCACTCAAGAATTACAAGAAAACATCACCGAAGACATTTGTTTTGGGCAAAAAGGCTCTTATAATTTTGATTTTATATCAGAAGATTTAAGAGAAAAGACCGCCGTTTATCTCGATATGAAGTCAGACATTTGGGAAAAGAACGGGACTTTGAATCCAAACGGAGATGAAGCCAAATTCAATCAATTGATGCAACAAGCCAAAACCCTAAACATAGACACCGAGCAATGGTTTGAAAGCATCAAGAATGACCTATCGCATTACACGCTGGCGCAAACCGAAGAAGGGCGAAGAAAATTAATGGAAGCCGTCAAACAAAATCAGGGCCGCACCGTAAACTTAGATAATTTCGTCACCAATATGGATGAGTTCACACTCCCCTTAGACGGCACCAGCAAAGAGGCCGTCTTAAAAGAAAAAGCCGACAAAGCTAAAGCAGATGCCGATTTCTGGAAAGAATATTATAAAAAGAACCCACCCAAGGCCAAACGCTTATCCGATCCGTATGAAATAAATATTATGGATTTGGAATCAAATATATTAAAAGACGAGTTAAACGCCCGCAAAAAAGCCGAAGAAGAAAAGAAGATAGAACCTTTATATCAATCACCGCGTAACACAACCTATAAACTTTCAGACGGCGGCATAGATATAGCCATTCCGAACAACAGTTATGAAAACGCCGAACTAAAACAAATCAAAAACGACAAAGGCGAAGTTTTGGATTTAACTTTGCTCGATGGAAAGGTCCATGGTTTATATTCCATCATGGATGAAAACGGCAATATCAAGAGTTTCAAACTCTATGACAAAGGCAAAGAGATAGACTTAAACAAGCATCAGTTAGAAATTAAACAAGAAGAACAAGACGGCGCCAAACATGAATATATGTTATTAGACGGCAAGAAATTCGGAACGGAAATCATCACCGGCGCGGACGGCACGCAAAAAGCCGCCTTTTGGGATAGTTTTGGCCTGATTAACGGCAGCGAGCAAGCCACCATAGGAACTTCAACCGTCCATGCGGATGATTATACCCCCTCGCCGCTTCGTCCGGAATATCAAGAAGATTTGGCAAGCCGTGCCGAGCTCAAAGCAAGCCTCAAAAGTCAAACCGGAGAATTACCGACACCGACGGCTGAAAATACTTCCAAACAACTACGCTTGGATATGCACATAAAAGCGCACGAAAACAATCGTCCCGACGAGGTTAATGGCAAAAAGGCTATCAAAGAAAACAAAAGACAAGACACCAACACGCTGTATGTACCGATATGGCAGCAGCAAAACACACACTAGAACAATAATCAGCCGAAAAACAGGGCTAAGACAATAACAAAAAAGAGCGCCGATAATTAGCGCCCTTTTAAGTTTAAGAACCATGCATTATTTACGTTTAAAGCGGTCTTTACGCCCGGTATCTTGCGCCTTGCTAAACTCAAACAGACTTTCATCCAAAGTTCCGTCCGCCACAGTATTGTAGAGTGACAGAGAAACCTCCATAGCTTGCGGCGTAACGACTTTCCATTGTTTAAGCTGCATCGGGTTATTGGCAAAAACAAGCGTAAACGGCCCCAAATCACCGGCATTAGCATATTGCAACCCGATTTTGGTCACGCCCGGATCTTCATAAAAATCAGTAACTTTCAGCTCTTTGCCGTCAATTTTAACCGTATTGGCCAAAACAGCCGCCGCCGGAATATCTTCATAATCAATATTGGTAATCTGGTCCAACTCTTTGTCATAATAAACGATATAGTCGCCGTTTCCGACAATCAAGATATTAGACGGTTCGTTATATTCCATGCGGATTTTATTAGGTTTTTCAATATAAATCCGCCCCTCAACTTTTTCCCCGTTGCTGGCAATTTGCACAAAATCGGCACGCATGGTTTTAAGCGAGTTCAGATAATTTTCCACTTTTTTAATATCATCGGCAGAAGGAGCTGTACCGGCAGCCAAAACCGGATAAGCCGCCCCCAAGAAGCAACCGCCGCAAAGCATAACGGCAAAAACTTTTGCAAATTTCATCAATTCATCCTTAAAAAAACTAAACTAATGTATAAGATAAGGGCAAAGTCTGATTTTTTCAAGTTAAATTCGCGGTTATCTTCAACAATTTCCCCAAAGAAATCCACAACAAGAAGCCTTAAAAAAGATAAAAAAAGCTTTCAGATATATTGACTCACCCCCGAAAATGTGCTACACTCCGACGAATAAACAATCTCTTATTAAGGTATCAAATTAAATGGCAAACAAAGCACTGACATCACCGGAAATTCTGTTACTGGATAAATTAGAAGAAGTAGACAAATCTCTGCCGGTAACTCTGTGGGAACAGATGCGCTCCGATGTCACGATGGCCGATGCGGTAGAAGAAGCGGATATACACACACTTCCGGCCGTCCGTCAACGTAAAAAGATGTTTTTGCGAGACTTTGTTGAAAGAGCCATCAATCACCCGATACGCGTTTATCCTGATGTTCCGGAAGAAACTTTGCGCCAATTATATCGGCTGCACCTGTTTTGCTGCCAACGCGCCATCCATAACATCGAGGTTAAAAGAAACCCGTTTCAGCTTGGTTTTGTCGCTTTAAGAGAGATGAAAACGGCATTGATGGGGATGTTGATATCCTATCGCTTGATAGATCCCTCTTGTCCGTATAGTTGGAATCATCAATTTTTTGAAATGAACATCATAACGGATAAAAACGCTGACGGCGACACGGTCATTAAGTTTAACCGCATTCCGCCGCAAATTATCCCCTTGGCCGTAACCGAAGAGTTAGTGACAGATTGGCTCATATACCGCGCTTATGATAATAACGGCATCCGCACCTTGATGGATTATAAAAATAACCTCTTAACCCTGCCCGATTATCAACGCGGCGGCGCACCGGAAAATGAGTTTTCGCGCTTTGAACGTAAGATGCAAGAACAGCGTAACCGTTTTGAACGCCATAAAAATCAAGAATTGGACCTAGAGTTTCGCAAAACTTTGGTAAGAAACGTTGCCCAACAAACCGCCAATGAGATGTTAAATTCAGGGCTAAGCGCTTCAGAAATCTTAGAACAAGCCTTCAAGGCAGATTTAAGCAGTTTGGTTGTAGATAAACCTAAACCACGTTATAACGAGATGAATTATCACGCAGTTCCCAGCCATCAATCACATGAGCACCATCCCAAAATACAAGAGCAAAATAAACCTTGGCTCGATTCGGTGGCAGAAGAAGAGTACTTAAACGCACCGCAAGCGCAAAAGCTGCAAGCCCTCCCCGCGCCGGAATCAACCCCTCAAAAAACCAAGAAGCCCCTAAAGCATGAAGATACATCGATGATAGATGAAATGATTGCAAAGTTTTTGGATGAAGATTAGTTTGTCGTTTTGCTTGCCATGAGCAGGATGAAATATCTTCGCACCCCTCAACACTGAAGTTAGAATAAAAAAAAGCGGATAAAAAAATTCCCCGCTCTCATCCGGCGCACAAAATTTCGCTCGCGCAAAAAACGTCTGCACCAAAAGAGAATACGGAGATGTGGGAGAATTTGGAGCAGGTGACGGGAATCGAACCCGCATTAAAAGCTTGGGAAGCTCTCATTCTACCATTGAATTACACCTGCGTCCAAGAGAGTTATCACAAACAACGGAGAATAAATAAAAGATAAAAACAAAATTTTCAACGTTTTTTGCACCAATGTGCATAAAATTGTGCATAACTAACGCCAAAAAAATACAAAAAAAGCAAAAGATTAGCCCTCAAAAGCCAAGCAATTTCATAAAAAAATTACCTTTGTTTACGCTTAAACAAATTCATCACTTGTCCTTGTAAAGTATCGCCAAGGTAGAACTTACCCTTCCAATCATCTTCAAAATCTAATCCGCTCTTCATAAGTTGCTTTCTGTTTTTAAACATCAACCGCGCCTCATTTCCAAACTTTGCGCTATGAAGAAACAAAGTTTCGCAAGGGGTGAAATCAATTTTAGCATTGATATTTTTAGCCCCCCACATACTAACCTCTGCCCCTTTCCGAAAACGAAAAGTTTTGACGGTAGCCAAATCGCAGGAATCAAGCACCACCTTGCGACATTCGGAAAAATCCACTTGAGGAGACAAATTCTTCGTCCATTGAAAATTAACCTCTGCCCCCGGCATAAAATGTAAATTCTGCTGATTGCCCAAGTCGCAATAAGACATCTCCACCACCCGATAACGAGAAACATCAAGATTGGGAGGCAAATTTCTGGAACTAATAAAATGTACCTCTCCCTCATCTTTAAGCCGAACATCGGATACGCCGTCCAAATCAGAAAGCGAAAATTCAAGCCGTTGACATTTAGAATAATCCAAATTTTGCGGAATATTAAAAACTCTGCCGAAGCTAACCGCCGCGCCGTCTCTAAACAAAAAGTTTTCGGTCTGTTCCAGATTGCACTCTTCAATTCTCACTTCTCCGAAAGCAGAAAAATCCCACACACCGGATAAATTTTCCCCTTTGGTGTGCATAGCCATCGTCTCGGGATTATACTTCCAACTTTTTAAGCAAGAATCAGGTTTCGTAAGCTCAACATCATTAACCAGAATTTGGTCACACATAGAAACATCAAGATGAAAAGGCAGATGACGCACATCTTTGAGTTTAACTTTAGCTTTTTTGCGAAAAACCACCCTTTTGACACCTGCAAAATCACTACCGCTAAAATCCACCTCATCCGCGAGCGGAAATTCCATCACTTGCGGTAACTTTTCTTTATTTTGTAAATAGATTTTGGAAATATCCAAACAAATCAGCTTGTCATACAAACTCAAGTCTAAATCTCTAATTTCTTCCCCGCGAAAGCCGCGAGAAAGTTTGGGAGAAGACAGTAAAAACTCCCCCTCTCCAGGTTGAATTATTGTTTTAAATTCTGCACTATAACCACCCAACCGCGCAAAGTTTTCACCCATTTCCATAATACTGTCAGGCTGCTCACGTTGCGAAAAAGTAGAGAGAATAACCTCTTTGAATTGCGCTTGTTCGGTAACGGGCAATTCCGCAATACAGAGAAGCATATCTTTAATATTACGCGCATAATTGGTGGATTGCAAAACCTCAAAACACACCTCGGGCGTAATCTTTTCTTTAGGAAGACGCTGCTTTTTGTCATCACTCAAGCGCCCCTTTTTATAGGGGATTAAGATGTTTTCAACGGCAATCGCCGATTTAAAATTTTGAATATCAACAAACATTTACGCGCTTTCATGCAACCGATTTAGGAAGAAAGTAGCACAATTCCCCCTTTAAAGCAACAAAAAAAATCTCCATAAAAAAACAGCGATACGCCCATAAACATACCGCCGTCACCGAGAAAGTTCCTAAAAAAATTAGCTGGCTTTTTGGGAAAGATACGCCGATAAAAACATATCAATATCACCATCCAAAACCCCTCTGTCATCGGAAGTTTCCGCTCCCGTGCGCAAATCTTTAATCATCTTATAGGGTTGTAAAACGTATGAACGAATTTGATATCCCCAACCGTTATCGCCTTGATCTTCCCACTTTTGTTCAGCCGCCGCTTCTTTTTTGCGCAACTCAATTTCATAAAGTTTAGCTTTTAACATATTCATCGCCTGATCGCGGTTTGCAAATTGCGAACGCTCTGTTTGGCAAGAAACAACCACCCCGCTCGGAATGTGGGTAATCCGCACGGCAGATTCGGTTTTATTAATGTGTTGCCCACCCGCACCGGAAGAACGATATGTATCCATCTTCAAGTCCGCCGGATTGATTTCAATGTGAATAGAATCATCCACCACCGGATAAACACTGATAGAAGCAAAGCTGGTATGGCGTCTGGCATTGCTGTCAAAAGGAGAAATACGCACCAAACGATGCACGCCGCTCTCCCCTTTAAGCCAACCGTATGCATTATGACCGGAAATTTTAACCGTAGCGGATTTAAGGCCTGCAACCTCGCCTTCGGTTTCTTCCACGTATGTCAATTTATAATGATGTTTTTCCGCCCACCGAGAGTACATTCTAAGCAACATCTCCGCCCAATCTTGCGCTTCCGTCCCGCCGGAACCCGCATGCACTTCAAGATAAGCGTCTTTAGCGTCCATTTCACCGGAAAGCAAAGCCTCCAGCTCGTGCCTTTTAGCCTCACTCTTCAAATTTTCAAGATGCTGATACAAATCCGCCAACATTGCCTCATCATTATCAGCCTCAGCCATTTCCACCATTTCTTCGGAGTTTTGCAAATCCGCCATTAAATCTTCAAAAAAAGCAATTTTCTCATCCAAAACATTTTTTTCGCCGGTCAATTTCATGGCCTGCTCTTGATTATCCCAAAGTTTCGGATCAGCGGTTAAAGCATTAAGTTCTTCTTGGCGTTGTTTAGCATTATCGTAGTCAAAGAGACCTCCGCAAAAGCTCGGCACTGGCTTTGATTTCGTTCAATAAATTATAAAATTCGGCACGCATAACAAATCTCCTTCAAAAACAACATAGAGCATAGATAAGCAAAAAACTTCCGTTTGTAAAGTTTTTTTTAAACCTCCCCGCTTATAATAAGATGAATTAAAAAGAGAGAACCGCCATGAGCTTTAGAAGAATCATCAATCACAGCCCGAATTATCGTAACCGCACCCAACCCATCCGTTACATCATCATCCACTGTTCCAAATTCTCCCCCGAAAAGCAGATAGAGATTTTAAACGAATATAAACTAAGCACGCATTACATAATTTCTCAAACCGGAAAAGTGACGGAAAATTGCCCCCCTGAGCGTGTTGCTTATCATAGCGGAGAAAGCCATTGGCTGCAAAGTCCGGAAAAATCCTTAAATGAAACGAGCATCGGTATAGAGTTGGAAGCTCCCCATTTAGGACAAACAACAGAAGATTATCCGCGAAGTTTACGCAGTGCACTGACGCGCGTGCTAAAAGAATTAAGCAAACTTTATAACATCCGCCCCGAAAACGTTTTAGGCCATTCAGATATTGCCCCCACGCGCAAGATTGACCCCGGATGCGGTTTTCCGTGGTATAAGTTATACCGTAACGGCTACGGCGTTTGGCCGGATTTCAAACAAACATCGCCCGAAGGTAGCGAAGAAGAACTATTGCAAACCATCGGTTATGACACGAGCGATTTGATTGCGGCAAGATATGCTTTTTGCCGTCATTTTCTCCCCGAAGAAGTTCTCATCAACAACGATTTACAAGAGCTGTTGGATAATCCCTACCCCAAAGATTTCGCCGTTCAAAATCAAGAAAAATATCAGCTTTATTTAAGAGCAACCGCAAAGGCTTATGAAACGGCAAGACAAAAACGATATTGGTATATGGAAGAATAATCCCAAACATAGCAAAAGCAAGACCTAACCCCAAGCCTGATTAAAAGTCAAAGAATTATCGTCCGCCTTTTGTTTTCGCCATATAAGCCATATTCGTTAAATCAGCCTGAGGTAAATCGTCGGTATATACAATTTTATCTTCATCAACTTTCAAATAAAACAAACAAGCATTTCTTCTTTGTTCCTCATTTTTGAAAATAACCTTTTCCACACCCTTAAAAATGGTAAAACTTCCAAATTGAACATCAGAACAATTCGATAAATCAAGCACTGCCGGCAAACCTCTGGCATCTTTGAAATTAACTTTAGCTCCCTCTTTGAAGCGTAGATTTTTAATATGTTTCAAATCACATCCTTCAAAATTAACGCTAGCGCACTGCGACACATCTAAATCTGCGGGCAAATTTTTCGCATACTTCAAAACAACTGTAGAATTTTCTCTAAAACGTAAACCATGAAGTTCTCTTAAATCACATCCACCCAAATCCACTTTCGCACACTGAGACAAATCTAGACCAGCCGGAAGTTCCTTAGCCATATTCAGATTAACTTCAGCACCGTCTTTAAAACGTAAATGTCCAAATTGTTTCAAGTTAAGTCCTTGTAATGAAACCTTGTCACACATGGAAACATCCAAATCTTGCGGCAAGTTTCTGGCATTAGCCAAATCAACATCAGCGCCATCTCTAAAGCGTAAACCGGATACATTAGCTAAATCACAATGCCCAAGTGCCACCACAGAACACATGGAAACGTCCAAATTTTCCGGCAGATTATACGCACAGTTTAAAGTAACGTTGGCTCCTTCTTTAAAACGAACATTTTTCACATGCTCAAAATTACACCCGCTTAAATTGCCTTCATCCAACATCGATAAATCAATTTCTTGAGGAAGAGTTGCCGCACCTAATTCAACATTCGCTCCTTCTCTAAAACGTAAATGACGCACCTTATCCAAAGAGCATCCACTCAAATTCACCATAGAACACATAGAAACATCCAGATTTTCCGGAAGATTGGTTCCGTTATGAAAATCAACCACAGCCCCCTCTTGAAGATGCAGAGTATCTACGCCCGTCCAATCGCTTTGAATAATAGAAACGGACGGACAATTAGATAAATCTAGCTGAGGAGGTAACCCCCGAACATGGCTAAAATCAATTTTAGCAACATCATTAAGGATTAACTTCTGCACCCCATTAAAAGAAATTTCATTACAATCAACTTTAGCACATTCAGAACAGTTTATCACCAACGGCAGTTTATTCGTGTCAGAAAAACGCACCTGAGCGCCTTTTTTAAAAGACAAATCTAATACACCGCTAAAATCTGAATGTTCCGCTTCAAACGAAGCGCATTTAGAAACATCCAGATTTGCCGGCAGATTAGTCATTCTACTAAAACGAATACTGACATCATCACCAAATAATACCTCCTGAACACCACTTAAATGCCCATCTTTAAAAGCAATACTTTTAGCATAAGGGACTTCAATAGTTTTAGGATTAGCTTGAACTTTTTCCCAGACAAACATATTTTGATGCAAACACACAACCTTTTCAAGCTGTCCATACTGAGCTAAATATTCAGCATTTAAATTCCACTCAGGCGTTCTCAATTCTTTTTTAAGACTGGAATCCGAATAAAGATATAGGCCCTCGTGAATTTTGCAAATTTCCCCAAGCTCTGCCTCATAATCACCGGCAACAGCCATTTTTTTCCCTAAAACAATAATATTGCTGGGTTGCTCCCGATTATCAAAACACGCCAACACAACATCTTTAAACAGTACTTGTTCTTCAACCGGTAATTCTTTAATACAATTAAGCATATCAAGGATATTTCGTTTATAGTTGGTAGACTTTAAGACTTCCCAACAAACATCAGGTGTAATTTTTTGCTTTGGCTGACAAACGCCTTTAATAACCAGCCCTTTTTTTATAAGGTGTGAGCATATTTTCCACCATCAAAGCCGATTTAAATTCTTTAATATCCACAAACATATGCATTCTCCCCCTAAACTAACATACTAAAAGAATACCATAATTTCATCAATTCAGCAAGAAGAAAAAAGCGTAAATTATTTCCCCAAAGTTAACCCTGCAAATAATCTCCAAAGCTCATCAAGAAAACAATCCCTCAAGTTTACCAATACAAACTTGCCCCGAAGGGCAATCACACACGCCACAGAACGGAACAATCGGCATTTTTAGAATAAAGCCAACCCCCAATCCCCCTTTGCCGAGTCAAAAAAAGAATTAGCACAAAGGTTCTCACTTAGATTTTTCCTTTAAGATATTTATAGGTATATCCTTTGGCTTTTTTAACAATTTCTTCAGGAGTACCCTCGGCAACAATTCGCCCGCCGCCATCACCGCCTTCCGGCCCCATATCAATAATGTAGTCCGCAACTTTAATCACATCAAGGTTGTGCTCAATCACGACCACGGTGTTCCCTTGGTCAACCAGAGCCTGCAACACTTTCAAAAGTTTATTGATGTCTTCAAAATGCAAACCTGTCGTCGGCTCATCCAAAATATAAATCGTCTTGCCGGTCGCCCGTTTAGAGAGCTCTTTGGAGAGCTTAATACGTTGCGCCTCACCGCCGGAAAGCGTGGTGGCCGATTGTCCCAAACGAATATAGCCTAAACCAACTTTTTGTAATAACTCAAGCCTTGAAGCGATAGACGGAATATTGCTAAAGAATTCATGCGCATCATCAACCGTCATATCCAACACATCGGCAATAGATTTACCTTTATAGGTTACTTCCAGCGTTTCGCGGTTAAAGCGTTTGCCATGACATTGTTCACATTCCACATACACATCGGGCAAGAAGTTCATTTCAATCTTAGTAACGCCGTCCCCTTTGCACGCTTCACAACGTCCGCCGGCCACGTTAAACGAAAACCGCCCCGCCTGATAACCGCGCGCTTTAGAAAGCGGAAGTTCGGCAAACCAATCACGAATATAAGTAAACAAGCCCGTGTAAGTCGCCGGATTAGACCGCGGCGTCCGTCCGATTGGCGATTGGTCAATATCAATCACTTTATCAATATTTTCAAGCCCGATAAGTTTGTCATAAACCCCCGTCGGTTCACGCGAAGCATTAAGCTCTTTATTAAGGGCTTTATAGAGCGTTTCCAAAATAAGCGAAGATTTACCGCCGCCTGAAACACCGGTAACAAGCGTCAATGTTCCCAACGGAATTTTGAGCTTAACGTTTTTAAGGTTATGCGTTTTTGCACCGGTTAATTCCAAAAATTTACCATTACCTTTCCGCCGTCTGCGAGGCACGGAAATTTCCTTTTGCCCGTTTAAATATTGCGCGGTGAGGCTATTTTTATTGGCAAGCACTTCATCAACCGTACCGGCCGCAACGACATTTCCGCCAAGCTCGCCTGCCCCCGGCCCCATATCAATCAGATAGTCGGCCGAACGAATAGCATCTTCGTCATGTTCCACCACAATCACGGTATTGCCGATATCACGCAACCGATTGAGCGTCTCAAGCAGTTTGTCATTATCACGTTGGTGTAAACCGATGGACGGTTCATCCAAAACATAGAGCACGCCGGTTAAGCCCGAACCGATTTGTGAGGCCAAACGAATACGTTGTGATTCACCGCCCGATAACCCACCGGATTGTCTTGAGAGTGTCAGATAATCCAGACCGACATTATTTAAAAATTGCAAGCGGTCAATAATTTCCTTCAAGATTTTATGCGCAATTTGCTGTTTTTGCGGCGAAAGCTGTTCCTCCACCTGAGAAAACCATTTCAGCGCCTCTTTAATGGATAAATCCGAAACCTCCATAATATCTTTTCCGCAAACCTTAACGGCAAGCGCTTCCGGCTTCAATCTTTTGCCGTTGCAATAGGTGCAAGGCGCTGCGGATTGATAATGCGAAAGTTCTTCACGAGAAGCCGCTGAATCCGTTTCCAAGAAACGCCGTTCCATATTTGGAATAACCCCTTCAAACGGCTTATCGGAAACAAACGTGGAATAATAAAGCGGCACGCAAACATTTCCCGAACCGTAAAGAATAATATGACGGGCTTCTTCAGGCAAATCTTTCCACGGTGTATCTTGCGAGATATGCAAGAAGTCGCAAAGCGAAACCAATGTTTGTTTATAAAAAGCGGACTTAAAGCCATACCACGGCGCAATCGCCCCTTGCGCGATAGAGCGATTAACATTCGGAATAACGAGTTTTTCATCCATATAAAGCCGCGCGCCCAAACCATCACAATGCGGGCAAGCCCCTTGCGGATTGTTAAAAGAAAAGAGCCGCGGTTCAATTTCTTCAATCGTAAAGCCCGAAACCGGACAAGCATATTTTGCCGAACATGTAAACCGATTATTTTCCGAAAGATTATCGACATAAAGAATACCGTCGCCGATTTTGAGCGCCGTTTCCACAGATTGCGCCACCCGCTCGCTCATATCTTCATCTTTAATCACCAAACGGTCAACGACCACTTCAATATCGTGCTTAATATTTTTTTCAAGTGCCGGCACTTCTTCCAAATCATAGACTTCGCCGTCAATTTTAACACGTTGAAATCCCTGCTTCAAAAGACCTTCCAACTCTTTTTTAAATTCGCCTTTGCGTTGACGCACCATCGGTGCCACCAACATCACTTTCGTTCCAACCGGCAGCGCCAAAATTTTATCCACCATCTGCGAAACGGTTTGCGCCTCAATCGGAAGCCCCGTCGCCGGAGAATAAGGTGTACCGGCACGCGCCCACAACAGACGCATATAGTCATAAATTTCGGTGATGGTGCCCACGGTAGAACGTGGATTATGAGAAGTGGTTTTTTGCTCAATAGAAATTGCCGGTGCCAACCCTTCAATAGAGTCTACCTCTGGCTTTTTCATCAAATCCAAAAACTGTCTGGCATATGCCGAAAGGCTCTCCACATAGCGGCGCTGTCCTTCGGCATAAATCGTATCAAATGCGAGCGAAGATTTTCCCGAGCCGGAAAGTCCCGTAATCACGGTCAACTGATTTTTAGGGATAGAAATATTGACATTTTTAAGATTATGTTCCCTCGCCCCTTTAATTTCAATAAACTTACTCTCCGCCATAATCTGTGCCTCCGCAACAACAAAAAAAAGCTGAAATTTTTATACCGAAGAGATTAGATAGACTACTTTTGTTCTTTTTGCAAGTATTTTTTACCGCCCCATAATATGAAATATTTTTACGAAAAATTAACAGAGATAAATTATGTTAGAATAGAATTATAGCAACGGAGGATACGATGGCTAAAACACCCCAAACCACAAAAACGGCAAAAACAAATAAATCAACTGCTAAAAATAAACAACCTCAGATAAAAACGGCTCCCAAAGAGCTAAAATCAAAAAAAGCCGCTCCACAAACAACAGACATAGCATTAACGCCTGAAGCGCCAAAAACAACACCGCAAAAAAGCGTTTTATCGCCCGATAATCTGTTTAAGATATGGTTTGAAGGTTGGAAAAAGACCTTTGTTTTAAGAGGCCGCTCTTCGCGTTTCGAACTCTGGACCTTTATGTTGTTCAACAGTCTTTTGATGATAGCCATCCAGCTCAAATGCAGTTATATCTTATCCCCGCGCTTTTTGCGAAACGCGAATAATATGGGCTTTACGATAGATAAAATCGAAAACTACATTATCGTTGCCGAAATTCTGTTTTATATTGTGATGATTGTTCCGCTCTTCCCGTTAGGTTCCATGCTCATCCGCCGTATGCATGATTTAAACAGACTAGCCTGGCACAATTATTTGGAACCGGTATTTATGGGCGTTGTCGTCTTAAGTATGATAAACATAGCCATTTCATCACTGGCAAACACCGATCTTGCCTATATAGCAATGTTTTTAAGCATCTGCTTCATTGTTATCTTGTATGGCGTCGGTTTTTACGGCTTAAAATTTTTAATAATGACCATGTTTTACCGTGGTGATAAAATAAAGAACAACTACGGCGAACCGAAATATACCGACGAAGAACATGAAGAAAAAGCCTTAAATTTAAGCTGTGTTTATTTCTTATTCATCGGCACCATCGGCCTATTATATCTGGTCTTAGCCTTGTTATAAAAAAGCCGGACAATAGCCCAAGAATTATGCTCACCGGATAAAAAGCGCTTGATTTTATAAAGCGCTTAGGTTAAAGACTAAATCAAATAAGACTAAAGCAAATAAAGTTAATCAAAAAGGAGATTTATGGACATGAAAGCAAGAACACGTTTTGCGCCCAGTCCGACAGGATATATGCATATCGGCAACCTAAGAACCGCGTTATATGAATACCTTATCGCCAAATCATCAGGCGGTAGTTTCATTTTGCGCATTGAAGACACCGACCAAAAACGCTATGTCGAAGGCGCAACGGAAATCATTTACAACACCTTAAAAACCGTTGGAATGAATTGGGACGAAGGTCCGGATATCGGCGGAGAATATGGGCCATATATCCAGTCCGAAAGATTACCCTTATATCAAGAATATGCCCATAAATTGGTAGAATTGGGCGGTGCGCATTATTGCTTCTGCAGCAAAGATGAAGCCGATGAACAAAAAGATGAAGAAATGAACATCAAGTTCAAAGACCCCTGCAAAAATATCCCCTTGGCAGAAGCCAAAGCAAGAATTGCCAACGGTGAGCCGTATGTTGTCCGCCAAAACATCAATAAAAAAGGCAAAGCAACCTTCCACGACGTTGTATACGGCGATATCGAGATTGACTATGACGAGCTGGATGAAGGCGTATTGTTAAAATCAGACGGTTTCCCGACCTATAACTTTGCCAACGTCATAGACGACCACTTGATGAACATCACCCATGTCGTCAGAGGTAACGAATATATTTCCTCCACCCCGAAATATAATTTGATATATGAAGCTTTCGGGTGGACACCGCCGATATATGTACACGTTGCCCAAGTGATGAAAGATGCGCAACATAAACTCTCAAAAAGAAACGGCGATGCCTCGTTCCAAGATTTGGTAGATAAAGGCTTTTTGCCGATGGCGATTTTGAATTATATCGCCCTGCTCGGCTGGAACCCCGGAACGGAGCAAGAAATTTTCTCATTGGAAGAGTTGGAAAAAATCTTTGATGCAAATCGTATCAACAAATCTCCGGCCATTTTTGACATAACGAAATTGCGCTGGATGAACGGATGCTACATCAGAGCTTTGCCGTTTGAGGAATTTCATAAGTTGGCCGAAAAGGAATATGCAAAATTCATCACGCGCAAGATTAACGCTGAGGAATTATCCAAAGTTTTACAACCACGTGTTGAAACCTTAAAGGATATAGAAGAAGTAGCCGGCTTTATTGAAACCTTGCCGACCTTTAGCGAAGAACTTTACATCAACAAAAAGATGAAAACGGATGTGGAGATTGCTAAAAAATCATTAGCATTAGCAGAACCCGCTTTAGAAAAGTTGGAAAACTGGAGTAATGAATCTCTGTTTGAATGCTTAAAAGCAGTTGCCACCGAAAACGGATTGAAAAACGGTCAAGTTTTGTATCCGGTACGTATCGCCCTAACCGGCTTGGAAACAACGCCGGGCGGTGCTAGCGAGATTGCCGCGGTATTAGGCAAAGAAGAAACTTTGCGCCGTATCAAACAAGCCTTATAAGCAAATAGGCAAAAAAGACAAACGCGGGAATGTGAAAATTCTCGCGTTTTTTGTATGCAACAAATCGTAATAAATTTTGACCGCAAAAAGGCTAAAAAAGCGCTAAGAAAAATAAAATCTGCTTTACATCATAAAGGAAATTTGTTAGCATTCGAACCAGTAATAATTTTGATATGGAGAAAAAATATGATACATCCTTCTGCAGTTGTTGAAGACGGCGCACAAATTGATGAAACCGCTGAAATTGGACCATTCTGCTACATTTCTGGCCGCGCCAAAATCGGAGCACATAACAAATTGATTGCTCGCGTCACCATCTTAGGTGATACAACCTTAGGCGAAGGAAACGTCATATTTCCGGGCGCATGCTTAGGCGGCGGCCCGCAAGACCACGGCAATGAATTTCAACCGGATGCAAAGTTGGTAATCGGTTCACATAATGTGATAAGAGAAAACGTAACCATGCACGCCGGCACCCCGAAGGGGCAAAACCCGATAGCCGGCGAGCCGGTAGAAAAATTAATCACCCGCGTTGGCAGCAACGGCATGTTTATGGTCAATTCGCACATTGCGCATGACTGTGTTGTCGGCGATAATGTGATAATGACCAATAACGCGGTCATCGGCGGCCACGTACGCTTGGAAGACGGGGTTATCTTGGGCGGCAACTCAGCGGTACACCAATTCTGCCGCATTGGGCGCAAGACCATGGTTGGCGGCATGACCGGTATCGGCCGTGATGTTATTCCGTTTGCAATTGTCACCGGCGACAGAGGCAAATTAAGAGGTTTGAACTTGGTCGGCTTAAGAAGAAGCGGCTATGATGAACACACCATCAAATCCGTCACCCGCGCTTATATGTATATTTTCAAGTCAAACGACGGTACGTTTGAAGAAAGAGTTGCCAAAGCCAAAGAAAAATATGCCGACAACAGCATGGTTCAAGAACAAATTAAATTTATTGAAGAAGCTATGCACAGCCGCCGTCAGGTTTTAGTTGCGGAATAATAAAAAGCGACATTATAATATCCCCCAGAAAATCATCTGGGGGATTTTTTTTTATGTGAGAGAAAATTTCCCAAGAAAGATAAGGAGCCAAAATGAACAAACGCCTGCTGACACTTATCATCTTCGGCCTTGTTGTGATGACGGGCATCATCGGGGTATACGCTTACCAACATCAAACCTTGACCATCAAACAAGAACTTACGCCTCTAAATCAAGATAAAACCACCACCATATTTGCCGCCTACTCAGCCGATGGCAGCGTTTCAGACTACGTTCTAACCTATCTCAAGGCGCTCAAAGAAGTCTCGCCAAACATAATTTTCATCACCGATAATAAGATACAAAGAAGAGAGATAAAAAGGCTTGCACCATATATAAACCAAATCATCGCCGAACGACATGGCGAATATGATTGGGGCTCGTTTAAGCGTGGCCTTGAGATATTAAAACAACAAGGCTGGCTCAACCATCCCGAAGCGACCTCAAAAGAAGAACCGTTATTGATATTTGCCAATGATTCCAGTTTATTGGTCGCCCCGACGCTCAAACCGATTTTTCAAGAAATGCAAACAAGAAAAGCCGATTTTTGGGGCATAACTGCCAACCAAGACGGGATGTATCATCTGCAAAGTTACTTTTTGGTATTCACGCCCAAAGTATATCAAAGCATAGAGTTTTATGGGTTTCTACAAGCCGTTAAAGCTGAAAAAGACGGCCTGACCGTGGCCTATCGTTATGAAGTTCCTTTCACCGGATTTTTAGAAAATTTAGGTTACAAATCCGCCGCCTATATTCCGTATGAAGAATTGAGTTATTTACCTCTAAACGACAAAAACTGTTATCCGCTGGCTTTGTTAGGCAAACACCATGCGCCGTTTTTGAAAATGCGCACGTTTACGGATAGATTAAACGTACAAGACGCGCGCCGTTTAGTTTTCCATTGGTTAAATGAGCACAATCCGAAAGCCTATAAAGAATTGGTCGCCCACTTAAAAAAGATAAATTCACCCTATCTTAAGGAGGCAAGAGAATGAAAGTCACCCCGACTTTAAGCAAAATTAGATTAGCACGCATCAAAACACTGCTCAGCAACAGCGCCGATAAAATCAGTTGGAAAAGCATTTTGATTATAGGCGTTTTAGTAATATTAACCCTAAGCTCACTTTGTTATGTAACCCCCTGCCCGAAAAGATATGTGGTTTTTGCCGGCTATAACGCCGATGGCGAGTTAGCCCCGTATGTGAAGAGATATATCAAAAAATTAAATGAAATCAGCAGCGGCGTGGTCTACATCACCGACAGCCCTTTAAGCGAACAAGCCCAAAAGGAAATCGCCCCTTATGTGCTGCATGGCGAATATCAACGACACGGCGAATATGATTGGGGCTCATATAAACGAGGGTACGAATGGTTAAAAACCAATCATATGCTTGAAAACGCGGATGAGCTGATTTTTGCCAACGATTCCTGCTATGCGCCGTTACAAAGTTTTCGCCCGATGTTTAAGAAGATGCGCCATATCGGGGTAGACTTTTGGGGAAACACGCAAAATCAGAAGTTTAATCAACATTTGCAAAGTTATTTCTTAGTCTTTCGCCATCCGGTTATCAAGTCCAAAACGTTCGCAACGTTTATGAACAATATCAAAAAACAACCCGACCACTCGCTCTATATTACCGAATATGAAATAAAACTAACCCCGATGTTAGAAAATTTGGGTTATACATGGGTTAGTTATATTCCGGATTTCAGCAGTGAGCAAGCCAAGCTTGGCAAATCCGAAGATCCGAATTCATACCCGCTGACGCTGATAAAGGAATATCATAATCAATTCTTAAAACGCCGCACGTTTACGGAAAAATTGCCGATAGAAGAAGATAAAAAAGCCCTTTTGAGCTATTTGCAACAACACGCTCCCACCACTTATAACAACATAAAAGCGGATTTTCCGAACGCTATACGTTAAACACTATATAAAAACCTCATCGGAGAATTTAAGTATGCCTCGTCCAACCAAAGCCCCCGCCCCTTCAAATGATATAAATAAAGCCACACCCCACCGCGCCGTGTTAAAATCTCTAAACGGCATCAAAGCGCTGGCGGTTATCGGCGTTATTTTCGGCCACATGAATTTTGGCGGCAGCTGGGATATGTGCGCCCGCATGGTGGAAATATTGTTTATTCTATCGGGCTTTTGCATGGCGTATAATCATTATCAAGATAGCGCAAAAGAACCGGAAAAGACCGGCTGGGAAATTGTCAAAAGCAAATTACCGAAGTTTTATCCGGTGCACGTGACGACGTTTCTCTTACAAGTTTTGTTTGTACCAACCTGGGCGATGAAGAGTATGGGGTTTATTTTGGTGTTTGGCGCATTGAATTTAAGTTTGCAACAAGCGTGGTTTCAAAAGACGCAATTTATGTTTAACAATGTGTCGTGGTTTTTGAGCTCGCTGATATTTTGCTATTTCATCACCCCGAGTTTAAAGAAGTTATGCCGTTATAGTGAAGAAAGAGGCAAATTGTGGTTATGTTTTTTAAGCCTGTTAGGGATTAGGATATATCTGGAATATACCATCTTGAACTACCCGATGTATGTGTTTATGGATTTACACACCAACCCGATAATTCAGAGTTTGAATTATGCACTAGGTTTTATCACCGGTATATATTTCATCCGCCCCACGCATATAAATCGCTATTTAAGCACTCAAAGCGATAGATCAGAGATGAGTGTGTTAGAATGTGTGTTTATCGGTGTGTATGCTAGTTTTTGTTATAGTTTTGGCGTGGAGTTATACCGTATTTTTTATGTCGTGCTGGCATTACCGATAATTTATCTCTTAGGATTCGGCAACGGTTTGATAAGCCGTCTGTTGAGTATTAAGCCGCTCATGTGGTTTGAAAAAATAAATTTGGAGTTATTTATGTTCCACTCGTTTATTTTGTATCATCTGCCGGTAGAGAGCGGGAATATAGGGTATTATGTCAAATTCTGGCTGATAAGCATCATGGTAGCCCTAGGGTTTAAGATGATATGGAATAAGACGACAAATTACATCGGCGCCCACCGCCGCGCAGAGTAGCAGAGTAATGAGATAAAAGGATAATAAAATAAACAAGAAAAAACAAAAAAGGTGGATAAAGGCAAAAAATTTTCTTGACTGAAAAGAATAACTATCCTAAAAAGGACGGCGACGGGTCCTTAGCTCAGTTGGTTAGAGCCGGCCGCTCATAACGGTCTGGTCGTAGGTTCGAGTCCTACAGGACCCACCAGTTAAAATAAAAAAGCGGGGTATTATCCCTGCTTTTTTGTTTTAAATAAGGATTTATTTAGGGCTCGAACCGGAGAGTAGGTTCGACTACCAGCATAAGGCAGACGGAAGTATGCCGGTAAGCCGAAGGCTTATATGCGCCTGTGCGGCCGAGGCTTAAAAAGCCGAAGGTCAGTCCAAAGGCACCCACCGCAAAAGCTCTCTCCTCTTCGCAAATAAAGAGCCTCCATTTTAAGGAGGCTTATAATCTTATTTGATTACTTCTTTTGTATGGGCACACACCCGGTTTCTTTTGACCAAGTAAGACAGTCATCACGGCAGATTTTTTGAACAGGGTCATACACCTTTCCACTGTCCATACAAGCATCAATATCGTGTTGTTCTTTAATTTCCGGAACATATTTCCCCATTAGAATAAAAACAACAAGCGCCATACCAAAAACAATATATGCAATTTTG
>CASFQO010000003.1 GCA_949297145.1 uncultured Alphaproteobacteria bacterium
CACAAGCAGCACAAAACTTTACTTAAAGGAAATTCCGCTAACCTCTCTTTGGAACAAATTTATGATTTACTTCGACAAATTTACGATACTTGCTCCCAACCCTGCCCTCCAAAAATTAAAAAATGTATCATTGATCAAATACTGAATGCAGTACTCCTTAATGGGAAGGATGAATAGCTCAACAATAAAATGCATTGATTAGGTATTTACTTTTTTTATAAATAGAATATATTCACAACTGTTTTTTTAGAGGTGTAATATGTACTATAGTTTAAATGAAATTTTTGCAGTAGGCATTGGTCCGTCAAGCTCACATACAGTTGGTCCAATGAAGGCAGCTAAAAGATTTATAGATGGAATTGGCGGAAAAATTAACGAAGTTGTTGATATAAAGATATATTTGTATGGTTCGCTGGCACTTACAGGCGTTGGTCACGGTACTCTGAACGCAATAATGTATGGCTTGATGGGACTAGAAGCTGATAAATTAGATTTAAATCAGAATTACATCGAGAAAATTAAACAAGAAAAAAAGATTCTGCTCCGAGGTAAACAACTCATCAATTTTGAAATAGAAAAAAATTTTGTACTTGAAAAACAGATATTCTTAAAAGAACATTCTAATGGAATGAAGTTTATAGTTTATGACGCTAAAGGCAATTCTATTGCAGAAGAAATCTATTTTTCAATAGGTGGTGGAACAATCGCGAGAATAGATGAAATTAAGCAAAAAAACGAAAGAAAGCCACTGGAAGTTCCGTACCAATTTGCTAGTTTCGCAGAGCTAAAAGAAATTTGCTTAAAAAATAATATGTCAATCAGAGATATTGTGATGGCAAATGAAAATTCACTCTGCTCAGAACATGATACACGCAATTATTTACAAAAAATATCGAGTATCATGCAAGCCAACATTGATCGTGGAATTTGTACTCCTGGCATTCTACCTGGCAGCATAAAATTACAAAGAAGAGCTCCAGGAATGTACAAGAGTTTGCAAGAGCGTTTCAAAAATAATATAGATGACGCTTTGTATATACTAGATTGGGTAAATTTGTGGGCATTTGCAGTCGCAGAAGAAAATGCAGCCGGAGGAAAAATGATAACCGCTCCGACAATGGGGTCTGCTGGGATATTGCCGGCCGTAATGAGATATTACCAAAGATTCGCCCATAAAAAAGCCTTTTATGACGAAGAAGCAGATATAACATTTTTAACAACAGCTGCGGCAATTTGCTGCTTATATAGAACAAACGCCTCAATTTCCGGAGCGGAAGTAGGATGCCAAGGAGAAGTTGGCGTTGCTTGCTCAATGGCTGCAGGAGGTCTAGCTGCAGTAATGGGTGGCAGCATCAATCAGATAGAAAATGCAGCAGAGATAGGAATGGAACATAACTTAGGTTTGACATGTGACCCTGTAAAAGGACTAGTTCAAATTCCATGCATTGAAAGAAACGCCATGGCAGCCATAAAAGCAGTAAATGCGAGCAGACTTGCAATACAAGGCAACGGGGAACATAAGGTAAGTTTGGATAACATTATAAAAACGATGTATGAAACGGGATTAAATCTAAAAAGTGATTACAAAGAAACATCACTAGGCGGTCTTGCAAAAAATGTAATTTGCTAAGAGAAAAGCAGTGTGAAGATTCGCTATTTGATAAAAATAAAAATATAAGAAAAACAAAAAATCATAAAAAAACGCAAAATAGCGTGAAAACCTATGATTTTTAAGGCTTTTCTTGTGCGTAACCGCGAAATTTATTTGATTTAATAAAAAAAATCACCTCAAATTTAAGTGTGAAGAAATTCACATTGTATTAATTTTTTAGAGGAGTCCTCCAGTGAATAAAAATGAACTTATTGCTAGCATTGCTAGTGAAGCAGGTCTTACAAAAGCTGATGCAGGTAAGGCTTTGGATGCATTTATTTCTTCAATAACTCAAGCTTTGAAAGCCGGTGATGAAGTTCGTCTGGTTGGCTTTGGAACATTTGCTGTTTCTAAGCGCGCAGCAACAACTGGTCGTAACCCACGTACTGGTGAAACAATTAAAATTAAAGCTCGCAAGCAGCCGAAATTCAAAGCTGGTAAAACTCTTCAAGATGCAGTAAACTAATTTTGCAAGAGTATCAGAATTATCAAGCAGGTTCCACAAGGTAACCTGCTTTTTAATTGTTTGATTTTACAAAGGAAATAAAAAAAATCAAAAAAAATAAATTTTTTGCTTGCAAAATAAAAAAATATACAATATAAACTCTCTTGTTAATGAGATGGGCGTTTAGCTCAGCTGGTTAGAGCATCTCGTTTACACCGAGAGGGTCGGGAGTTCGAATCCCTCAACGCCCACCAATTAAAGCCTTGAAGTAATTCAAGGCTATTTTTTTATCTATGAAGTTTTTCCAACGTTTGTATTGCTAAAATTAAAAATTGTGCTAAATAAATCTCGTTTGAGATTATTATTTTAATGTGTAATTTTTAATTTTAATTTTTATGTGTAATGATGTTATTTATGAAATTTATCCATTGACATTTAATTATGCTGAAGGAAGTAAAAGAGATCCGTTTCATGGAGCATATGGTAATTTAAAAGGTATAACAGCTATGGCTGATTATATATCCTTTCTACAGGTTGATGCAATATGGATTGCCCCCTTTTTTAGGTGGAATCAAAATGGGTTCGGTTATGACATAATCAATTATACAAAAGTCGATTCAATGTTTGGAACAGAAGCCGATTTTGAGGAATTATGCAAGACATATCACAAAAGAGGCATAAAAGTATACATTGATCAAGTATACAATCATTGTTCCGAAAAAAATCCATGGTTTCAGAAAAGTATAAAGAGAGAACCTCCTTATACAGACTATTTTGTTTGGGTAAATGCGCGAGGTTATGATAAGAGCGGCAAACCGCTACCTCCAAACAATTGGCCATCAAAATGGGATAAATCTGGAGAAAGTGCCTGGACATGGAATGAAGGACGAAAGCAGTTTTATATGCACAGCTTTGACTATACCATGCCAAATCTAAACATTAATAATCCTGAATTACGAAAAGAATTGCTCAAAATAGCAAAATATTGGTTTGATTTAGGAGTGGACGGTTTTCGACTAGATGCAACAACGCATTATGGATGTGATTTGCAATATCGAAATAACCCTATTAATGAAGAAGGGGAGCAGATGCGTATTTATGATATAAATAACGCAGTTGGTGCCACCTTTTTGAATGAGTTAAAGTCCTTAGCAAATTCATATCCGGAGCCTAAAATTTTGCTAGCAGAATATGTTTTTGACAAAGGTAAACATGGTAATGAAAAAGGTGTAAAAACTGTTCGAGAAAGTATCTGCGATACGTTTTACATTGGCTCACTGCGAGGAAACTTGGAAAATTTTGAAGCTAATGTAGAGAAAGCCTTAAAAATTTCACCAAATGGCGAAAAACTAAATTGGGCATTTAGTAATCACGATATGGAAAGAGCCGTAACGAGAATTTGGGGACGAAAATTCACCCCGAAAAAAAGTGCCCTATTAATGGAATTATTGCTGACGTTACCCGGTAGTATTTGTCTTTACCAAGGAGATGAATTGGGAATGCCCAATCCTCAAGACATAAATAAGTGCAAGAATTTGCGACGAGATTATCGAGGAATTTGGTCAACAGCCAACTCTGTATGGGATGGAGCAAGAACAGGTTTCTGTTATGATGAGAAATCTCATGCACACATGGCATTGCATCCAGATGAAGAACAGGTAAAATATGCTATTGTCAATCAAAAGGATGATAGTACATCGACTTTAAATAGGGTAAGGCAAGCAATTATTAACCGTAAGAACAGTGTGTTTCATGAATTCGGTGATGTCAATTTCCTTAAGCAGGAAAAGCAAAAGGGTGTTATTGCGTTTGTGCGATCTAACAAAGAAAAGACACATCAAACTCTATGCCTATTTAATTTCAGTGAAGTAACAGCAGAAGTAACTTATCTCAATAAAGTATATGAAATAGCTCCAGAAACAGCTATCTATAAAAATATTTGAGTGTAAGTAACAGAAAGAAAGCCCCTTCATTTTGATGGGGCTTTTATTTTATATCAAAGAGATAGGTCTTGATAATAAAAAACTTTACGTCGCGATAAAAATATGCTAATATAGTCATATAGAAGATATTGAGGAGAAAGAAAATGCCAGAAGGAAATAGAAAGAAGCTCAAAAAAGAGTTATTTGCAGCAAGCCTCATTGCATTTATGGGAATGGCCAGTAAACAAGCAGAAGCCAAGAATCCCTCTGCACCAGAGGCAAGAATAGAGGTAAGCGAAGCTCCGGAACCAAGAGTTGAGGAAAGTACGGCATATTTTCCAGGGGTAGATGAAACGATGGATGAACGATATGTATATGATAGACGTTTATCCCGAGGCTTAAGCATCAAATACTCAGGAGCATATATAAATCCGGAAACCAATGAAGTTATCCTAAAGGCGACAAGCCGCTATGATAAAGATGAACATTATTCCTCGATAAGATCGTGTTTGGAATCACAAAAATTAAGAGTAGGCCCATATGATTGCAGTCGGGATAAAGAAATCCGCAGAGAACAAATACATTCAGGGGAATATAATTACGCAAATGAAGAACAATATATCTATAGTCCAAGCTTATCGCGAGGCTTAAGCATAAAATATTCAGGCGCTTATTTAAATCCTGAAACAGGAGAAATTTTACTAAAAGCGACAAGTCGATACGATGAAGATGAACACTACTCCTCAGCAAAAAATTGCAGAGAATCACAAAAATTAAGAGTAGGCCCATATGATTGCAGCAGAGATAGAGAGATTCGCAAAGAGCAAATTATGGATGGCGAATACAATGGTAGAGGAGCAGTAAGAGATGTTATTCGAGGAATTGGAGAGATAATTCGCTCGCGGAGAGGAAGATAATATATCTATAACAGTGTATTTAAAGTCTGAAAATTTCTTCAGCCTTACGCATAGCTACGGGTGAAACAAAAAGAATCAAAATATCATTTTCTTCAATCTTATCGTCAGATTTAGGATAAATAATTTCCTCATCACGATAGATAGCTCCAACCTTACATTTATCAGGTAACCCAATATCTTCAAGCCGCTTACCCAAGTTTAAGCTATCACGATCGATTCTAACCTCCCAAACTTCACCCATACCTCTTTTTAAGCAATAAGCGTTATTTATTTTGGCTTTGCGCAGGTCTTGCAGCATAGCGGATGTTGTAACCAAAGAGCGATCAACAATCACATTATCCTCTTCGCTATCAATCAAACTATCAAAAGCACGAGAATTGACTAAAGAAAGCGTATGAGCAACACCGAATTTTTTAGCAATTAAAGAGGCTAATAAATTATCTTTATCATATTCAGTTACAGCAACAGAAATATCGGCATTTTTAATTTCAGCTTCCTCCAGAATAACATCACTCATCATTTCTCCTCGAATAATTTGAGTATCATTGAGGTTCTCAGCCAAATCTTGGGCAATACGACTATCATCTTCAATAATTTTACAGCTGGAAATACTATCATCTTTTTCCAAAACATTGGCAATATAATAAGAAATAGCATTACCTCCGAAAATGACTAAATTTTCATTCTGCTTAGAGATAATGCCGAAGTCGTGTAATGTATCAAAAATCTTTTCACGCTCAACCAAAATGAAAATTTCATCGCCTGCGTGAATGATTTCGTTAGGTTTTGCGAAAAAGCTTTTTTTATCTCTGATGATATGAATAATCGGACTATTATAATATTTTTTTATCTCACTGATTTCCGTATTGATGAGGGGGCATTTATCCGAGCATCTAAAAGATAATAAAAATAGTTTTTCATCCACCAATGGATAAGCCGCTGTAGTTCCCGGAATCTCTATCAAATTAAGAATAGCCTTTGCGATTTCAATATCAGGAGAGATAACCAAATCAACAGGAAGATTTCTATCACTGTATAGAGTGTTCCAAAGGGGATTTAAGAAATATTCAGAATCAACACGAGCAATTTTTTTGGGAATTTGGAACAAAGTATGAGCAACCTGGCAAGCAACTAAATTGACTTCATCATTATCTGTTACGGCAATAAGGATATCGGCATCTTTAGCCCCGATTTTTTCCATGATACCGGGATGAGAAATAGAGCCAACAAGGGTCTGAACATCAAATTCTTTAGCAATTTCATCTAAATGATCTTTGTTTGTATCAACAACAATAATATCATTATTAGCCTGAGAAAGATAGTCAACAATACTACGCCCGACGTTACCAGCCCCACCGATTAATATTTTCATATCAACTCCTTACTTAGATTTCCAAAATAATCCTCAATAGCTTTAACTGCTAAAGAATAATCATAGATTTTGGTATAAATTTCTCTAAATCTTTTAGCATCACGAAGATTTTTCGAATACCAACAAACATATTTGCGAGAAATAGCCACAGCCATATCTTTACCATAAAAATCGACCATATCATTTAACTGCTGAAGTAAAGCTTCTTTAATGTCAGAAACAGAGACTAAAGCAGGCTCTATCCCTAAATTCAGATAATTATGAATTTGTCCGGGCAACCAAGGATTCCCCAAAGCACCTCGTCCTACCATCACTCCATCAACATGTGTTTCATCTATCATTTTTTTTGCAAGTTCTGGAGAGGTAATGTCACCGTTACCGATAACAGGTATTTTGACCATTTCTTTGACTTGCCGAATAATATCCCAGTCTGCGGCACCAGAATATCCTTGAGCCCTGGTCCTGCCGTGTACGGTGACATAACTTGCGCCGCTATCTTCACACATTTTTGCAAACTCTGGCGCATTAATGGAGTTATTATCCCAGCCTTTACGGAATTTTACAGAAACTTTAAGCGGGGTTGCCTTAACGGTGGCTTCAATAATTTGAGATGCTAACCGTAAATCTTTCATCAAAGCAGAACCGGAGTTATTCCCAACGACCTTCTTAACCGGACACCCCATATTGATATCAATAGAATAAGCCCCCAAATCGGCAATTAACTTGGCTGCCTCAGAAAATAAATCAGGATTATTTCCCACTAACTGCACAATAACCGGATAAGGCTCGTTCCTGACATCTGCTATTCTGTAAGTCTTTGGATTTTTACGGCTGATAGCATTGATAGCCACCATCTCAGAATATAAATTTGCAATACCTTTAGAGGCGACCAACTTGCGCATCGGATAATCCGTAATTCCGGCCATCGGCGCTAAAAAAACATTACTTTTAAGACCAATAATATTTACCATCGGCATTACTCGGCGCTATTTAATGCTTTAATGAGAATAAAATAGATTTTATCAAGAGAGGCATTAACGGCAAGATTAACAAATTCATCGCGCGATTCATTGTCTGATGATAAAATTTCTTTGATAAGAATATCCATAATATACAAATACTTAATGGATAGGTTATGAAAATCAATGTTGTCATCAAAAGCTTTGCGGATAAGACCAGTTTGTTTGCGTGTCAACTTGTCAGTTAAAAAGTCTGTAAAGGCTTTATTTTCTCCACGTAAATAGCTATCCCACAAATCAAAAATATCTATATTGGCAAAAATTTTATCAATTTTGATACCTAAAGCAATAAAGGTCCGATTAATGCCTTGAGCGGTGGAAATAAGTTGATCCTGGCTAAAATCAGGGTTTAATGGTTCAACTTTTAAAACAGAATCTTTATTTTCATTATATTTATCTATCTTCTTTTCGTAATCCGCCAAAGTAGAAGCCATTTCATCAGAAGATTTTTTGATGTCGTCTTTCAAATTATCCAGTTTTTCCTGAACAATGTTCAAATTTGTTAAGGTATTGTTTATGAAGAAATTTTGTTCTTCAAGCAATTTAACACTTTGCTGAGAATTAGAGAGAATTAAATTGGAAGATGCATTTATTTTATCAGTATTTTTAGAAATAACTTCGTGAGCTTCGTTAAATTTATCAATAACTTCAACAGCCTTACCTTTTAGCGTATCTGTCTTAAGCGCTAATTTACTACTGATCTCACCAACTTTTTCAACCATCGTTTCAGAAATATTTTGCAAGTCAAAATTTTTCGCTTGTGCTAAGTTAGTAAAAGAAACGAGCCTATCTGTTTCTTTGTTAAGTGCAATAACAACATTCTGCATGCTATTGACTACATACTCGCACCGACGCTCAAGTTCATGGCGCTTTTCATCAAAAGTATCACCAAGACCATGAATGGCTTTTCCTGTTTCAGAATTTACGGCACGAAGTGTGGAAATTTGCTTTTTAGTCATTTTCTCAAGCTCAACGGAGTTTTTGACTAATTTATCAATTTCAAGAGAAATGGCTTGTCCATAGGAAGATAGTTTATTACCTAACAAGTCAGAGTTATGGTCTAAAACATGCGTTTGCGTTGCAATCAAGCGTTTCTGCTCGTCAATTCTCCCCTCTAGACTTGAAATACTGGTATCAATCCTTTTGCACAAGCTATCAAACTCTTCTGACGTTTTATAGAAAGAGCGTTCAATTTTGAGTGTATTTTCAGAAGTCTTGTCCAACATATCATCAATATGTTTCTGACTAAGATTAGTTGTTTCTTCCAGTTGATTTTTAATTTCCGCCAAATTGTTTTTGTTATCGGCAATATTGTTTTTAACGCTGGATGAAAGAGCCGAAATTTCATCCAAGAGCGGATTAACACGGCTTAAAAACATAGAGGCATTATTGGCAATTTCCGTAGAACAATCTCTCATGTTGTTGACCGAGTTGGTCGTTTTATCTGTAATGTAGGTGCATTTATCTGCAAGGGTTTTAACTCCATCGTTTAAGTCTACCAAGGTTTTGGCAGAATAAGAATCCAAAAGTTGCAAGATATTGGCAAATTCACTAAGTCTTTCATCTAAATCCTTTTTTAGGCTAAGAGATTGTTCAACCACAGATTTATTTTCTTGTTGTAATTTTTGCGTCTGTTCCAAAAGAGTTTTGGCCAAAGCCTTAGCCTGCTTAGATGTCTCAGCATCAGGGTACAAAAGCCCATCTATGTAGTTGTGAAATAGCTCGGCATTAGCATCTAAACTGCTGCTACGCTCAATATAAGCCAATAAGAACCACAGGCAAAGCAACGGCAGAGACGCAGCCAAAAGCAAAACAGCAAATTCCGTTGGTTGAACCGCCAAAACAGATTCCCAACCAATAAAATTTTGAATATAATAAGCAATTCCGACAAACCAAACGAGAGCGGAAAGAGCCAAACAATAAGCAAAATTATTCCGAAGCCACAAAAACTTTCGTACATTTTGAGAGATTTGTGGAGAATTTTTAGTTTTACGACTGGTTTTGTTATCTTGCATTAGTCAAAATCCCAAGAGTTACAATCAACTAATCAATAACATCAACGAATATTTTTTTCAAATAAATTATGCATTAAAGAAAAATATTTGCAAAATAGATGAAAAAAATCAAAAATTTCTATTGATTTTATAAAAAGATTGTTTATTCTAACGCAAGCAATCAGGAAAAAGGATGACTTTCGAGTGATTGAGATAAAAGCCGCTATAGCTCAGTGGTAGAGCACGTCATTGGTAATGACGGGGTCGTAAGTCCGATTCTTACTAGCGGCACCATTTTTGATAATGCACCATTAAAAGTGCTTTTTTTGTATGTATTCCAAGGCTTTGAATGAATCCGATTTTAGATGTTTTTAATTTGGTGATTTTTGATGATTTATCGGACTTTACTATTGTAATTTAGCAGATAGTGCAGGGATATCATTTTGTAATTGTACGATGATATTATTTAATGCTTTTTTATATCCTTCAAATGCTGCCACCGTATATGGATCATCCCATCCCCAATATGCTGCTATATATGCCGTATCTTCAGCTTCTCCAGAATAGCGGGCAATTCGTTTGCCATTTTTATCCAACACATTTAATTCTAATTCCCACTTAGCCGTGTATGAATTCAAGGGGACACCAAGTGCCGGAGGAATAAATAAAAGAGGGTATAATGTAAATAACCAAGCATTATTTGGTTCATTTTCAAAATAGACAGGGTCTAGTACCAGTTTTCCTTTAACAGAACCATTTACATCAACCAGATTCATCTCTACTTCACGCCTGAACAATGTAGCAAATTCATTGTTAAATTGCATACTAGACATACTGATACCAGATGCTTTTCCCGTTTCAAAAATAGGTTCCATGTTGGGTAATTTCTGATAAAATCCGCGATTGCTAGGATGCATCGCATTTTGTAAATCATAATTTGCACACCCAATCAATAACATTATAAAAAACAAGTAAATTTTCTTCATAGTAACCTCTCTTTTAGATATACTATAAAAATAACTTTCAATTTTCAAATATATTCTTTCATTTCAAACATATCAATTTTCCTACTCAAAAGCTTAAAATCCTGATAACAATTAGTCCGATAATCGCATAGTATCTCGCACCATTTTTTAGAATGCACCGATTTAGGTGCTTTTTTTATATATATTCCAAGCCTTGCCAAAAGTCCGATGTTGAGAATTTTTAATTTGATAATTTTTGTAAACTTATCGGACTTTTGTATGATTATCTAAGAACTCAACAAAATCTTTCGCTTGTTCCGGCGTTACATTTTTATTTTCATATTTTTGCGGAGGATAAAAGTTTTCTACTAGAGATGTTGGAGCTCTCTTAATATTTCCCAAATATGGAGCTTTACCGCTTAAATAATCATAAACACTCATTCCTTTTGAATCTTTCAGATTTATATCAGCCCCTTTTTCTACCAGATATTTTGCTATATCCAAATGTCCTTCTTGCACGGCATACATCAGGGCTGTACGTTCTCCATTTGCAATGCAAATATGTTCCCAACAATTATTATCTTCTAAATTTCCCTTCTTTGTTTGGGCATTGATATCCGCTCCGGATTTAAGTAAAATTTTTACACTCTCCATAAATCCATGCTGAGCAGCATACATTAAAGCAGTCTTACCAAATTCATTTCTGGCATTGACATTTGTATTTAAGCCTATGCAATTCAATTTTTCTTCATTATTAGGGCAGGTTTCAATCAACATCTCCAATACATCCGGTCGGTGTATGCTTACCATTAAAATTTCATCTTTGGGATCAGGCGTCTCAGGTTCTGTAAAGACTTCCTTTTTTATTTTCTTATTTTCAATCCACATTTTAATTTCCTGAACAGGAACCCCTGAAAATATCTTATATCGCAAAGTGTCTTTATCAACAACAGAGCTCTGCGCTGCTTTTGGAATCATTGTGTAGAGGGCATAACGATGGGCTTTTTCTTCA
The DNA here is from genome assembly GCA_949297145.1 of uncultured Alphaproteobacteria bacterium. Lineage (GTDB taxonomy): Bacteria > Pseudomonadota > Alphaproteobacteria > RF32 > CAG-239 > CAG-267. The sequence goes on from CASFQO010000003.1 coordinate 11,298, forward strand.
GAAGCATTGAATGTTTTGATATAATGCTGTGCTAATTTATCAACCGCTTTATGGAATCCGATACCATGGTTGATTACCTCTGAAAAATATTTATGATTCGGATATGATTCCATTGCCCATGCTTCAAGAGGCAATGCCTGCAAATATTCTTGTTCCGGATAATCTTGGCGCTCAAAGTTCCAATCTGGGTCATAATGATTTAGTATATTTTTATAGACATCATCTGCCATATGAACAAAACGTATTGAACCAGAGGTATCAAATCTGAGTTCTTGTTGAATATAGTTATAATATTCTTCAACGTCTGACGGAAAATCGTATTGCGGATATTGGTCACAATTAGATATATCCAAGGATTCTGCGCCATGACCACCTCCGGCAACATCCATAATTGCTGTTAAGTGAAGTTTTTGAGCTGTTGGGCAAGGAACAACTATTTTCCAAGGCACATAACGCATATATATGCTTTGTTTATCCCATATGTTAAAAAATTTCGAAAAATTAAACGCACCGACTTCTATTAAACAACTTAAATCTTTGTAACATTTGAGATAATCATCTTTCACTTTATCTTCATATTGGCACTGATACCTTCGATAAAACGGAGAATTTGGAACAATTTTTTCATATTGAGTAATGACATCTGTATGTAAACGATGAGCTATTTTCTCAAATTCTGGTGTATTTACTTTTTGAGGTTCATATATACTAAGCAATATTAAATATTCGATAGCGGCAGAGTTATTTTTATCTGCTAATTTTTTTAAGTCTTTTATGGCTTGTTTGGGATTATCTTTAATAGATTTTACAATATTTTCATACTGTTTATCAATATCTTGTTCTATTTGTTCCGCCACAGCAAAAGAGGTGAAGAAAAGAAATGCAAAACAAATCATAAAAATTATTTTTTTAGCCCGAAACAAAATCATATTGTGTCCCTCTAATTACACCATCAATTTTTAGCTTAGATTGAAAATATTAAAATTTTATTATGATAAGTTTTAACTTTCCTTATTATTTTCTTAAAATCGTCATGAAAACTATTTCAATAATTATTGAAATCACGCACCATTTTTGATAATGCACCCTTTGATGTGCTTTTTTGTATGTGTTTCAAGGTTTTCATCCCAATAGATTTTCAAATTTCTATTTAACGGAAATATCAGACTTTATCCAAATTAAAATATTGCTTTTTTGAGCAAATAAAATAAACTTAAAAATACTTCAACAAATGTTCTAAAGGATAAATATATGAAAAGCTTATTAAGAGTGGTGCTTGTTTTGTTAATGGTATTATCTTCTGCGTACCAAATTCAAGCTTCTGATGGGCTTGAAACAGAAGAAAAACAACATATCCAAAACTTTATTAATCTTATAAAAGAAAATAATCCGGAAAAAATTGCCAAATATGTAGATTATCCGCTTAAAAGATTTAATCCAGCACCTGATATAAATAGCGAAGCTGAATTTATAGAAAAATACGATATGCTTTTTGATGATTATTTAAAAGATATGATTATAAAATCAAATCTTGAAAAAGATTGGAAACGTGTGGGGGGGCATGGTTATATGCTGTATGATGGTATAATTTGGCTAGCTCCGGATAATTATAAACTAAAAGCAATTAATTATACATCGAATAAAGAAGAAGCGTATCAACAAAGAATACAAGAAGAAAGTAAAAAGGTTCTACATTCGTCTATAAAGGATTTTGCTCATCCGACATTGTCCTTTAAAACGGATAATTTCATTATAAGAGTAGATGAAATGGGACAAGAAAATTACAGATACGCATCCTGGAATAAAAATAAAAGTACATTAGATGAGCCGGATATAGTAATTCATGATGGCATAAGACACTTCTACGGAAGCGGTGGAAATCATGATTATTTATTCAAAAAAGGTAATTACGTATATGTTGTACAAGTTGATGCTTTTTGCCATAGAGGAGATAATTGTTTTAAGTTATTTGTGTATGAATTTGAACAACCGGTAAAAGACTTGAAAATGATATCTGAAGACTTATGCTGTAATGAAGGCAATGAACGCGCCCCGCTATTGTCTGAAAAATCTAGAAAAATACTAATGACTGATTAAGGATTTGAGATGTACGTTCTGATTGCTTTTTTAACACCGATTTTACACGCTTTGTCTTGTATTGTAGATGCGCATTTTTCTAATAATATTTTTAAGAAAGTACCTTCGCTGGTATTTTATGCCACCATCAGCAACATCATTATCATTCCGTTTTTATTTTTATTCGGAACCCCGATTATTCCGCCATTAGAGATTTTAGCAATATTGTTTATCATCTCACTAATCGAAGTTTGCTATCAAATTCCTTATTATCACGCACTCCGCAATATTGATACCTCGATTGTTGTGGCATTATTCTCTTTAGGTAAAATTGCCGTTCCGGTATTGGCTTATTTTATCGTAAATGAAAAACTGAGCTTAACTCAATATTGCGGTTTCGGAATTATTTTACTCTCCACTTTTTTGCTTAATTTTGATATCAAGAAATTAAAAATTAATATTGCATTTTTCTTGATGTTGGTCGTATCTCTTTTATTATCGTTGTCTTCGGTATTATCCAAATATTCTTTGCAGAGTGTTGACTTTGTAACAGTTTTATTCTGGGGTTCACTTTTGACAACATCAATAAGTTTATCTTTTTTACTGTTGCTTCAATATAGAACAGATATTATAAGCTCATTTCCGCAGTATAAAAAGAAAATCAAGCTCTTTTTATCTAATGAAATTCTTAATCAAGCAGGAACGCTGACCATAACAATAGCTTTAGCCTATCTTCCGGTTTTGGTTGTTGAATCAATCGAATCATCACAAAGTATTTTTACGCTTTTGTTAGGTTTTGTGCTTTATAAAATCTTCGGAAACAGCTTCAAAGAAAACTTAACCCGACAAGAAGTTATCAAAAAACTCATCTCTTTTACGGCCATTATCATCGGTATCTGTTTTGTTTTAGAATAAATAAAACCTTACACAAACTATATAACAAAATAGTCCCTGAAGTATTAAGAATAATTCAGGGACGCAAAGAAAGATATCTTCCACTAAAGAAGAAAATTTACAAATTCATCAATTCATGAATCATTTTAATGAGCCATCGTCCTATAAAAAAAAGAACGACAACCATAATAAACAAAAAAATAAAATGCTCTAATCCCATAAAATAATTTTAGAAAAACAAGATAATTTATTTACACCATAAGCCTAAGCTCAAAAATCAAAAAAAGCAAGTCTCAACATAATATCTACGCTAAAGACCTACTGGGCAGCGCGTAAGCTATTAATAATGTTAGAGGTGATGGTTTGAGCCTCGGAGTCAATTCCGGCAGCTTCCAAAGCCATTTTTCTGATACAGGTATTCACAATATCATTTTTTGTAGTCGTTAAATCCTGAGCAAAAAGAGTACCATTTTGCAGTTTGCCGCGTGCTTCATTTAAAGCGCATGCGCGAAATTTTTCTTGCGGTGTCGCATTACTGCCGACATTGATATATTTATCCAAGTGAGAGCAACCACATAGGATAAGAGCTAAGCCCAAAAGCAAAGAATATTTTTTCATAGCAATCCTTTCTGTTTCTGTAAGTTCACAAACAAGAGCTATATAGCAAAAGTTGTTTAATTTTTTCTGTAAATTTTACAATTCATAATCATAAAAAGAGGCATTTTTGTTAAGAGTATAGATTTGTTGTGGATTTTCGTGGTGATAATATACATAAATCACATTGCTTTTATCGCCTTTTTTCCAAGCGTCAAAATTTCTGACAACTTGAGAGTGTAGATTATGAGGGAAAACTCTCCGTAAAGTATTATCTAAATTCATACTAAAATCATCCGAAAAATTCGCAGAAACAACAGCATTTAATAGAAGAATACCGCCCTCTTTCAAATTATTTTTGGCGCGCAAGAAGTAGTCGGTTGTGATAAGCTCTTGAGGTATATAATGCTTAGAAGAATAGGTGTCTAGAACAATGACATCATATTTTTGCTGACTTTCTTTCAAAAATTGATTGGCATCTTGAACAATAAATTTCTTATTAGGCGTTAATTTCTTTTTCAGAAAAAGATTTTCAGTAATGCTCTCTAACTCTTTATCAATATCAACGTACACATAATTATTGCGTGTGTCGTCCAATCCAACGGTAAATCCTCCGGCGCCCACAACAAGAATATCTTTAATATCGGAAGAAGGAATTGTGTCAATAAAGTTATCATTTATAAAATTAATATAAGCAAAATTAAGTTCATGCTCAGTAGAAATTTTGGAAGACATAGAACGGTTGATAGCCATAATTTTAGATTTACCGTCATCAACATCATGAATACTGATTGTCGAAACGGCATTATTTTCAACAATATTATAAACATCTTTTAAAACAGCATCACGATTTAATAAAAAGGCAGACAGAAAAAGCATAAAAAACGCCGGATAGTCGTATTGTCTTTTCCGTGAAAGTAAAAGCGCGCCCAAAATACACGCAAAAACTAAAATCAGTATACTATGATTAACTCCGATAAACGGCATTAAAATTAAAGATGTGAGGAGTGAGCCGAGAACAGAGCCCAACGTATCCACGGCCATAATTTTTCCGGTATAATTACGGTCGTTAAAATGCAGATAACGGCTCAACATAGCCGTGATTTTTCCAAATAGATATGGGCCATAGGACAAAAAGAGCAGAGAATAAATAAAGGTCTGCAACACATTAGATTGAATACCCAGATAGTTAAAAAACATAAAATATAAGTCCATTAAGATGTAAGAAGCTGCTAAAATGGACAAGAATGCAATCATTAAAAATCCTTTTAAGGATTGAGACCGTAAATTTGAATTGCAAACAGAAATAGTAGATCCTCGATAGTATCCGACCGACATAAAAGCTAAAAAACTCCCCATAACAATAGAAACCGTAATGGTAGTAGTTCCGACAAAACTGCTAAGCTGTCGTAACACAAGCAACTCTAAGGATAAGCTGGCATAGCCACCAATAAAAATCGCTCCGAGGAGCTTAAGTACTGTATAAAAAGATAATTGCTTATTCATTTATTTTTCCTATATTTCAGTATTTTCTAAGGCCTGTTGTATAGGAAAAATCTTTAAAAATAATAAATTTGCGGAGATTATCTACCTTTGCCAAACGTAGAGATAATGCGAGATTTTATTTTATTCTTATTAAGAGTTTGGTGATAAGCTTTTTCACCATGAGTAACTTTCAAAAGCTCTAAATTGTCAAAATAAGTCATATTTTGAGATTTTTGTTCAGCTAATTTTTGCCATTTGGCTAACTTTTCAGAGGGGATCTTATCAAAAATCTCCTGTTCTCGCAAAGAAATATATTTCCAAAAATCAACATTATCAATGGTGAAAATTTTTTGCATAACAGCATTATGTTTTGCAATATCGCCTAACACAGCCGGGTAGGGCGCATCTTTTAAGAAATATTCCGTACGCGAACACTCTTGATTGGTATAAATAGAAAATTTATCCTTCATCCAAGTATCAAATATAGAATTAGCAATAAATTGAGCTTCATCTTCAGTTAATTCATGAGAAAGCGGTTTAATGGAACCGGTTTGTAAAGCATTCTTATAGAAATCAAAACGACCTGTTATAAATTGCACATCTCGTCCATTATCTAGGTAGTTTTTTCTCTGACTAAGACACTGCTTAATATTAACGGCGACTTCATCCAAGCAGCACTCCACAAATTTTATAGGATAGCTGTTCCAGGTACGAATACCGTTAACGGCATTGAGATAATGAGAATATTCATGATCAAATGTGCAATTATAGCGATTGTTATAAATATCTACTTTCTTTTGAAGTTCTGGTGTATCGGCCTTAAATTCTCGGATAGTAATAACATCGTAATTATAAAGTCCCATAGAAGGCATATGAGGTAAACTATCAGCATATTCATTTTTATAGATGATTTTCGGTTTATGGCGAGATTTAATGTGTCCTTTATCATAAGATACATAAATAGTATCAATTTGGGTCTTGAGTTTAAGATTTCTTAAGTCTTCTTGCTTTCTGTTTTCACGATGATGATAATCGCACAGACTGTCAACATTAAACATCTGTCCCTGAGGATTAGTATATATCCACCCTTGTTCGGTGTAGCTTAAATTATAATAAAACTGCTGAATTGGAATAGTATCTTTCGCAATAACCACATTAGTTTTAGTAAAATCGGAAGTATACTTGTGGGCAATATTTTGCATCAAAGCATAGCCGGAAACGCCGCTTAACAGTATTCCGGTATATAAACCAACTTTTTTTAAAAGAGCTTTTTTCATATATGCCACCACCAAATATTACTACAAATATACCACAAACGAGAGCAAAAGCCAAGCAATAATTTAATTTTCTATAAAGGAATACAAAAAATTTGAGAGAGCTGCCTGTAACAGTTTGTAATGTTTAATGATTTGCCAGCAAAAAAAATGACGTCATAATTTTATTAAAAGAATTCGTAGAAGGGAGGGAAATGATGCAAGTTGGGAAAAATTTCATATTAGGGGAATATGTTATTATCAAAAAGCCGGAAAAGCTAAAAGTAGGAGACAATGTAAGAATAGCAGACTTCTGCAGAATTTCATCAGCCTGTGAAATTGGATCAGATTGTGAAATAGCACCGGGAACATACATAGCCGGAGGAGACGGAAAATATAAATTTTCCATGGGAGATTATTCAAGCCTGGCTTCAGGGGTGAGAATTTGGTTATCAAGCAACGACTATGTAAATGAGTTAATCACGCATTCAGTTCCGTATGTGAAAGAAATTCAAGGTGATGTTACCATGGAAAAATACACGGGTATCGGTACAAATTCTGTTGTCATGCCAAATAACCACATACCGGAAGGGGTGAGCATCGGGGCTTTGAGCTTTGTCCCACCAAATTATCCATTTGAACCATGGACAGTATATGCCGGACGCCCTATTAAACCGATAAAGAAGCGTAATAAAGAAAATATATTGAAGACATTAAAGAAATTAGATCATTAACGAGAGGGAGAAAAATATGTGTGGTATAGTAGGATACATTGGTAATAACGCGGTGGAAGAAATATTATTGTCTGGGTTAAAAAATCTAGAGTACAGAGGATACGATTCTGCAGGAATTGCATTAAATGATAATCAAGGTATAGATGTTTTTAGAGCCAAAGGCAAATTAAATAATTTAGCAGAGGTATTGAATTTTAAGCATTTAGAAACAAAACACATCTCTCAAGGAATTGGGCACATACGCTGGGCTACGCACGGAAAAGCAACCATAGAAAATGCACATCCGCATCTGTCAAATGATGGAAAACTAGTTCTTGTTCATAATGGAATTATAGAAAATTACAAAGAGCTGAAAGATGAATTAATCTCTCAAGGGTTTCATTTCTTTTCACAAACAGATACAGAAGCAATCGTACATTTGATAGATAGGGAATATAAAAAAACATTTTCTCTAGAACAGGCTGTAATTAAAGCAATCGCCATGCTCAAAGGAGCTTTCGCGCTTTGCATTATGCACCACAATGAGCCGGATAAGATTATTGCCGTAAGAAAAAATGCTCCGCTGATTATAGGGCTTGGAAAAAATGAAAATTTTATAGCAAGCGACATACCGGCGCTTGTTGGAAAAACTCAAAAGATTATCCATCTTGACGATAATGAATTAGCTATTGTGAAAAAAGACAAAGTTATTGTTAAAAATTTTAAAGGGGAAGTGCTGAATAAGGCAGAAGAAAATATTCAAATAGCCCAAGATGATATCACAAAACAAGGCTATAAGCATTTTATGCTAAAAGAAATATGCGAGCAGCCGCAAATAATTCATAAAATGCTTGCAGAACATATAGAAATGCCGGAACAGCCGATACATTTTGATAATATAAATATGACAGACCTGATGGAAGGAGTTGAAAAAATAGAAATAGTAGCTTGTGGCACGTCCCTTAATGCGGCGCAAATTGCTCAATATATGATGGAAGATTTAACCGGAATAAGTGTTACAATAGAGCCTGCAAGTGAATACATCTATAAAAGGCATCTAACAAATAACAAGACATTAAGTATAGGTATTTCTCAGTCAGGAGAAACCGCTGATACGATTACAGCTCTAAAACAGGCAAAAGCAAACGGTGCAAAAATATTAGTGATTACAAATCGTCCGGATTCTAGTATTGTGAGATATGCACACTATGTATTGCCTCTAAATGCAGGCATAGAAGTCAGTGTCGCGGCCACAAAATCCTATACGGCGCAATTAACGATGCTTTGCTTGCTATCTTTGGCGATGGCTGAAAATAAGCAAAACATGGAAAGGCAAAAAATATTATCCATAAAACAAGAATTGCTTACCCTGCCGATAAAGATGGAAGAGGTACTATCTTCGCAAAGAGAGATAAAAAAATGTGCTGAAAAATATAATAAATATAAAAATTTTATTTATCTTGCACGCGGCATAAACATCGCAACGGCTCAAGAAGGTGCGTTAAAGTTAAAAGAAATCAGCTATATAAATGCAAACAGTTATGTCGCCGGAGAATTAAAACACGGGCCAATCGCCTTATTAGATAGCAATATGCCTATATTGGCGATATTCTCGCAAAACAGTAAAACTTATGAAAAAATGCTCTCTAATTGCGAAGAAGCTAAAGCCAGACAAGCCCATTTGATAGCCCTAACAAATTCCTCTATAGAAAATAGAAAAGGGTTCTTTGATGATATGATAATAGTTCCGGAACTTTCTGAATTATTATCACCTTTGCTTTTTGCGCTTCCAATTCAGTTGTTTGCCTATTATTTTGCAGATTCGCTAAATCTTGATGTTGATCAACCAAGAAATTTAGCGAAATCTGTAACCGTGGAATAAAACGAATAAGTAAGGAAGAGCGGTGTTTATTTGATAACTAAGCTCTTCTTTATATCTTCAACAGCATGAGCCTCTGGCGTAGAGACAATACCGCCGAAAGGCATTTGTGCCACTAATACCCAATCAGAGGGAACATCAAAAGCTTTTTGAACATCTGCATCAATCACGGGGTTATAGTGTTGTAAATTAGCACCGATTGAATGATTAGCCAAAGTTGTCCAAATCATAAATTGTAAGATAGCATTAGCCTGATAGCTCCAATTATCAAAATTAGAAGCATATAGAGGAAATTTATCTTTGAGTGATTGGACAACTTTTGTATCAATATAAAATAAAACAGTGCCGTATGCTTGAGCAAATTGAGTCATCTTATTTTTAAGTGCTTGAACTTTAGTATCATTAGTAAGAGGAAGCAATTTTTGTAATGTAATATCCCATAATTTTTTATGATTTTCACCGGAGAGCAAAATTAGCCGTGCGCTTTGAGAATTAAACGGACTGGGATAAAGTTTCAGATTTTCCTCAACCCAATGAGAAATATCCTCATAAGAAAAAGGTATGTTATCATTGAGCATATAAAAACTATGCCTTTTTGCAAAAAAATCCAAAATATTCTGTGCCATCAAAAAATCTCCTTAAGAAAAATAAAGCCGGTCTAATAGACCGGCTAAACAAAAATTATCTTCTATCACCTAAAAGCCGTAATAAAGACAGGAACATATTGATAAAATCAATATATAAGGACAGAGCCCCTGCAATAGCGCCTCTGGAAGCTACATCGCCACCCATCCCATTAGCATAATATAGAGATTTCATGTTCTGTGTGTCATAAACAACAAGTCCGGCAAAGATAAATACGGTTAAATAAGACAATGCATAATCAAGTCCCGAGCTTTTCATGAAAATATTAACAATAGATGCAATAATCAGTCCAAATACACCCATCATTAAAAAGCTACCCCAGCCGCTTAAATCCTTTTTAGTTGTATAGCCGTATAAACTCAAAGCACCAAAAGTAGCAGCCGTAATCAAAAATACACGAGCAACACTAGCACCTGTATAAACTAAAAAGATAGGAGCCAGAGAAACACCCATCAAGGTAGAATATCCCCAAAACATTGCTTGTACTTGTTGTAAAGTACCTCTTTGCAAAACCCAACCAAAGGCAAAAACCATAATTAAAGGTGCGAACAAGAGCAACCAACCTAAAGCCGTATAGCCTGATTCATTAAAAAACAATCTTAACAAAGATACATTGTTAGCAACTAAATAAGCAGCCAAAGCCGTAACAGCCAATCCGCCGGCCATATAATTATAGATTTTTAACATAAAATTTCTTAAACCTTCATCTATAACTTGACCCTGGCTATAAGCAGTAAATTCTTTACTTTCTAACATAATATAATTCCCCTTCTTCTAAAATCATTATGCTATGAGATAATATAAGGGGAAATTTTCAAAAAATCAATAAGACTAATATGCGGATATGCATAAATAAAAAAAGAAGAGGTATGTAAAAGAGCTGCGCAAAAAGAGGCACTCAAGCAGAGTGCCTCTTTTTTATCTAAAATTAAAACTCAATTAAGCAGCTTTTGATGCGTGCTTTTCAGCAAATTCATTCATCTTGCTGATGATATAGTCTTGAGCTTCAGGTTCCAAATATGGATGCATTGGAATGCTCAAAGCTGTCTTTGATAATTTTTCACAAACAGGCAAGCTTCTTGTGTTCCATTTAGCATAAGCAGTTTGAGTATTAACTGGTCTTGGATAATATGTACCGCAAGGAATATTGTTTGCTTTTAAGAAAGCAGCCAATTCATCTCTATCTTCACAAGTAATGGTGTACAAAGCATAAGCAGATGTAGCACAATCCAAGATACGTTGTTTACCAAAATAAGAACTCAATTTCTCATCATAGTTTTTAGCAACTTTTGCACGCTTTGCCAACTCTTCATCAAAGATTTTCAGTTTTTGCAATAAAACTGCACCTTGGAAAGAGTCCATACGTCCTGTAACACCTAATCTGATATTATCATAGTGATCAGTAGCGCTCATGCCGTGAACACGACAAGATTTCAAGAGTTCATTTTCTTCAGCTGAGTTTGTAAATGTTGCACCACCGTCGCCATAACAGGCCAAAGGCTTTGTTGGATAGAAAGAGGTTGCTGTCATATCGGCAATCGAACCAGCTTTCTTTCCTTTATAAGTAGAACCATAAGATTGAGCAGCATCACTCAAAACTTTCATACCGTTTTCGTGAGCGATTTTGATGATTTCATCATATTCACAAGGAGATCCAAAAATATCAACTGCAATAACAGCCTTTAAATTTAATTTACCTTCTTTCTTTACATTATCAATTGCTTTTTGCAAATCAGCCGGATCCATTGTGTATGTATCAGGTTTGGAATCAACAAACACCGGGGTTGCTCCAAGCAATGCAGCGCATTCTGCAGAAGATACAAAAGTAAAGGAAGAGACAAAAATCGCATCACCAGGTTTAACATCCCAAGCCATCAATGCTAATGTCAAAGCATCTGTACCGGAAGCACATGTTGCGCAATATTTTACATTAGAATATTGAGCCAATTTTTCATCGAGTTCTTTTGTTTCAGGTCCTTGACAATAAGCACCATGGTCTAAAACAGTCTTGAACGCAGCTAAAAATTTATCCTGACCAATAACTTTCTGTGCGGTAGCGCAATCAAAAAGGTCAATTTTCTTTGTATAAGTACTAGTCATTTAAGTCTACCTCTCCAAATTAATTAGAACATGGCACGTATGATAACAAGATAAAAAAGATTTGCAACACACAAAACATTTCCAAATTGTAACATTTAAAACAGAAAACTCAATTATACAGGTTAATTACATTCGAATAGTCGGAAAATTATGGTTGATTTATCAAATAAAAACGATATATTAAGCAAAAATATTTATGGTTGAGAGAAAATGTTAAATAAAATCGGTAAATATACAGCAATACTAATGATGTGTGGGATGTGTGGCTGCGCTAGCACGGTAAATGATGAAGGTGCACAAGGAGAAAGCTCTACTCTTGAAAGCTATAACCGTGCCATGTTTTCTTTCAATAATAAGGTGGATAAATATGTATTACGTCCAGTCGCAAAAGGGTACAAAGCTGTAACTAATGACTATGTAAGACAACGCGTAAGTAACTTCTTCAACAATATTGATGAACCAATTTCTGCAGCAAATCACATTTTACAAGGAGAATTTGCAGATTCAGGGAATAATTTAGGACGTTTCGCCATAAATACGACAATCGGGCTTGTTGGTTTATTTGATGTCGCTTCGTCTATGGGGCTAGAAAAAAATAAGACCGGATTTGATGAAACTCTGGCAACATGGTGCGTCCCGGACGGACCATTTATCATATTGCCGATTGTTGGACCAAGTACACCACGGGCAGCAACGGGATTTGTTGTAGATGGATATAGCTCACCATCATACTGGATAGCGCAAGAAAGTGGTGGCGAAGATGCTTGGTTGGTATACTACGGAGTGAGTGGGCTAAAATATCTAAATCTTTATGCTGAAAATATGTCTTTGTTGGAAAGCCTTGAAGAGGGGAGCATAGACTATTATGAAGCAGTTAAATCCATGTATCTGCAAAACAGAAGCAAATTAAAAGCATGTGGAACGTCGGAAAATGGTTCAGCTGACTATGATTTTGATATGGGTGACATGGACGATATGGATAATTACTAATTAAAGAGAGGGACGAAATGAAAAAAATACTACTTTGTATGCTCGCAGTGTTAAGTTTTGCGCAAATAGCTTATGCTGATATTAATGCAACAAAAGCTTCGACAATGGTGGAAGAGCTTACAAGAGAAGGAATTGAAAAGATCATAAATTCAAATGCTTCTCAAGAAGAAAAAAATAAAATATTTAAGCAATTGTTTACGGAAAATCTAGATTTGGATTTTATCGGAAAATATGTTTTAGGAAGATATTGGCGCACGGCTTCTGCTCAGCAAAGAAAGGATTTTATCAATTTATATAAAGAATTTAATGTGCAGACGTGGTCAAAAAGGTTTGATGAATTCAAAGGAAAAAAATTTGTCTTCAAAGGAACTGGCTCTGCCAATAATCCAAACCAACTTTATGTAAATACCGAAGTCCCGGTAGAAAATGGTAAGCCAATAGATGTTAAATGGCGTGTTTATGAGCATAATGGAAAAATGAAAATCATTGATATCATTATTGAAAATGTAAGCTTAGCCCAAACAGCGAGAAATGAATATACTTCATACATAGCGAAGTCTCCTAAAGGGATTGACGGACTGCTTGAAAACTTGCGCGCAAAAGTAAAATAAATTAAAAAATATTGCAAATTTTAAAGCTTTTTTTACGATTCGCATTCTAAAAAATATTGACATTTGTCGAAAATAATGGTATCTTAACAAAGATATTATTCTATTTAGAAGTAGGTATGTGATGAGTAAAAAACTGATACTAATTACAGTTGCCGCACTAGGCATACTGTACTCTGAGTGCTCGATGGCTAAGGTTTGTCGACTCGGGGACACAAGTTGTGATACGAACGGTTTTTATGGAGTCGGAGATGGAGAGTGTGACTCTTCATTTAAGACATGCTCAAATCCACGAGTGGGCGCTACATTTTGCTATGCTGGCGAAGAAGCTAAATATAAAGATAGCGACTGCTGTGCAACATTAGTTGCAAATGAAGGGTATCAAAATTGTTCAATAGACGACGCTTTAGTCGGCTATGGGAAATCATGTAAGGGAGCTGCAGACAACATCACATACTGGCAATATTGCGGCTGCGCATATGGTTTTGTGGAAGTAGATGGTACGAATACGGCGAAAGAAGATGAACTTCTGGATGAGAATAATGATCCAATCAGAAATTTAGATGGAAATTTAGTTCCTTATGAGGCTCGGTGCGGCTTTGATACAAAATTGTACGGTGGAAAATGTAGATTTGCGCAATGTAATGCGGATCGACACTTCTTCTTTGATAATACGGGAGATTACTGTAAGTACCGTGAAGAAACCAGATGTGGTGGCTTTGGATGTATGCAGGTTTATGACTGTAACCACGATGAAATAAATACAGGTAAAGAATACTATCGTAATGATAGCGAACAATTAGCGCCGGGATTGGATAACTTTATTCCATATCTCTCAGAAGACCAATTATCAAATGAGAGGGACGTTGATGGAACAATACAACTAATTAAAACTTTAAATTCAACGGGCACAGGGTTAGTAACTGAAGATTATAACTTAACAAACAAAATCGTATGCTCATATGCGCAATCAGATGGTACTGGAAACGATACGGGAACCGGATTAAATTGTAATGATGTCCCGAACTACTGCTATCTATGGACGGGGTGTAATAATGTTCGTAAATGGTATAACAACCATGTTAATGAAGGTGTTATCTATGATTCTGAAGAAGCGTACTTAAAATGGATGAGCACCGTTGAAAAACAAAGCGGCTATAACTATACAGCAACATATGCGAAAAATAATCCTTATCATGATGCTTTTTATGCAGATATAAATCCGGGATACGGTGTGTACACCAAAACAGGAAATACATATAATGCTGTAAACGGATCGTCTTGTATTAAAGGAATAGGCTGCCGTATAACCAGTGCAAATAATGGTTGTACGTACATCACAACGAACTGTCACCAAGATGATGCACAACACCAATGCTGGAAAAAGATTTCATGTAGTGAAGAAAACCGTTTCTATAGCTCATTTATCAACGCCAGCAATGTTGATAACGGAACAGGAAAGCATGAACTTTATTTGAGTTCCTTAAATGCGCCGTATTGGGATGAATTTTATGCGGGATTGTTAGATAAAGAAATATATCCGGCATGTTTGTATGAAATTAACGAATGTAACGATGCGTCAGGCTGCTATAAAAAAATTGGATGTGAAACCGGGTTTGAAGATATTAGAGACCACGAAGAAATTGAAAATGACTGGTATTTGTGGTTTGGCGAAATTCGTGCATTGTGTAATGATGCAACAAGATGCTATCGAGCAACATCTTGCGAGGCAAGTGTCGGTGCTTATAGTTCACGTCCGAATACATCATTCTTCGTTACAATTAGTTCGACAGCAACAGGCCTGACATGTTTCCGTGGCCAAGAATGTTATGTGGATGCAGGTGCATACACATCAGTGCCAAATACCTCATTCTTTGTAACGATTACTTCATCAGCATCAGGCAGTACATGCTATCGTGGCCAAAATTGTTACATCGCCGGCGGTTCATATACTTCATCACCAAATACGCAATGGTTCTTTGTGGAGAGCTCAATCGCATCTGGTAGCACATGTTATCGCGGTTGGGGATGCAAGGATTTAGACAACGGTGCATATAGCTCTGAGCCAAATACCTCATTCTTCTATACGGTTAATTCTTTTGCATCTGGTTCTGGTTGTTACCGTGGGTCGAGCTGTAACATAGAAGCAGGTGCATACAGTTCAACACCAAACACATCATTCTTTATTACGATAAGTTCCTCAGCAACAGGTTCAACAGCATATCGTGGTCAAGAAGCGCACATAGCGGCAGGTGCATATAGTTCTACACCAAATACATCGTTCTTTAACACTATCAAATCTTTAGCATCAGGTTCAACATCATATCGAGGTGAAAGTGTTGCTACCACTGTTGGTGCATATACGTCAACGCCAAACACGTCATTCTTTATAGTAATAAGCTCCTCTGCATCCGGATCAACGGCATATCGTGGCGAAAAAGCTCATATAGCAGCCGGTGCATATAGCTCAACACCAAATACGTCTTTCTTTAACACAATCAGTTCGATTGCGTCTGGGTCAACATCATATCGAGGTGAAAGCGTTGCTACCACTGTTGGCGCATACACATCAACCCCAAATACATCGT
Organism: uncultured Alphaproteobacteria bacterium; assembly: GCA_949297145.1. Lineage (GTDB taxonomy): Bacteria > Pseudomonadota > Alphaproteobacteria > RF32 > CAG-239 > CAG-267. The sequence continues at coordinate 27,123 of CASFQO010000003.1, forward strand.
TCTTCTTTGTAATCAGCTCCTCGGCATCAGGCTCAACAGCGTATCGTGGCGAGAAAGCCCACACAGCAGCTGGTGCATATAGCTCGACGCCAAATACGTCTTTCTTTAACACAATCAGTTCGATTGCGTCTGGGTCAACATCATATCGCGGAGAAAGTGTTGCAACAGCTGTTGGTGCATACACATCAACACCAAATACATCGTTCTTCTTTGTGATTAGCTCCTCAGCGTCAGGCTCTATATCATACCGTGGTGAAAAAGCTCATTTAGCAGCAGGTGCATACAGTTCTGCACCAAATACATCATTCTTTGTCACGATTAAATCTATATCATCAGGTTCGACAGCATACCGTGCAGAAAGCGTGAGAGAAGGAGCTTATGCTACGGCACCAAATACATCATTCTTCCACATTATCAGTTCATCGGCATCGGGTTCCACAGCGTACCGTGCAGATAGAGCACATATAGAAGTTGGTGCGTATAGTTCATCACCGAACACATCATTCTTCAATGTAATAAGTTCTATAGCATCAGGATCGACAGCATACCGTGGTGAAAGTTCTGCTACTGCCGCAGGTGCGTATACATCCACACCAAATACAAGTTTCTTTATCACAGTTAAGTCATTAGCATCAGGGTCCACATCATACCGTGCGACCATTGCAAATACTGCGGCCGGTTCTTACACTTCAAGTCCAAATGAAACATACTTTGTTGTACACAAATCATTGGCCTCTGGTTCAACATGCTATCGTGGTGCAAAATGTGCTGAGACTTCTGCTGTAGTAACAAATACTTCGTTCTTTATAACGACAGCGTCTTCAGCCTCTGGATCAACATGCTATCGTGCACAAGGCGGATGTCGCATCAACGCAGGCGCATATAGCTCTGAGCCAAATACAGCTTTCTTCAATGTATTAACTTCGACCAATGCAAAATTAGATTCGACTTGCTACCGTGGCGGAAGTTGTGCAACATTGCGTGGTGCATATAGTTCGTATCCAAACACAAGTTTCTTCTACACTGTACACTCATATGCAAGCGGATCAACCTGTTACCGTGCATCAGGTTCGACAACAAGCACAGCATGCCGTTTCAATGCTGGTGCGTATGCTGCAGCGCCCAATACAACATTCTTTAATGTAATTTCGTCAACTGCGAGTGGTATCACTTGTTATCGAGGTCAAAGTTGTGCAACAACAAACGGTACGTATACATCAGTTCCGAACACAAGTTTCTTCAATACAGTACATTCTTTAGCAAGCAGTTCAAAATGCTACAGAGGAACAGGATGTCGTTTCAATGCCGGTGCATATACAACAGCTCCAAATACAGCATTCTTTGATACAATTTCATCAGCGGCTACAGGTATAACCTGCTATCGTGGTCAAAACTGTGCATTTAGCAGAGGTGCGTATGCATCAACGCCGAACACAAACTTCTTCCACACCGTTGTATCTTATGCAAGTGGCAGTACGTGTTATCGTGCAACAGGCTGCGTATATAGCCCCAATAGCTGTATATTCAACACTGTATCATCCATAGCAACTGGGCAAACATGCTATCGTGCATCAACATGTAAAGGTAATCCAGATGCTCAATACTTTAATACATCAAATAGTTCATCAAATGGAGTAACTTGTAGCTACGCAACGAGTGCAAAATGTTCTGCATCAAATCCAACGTACTTTACGTATGCAAGCACTTCAACAAATATAACATCAGACTGTGGATCTATTACAGCCACATATCCTACGGGATGTGTAGGAACAGGTGTAGCGTGTGATACGAAACCTGCAGAAGATAGTTATTTTGAAAGCGAAGGAGATGCATATACTGAAGTGACAACAGAGGGTTGCGGTCATAGTCAAACATGCTATGTTCCAACTAATAGTGGAACGACCTGCAAATACACCGCAACATGTGATTCTACATACTTTACATGTGGAACACCGCAAAGTTGGTGCGGAAAGACATGCTACAATCCGACTGGATGTGCTACAGGATATGCAAATACATATCCAAATACAGATTACTTTACTGTAACAGCCTCAAAGAGCACAAAGAATAGCTCTGGAGACCTCAATTGTTACAAGGGTGATTGCCGCTATAGCAACATAGCTAATTACTTTACGACAATATCGTCAACATGGAATGGAAAAACTTGCTACATAGCCGAAAGATGTAATATAGCAGCATGTAGCTATGGAAACAAACCTTATACCTACTATTCATATATATCAACATCTCAAAATGGAGTATCATGTAATGTAGTAAGCGATTGTGCAGGCAGTGGGTCGTATAATAAATCTTATGCAGAC
>CASFQO010000004.1 GCA_949297145.1 uncultured Alphaproteobacteria bacterium
CACAAGCAGCACAAAACTTTACTTAAAGGAAATTCCGCTAACCTCTCTTTGGAACAAATTTATGATTTACTTCGACAAATTTACGATACTTGCTCCCAACCCTGCCCTCCAAAAATTAAAAAATGTATCATTGATCAAATAATTACAGAGGTGATACGGAATACAAAACTTATATAACCGTGCAAACATAGTAAGTCTACAACATAAATTAAAAACTTTATATTACAACAGTATATGCATAACAAATAAGGCAAATATGATATGCATCAGCAAATGTATTAATGGAGCATAAAATAGCTACAATAATCTAAAACTTATATATAAAATCCCTATTATATACGAATAGCATATAATAGGGATCACATAAGAGGGATTAGGATACTAAATATTTTTCATACGACTCAGTTTGCTGGCATTAAATATAACGACCAAAGAGCTGACATTATGAAGTATTGCACCGACAAATGGACCAATCAAACCAAATACAGACAAAGCAATGCAGAACAAGTTGAATAGCAACGAGATAGCAAGGTTTTGTTTAATTGTTTTTAATGTGGCGATTGATAAGAGTTTTAACTTAGGCAAGGCTTTTAGATTATCGTCAATCAAAGCAATATCTGCAGCATCAACAGTAATATCATTACCAAATTTACCCATGGCAACACCTACATTTGCTATTTTTAATGATGGAGCATCGTTAATTCCATCTCCAACCATACAGGTTAAAGCTCCTTCTTGCTGCAGTGCTTGAATAGCCTGAACTTTATCAGCCGGTAACAAATTGGCACGTATCTGAGTGATGCCGACGATATTCGCCAAATATTGAGCAGCAACTTTATTGTCACCGGAAAGCATAACGATATCTTTTGATAAAGGTAAAAGAGCTTGGATAACATTTTTAGCCTCTGGACGAACCGTATCAGACAAAGCGATGCAGCCAAGTAAATGATTTTCTAAAGCCACAAAAATTAACGTTTTACCCTGATTTTGCAATTGCAAAATTTGCGCTTGCTGCTGAGTACTAATTGAAACATTATTCTCTTTAAGGAAGGTAATATTCCCCACGAATAAAGTATTTTTATCAATTGTCCCAGATACCCCTTTTCCTGGTAACATTTTAAAATTTGAAACGGAAGAAAGAGATTGTTTCGCCTGATCAGCCGCAGCAATAACAGCTTTTGCTAAAGGATGCTCAGAAAATTTCTCTAAACTAGCAGTAAGTGATAAAATATCATTATTGGTATAATGCTTATCAAATGTGACAACATCGGTAACCTGAATATTTCCTAAGGTCAGCGTACCTGTTTTATCAAAGATAAAGGTATCAACTTTTCCCATCATTTCAAGAGCCGCACCGGATTTGATTAAAATACCATTTTTAGAGGCGGACGTCATGGCAGAAATAACAGAAATTGGTGTAGCCAAGACCAAAGCGCATGGGCAAAATACAACTAACACTGTAACAGCACGAATGGCTTCACCAGTAAAAAGATATGTTAAGAAGGCAACAAATAAAGAAGCCGGAACTAAGATTGACGCGAGTTTATCAATAATTAATTCTGTAGGAGATTTATTTTGTTGTGCATGTTCAACTAAAGTTATCATCTTTTTTAAGAATGTATCTGTAATAGCAGTTACCCTAATATCAATAGAACCAAAACAATTTAGGGTACCAGCCATTACTTTATCATTGACAGTTTTATCAACCGGAAGAGCTTCTCCTGTCAAGTTGGCCTGATTTATGGAAGTAGAACCGGAAACTATTGTTCCATCTGCAGGAATAACCTCACCCGGTAAAATACGAAGAATATCGCCATTCTGAATTTGGCTGATATCTACAACAAAATCACCATCTTTAGTAACTTTACGCCCCTGCGTTGGAGTTAATTTCAGCAGATTTTCCATACCCTTTTTAGCTTTATCAACTGTAATGTCTTCTAATATTTCTCCAACAGCCATAATAAGTGCCACTTCACCGGCTGCGAAAATTTCATTTATGGAAATTGCCGCAATCATAGCTATCGTAATAAGGAGTGGGGATGTTATTTTTTTGTGTATCAATAGGGCATAGAATGCTTCATACGCAATAGGAAATCCCGATATAAGAATAGTACCCCAGATAGGGGCAATGGGCACAGAAACATCAAAAATCATGAAAGCAAGACTGATCAGCAAGCATAGTGTAGAAGCAATTGTCATTTTTACACCGGCTAAGAATTCCATAAATTGTATAAACATTGTATTCCCTTTCCATAACATTTTAAATATACTATATACCCCATATGGTATAATGTCAAGTAAAAAGAAAACTATCAAAACAAAAACATAGGAAAATATATTTTAGGAATTTTTAGCTAAACAGTCTAAATACGAAATAAGCTAAATATTAGAGAAGCGCTCAATGGCTTTGGCGAATTTTTGAATCGTTTCTTCAGCATCGCCATTTTGAATACCGTCACGCACACAACACCTTAAGTGGCTCTCTAAAACAATCTGTCCGGCTTTATGAAGAGCAGACTTAGCAGCATTTATTTGAATAAGAATATCCTCACAAGGCGTCCCATCATCAATCATACGGCCAATAGCATTAATTTGCCCGATAATACGATTAAGTCTGTTATGAAGAGCCTTTGAATCAATACATTTATTCATAAAAATCCCCCAAAAGAACATAAAACTGCGTCTCATTAAATTGCAGTATGCTACAAAAAAGAAATATATGCAAGATATATAAAAATATTATTCCTGCTGCAATTGCCACAATTTAGCAAATTTCCCCTGTTTATCAATTAGGCTGTCGGGCGTTCCTTCTTCAACAATTTTTCCTTTATCAAGAACGATAATTCTATCCATAGCTTTTAAGGTAGACAAGCGGTGAGCTATAGCAATAACTGTTTTATTGACCATGAGCTCATTTATGGCACTGATAACATCATTCTCTGTTTCATTATCAAGAGCAGATGTTGCTTCATCTAAGATAAGTATAGGAGATTTTTTGAGTAACGCACGTGCAATAGCAATACGCTGTCTTTGCCCGCCGGAAAGCTTTACCCCACGTTCACCGGTAATGGTCAAATACCCATGCGGGGTTTGTTTAATAAAATCATCAGCAAAGGCTTTTCTGGCCGCATTATAAATTTGTCGGTCAGATGCATCAGGAGCTCCAAAGGCGATATTTTTCTTGATAGTCCGGTGAAATAGCAGACTATCTTGGGCAATAATAGAGAGCGCTTGCTTTAAGCTATGATTGGTTACTTTTGAAATATCCTGCCCATCAATTAAGATTTCACCTTTTTGCAAATCATAGCTTCGTTGCAAAAGATTGATAAGTGTACTTTTGCCACTGCCTGATTTTCCGACAATACCGATTTTTTCACCGGGATGAATAGTTAAGTTAAATCCATTGAAAACTTTTTTATATGGGGTATAGCCAAAAACCAGATTTTTAAACTCAATTTTTCCTTTTTTGACCAGAAGCGGGCGGGCATGAGGATTATCAATAATATCATGCGGAATTTGTAAAAATGTCAGCGCATCAGCAAGTTTTCCAAGAGAAGTTCGGATATTTGTAGCCTCCCAAAAAAAGCGCGAAAAATAAGTTAAGATATCCTCTAATAACAAAAGCACCAGCACGACTCCGGCGACATCAATTTTATTCAGTTGCCATAAATAAAGAGCCATAAAAATTCCGCAGATACGAAAAGTCATCAATAAAATTTCTTGCATGGCATAAAGAAAGTTTTCAGATTTTACGGCTTGAATATTGACCTTATTGACATCGTTAAGATCACTCTGCAATTTAGTGATTTCGCGACGTTCTTGCCCAAATAATTTGATGAGAAGAATATTGGAGAGAGAGTCGATAACTTCCCCGCTAAATTTTGCATTTGCAGCAGCCCCCATCTTTTTAAGAGTCGTCGTTTTCTTAGAGATAGCAATAGAAACAAGAACCGAGCAAACCCCAAAAATAACAATCGGAATCAAGAACCATACGCTGACTTTCCCAATAAAGAAAAGAGTAATAAAAATAAGCCAAGTGCAAGAATCAAGTCTGGTAAAAGCAAGAAGTTGTCTCCAAGTGGCATGGCTTAAAGAAATAATTCTCTGGGCAAGTTGTCCTGATTTTTGCTCTTTAAGATAAGCTGCCGAATGTCCGGCAGCATAGGTTATTCCATACTCACGCACTCGCCAAGAAATAGTATTGCGAACGTTTTCGTTAATGTAATCCCGAACAAAGCGGATGAGGTTTGTTCCAAGAAACATTGCTAATATTCCTCCGAGATAAAATAGAGCTTTGCGCCAAGAAAAATCAGCAATGGATACAGAAGAAAAATAGCCAATCATTTTTGAAAAAACAACAGCCACCAAAATTTTAAACAAGCTATTGCAAAAAGCATACCCGACTTCAAAGATAAAATAAGGATAATAGCCTTTACATGCTGCAAAAATAAATTTAAGAGGTGTATTGGGAGCGGAGGTCAAGGGTTTATATCGGATATTAAACATTTTTCCCTCCTTTCTTTTGCTGAGCAGCATAGAGTTTTGCAAAGGCTCCTCCACGCTTTATCAAATCAGCAAAAGTTCCTTCTTCAACAATTTTCCCTTTATCAAGAACGATAATTCTATCCATATTTTTAAGCGTGGACAAGCGATGGGCTATGGCAATAACCGTTTGATTTTTGATAAGGTTATCAATAGCTTTTTGAATAATTTGTTCAGATTCGCTGTCTAACGCGGAAGTTGCTTCATCTAAAATCAAAATCGGCGCATTTTTAAGAATAGCTCGCGCAATGGCAATACGTTGACGTTCTCCGCCGGAAAGTAAGCAACCTCTGTCGCCGGCAAAAGAGTTATAGCCATCATCTTTGTCAGAAATAAAATCATTTGCGTATGCTTTAACCGCCGCCGCTTTGATTTTTTTACCGGATTTCGCATCTGTACCGAAAGCGATATTATCAGCAATACTTCGATTAAACATAACAGTATCTTGTGGAATTAAGCTGATATTGTCATGCAAACTTTCTTGCGTAACTTGAGTAATATTTTGCCCATCAATTAAAATCTTTCCGCTTTGAAGTTCATACGAGCGTTGTAACAGATTAACAAGTGTACTTTTTCCGCTTCCGGAGGCGCCGACAATACCAATTTTTTCACCGGCATTAATATGCAAATTGAAATTTTTAAAAACAGGTTTCTTTGAATTTTTATACCCGAAACAAACATTTTGAAAATCAATCTCTCCACCTTTAACCTTAAGAGATTTTGCATGAGGCGCATCAACAATACTATGCGGAATACTAAAGGGTTCCAAGCCTTGCTCAACCGTTGCAATATCTTGACGAATACGCTGCATGCAATCCTGCAGTTCAGACAAACCGTTAAGTCCATAAACAAGAGTCATCAAAATAAAAACAATGTCTGCCGTCGTAATAGAGCCTTTACTCCAAAGATAAACCGAAAGCAATAAGAGCATAAAGGACATAAGACTGGTAATAGCACCGGTCAGATTATACTGCCCCCACCAAATAAACATATTTTTTTTGTTTAAGGTATATTCCTGAGCCAACAAGGGATGAAGGTGTTTTTTTTCTTCTTCAATATTGTCAAATTGTTTAACAACCAGAAGGTTATTAATAACATCCAATATTCTCCCGTCCACAATGGCCGACATTTTAGCACTGGCTTTAGAAATACGAGACAAGCGCCTTGCAGAGCGCCGTCTTGGAAAAACAACCACAATACAACACAGCAAATATCCTAATCCGATAAGCGGAGAAATACATAAGAGCATGATAATTTTGGCCAAAATATCAAAGAACAATCTCAAATCCCAGTTAATGCGATCAAGCATAGCCGGAAGCTGTTTAACTTGCTCTTTCTGCCGGATAAGCATACCGCTTTGTTTTGTGGTGATATATTCATAACTATGCCCGAGCAGATAGGCGAACAAATCTTTTTCCATAAGCGTTTGAGCCGGGATAATAAATTTTGCATTATAGTAATACTTTTGATATTGCGAAACAACAATTCCTAAAGTTCCAGAGATAACTAAAAACCACACATACTTTATCGCTTCATCATAACTTTGAGTGTTATTTAGCTTAATAGCACCGGTAATTTCAGCAAAAAAGCGGATACTTAAGTTCGCAAGTCCGGCACTAAAAATAAGCAAGAAAAATACGGCACAAATTTGCCATTTAAAAATCTTTGCATAAATAGTAGCAAAAGGTAAAAATTTTGAAGGAAAAGGTTTCATGAATAAATCTCACAATAAAAATACGTCTCTAATATAGAGATAAAGGGTTTATTTTTCGTAAAAATAAAAATTGACAAAGAGGGGAAGAGAAACTATAAAAAAACAAGATACTTTATTATTGTTTCACACTAAATTTTAAGAATTATGAAAACAGGTATTGTTTTATCCGTAACTCAAGAAGTAGGAAATGGAGTGATTGTTGAAATTGCCTATCAAGGGAGTATGCAAAGCTACTATGCATGCTTACAAGATGGTTCTACTGCATCGGCTTATCTCTATGTACAAGAAAAAGGTCAAACACTCGAAAATGAAACGGTAATGTTTGAAAACCGCGGAGATGATTTGGTGGCAATCAAGCTACTTGAAGAAAATAATTAAAACACTAAAGTAAAGCCTCTTTTACAATAAGTAAAAGGGGCTTTATATATCTTGACAAATACTAGAGATATTTTTATAAGACCAATACAAAATTATCATTATCAACCATTATTAAAAGTTATTTTTATGAAACTACCAAAATCATTTGCATTAAATTTGCTAGACAGCAAAATGCGCCGTTTTTTCGCTAAAGAAAGTAACAAGTGGAACGAAAAGGGACCATGGAGAGTTCCCTCCGTGTGTTATACTTTAGAGCACAAATTAGCATTTCTGGAGCGAGAGCATTATCTGACCGGACATTACTCGTTAAGAGGAATTTTTCATGATTGGGAAAAGCCATTTTTGTATTTAACACCGTGGATAACGGATGAAAAGAAAATACAAGAAATGCATCGCAAATTCAGCCCGCATCATGTTGGCTGCGCTAAAACATCAAAAGCAGAACATCTGATAGAGATGTACATAGATTGGGACTGTGCTTCAATAACAAAGCCGGATAAACCCTTAAATGCTTTTGAAACACTGTTGCACTGGTATCCGGAATTTATAAGAGTAATGCTACCGGTTTGTTTGGCTATGGATATAACTGCTGTGAAGCCGGAAATTTATATTCATCCTTGGCATAAATTAAACAAAGATCCGAAATATAATGCATATTTGTATCAACAAGTGCAAAATGTATTGAAGGAATTGATTAGTCGTCTGCCATCAAACGAAAATCAGATAAAGTTAATGTTTAATCAATCTAAGAGGAAGAACATAATTTATTGCAACCCAACAGAGATTTTCTTTTTAGTTTTGCAGAAACAACAACAAAATTTAGGATTTGATGTTAATCTGCAAGACATCAGAAAAAAACTTGCAGAGGTTGAAGCAAAATTCCAAGTAAAAACTTGTTTCACACACAGTACCCTCACAAAGCCAAACCACAATTACAAACAAATTCATCAGAATGCGTTTTCTGTCTAAGCAAAATGTAAATCAAAAAACACGCTTTTTAATAAAGCGTGTTTTTTTGTTGCGAGGATAAAAAAATTAAAATAAGAAAAAAATAAAGGAGCAAAACATGAATATAGGTTTTGATATAGATGGTGTCCTAACGGATTTTGAAACATTCATAGCAACATATGGGTGTAAATTCTTAAAGACAACTATAAAAAATATGGCAATAAGTCAAATTAACGATGACGATATTGCCGAAATGTTCAATTGTGATTTAGAAACAGAAAATAATTTTTGGAAAGAATATATAGAAAAATATTGTAGAGATTATCCGGCACGATTAGGACTGTCAGACGTAATGACAGAATTAAAAAAACAGCATAAAATTATCATCATAACCAATCGTTCTGCCTCAATGGTTCCTATGGATACAATGATATCATGGGTACAAGGCTGGCTTGAAAAAGAAAAAATTCCATATGATAAAATTGTATTTAATAATGGAAGTAAGCTACAAGCGTGCTTAGAGAACAAAATTGATGTGATGATAGAAGATTCACCAAAGCATATTAAAGAGTTGTCTCAATATATGAATTGTATATGCTTCGATTCTCACTATAATGCAGACTGTAGGGGAAAAAGCATCCGTCGCTGCTATTCATCATATGATTTATATGAGCATATCCGAGAAATAGAATTAACCGGAACAGTTACCACACTTTGAGCATCCATTGCATAAAATTTTATATCCGCAGGTTTGACACCGTTTGGCAAAAAACTTGACATATAGATTATCGTGATTAAATAAATCTGCTTGTTCTAAAGGCTTCAATTTAAAATTAGAAGGCTTTCCTAAAAATTGCAGTCCGGATTTATAGGCCATAACACTTTGTAACTGTTTGCTAGGAAGGCGATAAGTTTTGCCATCTTTAATAAAATTTGTGCCAGTTTCCATAAAACAAAAAGTAACATTAGCTTCCACGCATTCATCATATAAATTTTTGACCCAAGCGTAGTCAAGCGGGCGCATACCATCATAATTTTCACCCCCAGCCACAACTTGTTCAATTTGCTGTGAGGATAAATATTTTTTGACACTGACCGGTGCAATAAAGGGTGCAACAAATATTCCTTTGTGCTTAAAAGGAAGTTGTAACAAAATCGGAATACGTTCATCTGCACGAATTTGATTTTCACAAGTCACGTTAAGAAAAACATTTTCCCAACCGTCTCCCCAATCAGGAGGTAGAACCTGAGCAATTCTTTCAGGGCGCTTCGTTATCAGAATAAAAACGACATCAGGCCTTTGCTTAATAATTTTCCAAGCATCCACACGCCACCCATCGGCTTCTTCCAAAAAGAAATCAGAAGTCATACAAACACGGATATGTTCCCCGCTTTTAATTTTGTATGTTCCATCTTTATTTTTGCTCAAAGGGTATTCAAAATTATTTTTAACTTTATAAATTCTTCTGCCGTCAGCGTTACGCTGCTTATCTAAAAAATACATATAACAATGCTGACAGCCTTCACTTTTCTTAATACATCCGTGCCATGGATTCCAAATATCGTGCATAAATTTAACCCTTTTTCAATAGAAAGCAGTGTATAAAAAAAGTTATAAAAACACAAGAGGGAAGATAAATATGCAAGATAAAGTCCAAATCTACCATCAAAAAAGAAGAGCTTTTATAATTGTTCCGGAAGCAGGTATAATCCTGGCTCAAAAAGGCTCGGTTATGTCTCATACTGAAATTTTACAGTCATTAGGACTGCCAAACGAAAGGGTAACATATATAATCAAAAACAACCCCAGAGGCTATTTTATGGATAATACCTTAGTGATATACCAAGGTGATAGTATTAAAGAAGGCGAGTGCTGGGAGCTGCAAGAAGAAAATTATAGTGTGGTTGCAGAAAACTTTGCAGATATGGAACATATGTTCAGCATAAATAAAGATACTCAGATTTATTTAGGTGTAAAAAGAGGCAAATTAGGTGAAGTATGGGAAAAAGTGCATCCTGTTTCGGTAACATTTTTTAAGCAAGCATAAGGCAGCTACAATGCACAAAATGAAAGTCAAACATATTTATTACACAAAGTTAAAGAATGGAACAAAAACAATAGAGCTAAGGCTGTATGATGAAAAAAGGCAAAGAATTAAGCCTGGAGATGACATAGAATTTTGTAACGCTGAAAATGCAGAAGATAAGATTCTTACAGAAGTGATAGCTCTTTATAAAGCAAAAAATTTTAAAGAGCTTTGCGAAATGATAGATATTAAAAAAGCTGGATTTTTAGGAACACCCGAAGAACTTCAACAAACAATGACTGAGTTTTATCCAATAATCGAACAACAAAAATTTGGCGTTTTAGGAATAGAGGTAAAAAGAAAATAAAAAAATAGAAAAAGCAGTCCAAAGACTGCTTTTTCTAATAAACTAGAGTAACATTATTCCAAAGTCTCAACTTCAACAATATTCTGGTAAGTGGATAATAAACCGCTTCGTATCCCAAAGGTTTTAATGCGATAATATTTTCCCTTTTGCATCATACCATAAACTTCGGAGCTGTTAAATCTGCCAAAAATAAATGAATCCTCAATTTTAAAAGTGCCCTCATTGGTGTAAATCAGATATTGCCCATCAACACGTTCTTTTCCGGTAACTTTGACAATAAATGTATTTTTCTGGTTACTACTCCGAGGAGCTTTAAGCGCTGTATTGTCGGTCGTGTAGACACCGACAATATTTCTGTACGTAGATAAAAAAGGAATTCGTAAACCAAAAACCTTAAATTTATACGTTTCACCTTCGGTTAACATCCCATAAACATCCGAACTATGGAATTGTCCAAAAATTAAAGAGTCCTCAATTTTAAAAACTTCCTTATCTGTATAAACCAAATAATAGGAATGTTTACTGGGTTCTTCCCCATTTTCCGGATCACCCTCATCAAAGTCAACGATATGCTCTTTTCCGGTAACTTTGGCCGTAATTAATCCATCACTTTCTTTAGATGCAGAGGCGGCTTGCTCAGAGCAAGAAGAAAAACTCATCATGCTCAAAAGAGCCACAACGAAACAAATAATTTTTCTATCCATAATCAATAAATTAAATAATAACAAAATCTCCACGAACGTAGCAAAAAAGATTAGGGGAGTCAATGTAAAATGAAAAAGAAAAAAACAAAAGAAAAAGACCACCGAAGTGGTCTTTTAATCTAATGGCGGGAGCGACGGGGCTCGAACCCGCGACCCCATGCGTGACAGGCATGTATTCTAACCAACTGAACTACGCCCCCATCAGAACAAAAACACTTATATCTAACAAAAAAGATAAATGCAAGTGTTTTTTTTAGTTTTTTTGATTATTTTTCTTTTAGCAAAGCCTCCTTCAGAGCATGCGGGAGGTAAATATCTCTAAATGTAGGATTTTTTTGAATAAATTCATCCCATAAATAAGTCTTAAAAGAAACATCACTCTGTCGATATTCCTTAATAATCCAGAGTTTTAACTGTGCATGAATAATGAGGCATCCACCAAGCGTAGCTTTTTCGCACGTTTTCTCTTGTAATTGTTGAATAACAGAAAGCAAAGATTCTGCCTCAGGGGGATAATTAAGGTTTCCGAGCCGTTGGATAAGAGAACTCATAATAAAATATTTAAGTTCGGAATGCCAACTTAAATATTCTGTAAAATCAACAGAATAGCCGGAAACACTCCATTGATGAACTTTAGTCTTTATAATATCAAAGGCCGTATCTTCCACAAAAGACTTCGTATGCTGCAAGTTTTTGACGGCATAACAAATCTTTTCTGGAGATATCCCCGTCTCTTTCTCTAAAATAGGTAAAAATTTTCGCATCCGCACACGAAGAAAATCCGTGCATTGATTGGATTCATCTTCAACCCACTTAAGTTTATGCTTTTTAAGAAAATCCTTAAATAAATCCGGATGCGTACTGAGAAAAGGACGGAGCAGAGTCATACCGTTACGAATAGAAACGTCACTCATGGATGCCAAACCGTAAATACCGGAACCTCGTTGCAGGCGAAGTAAAAATGTTTCAGCTTGGTCATATAAATGATGCGCGAGCACCAAATGATGTATATGATGCTGCAAACACCATTGTGTCAAAAGCGTGTAGCGAGCCTCTCTCGCTTTTTCTTCAATACCAACCGTGGGCTTTTCACCTTCCCATCGCAAAGTATGGTGCTCAATACCATATTTCTTCATAATATTAGCAACAAATAGGGCTTCATCAGCAGAAGAAGGACGCAAACCATGATTCACTGTAAGTGCAACAATCGGAAGCAAAGGAAAAGTTTCATGAAACATCAAAACAGCAGCTAAAGAATCAGCACCGCCTGAAACACCAAATGCTAAGGGCGTCTTTTCTAAATGGTACTTGCGAACAAAATCCTCGATTACCTGCACTTCAAAGCCTCAGCTTCTTTTTTGGCTTTAGAAGAAATATCTGTCGAAACTTTTTCAAAAACAACCGGCAGGTTAACAAAAGCCGTACAAGCCTCTTCTTTTTTACCAAGTGCCTTCATAGACATTCCGAGCTTCAACAAGCAATCCGGACCTTTAGAACCTTGAGGGTATTTGCTGTAACCATCCTTAAATGCAACGGCAGCTTTAGCAAAATTTTGTTGTTTATAATATACTTCACCGAGCCAGTATTGCGCATTGCCAGCAAGTGCGTCAGAAGGATATGCTTCTAAAAACTGAGAAAATTTCGTTTCAGATTCTGAGAGCTTGTTATTTTTCAAATCAGTTAGCGCTTGCTCATATAATTCTTTTGCTGGAATTTTTACGTCAGACTTAGCTTTAGGCTTAGACTGGGCGGACTTACTAGTGACTTTTTTAGATGTATCCTGAGCAGGAGCGGATGTAGAAACTTGTTTTTTAAATTGCTCAAAACGTAAATCAATATCTTTATCAAAAGTTTCAATCTTTTTTTCAATATTTTTTAAACGGAATTCAATATTTTCAATTTTCCCATTCATATCACGCATCATTTGGTCATATTCACCTAAGCGCATCTGAAAATTAGAAACCGATTCTGCCGGAGCGGTGGAATCATTTTTATCACGATACAACTGACGTTGGATAACAACAATATCACTTTTAATTTGATCAAGCTGATCTTGTATATATTGCTCCTCGGCGTGAACATTAAAGGCGCAACAAGAAAATAAAATTCCGAGTGATAAATAATAAGCTTTTTTCATTTGACCCTCATCTAAAAAACAATCTAAATAGAATATAGGCTAAATATTTTATAACTCAACAAAAAAAACGTATTCTTGCGAATACGTTTTTTTATAAGAAGTCAAATTAAATTATTTGCTTAATTCAACAACAGTTACGCCACGACGGCTCTTAGCATAAGCTTCTTCTGTATCACCAGGGAAAGCATATTCTTTACCGTAAGAAACAGTAGCTACTCTTTCAGCAGAAATGCCTTGAGATACCAAATACTGTTTTACAGCATCAGCACGACGTTCACCCAAAGCTAAGTTGTATTCAGCAGTACCTCTCTTATCGCAGTAACCTTGAACAACAACATTTACTTTAGGATTCTTCTTCAACCATGCAATTTGAGAATCCAAAGCTGCAACAGCTTCAGATGACAAAGCAGAGCTATCAAAAGCGAAATAAACTGTTGTATCTGCATTTTCAGCAAATTCACGAGCGAGTTTAGATTGACAATCGCTACCACCAAACCAGCTACTTGTCGTAGAACAGCCTGATAATAAAACAACTGCACAAAGCAAGCTTAAAAGTTTTTTCATTTATTTTCTCCATATGGTTAAAAAAACTTGGTTGTTTATTGAGTGACCCCATAATCAACTAGACACAGATAACTTAAGTAACAAAAGTAAATATTTCAATAACAAAGTATACTATTTGTGTATAAACTTATGATTTATTTGCAATAAAATTTAAAACCTTAGTCTTTTTCGGTATAACTTTTGTAGACATGCATTCTTTGGGTGTCTAAATCAAAATTTGGCTGAACATTAAGTTGAGGGGCAATTTTAGTAATAATATTAGCTCCTGTCGGAACGGCATTCCAACCAGATGTGGTATATCCCCATGTTTCCTTAGTGCCTTTAGGCGTATCGAGAACAACAATAAGAGCATATTTCGGATCGGAAATAGGGAAGGCTGCAACAAATGAAGTAATGTTCTTACCTTTAACATATTTGCCGTTTTCAAGTTTATTAGCCGTACCGGTTTTTCCGGCCACATCATAACCATCAATATTTGCATGCTTAGCTGAACCATAAACAACAACATTACGCAATAATTGACGCATATCATTGGATGTTTGCGTAGAAATTACACGTTTACTTTTTCTGTTAGATTCAAATGTCAAAGTAGGAGGAGTGTAAATTCCGCCGTTTAAAATGGAAGAAAAAGCCGTGATAATATGAATAGGAGTAACAGAAATACCATAGCCATAAGCCGTTGTTGCAACCGTATCATCTTGCCAACGGCTTTCGCTGCGGTGTAAAGGGCGACCTTTTTCATAAATTTCCAAATTTTCGATTTTATCGAACAGTCCCAGATTCTTCAAAAATTTAATTTGCAAATTTTTACCAACTTTGAGAGCCATCAAAGCCGAAGCAATATTAGAAGAATAAATAAGGGTTTCGCTAACGGTTAACCATTTTGCCGGAACGTGAAAATCCGTAATAAGGTGACGTCCCATTTTTATGGGTTTAGTTGCATCGAAGCTGTCTGTAATTTTGATTTTTCCGCTGTCAAGACCAAGGGCGGTGTTAAATACCTTGAAAACGGAGCCTGGCTCATAGACACCCAGAGTAGCAAAGTTAAACTTTATATTTCTGTCCTTAAAATCACGACGATTAAGATCATAATCAGGCACTGAAGACAAAGCAATAATCTCTGAGGTATTGATATCCATCAGGACGGCAGTAGCACGCTCTGCTTGAAATTTCTCTTTGGCTTTAATTAACTCATCCCGAATAGTATATTGTACGCCTAAGTCAATAGTTAGGCGCAAATCTTTCGTGGAGGAACTAAGACGATCATTGAGGGATTTTTCAAGCCCGGCAATACCATTGTTATCAATATCAGTATTGCCCAAAATGTGCGCAAGAAGTTCTTTTTGCGGGTAAACGCGGATTTCGCTTGGTTGAAACTCTAGTTCCGGAAAGCCCAATGCATTAACCTTAGCTTGCTGTTGTGGAGAAATATTTCTTTTGAGATAAACAAAGCTGGATCTTCTGGTTAATTTGATTAAAAAATCTTCATAGCTGATATCGGGGAAAATTTCAGCAAGTTTTTTTGCAATTAATTTAGCATTGCTGACTTTTTTAGGATTCGTGAATAAATTAACGGTCGGCAGATTCGTCGCAACAACCACGCCGTTTCTGTCAGTAATGTTGGCGCGATGCACAGGAAAGACCAAGCCGGATTTTGGTCGATAATAAGAAATAGCCTCTCTGTCAAGCTGAATACCGTCGACCAAACAAACATTAAAAAGCCTAATAACGATAATCAGATAAATCAGCAAGAAAAGCCCAATAATAACCAGAATGCGATTCCTGCATACGTTAACCGTTTCGTCTTCAGTTTCCCAGCCAAAAGAACCGGAAGAAAAATAGATTTCTTGTCCGGGAGCATAAGGATAATTATTTTTCTTTTTTGATAGACTAACTTTCAACACTTTCTTACCATTATTAACGTTCAGAATTAGCGAGTTGACGCAATCCTTTACTGTTTTTAGCAAACATTGTCGGATTCTCGAAAATCTCACCTTCTAATGGTAAAGCAGAATAGTTAATAATTTGTTCAGGACGGATAAAATCTAAAGAAATATATTTTCCGGCCAAAACTTTAAGACGTTCCGGATTGTTTAGTTCACTCCAATCCGCTTCCAAAATATGAATATCGCGAATATCACTTTCAATATCACGGTTAATTTGTGCCAACTCTTTTTCCAGATTCTGCACATCATTTGTCAACACGAAGTAATAAGAACCAATAACAACAGTAAATAAAAACCATAAGATAGAGATAGCTGTTTTTACATTACTCATGGGACTGTTCCTTTCTTTTAATGGCATATCTGAGCTTAGCAGAGCGAGCTCTTGGATTAACCAAACATTCTTCTTCACTGGGTATTATAGCTTTTGAAGCGAAACTAAATGGTTTATTAGATAGTGCTTCGGCAGATGAATTATTGTTTTTGTAACGAGATACATGAACTTTTTTATCTGCATTATCGGCAAAAAATGTTTTAACGATTCTGTCTTCAAGCGAATGAAAATCAACCACGACAATGCGCCCCTTCGGAAGGGTAATACGAAGAGCCCCTTCAAGCCCATCTTGGAGTTGATGCAATTCATCGTTGACAGCAATACGAATAGCCTGAAAAGTTCTTGTTGCCGGATCAATTTGTTCTCTTTTTCTAGGCAAAACAGAATAAATAATCTGCGCAAGTTCCGTTGTTGTTTCAATGGCTTTTTGTGCGCGATATAAGGTAATAGCATGGGCAATTTGGCGAGATTTTCTTTCTTCGCCATATTTGTAAATAAGATCAGCCAAATCTTGCTCATTCATAGAATTGATGATGTCTTTTGCAGATAAGCCGGCCTGAGACATTCTCATATCAAGAGGAGCCTCTTTGGAAAAAGAAAAACCTCTTTCAGAATTATCTAATTGCATGGATGAAACGCCAATGTCGAAAACAACCCCATTAACCGGAGCAGGGATAAGCGTGTCAATTTGGCTAAAAGTACCGCTGACAAAATCAAAACGATTTCCATAAAGGGATTTTAACTCTTCGGCTCTTTTGATAACAAAAGGATCGCGGTCGATAGCAATAACACGACAATCGGCACTTTTTAAAATCGCCTCTGTGTAGCCGCCGTTGCCGAAAGTGGCATCAACATAAGTTGCACCGTCTTGAGGTTGTAGAGCTTGCAAAACTTCATTGAGCATAACTGGGATGTGTTTAGAGGATACCATTATTTATTCTCCTCCTTTAAGGAAGGGCGATTAAGTTTAATCTTTTCTCTTAATCTAGCTTCCTCTGCGGCCCAATTCTTCTCACTCCAAATTTGGAATTTACGACCTTTCCCGACAAAAACGGCCGTATCAGTTATTTCTGCGTGTTTTAAGAGTTTTTCTGTCAGCATAATACGTCCTGTGCTGTCAAAAGAAAAACGCTTAGCATCACCAAAAATAAGATTTGTTAAATCATCTTGTGTTTCAGAAAAGAAGTCTGTGCTGTTTTCAATATCTGTTGCGAGTTTTTCTAATAAATCTTCGGTACAACCTTCAATGCATGGAGCAGTTAAACTTCTGTAACAAACAATTTCCGTTGAGAGTTCTTTAACAATTGCGCGATAATCTGCTGGTAAAGAAACGCGTCCTTTCGCGTCTACTTTATTGGCAACCGTATCTAAAAATAAAAAACTTTTGCGCATGGTTAAACTCTCTTGTGTACACATTACCTATGGTATAACATGGTATTTTATGGGAATCAATGGAAATTTTTAGTTTTTTATCAAAAAATTAACTTTTTTGTGGTTTTCGGGCAAAAATGAATCTTTTCAGCGGTTTAAATGTGGATAAAACTGTGAATAAATGTAAAAATAAACGATTCTGCATTGCTCTTTCTGCAAAAAAGAGGGCTTTTAGCCAATAAAAAACACCGACTCGCAAGAATCGGTGTTTAAAAACGTCCTTTATTTGAAAAAAGGATTAAATCATAGCCATACCGCCGTTAACGTGCAAAGTTTGACCTGTGATATATTGAGCTTCATCAGAAGCCAAGAAAGCAACTGCGTTAGCAATATCTTGAGCTTCGCCGAGTTTACCTTCAGGAATTTTGCTCAATAATTGAGCTTTAACATCATCAGGCAAAACATCTGTCATCGGAGTTCTGATGAAACCCGGAGCAATAGAGTTTACTGTAATACCGCGAGAACCAACTTCTTGAGCCAAGCATTTGTTCATAGCAATCATACCGGCTTTAGAAGCAGAGTAGTTAGCTTGACCAGCATTACCCATAACGCCAACAACAGAAGCAATACCGATAATACGGCCATATCTTCTCTTCATCATGCCGCGAACAGCAGCTTTTGCTAATTTAAAGCCGGCAGAAAGGTTAACGTCCAAAACCAACTGCCAATCTTCATCACTCATACGCATAAAGAGGTTATCACGTGTAAGACCTGCATTGTTTACTAAAATATCAATACGGCCCATTTTTTCTTCAACATTCTTAACCAAATTATGAACGTCGTCAGAATTTGTGAGGTTAGCAACAAAGCACTCAACACGAGAACCTAATTCAGCCTTTAATTTTTCCATAGGTTCTGCACGCATATCTGTCAAAGCAAGTGTTGCACCTTGTGCATGCAATGTACGAGCAATTTTATCACCCAAACCACCGGCAGCGCCTGTGATTAAAGCAATTTTACCATCTAAACTAAACATATCAAATGTCCTTTTCTGCAGAGAGTTATAAATTTTTTGCCAGCTCTTCAATTTCTTGAACGGAGCAAACGGAAACAGAGTTAATATTTTTTAAACTCCGCTTAGCAAGACCGGAGAGAACTTTTCCGGCACCAAGTTCAACAAGATCGGTAACCCCGTCAGCATCAAAGAAAGCCATTGTTTCTCTCCATCTGACCGTACCGGTAACTTGTTCAATTAAATTTTTAATAATTTCTTTTTTCTCGGTTTCCGGAGCAGCCAAAACATTAGCGACAATCGGAATCTGAGCATTTTCAGCTTGCACTTCCATAAAAGCTCTGGCCATAGTTTCGGCAGCAGGCTGCATCAATGGGCTATGGAAAGGAGCTGAAACGGGGAGCTTTAAGCAACGTTTTGCTCCAAATTCTGAAGCAATCTCAACAGCTTTTTCAATAGCTTGGATATGACCAGACAAAACAACTTGACCGTCAGAATTATCATTGGCGGCAACACAGAAATATTTTTCATCATTGCAAGCTTCAACCAAAGCGCCAACATCTTTATAAGACAACCCCAAAACGGCAGCCATACCGCCAACTCCAACCGGAACGGCTTGCTGCATAGCATCACCTCTGATGCGCAACAATTTTGCTGTGTCAGAAAGAGAAAAAACGCCGGCAGCACAAGCGGCAGAATACTCGCCCAAAGAGTGACCGGCAACATAAGCAGCTTTATCTTTAAGCTTAATACCGAATTCTTTTTCCAAAACTCTGACAATAGCCATAGAAACAGCCATCATAGCCGGTTGTGTATTGGTTGTTAAAGTGAGCTCGGAATCAGGACCTTCAACCATAACTTTATATAAATCTTGTCCAAGAGCCTGATTAACTTCTTCAAAAACATCTTTGGCAGAAGAAAAATTTTCCGCCAATTCTTTTCCCATTCCGACAAATTGTGAACCTTGTCCAGGAAAAACAAAAGCGTATTTCATATAAGCTTATCTCCAAATTATTTTTCTGCCAATAAGCTAAAGGACTGCTCATGAATGTCAAGCCCAAATCCTTAACGTGTGCATAGCTTATACGGTAAAACCGAGAATAAATCGTGAATTAAGGAAAAAATTAAGATTTTGTTTAAAAATTACCGATAATCTGAAAACCAAGAGATTTATTTGCAAAAAGAGGAAAAAATGGCCAAAAGAACAAAAAATAAAGAGAAAAAAGATACGAAAAGCATCCTAAAAAAAGTAGCCGGCATTCTGTTCGGAAGTTGCTTGATAATTTTTTGCATAAGCCTTGTCTTAAGCGTAATAGGCTATAATCCGGCAGATGAATCATTTAATGTTTCCAATTCAGATAAAATAAGCAATTTTATGGGAAGATTTGGGTCTTATAGTGCAGATTTTATTGTAAACAGCTATGGCTTAGCAATCTTTGTTTTCCTCATTCCAGTAATGATATGGGGATATTTATTGATAAAGCACCACAATATTTTGGAACTGAAGATAAGAATTTTTGCCGTGTTCTTGGGAATAATTTCTTTGGCAGGTGTATTTTATCAAACTCTTTCAGCCCCTTTAGAAAAGATGAACTTACTGGGAAAATTCAGTCATTTGTTGCCGGAAGCCTGCATTAAGATGTTTAAAAGCTGGAAATTAGAAGGGTATGCAGAGGCATTGACCTTAGGTCTTTTATCTATCATCGCCTTAATGTCTTTTAACTTAGCTGCGGGTATAAATTTTAAACATTGGGGCAACGGCATAAAAAAAGCCTCTCACATGATTTATATAATAAGCAAAGGTATCTATGCATTTGTAAATCGTTTATTCCATCCGCAAGCCCTCTTTAAAAATGAAGAAGTACCCGAAGAGAGTAATAGCAATAAATCAAAAGAAAAAGTGAGAAAAGAACCGACTTTAACGGCAAATGCAGACCAAGAAGAGCCTAAAGCGAAAATAGAAGAGAAAAAAGTAGAACCCAAAGCTGAAAAAACAAAATCGGCAGAAGTGATATCTTTTGCAAATAAAAAAGCTGAAAAAAATAATGGTTACAAATATCCGGATATCAATTTATTAAAGAAGCCAAAAGAAAAATTGGGCTTAAGTGTTAATGAAAAAGAGCTAAATGAAACCGCACGCGCTCTAGAAGGGGTATTAGAAGAATTTGGCGTCCATGGAGAAATTGTAAAAATCCGTCCGGGCCCGGTTGTAACTTTATTTGAACTGGAACCGGCGCCGGGAACAAAGACATCTCGTGTCATAAGTTTGGCTGATGATATTGCACGTTCCATGTCAGCCGTATCTGTCCGCATCGCGGTAGTTCCGGGGTCAAATACAATCGGTATAGAAATTCCAAATGCCAAACGAGAAATTGTATGGTTAAGAGATTTATTGGAAGACAGCAACTTTATAGACAGCAAAAACACCTTAAATGTTGTTTTAGGTAAAGATATCGGCGGTAAAAATGTTTATGCAGATTTAGCCAAAATGCCACACTTGTTGGTAGCCGGAACAACCGGTTCGGGTAAATCCGTAGGTGTAAACTCAATGATATTGTCATTGCTGTATAGAATGACACCGGATGAATGTAAATTTATCTTGATAGACCCGAAAATGTTGGAATTCTCCGTCTATAACGGCATACCACATTTATTAACACCGGTTATCACCGATCCGGCAAAAGCCGTTATCGGATTAAAATGGGCAGTACGAGAAATGGAGGAGCGCTATCGTGCGATGGCTTGCTTATCCGTGCGTAATATCAGTGGTTACAACCTCAAATTAAAAGAGTTGCGCGAAAAAGGCGAAAAACCGATGCGCACCATTCAAGTCGGTTTTGATCCGGAAACCGGTAAACCTAAATACGAGCAGCAGATGCTTGACACAAAACCATTGCCGTATATTGTCATTGTGGTTGATGAAATGGCCGATTTAATGCTTGTTGCCGGAAAAGAAGTTGAGGCGGCAATTCAACGTTTGGCGCAAATGGCTCGTGCTGCCGGAATTCACTTGATTATGTCTACCCAACGTCCGTCTGTAGATGTTATTACCGGTACCATTAAGTCCAACTTCCCAACGCGTATCAGTTTTCAGGTAACATCAAAAATTGACAGCCGAACCATTTTAGGCGAACAAGGTGCCGAACAATTACTGGGTAAAGGGGATATGCTATATATGCCGGCAGGACTTCGCCCACAACGTATCCATGCAGGATTTGTAGAGGATTCTGAAGTAGAAGCCGTTGTCAATTTCTTAAAGTCACAAAGTCAACCGGAATATGTTGAAGGTATCACGGAAGGTGAGCTAGATGTTAAAGGAAAAGACGCCGGAGCATTATTTGACAGAACATCAATGGGTGCCGCCGGAAATAGCAAAGATGATTTATATGAACAAGCGGTGGCCATCGTTCGCAATGACAAAAAGGCGTCAACAAGTTATATCCAGCGCCGATTGGGAATTGGATATAACAAAGCCGCTTCAATCATAGAAAGAATGGAAGCCGAAGGCGTAGTCACACCAGCTGATCACGTCGGTCGCCGAGAAGTGATTTAGAAGTGACTAAAACTAAAAAAAAGCAACCTTAAAACGGTTGCTTTTTTGTTAGATAAATTAAAATATATTATGCGCGCCAAGCCTTCATAACTTTATCAACACTATTGTTCACAATAGTAATTTCCTGATGCATTTTCTTGTTTTCATAAACTTTAAGCGCGGATTGATAATAATCAATAGCCTCGGCAAAGGCTTGTTTATCCCGCCCATTTTTGCCGATATTGTAATAAACATTGGCAATATTTTCTTGAATCTTTGCCCACATAACAGGGTAAAGTTCTTTACGATAAACTTGCTGTTTGTTTTTATAACTCCGAATAGCCAACCTTGAAATGTCATCACTTTTAGAGAATAAGCCCAACAACGACAAATAAAATCCAAGATAACCTTCAATTTTGGACCATTGTTCCGGAAAAGTAATCTGCGTATAAGTTTTTTCAGCTTCCCGCAAGAAATAGACTGCATCACGCAGCGCCTGAACATCGTTGGTAAATTTCCAATATTGGAAATATAGCTGAGAGAGCTTAAAAGAAATCAGCGAAAAATCATATGGATAGTTGTAGTGATCCAAATATTTTTGCGCTGTTCTGTAATTAGTGATAGCCTCTCTGAACAAAAGCCAATAACCGCCTAAATCCTGCTTAAGTGCAATTTCATACAGTTGCGCCAGATTTTTATAAATACATCCGATATGAACATTTTGCATAATTTGATGCTGATAAGACAAAGCATTCATAAATAACTCTTTTGCGGTATCAAAAGTTTTCTGCGTCAATTCATTTTGTGAATAGCTGAGATAAATAAGTCCGACCGTGTTCAAAACATAGGGAGAAAACATCAAATTATTGTTATCAATAGGTGCATCGGTTGTTATTTTGGTGATAACGCCTTTAAGTAATTTTTGTTTCAAATGTCTAAGGTCAATTCGTTGTTCACTAATAGAAGCAGCCATCATTCCGGTAATCAAATTAGTAAGTATCTCCGGAAAAAAGTTGATATGCTCAAAATATTCCGCCGGTACAAACAAGCTATCCAAAACAGAGCAAGAGACATTATCCCAATCAGAATAAGCATTGGCCGTTTGGAAGTTAAGCCTGATATTTTCATTTTCTTGATATCCCCAAACAATCACATCTGCATTCAGTTTTTGCAAAATAGTATTTCCGGCATCAATCAAATCAAAAAAGTTGCGTCCTTGTAGATTTAAAAAACTTTTATCAAACGGCTCATCAAAAAAGCGTACATTAAAATTAGGATTTTTTTGTAAGAGTCTGGTTAAAGCCTGTCCAAAACCATAGTTTCCATACTCCACAAAATCAACCACAACAACTTTAAGCGTTTCAACTTTGGGCAAAACGCGTTTATTATCTGAATGTTTCCCGAATAGAACTTTAATAAAATTAACCATCGGCTCCACCAAAATTTATTTAGTTAAAGTTTTCTTCTTGCGGGGTTTACGCTTTTTTGTCGTTGTTTTATTTTCAAGATTCTCTTGCTCAACAGCCTCTTCAGGTTCAAGAGTTGTTTCTTCTTGAGAAGGAAGAGTATGAGCGCTTTTACTTTTGGCAAAAACTCCTTTTATAGCATTTTTACCCCATCTGGAAAAAGATAACAACTCTTCAGGCTTTGTATCCCCAGATAAGATAGAGAGCAACCATAAGTTAAAAGCAACGGTAAAGATAGGTAAGGCCAATCTTTCATAAGCGGCAATTTGAAAAAGCGCCAAAAGAATGTTGACCAATAGAATTTTTGCAATGCTAAAAGCAATAGCTTTTTCGGGCGCACCCAATTCCATAAGGCGATAATAAGAAGTATTCATAAACAAATAATCGCGCCGCTGCTGTAACAAAAAGCGATTATATAAAGCGCATCCCAGCTCGGTAAACAAATAAGCTGCCGCAATAAACATGGAAGCATCCGAAAATTCAACCGAAGCATCGAGCATAAAGCAAGCCAAAATAAAACCTAATGCAGAAAAGGCCCCATTGCTGATCATAATTTTTTCCGGTGGCCAGCTAAGAAATGTAAAGGCGAGCATAATCCCTAAATAAGCAAGGGACACAGTACCTAAAATTTGCGGAAGAACACCAAAATAGGTAAGTAAGAAGGCCGTTATCATAACGGCAACAAATTGTGAAGAGGCAATACCGCCGGAACCGTTAAGAAGTCCCAATCCTTTTGAAACCAAAAGAATAAGCAACGCTACGACCAATTTATCCTGCCAAGGCGACAGATACTCAGGAAAGAGAATAAAGTTATCCGGTTTCATGAAACAAATACCAAGTGCCAAAAGGTAAGAGACAAGAGTTGTTACCCATGCAACATCAAGTAAATAACAAAAATAAATAAGTGCCGCAAAAACAATAGGTAACACAAAAGTCCAAACAGTATAAGTCTGAACAGCATCACTTAAGGCCGGTTGCAAATAATATGAAGACACCGCGCCAATGAGGAAAAGCCCCAACAAATACCAGAACGGGTCTAACTTAAATTCGTACTCTTCAGGGAAAATATCTGTTTGTATTCTTGTCAACACAAAAGTAGACAAGGTAAAGCAAACCAACAAAATTCCAATCCCCAACACAAAACTTTCACTCATCATATCACCTTTAGCTCTATTAAGTTATAGATAGTATAACACCAGTTTATTAAATTTTCCTTTGCAAACACGCGATAAAAAATCCATCTGCGCCGGATAAATCGGGTTGACCGGGAATATTAAAATATTGCGGGAGAACGCGTAAATATCCCTCTTTGGTTAGCATATGTTCTGTGCCCAAAACAGAAATAGGAGCCACCATAAATTCAGGATGTTGCTTTAGGAACGTGTTGATTTGTTTTTCTCCCTCGTCTTTAGCCAACGAGCAAGTAACATAAACTATTTTGCCATCATCAGACAATAAAGAAACAGCGTGTTCAAGAATATCTTTTTGTAGTTGTGCTTGTTGCAAGACATCTTGCCTTGTTTTGGTGTGAATAATTTCCGGATGCCGACGATAAGTACCGGTAGCAGAGCAGGGAGCATCAACCAAGATAATATCAAACTTTTTAGAAGATGAAAACTGCAACGCGTCATCACAAATGATTTGGAGGTTATCTGTCAAATTGAGACGTTTCATGTTTTCTCTCAAGGTTTCAAGCCGCTCTTGAGATATATCAACAGCCGTTACATTTGCGCCCGCATCAAGCAATTGAGCTGTTTTCCCACCGGGAGCAGCGCATAAGTCTAAAACCTGTTTTCCAAAAATGTCGGATAAAGCCTGAACAGCAAGAGAAGCCGAAACATCTTGCACCCACCAAATACCGTCCGCATACCCCGGAAGTTCCGAAACTTTTGTCTGTGCCGGCAAGCGAATAGAGCCGTTAGGCAAAGTAAGACCGTTAGCAAAAGGATTCGAAGCAGAGCTTTTAAGTGTAATATCCAAAGCCGGCTCAATAACCACATATTTTTCCATTTGCAGAATTTCATCTTTGGTATAATCAGGTTTTAAGATTTTTAAGAACTCAGCGCTGAAATAAGACTTACGAGGAAGAGAAAGGAGCTCAGATTTATGTCGTAAAACATTTCTCAAAACGGCATTAGTAAAGTTTGCCCCAAATTTATCGGTAGATTTTTTTGCAATATCTACATAAGAATTAAGCACGGCATAATCAGGTGTTTCCAAAAACAACAATTCGGTAATAGCCAGATAAAGAACATAGTTCAAGATTTTCTGTTTAGAGGGGATTTTCTTTTGAACAAAACGCGGTAAAACCTGCTCTTTAATAAAAGTCAGTTGGCGAAAAGTTGTTAAAAACAGCATATTAAAAAAATTTTTTTGTGCATTGGGCAGACTATCCTTAAAAGCGCTCAAAGGAACATTGGACGTCAGAATTTTTTGCAAAATATCCGCGTATGCAGCACGTTCGTTAATCATATAAAATCCTTTATGTAAAATAGGGCGTTTTATGACAAAACTTTTATTAAAACGCGATAAAGGTAGCGCAATTTTTTATATAAGTAAAGAATAAAAAATACATGACAAATCCTCAATTCATTTCCAAGTTTATGAGGAGATTCTACTAAGTTTTTAGAAATAATTTACGCTTGAAGTTTGTCTAAAAATATGGTATTATCAGGAAGTTTTTAAACAAAAGAGGATGAGAAATGCCGATAGATACAGAAACATTAGCCAAAATAGAAGCCAACAAAAGACGATGGCGCGAAGGTATGGCTCAAGAAAAAGACACTGAAACAAGAGAGCGTCAAGAAAGTTTTCGCGCACTTAAAGAAGGTATCATCAAAAAGTTTGTCGCCAACGAGCTGGATTTGGAAGACCGCCAAGAGCAAAGCATACTAAAGCTGGTGGATAAAGATAGTGCGGAAGATGATTCTTTAAGCCATGGTTATTTCCACGCCTGCACGGCGTTTGGAAAAACCTACTTGATGATGGCAATGGCAGAGGGCTATCGAGCGGAAGCTCCTCATAAAAAGATTATCATCTTAGAAGAAAATACCAAAGTCTTAGAGCAAGTTAAGCAAGATTTTATAGATAAGACCGGCTTTTCATCCTCGGAGATTGGGGCTTTTTACGGCAAAGAAAAAACAGCCGATACGCCGATAGTTGTGGGTACTTATGCCTCAATGGAAAAAATGATAAATGCGGTCGGCAAAGAAAATATCGGATTGGTATTATGCGATGAGGCGCATCATATTTTATCAGAAAACCGCCGTCGCGTGGCGCAAGTGTTTAACAGCTCCTGCCTGTATGGCTTTACCGCCACTCCGGAATATAACAAAGATAAAGATTGCGCGGATGTGTTTGGCAAAGTAATCGATTCGGTAACCTTACGAGAAGGTGTGGAAGAAGGCTTGCTTTGCAGTTTCAAAAATGGTCTGTTCGTTTCAAAAATTCCGGTAGATTTAACGGATGCGATAAACAGCAGTGGTGACTATGACGGAGAAAAACTTGCAGAAATCCTTAAACAATCACACTTGCATGGCATAAGAGAAGAATTGGCAGATTATTACTTAACCTCTTCAGACCCTGTTATCGGGCAAATCAAGGGTAAACCCACAATAATCAACGTTCCAAACCAACATGAAGCAGATGAACTGGCAACAGTGTTTAATCACAAAGCGGGTTATAATATAGCGCAAGCCTATCATACCAACAGCGGAGAAAGTCCGTTGCAAGAATTCAATTCCGGTAAGTTTCCGGTCTTGATACAAGTCAATCGTGTCACCGAAGGATATTCAAACAAAAAGGTGGAAGTCTGCATCAACTACCCGACAGCGAGCAAGGTCAAAGCAGCGCAAAGAGGGGGTAGAGCTCTTCGTCAAGATAAGGAAAATCCGGATAAAGTAGCGTTGATAATGGATATAGCGTTTAAGAGAAACAACAACAAAAGCACGTTGGAAGAAATTCGTGAAAACGGGCAAGTTCTGTTTATGGATATAGCCGAAGATGTCGCTATTGTATCGTCCAATATGCGTCCAAAAATAGCAGAGATAAATAAAAGCTATCACAAAAATACGAACCAAGATAAGGATGAGGTTGACACAACGCATCTGTTTGATGTTGTGGTGGATATGGAAGATTTATATGACATGAACTTTACCAAACTTATTCATGAAGAAGAAAATACGCCACAGCGCAATAAGTTGGATACCGATTTAATAAGTAGTGTATTCCAACACCAATGGCTTTTGAAACAAAACGGTAAATCATTAAGCGATGATGAAAAAAGCAACTTATGGAAACAAATTATTCAAGCAAAGCTGGAATTATTTACCTATGTCCAAGCAGGAAAACACGACAAGCATATGTGATAAGCCAAGAGCAACAAAGTGCTTTCAAACAATACTTGCAAGAGCAGGGTTATGACGTAACCTCGCCGGATGAAAAATATCAAAGCGTTGAACGTAATAAGTTGGATACTGATTTAGGTAATACTGTATTTCGAGACCAATGGAGTTTGAAACAAAACGGTAAATCTTTAAGCAGGGATGAAAAAAACAATTTATGGAAACAAATTCAAACGAAGCTGAAATTATTTACCTATGTTCAAGCAGGAACACAACAAGCATATGTGATAAGTCAAGAGCAACAAAGTGCTTTCAAACAATATTTGCAAGAGCAAGGTTATGATGTAACCACACCTGATGAAAAAGTAAAAATCGTCATCCAACGCAAAAAGTTAGACACCGATTTAATAAGTAGTGTATTTCAAAGTCAATGGCTTTTGAAAAAAAATGGTAAATCTTTAAGCATCAAAGAAAAAAGCAACTTATGGAAACAAATTTACCAAGCAAAGCCAGAATTATTTACCCAGATTCAAGCAGGTGCCAATCAAGCGTATGTGATAAGTCAAGAACAACAACAAGCATTCAAACAATATTTGCAAGAGCAAGGCTACGACGTAACCACGCCTGATGAAAAATATCAAAGCATTGAACGTGATAAGTTAGATACCGATTTAGTGAATTACGAATTTCAAAATCAATGGATTTTGCAACAAAATGGTAAATCTTTAAGTAAGGATGAAAAAAGCAACTTATGGAAGCAAATTATCCAGACAGAGCTGAAATTATTTACCTATGTTCAAGCAGGAAAAACACGACAAGCATATGTGATAAGCAAAGAAAAACAAAATGCTTTCAAACAATATCTGCAAGAGCAAGGCTATGACGTAACCACTCCAGATGAAAAAGCGCAATGCATTGAACGCGATAAATTGGATACCGATTTAATAAAAACAATATTTAATGCCCAATGGATTTTGAAAAAAAATGGTAAATCTTTAAGTCCAAAAGAAAAAAGCGATTTATGGGAACAAATTCAAACGAAGCTGAAATTATTTACCTATGTTCAATCTGGACCTCAACAAGCGTATGTGATAAGTAAAGAACAACAAAATGCTTTCAAACAATATTTGCAAGAGCAGGGTTATGACGTAACCACACCGTATGATAAATTGCATGAGGTGCAAGAACGAGCCTCTCGGGCAAAAACACCGGAAGAGCGGAAAAAATATCTGGCAGAAGCCAAAAAGATATTTGAATCCCTCAATCCGAAAATAGCCAAAGATAAAACTTGTGAAATATGTTTGAACAAAATCTCACAATCCCGCGAATAAGGATAAAGTTAAAGGAATAGGAATTCTGGTTTTGATGATTTAATCAAGCTCTAAAACAAAAAAGCCTCCATGAAGAGGCTTTTTTATTTATTAATGCCTTGTAGAAAACCACCACTTTAGTGGTGGATGAATAAAAAGTCGGCGATATAATAAAGATATGCAATTTGTAGAGAGTTCACATAGCGTATACAGTTTAAGTTACCATATAGTGTGGGTA
>CASFQO010000005.1 GCA_949297145.1 uncultured Alphaproteobacteria bacterium
CAATAACTTTTTTTAAAATTTTTCACTTTTTTTAAAAAATTTTTTGCCGCTTTCCTTAACCCCTTGTTTTATTTATCTTCTTTTATCCACCTCATCCATACACTCTTGCTGCTTCGTATCCCAACCCCGCCGATACGGATGTCTCTATCCCCTATATATATAATAAGAGTGGAATTTTCTTTGATGAATCTTTGGCTGTTTTCTTTTTGTTAACTTTATCTGTTTTATGTTAGGGTAAAGGAGATATTGTAAATGAAAAGAATCTACATATTGTTCGTTTTAGCTTTATTATGCGGATGCGCCAAAGAGCCTACGCCTATGCTTGGTTCTGACGGTCGCGAAATTCCTATGGTTTTTCAAAACTTTCCGGATATTCCTTTCCCGGATGATGCCTTTTTGGTTTTAGAAGACTCCAAAACAATGGGTAGCGGTGAAAACTGGATTGGGAGTATTTGCTTCACCGTTAATTTTAACGCTGGGCGCGTTTTTGATTTTTATGTTGCTGAAATGCCTAAAAAAGGTTGGGTTGAAATTGCTGTTGTCAGAGCAGGTATCAGCCAGATGACCTATGTTAAAAATGGACGTGCCGTACAAATCCTTATTCAGATGGAAGGTGACGACTCCGCTTTTGTTACTGTGACGGCTATTCCGAATCAGGCTAGTGTAAAAGCTCTATCAATATAAAGGACTCCAATGACTTTTAATTTCTTTACATTTGGTGGATCACTGTTTTGGGAAGATGTCTTTTTCTATCAAAAATGGCGAATCCAGCGGCATTGCGGTACAAAGCGTTATAGATTGCTTGATTCTTGGGATATTCGTCGCGCAAGCGGAACCTTTGAAGAATGTCAGAAAGCATTTATTCGCTATATTGAAAGCTACGAAATTACAAAACAGCAAGGGAATCTAGTTGTTTTGCTACACGGGTATATGGATGGCAAAAATATATTTAAGCCTTTGTGGCGCAAATTAGTACTTACAAACTCTACCGTTGCAGCGATTAACTACCCTTCTCTTTTTCGTAATTCGTTGGCATCTGCTTATCAACTGTTGTTTTTTCTGAACCACATGGAAGATATTACTGATGTTTCTTTTGTGACTAAAGGGGCCGGGAATCTGGTTTTACAGCAGTTATTTAATTTGCCTCCCGAATTGCAGACATTCCAAACAAAGATGAGAATCCGCAATATTGTAGAAATAAATCCTGCGGTACATGATAGTTTGCTGTGTGATTTAGTGGCTCGATTTAAATTGCTGCGCCTTATATGCGGTCCGATGATTGAGGATATGACTGAGAAAAATATTAAGAAGCTTCCAAGTCTGCCGGCACAATTTAATGTTTTGCGAATCTTTTCAAATTCTAAAACGTATCTGGCTTGTTTGCAATTGTTGAAATTGATTCACTTTCCTGTTCCTGAGGTGAATTATAAAAAGAAAAATACACTTATTGTTCAAGGAGACACGTTTAAGACACTTAATAATCAAAAAATCTTAAATGCAACGGTCAAATTTATCAATAACGGAAAAATTTAACCATATTGTAATACTTTTTTAGATTTTTTTGTGTTATAATAAATTAGTTTAAGGGATTTTCCGAGGTTCGCATGAAATCGGTGATTGGTACAATTGTGATATTTATTGGGCTGTATATCATTGTCTGCAGTGGTATCATGAACTTTTTTGCGCAAAAATATGTGTTTTATATTGCTCTCGGCAGCGTTATCATAATGCTTCTATTGGCTGTGGCTCTTCTTGGAACGCCCTTTTCTAAACCTTTTATAAAACTTAAGAGACGAGGTGACGATGATGAAAAAAATAATGACATCTCTTAAGTTTTACTTGTTCACAATTTCCTTATATCTGCTTTCTTTTTCGTTTGCTCTAGCTGATGAAAAACGTCAGTGTCCATCTCTTAATGAATATGTACAAGACGGCCAGGGTGACAGATGTCTTTTATGTGGTATATATGAAGTGGTTATGAAAGCTTGTGCTAGTGTCGTAAGCGGTTCTTGGAATGCTTTTGCCATTCCACTACAAGGGGTTGTTGCTGTGGCTGCTTCTATATATATTGCAGTTTACACTCTTAAAAATATCGGAAATTTTTCACAACAAGATCCTTCTGCCTATCTATCTAATGAAAAGACAGGTATTATTCCTCTTTGTGTTAAGGTAGCTGCTGTTATTTGGCTTTTAGGAAATCAAAGTTTTATTTATGGTAACATCATTTGTCCAGTCATTTCAACTGGTATGGCTATCGGACAGCAAGTTACTGGTGGCGGGTTGAGTGCAAGTTTTAGTGGTGATGATGTGCGTGGATTATTCACTGCTGTAATTGATAATGTTCGGACTTTTAATGACGAAATTTATAAAGTTGTTGCATTGGGGCGTTTACTTTTATGTTTGGCTTTTTTACCTGATAGTATTATTGATTGGCATTTTAACTTAGTTCCTTTTGGTGCTGTTTTATATATTTTTGGGTGGTTTCTGTTAATTGGTGCAGGCTTTTATTTATTAGATGTCCTCTTCCGACTGTCTGTCGGATGTATGCTCTTACCGATGGCAATTGCTTGCGGTGTATCTAAACTAACTTCTATTTATACAAAAAAGACATGGAACTTGTTTGTTAATGTATTTTTTAACTTTGTTATGTTGGGCATGATTTTGGAATTTATCATGTCTATGATCATGGAATCTTTAACCGGAAATGCTGAAGTTCAGGCTTTGCTCTCAAAAAGCTCTAAGCTAACAGACTCTGACGCAAAAAACATTGCAGAAAAAATTCAGGTTGCTTCTTTTATTTTAACTACTATTTGCTGTATGGTTTCTTTTAAGTTATTTATGGAAATTGAAAGTATTACGGATAAAGTTTCTTCTTCGACTTCAGTTGGTAAACTTGGTCAGAAGACAGGCGCTATGGCCGCTCAAATGGTACAAAAGCCTGTCAGTAAATTGGCTAAAGAAGGTCTTAAATTTGCGGATACTGCTCGTCTGGAAACTGGAAGAAAGATTTCAGAGAGTCCAGTGGGTATGAAATTCCGTAAATGGGGCAAAGGCATCAAAGCCGGTGCTAAGAGGATGGTCGGATTGTAATGAGGGCTTTGAATGATGAAAATATTTGATTTACATTATCTATTTATGAAGCTCTTAAGAGGACTGAAATCTATTGCTCCTCTGGGATTAATTGTTCTTCTTGCAGGCTGTGGTGAAGAAGATCCTTGCCCTACAGTACAAGAATATCTGGATGAAGGTAAAAGTGATGGTGCGGCTGGCGATGGAAATTGTTTGCTTTGCCGTATGTTTACAATTATCACGAAAGCTTCTGCTAAGGCTGCAAACAATTCGTGGGATTTATTTGCAGCGGATTTGCGTCCTTTGGTCGGACTTGCTGCAGCCATTTATATTGCTATTTATGTTTTGAAAAATGTCGGATCTTTTACTAAGCAAAACGCTGCTGACTTTTTAACCGGCGATAAGCGTGGTGTGCTTCTGTTAATGTTTAAAACTGCAGTTATTGTTTCTCTTTTAACTGACAAATGGTTTGTTGATAGTATTATTTCTCCATTATTACAGGCTGGTCTTAATATTGGTTCTACTTTATCGGTTACCGATGCTGTTATGGCTACCGCTTCTGGCACCGGCTATGATGCTTTGTTTGAGATGATTAATGTTTCTGTCAGACAATTTAATGATGAAGTATATAGAACCGTTGCTATTGGCGAAGCTATGATTTGTAATGCCACCCAAGATAGTATTTTTAAATGGTATTGGCTGATGTTAGTTTATGGCTTTATTTTATTTGTCTTTGGGTGGATTTTGGTGGTTGGTATTTCTTTTTATATTGTAGATATCCTTATCCGCTTGGCCTTTGGAGCTGTCCTCTTACCGTTTGGTATTGCTGCAGCAATTTCTAACATAACAACTCCTTATACTAAAAAGATTTGGGAAATCTTCTTAAATGTATTTTTTAGCTTTGTTATGCTTGGTATCATTTTAGGTTTAACTATTCAACTTGTTAATCTTGGAATCGGTGCGGAAAGCGGCGGAAGCGAACAAGCAGCTAAAGAAGGTGGTGGCGGTGCTTTGAGTGCATTTTTAACCAATCTGGATATGCGTATTGATGAAAATCAAATTAAAGAAATTGCTGAAGATTTGTGGAATCATGGTTCATTATTGCTAACTATTATTTGTTTTTGCGTGATTGTGCAAATGGCTGCCCAAATCGGTAAATTGGCCGATAAAATATCAGGAACTGGTGGGCTTACAAGTGTTGGCAGTCAAGTTGGTGCTGCAGTATCTCAACCACTTGTTAAACAAGGAAAAAAGCTTGGAAAAGTTGCTGGTGGTTGGGCTGGTTCCGGCGCTAAATATGCTGGTCATGTTGCTGCACGAGTTACTCGAGCCGATAAACTTTATAGGTGGGCCGGTGATAAAGCCGAAGCTCTTCGCGGTATATTAACAGGTAGTGGCAAACAAGGTTATAGAGCCTTTTGGCATAAGAGGTAAAAAGATGATGATACGAAACTGGATATATAGATGCTTTGCCTCAAAAACATTTCGCTTGATGTTCAGCGTGATGCTTACCCTCGTATTGTGTGCTTGCGATAAAGATGAAGATAAATCTTCTGGACAAGAGGGAAATTATAAAGGTCAGGCAACCTGTTGGCAAACCAAAATTATTGAAATTGTTCTTAGCGAAGTTAATAATATGTTTAACACTGCAGCATCTAAAGTCGCTGTTGACGGCTGGGTTGTTGTGATGCTTGGATTTGCCATTTGGATGGCGTTTCGATTACTCAAAATTTTGCCATCTTTTAAGGAAGAAAACTTAGGTGAAATATGGACTGAAATTATTCAAAAATTATTCTTATGCGCTTTTTGCGGTTGGGCTGCTTCAAGTGTTGGACTAATTTCTTGGACTCTTAGCACTTTTGTTATTCCTATTTATAATACTATTATAGAATTGGGCGCTAATATCTTAGGACAATTAAATCCCAGCACAACTATTAATTTAGGCAAAGAAATGGGAACCATTACATTTTCCGGAAACTATAACCAATGCTCAACCTCCGGATTAGATGCCAGTGACCTAAGTGGTTCTATAAAGCCTATGGCTTATTGTATGACTTGTATGATTAGCGATAGGTTAAACGGGGGTATTCGCGTTGGGATTGTTTTATTATCTTCACTAGATTTAGGAGCTATGTTTGTCGGGTTATCTATGATGGCAATTTATACTTTTGCAAAATTTGCATTTGTCTTTTTCTTGGTCGATTCAATGTTTCGTTTAAACTTCGCGGCCTTTCTCTTCCCACTCCTTATTTTGGGCGTTCCTTTTAACTATACGCGAAAGTGGAGCAAGCATGGATTGGAAATGTTCTTAAATTCTTCTGGTATTATGCTCTTCTTAGGGACATTGATTGCGATATCAGTTACTTCGCTAGAATATATTTTAAAAACATTTGCGGATAAAGATTTCTTTACAGAAACAAATTTGGCTGGACAAGGTCCAATCCTGCTTTCACTATGGTTAATCGCGGTACTTATTGTAAATATTCCAGGTTTGGCGTGTGCATTGGCTGATAAATTTATTGGAGGCGGACGAGGTTTGGAATTTCAAAAACAAGTATCGCAATTTGTAATTAATACAGCAAAGCGAGCTGGAACTGCCGTCTTGAGTTCTGCTTCGGCAGGTTCTATTAAAACTATTACTAATATTTTGGAAAAAAATCAGGCAACCAGAGAAGCTTTAGATAGTATGAAAGCTATCAAGAATAAAGTTAATTCTAAAATTAATTCTATGGCGGGGTATAACGATGATTAGGCTAATGTATAAAATACTTTTTGTTCTGCAGCGCCATAAGTTCTTGATTATGGCAAGTAGTTTTCTGGCTGTTTTGCTGTATGCCGATTGTTCTCTTGCAGAAACGGATTGCAGTAAACTAAATGATAATGCCAAGTATCTATGTTATTGCAAATCAAGTGTCATTACAAAAAAATATACTGATGCTGGGTGTTGGTCTTGTGACGTTATTTTTACGCTGATGATGTCTATGACCAGTGTCGCCGGTACTATCTATGATGGGACGATTGCTCTTTCTAAAATTATCTTGGGTGGTGGGGCCTGCATTTGGATAGCATTGTACTTCTTAAAAACACTCGGCTCTTTTACAACACAAGATCCGGCTAAAGTCATTGATGGTCTGCTAACTTTTTGTTTCAAGGTTGCCTTGATGTATGCTTTAATTGATTCGGGAATTGATTCTATCGTTCATTACATTGTTAACCCTCTTTTAAGTATCGGATTTGATATTGGGGGCACATTTGCAAACGCTACTGGAATAGGAGGCTGGTAATATGTTTAAATATTTTCTTCATTTTATCTTCGCTTTATTCCTTATCTTTGCTGTTGCTCCTGAGGCTTCTGCTCAAATCGGTATGATGGGACCGCCTAATATAACTTTGGGAGGGCAACAAATTACTGCTATGGATAATTTAATTGACGGCATAACTAATATGACAAAGATGATTAATGATGCATCTAAAGAAATGATGAAAATTGGTGATTTGCTTATTTGTAATTCTCTCCATGGTGAAGCGGCTACTGTTAAAATTGGTATTGGGAAATTTAATGTTACTCTTTATTTGGTTGCCCTTGATATCTTTGTCAGTGGTTGTGTATTATATGTCTTAGGATTCTTTATTTCCATCATTGCTTCTTTTTATATGTTTGATATAGCTTTTAATCTTTCTTTAGCTATTGTCCTTCTTCCTATTGTTCTTGCCTTATGGCCTTTTGCTTGGACGAAGGGAAAGCTTAAAATCGTTGTAGAATCCATTGCCTATTATACGGGATTATTCATTTTTTTGCCTTTGGGTATTTTGATCGGAACGGAACTTGTTGTTACTATTATTCAAAATGCATTTACTGAATCCAACGGAAGCCCTATTAATATTATGCAAGTTTTTGATGAAGATAAATCTGATATTATCCGAGATAACTTGGGGGTATTTACTCTGACATTTCTTAAAGTTTTAGTTTCTTATATTGTGGCAATGCGCATTATTCCGCTTATGGCTAATGAATTTTGCAGCCACTTTTTTGATGGGGCATTGGTTGGTAGCCCAATGAATGAAAAGATGACGCAAGTGGTTGCGCTTGCTAAACAAAAAACTATCGGAAAAGCCACTAAATTTGGTAAAGATGTTATGAAGCATCAAGTTGGGAAAGCTATTGAAAATAAAGGTAAAAACAAGGGCGGCTTTATGGGGGGCGTCATGGCTCGCTATGGTAAACAGCTAGCTAAAACAAAAAAATAAGGAGAGTAGATGAGATGAATAAGATATTGAGATATTTTTATCGAGGTTTGCCTCTTCTCGTACTGCTAATTATTTGTGTGTATGCTGTTCCGGTTCACGCCAGTTGGTGGGATTCTCTTAAAGATGCCGCTTTGAATGCTGCCGGAAAAGCTGCCGCTAAACTTTTAGGCATAAACACTGAAGATAATTGTACACCTCCTTCTATGGATTCATCCAGTTGCTTGTTTTGCCCAATGTTCAAAATTATTTTTAATGCTTGCAGTTTAGTGGCAGCCAAATCTTACCAAGCATTTTCTTCAGATTTGGGACAACTTGTTCTTGTGTTTTTAAGCGTCTCTTTAGCTTTAATTATTCTGCGTAATATTGCAGCTATGGGGTCTAAAGATCCTAGTGCTTTATTAAACGATATTTTTAAGAAAACTTTTGTTTGTATTGCCATTTATATCATCATTGCTCAGGATTATTACCACATTCTTAATTTAACCCTTACTCCTATTTTTGAAACAGGTTTTGCTTTTGTTAAAACTGGTACTACGGCTTGTGCTAATGCCGGTGGCGTCATTGGTTACTCCGGAGCAGCTAGTTCCGGCGGTGAAGGAGGATTACCGATGGCTGTTGGTACATCTATTGTATGTGCCGTTGAAGATATTGAACGTAAAATAAATGCTTTGTTTGAGTTTGGTGATTGGGCTCTTTGTCTTGGAAATGGTCCAAATCGTGTTTTCCATATTTTACCGAATCCTATTTTTATTTTGGATGGGATTATTCTTTATATTGCCGGTATCTTTTTTATGGTTACATACCCATGGATTATGGGGGATGCTGTTTTGCAATTCGGAATAGCAACTGCTATTTTACCTTTTGCCGTTTGTGGATATGCTTTTAGTGGTACTCGCAGTTACTTATCAAAAGTCTTTTCATGGTTGCTCAATTCTTTGTTTGTTTTCATCTTTATGGCTATTTTAATTATGTGCATCTTAGGCTATATCGGGGATTTATTAGGTGCCGCCATGACAAACGGACTAGCTGATCCGAAAAAAGTGTTTACCGATCCTAATCAGGGAATCGCTTTTTATGGACCTAATATGCTTAAAATTATTTTCATTTTAGTCATCGGATGGGCTTATATGCCGGCTATTGCTGATTTAGCAGAACAATTTGCAGGAGGCTCTGGATTAAGTGCTGCAGGAAAAATCGGCTCTGCCGTTAGAAATACTATTGATGCGAAAACACGAAAAGCTGCTGATTGGGGAGCCGGAGTTGCCGGAGCTGCCGCAGTAACGGCCGGTAGAGTTACCAAACGTCGTGTGCAAGCTGGTGTTCGGCAAGGGATTATGGCTGGCGTAAACACCTTTGGTGCCAATGACGGTGCCGGCGGTAAATCTATTAGTTTTGCAGGTATAAAATTTCAAACTCAGCGTAATGCCGATGGTTCTCAGGTTTTACGCCGAGAATTTCGCTCTATCTCCGGTCGTCGTCATGTTATGATTTCTGATAAATATTCAACGATTAAAAAAGAATACGCTAATAAGTCTGGACGAGAGGTAAAAAGTGAAGTTACTTTTAAACATGGGTTTATGCAAAACTATTTAATTGACGATGGCACGGGAAAAATTAATATGGGTGCGGTGCAAACACTTTTAAATTCTCCTCTCGCCCAAGATCCTGAATATAAAAAAGCTCTTATGTCGCAACTTGCCGTAGAAATTATTAAGAAAAAAACCGGTAAAGATATTGGCGCTTATTACGTCTCTCGCAATATACAATTTGATCCAAGTGATCCGTATAATCTGCATGTGGAGCAAAAAGATAACACCGGTAAAACAACCAGTTTTGGCCTAAAAATTGATGCCGCTACAGGACAGGTTGCTATTCAGTTCCATCGCGAACGTGACAGAAATAGATTTGAAAATTTTGGTCATAATGTTAACCAAGCAAGAAAACGTACGGGGAGATCAATTAATATTGCTGCGGCAAGCACAGTTATTGGTGCTTTGGGACAGGATGTTCCCGGTGTCGGACATGTCTTTAGATTTCCTGGAGGGCTCTTTACTTATTCTTCTAAAATTGATGGCTCAGGACAGAGATTTTATGAGAGAGAGGCTAGAAAATACCTTTTCTTTGGACCTAAGACTAAGAAAATATATGATAAAGATGGTGTTGAGATTGAACAGGATACAACACGCAAATACACAAAACATATACAACAAATGTTGGATATTCAGAATAAAATATCCTCTACTCCCGGAGCAACGGCTACGGCTACCGGCGGTGAAATGGTTACAATCGGAAATAAAATTTATGCAAGCCATGTGGACGCCTCTACCGGAGAAATTTATTATACTCTGTCCGAAGTGAAAGGGCCAGAAACTTTGAAAGTTACGACTCTTCATAAAAACGAAACAATTGTCGAATATCAAGATAAAAATGGGCATGTTCTTAAAGATGGAAATGGTGTACCTCTTTCTAAAAGAGAATCTATTGATATCAACCAAAAAGTCAGAAAAGATGTTTCTGGTGCTCAGACTGTTTCTCATGGTAGTTCATCTACGGTTGTTAATGAAAAGTATCCTGCAGAATATGAAACCATTTTTGATAACGGACTGGTAAATATTACCACAACCGGATATAAAACTGAGGGCGATTTGCGTAAAGGTCAGGCCAAGACAGTCGGCGAACGAACTATCTATAAATTTTCACAATTTGCACAACAAGGTCATGACCATTTTGCAGATAAAATGGACGGCAATCAGATTATTGAAAATGACGGAACAATTGCAAGAGATATGAATCCTGCTTTTGCCGGTCTTGATGGGTATAAAGGCGATTTGCTTTTTGGACTAGATAATCTTGCAGGCGTAGAGAATATTAAGGGGCAAAGTACACGTGATTATGTTCGTGACAATATCTTGAAAAAAGGAAGAATCAAAAAAACAAATAAAATGGCTTCTGATATAGATTGGACTATGGATAGTTTCTATGTTGCAGATAATCAGGGCAATATTATCGGCAGAGTTGATGGTAGTGGCAATATTTCTAACAGTAGCGGCATCAATCTCGGTTCCGTTTCTGGGGGAATCGCTTATGACCACACAGGTAGACCCATAGGACATGTTATTTAATTTTTTCATTTTTTAGATGACACAAAACTGATAGCTTTTTAGTTAGGGTTATCAGTTTTGTCTGTTTCCTTTACTTGTTTTGTTTAAATTTAACACTTTAGATTCATTCTCTTATTTTTTTAAATATCTTACTACTTTTGCTTCCTTGACAAAAGTTATACATATTTGAGGAATTTTAGCTTTTTTGACTTGCATATTTTTTTGGCAATATTATTATTATGTAAAATTATTTTCATGTGAGGTGTATTGCTATGGAAGAAATCGTATTTCCGAACCAAATCAGAATTAACCGTAAAATGCGCGGTGTTTCTATGCAAGATTTAGCTGATAGATTAGGAATTAGTCTTTCTGCTATTTCAAAAATTGAAAAAGGTTACAGACGTCTTAACCAAGAACAGCTGATTTTAGTGGCTGAAGTTTTAGACTGTTCTTTACAGGATTTGTATGTTAATGAACAAAATTCTCAGCACGAAGTTGTTATGGCTTGGAAAAAGGAACAAGAACGTCGTCAGGAAATTAATAAAAGCAGTGGTTTGAAAGTCTTAGGCGCTGCTTTGAGATATATCCGAAATGAAAAATCTCTGACTTTGATTGAAGTTGCTGAAAATGCTGATATGACTCTTTCTGTTTACCATCGCATAGAAATGGGGCAGCGTGAGGTTTCTGATAAAGAGTATAGAAGCATTGCAAAAGCTTTGGGCATGGAAGTTGATGCCTTAAAAGAAGAAATTAAAAAACTTGATGCTGCTGGTGCTCTTGAAGAGATTATTGCACATAACGATACGAAATATAAAGTTCAGAATATTGTTCGTGCATCCAATGAACATAGCAATAGTTACATAGATCTTGAAACATTAAAAGTTCCTGTTTTTGGAACTTCCGGAGTTGATGGCTCTATTATCGTTGATAAATCTTTAATTTCTAAAGAAGCTTTTAAACCGGCAAATTTATCTGAAAAACGCGATGTTTATGGTGTTAGTTTGTGCACCAGAAGGTTAGGTTCCATCTTATCTAACCGTGCCGTTATGTTTGTTGCTCCAAGCGAAGTTGCCAGCGTTGGCGATATTGCTCTTTATTACAAAACTGAGCAAGAAGCTTTTGTTGTGAGCATGCGAGAAGATGAAACAGGACAACTCTATGGGTTAATGTGGAACCCTGAAGAAAGAATTTACTTCAATAATGATGATTTCAAAAAAATACATAAAGTCGTTGATATTGCCTTGTAGCTTTTGATATTATCTGTCGTATTTCTTTTCGTTAATCATTTTGAATAAAGGTTGGGATTGTGGAAAATTTAAATGATGTAGAATTCGGTAGTGACAAAAGTGGTGAAGAAGCGCCAATTTTGGTTGCACAACGTTATCTGAATATCTTTAGACAAGTTCATATTTTTAATAAAGCTAAAAGGGATGAATTTGATAATGAACTTTTAGCTTTGCCACAAAATATTACCGACTTCTTTAAAAGAATGCCTGGTGGACGTTTGCTTGTTGAGCATATTGAACAAGTGAAAACTGAACGAGGTATTGCTTTTGTTAAAGCTAATAAAGAAGATTTTGATGAAGGAGCTGGCAAGACAGATACTCCTCACCCTACCGCAGGAGGTCAAGTTGTTGCAGGCAGCGTTACTATTG
Source organism: uncultured Alphaproteobacteria bacterium (assembly GCA_949297145.1). GTDB lineage: Bacteria > Pseudomonadota > Alphaproteobacteria > RF32 > CAG-239 > CAG-267. The sequence continues at coordinate 12,074 of CASFQO010000005.1, forward strand.
ACGCTTCTTTTGCTGAAGCTTTGGCTAATGCTCTTGCTAATGCATTCAAGCAATTACCTCAATCCCCCATTGCTACAGCTTCAGGTACAGGTCCTACCACTATCTCTGCTGATTTTGGAAATGCCTTTGATGTTATTGCTGAAGAAATTCGTACATCGCGCGCTTCATTGCTTGACGTATTAAAAGAAACACGAAGTATAACAGACTCTGTTATTGCATCTCAAGTTTCTATTTCTCGCATTTTAGAGGGAATCTTAGCGACGCGTGATCGTGATGACACGGATATTGCCGATTTGAATAATAGAATTATTGCTTCTCAGGCTTCTATTACAAAATTATTGGAAGGTCTTTATACCGCAAGTAACAAAAAAAATGCTGAAATTTCTGAATATCTGAACGTAGAGAATCGTTTGCGTCGTTTTAGAGAAGAAATTACCAGTGATTTGGATATATCTTTGCAAAAGATGCAGGAACTTTTTAGGTTATGCGCAGAGAGTGTTCAAAATCGAAAAGTTGTTATTGAAACGCGACCGGCTTCTTCTGATAAGCCAGCAGAAGTTGTTTCTGCTGGTCATGACGTAGAAGCATCTGCTTCGTTAACTGTTAAAGATAAACCTTATCAGCAAGAAGTCTTTGCAGCAAAGAAAGCAGATGACGAAACTTTGGCTCAGGCTCCGGAGCATCCGACTATATCTGCTCAGGCTTTTAGCGAATCACCTAAGCCTATGCCACAAGAAAATAAATCTTTTGAGCATTCCGGAATTGTTGTTGATAACAATCCGCAAGCAACAACTTTTACTTCAAGCACGCCTATGGATGATTCTTTAACCGAGCATCGAAAGAAGAAAAAGAAGAAGAAAAAGAATAGGGATAATATTCTTGCAAGCGATGGACAATCTCCATTGAATACCGCGGGTGTTGTTTATACGCCTGTATCTAAGCAAGCTGAAAAATCTCAAAATGAATATAGAACAACTTCTGAAAAAAATTTCCAATCATCTGATCAGAAGGCTAAAGAAACTTTACCTTCTTTTGATGGAGTTATTCGGAATAAGGCCTTTAAACATGAGGATCGTTTTGATAATGTTCGTTTAGATGTTCCGCCTCTTGATACAGATGATTTTGATGATGAACAGTTCTCTTTACCTAAAGAACATATTGCTAGTACGCATAATATTCCTGAGGTGAAATTATCTTCTCATAATAATGAAGTGCAATCTTCTGTTTCTACTCAAAAAAGACATGTTTCTGATGATTTGGATTTTGAACTTCCTGAGGTGCATTCAAACATAGACGATATGTCTGAAGATAATAGCACAACAGAAATTGGACATATCAGTAATTTATCAGAGACTAACGATATAGAAGACGATGATCTTGATTTTGCTTTGCCGGAAGTTAATTTTTCTAATGAAGACATAGCAGACAGTTCATCTTCCATGGGCTTTGAAGACATCAGTCAACCAGAGCAAAGCTCTGATGAACACCTTGATTTTGATGATAATTTCAGTGATGGTTTAGATTTTTCTCTTCCTGACATAGAGGATAATGATAATCAAAGTGATGACATTCAATCTCTTTCAGATGAAAATGAAGATGAAGCATCAGCAACTCACTTCAGTGAAGATAAACAGCCTAAAAATCAACTTAGAAATGAAGATGAAGCCAATGTTTCTTCTTTAGAGGAAATATCTCAATCTGATGCCACTGAAAAAGAGACAGAAATAACATCTCCTCTTGATAATTTTATGACGCTTCACAATGAAGATATTTCTGTTCGGAGTGCGCCTCAAGCTACTATCCCTGCTATGGATTCATCTGCTTTATCAAACACATTGGCTAATACCGAAAAAGAAAATTCTGAACCTTCTCTTGATGATTTATTAAATAGCTCTGAGGGTGAGGAACATCCTATTTCAGAACAATCGATGACTTCCGCCAATGTTTCTCCAGCTGATACAGATGTAAGCGCATCTATGGTTGATACAGCATCATCCGCTGAAACTTCATCTTCATTAGATGATCTTTTAGGTGGGGCTGACAAGGATGTTGTTGCCCCTAATGTTGCGGCTACTCGAGCTTCTACACTAGATGATTTTATGAATAGTCATAATCGAGATATTGCAGCTTCTGGTGCAGATATGGCCGCACAGTCTGCGGCTAAGGAGCCATCACTTGACGATTTCTTAGCAGAGCCAGCGAAAACTAATAGTCAGACTGATGCCATTTCTCAAACCGACGAGACTTTGCCTGTTGATGATACTGTTACATCATCTTCTCCAGTATCTCATGTATCTGAAGAGGTTCCTACAGACACTCATCTGCAAAATTCTCCTCACGAGCATGAGGTTCATCCAAGCCGTTATAGTGCAGAGCTTGATAAAATACGCGAAGCTTTAACTTCTGATAGCGTTGATTTATCTTCTTTGGATCAACCGATTGAGCTTGATGATTATAGTGATGATGAAAACGTCGGAAAAGACGATTATGATGATATCTTATCTCATTTATCAGAAAGTCATGATAATACATCTGATACTCATATTGCTTCAGATGCGCAGGCTTCTTCGACTGTTAATTCTGATACGACTTCTTCTACTCCTGATGTTTCTCAACAGAATAGTGAAAATACTACTTCCGACGGCGATCAAGATTGGGAATGGGAATATGTCGATGAAGACGGTAATGAAGTTCCTGCTGATGACGACCAAGACTGGGAATGGGAATATGTTGAAGATGATGACAGCTCAACTGATGCAGATGATAATAAAAAGTAAAAAAGATTTGCATTACGGTATATTTTCTTTATGTTAGATGATAAGGGGGTATTATGGCTGATAATGATGAGTTGACTGTTACGAAGGAATCTCTTTGGTATATTGATAATTATGTACTCATCAGAGATTATTACGATCGTACCGTTTCGAGAATCGCTGCCAGATGTATTCGACAGGGAAATATCGCTGTTGAAGATTATCCTTTTTATCCGTATATTATTGATGTTTTGACGGAATTATGTGAAACCGGAGATTACATTATCAATCATAAAGAACTCCATCCTTTTGTTGAAAAGAAAATAAAAGGTGGCGTGGCAGCTCTCCAAAAAAACTTAGATTTATATAAACAAGAATTAGAAAGAAACGCTTCGGTTGATATGGCTGCCAAAAAAGATGAAGATTTGAGTGCAGCGAAAGATGCCTTTGGAGGTTTTACAAATCAGGCCGACGACCCGACTAAAGGTGCGGGACAAAGCATTGATGATGTTGTTGCAAAATTAATGGCTGAACAAGAACAAATTATTGAAAACCAAGAAAATGATGAAAGTAAAGGTGAATAACGTGAAGTTTGGTATTGGAAAGAAAAGTCTTTTAGTTTTATTTTCATTGCTCTTTTTTGTTGCTTGTAATGCTTACCAAAGCGATGAAGAGACGGTTATTACAAATACGGCCGTTAATGGCAGTGCAACGGATAATTTTATTATTCTCCCGCAAGAAAATCCTTATATGCTGCGTACAACCTTTAGAGCGAATGATTTAGATTTAGAAACACCTTTACGCTGTAATGTTAATTGGAAAACGCAAGAAATGGTGCAAATTTTGCCCCATAATAATGTGTCTTTCCGAATTGAACGTAATGATGTTAATGATCCTTTGCCTGATTTTGAAGTGCGTGATTTTACTTTTGATAATATTCCAGCAGAACAGGCTTTGCTCAAACTTACAAAGGAGGCAAACATTGTTCTTGTGGCCAAAGATGCTCCCTACCCTAATCTTTATGGTAAAGATTTAAATGGTAGTTTTAAAGAAGTTGTTGAAATGATTGCTCGCTCGGCTGATTTGTTTTATAGATATGATGCGAAAACAAATTCTCTTATTTTAAGCAGACGAGCCAGCTTTACATTATATGCACCGAGCTCTAGAACTTTATTGTTAGGGTTTCTTGATGTTTTAAGAGGTGCCGGCATTACTGATGTTATTACAAACTGGCGTGATTATACAATCTCTTTTGAAACGAACTTGGAGACAATGAATAAAATTAACGAATTGATTGCAGACTTTGAAGATAATCCCGCGATGATTATGTATGATGTCAGCGTCTTTAGAGTTATTCCTAATGAGCCTTGTGGGGTTGTATGGAATGATTTGCTCAAAGATTTTAACTTTGGGACTATTGCTACGGCACAAACAGGCGTCATTGGACGTATGCTCACTGTCACAAATGATTTATCCATTGAGCAGCTACAAAATTTTGTTAGCAAATATGGTAAAGTTGAAAATATTTCTGAAGGGCGTTTTGTTGTTCCGACACGATGGTTTTCTCGCTTTGATGTAGGACGTTGCGGCAAATTGGACAATAAAGAATATTCTCTTTCTATACTTGCGAGGGCTTCTTTAGAAAAAAATAATCGTATCTATTCTGAAGTAACTTTGGATACGACAGACGGTGAAATTACCAAATTTAAGGTAAGAAACCAATTAGGGGAAAATTTCCTTATTATTGGTTTGCCTAGCGAAATCTTTGGCCCGGCTTTCCAAGGAACAGAGACTATTGTATTTATTGTTCCGCGTCTTGTCAGAATGTTGAAAACCGATGAAAAGATAAAAAATAGAATCTAGAGTGTAAACAGATGAGTGATGATGATTTAGATAGTTTGATTTCACAAAATCCCAGTGCTTTTCAAAAGCAAGGAGATAATGTTTCTTCGGCTCCGGTTTCTCCTGCGCAACCGAACACTTTTGCTGTTCCCGGTCATCCAAAGCTTAGAAAAATTAAGAGACCTAAAATTAGGCCGGCCGTTGACATTCCTGCAGCACCAGCTAAGGTTATGCCCTCTTTTCAGGATGAAAGAAACGAATCTTCTGCCATAAAGCAAGCGGAAGTGAGTATTTCTTCAACTCAAAATCATCAGGATGTTTCTACTTCTATAGATACGGAAGTTCCCCCTATAGAAGAAGACACATCTACCGTTGCTAGTGCTAGTGACACTGATGCGGTTGTAACGTCTTCAACAGAAAAACAACAAGGGACAGATCTTATACGCTCTCAAGATGCGCAAGCCCTGGCTGCAAACACGTCCAATTCAGATTTATCCTTTTCGTTAGATGACTTATCTAATGATTTTGATTATGATGAAGATGATGCCGGTGATGAGGAAATTCTTCAGGAAGATACTTCTTATGTTAAGAAGAATATTTTATACATTGCAGCAGGAATTTGTTTTTTTGTCGGCTTATTTATCGGAAAGACCTTATTTGCAACACAGACTATTGAAAACCATGGTTTGGAAGGTATTGTTGCTAATCCGGATATTCCGGCGGGACGCCCTCGTTGTGGACTGACGGATAAAAGTCAAGCTTGTGTCTTTTATTTAATGAATTGGGAAAAGCAGGAGCTTAACGGAAGAGATTTTTATAAATTAGCGGCTTACTTTACGGGACGAGAAGAATATATGATTGAAACTGAAAATTTGCGCTATGCAACAGTTAAAATTAAACCTGGGGATTTTGCCCAGCTCAATATTCCGGCGCTCAAATAATTTTTTATAATTCTAATAGATATCCCCGGGTAAACCCGGGGTTCTTGGAAAGGCACCATTAAGGTGCCTTTCTTTACAACTCCAAATGGAGTTGACCTAAATCCCTTTGTCCTTGATACTTTACATAATTTTTAATTACTTCTTCATTCGCACCA
>CASFQO010000006.1 GCA_949297145.1 uncultured Alphaproteobacteria bacterium
ATATTTGGTTACCCACACTATATGGTAACTTAAACTGTATACGCTATGTGAACTCTCTACAAATTGCATATCTTTATTATATCGCCGACTTTTTATTCATCCACCACTAAAGTGGTGGTTTTCTACAAGGCATTAATAAAACGGAACAAGGAGTATTCTTGTTCCGCTTTTTTATTTTCCTATTCCTTTCTATTTCTTTTGAAGTAATAGTTTGACTTCTTCTGCCAAATTGCTTGCGGTTAGACCGTAGTGTTCATATAGCTCATTGGCAGGACCGGATGCCCCAAATGTATCTATTCCGATGGTTCTTTGGGCAAAGCGGTTCCAACCAAACGTTGCAGCCGCCTCTATGCTGATCACCGGCTTTGTGCCTAAGATTTCCATTTGATAATGCAAACTCTGCTCTTCAAACAGCTCCATACATGGCATTGATACCACGGCAACATCTATGTGTTCTTCTCTTAATTTCTTTTGCGCTTCAACGGCAATAGAAACTTCTGAACCGGTGGCAATTATTGTGGCTTCTCGTTCGTTTTGTGCCGGTGAAATAATATATGCCCCTTTTAACGTTAAGTTATTCTCTGCTGATTGACGCAACAAAGGCAATCCCTGACGCGACAAAGCCAAAATGCTCGGACGGTGCTCTTCTGTCAGAGCAATTTCCCAAGCTTCTGCCGTTTCTACAACGTCACAAGGGCGGAATGTTAAAATATTCGGCATGGCACGATAAGAAGCCAAATGTTCTATCGGCTGGTGCGTCGGACCATCTTCACCTACTCCGATAGAATCGTGGGTTAACACATAGATAACTCTAATTCCCATTAATGCGGCCAAACGCATGGACGGACGCATATAATCCGAAAAGACAAAGAATGTTCCACCATAAGGAATAACGCCGCCGTGCAAAGCCATACCGTTCATAATAGCGCCCATAGCATGTTCCCTAATGCCGTACATTATATTGTTTCCATGATAATCGTCTTTGGTAACGGTTTTCAAACCTTCTACAAAGGTCAGATTTGATGCTGCTAAATCTGCTGACCCGCCGACGATTTCCGGAATATGCGGAACAATGGCCTTTAAACACATTTCTGATGCTTTTCTTGTCGCGACTTTTGTTTTATCTTTAATCGCCTGTTGTTTTAGATTTTTCAATTCCTCATTCCAGCCTTTGGGGAGTTTATCGGCGATGAAATTATGAAACTCTGTGCCGGCTTCTGCTGCCACTTTTACCCATTGCGCATAATCTATTTTATTTCTATCTTGTGTCTGACGCCATAATTTTAAACTATCTTCCGGTACTTCAAACGGCCCATAAGACCAGTTTAATTTTTGGCGCATTAAGGCTGTTTCTTCTTCACCAAGCGGAGAACCGTGACATTTTGATGTTCCGCCTTTATTCGGCGCACCGTAACCGATGGTGGTTTTACAAGCAATCAATGTCGGTTTATCGGACTTTTGTGCCTTTTCTATTGCTTGTCTGATTTCTTGGTAATTATGGCCGTTGATGCTGATGGTATTCCAGCCCATGGCTTCAAATCTCATCAGTTGATTGGTGGAGCTTGCCTTATCAACCGTACCGTCTATCGTAATATTATTATTGTCCCAGAAAACTATTAATTTATTTAGCTGCAAATGTCCGGCTAAGGAGGCAGATTCTTCTGATATTCCTTCCATCAAACATCCATCTCCGGCGATAACATAAGTATAGTGATTGCACAATTTATCTCCGTATCTGGCATTTATCATCCTTTCGGCCAAGGCCATGCCGACTGCAGAGGAAATTCCTTGCCCCAACGGTCCTGTGGTCATATCTATCCCTTCAAGATGTCCATATTCCGGATGTCCTGCCGTTTTGGAGCCAAATTGTCGGAAATTTTTGATATCTTCTAAACTTATATCTTTATATCCGGTTAAATACAAGAGCGAATACAACAACATGGAGCCGTGTCCTGCTGACAGAACAAACCTATCTCTATCAAACCACTTGGGGGCTTCAGGATTCAATTTTATATATTCGGCAAACAGTACTGTGGCCACATCTGCCATTCCAAGAGGCATTCCCGGGTGCCCGGAGTTAGATTTGTTTATGGCGTCTACCGTCAAAAAACGAATCGTGTTGGCCATTTTTTGAAGATTGTTGGTTTCTATCATTGTTTAGCTCCTTAATTATTTGTCGCTTTTCTTAAACAAAGCTATCAGCTCTTGATGAGGTGAATATACGAATTGGTCTACCATCACCACTTTTTCAAACTCATAGCCATTTTCTGCCAATAATGTTGCATCATATACAAACGTCTGAGGATTGCATGATACAAATACAATTTTTTCGGGACGATCTTCTTGTGGCATTGCCACTATTTTTCGGCATTGCTCATGCGCCCCTGCCCGCGGCGGATCTATGACAATTGCTCTCACACCTTTGAGCTCGTTTTCATCCAATGGGTCTTTAAACAGATTGCGCGTCTTTATTTCTACATTTTGTATTTGATTTCGGTTAAGCGCCTTTTGCAAACCCTGTAACGATGCTGGAGAAGAATCTACTGAAAGAATATCATTTTTCTTATTCTTGGCTAAGGGATACGTAAATGTTCCCAACCCACAAAACAAATCGGCAATTTTACCAGTGGTATCTCCCATGTATTCCATAACTTTAGCTATCATCGCTGTTTCTGATGCTTTTGACGCTTGTAAAAAGACACCTTGCGGAATCGTAATGGCGTATCCCGCAATATATAATTCCGGTGCAACTTTTTCTACAATGGTTTCTGCCGGTGTATTTCCGATGCTCCATGACAGACGTATGATATTCGGTATTTTATTAACAAATTCTCCCACCAGCAGACGATGCTCCAAAATAGGTTCTTCAGTTAGTTTTAAGAGGATATCCATTCCGTTATCGGCGTATAGCATTTGGATAGAACCGGCCTTGATAGAGGAACTTATTTTAGTTTGTTTTTTCTTTTTTGATGGAACAGATGTGGGCGTTATTGAGCAAAACTCGTGCAAAAATTCTTTAATTTTAGGCAATAAGTTATTGATTTCCGGAAGCAACATCGGGCAATTTTCTATATCTACCAAATTATGCGATTTGCTTTCATTGAAGCCTAAACATAACTTGCCTTTCGTCATCTTAAAATCCATCTCCGCACGGCGGCGGTTTCCATCACCGATAAAGATGGTCTTTTCTATTTGCGGATGAGCAGCCTTTATGGTTCCTATAGTCCTTTCAAATTCCTTTTGCTTTTGTTGGCGGTAGTCTTGTTCTTCCATTTCTCGCAAGGGGCAGCCACCGCAAATTTGACAAATCTCGTTTATCATTATTCCTCTCTTTTTTCTTCTTATTACAAAAAAAATATCAGAAAGACAAGCAAAGTTTTAAACATTTCTGCGGCCAATGTTTAAAAAAGAGATGAATATTTTTTTTAATGGTATATAATATAGTTGTAATTCATTTTTAGGGAGCTCTTTATGTTAGTTCATATTCCTGACCATTTTAGTTCTAAGCTTAGTTTTAACCTTAAAAAGACCCCCGTTTCAATTACGGATCGTTCTTCTTTGCGTTTGGTTATTCTCGGGTGGTTCTTTGGGGCGCTGCTTTTGTGTTTGGGCGTCTTTGAAATGTTTAGCTTTATTACGGCTGAAAAGGTTGAAGGACAATCTTTTATTGTAGTTGAGATTTTTTCTTTTATTGTTATTCTCATCGCTATCGGGTTAATTGTGGCTTCCTTCTTTTCTTTTATCAGATATAAGAAATTCTTTTTTGACGGAAAGAATTTTACAATCATCTATCGTCCGGCTCTTGGGATTAAACATCAACTGACCGAATCTATTGATAACTATATGGGAGTTCGTTTAAGAGTTCTTTTTGTGCAATCCGGACTCTTTAACAGAAGTCGGTATATTATAGACCTTTACCACAAAGACTCTAATAAAATTGTACCTCTTTATATTTCTATGAAAAATAAAAATATTCGTAAAATTTGGGAAGGTTATGCCAAAATGTTTAATCTTCCAGCATTAAGCGTTAGCGACAGAGGACTTATTCAGCGTGATTGTGCTGACCTTGATAAATCTTTAAGCGAGCTTGCCAAGGAAGATAAACTTCCCTTTATTGCCAGCGGCAAATTCCCTGCTCCGGCTTCTGTTTTGGTTGAAGAACAGCCCAAAGCGACACTCATTGAACCGAAAGGAATCTATTGGGATATCTTTAGCGCACTTTTTCTGCTTGTTGCCATTATTTCTGTTTTATTGCTCACGGCTGGCGGGGTATATTTAACGATTATCGGCACAACAATTCCGCTGAAATATTGGGCGTTTGGTGCATTTTTGCTGTTAGCCGTTATTTATTTTTCGATGAAACTATTTAACTCTTATCAGCTTGTTATTGATGATCATACCGTTCGTGTTATCACTACCTTGTTAGGTTCTCCGATTTCTGAACAAAGCCTTGATACTAAAAAAATTGAAAATGTGGAATTAGCCTACAACCCGACGATTGACCGCTATAATCTCTCTATTATCAGTGATGATAAAATTATTAACTTTGGCAGTCGATTGCCGGTTAATGATTTGATTTGGGTCAGAGATTTTGTTATTCGCAAATTAATTGGTAATTAATATTACTTTTTCGTTGCGCTCTAAACTGCTCTTTGGTATTTTTTAATAAAGTGTATATTTTAACTGAGGGATAAAATTATGGCAAAAGACATTAAACGTAATATTGAAAAAAGCAAAAATGCAGCTCAGGGAAGTAATCCTTATTTTAACTTAGATGCTGAAAAGGCTTTTTTTGAAGAAGTTGATGAAGAAGTCAGAAATGAAAAATTTAAAGAGCTTATCAATAGATATGGCGGCTATATTCTAACTTTCGTTATTTTGGTTTTGGCTTTTGCCGTTGGTTATGAAAAAATCGGCGAGTGGCGCATTAGCAAAGCTGAACAAACTAACGCTCGTTATGTTCAGGCAGTTTCCGCATCTTCTGATTATGAAAATAATATTGCCGAATTAGAAAGTATTGTTCAAACAGAGACAGGCCTCTATAAAGATATTGCTCGTCTGCAAATTGCTAATATCTTATTGGATAACAATCAAACAGAAAAGGCTTTGACGGTTTTAGCACAAATCAATGACGATGCTTCTGCCAGTGAAAAAATTAGAGAAATTGCCGCTGTTAAATTAGCTACATATAAGATTGATTCTTCTTCTTATAGCGATATTGAAAAAATCTTAAATCCTATTGTGCAAAAAGGCGGAGCATGGGCGCCGATGGCTAAAGAATTGTTAGCAATGTCCGCTATTCAAAATAAAGATATGGCGAAGGCTAAAGCTATTTATGAAGAATTACTTGCTAACGGAAATGTTTCTGAAGAATTTAAGGCCAGAATTAATGATATGCTGGCATCTATTAACGAAGCTCAATAAATTTATTGAGCTTCCTTCTTTTTTCCATAGATAATAATATTATATCTTATGGGAGAGGTTTGTTTGGGAAGTTTTGCGACGTTATAATGTTTATTTCAACGTTACTTTAGGAGTTCTCTATGCATTGGTTAAATAAAGGTTTTTGTGTTTGCGGGATTGCTTTATGCTTAGCGGCATGCGCTCAAGATAAAAAACTACCGGAGGGGGTTAGAGTTTCAGTTTTAGATGATGTTTCTCCGGAATTGTCTTTAGATAATCAGAAAATAAAGTCTTTTTTGCCAAATCCTTATATCAATTCTGCTTGGAGTCAAACAGGTGTTAACCCTCAGCATATTATCGGTAACTTGAAGGCTGGTTTTACTCTTAAAGAACAGTGGGCACAAAACTTTGGTAAAGGTATCAATAAACGCGACATCTTGCTCGCAGCTCCGGTGGTTGGAAATGACACAATTTTTGTTATGGATACAAAGGGTAAGGTTTCTGCCTTTAATTTGCAAAATGGGAAGATGCTTTGGGAAAATACATTATCAGCCAATATCGGCGGTTTTAAGGAAACAAAAAGCCGTGCTTCCGGTTTAGCATATGACAATAATACGCTTTTTGCCACGACCGGTTTTGGCGGTGTGTTTGCAATGAATGCTCAGACAGGGGCTCCTAAATGGCGTAAAATTATGGAATCACCTATCCGTATTGCCCCAACTGTTACTCCTAATATGATTCTGGTGCAAACCGTTGATAATCGCCTTTATGCTTTAGATAAAAATAACGGACAGGAAATATGGCGTTTTGGAGTTGCTCATGAAGATACTGTTTTTGCTGGGGGCGCTTCGCCGGCTTATGATGCAGAAGATAATGTTGTCGTAGCGGGATTTTCTAACGGTGAAATTGTTGTACTTAATGCAACTCTTGGCACCCCGCTTTGGTCACAGATGCTTGTATCTAACAAACAAGCACGCTCAACAACGGAAATAAACACCATCGGCGCTTATCCGATTGTTGAAGAAGGAGTTATTTATGCCATCAGCAACAGCGATGTCATGGCGTCTTTTGATATGCGAACCGGCGATAAACTATGGGAAAAAGAAATTGGCTCTATGCAGAATATGCTGCTTGCCGGAGATTATTTGTTTGTCGTTTCTAACAAGAACATATTATATGCCGTTGAGAAATATTCCGGTAACGTCGTTTGGTCGTTGGATGTGCGCGATTATTTGAGCGATGAAGATACTAAAGCAGCCATCTACACCGCTCCTCCGTTGATGCTTAATGGTCATATTTTATTAGCTTTTTCTAACGGAAAGATTTTAAAAGTTGATGCTGTTAACGGTCTTGTTGTAGCTAAAACTGAATTGGAACTTGATATCAGCAACGGCTTAATTGCCGCAGGGCAAAAAGTAATTGCGGTTTCTGATGATGCTGATGTTATTGTTTTTGAATAAATTGGACGGAGCTTATTATGGTTAAAATTGTTGATGCCTCTACCGAAATATATCCTTTGAATAATTTGGCGGATGTTTGTACGCATATAGAAAAATGTGGTAGAACTTGCTACAAATCTGAAAATTTGATTACAAATGAAACAGCTATCCCTTTTATCAGTGGGATTTTGAAGAGCGGGCACGAATCGGTTATTGAGCACGCAAATGTTATTTTTTCCATGCCGAATATTGAGAAAAATAAGCCTATTCTCACGATGAAGGATGTTCGCGGGTTGAATATATCGGTGGAAAAGGATCCACTTATTCAAAAAGAGGTTATTGTTGTTTCCGGTAACATTCGTGCGTTTCGAGATATTGCCAGACAATATGGCGTGCATGACTTTTTAACCGTTATCGGTAATCCGCTGTTTTATATCAAAGCTGATGCGAAACCTTTATTTGAGGGTATTAAACTTGAAAGTGTGCAAAGTTCCAGATTCTCTGCAATGCACAACTATCTTACAACCCACTCCGTTTGTGATTTGGGTGCTTACAAGGATATTACGCGGCATCGTTTAGCCTCTTTTTCTATTGAATCTACCAGATATTGCAATTATTCAAAAGGTAAGTTTGGTAGTGAACTGACGGTTATAAATCCTTGTAACATTGAAAAAAATACGCCGATGTATGATGAGTGGTTCAAATGCATGGAAATGATTGAACAAGCCTATATGAAGATGGCGGAAATGGGTGGCAAAGGAGACCAACTCAGAATGTTACTGCCTCATTCTATTAAGGCGGATATGATTATGTCGGCTAATATTGTAGAGTGGCGACACGTTTTTTCATTACGGTGTCATTCTGCGGCTCATCCGTCGGTTCGCTTGGTTATGAAAATGATGCTTGAAAAATTTTATCAGATTTTTCCGGACTTTTTTGCGGATCAATATGAAACTTTTATCAAGAACCAATAAGCTTTGATTATTAAGTTGCTTTTTCATCTGTATTAGGCCGGTCATCGGCCTTTTTATTTAGCGCTTGAAAAATTTGTGCTGTTATGTTATATACTTGGGCTAGTGTTTATTTTGTTTAGCTAAAAGGATAAAAAATGGCGCTTAAAGTTGCAATCGTCGGAAGACCAAATGTTGGCAAATCTACCTTATTTAACCGTTTGGTCGGCAAAAAATTGGCTCTTGTGCATGACTTACCTGGGGTAACTCGTGACAGAAAAGAAGCTATGGCTAAATTGAAAGATTTAGAATTAGCCGTTATTGATACGGCCGGTTATGAAGATGCAACCGAAGGAAAGATGGAGCAACGGATGTGGCTTCAAACCAAACGCGCTATTGATGAGGCTGATGTGGTCTTATTTTTGTTTGATGCACGGACCGGTATGCAAGCTTATGATGAGCATTTTGCGGATTTGGTGCGTAAGAGCAAGAAGCCTGTTTTGCTCTTGGCTAATAAATGCGAAGGCAGAACGCAAGAACAAGGTATTTATGAAGCCTATAAACTTGGGCTGGGCGATCCGATTATTTTTTCGGCTGAGCATAATATCGGTTTTGATGAATTATATCTTCAACTTAAAAATTTTGATGAGCAGCTACATCCTTCCGACAACGAGAAAGATGATAGCGAACCTTTAATTGATAAAGACATTGCCATTGGTGATGAAATTTCTGAAGAAGATGAAAAAAGTTATCTTGAGAATTTGAAAAAGAGACCTATCCAAATTGCAGTTGTGGGAAGGCCTAATGTCGGGAAATCTACTCTTGTCAATGCTCTGCTTGGTGATGAGCGGATGTTGACGGGGCCTGAAGCCGGTTTGACGCGCGATGCGATTACGACGCGTTGGGAGTGGAAAGGTTGGACAATTAACCTTGTAGATACGGCGGGTCTTCGTAAACAAGCTAAAGTTTCCGGCGCTATTGAAAAAATGTCGGTTGAAAGTACACTTTATGCGGCTAATATGGCTCAGGTTGTTATTTTGGTTTTGGATGCTGACGGTGTGCTGGATAAACAAGATTTAACCATTGCGCGTAAAGTTTTAGATGAAGGGCGCGCTCTTGTTATTGCTGTCAATAAATGGGATATTGCCGATAAAAAAGAAGCCTTGCAAAAATTAAATGACAAGCTTCAAACATCGCTTACGCAAGCAGAAGGTGTGCCGACTGTTACCATTTCCGCCTTGAAGAAAAAAGGATTAGATAAATTATTAAGCGCGGTTATTAAAGTTTATGAGCGTTGGAATATTCGTATTCCTACAGCGCCGCTTAATAAATGGTTTAAGGATGTTCAAGAGCAAAACCCTGCTCCGCTTGGCAAGAATAAGCGTCGTATTAAACTTCGCTATATCACCCAAGCCAAAACACGTCCGCCGTCATTTTTTATTTTTTCAAGCAATCCGGAGGGTTTGCCTGATTCTTATTTAAGATATTTGATCAATCAGCTTCGCGAAACATTTAATCTGCGTGGGGTTCCGATTAGAATTACGGTTAGAAAATCTGAAAATCCTTATGCCGATAAAGATTAGATTATCAAAGTAAAAGAGCAACAAAGTAGTGCTCTTTTATTTTTTCAATTCACGATATTTCTTCATATAAAAAAGAGGTGCCGGCAGACACCTCTCTTTTGTCTCATTAAGCAGTGGCTTAGAAGTATTTCCAAACAACACCGTTTAAGCTGTGAGCGCAAGATGCGTTTGCATCAATAATGCTATAAGGCAAACCGAAGTCTGTATCTCCAGGAATGTGGAGCTGTTGACCAGCTGTAAGACCTGCTGTATTTCCGCTCAAATTTGAGCCAATTGTTTCAGCTGCATCTGCTTCACCTTCGCCAATCCACATAGCGGCTAAACCACCACCAGCGTCTCCACCCCAGTCTGTTGTAGCGATTGATACGCATGCATTTTGCGGAATTTGGTCTACAGCAATTGTAAAGGCCATATTATCACCGTCTGTTCCTTGGCTAGCAACATCGATGAATGTTTTACCACCGAATGCATTGGTAATAGTGTAACTTGATGAGTATGATCCGCCAGAACTAACTGCTTCAAACATTTCACCAGGGATCAAGCCTGCTTTCAAAGCCATACCGTTGCTTAATCCTTCATATGTTCTTTGTGAAGAGAACAATGTTCTGATGTTTGTAGAGATCATTTGAATTTGATCACCAATTTTGTTTGTCTTAAACTTGTTCATTGCTTTTGAATATCCGGCGATACCACCAACTGACAAAACGCCAACGATAGCCAACACGCCGAGCATTTCAATCATTGAACGACCTTGTTCATTAACTCTCATATTATATCTCCTAAAAATATAAGTACCTTAAACACTGTTTACTTTACACCAGAAAATATTTTTTTACAATTATGTAAATAGTCATACTCTCTAACTAAAGTAATAGGTAAGGTTGTTACCTCTAAGTTTATTCCCACAAGCAGTCCTAAACTTACTAATGAGATTAGATGATAAAACTTAATATTTTCCTAACAGAGCAGATATTTTCTTATTCTTTTAGCCAAATGTGCGCCCGTTACTCGCAACTTGTGAAGCGGGAGCATTATTTAAGGATATATTTATGTTGTTGGTATCTGTGATATTAAGCTCTGCTTCCAGAAAATTTGTCAGAGCCTCTACTACCATGTCTTTATCCCTGAAACCAATAGATAACAATTCAACCAACGCACCTTTGTTTGTATTTTTACCCCCAAAGGACATATTCGGATTATATACGACGTTGGTCACAACAAAAGATATCGGTTTTCCTAGAATATCTGCGGTTAATTCTGCAGCTTTTTCAGACAGTTTTGTGCCGTCTTTTATTTCCGCATTGGTGTATACTGTTAAAAATGGCATTATTTTCTCCTTTAACGATTAGCGAAGTTGAGTACGATACAGAGATGCATAAATTCCATCCGGCTTATTTATTAATTCATCATGCGTACCGATTTCTGCAATTTTACCATAGTTTACAACGACGATTTTATCGGCATTTCTAACAGTTGATAGACGGTGCGCAATAATAAATACTGTTCTATCGGCCATCAGGTTTTCTATGGCTTGCTGAACTATCGCTTCTGATTTGTTATCCAAAGCAGATGTCGCCTCATCCAATATTACAATCGGAGCATTTTTTATGAATGCACGAGCAATAGCTATACGTTGCTTTTGGCCACCAGACAGCAAAACACCTCTTTCTCCAATTTCTGTATCTAAACCTTTATCCAAAGTTGATATAAATTCATCCAAACAAGCGCATTTGACAGCTTTTGCTATTTCTTCTTCCGTGGCATCTTCTTTGCCTAAAATGATGTTATCGCGAATCGTTCCGCAAAACAGGAAATTATCTTGGAACACTATCGCTATTTTTGCTCTTAGAGAATCTATATCTAATTCGCGTATATCTACACCGTCTATCATAATTTTACCGCCGGTAACATCATAAAAACGCGGCAACAAGTTTACTAATGTTGTTTTTCCACCACCAGAATTCCCGACAAATGCAATTGTTTCGCCGATTTTAATTTTCAAATTTATGTGATCCAAAACCTGTTTGCCTTTGACATACGAAAAGCAGACATCTTTATATTCTATACAATCTTTCGGTGTCGGCAACTTCTTCGGATTTGCACAATTTACAATATCCGGTGTTCTTTCTAATACGCTAAATACACGTTCCATTGCCATCAAAGCCATCTGAACACTATTGAAATTATTACCAATGCTTTTTATCGGATTATATAACATAATTAATGCGGCGATAAATGACACAAAACTTCCGGCGGTAATCTGATGGGTTACAATCAAATATGAACCAAGCCAGATAACTGCGGCAACACCAAATGACACGATAAAATGCATTAGAGGTGATAACATTCCGGTTCTTTGAATCATCTTCATACCAATTTTGAACACGCTGTCCAAAGTATTGCAAAAACGCGCATTTTGATAATCATATAAATTATATGACGCGATGATGCGATTACCGCTATAGGTTTCGTTAAAATGCGTCATCACGGCAGAGCCTGAGAAAACTGATTTATCCATTAACGACTTTATTCTTTTGCGGACTCTGGTTAATGGGAACAATGCACCCAGCAATACAATTGTGGCCACGATTGCTAATTGCCATGAATTGTAAAACAAGACACCTATCAACGAAATTGATGAAAACAAGCGTGTGGTAAATAGCTTCATATTATTCAGCAAACCACTGCATGCGGCATCTACATCATTATTAAAGCGGAAGATAATATCACCGGAAGTGTTTTTATCAAAAAAGGCTGCGTTATAGTGCATTAATTTGCCAAACAATTTCTTCTTAACATCCATGGCTATTCTTTGTCCAACCCATGTATTTAAATATGTTGCACTGTATGTCAGCAAACTTTGGCACAAACTAAATACGACAATCAACAACGGAATTAAAAAAGTTGTGGTCCCTAATGTGCTTTTTTCAACCATTACCACATCCATATACGGCTTTAAGGCCCATGCAATCACCGCATCCATACCACCTATCGGGATGGTTATTAACACAGCAATCAATGCTTTCCATTTATATGGCATCACATAGGGGAGAATTTTACGATAGTTTACAACAAGATTCAGACTTAAAAACTTTTCTTTTATTTTCCGAAACATAGGTTTTCCTAATACATATTACACACACTTAAAAAATCCGCTCTTTTTGCAGATTTTTATTTTTGTAACAGTTTTTTTATCAGATGTAAACACTAAACCGTATTTTATGCCTATGTTCCTCATATCTTATTTACTTGCAAAATAAAAAAGCCATCCTATCAGATGACTTTTTCTTTATAACAACTTATGAACGATTACAATATTTCTATTGAACCGGCGGCGGTACGACCACGGTCATCATAAATTTCATAGCTTACACGTTGACCTTCATATAACTTTCTTAATCCCTTTTCCTCCAACTTTGTAATGTGTACAAATACATCTTTGCCGCCATTTTCCGGTTGAATAAAGCCATATCCTTTGCGTGAATTAAACCACTTAACAGTTCCTGTTGTCATTTTATCTCCTATCTTTAATAGTTACACCTACTCCGTTAGGTTGCCCTAACGAATATATGTTATAATACTATTTATTTTAGAGTCAATAAAAAAAAACTTCTATAGGTTGTTTTTTGATAAAATATTTTGGAGATGTGCTCTGATATATTCCTTAAACTCCGGATTTATCCCCTTTTCTTTACTCTTCTTTTCAAGCAAGTCCACAATATCCTGTTGGTACTTGGGCTTATTCATCGCTATTTTAGATAAATACCAAACTGTTCCTTCGAAGACTTGCTTTTCTTCACTTTCTAACCCTTTTAACATACTTTCATATGTGGGGGAAAAACGCTTTTTTATTTCCGTATTATTGAGTACATATGAGGCCTTTTGAATTTTGTGCGCTTCGGCCGGTGTAATATCTCCAACCTTCCGACCAATTAAGAAATCTTTTATCTTCTTAAACATAGATGCGCTTACGCCTTCGGTCATATTTTCTCTCCCTTGATTGTATTTTTCTAAGTTAAAATAAGCGGAGTTTTTTCTTTTTGCAACCATTTTTCTGTTGAAGATGTGAAAAATGATTGACTCTTATTTTTATTTATACTATCTAATGCTTTCGTTAGATTGCTTCATCGTCTAATGGTAGGACAGCGGACTCTGACTCCGTTAATCTTGGTTCGAATCCAGGTGAAGCAGCCATTTTTGTAGCGGTTTGATTTTATTGTTTAGCCTGTTTATGTATTTTCCGCGATTTATCTGATATGTTTTTAAAGCTAGCCTTTTTACTATCTGTAAACACACAAAGAATTTAGTTCATTGTTTTCATTATTGGGGGGAAACTTATAAAGGGAGACTCGATTTGAACTTTTATTTATTGCAATAAAAATACTTAACTTTTATAATAATTTAATCTTGATTTGACGATAGTAGTAAAAAATGGAGACTTGCCATGAAATTGCTTCAAAATATTATATTTGTCACATATCTCAAAAATAAAGGAATAAGAAGGCTTTGCTTTATTATTGGTGTATTATTGGCGATTATACCAATTTATATTTGGTATGAAGGACTAAGTAAAAACTTTTATAATGAAACATACGAAAATATACTTGAATTTACTGAGAAAAATATGTTTGACACAACAAGACAAAAGGATGTCTTTCATAAATATCCTGTGAATATTATTTTCTCCAGTTATAACTTAGGCGATTTTAATCAATGGCAAGATTTTTTCACTAACAGATTTGCATATACTAATAAAAATGATGAAAAATTCATTATATTTACTATTTGTGCTATAATAAATCAAAATATTATTAAAAGTAATGAACCATGGCCAAAATACATAACAAAATTTAGAGAAATATTCCCTCAATATAATGATTTATCAAATGATAATTTAATAGAAAAATTAGATGTTAAATATAACGAACAATGCAAACAATTAAAGCAATATATGATGCAAAAAATCAATATATCAAAATCAAATTATCTCTATCTCTTACAACTTCTTTGGTCACTATTTTGGTTTTATATTCCCTTTTTATTATCTTGCATGGTTAAATGGGTATATATGGGTTTTAAAGAAAAATAATTTGATATAAATTAATTTATAATTCGTGTATTGTGTAATGATTTTTTATTGGTCGCTTTTATGCGGCCTTTTTTGTTGACTTTTTACCTCTAAAGACATAACCTTTCTTCAACTTTTTATTATTATTCACTCTTTAATTCTTTTATATTATGAGGTTATCTAAAATCACTGTTTCGGGAGCAAACGAATTTACGGATGCTCAGAATTTACTGTCTCTTTGTGAAAAGTATCCCTTTTCTGAAATTGGTATTCAAGTTTCCGGTGATAAGGCTTATTTCGGCTCTGCCAGATATTGGTGGATTTGGGCGCTTTGCTCTCTTGCATCGCGGCAAGCTCAGATTGCTCTCCACCTTAATAAAGATTGGGCGGAAAAATTTTGTGATGGGAAAATTCCCTCTGAGGTGCAAAATCTCCTTCATAACTTTCCTATCATTAAGACCATTCAGCTCAATTTTAAAATCGGACGAGAAAAAACACCTGACTTGGATACTTTGCTTGATACTATGAAAAGATGTTATTCTAGACATTTTATTCTCTCTTATAACGAGAGTAATAAGGATTTCATTCATCAGCTATATCAGACGGGTTTTAAATTCGATTGTTTGTTTGATGATTCTTTTGGCGAAGGTATTGCTCCGGCAAAACGTTTAGCGCCGATTTTTCCTGATATTTATCAGGGATATGCCGGCGGACTTTCTCCTGACAATATCGTTGAAGAATTAAATAAAATCAGGCAGGTTATTCCGAGTGATGGTGAGTTTTTTATTGATGCGGAAGGCAAACTTAAAGGTGAAGATGGGCATCTCTCTTTAGAAAAATGTAAACAATTCTTAGAAAGAGCTACTGAATGGGCTTATCGTGATTCCGTTTTCAATCCATAAACTTTTCCCCTGTTCATCTTTAATGATGGCAGGGGATTTTTTATGCTTTATCTATCACCTTTTTCATCAAGGTTGACAGCGGATATTTTGATAATTCCTCTTTTGACACAAAAAAGCTATCCGGCACAAGCGGCGCGTTACTTCTCATTTTATAAATCTCCAATGTTAGTTTTATATGGGTGAAAACATGGGTTACGCTTTTTTGGGTATCTTCTGCTTTATCCCAGATTGTTCCCTCATCTTTCCATGGAAATTCATAAAGGCCACTTAATAGTCCCTTTTCCGTTCTTTTACGGAGCAGGTAGGCGCCTTGTTCATTTTGGATCAGATACACGCTCCCTTTTTTCTCTTTTTTAGATAATTTCGTACGAATCGGAATTTGCTCCAAATCTTTCTTATCCTTAGACTGGCAAAAATCTTTTAGAGGGCACAGAAGGCATTGCGGATTTTTTGGCGTGCATATCATGGCGCCCAAATCCATAATTGCCGATGCATAATCGGCGGCGTGATTTATATCCGTTAAAGCCTCCGCTTTTGCTCGGATTTCTTCTTTAATATTATCTAACGGTTCGGTTAAATGGTACAAACGGCAAATTATGCGCATCACATTACCGTCTATTACTGTTTCCGGCTGATTGTAAGCTAAAGCCAAAAAACTTGCGACCGTATATGATCCGATGCCTTTTAATTTTAATACTTCTTCTCTTGTTTTTGGGAAATTGCCCCCATATTCTTTCACGATAATCTTTGCTGTTGTATGCAGTGAGCGCGCTCTTGTATAATATCCCAATCCTTGCCACATAGCATAGACTTCCTCTTCAGAGGCTTTGGCTAGCTCCTCTACTGTCGGAAATCTATCCATAAAACGTTTAAAATATGGAATCACCGTTTTGACGGTCGTTTGTTGTAACATAAATTCTGATACCAAAATAACATAAGGGTTAGGATGAGCCCCTCCTTTTACTCTCCACGGCAGCTCTCTTCCATATTCTTGATACCAGGCTAAAAGTTTTTGGGAAATTTTATGTTTATCAACCATGCGCTTTCTCATACAAAAAAGCCTCCTTGCGGAGGTTTTTAATGGTGCTCTGGAGAAGACTTGAACTTCCACTGCCTGAGGCAACATGCACCTGAAGCATGCGCGTCTACCAATTTCGCCACCAGAGCAACGTCTTTTTTATTACTTGCTTTTTTTATATTAGTCAATACTTTTTATCTTTTTTATAGCGCTTTCTTATATGACGTTGTACGCATCAAGTAATAGGCAAATTCCAAGGATGATACGATAGATAACAAACGGCAGATAGGTTGCGTGGCGCAGCCATTGCATCATCAAAAATATAGCTGAAAGTGAAAAGATAAACGATAGACCTATTGCCTGATATGCCATTGTTAATTGGCTTAATTCTCCACCTTGGTAAATCTCATACATAGCTAATATTCCTGCCGCCAATATGGCCGGCACTGACAGTAACATCGAAAATTTTGCCACTTCACTACGATTGTAACCTAAAAAACGACCAACCGTGATAGTTACCCCCGAACGACTTGTCCCCGGCAGAAAAGCCAAGCACTGCGCAAAACCGATAAATATAGCGTCCTTAAGCCTCATTTCTTTTAGTGTCTTAGATGTGCTAAACTTTGTGTCTGCATACCACAAAATGATGGAATAGATTATCAACAGCCATCCTATCAACTTGGTGCTTCTGGTCCAATCCATTCCTATATACTTCAGAGCGCCGCCGATGACGATAGCTGGAATCGTTGCGCAAATGATGTAATATGCCAGTCTTACCCCTTCTACTTGGAAATTCGGCAAAAATTTTTCTTTGAATAAATCCACCAGCATCTGTTGTATGGTCTTCCCAAAATAGAGTACTACGGCTATCAAAGACCCTATGTGCAAAGCAATATCAATCACCTGGCCTTGATCTGCAAATGATGTATATTTGGAAAACAATATTAGATGCCCGGAAGAACTTACCGGTAAAAACTCTGTCAGTCCTTGAATAAGAGCTAACCAAAATACTTGCATATCTATCATTTTATCCTCTCTTTGTTTTTATGGAGTATAGGGGGGATTTCTTAAAAATCAAATAAACTTTCTTGTTTATTCTCGTCTTGCGAATTTTTAGATTTTTTAGTTTTCGGTTTTATATTGCTTTTTATTTCTGCATCGCTTGTTTGCGTTGTCTCGCTAAGATAACTTTTAATTTCGCCATCGGCAAAGCGTATGGTTAATTCTTTTTCTTGTTCGGCCGAATGCTTACCATATATGGTTTTGCCTTGACTATCTTTGACCCAAGCAAATCCACGTTTTAAAACAGATTCCACCGAGACGCCTTCCAACCGATGGGTCAGGCCTTGCAATCTCTCTGTATATTTTTCAACCATCGTGTTAATATAAACCGGCTTTATTTCTGCCAATGCCAGTGCATTTTTCTTCTGCATAACAACATTTTTAACCGCATTTAGCAATCTTTCCCAGCGATAATCTAATTTTTGTATATTTTCGTTTAAAATTTGCTGCAAATTTGGAATGCCTCGGCCTAAGCCTTCTATTTTATTCTTATATTCTTCAAGGCTCCTCCTCATGGCGTTTTTCATTCTGTTATCTAAAATATTGACATTCACAACCAATTCGCTTTTAACCGGTACGGCAAACTCTGCCGCACCCGTTGGGGTTGGCGCTCTTTTATCGGATACATAGTCTATCAGCATTGTATCGGTTTCATGCCCCACGGCTGAAATTATCGGTATTTCCGAATCGTAGACCGCTCTTATCACTATTTCTTCATTAAATGGCCATAAATCTTCCAAACTGCCTCCTCCTCGGGCGACAATAATAACATCCGGACGTCTGATTTTTCCACCTTTGGGTAAATCATTAAACCCTCTAATAGCCGCAGCCACTTTTTCTGCAGCACCTTCCCCTTGTACCGGTGTTGGCCAGAGCAATATATAACTTGGAAATCTATCTCGGATACGGTGAATAATATCTCTTATCACTGCCCCCGATGCACTGGAAACAACACCGATTGTTTCAGGCAGAAACGGTATAGGCTTTTTATGAGAAGCATCAAAAAGTCCTTCTTTGATAAATTGTTGTTTGCGTTCTTCCAACAATTTCAGCAAAGCGCCTTGTCCAGCTGGCTCCAGACTTTCTATAACCAATTGATACGATGATTTTCCGGAAAAGGTGGTGATTTTTCCGGTTGCTATGACTTCTAATCCATCTTCTATTTTGACTTTTAATGAAGAGGCAACACCACGCCAACATACCGCTGATAAGACGGCATTTTCATCTTTAAGTGACAAATACCAATGCCCCGAATCTGCTCGTTTTGCCCCAAAAATTTCACCTCTGACCAAAACATGACTGAAGTTGCCTTCTACGTATCTTTTTATTTCATTCGATAGCTCGGTAACCGTTTTGGCTTGTGGTTGTGGTGATGTTAGCTCTGTTGAGGGCGTTCTTTCTTCAAAATCAAAACTCAAATCCATCATAAATCTAATAATCCTTTTGCAAAATCTTCTGCCTTAAACGTATCCATATCGTCTGCTTGTTCACCCACGCCTACATAATACACAGGGATGGCTGTTTCGGCGGCTATGGCTATCAATATTCCCCCGCGGGAAGACCCATCTAATTTGGTCACGATAATGCCGTTTACATCTACTAAATCTTTGAACGTTTTGACTTGATCTAAGCCGTTTTGTCCGGTTGTTGCATCTATGGTTATCAGGGTTTTATGCGGCGCATCCGGTACAACTTTTTTTATGACGCGAACAATCTTTTGCAGCTCTTCCATTAAGCCCTTTTTATTTTGCAACCGGCCGGCCGTATCAATAAACACTATATCGTCCCCTTTTTTTATGGCTTTTACCAAACCATCATAACATAGTCCGGCACTATCACATCCCGGTTCTCCCGAATATACGCGGATACTGTTGCGGGCTCCCCATATTTCTAACTGTTCTACCGCGGCTGCTCTAAACGTGTCTCCAGCAATAAATGAAACTTGATGGCCCTCTTTGGCAAATTTTTTACCTAATTTACCAATCGTTGTGGTTTTGCCGGCGCCGTTTACGCCAACCATTAAAATCACATAGGGCTTTTTGCTGGTGTCTATAATAAATTCTTGTTCTGATTTTTTGAGAATCTCGCTGATATCTTTACAGAGTTCTTGTTTGATTGCTGTAATATCACTCCCCTTTTCAAATTTCTTGGAGGTAAAATTTCCGACAATCTCTGATGAGGCTTTTACTCCCACATCTGCACTGTAAAGCAATTCTTCCAAATCCGTTATCACATCTTCAGACAGGCTTTCTTTGGTGAAAATATCGCTGATGCCTTGACTTAAATTTTGGGAGGTTTTCTTTAATCCTAAACCTAGTTTTTGAAAAAAATTACTCATTTTTCCTCCTTTCTTAGATTTCTTAATCTTTCTGCGCGCTCACGTCTTATATTAACCGGAACTTGAGGCATTCTTGCTGCCGGTGTTCCCGGACGTTCTGAATATGGAAAGACGTGTAGTTTATCTATACCGGCTTCTTCCACCAGTTTCAACGTATTGGCAAAATTTTCTTCGGTCTCTGTCGGAAATCCGCAAATAAAATCAGCTCCGAATACACTTTCAGGACGAATATCTCTTAACTTTTTACATAAATTTATCACATCCTCTCTACTATGACGGCGCCCCATTCTTTTTAATATCAGATTATCGCCAGACTGTATGGAAAAATGAAAATGAGGCTGTATGTTCGGATACATTTTAACAAGCTCTATAAATTTATCATCAATTGCCGCCGGATCAAGCGAGCCGAATTGTAAAGATGGAAGCTCCGGAAATTCTTTTAATATATCTTCTACCAACTCGCTAAAGCTCGGTTCGTATGAACAAGCATCTATACCGGTTAAACAAATTTCCTTAAATCCTCTTTCCAACAATATCCGTATTTGTTCGATGATTTTTTCTTTTTTTACCGAACGGTTGGCTCCCCTTGCATACGGCACGATGCAATATGTGCAACGGTGATTGCATCCTTGTTGAATCTCAACAAAGGCACGTTCTCTGCCTTCAAACCCCGTAATCATATATGCATCATATCCTGAAAAAGAAAATATATCTCCAACAACTTTTTTCTCGTCGGAAACCAAATATTTTTCTATTTCTGTTTTTTCTTTATTACCCAAAACCAAATCAACTTCCGGCATAGAGGCGAATCTTTCAGCACTGACCTGCGCTGCGCATCCGGTCACAATGATTTTTGCTTCAGGATTTTCTTTTTTCATCTTGCGGATTGTCTGACGGCACTGTCTTTCTGCCTCGGCTGTTACGGCACATGTGTTTACGACAATTATATTATCGTAGTTTTTTAGTTTTTCTTTAAATATTTCACTTTCGTAGCTATTTATGCGGCATCCGAATGTTATTACTTTTACCATATGTTTTTCCTTTTTTATATTATTCGGATGATATTCGCTATTTCTGATTTGTGCAAGCTAAATTAAAGCATTTGCCGATATTTTATCGGTATTCCTTTCGTATAACTATACCACAATGGTTTGAGATATGAATGTATAAACCACGGCGTCCACGGTTTGTGACCGGCAAAATGCAAAATTATGGCTCTATCATATACTTCTCTTGATGTTTGCGGAACGCTTTCTTGAAAGAAATTACTTAGAAATTGCGCATCTTTTTCTTCAAAAAATACACTATTGCAATTGTATTTATATGAAAGTGGTTTTACGGCTTTTCCACACACAACGTTTAGCACATCTTGGTCGCCAAATACTTCATTATGCGTGTTAAAATATATGACGGCACTGCGAATAATATCATCCCTACGAATTTTATCTAAATTCAGTAACATTACCCCGCTATTAAAATAAAAATCTTTATTGCTCAAATTTACTTCCTTAATGTGTTCGGGAAATTGATACATAAGCCCATCTTTGACGGCAGCAACATATTGCTCGGAAATATCTGTTGCATACAATTCACTCAAATCATCTTGAATAAGCGTGTCCGCATCTAAATATAAAACTTTATCTAAATATGGTAAATAATCGGCTATAAAAATTTTTTGTAATGACACCTTAAACGACTCGAAACGACCCAATCG
This sequence comes from uncultured Alphaproteobacteria bacterium, assembly GCA_949297145.1. Taxonomy (GTDB): domain Bacteria; phylum Pseudomonadota; class Alphaproteobacteria; order RF32; family CAG-239; genus CAG-267. The sequence continues at coordinate 21,478 of CASFQO010000006.1, forward strand.
GTTATAATCAAGCGCTTGTTCATGGCTTGGGTAAATATCTATTTTGACATTTTCTTTAGACATAGATTGCAGATGGCGAATATCCTCTGCATCTAAATCTTGACTGATGACGTGAATATGGTATTGGCTGGCCGGATGTTTATTTTTGATAGCAGAATTTAAGGATACCATCATATATGGTAAATATTTTGTGTCTGTCATATAGGCAATATTCACTACTTTGGGTCTTAGGCAAAATATAGCCATTACCAAAGCCATTAAAGCAATTATTATTCCGCAAAACAAATACTTAAATTTTGGTGACATCATATCCTCAGCATTTCATTATAAAACCTAAACCATAACTCTTTTAAGTATTCCGGATGATAATTTTCTTGCCACGGTTTATCGCCGGCGTAATGAAGTATGGTTGCATTTTCGTAAATGTTAAATGTATTTTTGGGTAGATCCTCTCCAAAATATTGGCTTAAAAAATTAAGATCATCTTCTTCAAAAAACGTACTTATACAATTATACCGATATGACATTAATTTTAATTTATCCCCGAAAACAGCATTCAAAACGTCTTGATCGCCATAGAAATCTTCATGTGTTTTTATATACTCTTCCAGTTTTTCTACTATATTGTCTTCGCGTTGTTTTTTTAGGTTATACAGCATCACCCCGCTGTTAAAATAATACCCTCTTTTATCCAACCCCATTTCTGCCATTTCTTTGGGAAAACGATAGAATATTCCATCTTTTGCCACAGCTGCATAAACATCTGATATATCTATATCATAAAGCTTACGCAAATCTTTTAGCACAAGCGTATCCCCATCCATATAAATGACTTTATCTATCTCTTTTAAGATTTGCGGCAAATAGATTTTATGCATACCGACTTTGTACTGTAAAAAACGTTGCATATTTTCAAACGGTATCTCCGGCTCTTGTTGCGGAATTATTTTTATTTGAACCGTATCAGGGGCTAAACTTTGGAGTTTATATAAAGAATCTTCATCCTGTTTGGTAATGTTTTCGGCTACGATATAAAAATTATATGAGGTTGTGGGGCACTTGGTTTTGATAGCTGAATACATAGAGACGCCTGTCGGCGGCGTATAACGAGAATCGGTTATCAATACAATATTCACTTCTTCTTTGTTTGACGGGCAATCGTTTGGCTGAAGTTGGATAGTCGGACGTATTTGTGTTTCAGTCTGAATTTTTACTTGCTGATTTTTGATGTTTTTTTCTTGTTTATCCATTGATAATATAAGATAGGCAACAAAGCAAATAGCGCTTAGCAATACGAACGCAACTATGTAGAAAAACTTTTTGGACATATTTTATCTCCTTGCTTTGTATGTACCATAAAATCGTTAATTATTCGTGGATAATTTTTTTTCTTTCTATAAATTCCTTAAATACCTTTGTACACTGCTTTTGATATATCTATTTTATTTCACAGAGGTTGTCATCATGAATAAAAAATTGGCTTATGTTATCGCAACTTATTTTGGATTGGGGTTATCTAAATTTGCTCCGGGAACGATGGGGTCTCTCGGTACGCTTCCTCTTGCCTACGCCTTGATTTATTTTGGTGGATTTTATGCCTTAATTGCGGCAGCCTTTATTATTTTTGTTGTGGGTGTTTTTGCAACAGATGCCGTTATTAAAGATTGTGGTGATGATGATCCTTCTAAGGTGGTTATTGATGAAACTGTCGGGCAATTAATTACTTTTTCTTTTGTTGCCTATATGGCGCCTGAATATCTGTCCGGCTGGATTTCTTCTCTTTACTATATCTCCGGCTTTATCTTTTTTAGATTTTTCGACATCCTTAAAATGGGACCGGTTAAATATGCCGACTCTAAAATTAAAAATGCTTATGGTGTTATGTTAGATGATGTTTTTGCCGGAATTTTTGCTTCTATCGCTTTATTAGGCGTGCTCTGCTATATGGTTAACCTTTAGGTGTTAAGCAACTATGCTCGGTTTTTGTTAAATTTATTGCTAAATCTGTATTAGTTTAGCGGTTATTTATTTTTTGCTTTCGGCTTTTTGAAAACACAATTTCTTTCAAAGTCAAACAGCCCTTTTCTGACCAAGTCTTTGCTTGCTTGAGTGTGGGGATATTTACTTAAATTGTATAATAAATCTAAAAATAAACGGTTTGTGTATTTTATATCAGACAATTCAGAACTGAGCTTTGCCTGAGGAATATTTTCTTTTTTTATCATTTTCTTTTCCTTTAGCTGAGAGCACAGTTGCTTAACTCTTTGATGCGTTTTATTCTTTAGAAACTATTCTGTTTTTTGCATTTCTAATTCCAACCACTTATTTTCTTTGGCTTCCCGTTCTTGTTGCAGACTTTCCAGTTTCTGACTTAACTCGTAGTATTTTTTTTCATCTTTTATATAAAGAGACGTATCCGAAAGCTCTGTTTCTATTGATTTTATCTCTTGTTCTATTTTGGCTATTTCATCCGGTAAGACTTCATACAAGCGCTGATCTTTATAGCTTAAGCGTGTTTTTTTCGTTTCTGTCTTTGGCTTTGAAACCACATCATTATTCTTCTTTGCTGTTTCTTCACTATCCTTTTTCTTTTCTGTTTTTTGATATGGTTCTATATATTTTTTGTACAGTTCCTCATAGTTACCGACATGCTCGATAATACTCCCGTCCCCGCGCATATACAGCATTGATGTGGTAATTTTATTCAAAAAATCTCGGTCGTGGCTGACGAGCAGAATCGTACCTTGATATTCATCCAATACTTCTTGCAACAAATCTAATGTATCCATATCCAAATCATTTGTAGGCTCATCCAATACCAAAAAATTTGATTCTTTTGCTAAAGATAAGGCCAACATCAAACGATTTTTCTCCCCACCTGATAAACATGATACCGGACTTTGTGCCTGTTCCGGCGTAAACAAGAAATCTTTTAAATATGCTATTACATGCCGCCAGTGGCCGCGAACATAGATGTGATCACCCTCTCCGCACAATGTCTTCCATAATGTTTTATTGGGGTCCAGCATTGTTCTGTTTTGATCAAAATACGCCATTTCCAAATTTTTTCCGATACGGACAAAACCACTATCCGGCTCCAGATGTTTGGTTAGCAATTTAATCAATGTTGTCTTGCCGGAACCATTGGGGCCAACCACCCCTATTCTGTTGCCTTTTAATACACGTAACGAAAAATCTTTGACAATTTCTCGGTCACCAAAGCTCTTGGATATATGTTTGGCTTCTATGACTAATTTAGACTGTATGGCTGATTCTTTGATTTCCAAATCAATATTTCCTGTCTTTTTAATCTGTTCGCGACGTTCTTGGCGTAATTGCTGGAGCCTTCTTAACCTTCCTTGATTGCGACGTCTTCTTGCTGTTACACCTTTGTGCAGCCATTCTGTTTCTTCTTCTATCTTTTTATTGAGATTTTTTTCTTTGATGATTTCTTGATTGATAATTTCATCTTGCCACTCTTCAAACGATGCAAAGCCTTTATCATTTGAATAAACAACACCTCTATCTAACCACAAAGTTTTGTTTGAAACATGGGTTAAAAACGAACGGTCGTGACTGATGACAACCACCGCACCTTGGAAGTCTTTAACAATTTCTTCCAATTTTTCTATGGTCGTAATGTCCAAATGGTTTGTCGGTTCATCTAGCAGTAATATGTCCGGCTCTGAAATTAAAGCTCTGGCTAATGCGGCCTTTTTGAGCTCTCCACCAGACGCTGTTTGCGGCGATACCTGCTTTTTGATATCAAAGCGCTCGATTAAAATATCTGCTTTATATTTGAGACTTGTCCGTTCTTCTTCTGCTAACCCTGATAAGACCACATCTTCAAGCGTTGCATACGATGAAAAATCTCCGGCTTGTTCCATGTAGCTGATTTTTATTCCGGGTTGAACGAACACTTCGCCATTATCCGGTTGTTGCACACCGGAGATAACTTTTAGCAATGTTGACTTGCCGCTGCCGTTTCGACCAACTAAGCAGATTTTATCCCCTCGTCCGATATTGAGACTCACGGATGTAAACAGCGGACGAACGCCAAAAGTTAAACTTATTTCTCTTAATGTATATATCGGTGCTTCTTTTACCATTTTTTTAACAGGATATCTTTTGTTTTAGAATTTACAATCTGTTCTTTATACTTTATTTTCTGTTGAAAGCAATATTTTTTTGCTTTATCTTTTCTTTTGGTTGATATTTGTTTGAGGGATGGAATTAGATGAAAAATTTTCGCCTTATGTTGAGTTGTCTTTGTTTTTGCTCTGCTTTTAATGTTTATGCGCAGACAGATTCTTCAATTATTCAGGGGTCTTCTCAAGTTCCTCTTGAACAAGTTTCATCATCTCTTCAGACGACAAAAACAACAACAAGTAAAATTACGTCTACATCCGGTGAGACGCTTGATATGTTAGAAAAAGAGACTAATTCTAAAGCAAAGAAAGTTCTAACTCTTGATGAGCTCAGAGAAAATGCCGATAACGGAGATACTGAAGCGCAACTGGATTTAGGGTATATGTATTTGTATGGCGTTAATGGTGTTAAAGTTGATTATGCTCAGGCTCTTCACTTTTATCAGATGGCGGCAGAGAAAAAGAGCGCTGTTGCCCTTAATAATCTGGGAAGTTTATATTTTAACGGTTTGGGCACCAAAGTTGACTATAAAAAAGCTATGAATTATTTTGAAGAAGCGGCAAGGTTGGGAAGTAATGATGCTGCGGTTAATTTGGCTATTATTTATCTTGGAGCTGATTCAAAAAATAAAACTAAGCAAGATTTTGATAAAGTCTTTTATTTGCTTAATCAGGCGCAAAGCACGAACAATTCTGCAAAATTTTTGTTAGGATATGCTTATTACACAGGATTTTTTGTTGAACGGGATTATAATAAAGCTTTCCAATTTATTAAAGCTGCTGCAGATGCTCAATATGATGAAGCGCAACTAATTATTGCTGATTTTTATATTGATGGATTAGGCACACCAAAAAACTACAGTCGCGCTGTTCAATATCTTGATTCAGCCTCAAAACAAGGAAATTCGGAAGCGCTAATGCGATTGGCTGATATTTATATGGATGGAAAGCTTTATACAAAAGATATCAAAAAAGCTTATGTTCTTTATAATATCGCTTCTGTTTTGGGGATTGATGAAGCTGCAGAAAAGCGCGATGCTCTGGAAAAAAATCTTAATATCAATGATGTATTGCAAGTTCAAGCTGAAGCTGAAAATTATAATTTTCAACCGTCTGATTTGACGGCTTTTATTCGAAAAACTTTTGGTAATAGCTTGCGTGTATATATTGACTCTAACCAAACTTTTGATGTTGTCAAAAATAAATAATTTATTAGGGGAATGTAAAATTGAATATTTCGGCAATTCTTAATAAGCTTGTTTCTTGGCTCGGTTTGTTCTTCTTTGCCCTTGCGGCCTATATGATTTACCGGCAGTTATCAAAGTATTCTCTAGACGAACTTAAGACTGCTCTATTAAGTATTCCTTTTGACAATTTACTTTATGCTCTCACGGCTTCCTTTATCGGTTATGTTGCCCTTTCTACCTATGACTATTTGGCCTTAAAATATATTAAGAAAAAATTGGCTGCTTGGAAGTGGATTTTAACCGGATTTGTCGGTTTCTCTATTAGTAATAATGCCGGGCACGCTATCGTTTCGGGTGGAACAGTTAGATACCGCTTTTATTCACGTTGGGGAATTTGTCCCGGCGATATCGTTAAAATGGTCACTTTTTCCGGTTTTACATATTTAGTGGCTTGTTTTTTCCTTATCATCATCGGATATGTTTTAACACCTGATCATGCTTTCGGTGGTAATGATTCTACAAAAATGTCTACTTTTATTACGATGATTTTATCTGTTGTGGGACTGGCTATTTATCTGTGGGCGAGTGTTTATTATAAAAAAGATTTGGTCATTAAAGGAATTGATTTTAAAATGCCTAATCTCAAATTGGCCCTTGAGCAAGTTTTTATCGGAAGTATTGATATTCTAATGGCTTCATTGGTGCTTTATTCCGTTTTAATCTGTTTTGTTGAGATTAATTTTGTTACCTTTTTAGGGGCTTTTATCATTGCTCAAGTCTTAGGGGTATATAGCCAAGTGCCCGGCGGTTTGGGCGTTTTTGAACTGGTCTTTTCTAATATTCTTCCCGGACAAGATAATCAGGCTATTTTATTTGGGGCACTGATTGCTTATCGTATTATTTATTATTTATTGCCTCTTGTTTTATCGGGTATTATTTTAGTTATTTATGAGTTTTTCCGTAAAGATATTGATATAGATGACGTCCCCCAGAAGTAGTTTTTTATTTACATATACCTCTTTTTATGCTATATTATTTCTAATGTAGTGAGGGGAGTATTATGGCTTCTTTGGATGAACTTAAGCGCAAAGCGAAAACTGCGGCAATGATTGTTGCTCTTAGTGGTGCGTCTGTAGCTCAGGCACAAGAAAATTCCGCTTTGCTTTCTGATACAGAAGCAACTCGTATAGAAATGAGCTCTGATGCCAAGCGAGCAGATGTTATTCGTGAAGATCCTGAAACTTATCTTGAAGTCAAACATGATAATGAGCAGAAATTAACCCAACAATTTCACGCTCCGGTTACTGAAGAAAATAAACAACTTCCTCTTGACCAAACAGCTGTAGGACCATTTCCAGGTTTTGCAGCCATGGAAGAGATGGACACGGCTTTTAGGAAATATCATTCTAACTTCAAATCTCCTAAAAGCATTATTTCTCATGATATGCGGGAAATAAATACTAAAGAGGATTTAATGCAATATGATGATATGGCTTATTTTGATCCTAATGACCGGAAAATACATCAACCTAAATGGATTATTTCTGACGACCTCAAGGCTAAAATACAAAAACTTGATCCTTCATGGACTTCTAAGTTACTTTTGGGAGATACGCCTGCTAATATTGCTACTTTTTACCATGAAAAAGCCCATTTTTTTCATGATAAACGCGGACAAACTGATAATATGAAAAGACAGTTTCAAACTGCTGATATGTATGTTGAAAAAAATTATGTTACTGAAAAAGTTGCTTATACTGTTCAATGCCTTTCTTTAGCTAATATTTGGAAACAATGTCATGATGCGGGAATTCAGACTTTTGAATCTGCCGGAAAACAGATTCCATTGTCTGATATATTAAATCAAATTCCAGAATTAAAAGATGAAATTGAGAAAAATGGCTTTGATTCTAATTCGCAGGAATCTCTTAGCCGTGTTATTAACATTGCTGCTAAAAGTTGGGATAAAGATTATTCAGCTTCTTACGCCAAAGGACAATTTGCCACCGAAGCTCAAAATGGAGCTTCGGCAAATATTATGAATCAAATTATTTCGGCCCGTGAACATAAACAACTTCTTGTTGATATGACAAAGAATTTAGATATTGGGTATGGAACAAAAATTGATATACCTGATCATTGCACCAGCCTAATGATGCCTCCTCAAAACTTTGCACAAGAGCTAACTTCAAGGAATACAGCCTTTTCCCCTTCAACAGATGGTTTACTGGCTATTGATAAGTATCTTGATGGCTTGGGGCTCAAAAATGATAAAGATAAAGATAAATATATTCGTGAGCAATATGAAAATATTGTTAATCGTTCCCCCGATGCAGATCTTAAACTAAAAGACTTGATGCTTGACTGTTGTAACCAAAATAACAATATGATTTATTATACCGATAATATACAAGAGCGTAATATCGCTGGACACACGACTATATCTCCTGATTTAGGTAAAACAATTTATACTTTAAGCCGAATGGATGAGCGTCGTGATTTAGATAACACTCACTCTAATGCTCTTGAAAATACAGAAAATCGCTCTCCTACAAAAGTTTTGACTGCTGCAGAAATCTCTAAGGCATATCAAGCCCAAGGCAGATAATAGCTTATTCTATTTTAATCCTGAGGTGCAATGAGGACAGCGACTTGCCTTGGCAGGTATTTCTGTGCAGCAATAAGGGCAAGTCTTTGTTTTAGGTTCTGCTGCATTTTCTTCCTTTATCATCTTTTCTTGCAATTTGTTAATGGCTTTGATGAGAATAAACACCGCAAATGCAACTATCAGAAAACTAATTAAGGCATTGATAAAAAGTCCATAATTTATGGTGACAGGTTCTGCTCCTGATGTTAAATTTATTTTTAAATCAGAAAAATCGACTTTTCCTAAAATCAACCCTATCGGCGGCATTAAAATATCTTTTACAAGAGAATCTACAATTTTTCCAAACGAAGCTCCGATTATGATACCTACCGCCATATCTATAACGTTACCGCGCATTGCAAATTTTTTAAATTCTGCTATAAAGCCCTTCATCATTTTAGTCTCCTTTTATATGAAAATCCCCATTAAAATTTGATGGGGATTCTTATTTATGCATTGTCGGTTGATTTCAAATCTTTTGCTACTTTGGGATCTCTCAATAGTTGTTCAATCTTATCAACTTCTTCAAAAGAGGTATCAATGCGGAAATTTAAATCCGGCGTATAGCGAAGTTTTAGTTTTGATGCTATTAACTTTTTCATTCCCCATGTTTCGGCATTTAAATCATCTTCTATCTGCCCGAGATTTTTCCCATTCAACGTCATAAAATATATGGTGCAATACTTCAAATCCGGAGAGATATCAACATCTGTTATTGTTACCAGATGATCTAATATAAGAGGATTTCTAACCATGCCTTTTTCTAAGGCGCCGGCGATAATCTTCTTTATCTCTTGGGCGATACGAAGCTGACGTTGCGACGGCTCCTTACTGTTTTTTATCACCATGACAGCATCTCCTTTTAGAGTTTTGCGGCAATTGTTTCAAGTTCATAACATTCAATATAGTCGCCTACCTGAATATCATTATAGTTCTCAAAACTCATACCACATTCATAACCTTCTTTTACTTCTTTGACATCATCTTTGAAGCGTTTTAATTGAGCTAAGTTTCCATCATGAATAACGACGTTATCTCTTAGCAATCTTACTTTTGCACCACGTTTTACAAGGCCTTCTGTTACCATGCATCCACCGACTTTGCCAACGCCTGTAATATTAAATACGTTACGGATTTCAGCATAGCCTAAGAATTTCTCTCTAATCTCCGGTGACAGCAACCCTTCAAGACCTTTCTTCACATCGTCTGCAACGTCATAAATAATTGAGTAGTATCTAATATCTACACCATCGCGACGAGCTAAATCTCTAGCTTGTGGAATTGCTCGTACATTAAATCCAATGATAAATGCGTTGGAAGCCTTAGCCAAGGTTACATCTGATTCAGAAATCGGGCCAACAGCAGAGTGCAGAATATGTACCGATACTTCATCTGTAGATAACTTCTTAATTGTACCTTCAATAGCCTCAATAGATCCTTGTACGTCCGCTTTAATAATAACAGACAATTGCTTGGACTCTCCTGATTTAATCTTATCCAGCATTTGCTCCATGGCTGATTTGGCACTCTTTACCAATTTTGCATCACGCTCTTTGCGAATACGATAGTTTGTTACTTCACGTGCTTGGTTTTCATCTTTGACAACGATAAAGTCATCACCTGCCGATGGCGTGCCCTGTAAACCTAAGACCTCTACCGGCATTGCTGGTGTTACTTCAAAGACTTTTTTGCCGTTTTCGTTAAACATCGCACGAACGTGTCCCCACTCCTTGCCGGCTATGCAAACATCGCCAACCTTTAAGGTTCCGTTTTGGACAAGTACCGTTACAACGTTTCCGCGACCTTTTTCCATTTTGGCTTCAATAACGGCCCCTTCTGCCGCGCGGTTTGGATTTGCTTTTAAGTCCAGAATTTCTGCTTGCAGCAAAATAGCTTCAACCAACTTATCTATATTGATGCGTTTTTTTGCGGAAACTTCTGCGCATAAACTTTCGCCGCCCATTTCTTCAACTGCAATACCATGTTGCAACAATTCTGTTTTGACCTTCATCGGATCCGCACCCGGTAAATCAATCTTATTAATTGCTACAACGATTGGAACATTCGCTGCTTGCGCATGGCGTATCGCCTCAATGGTTTGCGGCTTAATGCCATCATTGGCAGCCACAACCAAGACAACAATATCGGTTACCTTTGCACCTCTGGCTCGCATTTCTGAAAAGGCTTCGTGCCCAGGAGTATCAATAAAGGTAATTTTTTGGCCATTGTGTAATGTAATTTGATAAGCACCAATGTGTTGTGTAATTCCACCGGCTTCTTTTGCGGCTACGTTTGTTTCTCTTAACGCATCTAGTAAAGATGTTTTACCATGGTCAACGTGCCCCATTACCGTTACAACCGGCGGACGCGGCAACAAATCAGCTTCCGTATCTTTTGGACCTGTCAGACCTTCTTCAACATCACTTTCAGCAACACGCTTAAATTTATGTCCCATTTCCTCAACGACAATTTGTGCCGTATCTGCGTCAATGGCTTGGTTGATAGTAGCCATTACACCTAAAGACATTAATTTCTTTATCACGTCTGAGCTCTTTTCCGCCATACGGTTTGCAAGGTCTTGTACCGTGATAATTTCAGGAATAATAACCTCTTTAACTATTTTTTCTTGGGGTGCTTGAGGTTGAGCCTGAGGTTTAGGCGCTTTTTTCTTATAACGACGACGTGGTGCTCCGTACCCATAGTCATCATCATCTTCATCCCCAAACATATATGAATTTACATTTATCTTGGTATTTCTTTTCGGTGTTTCAAAGCTGCGTTTTTGGATTTTTTTTCTTTCTTGTTCAAACGCTTCTTCTTTGCTTATTGACTTTCCTTGCTCTGATGATTTCTTGCCTTTTTTATTGTAATATTCATCATCATCGTCGTCATCATCATCATAATCTTCTTTTTTGTGCTTGTAATTATGATTCTTTTCCTCATTTTCAGGATACTCGCTTACTTTTTCAGCTTTTTCTCTGCGTTCTGCCTGTTCTTTTTCTTTTGCAGCTTTTTCGGCTTGTCTTTTTTCTTCAGCGGCTTTTTCCGCAGCAATTTTTTCTGCTTCAGCTTTTTCAGCGGCAGCTTTTTCTTCTTCTTGTTTTTGTCTCAATAATTCTTTTTCTGCTGCCTCTTGTTTTCTTTTGGCATCATGTTCCTTGCCCTTGTTGATGAGCTCAATCTTTTGAGCCAAAGTCTCATCTATCTCAACTTTGGGCTGAACCGGCGCTTGAGTGTTTACAAATCTCTTCTTTCTTACTTCTACCTGTACAATCTTTCCACCCTCTTGCTTCAACGGTGTATTGGTCTTTTTTAATGTGAGGGTTGATTTTCCTGATAATGTTAATTTTTTGCCATTATCTTCTGTCATTCGTTGTCTTCTCCGTTATATAAAAAATTTTGATACTTCTTTAAACTGTTATAAACGCTACGTGACATATCACTTTTTAGAACGGCCACATGCACTGTATTTTCTTTATTTAAAGCTCTATCTAATTCATCTATACTAAATAAATTAAATTTTTCAAGATTTTTAGCAAGAAATGCCATTTTTTCTTTTCCATCTTGTCCAGCATCTCGTGCTTCTATTATAAAATCGACTTTGTTTTTTTGGATAACCTCTTTAACTTTTTCAAAACCAGTAACAAGAACTCCTGCTTTTCGTCCCAGATTCAAACTTGCTAACGCTTTATCTTTAATCAAATTTTCTACAATGTCTATAAAATTTTCTGCAATTTTTAAATTATGACGACTTACTTTATGAAAAATCTTTTTTTCTAGCGCTTTTATCACAGAGAGCCGATTGCAACTCACATACATCCCTTTACCTGGTAATTTTTTATTAAAATCAGGCAAAAGCTCATTATTCAGTTCTACAAAGCGCAGCAATTCAGTTGTCGGTTTGCAGATACCTTCTACAATGCATTTTCGCTCAATCGGCTCTCTTGACATTTTAACCTCGCTTATTTTTTATCCTCATCGGTAAACCAATGTTCACGGGCTGCCATGATGATACGATTTGCTTCAACCTCGGTGATTACGCCTTCTCCTAAGATTTCCATCAATTCATCTGCGGCTAAATCGGCTAAATCATCCAAAGTCTTCACACCGTGTTCAGCAAGACTGATTATCATGTCTTGATCCAAGCCTGAAATTGTTTTTAAGCTGTCGTCAACACCTAATGTCTTGCTCTTTTCAGCAAATTCTTCATTACGCTTCTTTACAAATTCTTTGGCTCTGTTTTGTAATTCTGTTGCCAAATCCTCGTCAAAGCCATCAATTGATGCCAATTCGGAAACATCTACCATTGCAATTTCATCAACTGTTGAGAAACCTTCTGAAATCAAAACATGTGCAATCATTTCATCTACGTCAAGGGCTGAAACAAAGCGTTCTGACTTCACTTTATTCTCGTTGGCACGTCTTTCTCTTTCTTGTTCCTCGGTTAATATATCAATATCAGCACCGACTAGTTGTGAGGCTAATTTAACATTTTGACCACGGCGTCCGATTGCAATTGAGTATTGGTCTTCGGTAACAACAACTTCTATTCTGTTGTTTTCTTCGTCCAATACTACTTTGCTTACTTCAGCAGGAGCCAAGGCACTAACGATGAATTGGGCTTTGTCTGCAGAATATGGTACAATATCAATTTTTTCACCTTGCAATTCTGTTACGACAGCCTGAACACGGATACCTCTTAAGCCTACGCAAGCTCCAACAGGATCTATTGAGGAATCTTTGGCACGAACAGCGATTTTGGCTTTTGACCCAGGATCTCTTGCAACACCCATAATTTCTACCAAACCATCATAAATTTCCGGAACTTCTGAGGTGAATAATTTTGCCATAAATTCAGGGCATGTACGAGATAAGAAAATTTGTGGCCCTCTGGTTTCACGGCGGACATCCAATACATAGGCTCTTACTCGATCGCCATTCTTGAAATTTTCTCTCGGAATCAACTCATCTCTGCGCAAAATTGCTTCTGTTTTGCCCATATCTACAATAACGTTACCAAACTCAAGTCTTTTAACGGTACCGTTAATAATCGTGCCGATTTTTCCTTTATATTCTTCATACTGCTTATTACGCTCTGCTTCACGAACTTTCTGCATGATTACTTGTTTTGCTGTTTGTGCTGCAATACGTCCAAAATCAATCGGCGGAAGAGGATCTATTATATATTCGCCAACTTTCACATCAGGGTTAATTCTTCTTGCTTCTTCCAAAGTTAACTCTGTTGTTTCATTTTCGATTTGATCAACAACAGCTCTGTAACGAGCTAAAGTTATAGCTCCGGTTTTGCGGTTAATGTTGACACGAATATCATGTTCAAAGCCATATTTAGAACGTCCGGCTTTTTGTATCGCTTCTTCCATCGCTTTGAATACATCTTCACGGTCAATATTTTTTTCTCTGGCTACAGTATCTGCTACCATGAGAATTTCCGGTCTGGGCATGTTTACAATATTTTCCATAGTGTCCTCTTTCGTTGGGTTTATAAAAAATTTAGGCTTCTGATGATTTGTGGGATTTTAAGTATTTTTCCCATAATTCATCGGTTAATACGATTTTTGCTTTTGTTATAGCTGAGAAAGGTACTTTATATGTATTTTCTCCGTCTTCTATAATTATTTCTTCTTCCGGTGTAACCTCTTTTATGACACCTTTGAAACGCTTTCTCTTTTCTATCAAATCTGAGGTTTCAACTTTGGCGGTATCACCGACAAATCTTTTGAAATGTTCTAATTTTGTAAGCGGTCTGTCTAACCCCGGGGAGCTTACTTCTAGCGTATATTTATTTTCTATCGGGTCTTTTTCATCCAACACAGCAGAAATTGCACGACTAACTGTTGCACAATCATCCACCGTCAATTCTTTTTCAGGATCTTTTTGTTCAATCATCACCTGCAGTGTCGGGTTGGTTTCACCAATGGTGGTGATGCGAACCGTTTCGTATCCTAAATCTTCAACTATCGGTTCAATCAGATCCGCTAAATAATGCCTCTGCATCAATTTCTCCTTATCCAGATTAACAAAAAAGCGGGGTTTTTGACCCCACTTTCAAGTTTTTATGAAAGATTATGTGTTTTATATACCACAAAAAAATTTAAAATAAAGCTTTTTTTATCCATTATCTCCATTTTTCTTGTTATCCTTTTGTTAACACTATGTTTTTATTTAAAATTTGTACTTCAATCCAACATCTACTTTTATCGGATATTCTTTTTCAAGGTACTGCATCAGCTCGCCATAAATGGATATATCTTTGTAATCATAGTTTATTCTTGCTGAAATAACCCCTCTATCGCGAGAATCTGTGTTCTCTATATCTCGTAATTTATAGGAACCCAGTGTATCATTGATATGAGCATCCAATCCTCTATACGGATCTGCAAACTCGTGATAGTAACCAATGCCTAGCATTACATTCATCTTGTTATCCGGGGCAAACTCTATATCCTTATCCAAATATAATCCTAAGGCACTTTCTAGTGAGAATATGTGCGATGAAGCTATTTGCAGAGCAAGACTTTCATCTCCCTCATCTATAGAATCTTGGTACCAGCCTATTGCATTTAATCCAACAAACGGTGTTAAATTTACAGCTCCCAAATCCATTTTATAACGTAATTCATTCAACCAACCATAAGTTATCTCGGTTGTATCTGCCTCAAACGTATGTTGATAGCCTCTTCTTCTATAATCTCCATCTGCGAATCCGAGACGTGCCATCGAAACGGCAGTTAATCCGTTGTTGCTGTACGTTAACGGAACATAACCTTGTACCATAAAGCTCTTACGGCTTGAATCATTGTTATAGTCGGTATTTGTATGCGTGAAACTCATACCTAAACCTAGACGATATTTGTTGTTCATTTTCTTATCATACAACGCATACATGCTTTGTGAAGTGATGTCATAGCCGCTTAATGTGCCTCTATCATCACGACCAATATACATAGCATCACCGCCTACCATCTTTCTGACATCTCCACCTTCTTTAAAGAGTTCTGTCATCATGGTTTTATCGAGACTTCTCTGAACTTTCAGGTTTTCTTGTGCCATATTCGGCAGTGTTGAGGTGCCTAATATGTCTGCTTCCCGCTGTTTATACTCTTTAGCGCTTCCGGCACCTTTTAAGGCGTTGTATAAATCGCTGTTTTGTTCGTACATATAGTTCTTTTCAAGGTATGCGGCTTTATCTTCATCTGTCACTTCATTGAAATCTTTCATTTCCATCACAACGTCATATTTGCCATCTTCATTTTTGACCATATCGGTGTTGTACAAATATGATTTTGAACTTAAGTTTACGCCGCTAACATCTTCTGCCGACAAAGCATCTTCTATCATCGATGTTGTTTCAAAGGTGTTTGTGACAACGTTTGTGGATACTTTTAAGTCGCCGCTGATGCTGTCTTCAGCTTCAAACTTACCACCTTGACTTATAACGACATTGCCTCCCCAATCATCAAAATTCATACTGCCAACACTGCTCATTGTACCACTATTGTCGTATGTGGCACCATTTTCAAGCTTGATTGCCGCGCCATTATTACAATTTCCACCGCTGCAGCTTTCACCATTAATGTTGATGGTTCCTGTATTATTTACGGTTGCTGTTGCTCCGGCAGCATATATGCCGACATTTGCGCCTTTACCGCTTAAGTTTATTATACCATTATTGATGACGGTGGCTCGACCTGATTCGGTGCCGTCTGATATTGCATATATACCATAGTTACTCCCATCACCGGTTACATTGATAATTCCTTTTGCATCATTGATGGCGGCTCCTTTATTAAGATATATACCATATCCGTCAGAACCTCTTGTTGTGTCTACCGTTATTTCTGCATTGTTTGTTATATATGAGCTATCGCCTTTCATGCCGTATGCAGCGGCTTTCCCTCTTGATTTGACGTGTATGGATGAGCCTAAACCGGAGTTGTTTAGGGTTGCGTTACTGCCATACATACCTGCTGCTATACCGCCATTTGCTCCACCATAAACATCTACATTGATGGTTCCGACAACCGAAGCATTTGAATTGGAGCTGTATGAATTGTATGCACTACCGTCTTGTACATAAATGCCATAGTATTCGGCATCTGATGTTGCAGCCACATTTGTTGCTGTTACGTCGATAATTCCGCTGACAGCCCCTTCTGAAATATCGCTGCTATTTTCATAATACGCGTTATATACGGTTTTGGGTTGGGCATTTTCTGCACTTTCGTCCGTACTATAACTTGTTGCATATATTCCATACATCTTATTTGGTGCTCTGGCCCCGGTTGCTGTTACATTAATCGTCCCTTTGGCTGAATTTTTATCATTTACAACGGCGGCATTATATATTTTACTACCTTGTGGGTTGATGGAATCGCTATATATTCCGGCTGCTGTCGAGATGCCGCTTTTCATTTCGTTAGCTTGAACCGTTATCTTCCCCGTTACGACGGTTGCTGTGTTTTTGTTTGAGCCCATGCTGTAGGCATTGGCTATAGTTGCACCATTACTCTGCATACCTCTTAAGTTTACACTTCCGGAGGTACTGTTATCTGTTACGGTTATATTACCAACTGTAGCAAGGCCCACATCGGAACCCGAATTTGCATATGAGTTGAATGCATTACCTTCTGCCCACATACCTACCACTTGTGTCGTTAAGGAGCTGTATCCGTTAATTATAACATTTATATTACCGGTAGCCAATCCATTGCCATAAATTGCGGACGAACGAAAGGCGTTATATGTGTTGTTATAATAAACTTCGCTTTCACCCTCTTCGTTTTGTCCTGTATAAGTTTGTCTTCCGGAATATATTCCAACGGCACTGCCTCCGGCCGTGTTGATGACGTTGATATTTCCGGTACTATTATACCCTTTTGCATTATATACACTGGTTTGTGTGCTTGGAGCACCTTTGGCATATATTCCATATGCAACGCCGGTTTCATTATTTGTGGTTGCATTGATTGTTCCGGTGGAGCTGAAGTTCTGTATTATATTATAGTTTTTCTCAAATTGAGTTTCACTATTGGTTATTGTTCCATTGCCGGACATACCATAGACATAACTATTACCGCTGACGGTTATATTCCCCTCTGCTACTGCATTTGATACAGCTGAATTCAAGTATGCAAATGAATTATATATTCTTCCTGCGCTATTGACACCGTTTATTCCCGTTACGTCGCCACCTCCTTTATGGGTCAAATTTATATTGCCGACTGTATGCACATTCGCATTGATACCATTGTCCGTAAAGGCATAACTGTTGTACAAGTTTTTCCCGCCTTGCATACCTGTTATTGTGCCTCGACTTGTTTCTGACTTCGTTATTTCTATGTTTCCCTCAGCATTGTTTTGACTTCCTTCTACAACCGTTCCACTGCCATATGAAAAACTGTTATAAATATTATTTGCAGAGTTATTATATAACCCATAAATGGTTGATGAGGTGTTATCATCATTTATATTAATCGTTGCGGTTGCTATATTGTTGCAGCCACCTTCGCATTTGCCATTATTTATTACTGCACCGTTATATATATCAGATTGTGAGTAGATTCCGTATACAAAGTTACCTCCTGTATTTATATTGTTTATTTCGATAGTTGCACTTTCTGTACCAGATGAGGCAAGCGCATTATATACATTGTCAAAGTAAGTTATATTTCCCTCTTCATCTTCGCTCTGTATCGGTTTCATTCCATAAACGTCACGCAATATGCCATCATTACTTACGGTTATTGTACTATTGTTTATGTTGGATGTATAGGCTCCAATTAAGTCTGCTTCAACTTTTTCACAAACTCCTGCAGCACTCATACGCCATCCATTATCTGTATCGCAACGGCATACCCCTGTTTCCGGATCTTTAATATATCCTTCTACTCCGGTTGTGCACTCTGTTGTGATACAAGTATTATCAGTTTGGCTAAATTCATAACCCTCTGCACACTGATCACACATCGGGTTTACATTTATCGGAGCACGATTGTCGGCGCATTCTAAGCCACAATGTCTTCCTTCTGCATCTACAGTTATTTTATATTGTTTTGGGCAAATATCACATTCCGATCCCGTCCATTCTTCCTCACATATATATTTGGTCAGATAACATATATCTGCCCCTTTATCATACTCGTATCCTTCTTTACATGGCTCACAACCACCATTTGTTTGATCAAACCCATCTTTACATACACAATGATCACCTTGTTGTATATAGTGTAGAGGACAGGAAATTTGCTCAATGCAGGTCATCTTTTCATTTTCGTAATATTCAATATATCCGTTTTCTATATCGCAAACGCACCTATCATTTTGTTGTACAAGATGATTACCTTTTGATTCACACTGTAGATCAGCAAAACACATTCCATCAAATTCCAGATAATTTGCACTACAGCTAGAGCAATCTGTTCCTGTATAACCTTTGTAACAAAGACATATTTTGCTTTCTACGTCATACTTACCATGCGAATTACAATATAATTCATTGTAATTATTCCATTCTTCAATTTGTTCTTCGCCTTCTTGATACTCTCCATCATCGGCTGTTTGTGAGCATCCTGAGGTATATGGATCTCCTGTGTATCCTCTTTTAGTATCACAAATACAAGTCGCTCCATAATTTGTTGGTACTGAATTTGGATATGCTTTACATATATTTGTATCGTAACACATATTCATATTAGGATCACCCCAAGTATCATACGGAGGTATACATTCTTTACATATATTTTGTACTTGGTTTAAACAATGTTCTATGCTCGGATAACATTGGGTTTCATCTCCATATGTTCCGTAGCCAGCGTTACATTCTTGACATATATCCATATATTGGGTCTTGCAATTTGGAATATCTAAATAACATTTACTACCGTCACCGCCATGAATGCCATAGCCGCTTTCGCATTGAGTACATTTGCTTCCATTTTGTAATATACAATGATCTATTTGGCGATAACAAATATTTCCTTCTAAGAAATATCCATCTTTACATTTTTCGCAAGTTCCAGCTTTTTGAACACTACAGTTTGCAACGGTTGCATAACATTTTGAAACATCACCATAGTTACCGTAACCACTGTCGCATATACATATTCCATCATATTCGTGGCTATTGGGCGGGCAGTTTGTTCCCGGTTTATCCGGATTGTCCGGATCATTTGGATTATCAGGATTACTTGAGCCCCCACCACTGCTGCTTCCATCGGTATCACCTCTAAAAATATATGCGGCGGCAACAGCTCCGGCAGCAACAGCAGCCGTACCGATTAAATATGGCGAATCAGGGACATAACTTTTTACAGCTGTTTGTTTTGGGGATATTCCAAAAAAACGGCGGTAAGCACTATCCGGAATTTTTTTCAGACATTGGGGATTTTCATTTGCTCCGTATGAAGCCAACACCTTATAAGCCTGATGATTTTGTCTTATGACAGATAAGCAGACTGCATTATAGCCACGCTCATCCACACTTTCAAGTGAATAGCCTTTTTGTATTAAATTTTCTATTTTCTGGGTATTATTTTGTCTGGCCAGTTCATAAAATGCACGTGCGACACTTATCTTTCCTCCTGCGGCTTGAGCAAACAGAGGTAGTCCACACACTAATACGCCGATAAACGTATATATTTTTTCATTTATTTTCATATATTTATCCACAAAGCAAGCTTATATCCATGGTTATACGTACTTTCTTTGAGGTTATTTTACCCGAAAATGTTTAAAAATTCAGTTAAGATTCATTGCCTTTTTTAAATTTGGCTTGATTTTGTATGTTTTTGTGGATAAAGTATGCGAAGTTTGTATTTTTGAGGATTTTTTTGGAAATGACTGAGAAGAAAAAATATTACCCCGAATTAAATGCTAAAATCAATTTTCCGGAAATGGAAAAGAATATTTTGAACTTCTGGGAAGAAGATAAAACTTTTGAAAAATCTGTGCATAACCGTGACGGTGCTGCCGAATTTGTCTTCTATGACGGTCCTCCGTTTGCAAACGGTACACCTCACTATGGTCATATGATGGTTTCATATGTTAAAGATGCGGTTGCTCGTTTCCAAACAATGAGCGGTAAAAAAGTTGAGCGCCGTTTAGGTTGGGACTGCCATGGTTTGCCGGCTGAAATGTCTGCCGAAAAACAACTTGGTGTTTCCGGCCGTAAACAGATTGAAGCTTATGGTGTCGAGAAATTTAATGATTTCTGCCGTAAAGATGTTTTGAAATATTCCAATATTTGGGTTGATATGTTTAAACGTATCGGTCGTTGGGTGGACTTTAATCATGATTATAAGACTATGAACCTTCCTTTTATGGAAAGTGTTATCCATAACTTTAAGGAACTTTATGATAAGGGGTTGGTTTATGAAGATTATCGCGTCCTTCCTTATTCTTGGGCTGCAGAAACACCGCTTTCCAACTTTGAAGTAAACCTTGGATATCGCGATAAAACCGATAATGCCATTACGGTTATGTTTACATTGGAAAATGGGCAGAAAATTTTGGTTTGGACGACAACGCCTTGGACGCTTCCTTCTAACTTGATGTTAGCCGTCGGAAAAGACATTGATTATGTTGTAATGAACGAAAACGGTCAAGATTATATTTTGGCGGAAGCTAGACTTGGAAGCTATAAAAAACAACTTGAAAATGCTTCATTAGTGAAAAAAATTAAGGGTTCTGATTTGGTTGGTTTGAGCTATACGCCGATGTTCCCTTATTTTTCTCACTTAAAAGATAAAGGTGCTTTTAAGGTTTTGAGCGGTGAATTTGTTTCTACCGAAGATGGTACCGGTGTTGTTCATATTGCACCGGGCTTTGGTCAAGACGACTTTGATGTTTGCCGTGCTTATGATGAGAATTTTCCGGTTGTTTGCCCGGTAGATGAAGCCGGTAAATTTACGGCAGAAGTTCCTGATTATGAGGGAAAGCAAGTTTTTGAAACAAATGAACCGATTATGCAATGGCTTAAAGCTAATGGTCTTTTGGTAAAAAAAGAACAGTACACTCACACTTATCCGTATTGCTGGAGAACTGATACACCTTTAATTTATAAGGCGATGTCTTCTTGGTTTGTTAAAGTTACGGATTTTCGTGATGATATGGTTAAAAACAATCAGCAGATTAACTGGTTGCCGGCGCATATTAAAGATGGTCGTTTTGGTAAATGGCTGGAAGGAGCTCGTGACTGGTCTATTTCTCGTAACCGTTTTTGGGGTACGCCAATTCCTGTTTGGAAATCTGATAATCCAAAGTTCCCGAGAGTTGATGTGATGGGCTCTATCGAGGAAATTAAAGAGAAGACTGGATTTGTGGTTGATAATCTGCACAAACCTTATATTGACGATGTGGTTTATCCAAACCCTGATGACCCGTCCGGAAAAACTATGATGCGCCGTGTATCCGATGTTTTTGACTGTTGGTTTGAAAG
>CASFQO010000007.1 GCA_949297145.1 uncultured Alphaproteobacteria bacterium
GCAAGGAGTTGAAAAAAATACTTGATTTATGTTTTTTTATACTATATAAATCGGTAAGATTTTGTAGGGGTATAGCTCAGTTGGTAGAGCATCGGTCTCCAAAACCGAGTGTCGTGAGTTCGAATCTTACTGCCCCTGCCATATTTGACAAGAGCCTATTTTAGCCAGTTCTAAGATAGGCTTTCTTATTGAAATAACTATGTTTTTCCCGTCTAATAAAATTTCCGAACAAAGTAATTTTAAAATCTTCTGTTTTTGCTCATTTTTCGGAAAATCCCAAATCTGGTCTGCATGAAAATATAGGCTAGCCAAGTAGTTAAGCGTTATAAAGTTCTGTTGAGCTATATGATTATAGCCTAAAAGCTGCTCTGCTATTTTTTCTTTTTCTTGGGCTAGTTCTTTTATTTTTTTGCTATGTATATTCCGTGTAATACTAGCTTCGGCATACAGCTCATGCCACCGTTCTTGTTTCGTGTCACATTCAAGCAATTTTCGCTCTAAATATTTTTTATGTTCAAGCTCAATCCTATGGTCTTCATATACTAAATCCTGAAGGCAATGCGTCATCTTTTCTAACACGCCGTTAGGTAGCGATTTAAGCGAGCCTAAGGCCTGTTTTATTTTCTCAATGCCTTTTCCTTCATTTATGTGCGTACCCTTGCATTTCGGGCAAAAAAGGTATTTATAAGCGATTTTTTCTCCGCTTTTCTTTTTTGCCGCATGAATACTGATGTAAGGCGATATCATCGTACCGCATTCTTTGCATTTCATTATTCCTTTGAACAGATGTTCGTGTTTTTGTTCTTTATGATTCATGCGTCCTTCTAAAACTTCTTGGCACCGGTTAAATGTCTTCCAGTCAATTAAAGTTTTATATTGATGTTTGTAATACTCGCCATAACCGTACATCTCTCCGGCATAAAAGCGATTGCTTAAGATATTTCGTATTGTCTGTTTGTACAATTTTTTGCTTCCGGGCATTGTCAGACCTATTTCCTGTGCTTTTTTCGTTATCTGTTCTAAGTTATAAATTCCGCTTGCGTATTCTTTGAACAGAGCCGTTATAAGGAACCCCCTGTCAGGGTCAATAATAACATCACTGTTACCTTTGCTGTCTTTTACATTTAGGTAACCTACGGGTGCTCTATGAGCCCATTTCCCCTCTTTTCTTATCTGTTTAAGGCTCCGTTTTACGTTATCCGAAATACAGTCCGTATAGTTTTCAGCCATAACAACAATCATTCTGTAGCAGGCTAAATCAGAACCGTTTGTATCTTTTTCTATGACTTTATTTTCTCGCGAAAAATGCAGTTCGATTTTTCCGGCTTTTCGTAATTCTTCCAGCACCGGAACTTCTGAAACTCGTCGTTGTAGTCTGTCAACTTTATCGGAAATAATTGCTATGCGTTGTTTTTGCCGTTTTACCCAGTTAATCATATCATGAAACTGTTTTCTATCCCCCTGTGTTGAACTTTCAATAATCTCAAAAAATTTAATAATTTCAATTCCTCTACGCTCGGCGTAGCTTTTTGAATTTTCAATCTGAGCATCTAAAGAGTAGCCATCCTCTTGTTCTCTTGATGAAACTCTTGCCCAAATGATACCTTTTGTTGCTGTTGCTTGAAATTTCTTTATCTGTCTTGGCATATTGTTGTTCCTTTTTTTGTCTGTTTTTTTAATTAATGGATTGCTGGTTTCTTAAAGTCAATGAAGGCCGGAATTTAATCCAGCCTTCATTTGACAAGGTAGGTGCCCTTATTCCTTATTTTCTCGGTTATGTTTCAGACGGATTTGGCATTTTTTCCAAACATCTTCCTTAACCAACCGCTCATAATAATGGGCGTAAAGTTTTCCGTTATGGCGGAATTGCCCCATATAAAACGGATTTTGCAAAATCCGAATTATGGCTTTAGTGCCCAGAGGGTTATTCTTGACAGAAGTTAATCCTGTCTTAAGGCACCAAACAGCAAGTTGTTTAAGACTGTTACCTTCTACAAATTTTTTAAATATTTCGGCAACCAATAAAGCTTTTTGTACATCGGTATAAATCCACGCCAGCCCATATTTGTTTCGTTGATTCCTGTACCCAATGGGGGCTAGTCCCGGATAGCGACCTTGTTGGCAACAAATCAATATTTTTTCACGGGTTTCTTCAGAAATCCAGTTACTAAACATTTCCGCATCAGCAGCAAGAAGACGAAATCTGTGGATGTCTGAAGCCGTAGAATCTTTAGTAAGTACCAGATTGTCTTTAACGGCATGAAGCTGAATTTTTCCTTGCTGTCGGAGTTTGTCTAGTTCCGGTACCTCATTGAATCTACGTAGGAGCCTGTCTACCTTGGTAAAAACCAGAGCCGTACAGCCGTCACATTTTTTTATATCGTTGATCATTTGCTGAAATTCTTTTCGGTTACCGCGTGAAGAACTTTCTTTCAGCGTATAAACCTCAAATTTGTTAATGCCGAGGTTTTTGATATATTTTTGGCATATAGCCAATTGCTGTTCCGTTGATTCTTCAACGTCCTGTTTGGAGCAGGACACTCTGGTTAGCAAAATAATATGTTTTATTGAATCGTTCAAATTGTTCATTTTTTTATCCTTTTAAGTTGAATTATGTTATTTTCTTCTATTATCCTCTGAATTTCTAAATAATGCTTCATGAGCCAATCCTCTCTTGGGGTGATGTCTTTAATTTTCCGCAGCAAGTCGTAAATTGCAGGTGATAGTGTTTTTCCGGCATGGAAGCGAAATTCTCTCATGCCCATTTCACTTAAGACACTGGTTAGTCCGATGAGTTGCAGAGCTTTTAAGATTTTGTAGCCGTTGTTAAGTAGCTGCTTGAACAAATCTGCGACATTTTCATTGCAGAGATGGTGTATCAGGCACGCTTGCATAAGTTCACCCCAGTAATAAAGGTTAACCTTGCGACAGATTTCACTTTGAAATAGATTTTCAAAAGTCAATTCTGGGACGTTAACCTCTGCTTTATTTAAGGTTTGCCGAATTGTGTCTGAATTACCGAGCTGAACCTCAAAACGCAGATATTGCTCGTCGGCTAGAGATGTCCAATCAAGTAATTGAGTATTCTCACCTACAGCCCGGCGTGGGCTAAAATTAGCTTTTCTTATGTCTGCTAACTTATCATAAAGTACGACGTTCTTATGCGTTGTTAAAAAATGCAATGAATGTCCGTCATTACGGTAAGTTTTGTTGGCAGAGTCTAGGCGTTTGCTTATGTCTGCTTTAGCTAATTCTTGCAGCAGCAATGCAGGCTTTATCTGTACTTTGCAATTTTTGCCATAATCGACACGAGTGACTTTTGCCTTTCGGATGCTTTCTGGCGAAACTCTTGCTCCAAGTTCAGATATACGCTTTTGCAAGGTCTTAACGATGGTTTCAAAATCCTCATCACAAACTTCTTCAAGGTTGTTTGACGGTTGGTTAATCAGTTTCATAGCCGAAAATTCTATTCGCAACATGACGCTATATTCTCCAACGCGGCGATGAGCAGTTAATGATAATTTAGGATAATAATGTTTCTGCTTTTCAATTGCTGTCGCGTAGCTAGAGCAATTTACCGATTGTGCGTTGCCTAAATTCCATAAAGTTTCAAGATTGGGCGAAAACCGTTCAGGTTTTGTAATCTTAATGTCTTGGTATGGAATTAGCAGAATGAAGGTGTCGGCAACATTTTTTTTATTCGATTTCGTTCTCCTTTCCTGTTTCAATTAACGTTTTCAGTTCCGGTGTTTCCTGAACCGTGTCAGACAGCAGCTTAGCAATTTGGAGCAGAGCATCACCAGCCTCGATGGCTTCCTCTTCGGAAAGCTCGGGGCAGAAACTGCGAATTTCTTCGTAATATTCTTTAAGGTGTTTGCTCAATTTCCTTATCCTTTGGTTGCTTGTTTGTAGCCGCTAAGCTGTTGTTATGACAAAAGAATATCAGAAGGCGGCTGCTGTGTCATTTGAAGCGAATTGAAGAAAATCGGATGTTTTTTGAAAAAATCAGACGTTTTTTTGAACTTTTTAGAAAAATGCAAAAATTCAAAAAAAAATGACCTCAAAGTTTGAGGTCATTTGGTTGGTGTTTGCTTGCTTTACTGTTTTGGCGGAATAATATCTTGAATGTGATTCCTGATTGTCCGCTCCGTTGGATATGGTGTGCGGTAGTGGTCAAAGATTCTTCGAATCTCTATTGCCGCTTGATTTAGAGTGTAACCGGCTTCTTTCATCTTAATGGCCCAGCTCCGGTAATGTTGCTTCAGTTCCAGTTTTCCGCATTTCTGGCATATAGCATCCTTCAATTGTTCTTCTGCCTTTTCAAAATCAATAGAATCGGCTCTGCACAACACATCCAATTCATCAAATTGGACCGTGATGAAGGTGAATCCTTCTGTACGAATATATATGCCATTGTCGGTTAATGACACGCAGGTCAGATTTTGGGCGACTATGCTATGTTGCCAGTCAAAATCATAACCGGATAATTCTTTGGGTAAAAGAACTCGTTTCAACGGTTCCCCTTTATTGTCGCGGATTATTTCCAGCGGGTAGCGGTGGCTAAAGAAAGAAGTCGGTGTGTTCAGTTCAATCCAGTCGTTGTACGGATATAATGCTTGGTGTCCGTTCTCTTGCGTGACCTTTAAAAAATTGTCATCCAACGAGGAGACATCGTTAATTTCGATTTTGCCGGGAATACCGTAGAGTTTCAAGAGGCCTGTTTCAATCCAAGAACGCAAAGTAACTTTTGCCGTGTCCATTTCTTCATCTTCGATGTGATGAGGACGTTCTTTATCTAAATGATACGGGAGAGGTTTTACATCATCAGCAAAAAATTCAAGTGTTTGCTGCAAACTTAACATTTTCTTTTCTTTTGTCATGCGTTTCTCCATGATTATGTGGTTAAAATAACTACAGCCATAGAGAACCAAAAAACATGAGGAATCTAAGCTGTAGAGCCAATGGGTTCATCATGTTTTCTTTTCAAGCAGCAAGACCCGGAATATGCTTGACCCGGTGGGATTTGTTGGAATCGATATAATAAAAAAATTTCATTGTCAAGAGCACTTTTAAAAGAAAAAGCAGCCCCGAATAAAAAAATATCCGGGGCGGCTTCGTTTGGACTGTTTAACGCTTAAAATTTATACTTGGCGTTAATCAAGCCTGTATGGTCTTGGTAATCCTCACGGAATTTGCCTTCATAACCAAGCGAGAGTTCGACATTGTCGTTGACTTCCGCAGTTACACCGGCACCAAATTCCATTCCGAAGCGGTCAAGAGCTTCACCTTCAACAGCATAAGCTGAACCATTAGCCAAGGTTACGACAGAATTAACGTCATCGTTAAACAGGTCATAAGTCGCGGCAATTCTGGCTTCCGGCTTAATGTTCATACCATTGGACAGCTCAAAGTTCTTGCTAACCTTAGCACCAATAACACCGGTCAAAATGTCGCTGTCATTGGCAGATACACGTTGGTCGGCAGAATCTTTATAAGCATCCTGTTTGATATGAACATAACGCAAGCCAGCTTCCGGCGTAATGCCTAAGCCGTTGATGTTCATATCGTAACCAGTCATTGCCTGTAAGCCAAAAGTTTCGACATCGTAGTCAGCTTTGACACCAACTCCGGCGACACTCTTGCTTTCTTCATAATCAGACCAGCCATAGGTCGCAATACCATTTACATACCAGTTGGATGGTTTATATTCACCATACAAGATGGCAGTATGTGTATCAACATCCGTATCACGCATGAAACCATCAATATCGGTGTTGGTATAAGCGTAACCGATACCAACTTTGGTATCATCGGTTACAAACTTCTCGGCACCGAAAGCAATACCTTGAGAATCTGCATCAAAACCCTTCGCCTTGGATGTGTCGTCCAGTTTGGATTTGTTGAACAAGCCCTGAACCCACATTGCACCACGTTTGAAAATATTATCGCCAGAAGCCATACCTTCGCCACCTGTTGAGATTGAACCACCGGTTAAACGGGTTGATACGGCACCAAAGACCTGATTAGCTGTTTCTGTCTGTGTCTTTTGAACCATCGGAGCAACTTCCGGAGCAACCGCCGTCAAAGCGTCAACATAGGCTTTCTGCTCAGCAGCATTTGTGCTGTTGGAAAGCTGTGCCAATTGTTCCGTAACTGCGGCAGCAACCGGAGAGCTGGTTGAAGCACTGACGCTGTCCCATGCCTCGGCTGTTCCGGCATTATTGGCAGAACCACCGGCATCAACTACTGCATCTGTGGCAGAACCGACAGAAGTAACATCAAAAGTTCCGTCGCCATTATCGATAAATTCATAACGGGAATTTTGGCTCAGGTTGGCAAACTTACCTTCGATTTCTACCGTATCGGAATCTTCACCATTAAATAATTTTAAGGTTGTTGTTTCACCTTTGGCCAAGGCGGCACCGTTTAAGGTCATATTTAAATTTGTACCGTTTTCGCTGATATTAACGTAATTGGCGTGGATTTTACCATAAGTGTCTTTATCTGTTACAGTAAAGGCCAAAGTTGAATTATCTTTGAAATGGACACCTTCACCGGAAACGGCTTTTTCACCGCCGGAATGCAAAGTATTTGTTCCTATATCAAGCGTTGCGCCTTCGCCGACAATAACGCTGGAAGCGCCGCCGTTGATTTCCTTATCATAAACCATGGTGCCTTTTTTAATTTCAAAAATATCCAATCCGCCGATTTCACCGGAAACAGCCTGGCTTAAGGTATGGCTGCCTTCAAAAATCAGGCTGGCAGCTTCAACATCAACATCAATCTTAGCACTGGAATTTTGAAAATGAATTTTGCCTCGGTCATCACCGTTAATATTGGCACTTAACGTTCCGGCCAGATTAATTTTCGAAGTGTTGTCATTCATTGTTATTGTGGCTTTATTACCAAAGGTTACAACATCAAGGTCAGAGTTATCTAAATCCGGCTCATCAATTTTGTAATTTTCATAAGCAAATAAGGTTGCTCCCTCTTTAATGTCCAGAGTTGCATCACCTCTTAATTTAATAGAGGTACCAAAAATAACATTACCATTGTCATAAATGTCATTTGCCGAACTGCCAAGACCTACACCGCCTTTAACATTTATTACACCGCCGCTGATATCTGTTGTGCCTCCTGCATAGCTTGTGACGGTGCCTTCGACTTTTTCGGTATCTCTTCCGACAGAACCTATTTGCGTTTGGCCGTTTGCGTTAATAGTGCCGCCGGTCATGGTAAAACTATTATTCTGGCGAAGTTCCCCTTTATTAAGGTTGATTGTTCCTCCGCTGATGGTTAATTTGTTGGTGTCGATATCGCTGTCATTATTTAAATTAAGAACAGCATCTCCACTGATTTCCGTATTGCCTTTAAAAGTGTAAATGGTGGAATCATTTAAAGATAAGTTTCCACCGTTAACTGTTAAATTTTTTCCGTCAGGATAATTCAGGCTAACGGTAGAACTGTCTTTGGTTGTAACATTGCCACCGGAAATTATTACATTGTCAGTGTATTCACTTTCCAGAACTGTGTCTGAATTGATAGTTACGTCCGCATAAGCATTGCCAGACATCGAAAGTGCCACCAATGCCGTTGTCATTAATAAAGATTTTCTCATATGATTAGAATCCCTTCTTCTTTAATTGCAATTAAAAGAAAACCACCTGTACTAGAGGTGGTCGGAGAGTTCATCAATCATATAGTCGTAAATGATTCTTTTAACCTTTAGAACCATATTCTTTCAGAGATAGTAATATGGTTCCTGAACATTCGCTAAAAGCTCCCCGACCATATTGCTATGTATCGGGGATATATTTACTGTCGGCTATGATGAGTAGCTGACAATATGACGATGTTATATCCAACACCGACGACTATAAGAGCCGATGAAAGCCCCGTACCACTAAAGGTACTAAGCCCAGAAAAATTCTGAACCTGAATTTATATTATAAAGCCTTTTGAAGACAATCAAGCTAAAAGTCAAAAACCCTCTGGAATTTTTATAAATAAGCCGATATAGTCCTTTTATAAGGGGCTTAACGTATGATAAAAGCATTAATAACATTGCTGTTTCTGACCGGATGCACAGCAATCAAGGTGCCGGCTGACTTTGTGTATAAAGAGGTTGAAACACGGGATTTTATCCTTGCCAGTTGGCAAAAGGTTACAAATCCGGCGGCTCCTTATAAAATATATATAGAAGGCGACGGTTATGCTTTTAATGCCCGAGGCAAAGCAACACAAAACCCGACACCTCGCGGAACCTTAGCTCGTGAACTGGCTTTTGGCGACAACAGCCCGAACGTAATTTACCTTGCCAGACCATGCCAATATATTAAAAGTGCGGTTTGTTCCAAACGTCATTGGACAACTGCCCGTTTCGCGCCAGAAGTAATTAATGCAGAATATGACGCAATTAAAAATATTGCCGGCAACAATCCGGTTATTTTAATCGGATTTTCCGGCGGCGCACAGGTTGCCGGATTGGTGACAACAGCCAAACCGGGGCTGAATGTCAAAAAAATTATAACCATTGCAGGAAATCTTGACCACTTGGCATGGACACAATATCACAATCTGCCGCCACTTAATGAATCAATGAATTTGGAAAGCTACCGTCAACAGTTCGCCAAAATTCCACAAATCCACTATGTCGGCAGTAACGATGAAGTCATGCCGCCGGTATTGGCACGCGAATTTGTCGGAAAAGACGATTTAATTATTGAAGTCAACGGAGCAAGCCATAACGAAGGTTGGGGAAAAATTTATAATAAAGTCTGGAGCGAAAGATGAAAAGAGCCGTATGCTTATTAATTTTCCTGCTTTTATCCGCACCTGTTTTGGCTTCCGATAGTTCAACCGTGGTGATGAATACCAAGACTTATATTTATCATAGCCCAACCTGTAAATGGGCAAAACGTTGTACCAAAAACTGTATAAAAACCACCAAAGACAAAGCAAAATCACAAGGTGCCAGACCTTGTAAAGTCTGCGGCGGATAAACTCATTATATAATCTAAGTTTTATAATGAGTCCTTATTTTTCAAGCGTTGCAAGGCTTTGAGCCTGGACTTTTATTTTACACTCATTATAATTTATCACATAGATTCAATAACATAATGAGTTTAAGGTGAAAAATGGCACTTAACAAACAAGCAAAAACCCTCACGCCCAAACAACAGGAACTGGCATTGAGTTATCTGAAACGGACAAGATATCCGCTCCGCAACAAAATTATTTTTATGCTTAGTTACAAGGCCGGATTGCGGGCAAAGGAAATAGCAAATCTAAGCTGGCTGATGGTTTGCGACTCGCAAGGGCAATTAAGCCGCGAAATTAACCTTATTAATAAGGCATCCAAGGGCAAGCAATCCGGCAGGATTATTCCTTTGCATAAAAATTTGGCGGTCTTATTAGCGGAATTGCTAAGCAGACAACAGAAGAATGAGCATTTTAATTTGACGAATCGGATTATTACGACAGAGCGCGACAACAAAACCAGTCCGCAGGCAATCGTCAATTTCTTTTATAACTTATATAAGGAAATCGGTTTTGAAGGCTGTTCCTCGCATAGCGGCCGCAGAACGTTCATTACCACCGCGGCTAAAAATATCAGCCTTGCCGGCGGAACCTTAAACGACATCCGTATGCTGGCCGGACATTCCACCCTTGCTACCACCCAACGCTATATTGAATACAACACCGATGCCCAGAAGAAACTTATTGAATTAGCATAAAATTCTATAAAATATAAACCACGTGGTTAATTTTTTAACTTTATGGTTGACATCTATCTTTTTTCTTTGTACGGTATGTTTATCGTAAGATTTTAGGAGATAAACTCATGTATACAGAATTTGGAAAATGGTTGAGAACACTCAGGATATCAATAGGCATTAGGCTCTACGATATGAGTAAAGCTCTTAGCGTATCTTCTTCCTTTATATCTGCTGTTGAGACGGGTAAGAAAAGTATTCCATTAGATTTTGTAGAAAAAATTATTAAAAATTATGATTTAAGTGATGAACAAATTGCTGCTCTTAAAAATGCAGTTAAACTTACGAGAGATGATGAACTTAGGCGTAAGAAATCTATACAGTTGAAGGTGGATACATCTAAGAGTGATGTCCAAGAATTATTATATTGTTTTGCTCGAAAGGCAGATGAACTGACCGAGGAAGAGAAAAAGGCGATGTGGGATATATTGAATAGCGGAGTTTAATTTGATGAGAAATGGTAAACAAATAAGAAAACCGGGAATTCCTGTAGCTCCTAAGAAAGTTAAGGATGTTCGGTTGGTAGCTCAGTTAACAAGACTTATTTTCGGAGTTAAGGGTTATTTTTGTGATGTGGTTGGAATTCTTGAAAATTTTGGAACGGGGCATTTTGCAGAATATAAATTTGAAATTATTGCCGATAATGATCCTATTTTGAAGGATAAGTGGGCTGTTACAATACCGCACGAAAAGACTATCAGAATAAAAGAGTCTGTATATAACAATGCATGTGAAAAAGATGCACAATCTAGATTTACCATTGCTCATGAATTAGGGCATTTGTTTCTCCATCATAAATTTGATGAGGCATTTGCACGTGAAAAAACATATGGTAATATTGAAACGTGGAGAGATTCTGAATGGCAAGCAGATACATATGCAGCAGAGCTTCTTATGCCTAAGGGTTTAGTTGATGCTTTAAGTATTGAAGAGGTATGTGAGAAATGTGGAGTATCTTATTCTGCAGCAGAAACGAGGTTAAGAAAATTGAATACGACAAGTTGGCAATAAAAAAGGTTGTTACATAATATAACAACCTAACTAAAAGATACATTCCAGAGAAGCCTACTGCTAGACTGTTCCAAAAGGGTACCATTTAAAATCGCAAAATTATGTTATTCCTTTTTGGTTAATTTGTCAAGCTAAAAGACAAAGTTATCAAGTGTAGGCGTAATTTTAGGAGTAAAAGACGATGAAAAAGCATCGTGAAGAGGCTCCTGTTGGCTATCGTTGGCTTTATACAACTAAGATTCGCCTTAAAAATGGTACAATCTTGTATGCAAAAGACTTCGGTAAGAAAGCATTTTGTTTTCTTGTTGCTGACAGATAAGCTATGGGGATGGGAGGCTAATGTCTCCCTACCTTATTTCTCCTATTAATAAAAAAGGAAATAAAAAATGAGTAAGTGTTCTAAAACTTGTAAAGTAACCAGTACTAAAGCAGCTTCCGCTGCATCAAAAGTTCTTCGTGATGGTCGCTTTAGCAGTACCAGCAAAACTGCTGCCGGTTCTGCTTTAAGCCAAAAACCATCAAAGAAAAAATAATATTTTGAAGGAAAGGGGCTTGATGTTTGTCAAGCCTCTTTTCCTTTATCTGCTCTTTCAAAAATGGTACCTAAAACTTCAAGATTTTTAATAGTGCCTTTTAATATCTTATTTTGCATTGCACGGAGCGTATAAAAGTTTTTGCTTTTGTTTGATTCCATTGTTTTGACAATCATTTCAACTTCCAGACCAGTATAACAACGCATTATCCGCGTAAACGGATTGCTGAAATGCTTTAGTGCATAATTTAATGCCGTATTGTCCAGACAAATATAAAAGTCCTTAATCATTTTTATTATTTCCTTTTGCGATTGGTTATATAATAAAAATATTGAGGTCAGTTCATTTTTAGAATTTTCTGAATCTGAGGATCGTCTTCCAAACTTTGAACAATAGGGTACAATTCGGTTAATTCATCGGCGTATTTTTTCCTAAGGTCATAAAGTTTGCGCTGCCACTCAAGGAAAAGACGCTGAAAAGCGTCTTTTTCTTGTTACAAAAAATCCCTTGAAGCAACCGTTCCAAGGGAAAATGTTTAATTTAGAACAATCGAGGTGTATTTTGAGTTAAAAAGGATATCAATTGATTGATATCAAGGCAAACACCTACGTAATTATGGTGCTCACCAAATCCATATTCGTTATAATCTATAGGAAATTCGGCATTGTACAAAATATTCCGACCCAAACCAAGATCAGGACTAAACAAAACAAAATTGTTATCATGACAATAAAGACAACGTATCGGCAATGAATATTTTTTGATTAAAGGATTAATTTTATCCCAGTGCAAGAAACAAACATTTACAATCGCCCACTCATTCAATTCAAAATCTTCTTGATATGGATATTTGATTATCATAAGCAGAATTCGACGCCGAGTAGAAAGAATGTTTATATCAAAAGGGCAAACTCCCTTAATTGCTTCAAGCAAATTTTCAATTTGATTAGTAATTTGATTAGTATTCATAAATATAAGTTCTAATAGTTAAACAACATAATACAATTTTGCACGCATTATAGTAGAATTTTGCTCAAAGTAAACACTTTTATAATCAACATCGTCCACACCTGTCTAATAAATCTGCCAATCAAAATAAAAACTCTTAAACGATCTATTTTAGTTTTCCAAGAGATTACCTGCGTAAACAATCAATATATTTATTGACATCTAAAAAAAATTTGAATATGTTTGGCACATCTGTTAGGATATATGGCAAACTGAACGATACAAAAGAAAAATCTTACAAATCTGAGAGTTGCTATACATTATCCTGCTAATTTTTATCAATGTAATTGAAATGGTAGAGCTATGGGAAATACAAGTCCGATACAATTTTTTAGACAAGTTAAACAAGAAGTAAAAAAGGTTACTTGGCCTTCTAAAAAGGAAGTAATGCGCGCAACCGTGATGGTTTTGGTACTCGTTGCCATTGCATCAGCATTTTTCTTCTGCGTAGACATGATATTTGCCGCAATAGTTCGTTTAATCTTCAAATATTAGGAGTTTTCAATGACAGCGCGTTGGTATGTTGTAAACGTATATTCCGGTTCAGAAAAGAAAGTTGCTGAATCAATCAGAGAACAAGCCGTTTTGAAAAAAATGGATGATAGGATTTTAGAAGTATTAGTTCCAACCGAACAAGTCGTTGAAGTTCGCAAAGGAACAAAAGTTAATGCAGAACACAAATTTTTCCCGGGCTATATTCTGGTAAAAATGGAAATGAGCGATGAAGCATGGCACATTGTTAAAGATACGCCGCGTGTTAGCGGTTTTCTGGGAAGCCATAATAAACCACAGGCTATCAGCGACGCAGAAGTAAAACGCATCATGACACAAATGGAAGAAGGGATTGATCGTCCGTCGACTGATGTATACTTTGAAGTTGGTGAACAAGTTCGAGTTACGGATGGACCATTTGCATCATTTGTCGGTGTAGTTGAAGAAGTTGACAATGAAAAATCTCGTGTCAAAGTATCTGTTTCTATTTTTGGACGCTATACACCAGTAGATTTGGAATTCAGCCAAATAGAAAAAATTGCTTAAAATCCATATTTCAAATAAAGCCCGCTGAAGAGCGGGTTTTATTTTTCAACATAATCATCAAAATTCCAATAGATTCGTTTGTCCTTTTAACCTATCCTCACAATAAGTTAATATTTCACGACGACACAATGTCGTATACTCTTCATTCCAAAACTTTCCAAAGTTCTGCAGCAATTTCGAAACTATATTTAAATTTTTCATCAAAACAAACGATGATTGATAAGCTAAGTCATAAATACAAGCCATATACATCACTGCCTGATCAGCAAAGCTAACAACATTTCGAACATCAACAGACGTATGCGCCATAAAAGCCTTCCACACTAAAGGACTAGGAACCTTTGCTTGGCTATCTAACAAAGACTTTACAAAGAACAAATTCTCCATCTCTGCAAAATGGCGTGATAACAAATAAAAATTAGCCACCTTATCGGCATCCCTAACTAAATATGTAATTTTTGAAATTTCTTTCTTAGCATCTACTGATAATTTCTGATAATCTTCATCTTCATAAAGTTTTTCAATCAAATGACCATGATGCCGAACAGGAAGAATAACATTGATATCTGAGAATTCAGGAATTTTTGCCAATAACTGGGCACCATATACGCCGTGATCAACGCGCCCACCGTCTTCATGCAAAAAGACTTCATAAAATCTCCCGATATCATGAAGCAATATCGTCGCTTTCAAACGCATAATTTCTTCTGCAGAACAATTAGCAAAAACCCGTTCATGTTTTAACAAATAAATTCCAACACCCAAAACCTGATATGAATGTCTCTTTTTCTCATCCATAACTTTTCGAGCATGATCGGTAGCTCCGTTATAATATGCAAAATACTCAGCATCAAGCAGAGCTTTAGCTTTTTCAAAATACATACACCCTCCCTATTCATACAAAAAAACGGGAATCCTCTTCAAGGATTCCCGTTAAATAAAACAGTCAGATTAGAAACCTTCTGTATCTAAGCGCTTACGCAACTGTTTTCTAGCTCTGCGAATAGCTTCAGCTTGACGACGAGCCTTCTTTTCGGAATTTTTTTCATGACAACGTCTCAATTTCATTTCACGAAAGATACCTTCGCGTTGCATTTTCTTCTTTAAAATCTTTAAAGACTGAGCCACATCATTACCGATAACAGTAACTTGAACCACTTAAATCACCTCTTTTCTATTCTCTAAAATTAAACGTTATAGAGCCTTATAACACATCTTTTTTAGAATGCAAACAAAAAATGCATCATAAAAAATAAAATATGTAACAGATTTTTAAGAAGTTATCCTATAAAATCACCCCAAAGATATACTAAAGGATAACACAATGACAGAAAATACAACCGAAGAAAAACCAACTCTAGATCCTCACAACGTTTATGAACTCATGGAAAACGACGAAGGAGAAGTTATGGTGCTCATATTTGCCGGAGAGGGAAAACCTCAAAACCCGACATTTGCACTTTATGAAAAAGAAAAACTAATAGAAATCACACGCAGCAAAAATGATATTATTTTAATAGAGGGGTTACAACCGGAAGCTATAGAAAAACTAAAAAAGCTCAAAACGCTTTAT
This sequence comes from uncultured Alphaproteobacteria bacterium, assembly GCA_949297145.1. GTDB lineage: Bacteria > Pseudomonadota > Alphaproteobacteria > RF32 > CAG-239 > CAG-267. The sequence continues at coordinate 14,940 of CASFQO010000007.1, forward strand.
GTTTGTGAGATGAAATATAATGAAAATCCGGAAGCTGAAAATGAAATTGTCAATGCATACGCAGCGACAGTAAAAAAAAAACCAAACAACATCCAAGAGCAAAACAACCAAGCGACGCAACCCCAAGAAGAAACTCTCGCCGAAAAAGCCCGCAAAGCAAGAGAAAATCTCCTAAACAAGAATAACTCCAATCAATAAAAGCTCCGTCAAGGAGCTTTTTTTATAAACAGTAGAGTATCCTATTCACTTAGCTATCAAATTTTTAAGCATCCCATCATTTTGTGCTCGTCTGTGAATTTTCTATTGTTTTTAATTTTAAATTTTGATAATCTACTCCCAGATTTTTGCAATAATTTATGTAAAAAAGGAAACTCAAAGATGTTGGATATAAAATTTATTATAGAAAACCCAGAATTAGTAAAAGAAGGTTTAGCTAAAAAAGGCTATACCCAAGACCAAATAGACATTGATGGATTGATTGCCTTACACAAAGACGTCAATAAATTAAAAACATCAACACAAGCTTTATCTGAAGAAAAAAACAAATTAAGTAATTCTATAAAATCCGCATCAGCAGAAGATCGTCCTGCAATTATTGCCAAGAGTAAAGAAATCGGTGAAGAGCTAAAGAAGGAACAGGATTTATTAGCCGAGGAACAACAAAAATATGACAACATTATGTGGAGAATGCCGAACTTGCCGAGTCCTGAATCTCCGGTTGGCCCAGACGAAAGCGGTAATGTTGTGGTAAGACGCGTTGGCGAACCAACCAAATTTGATTTTACTCCTAAAGACCATGTAGAATTAATGGAACTAAACGATTGGTCAGAATTAGAGCGTATTACCAAAGTATCCGGCGCCAGAACATATGCTATCAAAAATGAATTATCACGCTTGGAATTGGCTATGCATATGATGGTTTTAGATAAATTAACAGAACACGGTTTTACAACCATAACAGTTCCATCTTTATCAAAACAAAAACCTTTATATGGCATGGGATACCTTCCATTTTCTCAAGATGAAGTATATTATATGCCGGCTGACGACTTATACTTATCAGGAACGGCAGAGCTCGTTTTGAACTCATTAAGAGCAGATGAAATCTTATCAGAAAATGACCTACCTATATTATATGCCGGATTTTCTCCGTGTTTCCGTCGTGAAGCCGGGGCTGCCGGAAAAGATACACGTGGTTTAATTCGTGTTCACCAATTCTTGAAAACAGAACAATTTGTCATCTGCAAAAATGATATTGCCGAAAGTGAGAAGTGGCACAAAACCCTATTAGCCATATCTGAAGAAGTCTTGCAAGATTTAGAGTTGCCTTACCAAGTATTAGAGATTTGTACCGGTGATATGGGTGCTCCAAAATATCGTCAATACGACTTAGAAGCATGGACTCCTTCTCAAAATTGCTACAGAGAGACACACTCTTGCTCGAACATTACAGAATGGCAGGCTCGTCGCACGAACTTAAGATACAGAGATAACAAAGATGGTAAAGTTAAGTTTGTTCATACCTTAAACAATACCGGAATTGCAACCCCTCGTATTCTCGTTCCGTTCATAGAAAATCACCAACAAGCTGATTATACCGTACGTATTCCGGCCAAATTGCAACCTTATATGAATGGCAAAAAGTTTATTGGCAAAAACGCTAAAAACAAAGCTGCCTAAATCACATAAAGGAGAGTTATGAAAAGAATTGATAAAATCATCAATTTCATGCGCGCATTAGAAGAAGTTTGCGTCGTAAAAAGAGATTTACTCTTATATGAAGGTTCAACCGAAAACGATGCGATGCATATTTTCAAACTCTCCTTTTTAGTTATGCTCATCACCCCCTACTTAAAACAAAAAGTTGACTATACCAAAATGCTAGAAATGGCCTTGGTTCATGACATAGCAGAAGGTAAAGTCGGTGATTACACTGCTGCCAATCAAATAGCCAATCCCGCCATAAAAGAAGAAAAAAAGAACAAAGAAGCAGATGCTATTAAAGAGCTGAAAAAATTACTCCCCTATCCTCTTAACCAAAAAATTTATAGTCTTTATCAAGAATATGAACATAAAAAGACCATAGAAGCGAAAATTGTTTCAGCCTTAGATAAACTAGAGGCAAACCTACAAGCAAACCAATACAAAGACGGCGATGTTCGTTACTGGGGACTGTGCGAAAATGGCGGTGAATATTACAAAATGGCTTTGCAAAAGAAGCCCCTCATCAAAGAAATCGATGAACCGATTTTAAAAGATTTAGAAAATGCCATTATTGCATTATCAAAAGAAAATATGAAAAGGTGTGCAGTGCACCCACAAAAAGATTAAAGAAAGTTTATTTCCAATGTTACTGTATGTAGACAAGAAGAAAGAACGTCAAAAGAAACTTAAACGGATTCTACTGATTATCTGCACAATCTGCATTGTGGCGATAAATTTCATCGATTTTCCGATTGATTTAAATCACACAAAGGCGTCTCTACTTAACTACAGAGCTCCAACAACCACGCCCCAGTGGTATACTCAAACAAGCCCTATAACGATTTTATCTTCCTCACAAAAAACAAATTATGCCCTTATAATTCCTCAAGAATTAACACGCGAAAATTTAGCTATAATCGCAAAAGCTTTTTCACAAATTCCCTCCACCGCCACACAAATTTATTTTACCCCAGAAATCACACAGCAAGATGAATTACTTAAATTAGCACAGATTTTTGTTCCATCGCTCAAACTCTCAACAACTTCCGCGCCAATCATGGTTTCCTCAAATGAAGGTGAAATACTCGCTTTATTAAACACAAAAGAATATACAATACACTCCCTAAACTACAACACTGCTAAAGACATCTATTCAAAGCCGGAAGTGCAAACATTCTTAAATACGAATGCTCCCCTTCCACCTATGCCGCAAAACAAGCTGGAACAAGAAAAAGCTAATCTCATCCAGTTAGTCAAAGACAAAAAAGATATAATTCTAAGCACAATCCCCTCAACATCCTACGCAAAAATAGATTTTCCGATTTCTGCGCAATATATATTGCTAAAAAATACAAATGTGTGCCTTTCAAGTTCCGATAAAAAATTCTGTACTCTTAATAACTCATCATCATTAAAAGGAAACATCAAAAGAACTCTCAAAAAATTTACGTCTTCAGATAAGCTACAAACCTTATCACTTTTAACATCTTTAGAAGAAATAAAACCAAATAGCCCATTAGCACAAGATGAAGGGTTAATTTTCCGTTTTGGAATTAGAGAAAAAATTTTGCTCCCACAAGAGATAAAACAATATAACAACAGAAACTCTAATGAAGAACCAAACGTATTTCGCTACATCAAACAACAAGCAGGAATAAATCCAGACTACAACAATCCTGAGATGAAATTTTACAAATTTAAAACAGTGGAGATAAACATCAATGACAACATATAATGGCTACGAACTAAACTATAGCATAGATGAGCTCAAGCAAATGACCACCGAAGAAATGACAGACATCATTCTTCTATCTGAGCAATCCGAACAATATCAAGCGCTGGAAGAAGGCGATAAAAAAGCCCTCAAACATCTGGTAGCAGCCGCTAAAATCTTAAATGATGTAAGCTTATGGCAAGATAATCCTCATAATATGGCGCTAAAACATACGTTGGAACAAGCTGCACCTCATGATGAACAAGCAGCTCTTTCCTTAAAAATGTTTAACTCTCTAAATGGCGTTAGTGGCCTCAATGGAATAGATGAAAAGCCTATTACTATATTCAAAGGTCTCACCACCCCAGCTGGAAAGAACTTCTATCCCGCCGATTTAAGCATTCCGGAATTTCACCTTATCCTTTTAAAAATGTTCGCTGAAGGCAAAGACCAAGAAATAGCAAAAATCTTATCAGCTCGCACCATGGTCGTCCGCGAACAAGATGAACTAAAAGCCATAGATTATACCGAATATTTCAAAAAGGAATTTTCGGCTATGGCAAACGAACTGGAAGTTGCCGCACACTATTGCACAAATGACTTATTCAAAGAGTATTTATCTTGGCAAGCTCAAGCTTTGCTGCAAAATAACGAAGATATGGATATGCTTGCAGATAAACACTGGGCAATGATGCAAGATACCCCACTTGAATTTACTCTAAGCCGCGAAAATTATGATGATGAGATGACCTCAACAGTTTTAGAAAACCCAGAATTAGCCCAGTTGATAAAAGAAAGAAACATCGAAGTTATTGCCAAAGATATGCTTGGAGCACGTGTAGGTATTGTTAATCGCCAAGGAACAGAGCTATTGCTAAAATTCAAAAACACAATGCCGACACTAAGCGGTCTAATGCCATATGCCGATAAATACACACAAACAATCAGTGCAAATAAAGAATTAAAGCAAACGATGGTTGATGTAGATTTAGTGAGCCTAACCGGAGATTATGCTCAATGCCGTGGTGGAATAACCGTTGCACAAAATCTACCTAATAATGACAAGCTAGCCATTAAAACCGGTGGCGGCAGACGCAATGTTTATCACCGTCAAGTTAGACTAAGCAACGATCCATCAAGAACACAAAAGATGTTAAATGCATTTTTACACCCAGATTTCCATCAATATTATAATCTGGCGGCAGATCATCTTTTCGTTATCGGACACGAAAATGGGCACTCCTTAGGTCCGAGCAGCGAATACCAAAATGCCCCTGGTATTTGTAAATCCATCATAGAAGAAAACAAAGCCGATACTGTTTCTATTTCTTTTATGCCGGAATATGTTAAACAAGGTATCATCACCGAAACAGAGTTAAAGGAAATCTACACCACATGGATATTCCGTTTATTGCTAAGAGCTAAACCGATTTTCCCAACAGAAACATACAAGATTGTAGATTTAATCGAGTTTAACACTCTGCTAAGACACAAAGCCATCTTTTTTGATGACAATAATTTGATTCACATTGATTTCGCAAAAGTAAGTCCGGCAATGTATGATTTATTAACCCAAGTCATCGAGATTCAGCTTTCAAAATCTCCTCAAAAAGCGCGTCAATACATTGAAGAAAATACCATGTGGAACGACCTGCATGAACACATTGCCGCAACACATAAAAAATTAGGCTTAAAGAAATACAAGAATATTGTAAATTTCTTCTAAAAAACTTGCGAAACAATCTGAAACAAAGTATAGAAGAAATAAAGATGACAACAAGGAGATAAATAAATGTTTGGAAAATTTGTTTACGGCCAATACTCGCTAGCAGTTGCTTTCTGGAAATTTTCCGTTTTAGGATTGCTTGCTTCAAGTTTTGTAACAAGATTACTTATGATTTTCTTAAAGCAATCTGTTGGTTATGAACCAAGATTTTTACAAATTGTCTGGAACAATGTATCACTGTTAAGTATGAACCCAGCCACTTTCACTTGGCTTTGTTTCTACATTGCGGCATTTTTAGGCACATTGACTTATTGTATTGTCTGCATCATTGGGATGTGGAACACCTACAAAGAATATGAAAAGAGCAAAGTTTTAGCGATTATATGCATGATGATTGTCTGGGCACTTGTCTATTTCGCAATCAAATATTCAATGTATTAAAATAAAGAAACACAAGCATAAAGCCTCTCAATTGAGAGGCTTTATTTTTTATGCGAATACTTACAATAGAGTTCTTACATAAAAAAATAAGCGGAGAAGCAAAGCATTTCCCCGCATTAAGCGTTTTCAAAATTCTCTTAAATATCCAAGTTAACAACATTAAGAGCATTTTCTTGAATAAAGTCTTTACGAGGTTCGACCACATCACCCATAAGCGTAGAAAAGACTTCATCAGCTTCTTCCATCTGGTCAATCTTAACCTGCAACAAAGAACGAGCCTCTGGATCAAGAGTAGTTTCCCACAATTGTTCAGGATTCATTTCACCCAGTCCTTTATAACGTTGCAGCGTAATACCTTTCTTACCGGCAGCCATAACAGCATCAACCAACGTAACCGGACCGGCAATAACCGTTTCACCACCTGTTTTAGAAACAAGTTTCAACGTCTGCGAGAAGTTTTCCGCCAAGAAATCTTTCATTGAATTAAGGATTCGCGCTTCTCCACTCTCTAAAATAGAAGCCCCGACAATGTGCTCTTCTTTCACACCACGTAGTGTACGATAGAAGGAAATACTGCCGTTATCTAAAATTTCAGCTTTCCAGCCACGATCATATTCTGCTTCCAAATTATCTAAGCGAACCACTAACTTATCTAGTTCACCTTGCAAACGTGTTTTATCTGCCAACAACTCTTTGTCAAACAAACCGCAAATAGCCATCTGTTCAACAATATGTTCCGGAGCCTTTGTGCTCAGCATAGAAACCAAGTTGCGAGCTTTTTTAGTACTTTCAACATAAGCGACCAAATCTTGTCCTAAGATTCTCTCACCATCAGCCTTTTCCAGATAAGCATCATCACATCCGCCGTTAATCAGATAATCTTCCATTTCTCTGTCATCTTTTAAATAAATGATAGAATTACCACGTTTTGCCTTATAAAGAGGTGGTTGAGCAATATAAACATATCCACGCTCAATTAACTCCGGCATCTGACGATAGAAGAAAGTCAACAACAGTGTTCTAATATGTGCACCATCGACATCCGCATCGGTCATAATAACAATTTTGTGATAGCGACATTTATCCGGATTAAAATCATCCCGTCCGATTCCCGTACCCAAAGCGGTAATAATTGTACCGATTTCAGCTGAATTAAGCATTTTATCAAAACGAGCACGTTCAACGTTTAAGATTTTACCTCTCAAAGGCATAATTGCCTGATTTTTTCTATCACGGCCTTGTTTTGCAGAGCCGCCAGCGGAGTCTCCCTCTACGATAAACACTTCAGACAAAGCCGGATCTTTTTCCTGACAGTCGGCCAATTTTCCCGGAAGAGAAGAAATATCCAAAACACCTTTACGACGTGTCAACTCGCGAGCTTTACGAGCAGCTTCACGAGCAGTAGCCGCTTCAACAATTTTACCGACAATAACTTTAGCTTCTGCCGGATGTTCATCCAACCATTCTTTTAATTTATCGCCCATAACGCCCTCAACAACCGGACGTACTTCGGAAGACACTAATTTATCTTTCGTTTGAGAGGAGAATTTAGGATCCGGCACCTTAACAGACAAAACGCAAGTCAAGCCTTCACGCATATCATCACCGGTAATAACGGTTTTATCCTTTTTCAATAAACCGTTTTCAAGAATATAGTTATTAATCGTACGCGTCAAAGCGCCTCTAAAACCGGCCAAGTGAGTTCCGCCATCTTTTTGCGGAATATTATTTGTAAAACAGAGCATACTTTCATTATAAGCCTCTGTCCATTGCATAGCCACATCAACTTGAATATCGTTTTGTTCACCGGAAAAACAAATAATATTTTCATGCAATGGTGCTTTAGATTTATTCAAGTGAGTAACAAATGCCTTCAAACCACCCTCATAGTGGAAAACAACTTCTTTAGGCTCATTACCGCGATTATCAATAAGTTTCAGATAAACTCCCGAATTTAAGAAAGCCTTTTCACGAATAGCGCGCTCTAACACCTCATAGCTAAATTCAGTCTGCGTAAATGTTTCTGGAGATGGCAAGAAAGAAACTTCCGTTCCGTGCTTTCCGGGCGTAGTCCCAGTCACATGGACATGCTCAACAACATTACCATTTGCAAAAGAAGCTTCGTACTGTTGATCATTACGCCAAATTTTCAATTTCAACCAGGTAGAAAGCGCGTTAACCACAGAAACGCCCACACCATGCAGACCGCCGGAAACTTTATAAGAATTATTATCAAATTTACCACCGGAGTGCAATTCAGTCATAATAACTTCCGCAGCCGATATTCCCTCTTCTTTGTGAATATCAACCGGCATACCGCGCCCATTATCACGAATAGTTGCCGAGCCGTCCGGATTAAGAATAACTTCGGTTTTATCACAATAGCCAGCCAATGCCTCATCAATAGCATTATCCAGAACCTCATAAATCATATGGTGCAAACCGGAACCATCATCCGTATCACCGATATACATTCCCGGTCTTTTACGAACAGCATCCAATCCTTTCAAAACTTTAATTGAATCAGCATTATATTCTTGTTCACCTTTAATAATTTCTTCTTCTGTTAATTCTGCCATTACGAACCTCTGTTATAATAAATTTCAAGCACAATTTAATATAGCACTTCCGCAATTTTAACCAAGTAATTTTTACAAAAAAGCCAAGGTTATCCCCTGTTTTTTGTATAATATCCAATACAAAAAAGGAGCATCAAAGCCCCTTTTCCTTTTCTGCAAAATCTAGATTTATTTTCGCACATCAAAGATAGCAAAATTTTCTTTAAAATGCTGCAAAAGCGCCTCATTTTCAACCAATGCCAGGCATTGGCTTTCCGTCGTATCCGTATCAGAAGGAACTTTCCGATATTTTTGCAGATAATATTCCTTAACGCCCATATTTTTCAAAGAGTCGGCTATCTCATAAAGATCCTGAACTGTTAAAAACCGTGGGTCACATGTCGTCCGGCATTCAAAGGAAATACCGGAAGCAATAAGTTCATTTAAGCTTTCTAAAACCTTATCAACATCACCCCAACCACCGGTAACAGTCTTATATTTTTCTTTATCAAATGGCGCTTTAATATCAAACCCAACCCAATCGACATGCTTTAGCACTTCTCTAAATCTATCAGGACGATATCCCCCCGTATGCATACCAATTTGATATCCTAACGCTTTGACCTCATCAATCGCCTCAATCAAACCATCTTGCACCAACGGCTCACCACCGGAAAAAACAACCGCATCAAGGATTCCCTTTCTCTGTTTGAGAAAGTCAACAAACTTCTGCCAAACAATATTTGTTTCCGCATGTACATCTTGAAGATGCGTATTGTGGCAAAAAGGACAACGCCACGGACACCCCTGCATAAAGACAACAGCAGCCATCCTATTAGGAAAATCGACGATACTGAATTTCTCAATACCGCCGATTTGAATAGGGTTCATAAACACCCACCACTAAATAAAGGATTATTCAGCAGCCAAAGCCATTGTATTCTCAGCTCTGCAAACACATTCACGAGCTTCACAACCTTTAACAGCCTTTTCTTCGCAGAAACATAATCTGCTTTTATATTCACCCTTCTTCCCAACGTTAAATTCTGTAGTTGGACGAATATACCCCATTACTCTGGTATAAACTTCACAACGTTGTCTTTCAGAATCATCCAATTTAACATCATCGATATTAATAATATTGCTCATGTCTCTCCCTTTCATATATTATACTATTCTACGCTACTTCTTGCTTTTTTGCAAGCATTTTCAACTTTTCTGCCTTTTTTTCTTGGTCGCAAATCGGGCAGAATTCATGTTCACCGGCAATATATCCATGTTTTGGACAAACCGAGAATGTCGGTGTAATCGTGATATAAGGCAAACGGTAATTAGCCAAAACCTTTTTAATAAAGTCACGACAAACCTTTGCCGAAGAGATACGTTGGTTCATATAAAGGTGAAGTACTGTACCCCCGGTATACTTAGATTGCAATCTTGCTTGCAAATCTAACGCCTCAAATGGGTCATCAGTATAACCTACCGGCAATTGAGAAGAGTTTGTGTAGAACGGTGCATCAGGAGTCCCCGCCTGAATAATACCCATATAACGTTTTTTATCTTCTCTTGCAAATCTTGTTGTAGCACCTTCAGCCGGAGTCGCCTCAAGGTTATACATATGACCGGTCTCTTCTTGGAATTTTACTAATCTATCGCGGATAAAGTCTAAGAACTTTTCAGCAAAAGCCTGTCCCCAACTATCTGCAATATTGTGTTCATCATTAGTAAAGTTTCTAATCATTTCATTCATACCATTAACACCAATGGTAGAGAAGTGATTACGAAGAGTCCCCAAATATCTCTTAGTAAATGGGAACAACCCATTATCAATTAAACGTTGAATAACTTTTCTCTTAATTTCCAAAGAAGTTCTGGAAATATTCATCAATTCATCAACTCTTGCAAACAAGCCTGCTTCATTTCCTTTGTATACATAGCCGAGTCTAGCGCAGTTAATGGTAACAACACCGACAGAACCAGTCTGTTCAGCAGAGCCAAACAATCCGTTTCCACGAGCCAACAATTCTCTCAAATCCAGTTGCAAACGGCAACACATAGAACGAATCTGTCCAGGCTTTAAAGATGAATTCAAGAAGTTTTGGAAATAAGGCAATCCATATTTTGCAGTCATCTCAAACAACAACTCGGTATTTTCATCTTCCCAAGGGAAATCCCATGTCATATTATAAGTTGGGATTGGGAAAGTGAAAGGACGACCTTTAACATCACCACCCATCATAACCGTGATGTAGGCTTTGTTAATCATAGCCATTTCATCTTTCAGATCGCCATAAGTATAATCCTGTTCAACACCGGCAATAATCGGATGCTGGTCGCGCAAATCTTCCGGACAAACCCAGTCAAACGTAAAGTTTGTAAACGGAGTCTGTGAGCCCCAACGAGAAGGAACATTCAAGTTATAAATTAACTCTTGCATGCATTGCTCAACTTGTTCATAAGATAACTTATCGTTTCTGACATAAGGAGCCAAATAAGTATCAACTGATGAAAAAGCTTGAGCACCGGCCCATTCGTTTTGCAAAGTTCCCATAAAGTTGACCATCTGCCCAACTGCAGAAGAAAGATGCTTCGGGGCGCCAGCTTCTACTTTACCAGGTACGCCGTTAAAACCTTCGCGCAATAAATTTTTCAAAGACCAACCAGCGCAATAAGCAGCCAACATACTCAAATCGTGAATATGAATATCACCGTTTCTATGAGCTTCTCCAACTTCCGCCGGATAAACATGTGACAACCAATAATTTGCCGTAACTTTACCGGATACATTCAAAATCAAACCACCGTTAGAATACCCTTGGTTTGCATTTTCTTTAATTCTCCAGTCCAGATTCTCCAAATATTCGTTAATAGAACTTTCTACATCAATAACGGTCTTACCGTCCCCGCGCATTCTATTTCTTTTATCACGATATAAGATATAAGATTTTGCTGTCTTAAAGTAATTTGAAGAAATCAAAACTTGCTCAACAACATCTTGGATATCTTCAACAGATGGTAAAGACTCATCAAACTTATGAGACAAAATTTTCATTACCTGAGCTGTCAAAAGCCAAGCGTCATTGCTGTCAAACTCATTTGTAATTTCACCGGCTCTTAAAATTGCATTATAGATTTTATCACCGTCAAAATCAGCCAAAGTGCCATCTCTTTTTGTTATACTTTTAAACGGCATTTTATATTTTTTCGCCGTGGGCATTTGCAACTCGTTATTTGCCATTTTTTTATTATTCCCTTCTCTCTTAAATATAAAAAGTTCATTTTCCGACTTTATGAGTACCCTACTACATATTGTATTAAAAAACAGTAAAGACACACTAGATATTGTAAAAATACTTTTAAAGTCCAAAATTCAACAACTGTCATCATCATAAAAAAAACATCTTTTTTGACAAGGATTTCATCCCTCATTTTTTTAAAATTTTCATATCATACTAAAATTAAAACGATTTTTTTTTTTTAAAAGGTCAATAACCCCCCCTCCAATATCTTTAAAGATGTTACTAACAGCTTTTTAAAATTTTTCTTATCTAATTTTTTTCATTAAAAAAGGTTGACCTAAAATATATCAAACGATATGATATTCGTCAGGTAAAATTTTAGGGAGTACAAGAATTGCGTAAAACCATAATCTGGGATTTAGATAACACCCTTTATTTTGAAACGGAAGAATACAAAAACAAACTAAATGAGGCCACCGCTGCGGCTGCCATCAACGAATTCAACGTACCGTTAGATTTCAAAGAAGCCACTGCAAAAGTCAAAGAGTCGTACGCGACATATAGAGACGGATTAGAAATATTCGCCCGCGAATATGGTATTCCACATAAAGAATTATACAAATCCTATCACAACTATAAAAGCGATTTGGTAAAAACCATCTCTCCATATGAAGGATTGTTAGAAAATTTACAAAGTCTGCAATGCCCGCAATATGTATTTTCAACTTCATCAAAAGACATTTGTGAAAAAATTCTAAAACACATTGGCTTATATGATTTCTTTAAAGACCGTTTCTTCTCCGTAGAAGATTTTGATGTATATAAAAAGAACGAAAGTTCAGATGTATACAAAAAACTATGTGAGAGAATAGGCGTCAAACCGGAAGAATGCATTTTTGTAGACGATAGTTATTCTAACTTAGATTTTGCCAAACAATGCGGTATGACAACTATCCGCATCTACTACGGAAACAATTCTGCAAAAGATATGCAATTTATAGATTCGGCATATAAAGGAATTGAAGAATGCATTGCCGGTCTCAAAAAAGAATATAATTGTTAAGAAAGAGCCGCTATTTAGCGGCTTTTATAATTCCTTATTCTTTATCAAATTTTTCACAAAGTTTATTTTCTAAAATATATTGCTCAGCAGAATCTAATTTTATCTGTTCATCTTCCACTTCTTGACGCCACCGCTCCACTTTTTGCTGTAACGTCTGCAAATAAGCCACATTAAGCTCTTTGGCCACAATATCTGCCCGCTGTCCTGGTGCAACAACTTTTACCCCAACCGTTTCAAAGAGTCCATCAGCCGTTTTCTTAAACTCTGGCAAAAAATAATCCAACGCTTCAATATAAATTTGCATATGCGTTTTTTCATGTTTTAAAGCAACCTCATATAAGCACGAGTCTTTTTCCAAATCCTTCAAAATATAAATTGTCGGCGTATAATACCCAAGATGCGTTTCGATACGTTCAGGATAAACACACTCATAACCGTGGCTGATTTCGATTTGTCCGACAGACATATTAAAATTAAACCCATCACGAACCTTTGTCAGCCCAATCGGAATAAAGTCATCAGGAACTTCTCTTCCGTTCTCCTCATATTGTTTGATTGTCTCGCGTCTAAGATATTCTTTACCTTTAGTATAGTTATACCGCAATTTTCCATAAGAAGACGTTACTTCAACCTGAGGCTTATCAATAACACTTAAACATTCTTCCACATAACGCTGCAAATCATCCGCTGCCACTGAATGAGCATTATTTACCCAAGCACTCATAAAAATTAAGGCAAAAAAAACTTTTTTCATCTATACTCCCTCACAAAACCACACCATTAACGGAGAAGTCTTTATGAAATACATATACACGATTAGCATAATCTTGTCCAGTTTTTTTATCTACACCAATGGATGGGCTCAAACTTCTGCGCAACAATATGCTTTTTTCATTCCGGGAGGGGCTTTTCAACAAAACCAAAAAGTACAAGACATTCGTTTAATGCGCCCACGCTATGCCAAAACTGAAGAAGCAGAAAGTAATGAAGAGGAAACAACAACTTCATCATCGACCAACACATATTCTCAAGATTTAAGCACTGAAAGCATAAACACAAACGCTCCAACTCCCCAAATTTCAGCAAGAAAGAAGGCTTCTCGTACATCTTCAAGCAAACGAAAGATTTCAACACTCCCTCTTCCGAACAGAGTCGTAGAGTCCGCCCCCATAAACAATTACCCACAAGCGCCCTCTTCTGCCACAAGAGAAACAACCGAAGCCACTACAATCGTCTTTCAAGATGAACAACAAACAAACACCGACAAAAGAACCTCGCAACCTGTTTCTCAAGAAGTCACTCAAAAATTAGAACAATATCAGCTAGAAGACAATAGCCAACTTGCCTCTCCTCAAGAAAAGCAGCCCCAAAAATTGCAAATCTCTGACATTGAACAGCTCAAACAAAAGAGTCTCTCCTCGCTACTCGCAAACATTCCCTATCCGGATTCCAGCCAACCTAAATTTAAGCAGCTATACCCATACTATGGCTTAGAGCTTAGAGTCTATCAACGCCGAGGCAAATTCCCGTCCAATCGTGAACAAGAGGAAGCTTTAGCCAAAGCTAATTCCATTAAACGCTTTGACGTCAAATAAAAAAATAAGCAGTCCGCTAAAAACAAACCGCTTATCAAAATATCAATCATCACCGATGCGTAGCGCTTCAATAAAGGCCGACTGAGGCACTTCTACTTTACCAAATTGTCGCATTCTTTGTTTACCTTTTTTCTGCTTATCTAAAAGTTTACGTTTACGAGTAACATCACCGCCATAACATTTAGCTGTCACATCTTTACGCATAGCTGAAATAGTTTCTCGTGCTACAACACGACCGCCAATTGCAGCTTGAATCGGAATTTTAAATAAATGCCTTGGAATTAAATCTTTCAATCTCTCACAAATTTGACGCCCTCTAGATTCGGCTTCGCTTCTATGACATAAAAACGCCAATGCATCAACAGGTTCCTCATTAATTAAAATCTGCACTTTAACCAAATCTGATTGTTCATAACCAACCAATTCATAGTCAAAACTAGCATATCCGCTTGTAATGGATTTTAAGCGATCATAGAAATCAAACACAATTTCATTAAGAGGGATTCGATAAACCACCATCGCTCTGGAACCAACATAAGTTAACTCTTGCTGCAAACCTCGACGCTCCGTACAAAGCTTCAAAACTGCTCCTAAATAAGTATCAGGCACAAGAATTGTCGCTCTAACCATTGGTTCTTCAATAGAAGTCACTGTTGACAAATCCGGCATATCAGCAGGATTGTGCAACATAATAGTTTCCCCCTTGGTCAAATTAATTTTATAGGCCACAGACGGAGCTGTTGTAATAATATCCAAATCAAATTCACGACCAATTCGCTCTTGAATAATCTCCATATGCAACAGCCCTAAGAACCCACATCTAAAACCGAGTCCCAAAGCCGCTGAATTTTCATTTTGATAATCAATACTGGCATCATTAAGTTTCAATTTTGCCAACGCATCTTTTAAAGCCTCATATTGGCTGCTATCAACCGGAAAGATAGAACAGAACACCACCGGTATAGACGGTTTAAATCCAGGCAGAGCCTGCTCACAAGGTCTCTTATTATCTGTAATCGTATCACCGACGCGACAATCCCCTACGCTTTTAATACTTGCCGTAATATAGCCGACTTCCCCTGCAGAAAGTTCATCGCATTCCTGCATTTTAGGTGTAAAGAAGCCCAAACGATCAACAGTATAAGTCGCATTATTGCTCATCATACGGATGACTTGTTTTTTACGAAGCACACCATCTTTAATACGTACTAAAATAACAACGCCCAAATAAGAATCATACCAACTATCAATCAAAAGCGCTTTCAAAGGTGCATCCACATCACCTTGCGGTGCCGGCAAATGGTGCACAATAGCCTCTAATAAATTATCAATTCCAAACCCTGTCTTACCGGAGGTTTCAACCGCATCACTCGCGTCAATCCCTATAACATCTTCAATTTGAGTTTTAACTTTTTCAACATCTGCAGAAGGCAAATCAACTTTATTAAGAGCCGGTACAATTTCATGATTATTATCGATTGCCAAATAAACATTAGCCAATGTTTGCGCCTCAACACCTTGTGTCGCATCAACCACCAACACAGAACCTTCGCAAGCAGCTAACGAGCGAGAAACCTCATAAGAAAAGTCAACGTGTCCCGGAGTATCAATCAGATTAAGCATATATTCTTGCCCATCTTTCGCTACATATTTCAAACGAACTGTCTGCGCTTTAATAGTAATACCGCGTTCCCGTTCAATATCCATAGAGTCCAAAACCTGCTCCGTCATTTCACGCCGTTCCAAACCACCGCAGCGCTCAATAATTCTATCGGCAATCGTAGACTTACCATGGTCAATATGGGCAATAATTGCAAAATTTCTGATTTTTGCCAAATCCTGCATAACATTATCCTTAAAAACAATTACAAACTTATATCTGTCATAAAGTAAATTTTAGCGGAACGCAACAGATTTTAAACACTTTACTGTTGCAAGTCAGACAAAACTATGCTTAAATAGAACACAATAAAATTATTCTGAACAGCATGGAGGTTGCAATGATTAAATTTATAGACATAGAATTCGGTTCCAGTCGTTATCAGGAACTGCTAGATTTACGCTATCGCATTTTATTGCAACCGTTGGGATTAAAATTTCTCGATTCTTTTCGTGAGGAAGAAGCAAGTTTTCTGCATATTGGCTGTATTGATTCTGTAAGTGATAAATTAATCGGCGGCTTAATTATGGTCCCGCTGGATAATGAAGAAATCAGAATCATGCAAGTAGCCGTAGATGTTGTCCATCAAGGAGAAGGTATCGGTAAAAAATTAATTGAATATGCTGAAAAAACTGCCAAAGAAATCGGGTACACCACAATGGTTATGCACGCAATGCTTTCCGTTGTAGGGTTTTATGAAAAGCTTGGATTTAAGCAAGATGGAGATTTATTTGAAGAAAAAGGCATCAACTTCATCCGCATGGTCAAAAAGCTGTAAGATAAAAATACAAAAGAAGCCCTCCAATCTAACTGGAGGGCTTCTTATTACAAAAAATAAAAGCCGCATTTCGCGGCCTTTATTTTTATTCCAAGTAGAGCGAACTCATCTTATAGCGTTTAATTAAATGACGTAACAAGACACCAATAATAGCCGCCACCGGTACAGCCAACATCAAACCGAGGAAGCCTAACAAAACACCACCGGCCAATAAAGCAAACATAACCCACACCGGATGCAAGCCAACGTTGTCACCAACCAATTTCGGCGTTAAGAAATTTCCCTCCAAAAATTGTCCGCTCAAAAAGACCGCTACAACATACATCACATGCGTAATATCATTAAATTGAGCAAACGCCAAAATAATCGCCAGAACAAACCCCGTGATAGAGCCAACATACGGAATAAAAGAAATAACCCCGGCAATAAAACCAACGAGCAGCCCCAATTCTAAGCCAACCAATTTTAAGCCAATCGAGTAATATAGCCCCAAAATCACACACACGCTCAGTTGACCACGAATAAAACCGGCAATAATTGTATTAATTTCCTGCATACTCTGCATAATGGCTCTTTTAGATTTCTTCGGCAACAATCCTTCAAATTTTTTAACAAACGTATCCCAATCACGCAGCATATAAAAAGCAACGATTGGCGTAATCAAGATAAGTGAAATTAAATTGATAAACGCAAAACCATTGGCGATGAGACCTTGAAACAGCTTACTGGCCAATTTCACCCCATTACCGATATTCCCTTTAATCATATCCTCTAAATTACCGGCAAACAAATCCGGATAACGTTCTGCCAAATGCTTAAGCGTCGGCCGAATTTTATCTAATAACAAAGCCAAATATTTAGGCGTTGCCTGAATAAGCAATGTCAGCTGACTTTCAACCATTCCCAAAAACAAAAAGATAGCAGGAATAACCAACAAAATCATCAACACGCAAACCAAAACAGTCGCCCACATCCGAGATATTTTACATTTTTGCAATTTGACCGCCAACGGATTAAGCAAATAAGCCAACAAAATACCGGCAACAAACGGCATCAACACCGACCGCAGCAAATAAAGAAAGAAAAAGAACACAAAAAAGATAACAAACCACATATACGGATTAACATAAAAACGACTTTGCACCTTAGTTGATGGCATAATATCCTCCTGCATCTCTTAATTTATATCCGCTTAAAGCCAAATTAGCCTGCAACTTTTCCAATATGCCGCTATAAACAAAGCTAAAATGAACTTTTCCGTTAGCCATAGAAATAACCCGAACATCTTTAACTTGCGGATTTGTCTCCAAAAAATGTTTCAAAGACAGCCACTCGCTTAATTTAGAATACGAATAAACAACCTCCATCTCTTGGCTAATAATTTCGTCATTGCTCATCATATTTTCAAGGCGTTCCACTTTTTTAATATCCTTAAAATAAGGCAGAACTGCCTCAACTGATTCTTGTGGTGTATTTTCGCCTATCACAACTTCTGCAACTTCACGGCTCGGAAAAGTTTTAACATAAATTTTTCCATCTTTTTGCGAATATTTCAGAACATAGATATTTTCAACATTATTAAAACCGGCCAGTTCAGCAAATTCTGCATCTGTCATATCATAAATTCTGTTTGCTTCAACAGATGTGATATTGCCCAAATTTTTATCAATATCATGCAAAATAAGATTACCTTTGCGAATATCGCTTCTCTCCATAAAAGCCTGCCGCCAAAAATTTGCATCACTCCACAAATCCACCGTTCCGTCTTCTTTTTCAAGCAACGGAATAACCAAAACGGTTTGCTCTTCCCCCACAACCAACGGCAAATTATTTTCTGCCATATAAGCCTTTAAGACATCTTCATTTATTGTAACGCGTAAGTCAGCAATATACCGAACATCAGACGATTTTTCCATCAAAACCATGACGCCCGCAATAAAATGCTGAATTTGATTATCGTTTAATTTACTTAACTCTTCCACACTTTGATTAGTGCTGACACTCATCAAAACTTCGTTTAGAGCATCTCTTCTGGCCTTAGCCATCGCCTGCCGTTTAGCCTCCACCACGTTATCAGCAGTGACATCAACATTAACATCAGCTTCAAAAAGAGGTTTAGCCCAAGCCTCTCCGGCCAAAAGCCATACCAACGTCACAACAAAGAAAAATCTACGCACAGCAAAATCTCCTAAATTAATACATTTTAGGTTTATAACGTAAAAGCAGAAAAATCAAACTTTTTTATTGCCTTTTAAAAGGTTATGATATTAACTGGAGAAAAATTTTCATATACACATCATAAAAGGACGATAAAAATGAAGATGACCAAATTTCTTGATAGCCTTTTAGAGAGAGCCTCTAAAGAGCTGAAGACGATTGTATTGCCGGAAGGTGAGGATGAGCGTATTTTGCAAGCAGCTCATGCCATTGCAGAAAGAAAAGCTGCAAAATTGATAATTCTTGGCAATCCGGAAGAAATCAAAGCATATTTTGATAAAAACAATTGGAACATGGATGGCATTGAACTGTTACAACCGGAAACTTCCGATAAATTAGAAAAATATGCAGACCTGCTTTATGAATTGCGCAAAGCCAAAGGAATGACGCCAAATGATGCAAAGAAATTGGCCTTAAACTATAACTACTTTGGCACATTGATGATAAAAGCCGGCGATGCCGACGGCATGGTATCCGGTGCAAACCATTCTACGGCAGATACCGTCAGACCGGCTCTTCAAATCATCAAATCTGCACACAAAGACCGCAGCGTTTCTTCTGCTTTAATTTTGGTTGCAAATGACAAACCGTATATTTTCTCAGATTGCGCTATTATCATTAACCCAAGTGAGCAAGAATTAGCCGATATGGCTTTAGCAAGTTCTGAAACAGCTATCAAATTTGGCTTATCACCAAAAGTTGCCATGCTTTCATACTCAACCAGAGGTTCAGGTTCCGGCGGTATGGTAGATAAAGTCCGCAATGCTACCAAACTAGCGCAAGATATGCTATTATTGGATGAATACAAAGGCCTTCCGATATTAATTGATGGAGAAATGCAAGCAGACGCCGCTTTAGACGCCGTTGTCGCCAAGAAAAAGGCTCCGGATTCCAGAGTCGCCGGTCAAGCAAATGTCTTGATTTTCCCATGCTTGGAAGTTGGCAACATCAGCTATAAATTATTACAGCGCCTCTGCGGATGTGAAGCCTATGGTCCAATGTTACAAGGCCTAAATGCTCCGGTAAATGATTTATCTCGTGGTGCATTAACAGAAGATATCGTCGGTATGATTGCAATTACCGCCATTCAAGCAACAAAATAATCCAACCCGAAAAAGGAAAACGAAATGAAGAAAATTCTTGTATTAAATTCAGGTTCCTCCTCATTAAAATACCAATTATTCAATGTTGAAGGTGATAAATATGATGTTGTAGCCAAAGGAAAAGCTGACCGTATCGGTATTAACGGTTCGTTTGTTGAAATTAAGATTACCGGTGGTGAAAAGAGAACCAGAGAAGTTGCTCTTCCCACTCATAACGAAGCCATTGAGGAAGTAACAAAAGAATTGCTAAATGGTGCATTAAATTCAATGGATGAAATTGATGCCGTCGGACACCGTATCGTGCAAGGTGGCGACATTTTCAAAAACTCTGTTTTGGTAACAGATACGGTAATTGACCAGATTGAAGAATTATCAGAATTAGCTCCGTTACACAATCATGCGCACGTATTAGGCATCAGAGCCGTAAAAAAACTTTTGCCAAACGTTCCGCAAACAGTTGTATTTGATACGGCTTTCCATCAAACCATGCCAAAAGAAGCTTTTTTATATGCGCTCCCGATTGAACAATATACAAAATATAAGATTCGCCGCTACGGTTTTCATGGCACATCACATGCTTACGTTTCTCAAAAAGCCGCTGAATTAATTGGCAAAAAAGGCAAAATCATCACCTGCCACTTAGGCAATGGCGCATCTATTTCGGCTGTTGACAATGGTCTTTGCCAAGATACCTCCATGGGCTTCACACCGCTAGCCGGTCTTGTTATGGGCACACGTTGCGGAGATATTGACCCATATATTCCATTATACATCTGCAAGACCCAAAACAAAACACCGGATGAAGTTAATGAAATTTTGAATAAAAAAAGCGGTATGTATGGCCTGTGCGGATATTCAGACAACCGCGATATTGAAACCCTTTATGGTGTAGAAGAAGCCGCAACGGATGCATTAAATACATACGTTCATAGCATCATTCGCTTCATTGGTGCCTACATTGCAGTGTTAGGTGGCGTTGACGCTATCGTATTTACCGCAGGCATAGGTGAAAATGGTTCTTTAGTAAGAAAATTAGTTGTAGAACGTTTAGCTTACTTAGGCATCACGTTAGATGAAGAAGCAAACAGCAAGCGTGGTGACATTACGGAAATCTCCACTAAAGATTCAAAAGTTCGTGTATTCGTTATCCCAACCGATGAAGAATACATGATAGCCAAAGATACCATGCACATTGTATTTGGCGCATAAACAAACTTTATCTATACCCAAACAAAAAGGCTCTCTTCATAAGAAGAAAGCCTTTTTTATTAATAACATTAAGCACTGAGTAATCCACGCCATTTAGCCATTTCAGCAACATCGGCATCAAACCCATATCGTTCTTGGTACATCTCAATCAACTGAGAATTAGCAAGTTTCACTAACTCTTTCTGTGCTGCAGAACAAAGATGATGATAATCCAAATAATACTTAATCATTTCCAAATTACCGGATTGCACAAGCAACACAACATCATCATCAAGCCAATCGTCATACTTTTGAATTTGAATTTTTAAAAGTTGCGGATATCCAGCTTTAAGAATAGCTTCCACATATCGAGCAACCTCCCCCAAAGCAGAAGGATGATTAAGAGAAGAAACTCCTTGAATTTTCTCAATCAGCTCAAATCTCTCCAATTCAAGCAATTTTTCTATAAATTTGACATCCACCAACCAATTATCAAAATATTTCAGAATAACTTCGTCCGAACAACGTTCCGCCAAAACATCTTCACAACAAAAGCTATTGTCCTCAATATATTCTTCCAAAAGTTTTTGATTACCTTTCCAAATCAATAATTCGCTACATTCCAAATAAGGAAAATACGCTCTAACTTCCTCATCTGTTCCAAAATAAACAAGAGCTTCCTCTTCTTCGTAGGTTAAATCCTCACCTTCTGACAATGCTTGGCGCGCCACTTCCAAACGAGCCAATTGAAGAGAAGGCGGATTATTCACTTCAGGCTCTGGCATAACCCATTTTGCACGATGAACTTCTGGTGTAACATGGTCGATTTTAGGATTTACCGACTGACACATCTTCTCCTCTGTCATTTTCCGAATAATAAACGGCTTCTTAACAACCATTACAGAAGAACAACAACCAAAATGAGATGTTTCCCAGCATGTTCCATCAGAATAAATATAAATCGGAAAATTCATTTTCTCTTTAAGACAGATAATAGCTTCGCCTAAAGACAAATTTTCATCATCCCAAACAGCCAAACATTCATTTTTAAGACCAGAAGCAGTAAATTTTCCTTTTACAACCACAATAGCATTCATCTTACCAAAAACAATAGACTTACCAAACGAACCATCAGAGTAGAAATAGAAAGGATACCCGATTTTAGCTCCGATATCATTAATTTGTTTTAAAATAGTATTTTTCATACACATAAGAATTTTAAGTTATACAATAATTTTATTTTGCCAAAACAATAAAATGGGAATCATTTTCCGTCAACAAAAAAGGAGCCGAACCACTAGGTTCAGCCCCTTACTAAAATAACAAAATAGATTAACGGTTAATCAATACAATTTCAACACGACGATTCTGCTCTCTACCGGCTGCTGTTGCATTAGACGCAATCGGGTTAGAAGAGCCATAACCGTTAGAAACAATACGATTAGCATCAACACCCTTTAGTCTCAAATAATTAGAGATAGAGTTAGCTCTCATCAAAGAAAGAGAGTTATTGGTAGCGGCACTGCCTGTACTGTCGGTATAGCCGTTAACTTGAACCATTGTCTTGCTATACTCGTTAATAACTTTAGCAATAGAATTCAAAACCGGTTGGAAACCTGGTTTAATATTAGCATCATTTGAATCAAATGTAATATTACCCGGCATAATCAAATAAATTTGTCCGTTAACTTCTTGCACTTGAACACCGGTATTCAACAATTCTTGACGCAATTTACGTGCCTGAACATCCATATAAGCACCAGTTCCGGCACCTGCAGCGGCACCAACACCAGCACCGATTAACGCACCTTTCTCACCACCGGCCAAAGCCCCGATACCGGCACCGGCCAAAGCCCCAATACCAGTTCCCCAAGCCGTATTAGAAACTTTACTCTGTCCTGTATATGGATCTGTTGCGCAAGCAGTTAACATAGAAACAGCTAACATACTGCAAATAAGCGTTTTTTTCATTAAATTAACCCCTCAATAAAATTGCTAACACATATAATTTATAGCTTTCAGAGCTTAAAATACTATTAATGTTTAGCCAACTTTTTCAAAACGTAACGAATAATAAGCAGCAAATAAAGCGCCCCTAAACCCCAAACTAACCAACTTTTCAATTCTCTGTCGCTAATGGCTTTTGTAATTTCATTAACATTAAGGGCACTTCCGGCAACTTTAATCCCATCCGTTGGTTTTTCGTGTAAGATATTGACCACATACTGATAATCCGGATTAAGAAAGTCAAAATTCAAGATTAAATCTTCCCCATACGGCACAACTTTTGCGGTAATGGCGTTTGTGGTTTCATCGTTATCCAAATTATAGTGCTGCATCATTGCTTCTTTTGGCACCTCTATCCGAATAGGGTCATGCCCGACGTGAGAAACATCCGTTCCCGAAAGTGCTTGCTCTCCTTGGTTATAAAGATACACTTTCGTTAGATACAAATCTTTATATTTCTTCCCCTTGACATCCACCGCATACTCATTCGTATTGTTAGAAGAAATCAATTTCACCGTATTAGTCTGATATCGTAAAATAGGTCTACTGATATAAAATTGATAATAACCGAGAGCCATCGCTGAAACCGCTAAAATAAACGCGCCCGTCGGACTGGTCCAAAAATCCCAAATATCACCAAATAGAGTTCTAAAAAAACGTTTTTCTTCTTTTTTCTCACGATGTGTAAACATAAGCACCTCCTTAAATCGTTATAAACATATCCTCTAAAACTCAGATTTAAAGAGCAAAAGGGCCCGCCAAAGCGAGCCCTTACAAACAACATCAAAAATAAATTAAAGAGTTGCATCATTTCTTGAACGTTTACGCAAAATCGGATCCAAAATTTTCTTACGCAAACGCAAAGATTTCGGTGTAACTTCCAAAAGCTCATCTTGCTGAATATAAGACAAAGCCTGTTCCAAAGACATTTTACGCGGCGGAATCAAATCAATAGCTTCATCTTTACCGGCAGCACGAATATTTGTCAGCTGTTTAGATTTAGTCGGATTAACTTCCAAATCATTAGATTTTGTATGTTCACCGATAATCATACCTACATAAACCGGACTATTGTGTTCAATAAACATCGGTCCTCTGTCTTGCAATTTCCACAAAGAATAAGCAACCGCCGTACCGTTTTCACTTGAAATAAGCACACCGTTACGATGGCTTTCAATTTCCCCTTTAAAAGGTTCATAAGCATAGAAAATACGGTTCATAACACCGGTTCCGCGTGTATCTGTCAAAAATTCGGAGTGATAACCGATAAGGCCTCTTGAAGGAGCGTGGAAAATCAAACGTGTTTTATTACCAACCTGAGATGGAATCATTTCCAATAGTTCTGCTTTACGCTGACTTAATTTCTCCACAACCGTACCGGAAAATTCATCATCAACATCAATAACAACTTCTTCCACCGGCTCAAGCAAATTACCGTTTTCATCTTTATGGAACAATACTTTCGGACGAGAGATAGAAAGTTCAAATCCCTCACGACGCATTGTTTCAATCAAAACACCGAGTTGAAGTTCGCCACGACCGGCAACTTCAAAAGAATCTGTTGTATCTGTACGAGAGATTTTAAGAGCAATATTGCATTCAGCCTCTTTCTGCAATCTATCCCAAATCATACGAGAAGTAACTTTATCACCCTCACGACCGGCCAAAGGTGAATCATTAACCGAGAATGTCATAGCCAATGTTGGCGGGTCAATCGGTTGAGCCTCAATAGCTTCCATAACTTCCGGTGCACAAATCGTATCAGCAACTGTCCCTTTAACAACACCAGCAACAGCAACAATATCACCGGCATGAGCCTCATTAAGAGCCACTCTTTCCAAACCTTTATAAGCCATAATTTTAGTAATACGTGTACGCTCAACTTCGCCCTTGTCGTTAATAACTTTAACGGCATCATTAACGCGCAATATACCGCTATGGATTTTTCCGGTTAAAATACGGCCTACAAACTTATCAGCTTCCAAAGTTGTTGCCAACATAGAAAACGGCTTATCTTTTTCGCAAATTGGCTCCGGAACATATGACAAAATAAGTTCAAACAGAGGTTTCAAATCTTTCTTCTCATCTGTTAATTCTTTAACTGCCCAGCCATTACGCCCTGATGCATACAAAACCGGAAAATCAAGTTGTTCATCAGTTGCATTCAGGCTAACAAACAAATCAAATATTTCGTTTAAAACTTCATCCGGTCTCGCATCTGGTTTATCCGCTTTATTAATAACAACAATTGGCTTAAGTCCGATTTTCAAAGCTTTTCCCAACACAAACTTAGTCTGCGGCATCGGACCTTCTGAAGCATCAACCAACAGAACCACACCATCCACCATAGAAAGAATACGCTCAACTTCACCGCCAAAATCAGCGTGTCCCGGTGTGTCTACAATATTAATATGTGTTCCGTTCCAATCAACAGCCGTACATTTAGAAAGAATAGTAATACCTCTTTCACGTTCCAAATCATTACTATCCATCACACAATCAGCGACTTTCTGATTCTCTCTAAAAGTACCGCTTTGGCGCAAAAGACCATCCACAAGTGTTGTTTTACCATGGTCAACGTGCGCAATAATAGCAATATTTCTAATATCCATGCTCTTAATATTCCTTAAAAAACGTCAAAAAACATAAGGGGAAAATCCGATATAATTGCCCTCTTTATAACAAAAAAAATTTAAATAGCAAGCCCCTGGACGAAAAAAACTTATGCTCTTTTCCCATATTGAACCAATTTATTACGCACAAACCCTCGTAATGAAACCTCCGGTCTTGCCCCATAATGTCCAACAATTTCAGAAGCCGCAATACTACCAATCATCGCACACGTTCCCAAACTGCGCCCTCTGGACATACCATATAAAAATCCTGCGGCATATAAATCTCCGGCACCGGTAGAATCAACAACTTCATCAACTTTTTCCGCTTCCACAAAAATTTTGATTCTATTTTTAACCACAACCGAACCTCTGGCATCTCTGGTAATAGCTGATAATTCAACAATATTTTTCAGCAAATCCAAGGATTCCATAAAATCTGTTTTATCAAATAAAGCCAATAGCTCTGCCTCATTTGCAAACAAAATATCTACATGATTTTTAACAAACTCAACAATTTCCTCACGATGCCTTTCCACACACGCCGCATCAGAAAGCGTAAACGCAACTTGACGATTATGATGATGAGCTAAATCCGCCGCTTTTTTAACAGCTTGCTTAGATAGTTCATTATCCCACAAATATCCCTCTAAAAAAATGACATTAGAAACTTTAATCAATTCTTCATCAATATCATCTTCCGTCAAACGGCTAGAAGCTCCCAAATAAGTAAACATCGAACGAGTAGCATCCGGCGTAACCAAAACGATACTACGCCCCGTAGCAGGTCCTTCCCAAAGCGGTTCTGTAAAGTAATCAATACCGGCACCGGCTACTTGTCTTTTAAAAACTTGTCCTAATTCATCATCATGAACTTTACCGATAAAAGCACAATCAGCCCCCAGCGAAGCCAATCCTGCCACTGTATTTGCGGCCGAACCGCCGGACACTTCACCTTCCGGAATAATATCATTATAAATTTCTCCGGCCTCACGTGCCCCAAGCAAAGTCATACTACCTTTACTTAAATTTCTTTCCGTCAAAAAGCCATCGCCAACCTTAGCCAAAACATCAACGATAGCATTGCCGATACCTAACACGTCATAAATAATCTCTTCTTTATTCATCTAAAACCTCTAAAACAATTATCAAAGTTTGAAAACCACACCTAAAACCGCCGAAAGAATAATATAAAAAATCGGACTTTTTTTAATAAAATAAACCATTAAAAAGAACGCCGCCCCAAATAAAGCCGACGCCCAATCCGTAACACTCAATTTACAAAGTTCAAACCCCGCCAATAAAATGAGTGCCACCACCGCCGGCCTAATGGACGCCATAACTTCATTAACCCAAGGATTATCTTTGTAATGATTAAGCAATTTAGAAACCCAAATAACAATAATAACAGAAGGCAAGACAAGCCCGAATGTAGCCACAATTCCGCCCCATACGCCTGCCGCTTGAAAACCGGCATAAGTTGCCATATTCACCCCAACCGGTCCGGGAGTTGACTGCGATACGGCAATCATATTTGTTAATTCTTCTGCCGTAAACCAATCATATTTTTTCGTCAAATCAAATAAAAACGGGATTGTCACCATTCCGCCCCCAATGGCAAACAAACCTATTTTAAAAAATTCCCAAAACAACAATCCGTAAATCACTTTATTTATCCTTAAGACGCTTAATAAGACCAGCTCCTGCCGCCAATAACACAACCGTAACAGCTGAAAGATGAATACAAAACAAAAGAAATAGAATTGCTACAAATAGCCCCAAATGAAATTTAGTGGCAACAGCCTTTTTAAAAAGCAACAGAACTTCTTTTAGGATAAGAGCGATAACCCCTACCCTAATTCCGGCAAAAGCATGTACCACAACTTGATTATCTGCAAGCGTATTTAAGATGCCTGCCAAGATCATAATAACCACCAACGACGGCAAAACAATAGCAAACGTAGCAATCGTCGCCCCCATAACCTTTTTTATTTTATAGCCGGTAAAAGTAGCCACATTAACAGCAATCACCCCCGGTGTACATTGCCCAATAGAATAATAGTCAATCAATTCGTTTTCTGTAATATATTTTCTCTTTTCGATGAGTTCTTGCCGAAATAACGGCATCATCGCATAGCCGCCGCCAAACGTAAACAAGCCAATCTTAAAAAAAGAAACAAAAATTTTCCAAAGTTCAGACATTGATATTCTTCTAACGCTGTTTATATACCGAACAGATAATACAAAAAAAATTCTTAAAATAAAGGTTTTTTTATGATTATAGGTTCAATAAAAGAAAAAGACAAATCAGAAACGCGAGTTTCTCTCACTCCTTCAAGCGTAAACAAGCTCAAAAATGAAGGTCACACGATTTTACTGGAAAAGAATTATGGAACTAACGCTGGTTTTACGGATAAAGAATATCTTAAAGCCGGAGCAATTATTTCAAAATCAACCGAAGAAATTTGCACCCAAGGCGATATTATTTCTCAAATTTCCCCCCCAGATATTTCCCTTTTAAGCCTGCAAAATAAAGAACAACTTATAATAGCAGATTTTAAGAACACCTCAGAATATCCTCAACTACCAAACACAACATATTTACACTTAGAAAAAGTACCACGCACTTCCGTAGCACAAAGTATAGATATTCAAAGCACACAAGCAACCATCCGCGGTTATGCTGCAGCCATATTCTCTCTGGCGCACGCAAACCGCATAGCTCCCCAACTAATGACCGGAGCCGCCACAACAAGAGCCAGTACAGCGCTAATTATCGGCGCAAGCATCACCGGATTACAAGCCGCCGCTGTTCTAAAAAGACAAGGATGCCTTGTAACAATAGCAGACGTCAATGACAAAGCCAAAGAACTGGCCAACTCAATCGGTGTAAATTTCATAAAGACTGACAAAACAGAACCTATAAAAAACATATTAAAAGACAAAAACTTTATTATAACAGCGGCCTCCTCACAAACCGGAGAATCTCCGCAAATTATCCAAGCTGAAGAATTAAGAGACATTTCTGCTAACACAATCATTTTTGACACAACCCTAAATAATGTCAGCATCACTCTCGATTCTAAAAAAACAAAAACTTATAAATTTTACCGCAACATTTTAGCAGAACGTCTATTTCCTCAAACATCTTCCGAACTATGGGCCAGCAGCATCCTGAATCTTCTGAAAATCATCATAACCCAAAATAACACCTATAACTTCAGCGCACCATATATTATCCCAACACTAACCGGCAATCACAAAACCGCCTAAAGGAGACACCATGGATTTTTACATAATAGATATACTGATTTTATCCTGTTTTATCGGTTATTTTGCAATTTGGAACGTCACCCCTTTGCTCCATTCTCCTTTAATGAGTGTAACCAATGCCATCTCAGGAATTGTCATTTTGGGAGCCTTGCAAAACCTAAACCAATCCGAAAGCTTAATCACGACAACTTTGTTATTACTGGCCATTTTCTTCGCAGCAATCAATATTTTTGGGGGCTTCCATATATCTGCCCGAATGCTGCATATGTTCAAACGTAAGGATAAAACAAATGATTAGTACCCTAAACATCATCGTATATTCTCTTTTTATCATATCTATCAGCCGTCTATCTTCAGCCCGTACCGCTTATAAAGGCAACCTGCTTGCCATCACGGGAATGGGGATTGCCGTCATCATGGGACTTCTTTGCTTAAATAGTCCCAAACAATTATACGCCATCATCACATTATGTATCGGTGGACTAATAGGAATTATCGGCTCAAAAAAGACCTCTATGCCGCAATTACCGCAAATGGTCGCCTTATTAAACGGATTCGGGGGCCTGTCATCAGGATTAATCGGCCTTAGTGAAACATTTAACATCCCTCACCCCACTCTGTGGCAAATTTTCATTATTTTTGCAGGATGCATAACTTTTAGCGGTTCTGTTGCAGGCTTCCTAAAACTTGCCGGATTGGTAAAGATTCGCGAAACCGAAACCTTACATTCCGTGAGCCTAATTCTATTCATATTAACCCTCATCGGCGGAATTTATGCTTATAATGGCGAAACAGAATACATCATCGGTTTTGCCATATTAACATCTTTATTGGGTTTTTGTTTCATTTTACCAATAGGCGGAGCCGATATGCCAATCATCATCTCCTCCCTAAACGGATTATCCGGCTGGTGCACAACCTTAGTCGGATTAAGCATTCAAAACAGCCTATTGATTATTGTTGGCACCCTAATTGGGGCAAGCGGCAGTATTTTAACATACATTATGACCAAAGCGATGAACAGACATTTACTAAAAGTTATTTTCACCCCGATTACCCCCAACAAAGAAATCCCATCCGCTCATCCCGAACAAGACATCCATAAAGGCACCCCGCAAGATGCAGCTTTTCTGATGGAAAATGCACATAAAGTCATCATTGTGCCGGGATTCGGTATGGCTGCCGCCGGAGCTCAATATGAACTGGGCAATCTTGCTAAAATACTCATTCAAAAATATCACGTAGACGTTAAGTTTGGTATTCATCCCGTCGCCGGAAGGATGCCCGGTCATATGAATGTATTACTCGCTGAGGCAGATATTTCGCCAAACCTAATTTTTGGAATAGACGAGATAAATCAAGAGTTTAAAACAGCAGATGTGGTTTATGTCATTGGTGCCAACGATACCACCAACCCACTTGCTAAAACAAAAAAAGACAGTACCATTTATCAAATGCCGATATTAGAAGTTGAAGAGGCCAAAAGGATTTTATTTGTAAAACGTTCTCTAGCTCCCGGATACGCCGGCGAGGACAATCCTTTATTTTACAACGAAAAAACTTTAATGCTGTTGGGAGATGCCAAAGAAATCACTAAGGAAATCATAACCAACCTGGAAAGTAACAACTCTTAAAATCTAATCTTTAACAGCCAAATACGACATTCCGGCCAAATATGTGTTAAACAAGATTCTGACCACATACTTCTTTTCCAACGCCACAAACTCTTTTTCTGATGTCAGTAACGAGCTTAAAGCAAACACTGTTACAAACAAAACCTGCGTAGAAACTTCTCGTTCTTTTTGTGGAACTTTAATAAAGAGTTTTTTAAGATTACGCTCCAACAACAATAATATTTTCACAATCCGCCGCAAATAAAAGACGTCATATCCGTCTGCGGCATTTTGAAAATGAATATTATAAAGTGCAAACCAAAGATTTTTATTTTCTAGCACAAACTGAACAAATTTATCCAAAAGTTTATTAAGGTTAAGATAAACATCAGACCCCATTTCAGCAGAAGTTAAAACCTTATATAATTCATCCAGTGTTTGAGCATTTTCC
Organism: uncultured Alphaproteobacteria bacterium; assembly: GCA_949297145.1. GTDB lineage: Bacteria > Pseudomonadota > Alphaproteobacteria > RF32 > CAG-239 > CAG-267. The sequence continues at coordinate 45,882 of CASFQO010000007.1, forward strand.
TCCATAAACAAGTTGTCCATGCTCTTAAACTGGTTATAGATTGTCCCCACCGAATAACCGGAATAATCAGCCAATTTTCTGGCCGTTAAGAATTCAAATCCTTTATCTATCAAAAGTTCTCTAGCTTTTAAGATAAGATCCGCTCTGATTTCTTCTTTTGTTTTGGTCATATTATTTATCCGAGTAAATTTGTATCTTTGTGCCAAGAATAAAATATTTTATAACACTGTTCAAGCATTTTTTTATAAAAAAGTTAACCTTTACAAATTAAACTATGCCCAACTAAAATCTAGCAAAAAAGGAAAAGAAAATGGCAAAAATAGGATTCTGTGCAATTTCCGGCAGTGGCATGAGCGCCTTAGCTCAAATATCCAAATATCAGGGTAATGATGTCTATGGTTCAGATAGAAGCTTTGATCAAGGCAAAGACCAACAAAATAAACACGCTTTAGAAGAATTAGGCATAAAGATTTATCCGCAAGACGGTTCCATGCTAGATAAAGATTTCAGCGTATTATATGCCTCCACAGCTGTTGAAGACACAATTCCGGATATTAAACGCGCCCATGAATTAAATATCCCCATAAAACGCCGCTCCGATTTATTAGCGGATATTTTTGCATCTTTCCCTAAAAGAATAGCTGTCGGTGGAACCAGCGGAAAATCCACCGTAACCGCCATGATTGGCTATATTTTAGATAAAGCCGGACGAAAACCATTGGTCATAAACGGAGCTCTGCTGAAAAACTATGAAAATCAAAAAGGTATCCCCAATGTCATCTTAAATAAGGGAGATTACTGTGTTATAGAAGCAGATGAGAGCGACGGCTCCATAGAAAAATACACACCCAGTGTATCTGTTATTAACAATATCACCCTAGACCATAAGTCTATCACAGAATTGCAAGCCTTTTTCAAAAACTTCGCCCAAAAAGCTGAACTTGGCGCCGTTATCAACAAAGATTGCAAAAATAGCCAAGTATTACAAGATGCGAACAATCATGTTTTAAGTTTCAGCATCAAAGACGCCACGGCAGATTTTTATGCCTCCAATATTACTCCGATAGCAGACGGAACAACTTACACCTATCAAAATAAGACCTATAAGTTAAATTTAATCGGAGCCTTCAATGTGGCTAATGCGATGTGCGCAGCCGCTTGTTGCTCATTGCTGGGCATCAGCGGAAACAAATCTTGTAAAATTTTAGAAACATTTTTAGGCACCAAACGCCGCTTAGAAGTATTAGGCCAAACCCACCAAATAACCGTTATAGATGACTTTGCTCATAATCCAGACAAGGTAAATGCCTCCATATCTGCCTTAAAAAGCTATCCTGGACGTGTCATTGTCATGTTTCAACCCCACGGATTCTCGCCCATGAGATTAATGGGAAAAGGGATTATGGAAAGCTTTGCCAAACACATGGATAAAGAAGATATACTTCTGGTACCGGAAATTTTCTTTGCCGGAGGCACCGTAAAACGCGACATTTCGTCCAAAGATTTGGTTGAATATGCACAGTCCAAAGGTGTCAATGCCCATTACTTTGCCACCAGAGACGAGCTAAAAGAACACATTTTAAAAATAGCCCAACCGCAAGATAGAATTGTTCTCATGGGTGCAAGAGATAACACCATAACCACCATGGGTTATGAACTTTTGGAGAAGTTATAATGAGTATCTTAAAAAAAGGAGACACAATCGGTTTTGCTGCCACCTCCTCCGGATTAGAAGGACGAGACCCAACACCTGCCATCAATTACTTTGAGAACGTCTTAAATCTAAAAGTAAAACAAGCACCCAACCTAAGCAAAGCCTATAGGTATATGGCCGGCACCGATGAAGAACGAGCTCAAGCCCTTCTTGAGATGTATCAAGATAAAGAAATAAAAGCCATCTTTACCATCCGTGGAGCCGGAGGTTCTTCGCGAATGCTCTCATTACTCAACTATGACCTTATTAATCAAAACCCCAAACCTCTTTTCGGCTTAAGTGACGTGACAAGTGTTCAAAATGCCATCATAGCAAAAACAAATAACGCTTGCTATACAGGGTTTCTCCCTTTATATAACATCAGCGACAACGGTATAAACGAAGAAATGGCTCATCATCTGAAAGCCACATTATTTGAAGACAAGCACGCTATCCAATCTGGAGAAGCCGTTATTGAAGGAGAAACTGAAGGCAACATCATCGGCGGATGCCTCCGCTCATTTTTATACTTGGCGGGAACAAAATATATGCCTGATTTCAAAGATAAAATTTTACTATTGGAAGACAAAGGCGAAAAAACATTTAATGTAGACTTAATGTTTAACCAGTTAAAACAACAAAAAAATTTTGATAAATTAAAAGGAATTATTTTAGGACAATTTACAAATTGCCCAATTGTTGACGATTTTGATGGAACAATAGAGGATGACATCAACGATTTCATTAAAGACCTAAGAATCCCCGTTATCAAGAACTTCAATTATGGGCATATTCAAAATAGTCACATCATTCCGCTAGGGCTCCCCGTCAAACTTCGCGCAACAAATTATGTATGCTCTCTCACATGGTAAAAAATTGAAGGCACTCCGCAACATAATGCATGCTTAACTTATAAACTGCCAGACAATACCTCTGCACATTAACCCATCCGCCATTATTAAAAGCTAAAACAGCCGAGCACATAAACAAGTTAGCACCGGGCAAAAACAACCAACAAAAAGGAAAACCAACCTCATGAAAGTCCGGCTGCTCGCCATGTATCTGCACCAAAATACTTTCCACATGATAGGCAAAAAAATACCCTAAAATGCAATTTACGATTAGCCCATCCGGTATTTTTTCAGAAAAGAACGTAATTCCCAGCATCATAAAAAACAAAAACAGCGGAAAGAAATAAGGAGATATGGTAATTAACCAATTCCCTTTTCCCTTAAAGCCCATAGCTCCGCCGGATTCGTCCATATTCAAATGAATATGAACCACTTTATGAAATGTCAAAAGCGCAAAAAAAGTATGTGTCAACTCGTGCGCCAAAATCTGCATCGAAACATTAGAGCGCGCAGAAGCAACAATTTTCAGAGCTAAATAAAGAAAAGCACCACCCAAGAAAGCAAAAAAGCGTAAATTTCCCAGTTGTAAATAATGAAGAGCTTGCACCAATGCTGGCAAAGAAACCAGCATGAACAAAGCCACCGGCCATTTTAATAGTCCAAGAATAAGATCCAACCATCGCGCTATCATATTTCCCTCACAACAACTTTTCCCCTAGACTAAATATTTATGCCTATTTTTGCAAACAAAATTTTACCCCACTGGAAATATCGCCCACAAAGATTATATCAAAACCAAAATAAAAAGAAACCACTCATTTGTATTAACCCTAACGAAAGGAAAAAACATGCCAGAAAATAAGGAAGAAATAGAAGTGAAAGAATATAACAACTGTTGCTGCGAATGTTGCCATTGCAAAAGAATTTTTATGCACGCCGTTATTATATTGCTCGTTTTCATAGCCGGTATCATGGTTGGAAATTGCCGCCCTTGCTATTACCCAAGCAATTATTATGACGCTATGCAGCCCCAAAAACACCATAATCAGGCTAAACAACACAAAATGCACCGAGGCATGCATCAAATAAAACCGACGCCTGCTCAACCTATTTCATCAAATACACCTCAACAAATAATGTCCCCAACTCAAAGCGGAGATTTTATTATTGAAGTTGACCCAGGATACTAAACAACAAACAAAAGGCAGGACAACCTGCCTTTTACTAACTTCAAAAATAGACATGAAATTTAAATAAAATTTATTACAAAAAAATATTGACAAAAACGAAGTTTTTTGCAATATTAATTCAGAATTAACCAACTACAAATTAGCAAGAATGATTGATTTAATAAAAATATCTCTGCGTCTGCGCAGACTGACATTGCGACGATGACTTATCAACGCATCGATAAGTTAGTCGCAAGGTTTGAGTTTTCTCAAATCTTTTTTTATAGCAGATTTCACCCATAAACGCAGAGGATACCCATGAATAAAAAACATTTAGTAGTCAAAAAACTTGATATTAACAATTTACCGGATGTTATGAAACTCCAAGAAAAAATCATCCAAGGTTTACATCCGGATGAACAACATTTTATTTTACACAGAACTGAAGAAGACTATATGAAATCTCTAAACGGCAAAAGTTCCAATATGCTGGGCGTTTTTGACGAAGACACCTTAATTGCACAAACCGTATATTGTATGCCGCAAAATAACGAAAACAGAGATATGCCGGAGTTCAAACCGGAAATAGAAAACAAAGACCTCGTGCTGTATGAAGCCATTTTAGTAGATCCGGCTTATAGAGGTTCAAGCCTCATGAAAAAGATGTTGGAATACATAGAAAATCATGCGATTGATAACGGCAGAACACACTCCATCATTCAAATTGCCGTAGATAATCCTGCAAGTTGGATAAATGCACTGCACCATGGTATGTCTATCACCAAAGTAGATTTAGATCCAAGCGATGGGGTAAAAGTTATCTATCTTGAAAAGAAAATCACCCACAAACCAAATAGTGAAAATGAGATTTCACAATCATCCAATAGCTACAGTATGTATTTGGGAGATAATATTCACACCAAAATTCCGACGTTATTCAATAAAATGCAGTACCTTATTCAAAAGGGTTACCATGGCACAAGCTTGAATAAAGAAACAAAATGCCTCATTTGGGAAAAACAAGGCAGCAACAGAAGTAATGTTCTGGATTTCAATTTATTCTGGCAAAATAAAAAAGTTAGCTCTTTATAAAAGAGCTATTTTTTTGCTTTCCCCAAGTAATACCATTCCGTATGAACAGGCGCCTGCAAATTTGGTAACAGAATATAACCGTCAAATGGGGCAAATAAACTTTCTCCGTCATCATAACGAGCAATTTCTTCACCTTGAGCAATAGGATCCAAATGTTTATAATTACGACAAAGTCTTCCTTCTCTGGTTTTTAAAACATAACTATCCATTTGAATATGCTTTTTAGGATGAAAAGAAGGCATCGGCACATCAATCATTTCAAGCGCAGCTAACGTATTAACAATAGCCCGATAAGCCAACTCAATAGCTTCCGGAGCTTTATGATACCCACATTCAAGTGTTGTTGCCGTATTGCCATAGGCATGAGCACAATGCTCTGTTGAAAAATCTTGAATAGCATCTTGCTTGCTATAAATTTCCGGCCACCCCTCCAACACAAAATCAACATCTAACGCGTCTATCAATTTTCGATTATATTCATCGGGATAATCACAAAAAGCAAACGGCACATCTCCGACGCAATGTGTAGAGTGTAAATCCAACGTAACTCTGTGGCTTTGGATTAAAGGACAAATTTCATTAGCCAATTTTTGCTCATAGGTACAAGGATTTTCATGCATCACCATAACACGATTGAGGTTTTCATCAATACTGCGCACATCTTTCTTATACGCCTCCGGATTACAAATCGGCACCAAAGTTAAGCGCCCTTTTTGTAACTGCAGCTTTCCCTCATTTAGCTCCTTTATAATTTTAAGACTGGCGTTTGTCCCTGCCGTTTCGTTTCCATGTACAGCCGCCAAAATCAACAAATTAAGACCGGCTTTACCAGAATCAAACTCATATTTGGTAATCATGCAATTTTTTCCTCTCCCAAAACTTCAATAAATTTTTTATATCTCTCCGCAAACTTATTTTCATATTTACAGGCAATTTCCACTAACGATTTTTGCTCTTTAAAACGATTAATCAACGTATCATCTGTTTTAACGGTAAGAGTTTCCGTTGCCTCATCATAATCAAGATACAGTCTGATTAACTGAGCATGAAGATAATACCCCATAATTTCATCATAATACATTTTCGGCAATTTAAAACGCACGACAAGTTGCGTTGTTTCATTATTCAAACACCGAGCCACCGTAGACTGACGAATAAACTCCATAATCAAAATCGGAGAAAAAGGCACCTCAGTTTCATCTGTATCAGCCATAATATCCTATCCACATCAAAAATTCCGTTTATAAAGCGTATAATATCCTCATAACTCCAGTTTACAAGCAAAAACATAGATTTTCACTTAAAACTTTCCGCATACAACTGCAAAAATAAAATATTTTCTGTTTATATCTTCTGTTTAAGATTATCAAACAAACAAAATCTCCCCTTATACTAATCAAAACAAGGGGTTCACAGGAGAATTATTAAAATGAAAAAAGAAAACTTCAACACCAGATGGGGATTTATATTAGCGGCAGCGGGATCAGCCATCGGCTTAGGTAACATCTGGCGTTTTCCTTATTTAGTTGGTCAATATGGCGGCTTAAGCTTCATCATATTATACTTTTTAATCATTTTACTCATCTGCAACCCCCTCATGGTTTCGGAAATAGCTCTGGGCAGAACCTCAAAAAGCAATTTTGTAGATGCCTATAAGATTATTGGTGAAAAAATAGGCATGAAACACCTAAAAATATGGTCATTTTTCGGCGGATGGACTGCGTTCATAGGTGTAACCATGATTATTTCATTTTATTTTCTAGTTGCAGGCTGGGTTTTGTTCTATTTACTGGAATCTCTAACTGGTAATTTAATTCACACTGCACCAGAAAATCTACCTGCCGAATTTGAAGCCCTAAGCCAAAATTTCTCCACTCAATACACTTGCGGACTGATTTTTCTATTCATCACTGCCATGATAGTTATAGCCGGAGTAAAACAAGGTATCGAAAAGTCTGGACTAATTTTAATGCCGCTTCTTTTTCTCATTTTCATCATTTTATCCATACAATCCATCTTTCTTGACGGCGCTTCGGACGGTGTAAAATTTCTACTAACTCCTGATATAAAATATTTAGGATTCACAGAAACAGGTTTCAAATGGAGTGTATTGTTTGAAACATTTCTGGCAGCACTCGGCCAAGCCTTTTTATCTCTATCCCTCGGATTTGGAATTTTATTGGTCTATGGCTCATACTTATCACCCAAAGAAAACTTATTTCAATCCGTCCGCAATATTGAAGTTTTTGATACTCTAGCTGCCGTTTTAAGCGCAGTCATAATAATTCCGGCTGTTTTTGCCGTAGGTTTACCGCCATCATCCGGTCCGGGATTAACATTTATTTCTCTTCCTGTTGTTTTCCAACAATTATCCGGAGGGCAATTCTGGGCCATTGCCTTTTATCTGCTTTTAACATTAGCAACCATAACTTCAACCATTTCCATTTTTGAAGCCCTGACAAATTTATTTATGGATAAATTAAAGCTCCAACGTTTCAACGCCGTATTATTGGTTATGCTGATTTCGGGGCTCGGATTCACGGCAGTAACAATGTCATATTCAGGCATTTGGGATATTAAAATTCTGGGACGCAATATTTTTGAACTCTTTGACTGGCTATCATCAACCTTCACCGCCGCCATTGTCTCCATGACAATAGCTCTATTCGTAGGTTACTCTGCAATGAAAACCATCATCCACAACATTCGTCGCTCGGCAACCGTTACTTCGGCCTTCACGCGTTATTTTCTGATAACTCTACGTGTTTTTGCACCATTAAGTATTGGATTGCTGCTTATTTTAGCCATCGGCAACACCTTAAGTGTTTACTTATTTCAAAACTAAAAAAGGAGCTATATCCTTATAGCTCCTCACTTTAAAAATAAGATTGATAAACTTATTTACCAAAACCACCGTCTTTAAAGTAATTAATGCCCATAGCCGTTTTAACTTCACTTAAAGTTTGTGCAGCAACTTCTCTTGCTTTAATACTTCCTTGATGCAACATATCAAAAATCTGCGGCAAGTCTTGAGCCAAAAGCTCTCTTCTTTCACGAATAGGCTTCAATTCGGCTTGTAAAACTTCATTCAAGAACTTTTTAACCACACCATCACCCAAACCACCGCGACGATAATGCTCTTTCATTTCATCCAAGTTTTGATATGCCGGTAAAAATTCTTGGAAATACTCATCTTTACAAAAAGCATCCAAATAAATAAAGACCGGATTATTTTCGGTATGTCCCGGATCTTCCACATGCAGATGCGTCGGATCGGTAAACATACTCTGAACTTTTTTCTTAATATCATTTGAAGAATCAGACAAATAAATGCAATTTCCGATAGATTTACTCATTTTAGCCGCACCATCAATCCCCGGCAACCGAGAGCATACGGAATTTTCCGGCAAAACAGCGGTTGGTTCAACCAAAACCGGTTTATATTGAGTATTAAACGAACGAACAATTTCACGAGTTTGCTCAATCATAGGCAGTTGGTCTTCTCCCACCGGAACAATATTCGCCTTAAAAGCGGTAATATCTGCCGCCTGACTAATCGGATATGTAAAAAAGCCAACTGGAATACTTTGCTTGAACCCTCTTAATTGAATTTCATTTTTAACAGTTGGATTCCTCTGCAATCTGGAAACAGTCACCAAATTCATATAATAAAAAGACAATTCACACAGTTCCGGAATTTGCGATTGAATAAAGATTGTAGACTTTTTCGGGTCCAAACCGCACGCCAAATAATCCAACGCCACTTCAGAAATATTATTTCTAACCTTATTGATATTATCGGCATTATCGGTTAAAGCCTGTGCATCAGCAATCATAATATAGATATTATGATATTTACCGCTATTTTGCAATTCAACACGACGTTTCAAAGATCCAACGTAGTGCCCCAAATGTAATTTACCAGTCGGGCGATCCCCCGTTAAAATAACATCCATTTCAAATTCCTTTCGTTTTGGCGCCACGCTACCACAGAGAAGCAACGTTGTCAATACAGTTAAACCTGTGCACAACTATACAGGTAATAACAACGAGATCAAACTGCTTATAAAGGCATACAAACTAATTTCACCCTACTATGGTAAAAAAACAACCTAGCATTAAGATTTTCAGAAGAAATAAGCCCTCTGTATCTTAACAAAAAAAGCGGCAAGTCTAATACTTGCCACTTCTGATAATTTTTTCGAAAAGAATTAAGAATAAAAAGCAATGTCTTTATCTAACTCTTCAAATGAAATTTTTCGATTATAGGTTTCAAGAGTATGAAAATTACTGTCGCACAACTGATAAGCATATAAATCTCTATCATTTACCATATGAAAAAGTAGTCTCAAACAGCGATTAACCTTACAAGAACAGATACCTCCCAAAGGTTCTTCCTCTATGATTGACGGATGAACATAGCCATATACACAACTTGCATTGCCATATCCAATTCTCACAAAATAGCCATGATAAAACCAAACGTTACCATCGCCCCTATCATAAATTTCCGTTCCATCAATAAACCTTTCCAGAGAATGTGTCTTAAGATCCCTATCGTCAATTATCTCACCCAGTAACTTTTCAAAAAAACGAATAGCATTTTCACGAAACAAAATATTCCGCGTTTCACCAAGTTCCAAAAAGTCATATGAAACCACCGGACATCGCTTAAACTGTCTTCTATTATTATATAAATCTAGACGTTTTTGCATTTCCGCATGATAAGAGGCTACACGACTTTTCATTTGTTCCATTGTTTCTGGTTTTAGCTTCTTGAACAGGCTAAAAATTCCCACTAACAACAGAACAACACAAAAATAAAAATAAAACATATAACACCGGAATATTTTCTGAGGCTTTTATGACCGGATCCTCAAGGTTTAACAAAATAATAAGAAATCAAACCGATTATAAAAAAAAATACTTTTTTTGTCAATATTTTTCAATTTCACCTTTCGAACAACAAAGCACTTGCCTTTTTCGCCACAAAATCCTATAAAGAAATTCTAAAATTAACAATTATGTCCAACAATTAAATTCAACTATTATGGAACCGTGGCAAAATATAATTTGCATCTATTTCGGCATAGAAATACTTTTATGCCTCTACACACTTTTTAAGTATAACAAAGTGCAGAAACTATGTAAACAGAGCAAAGATTTCTCCCCGTTAAAAAAATTATTCTTTCAATTTATCCTATTATTCCTCCTGATATTAGCTGCCCTAGTGCTGCATCTCAGTTACTTAATGGGATCTATTTCATCTTCGTGGCCCATCTTAGTTGTTCTAGGATTAATGATAACAAGCATTTTCTCTTCAACAATCAAGACCACCAAAAAACAGTAAGTACCCATACAAAAAAGCTCAACCTCAAAAGAGATTGAGCTTTTATTTTTTGCCTGTTAATCTTACGATTTTTGCACCATATCGTATGCCGCATAAATGGCCGACAAACCGACAATAATATAAACAATTCGTTCCAACATTGGCGCAAAACCTAAAAGCATATTAACTAAATTAAAATTAGCAACGCCAACCAATCCCCAGTTAATACCCCCGACTATTGTTAAAATAAGAGCTATTTTGCCTAACATATTACCTCTCCTAAAATATCATAACAATTTTTATGTATTAATGATAAAAAATTTTTCAAGCTATCCTTTTGACTTAAAAAAGGCACCTATTTCACACTAAACATAGAGAATTGCTCAACTCAGATAAATTAAGAAAAGACCATTCAACCTCCGCCCTCTCTTAATACATTAGCGATAGATATCCCCGGGTAAACCCGGGGTTCTTGGAAAGGCACCATTAAGGTGCCTTTCTTTACAACTCCAAATGGAGTTGACCTAAATCCCTTTGTCCTTGATACTTTACATAATTTTTAATTACTTCTTCATTCGCACCA
>CASFQO010000008.1 GCA_949297145.1 uncultured Alphaproteobacteria bacterium
GTCTGCATAAGATTTATTATACGACAAAGGGAAAATATATAATAAAAACAAAATATTAATTCTACTAAAATAAAGCAAAATGATAAAAAAGAAATATAATACAGCCAAAAATAAAAAAATAAAAAAAGTACAACTATTTAATTGTATAAATAGCTGCACTTTTGACAAATATTTTAAATCAACAACCTGCTAACAATGAAACAGAAGATATAGTGTCTCCCATACCTACCAAAGTTTTAGGCTTATCAACAAGGATTGTAGGAACTACAGATAAAATAAAGTCTCCCACTTTACATATCCCAGTAGAGTTCAATTCAGGGTTATGTAGAATTTGAGACAGATTATTCAACTCATTAAGACTTTGAACAGAAACAGACATACCTAAAGTTTTAACAACATCATCATAGCGTGCAAGCTCGCCATTATAAGCTTTACTAGAAGAAACAACAGCAGCCGTCATCATTCCTTTTAGATTTTGCTCCGCAGAATGAACAAAATTAGGATCTTGTAATGTCATATACAAACCAAACATATGCAATTGAATGCGTTTCATCTTGAGCTTTTTTTTCAAGAAAAGAAGTGCTTCAAATAAAAGAGGACTGCAAGTATTCTGCTCGATACGGTCAGCTAAAGATTGCTGATCTAAAATACGAAGTAAATCAATAGTTTCACGCTCATTCAAGCCAACCGAATCAGCAAGTGGAACAATATATTTAACAATAGCCTTTCTCACAGCAATATCTTGGGTAGAAGCGATTTCAAGATGAATAATTAAATTAGGGTTATGCTTTTTCCATCTTTGCAACACCGGAACAGCATCTTTAACTAAATTAACGCCACCATTACTTTTTAATAAAGGGTGGAAACCAGAAAGTAAAAGGTAGTTAACTTTATGAGTATTTAAATAATCAATAAATCCTTTGTTCATAACCAGTTTCATATTTAGTGGATCATAGGTGGCAATAAAACGATTCGATTTAGGGCAAGAAAAGATTTTGCCGTCAATTTCAAAACTATCACCTTTATCAAATTCAATAATCCAATGAATAAGAGGAATATCCGTTTCTCTAGTGATATTAATTGCTTTTTCAAGGTTTCCGGCATCGTTAAGTCCAAACAAATTTTCCAAATCAAGAAATTGTTGAGCCTGCAACTTAGGATGAGAATTTGTATGAGCAACAACTTTTTTGACACCCAATAAAGCCAAAGCATTAGCAATAATTCCAGCTTGTCCGCCCATTTGGAGATGATCATAGCCTAAGTTTGCATCCATCCAATTATATACATCAATATCATCAGTAACCCATTCTTCAGCAATTCCACGACAGAAGCATTTAACAATGCCGATAATAACATCAGTGGGCTTGGAAAAACCAGACATAGAGATATTTTGCAGTTCATCTATAGGAATGCTGTTTTCAACAATTAACTTTTTTAATGTACTCCCTTTAATTTTTAAAATGGCATCAATATTCGTATTAAAAGCCGTTGCAACAGAACGAATATGCTTCAATTTTTCCAGTTGAGACGGAACTGTTTCATATTTTTTAGCCCATACATTTTGTAACTCTTGATAGTTCATCTCAATATCTCCCTATAAAAAACATAACAAAATAAATATATTTAATTTTCATCAGCATCATTTAAATCTTTATCAACATAAAGATGCCAATAACTGCGTCCAATCTCGCCACATTGTTTACAAATTGGCGTCCAATGGTCTTCTATACGTCCGCAATTTGCGCAAACCCATTGAAAATCCTTAGGGCAGTTATCGACTGAAAGGTTGTTTTTTCCTAAGTGCGTCAATTTTTGTGTAAGAGACTGCATAAAACTGGATTTGGAAGAATCTTTTTTATGTGTTTTTTCATCCAACTCTTCAATAATTTCAGCCATTTTTTGAGTAGCAGGATTTTTTAATAAAAAGATTTTGCACTCAGTCTTTGCTTTGGCATATTTTTTAGCCTTTAAATAAAGTTCAGCTAAAATCAAGTTATTCAAAGATGGCCGCTTATTATTGGCAAGTGCAAGTTTTTCCATGCGCTGAATACGCTCGTTTTTTGTATCTTTAAATAATTTCAAATAAGCCATAGCAACTTCGTAACAAGGATTCTCAATCCACATATCATATAATACTTTTTCAGCTTTTCGAGTTTGATTATCATTTTTAACGTAATAATCAGCTAAATCTAATGCCGCGGGTATAAGTTTGTTATTCTCTTGCAAGGCTTGAGTAACAAACTTAAAGAAGTTTGTCTTATCATTATCTTTTAGGGCTTGTTGCGCTAATTCAAACAAGGCAACGGCTTTAAGTCTTGCTGCTTTTTTATCTGGTGTAATATTTTTTTCAATACCTGATTCTAAAACTTCCAGCGCTCCCAGCCAATCATTGTTTTGGGCTCGCAATAAAAAGGCGCTGCTGACAACCCAATACAAATCTTGCCGAACTTCAAAGGCTTGATTTACGGTTTTTAATGCCTCAGTAAATTCTTTCTTTTGCATCTGCGCCTCAAGAGCTGCTTTCATCCCAACAAGTTGAATATCTTCATTTTGCATCAATTTTTGAGAAAGTTGTTCCATTTTATCAAAATTTTTCTCACCTTTATAAATTTTAAGCATCAAAATATCGATAATAGCATCGTTACCGACAATTTTACGGAGAGACACCAACAAACGCCTAGCCTCATTCATTAATTCGGCTGTAATGGCGCCGAGTGTCTTGACGATAAGAATAGCGGCTTCATCAAATTGATTGCGACTAAGCACAATTTTATCTTTATTACCGGATTGGATCATTTCAATGGATTCTTTATCCCCATGGAAAGAATGATTTGATAGTAACACATCTTTTTTAATAAGGGTGACAACATACTTAAGAACAAGAACGCCAAGTTCAAACAAAAAAATACAGCCAAGTAAGGCAAGAAAAATGTAATCAATAGAAAAATAATTGGCCTTATTATTCAAAGTAAAACAAATAGTTCCGTTTCTATCTATAACCATAAAAAAACACCAGAGGAGAAACGTAAAGATAATAGGCTTAGAGATAGAACGAAACATAGATATTCTCCTTAAAATTTATTGAATATTGGAGCTTTTCGCTTGAGATAGGTCTTGTCTTAAAGCGCTTAATTCGGATGAAATAATAACAGACATTGCTTCATCAAATGATATTTTCTTTTCAACCGCCTGAACCCATTGATTTAAATCCTCATTATTAAGTTTTTGAAAATCCGGAGACGATTTGATAATATTCAAAGCATTAGCAAAATCATGCCGTTCAACAAGCTTAGTAACTTTATCAATAAGTGCAATTTGTTCATCATTTTGGATATTTTTCTTAACCACAACAACTTTATCAAAATTAAGTCCTGCTACAGTATCTTTAATCAAAGCAATACTTTTAGCCATAGTGCCTTCTGGCTCATTTTTTTCATCAGAAACGACATCCTTTTTATTGTTTTCAAAATTTAAATTTTTTGCAATTTCACGAAATTGTTCAGCTAATTGTAGATCATCTGAAATATAAGATGTCTTAAGGTTAGAAATAGTTTGTATAGCGGTTGCAACAAGAGGCTGTTCCTTGGTCATTTGAGCAAGAATATCAGCTTCGTCAGCAAAGCTGCGATGATAAAGGGCATTTTCTTTAATAATCAAGGCAACACTCAGAGCTAAAACTTCTTGGTTTTTAGTTTCTTCCAATGTCTCCAGTTTATGGGTAAGCAGATTAAATTGTTGAGCTAAAAGGTCAACTTTATGATTTCCGACCTCATTTTTTAACTCATTAAAATTCTCTGTAACTAATCTCAAATTTCCTTCGGTGTCAGAGATTCTTTGCGCATTAGAAGAAATAACGGAAGGCAAATTTTGCAATTCAGAAATATAAGTGTTTTGTTGAGATATTTTTGCAACTAAATCAGAAAGAGCCGCTTGTTGAGATTCATTTTTCGATTCGACAATAAAATAGGCGCTTCCAATTGCAACAAACTCAATCAACACAATAGAAAAACCAATAGAAAACCATTTAAGATAAGGCTTATTTACTTTTATTTTCTCAGATTTAATTGGTTTATCTGACATTTTATAGACCCTCCGCGTAATAGTTGATTGCATTATTTGAAATATAGTTTATAAAATAAAAAAATAAACTTCAATATTTTTGGATAAAGAGATGATAGTTTTAGGAATAGAAAGTAGCTGTGATGAAACCGCAGCGGCATTGGTTAATGAAAAAAAGGAAATTTTAGGCGAAGCTCTGTTATCTCAAGAGGAGCATAAAGCTTTTGGAGGAGTCGTTCCGGAGATAGCGGCGCGTTCCCACTTAGACCATATTGATAATATTTTAGAGCAATGCTTTGCAAAAACAAACTTGACATTAGCAGATATAGACGCTGTTGCAGCTTCGTCAGGGCCTGGATTAATCGGAGGCGTTGTTGTGGGCGTGATGACGGCAAAAGCCTTGTCAATAGCGCTGAACAAACCTTTTATTGCCGTAAACCATCTAGAAGGGCACGCATTAGCTGCCCGCATTAGCAATGATGTTACTTTTCCTTATTTATTACTACTCGTATCGGGTGGTCACTGCCAAATATTAATCGTTAAGGATGTTAACCAATATGAACGTTTGGGTACAACGATTGACGATGCTGTGGGCGAAGCTTTTGATAAAGTGGCCAAAATGCTGGGGTTAGGGTATCCGGGAGGACCGGCGGTAGAAAAATTAGCAGCATCAGGAGATGAACATCGTTTTACTTTGCCGCGTCCGCTGATTGGAAGTCAAGATTGTAATTTATCCTTTTCTGGCTTAAAAACAGCTGTAAGAAAAATTGTAGAAACCTATGCTCCTGATGGCGAGATAGCTCATGCCGATATTCCAAAGCATGATATAGCAGATATATGTGCGTGCTTCCAATATACAGCCACGGATTGTTTATGCAGAAAGCTAAAAAGAGCCATAGCATATTTCAAAGAAAAATACCCTAATGGAAAAAATCTAGTTGTTTCCGGAGGTGTGGCCTCAAATATGTATTTGCGCACAAAACTGCAACAATTGGCTGATGACAATGGCTTAATATTTGCAGCACCGCCGATTCGTTTTTGCACGGATAATGGGGTGATGATTGCTTGGGCAGGCCTGGAGCGCTTTCGTAAAGGATACACCAATGAGCTGGATTTTAAGCCCAGACCGCGGTGGCCGCTGGATGCCGATGCTCCTAAAGCAGCAGGAGCCGGTGGTGTCAAAGCATAAAACAGAGGAACTGAATGCGTAGTAAGCCGGAAATCTTAAAGATTATGGAGATTTTTAATCAAGAAAATCCAAATCCCCAATGTGAATTAAATTACACAAATGCCTATACTCTATTGGTTGCAGTCATGTTATCGGCACAAACAACCGATAAAGGTGTAAACAGAGCAACAGAAGAGTTATTTAAAATAGCAGATACCCCTCAAAAGATGCTAAACTTAGGGGAAGAAAAACTTATCTCATATATCCGCACGATAGGTTTATTTAATAATAAAGCCAAAAATATTATCTCTATGAGTAAAGATTTGATAGAGCGATTTAATGGAGAAGTTCCTTCCGATAGAGAAAGTTTAGTAACTCTTGCCGGAGTAGGGCGTAAAACAGCAAATGTCGTCTTAAATGTCTGGTATAAAAAGCCGGCTTTGGCCGTTGATACGCATGTTTTTAGAATTGCACACAGATTAGGCTTCAGTAATGGTTCAACACCTCTTGCCGTGGAACAGGATTTGCTGAAAGTTTTGCCCGATAAATATATTATAAACGCAAACCATTGGTTAGTATTGTTCGGCCGATATATTTGCAAAGCGCAAAATCCAAAATGCAACGAATGTCCTATTTACGACTACTGCCACAGTAAAGACAAAAAGCATATAAATTAGAGAGTTTTTAACTTATACGGCAGTATAGTCATACCATAAAATCACATAAAGCGAGGCAAAATGGTATCAGAAACAGAAAAAGGATATTTGGCAAAAATATTTGCAAAAACAATAATCTGGCTTTTGCTTGCATATGGGGCATATTTTGCTGTCTGGACAATTTTTTTTACCGAAACAGGAAATGGCGACAATGTGGAACATATCCATGCGACTTGGCTGGTAGCAAATGGTTTTGTGCCGTACCGAGATTTTTTTCAACACCATAATCCGCTGTTGTGGTATATTTTCGCCCCGTTGATGGCACTGATAGAAAAGCCTGTCGATATACTGATTATTTTAGACGCTGCACACGCCATAGCTATAATTTGCGGACTGGGAGCATTTTATGTTGTTTACAAAACCAGTAAAAGTTTTTTTTCAACTCAATATGCGACATTACTAAGCATATTGCTACTATGCCCACCCTATTACGATATTTATTGTTTTAACTACAATCCGGATACATTTATGGCGTTATTTTTCGCTATGGGCCTATATTTCTTATTCACATATTGGCAGACGAAAAAAAGAAAAACGATAGTTTTATCCTTTGCATTCTTTTTTATAGCGATACTTTTTACGCAAAAAATTTTAACAATATTAGCTCCGTTGGGTGTAATCAGTTTATACGTTTTTTATAAAGAAAAAACACCGTTGAAAGATATTCTATGCGCACTGATATTCCCTGCATTAGGAACAATTGGCTTTTTAGGATATTTGTATCATGAAAATGCCTTAAATTTATATTGGCAATCAAACTTCGTTTTTAATGTACGGATGCAAGACTACTATGGAAATAGAAAAATAGATGTGTTGGATCATAATGTCTTTTGGTTATCTGTATCCCTAGCACTCATCAGTATATTAACACAGTGGAAAAAGGCAGATTTAAATTTTAAAGTAATCTCGGTTCTATTTGTGTTGGAATTGTTACAACGGTGTTTTTATTTTGCAATAGCGCCGTATTATATGCTGCCGCTGATGATTTTTACAGTGTATTTAAACAGTGTTCTAATAGAAAAATTGGCAAACAAAAGCATATATTTAGTGTATATTTTATTAGCCGTATCCGTTTATTATGCGCAAATTTCAGAAAAGCGCTATTTAACTTACCGCACGACCGATAGAAGTTTTGCAAGGTATCTATCAGCTAACGTAACACCCTGTGATTATGTGATAAGCGGCTTTTTGAGTAATCAATCAATATTGAGCAAAGATCCACACTATTATTGGTCACTCTTGGGACATGTAGATATAGCGGGAGATGAAATAGGAATTTTCCCCAAACCGGATTTAAACGCTTTGGTTTTACAATATAAACCGAAATTGGTGAATGGGGGGATATATTGGAATAATTACTATCTGAACAGGGGAAAGAACGTTTATGTGCAACAAATTTCACCCCAGATTCTAGATAAGTACTACTTGCCAACCCCATTTAAGGACATGTATATATTAAAATACGAATATCACGGAAAGAATTGCCACTATGACAAAGAAAGAAGAGACTGGATATATGACAGAAGCTAAAATACGAAAAATACTATGGCTTTATATTTGTATTGCGGCCCTTTTTTGTGGCTATGTATATAGCTTTATCGTGAAGGCGAATGGTGATAATATTGAACATCTTCACTTTTCATGGTTAGTTTGGCAAGGTAATATTCCATATAAAGATTTTTTCCAGCACCATAATCCTTTAATATGGTATTTATCAGCACCGTTAGTGAATATCTTGATAAATAACAGCTATATTTTTTCGATATTCAATTTAATAAGCTACGTTGCTGTAGGTGTAATGGCTTATTATCAATATCGAATTGTAAGTATGATACAAAATAATCATACGGCAGGGTTATTTCTAAGTGCAGCTATTATTTCATCATATTCAATTTTGTGGGCACTGAATTTTCGACCGGATACATTTGCATATATGCTGCTTTTTGCAGGACTGTACTATCTGTTTAGCTACATAAAAGCAAAAAAATTATGGCAATTGGTGGTTGCTTTTTTATGCTTTTTTGTTGCCTTTATGTTTACACAAAAAATTCTAATAAACTTGATTGTTCCGGGGATTGCCACATTATACTGGCTTTATAAAAAACAAATTAAGTTTGAAGATTTTATTCAAGCGAGCCTCCTGCCAATACTACTATTGGGAGTTTGGGCAGCCTATTTATATAGTGAAGATATTTTAGAAATGTATTGGGTTTCTAACTATCCTTTTAACACGCGCATACCGGATATTTTTGCACAAAACAGAATAATCTTCCCTCCCAGAGAATATTTTGAGTTTTATATATTTATTCCAATAGGATGCGTAGCCTCCATATATTTTCTCGTCAAAGGCCAAGCAACAGAAAAAATTATAAGTTTGATGTTTATAGAAGAATGCATCTTAAGAATATTTTATTTTTCTGCATTTTTACATTACAGCACACTTTGGCTGATTTTAGGAATAATGCTCTCAGTGATGTTCTTAGATAAAATTCTTAAAAAGAAGTTAGTAAGAATAATTTTGGGTACGGTATATCTACTGTTCTCTCTATGGTATGTATATGACAAAACCTACAAAATAGAAAAGCCGAAACTAACTTATCAAAATGGTCACGAATATGCTTTTGAAAATTTAACGCCTTGTGATTATGCTATCAATGGTTACTATGCTGTTTATAATCTCAAAGCCAAAGACGCGGGTTATTATGCGATTCTTTTGGGGCAAATAGATGTTTTGGGAGAAAAAATGGGAATTGCACCCAAGGCTAATTTAAATGATTTAATCATAACCAAAAAGCCCAAACTTATATCAGCAGGAATCTATTGGGATACATATTGGGAGCAGAGAGGAGTTCAGGTGCCGGTACATCAAATAGATAAATCTTTGATTGATACCTACTATAATTATACTGGGCTTGGAGATATCTTTATCCTAAAGCCTGAATATCAAAGGCACAATTGCCGCTATAATGGCAAAAAATGGGAGTATCAGAATTAAATGTTTGATATAAAAAGAGGTGTGGAGGTTCTTCGTCAAAATGTGAAAGTGGCACCGGAAGCTCCCGGTGTATATAGAATGCTCAATGAAAAAGACGAGGTCCTCTATGTGGGAAAAGCAAAAAACATCAAAAAAAGAATAGTAGCATACACAAGAATTGAGCAGCTGACAACAAGATTACAGCGCATGGTCGCCGAAGTTGTCCGCATGGAATTTATTATCGTTGAAAATGAAAATAGAGCTTTGGTTGTGGAAAATGAATTGATAAAAAAACTGCATCCAAAGTATAATATTTTACTAAAGGATGATAAATCCTATCCTCACCTGATGTTGAATTTGCAAGAAGAATATCCGGCATTAAGGAAATTTAGAGGCCATCGTGCCGGAAATTGCCGCTATTTCGGACCATATGCAAGCGCGACAGCCGTGAATGAGGTGTTAGATACAATTCAAAAAGTGTTTATGCTGAGAAGTTGCCGAGACAATATGTTTTATAACCGAGAACGCCCATGTTTATTGTATCAAATAAAAAGATGTAGCGCGCCGTGTGTCGGAAAAATCAGTAAAGCCGAATATGACAAACTGGTACAAGAAGTCATTGCTTTTTTGGAAGGAAAAAATACAAATATTCAAGAAGAATTATCCAAACAAATGCAAGCAGCAAGCGATGCAGAAAATTTTGAAGAAGCAATTATTTTGCGCGAACGCATCAGGGCTCTGACAGGCATTCAAACTCATGCCAACTTAGAATATTCCGGCTTAAAGTCGGTGGACATAATTGGTATTGCGTATAAAGATGAATGGTATTGCATCGAAATTTTCTTCATAAGAGGCGGGCAAAATTGCGGTAACGCTCCATACTTTATCAAACGAACGGAAGAAGCCTCGCCAGCAGAGGTTTTAGAAGCATTTTTGAGTAGCTTTTACACCAATCATATTCCCCCAAAAGAGATATATGTGTCTGAAAATTTAGAAAACACAGATTTTCTGGAAGATGCATTAGGTGCAAAAATTAGTACTTTTAGCAAAGGAAATAAGTATAAACTAATTGAAAATGCAAAGAAAAATGCCTTAGCGGCAATTGAGCGAAGACAAGCTGAAAATCAAAGTATACATAAAAATTTGGAAGAAATGCAGAAGTATTTTGACCTGCCTGAACTCCCCTCAAGAATAGAAATATATGATAACTCTCATAACCAAGGGAGCTACGCGGTGGGAGCAATGGTAGTAGCTACGCCGGAAGGGTTTGATAAAAAATCATATCGAACATTTAACATCAAAGATCCCGCCATCACCAATGATGACTTTGCAATGATGAAAGAGGTATTAAAACGTCGCTTTGATAGAATGAGTGATGAAAATCGCCCTGATGTGATTTTATTGGATGGTGGCCTTGGGCAGCTGCATGCTGTGCATGAAAGTTTAGCAGGGTATGATTTAAGCGGTATTTCTATAATAGCCATATCCAAAGGAGTAGATAGAAATGCCGGTAAAGAATTTTATCATCAAAAGGGGAAAGAAAGCTTTGCCTTACCATATAGATCGCCGATAGCTTTTTATCTGCAAACTCTAAGAGACGAAGCCCATAGATTCGCGATTGGTACACACCGAAAAAGAAGAGCCAAATCCATGACGAAATCAAGCTTAGACGATATCGAGGGAGTAGGAGCAAAGCGTAAGAAAGATTTACTAAATCATTTTGGATCTGTAGACGCTATTAAAGATGCGTCAATAGAAGATATAGCCAAAGTATCTGGAATCAATAAAAAAACGGCTGAAAACATTTATAATTACTTCCATAAATAAAAAAAAAGATTATGATAAAACACAAATTAAACTTGAACGTAAATCAAACAAGAAAGGAATGTGTCGTGTATAGTCTACCGAATTTGCTGACAATTTCTAGAATTGTCGTTATACCGCTAATCTTTCTGTCGGTATATACAAAATGTATGTTTTATAATTACTTGGCCGCTATCTTATTTATTGCAGCATCAATTACCGATTATTATGATGGTAAGTTAGCAAGAGATAGAGGAGAAGTTTCTGCATTTGGAAGATTACTGGACCCTATAGCTGATAAATTATTGGTAGCAACAGCTTTAGTTGTCATTTTAGCAAAACCGGGTATGATACATGAAATAAGCTATATTCCAGTTTTTGTAATTTTGTGCCGTGAATTGTTGGTATCAGGTTTAAGAGAGTTTTTACGCGAAGTAAATGTTGGTCTTCCTGTAACCCGTCTTGCAAAATGGAAAACAGGTTTCCAAATGACTGCTCTTTCCATGATTTTATTCAAAGGTTGGTGGATATGGGCAAACATTGGCGAATGCTTGCTGTGGATTGCCGGAGTCTTAACTTTTGTCACAGGATATCAGTATTTTGAAAAGAGCTTAGAATATATCAAAAATGAGTCCAAAGCTAAAAAAACTGAAGTAACTGAAAACAAAAAAGAAGCGCCTCAACATAAAACGGCCAAAAGCAAAAAACAAACCTCAAAATCTAAAAAATAATTGTAGAGAAAAAGATGCAGGAGACTAAAAAACACATATTAGTCGTTGACGACGATACACGGTTACGTAGTCTCCTGCAAAGATATTTACGCGAACAAGGTTTTCTTGTTTCAGCCGCAAAAGATGCTTTCGAAGCAGAAGATTTTTTACAAAATTACATCTTTGACTTGTTAATCGTAGATGTGATGATGCCCAAAATATCGGGGTTGGAATTTTTGCATAATTTAAGAGAAAAAAATAACCAAATTCCCGTCATCATGCTGACGGCTATGGGGGAGACCGCCGATAGAATTGTTGGGTTAGAAAAAGGTGCTGATGATTATATTCCCAAGCCGTTTGAACCCAAAGAATTAGTTTTAAGAATCAATAATATTCTAAAAAGAACAATTAAGGCAAAAGAACTTTCATCGAAGTTAATTTTTCATGGTATATCATATGACACAGAAAAAGGTGAACTGAAAGATAGTGAAGGAAAGATAATTCATATTACACCGGTCGAGAGAACACTGCTTAACTTATTTGGCAAAAACATTGGCGAAGTATACACCAGAGAAGATTTAGCAGAAATTTTGGGTGTGGCCGAAAATCTAAGAACAGTAGATGTTCAAATTACCAGATTACGCAAAAAAATAGAAACAGATACAAAAAATCCCAGATACTTGCAAACAGTGCGAGGAAAAGGGTATATGTTAATTTCAGACTAAAGGAGAGAAAAATGCATATAAAATTTCCTGACAAAGTAGAAAGAGTACTGCAATATCTAAAGCTGAAGATATTTCCAAACACATTGTTTTTTAGAACAATGTTGCTGATATTTATTCCGCTGATTTTGGTACAAGTAGTCTCTGTAATAGCCTTTTTTAATGGAAACTGGGAAAAAGTAGGTAGAAGACTGTCCGACAACTTATCCAATAATGTAGCATTTGCAGTGGAAACAATTTCCAAAAACGAATACATCTTACCAGAAATCACAGATTTATATAAGCAAAATTATGGAATTAAGGTTGAGCTGATTACCGGCGATGAACAGCTAAAGGTAAAAGCAAACACTCATTATGATAAAGAATATAAAATTGTGACAGGCTTTTTGGAAAAGTCATTGCATCAAAAATTCCCAAACTCGATAACAAGCGTATATTTAGCTAATGATAAAGACGATGTCATTATTT
Source organism: uncultured Alphaproteobacteria bacterium (assembly GCA_949297145.1). Taxonomy (GTDB): domain Bacteria; phylum Pseudomonadota; class Alphaproteobacteria; order RF32; family CAG-239; genus CAG-267. The sequence continues at coordinate 12,621 of CASFQO010000008.1, forward strand.
TAATAGAAGCACCAGAAGGGTTATATAGATTTACAACATCAACAAAAAGCATCTTTAGTACATCTATCTTCGGATTCGTTGCATGGATGGTAGGCACTTCTATGCTCCTATTTTTAGTAGCAACTCTGTTTCTACGTATTCAAGTGAGATCTATTGCAACTCTAGCACAGGTTGCAGAAGATTTTGGTAAAGGTATAAACACACCTTTCAAGCCATATGGTTCATCAGAGGTAAGAAAAGCAGGTATAGCCTTTATCAAGATGAAAGAAAGAATCCAAAAACAAATATCGGAAAGAACGCAAATGTTAGCCGGTGTTTCTCATGATTTAAGAACACCATTAACCAGAATGAGGTTACAGTTGGCTATGCTGCCAGAAAGTCCAGACAATAAAGAATTTATTGATGATATTGGCGAAATGGAAAAAATGCTTGATGGATATTTGGCCTTTGTATCTGGAGAAGGTGGAGAGAAAAACACTTTCATCGATATGAATGAGTTGATATTGAGCATTATCAATAAATTCAGAAATACAAAAGCAATGATACGTTATTCAACAAACGACCAAGTCAGCGCAATACAAGGGCGTGAACAGGCCTTAAAGCGAGCTATAACAAACATCATATCAAATGCCTTTACTTATGGGAAAAATATAGCCGTAGCCTTAGAAAGCAATAATAACAAATTGGAAATCACCGTTGATGATGATGGGCCGGGAATTCCTGCAGATAAAAGAGAAGATGTATTTAAGGCCTTTTATAGGTTGGATGAATCCCGTAATAAAGAAACAGGGGGTGTTGGTTTAGGCTTATCAATTGCAAGAGATATTATTACATCTCACGGTGGAAAAATTGAGTTGGGAGATAGTGAATTAGGAGGCTTGAGGGTACTCATTTCTATTCCCTTATAACTCTCACATACGAAAATATGTGTTCCGCTGTGGTTACTAAAAAGCACGGAAAAGAAAAAGGAGGCTGCAAAGCCTCCTTTTTTGAAGCAAAACCACGCTAGACAAGCGGTGGAATAAAATTATATCCGACAGTTTGAAATGTGGGAGAAGACAGTTTAAGTTCATCAAAAATATTTAGGGCAATACTTTTCCACAAATCTAAATCAGGGATGGTTTTAGGATTTGCATCAGCCGATAATAACAATTGTCCTTGGCCTAAATCAACAATACCGGTAGAAACGTGAATGGCTGTAGAAAGAAAATATTTTTTAGCAATCTCTTGCCAAGCACAGCCCATATCATAGATATCACCAGAGGTAGAAGCCGTAAAGCCTAAAGAGGGGATACCATAATCAGGAATAGACACATTGACTGTTGCTTGAGCTAATTGAATACGTAAATAGTCTGCAGTATGAAGAATTTCAGCACCGTTGCCATGCAACTGAAAAGCCGCTACAGGTTCTCCGCCAATTGGACAACCTCTGTCGTAGGGATAAATAGCAACACCGCCATAAACAGGAATATTGATATCCTTTTTCAATAATAATTCAGAAACAATTGTGGCGGCACCTTTGGGAGAAAATTCAGATACATTATGATACCCAGGCTGTACGCCACAAAAAATAAATTTAGATACAGACATAATTCAAATCTTTTAAGCCAAAACATAAAAAGCGAGAAAAAATCTCGCTTTTTATCAGAAAATAACAATAAAATTACATATGAGAACGTAGCCAATCCTCAAGTGTCGCTTGAGAATTAAAACCAACTTTGGAATCAATCTTTTCCCCATCTTTAAATAAGAACAAAGTCGGAATACTACGAATTTCATAGCTTGCTGCCGTAGCCGGAGCTTCATCAACATTCATTTTGCAAATTTTTACTTTATCACCCATTTCTTTAGAAACTTCTTCCAAAACTGGTCCTAATTGACGACAAGGGCCACACCATTCAGCCCAAAAATCAACTAAAACCAATCCTTTAGATTGCAAGACTTCCTGCTCAAACTGACTATCATTAATAGATCTCATTGTTATCCCTTTCGCAAAAATGTTCACTGACAATAATATAGTTTATATCACTCAATTATTAAAGATATACCTAATAATAATCATAAAGTTTTATACTTTCATCAAATTACAAGTATTAGTCCACAGCAAGTAAGTCTCAACAAGTTTATGAGGATAGATGCGTTGCACTAACTCTTTGTAAGAACGAAGTTGTGTAAAATAAATTTGAGGAACTTCATCTAATGTTTTAGCCGCCGGACGATTTGTCTTGTAATCAACAATCAAAACTTTATCTGGCAAAACAATAAGTCTGTCCATTTTTGCAGAGATAATAAGCCCATCAACTTCCCCAATAATTGGAACTTCCGCATGGGAGTGATCTGAGAATAACTCTGGAAAACGTTGACACAATGCCAAAACTTCATGAACAATCTGTTGACGATCAGAGTCGAAAAAATCAGATAAATGCTTTCTTAAAAATTCTTGAGAGGCTTTTTCTCGATATTCTTCATCTAAAGCGCCGATATACTGCAAGAGTTTATGTATAACCGTACCTCTTCTATAAAAATTGCCTTGTTCTACAAGTGGTGAGGCAACAATTTCCTCTTCATCTGTTTTGTCTTTTGATGGGGTATAAGGCTTAGCTAAAGGATTTTCAATCGGAGCAGGTGTTAAAATAGCAGAAAAATCCATTGTAATAGCGGATACAGGTGAAACTTTTTCCTGCTTTTTTACAACGTTTTGTTGTGGAATATCATAGACGATTCTTTTGTCCCCTTCTTCTAAGGGAACATTAGATTTTAGGTTATCAGCAAGTAACTTATACCAAGACTGTTCAGAAACATTTGTTTTTGAAAAGCCCGCTATATAAAGTCTATCTTCGGCACGTGTCAGAGCAACATAGAGCAATCTGCGGTATTCATCAAAATCAGCCTCTAGATTAGCATCTTTGATTTTATTGCACTTTGCATCATATGAACCGGCAGAAAGCGGAAAATAAAAAGTATTATCTTTATCCCATAAAAATTCACTTTTACGAGATTTATTTTTAATTTTTGTAGTATCGGCTAAAATGACAATAGGCGCCTGTAAACCTTTTGAGCCATGGACAGTCATAATTTTAACGGTATCGCTTTCCCCTTGTTCCATCTCTTTTTGAATAATAACTTCATCTTGTAATATCCAAGAAATAAAAGCCTCCAGAGATGGAGTATGCGTTTGTTCAAAAATAATGGAAAGATTCAAAAATTCATCCAAGACATCTTCAACTTCATTCCCCATACGAGCAACAAAATTGGTGCGTCCTTTAAGATTTACCAGAACCGTATTAAATAATTCATATGGGCGAACAAACCCTACCATATTGAGCAATGACTTCAATTGCTCGGCAATTAACGCATAATCCGGATGTTTTAGAAGGTGATGGAACAATGTTCCTGTTCTATTATAGCAGAGTTTAAATAAATCATCATCATCAAGACCAAAAATAGGGGATTTGAGTACTTCCGCAAGAGATAAATCATCTGTTGGGAGCAACAAAAATTTTCCAAGAGAGATTAAATCTTGCACGGCGATTTGTTCCAAAAGTTTGAGCTTATCAACACCGGCAACATTAACCCCGATATCTTTACACGCCCGAACAAACTCCTCAACAAAGCTTTTACGCTGTTGGACTAAAAACATGAAGTCACCATATCGTACGGGCCGATTCTTGGAGGCAAGAATTTCTTTATTCTCAACCATTTTTTTGATATTAAAAGCAATTTGCCGTGCCAGCATATTAGAGACGGAAGAATTTTGTTCTCTGACAACGGGGATAATCCAATTATATTTATCTTTAGCTGTGTCGTTCGTAGGTTGCAGGAGAGGCAAAATCTCCACACGTCCCCCATCACCTAAGCGATAAGGTCTATGGTTAATATGTTCGCCTTCGGGAACAACGCCTTTTTTAGCTGTCTCAACTTCAAAGAGAGTATTCACACAGTCCATAACAGCTTTGGTGGAACGGAAAGAAACATCCAAATGAACTTTTTTGAAATCTTGGATTCTCTCATCAAAATAATGATACATTTTATCAAATTCATTCGGGTCAGCCCCTTGAAAACTATAAATAGATTGTTTTCTGTCCCCAACAACAAAAACGCTACGAGGTAATTTGTCTTGATAAGAACCTAAACCGGCAAAAAATTCCTGCGTTAGTGCGCGAACAATCGCCCACTGTGCCGGAGAAGTATCTTGCGCTTCGTCAATTAAAATGTGATCAATACCACCGTCAAGTTTAAATAAGACCCAATCTGCAACAGATTTATTTTCTAAGAGATGGCGCGTAATAACAATTAAGTCTTCATAGTCAAGAGCAGCATAAAGCTCTTTGTATTCACGATACCGAGAAATAATGCATTGTGCAATATAGAGCACGGCAATTGTCGACTTTAAGACACTCAAAGCCGCAATTTTCTGTTCAGCTTCAATGACCTTTTGTGCCTCATTATTCATAAAAGATAGGATTTCGGGAAATTTATTTGAAACCGATTTTGTCGCTAAAGAAGACCTAACCTCTCCTTTATCGGTTAAAAGAATTTTCTTATATTTTTCATATAAAATAGGAGAAAATGGAGAGGTAGCAATATCGCTAAATACTTGAGCTCGTTTTAAATCTTCTTTACTACCCTGGTTAAACGCCGTAACGGCAAATTTCAGATTCTCATCACCGATAGAATCAATAATTTGCTTTTGAATATCTTCAACACAAAGGTCTTTGCTAACACCGAGTTTTCCCTCTAATAAATGCACGATTTGCTGGATGTCGTTATCAAATTTTTGCAAAAGGGCATCAATTTTACTTCGATTCTCCGTAATCAAATTCATCATTTCCGGAAATTTATATTCACTGGTATGTTGGGTTAAATAAGCAATAGCTTCCGCAAGAGGACTATCAACATCAATATCGGCTTGCTTTAATAATTCAACTTTCAAATTTTGGAGAATTTCTTTGGAACGCCTATCATCCATCACTTCAAAATAAGGAGAAATACCGGCTTCCAGCGGAAAACGTTTCAGAATGTCCTGACAAAAGCTATGAATTGTCTGAATTTTCATTCCTCCCGGAGTATCTAAAAGGGTTGCAAATAAAGTCCTTGCAAAGGTCAGTAATTGCTCTTCGGGAATAGCGAAATAGTCACGCCCCAGAAGAGATTTAAGTTCCGAAGACAAGTCCTCATCACTTTCAACCGCCCAAGTGCTTAGACGTTTTGCAATACGCTCATTCATCTCGACAGCTGCAGCTTTTGTATATGTTAAACAAAGAATTTTGGCCGGATTAACCTTAGAAAGGAGCAGTCTTAAAACTCTATCCGATAAAACCTTTGTTTTTCCCGTACCGGCAGATGCTTCCACCCAAACAGAGTGAAGCGGATCCGAAGCAGAAGATTGCTGTTCCGTTGCAAGTTGAGATAAGCTGTCTTTTTCCGCTTGTATATTATTCATCACCACTATCTCCTTCTTCTTGAACCGACCACTCTCTTATGCGCGCCAAATGTTCATAATCACTGTTTTTAGGAATAAATTTCGGAATAGGACGAGAATGATAAGGTGTTGTTTCAAAATCAAATGTTTCCACTAATTTTAAGAGATATTCTTCAGCTTTCTTCAAAAGATTATCAGTTTGCGGCAAAATTTCTAGTTTAGAGTTTCCCAATTGCCAATAGATAAGTTTTTGCACTTGCGCATTTTGAAGTCCCTCAAATTTTCCTTTAGCAGCAATAAGCCCTTCAAGTGGCAGCTGCAAGGCGTGCCCGCTTTGAACTTCTTTGTTTGAGGGAATTCTACCTGTTTTATAGTCAAGAATATTAAAGCCGCCATCTTTCATCTCATCAATGCGGTCTGCTTTTGCTGTAAAGGTATAAGGGCCATAGGGTAAATCATAGCTGATTTCACCCTTAATTTCGTTATGAACACGTTTAACGCTACAACGATATTCTTTTTCTTGCGCAATAATCCACTCTGCGGTCTTTAAAAATTTGGGCCACCAAAAAGCTTCCAAATCTTTAGATAAATCGGAAGAACTAAAGTGCTGTTTGCCCAAATCCACAAGAACATCCAGAGGTTCAGATGGGAGTTGCTCCGGATAACGATTGTTAAAATCTTCAATAATGCTATGAATTAAGGTACCATAATCCCTTTGGTCTTTTTCTTTATCCAAATCATCAAGAGGGTATAGTTTTAAGATATATTTTGCAAATACGGAATAGGGATCTTGTATCAGCAAATCCACACCACTTGCAGATAAACGACGAGGTCTGGCAGAAAGCGGTGGACAAGGAGCCGGTGCTTTAATGCTAATGTACGAAGACGGTTTATCTAAGCAATTTGCAAAAGTAGAAAAAGAAGTATCCGTTATCGTCAAAATATCAGATTTAAGAGCTTTCAAAACTGTTTCAAATCTGAGTAACCAGCGAGATTTTTTCATAGGAACGCCGTCAACACGTTCCGCTCTTGTAATAACAACATTAGAAGAAGCCAGAAAGCCGCATAAATCTGCCCCTAAAATACCAATAGCTTTTTCAGGCAAACTAAAACCAAAATCTTTTTTCATCGGGCGAGACATCCACATATCGGCTTGAGCCGGTTTCGGCCATATGCCCTCATTAACTTCGCCAAGAATAACCGTATCAAAATGATGCAATCTTGCTTCAATCGGACCAAGGATATTTAATCTCGGGTGCGTGCCATACCTTGCTCGCACACTCTCAAGACTCATGAGCTCGCACAACAAAGGCAAATAATCTTTTCCTTGAATGGGACCCAATGTTTCGGATGAAGCTAAAAGCTGAGTAAAAAACTTTGCAGCCGCTTTACCGGCATCTCCTTTCCACAGAATCATATTTCCTAAAAGGACATCTGAATTGGCGCAAAACTCAGCAAGTTGAAGATGTTTTTCTAAAATTTCCCTAAAAGAAACCGAAGGATTATGCAAATATTCTGAAAAATCTTTCAAAGCATCTTTAATGCGCAATATTAAATCCGTAACTTGAGGATCAAGTGAATCAGTCTTAGCAAGACGCAAAGCCGTTTCGTATTTATAGACAGATGTTCTAAAATCGGAAGCGTTTTCTCCCATCAACATTAAAGGATGTTTTAATAAAGAAATAAGAGCAATATCCGATTCGCAATTATCAGCAGCCTCAGCCAATAATCTGAAAAAAATTCCGATAGAAGTCAAAGAAAGAGGTAATCCGGCGGAGTCGTCTATTTTTATTTCAAAACGCTCCAACTCAGATGCGACACGACGAGCTAAATTCCTGTCATAGGTAATAAGTGCAGCTGTTTTTTCAGGGGTATTAAGTACCTCCCGCATTTTCAGAGCAATAGCCAAAGCCTCATCTCTCTGGGTGTTACAGTTAATAACCGATATTCCCCGAAGAGCGTTATCTAAATTAAATCGCCCATTGATTTTACGCCAAACGTCAGAAACAACTGCCGGCCTCATAATTTCCAAGATAAGGTATTCTCTATCGGGTAAACAAGGTGGAATGACATCAGAAATATCATCGCGTGAAATGTTTAATAAATCTAAAAGAGCTTTAAGCTCAAACATAGGGTGTGTCTCATCAACAGCTTCCCAATAAGCCTGGTCAGCCATACGATCAATCCCCGCAAAATATATTTCACCATTAGGTAGTGCCATAATACTCTTCAAAAGAGTAACAATTGCCGGAAAACTGGCCGTGATACCTGCCGCAACAATATTTTGCGAAGTAGGAGAATGCGCCCAAATGTCAGCTTGTTTAAACAACAGGGTATTTTTCATCTGGCAAACATCAACCGCATTTCTATCTTTTAAAATCATCGGCCAAAATTCGGTAATGATTTTAAGTAGTTTAAGTGTTTCTTGCCAATGTGTTGCATATTTTTCAGGCACTAAATCCTGCAATTTATCAAAAGATAGGCCTTGATTAACGGCTGTATCAATCAATTTGGCCAAATCTATAGCCAGACTAAGAGCTTGCGCCAAAGAAATTTGTTTCAATCCAAAATCTGTCGGTTTAGACATAATTAAGCGTGTAAAGAGGAACAGTCTTTCGTCACGGCTTATAGTGTTTGTTTCAGTAGCAAACATTTCATCAAGGTCAAAACCGCTAAAGAAAATCTCATCATCATCCATATCGGCAATAGGGATCATTTGCGGTAAAATAGCCGGAGCTCGTCCGTGAATTCGTACAAACGCATTAGTCAAATCCATACAAGCTCGATGATTCGGAAGCAAAAATAACACATTAGCCAACTCTAAAGGCGTATCTTTATATTTATCAAGATATCGATTCGCTAATGTGTCCCAAAATGAACAACTGATAGGAATATTAAAGAGATAAGAAGAAACAGTCATTAGTGCTCATTTTCTCCGATTAAATAAGCGATAAATTTCTGAAGCGCACGTCCTCTGTGAGAAATCTTATTTTTTTCTTCACTGGAAATTTCTGCAAAAGAGCGAGAATACCCTGTAGGAATAAAAATAGGATCATATCCAAAACCGGCAGAACCTGTTTTACTTGTTGCGATATTACCGTCAACTCGACCCTCGAAAGATTTATAAGAGCCATCTGGCTTAGCAAAAACAATAACACACGAAAAATGCGCCGCTCTGTTTTTAGAATTAGTGTCATCCAATTCTTTCAAAAGCTTATCCATTCCTAAGTTGAAATCACGATTCGGAGCATAACGTGCCGTATATACACCGGGTTTTCCACCAATAGCATCTACACACAATCCGGAATCATCCGCAAAGCAGGGAATATTTTTAGCCTTAGCCGCAGCTAATGCTTTAATATAAGCATTTTCTTCAAAAGTTTTCCCTGTTTCTTCAACATCAGGCAAATCTAAATCTGTCGCAGAAAGCACTTTAACGCCATAAGGAGAAAGGAGTTCTCTGATTTCAGCAATTTTACCTTGGTTATGACTGGCAAAAATAATCTCTTTATACTTCAACATTTTTCAAAACCTCTTTTTGCAATTGAATTAATTGTCTAATACCTTTCTGAGCCAGACTCATTAAACGCGAATAATCTTCTTGAGAAAAAGGTTCGCCTTCCGCTGTTCCTTGAATTTCAACAATTTTCCCGCTTTCTGTTAAAACAAAGTTTGCATCAACCTGAGCAGAAGAATCTTCAATATATTCCAAATCTAATAAAAATTCATTATGACAGATACCGACAGAAATGGCAGCGACAAACTCCCGAATAGGGTTATAAGGAATTTTGCCATCTTTTACCATTTTGGAAAGTGCTATATAAAGCGCAATAAAACTTCCGGTAATAGAAGCCGTACGTGTGCCGCCGTCAGCTTGAATGACGTCACAATCAATTAAAATAGAAAACCCTTTTAAGACTGTCAAATCAACAACAGACCTTAAAGACCGTCCAATAAGCCTCTGAATTTCATGCGTCCTTCCGCCAACACCATGTGTCTCGCGAGAAACACGAGTAGAGGTAGCTCTGGGTAATAAAGAATATTCAGCAGTAATCCAACCTCTTTCTTCATTTTTTAGCCAAGCCGGTACTTTTTCATCCACAGTTGCAGTACATATTACATGGGTATTACCGCATTTGATAAGGCAAGAACCTTCTGCGTAGAGATTAAAATTAGGAATAATTTCAACCGGTCTAAGTTCATCTGGTTGACGATTCTTTGTTCTCATGATGCATCCTTTTCAACACTTTTATTCAAATAATCTTCAATAGCCTTTAAGACACGTCCAACAGTACAGTCAACAGCTTCATTTCTGGTTTCAACCATGATATCTGCTTCGGAATAATAAGGATATTCCTCATCAATATAAGTTTGCAATTTACTTTTGATTTTAGAGTCGCTACACTGCAAAAAAGGCCGTCTTTTCCTTCCGGCAGTTCGGTTATACAAAACATCAATATCAGCTTTAAGCCAAATGGTTAAGGCATTTTTCTTAGCAAGCATACGCGTCTGATCTGCAACAAAAGCACCGCCACCGGAAGCCAAAACGCAAGGAGATCCGGATAAAAGCCTTTTCATAATTCTTTCTTCACCGGCTCTGTATTCTTCAACGCCGAAACATTTAAAAACATCAATAACCGAAAGCCCAGCAGCTTTTTCAATTTCTTGATCTCCGTCAATAAACGGAAGCCCGAGCTTTTTAGCAAGCCTTTTCCCGACACTTGTCTTACCGCTGCCAATAAGTCCGACCAGTAAAATTATTTTATTAATTTTTGTCATTCTAAACTTCACAAAAAAAATATTATTCACACTTTACAATAAAGGATATATTGATAATAATAATAATCAATATCTATTTAATGAAATTTAAAAAGCAGACAAGCAAGGGAGAGATACAGATGAAAAATAGAAATAATAAATATGTTTTATACTTGATTCTGTTCGTGATTATTTTGGGAATAGTATATACGGCATGCAAGGATATAACACCTAAGCAAGAACGTGTAGAACAGAATATAGAATTAAAGCTTAGTAAATGAAAAATTATATAAATGAATTTTTGGATGCAAAAGCTGTAGAGGAAGGGGCTGCTCTGAATACACTCAATGCGTATAGAAATGATATAAGCCAATTTATAGCATCAATGCCTCAACCAGATATAACTAATGCTAAAACCGAAGATATAGAAAAGTATTTAAAAAAATTAAAAGAAAAGGGTAGTACTCCCAAGACATTATCGCGGAAGATTTCGTGTATACGTGAATTTTTTAAATTTTTACAAAGTGAAAAAATAATAAAGGAAAATCCTGCAAATAAACTAAGAACACCAAAAGTTGGAAAAAGTTTACCACTATTTTTAACAGCTAAAGAAATAAAAAAAATTTGTGCGGTAGCAAAATCTAAAAAAAATTTTTCGTTTATGCGCATGCATGTAATGATAAAATTAATGTATTCATCAGGTCTAAGAGTTTCAGAGTTGGTATCCTTGCCTGAAAATGCAATTAATTATGATATGCATCAAATATTAATATGCGGAAAAGGAAGTAAAGAGAGAATTGTACCTGTCACAAAAGAAGTCATAGAGGATGTGTTGGAATATATAAAAGTTAGAAATAAATTTATAGGAGAAAGAAAAAATAATTGGATGTTCCCATCTCAAAAATCACTTTCAGGTCATATTACAAGAGATGGATTTTTCAAAAATCTCAAAAGGTTGGCGATAAAAGCAGGAATATCACCGGAAAAAGTTCATCCTCACATTTTAAGGCACTCTTTTGCGACGCGTTTAGTTAATAATAGTGCTGATTTGAGGTCAATTCAAAAGATGCTTGGGCACGAAAATATCGTAACCACAGAAATTTATACGCATATAACTACAGAAAAATTGATGAATGAAGTAAAAAAAAGACATCCGCTGACGCAACAGCATGAGGAAAATAAAAAGAATGAAGAAAATACAGATACATATATCAGATGAGCCTCATTGTAAAGAATTAGAAAGCATAGGCAGCGTCTTTGTTCCTTTGATAAAAGATGTGATGTCGGCAGAAGATTTTGTGGAAGTGGATATTATGTTAAATTGGTCCGATATTGTCGGTCAAGAATTGGCGTCATTTGCATATCCCATAAAAGTAAAATATGACTATAAAGAAAACATCAGAACTCTATATATGGAAGTACCGGCCGGCGGATTTGCACTGGAAATGCAACACCGCGAAAATTATTTATTAGAAAAGATAAATGCCTACTTTGGTTATAAAGCAATTCATAAAATCAATATTAGCCAAAATATTCGATTAAAGCCTCGTGTAGCACAAACAAAGTTTGGTAATGAAGAAATAAAATTAAACGAAAAAGAAAAAAAGTATATAGAAGATGTAGTTGATGGAATAAAAGACGATAAATTAAAAGAAATTTTAACAAAATTAGGTAAAAGTGTTATATTATCAAATCGGGAGTAAAGAGAATGCTGAAAATCATAAAACGAATAAGTCGCATTTTGGCGTTGATAGTGGTATATATTATGTGCGCATATGGATATCTCAATGCTAAAGGTTTCGTTTTTAAAGATGGTACGCCTGTATTATCTAATATGGCACAAGCTAAAGAAGAATTCTCAGAAAAAGTAAAAGGTGAGATACAACTGAGTACGGCACAAACGCGAATAGAAGGAAAAGGAAGTGCTCAGTTAACCATGTATGCTTTTTCATCTATGGCATGCTCTCATTGTAGTGATTTTCATAATTATATATTACCAAAAATTAGAAGAGATTTTATAGAAACCGGAAAAATGAAATTTGTATTTATTCATTTTCCGATAGACGCAGTGTCTATGCGTGCCGCAAAATTATCATATTGCCTACCTCCAGAAAAATATGATGCCTTTATTTCTGCCCTATATAAAAAGAAAGATTGGTTTTATTCTGGAAAGAAAGAAGTATTAAATAAATATGCAAAAGAATTTGGCATGAGTGATGATGATATCAAAAAATGTGATGATGATAAAAAGTTAACAAGTGATATTTTGTTGACATTCAACAGTGCTCTGAAAACATTTGATATTGAGGGAACACCATCTTTTATCGTAAAAGGAATAGACGGAGAAGAGCTAATCCGTGGTTCACGTAGTTATGATGATTTTAAGGAATATCTAAATAAACGCTTAGGTGGAGCAAAATAAGATGGAAATTCCTGAAGACATAAAAGGGCTGAATGAAAAAATAGAAAAAATAAAAAAGACGCAACAACCAAAAGAGCCAACAGATAAACATTCTGATTTTTCCCATTTGTATGTTGGGCTCCGCTTAGGCGTAGAATTAGCTTCAGGAACAATAGTCGGTGCAGCAATAGGGTATTTATTAGATGAAGTATTTGACTTTAAGTATATAATGTTGTTAATATTTACCATATTTGGAGGATGTGCGGGAATGTTAAACGCGTACCGCTATATAAAAAGTATAAATATGGATGAAGAAAAAGGGAGAGAATAAACGTGTCCAGTCCAATGGAACAATTTGAAATCAAGAAAATAATCCCCATAGATGTAGGCGGATATGATATTGGTTTCACAAATTCATCTTTATGCATGGTCTTGGCGGCAACGCTGGTGGTGACAATTTTTGCCTTATGCCTGCGCAAAAGAACCCTTGTACCTGGAGTTTTTCAGAATATACCGGAAAGTATTTATGAGTTTATTTATAAAATAGTATTAGATAATGTAGGGAAAGAAGGTCTGAAATACTTCTCATTTATTTTCACGTTATCACTGTTTATTGCTGCCGGAAATTTATTGGGATTATTTCCTTACAGCTTTACATTTACATCTCATTTGGCGGCAGTGGGGGCTTTATCTATTTTTGCCTTATTGTTCAATATTGCTGTCGGTATAAAGAAGAAGAAATGGGGATATTTAAGAACATTTATGCCGAAGGGAATACCTTGGCCGCTGGCTCCTTTAATTATCCCGATAGAAACAATATCACTATTGTCAAAGCCATTTAGTCTAACCGTGAGATTAGTCGCAAATATGACCGTTGGACACATTATGCTAAAAATAATTGCAGGCTTTGTCGCAACATTAGGAATTTTCGGGGTTGTACCGCTATTCTTTGATGGCTGTATCATAGCCTTTGAAATGTTTATCGCAGTATTGCAAGCTTATATATATACAATTTTGTCTTGTATCTATTTAGGCGATGCGCTTCATTATCATTAATTAAATTTTAGGAAAGGAAAGAACATGGAAAATATTATCGCATCAGATGCCGCAGTGTATTTTGGGGCAGCTTTATGTACCATCCCGATGGCTGCATCAGCTTGGGGTGTTGCAAAATTGTGGATTGCAATGATTGAAACAGTTGGTCGTAATCCTCAAGTTAAAAAAGATGTAGATACATACGGCTGGGCAGGCTTTGCAGCTATTGAAGCTATCGCATTGTACTGCTTAGTTGTAGCATTAATTATGTTGAATAAATAAAGGTAAGAAAAATGCCGCAGTTAGAGATATCAACGTATCTGACACAGATTTTCTGGGTAATTACAACTTTTATCATTTTCTGGATGGTTATGGATCATGTCATAATTCCTAAAATATCAGATACAATTGAAGCAAGAAAGCGTAAATATGATGATTATATCATAAAAGCAGAGGAAATAAATAAAAAAGCCTTAGCGACGCTTGAACGCTATGAAAGCACTCTAGCTGCGGCAAAGTCAAAAGCATCTGAGCAAATAAAAGCAAATGAGGATGATTTAAAAAAGATGATAGATGAGCGCGAAGAAGAAATTACGCAGCAGCTGAAGTTAAAGATGGCTGAGCATGAAAAGAAACTAGAGGCTGATAAAGCTTCTACCATGGCAAAAATAGAAGATTTATCAAAAATCGCTGCAATGGCAATTGTAAAAGAATTAGATCTGAAATCAATATCAGAAGCAGATGTCAATCAAGCTTTAAAGAAAGAGTAGTAATATGTCAGTAGAAGTTAATCAAGAAATTGCAGAGGCGCTAGCAACACAGGAAGTGCACGAGGAAGTTTTTTATCAAAGTGCAGAATTTTGGGTTGCGATGGCATTCTGTTTGGTAATGGCTGCTCTATTAAAGCCGCTTTTAAAAGTAGGGAAAAATCTTATTACGAAACGTATAATACGGATAAAAAGAGAATTCCAAGAGGCAGAAAATTTAAAGCTAGAAGCACAAAAATTATATGCAGAATATGAAAGAAAGTTTATTAATACAGACAAAGAGGTTGCAGATATAGTTAAAGAGCAAGAAAATGCGATAGAAGAAATAAAAGAAAAAAAAGAAAGAGAGATGAACTTATATTTGCAGCGTAAATCCAGTGAAGTGGATAGTAGAATAGAACAAGAGCTAGAGCAAGTTGAAGAAGAAATAAATCACCTCATAAGTGTGAGGACAGAAGCAATATTGTCATCCGTGATTAGTTCAAAATTAACTAAGTCAGATTATAATCATCTAATAGACAGATCAATAAACCAAATAAAAGAAGGTTTGGCAACACACAAATAAAATATTCGGAGACACCCATGGAGCTCTTACAATATAGTTTTTCAGACTTATATATAAATTCAAATAAAGATTTTTATATTTCGGATGAGAAATATGCCAATAGTTTAAAAAGAGTAGAGCCAAGTGATAAAGAAGAATTTTGTGAGCAACTTTTTTTAATAATGCATCAAAACAGCTCCTATTCAATGAATTATAAAGGTACTTTTTTCCGCGTAGAAAATGTACTAAGCGTCAATGGCGAGTTATACTGTTTAAGAAGAATGCCACTGACGATACCGAGCATACACAATTTAGGTTTTGATCATCGTTTTGTACAATATATGCTATCACTTTCATCTCAAAGCGGCTTAATAATTTGGGGCGGTGCAACAGGATCAGGAAAGACAACGTCGATATCAAGCTTATTAGCAGAATACTTAAACCTTGAAGGCGGATTTGCTTATACGATTGAAGATCCTGCAGAAATGCCTCTGGAAGGTGAATATCAATCATTTAATGGCTCTATTGGCTTTTGTAAACAAACGGAAGTCCAAAATGACAACTGGAGGGAGCCTTTGAAATCGGCTCTTCGCTCAAAACCACGATATATTTTAATCGGTGAAATAAGAACACCTGATGCAGCATGCGAATGCCTACGAGCTTCGATTTCTGGACATTTAGTATTAACGACAATTCATGCTAGCTCTATTACTGACGCATTAAGCTCCTTGGTAAAATATGCAAGTTTCAGTATGAGTGAAAGCTCAGCTTATGACATCTTGTCTAGAGGTATTTTAGCTGTAGTTAAACAAGACTTGGTCGGAACAGAAAATCATAGAAAACCTAAAATTGAGACTCTATTTGCAAATCCGGATTTAAACAAAGGGTGTTCTGTACGTTCTATTATACGTAGTGGTAAACTAAATTTAGCAACGTCAATAGAAATGCAGGCAGCGAGATTAGCACAGTCCTTACCAATTTTTTAATGTTTCAAAAGAGTAGCACTACTTTAGTGTCCATAGAACACTATTTTGCCCATTTTGGCATAAATCTTTGCTTGAATACTTTTGAACGGGAAGAGGATAATCCCCGCCCCATGTGTAAATATAATCGCCGGAAGAGTTATGGATTGTAATTTTTTCTAAGGCAAGTAAATTTTCTTCAGATAACTTTGCCTCAACGTATGAAATACATTGAGCCTTATTCAAATTAGGCAGGATAATATCAAATGTATCAGATCCAGGAGAAACTGGTTGTGCGTCAGCACCTTCTCCAAATAAAACTTTATAGTCACCAGGCAGAATAACATCGTTACCAATACGAAAATCAGAAGGAATAACATTATTCTCAGTTAGAACTTGAGTCGATAATTTCCAATAATCAGGTTTACTTTGATAATATGTTCTAATTTCATCTGCAATTGCAAAAATGGAAGTTATGTTTTGAGATAAAATTCTCCGCGATGCCGAGCAAGAATAAAGAATAAACAAAACCAGCAAGCAAGGAAGAGCAAATTTAAGAACAATGATGTAATTATGACTTAAAAAATCTCTTCCTTGAGCAACATAAACGGACAGATTAGAAATATCAATGCTCATTAATTTCTCTTTATAAGAAGCAAAAATATTCATAATCTTTAAGCATAAGATTTTACATTTATTTTGCATCGTACTATCCCATAGCGCTGGTAATTTGGTCTTGCATTTCAAATACGCCAAATACGGCCCAAGCAATAATACCGGAAATTGCAAACATTGCAACCATGTTCAAAATAGAAGCTTTTTGTTCAACAGCCTCAGCAGATTCGTCAAGCCAATCATTAGCCAAACGATCAAGAGCCTCTTCAAAGTTGTCAAGTTCTGCATAAATTCTCAAATCGGCAACAATATCTTTATCTGGAAAATTTAATTTCGTTTTAGATAAGGCTTCACCAAGGTTGTCACCATTTTTAATAAAGTCCATTGCTTTATCAATACGTTCCTGCAAGTAACGATTCGATTCTTTTCGTAACGAAGTGAGCGCTACAGAAATAGGCACCCCACCTTTAATTAATGCTGATAAGGAAAGCAACCAAGTGATACCCATAAACATTTTATACAAAGACCAAGGCGGGCAATCATCAATAGCTTTTCTTGTCGGACCAGTCCAAACGCCAATTGTAGCATAAATAAGTAAGAATAATACGGGAAAAAAGGCAAAAGCAATTAACCAGTTTTTTTGAATCCACAATGAAACAGCAACCAAATCCTTAGCAGTGCCGGTCCAACGTGCATTAGGCGCCGCATCCATCATTGGTGGAACCATGTAAGCACCAATGGCGTAAATAACCAAAACGGACATAAGTAACAAGAAGGACGGATATGCAATAGCTCCGATAATAGGCTTTAACATTTTATCCGTACCTTCAGCAACACGAATCAAATTCATCAGAGCGCTTTCAAGGTCAGACATATCACCAACCGAAAGCATCAATCGCTCACGACTAGGAGCCCATCCTTTCAAAGCATCTGAAAACGCATAACCATTCTGAAGAGCTTTACCCCAAGAAGCAATAGCAATAGCCATTGGTTCGCTAGGATGCTTACCATTATCAGTAATACTGTCATACATAATATCCAGAGCATTCATTAATGAAAATCTGTTTCTGAGCAAAGATGCGAGTTTTTTATACACTTTAAGTCGAGCCTTACCGGCCATTCCGATTCTAAATTGTGCAAAAGATACTTCCAATGAGCCCAAAGACTTCATTGCTTTATTAAATGCACCTGCACTTGATTCATCTTTCTTTGCCATAAAGACCTCCTAGTATACAGGACGTTGGTCAATCAAGCCGCACCAACGCTCAACTTCATCCATATCAATTTGCCCTTTAATCATTCTTTCGATAGCAGCATCCTTCAAGGGTCTTCCATTCAATTCACTAACCCAATAGTCAATAGCTTTAGCTGTTTCATTATCTATCATTAAACGTAAGAACCGTGAATCCGGCAAGATAATCTCGTCAACAGCCATACGACCTTTAAAACCTTTATAACCACAAGCTTTACAACCAGGTCCGCTAACATAAACATTTTCAATGCCATAATCACCTAAAGCATTGCGTAATCTCTCAAACTCAGGAGAACCCTCTTTTGTTTTAATAGATTGTCTGCAATTAGGACATAACTTTCTAAATAAACGTTGAGACACAAGACCCTTAACTAATTCTGGGTCATTAAGCAAATAAGGCTGAATACCCATATCACGTAAACGAGTAACAATAGCAGGAGCTGAGTTCGCGTGCAAAGTTGTCCAAACACCGTGACCTGACAAAGCTCCTTTAAAAGTCAATTCAGCAGTAGATAAAGAACGCGTTTCACCAACAAGAATAACGTCTGGGTCAGAACGAAGTGCCGCGGACAATGCTTTTGTAAATTGTTCATTTTTTTCTTCTTCTGTGTTAGCATTGGTAACAGGCATTTGCCGCGCACCTGGAATAGGATACTCCGGAGGATCCTCCACAGTCAACAAGTTAATTTGATAATTCTTTTCTTGAAGCAACTTAATCATATTACGTTGTAAAGTTGTTGACTTTCCAGAACCGGTAGGCCCTGCAACAACATTAAGCCCAACAGCCATACTTCTCATTTTATAGAAAAGATCTTCTTCATATTTACCAAGTCCTAAAGATCGTAAATCAGAACTACCTTCCGGGTTATCATCAGCGTACAAAAGACGCATAACCAGATATTGAGATCCGAACGCAATAGGATTAAACTGAAGACGAATAGCCAACACATTGTGTGGCAACATTAACTTACCTTTTGAACCTCGTAAAGGCGTTGAACCTAATTTTTGAGCGCCTTGGAATTCATTTTGAGAATAGTTAGAGTCTGAAATATCTGCAGAGGCAAACACAGAACGAACAAAAGCTTCTCCCCACTCCCCACCATATTCATTCTGCTTAACCATAATACCATTTTCACGGAAGAGAACAGTCGAAGATGAACCAACAATAATGTGAACGTCGGATACTTTTTTTTGAGATGCACGTTGAATAATATTAATAAAGTCAATCTGCATCTGCATATCTTCTGCTTCTTCTGCAGATACATCAACAGTACCAGCACCACGTTCAGCATACGCATAGATGGCGGCTATTTCGTTAAGTGTAACATAGCGCGGTGCTTTAATTGGAATTTTTCTTCTCTTGACATTTGCTTCAAAGTTATAAACAGCACCATCAAATCTATTATCTTTTGAAACCAAATATGTACCATCAGAAAAAAGAGCCAACATACGCCGCGTTTCGTTGGTTATTGCAAAATCAGAACCATTTACAGTCAATAATTTGTTGTTGTTTGCAAACAATTGATCAAACAGATTAACTTTTTTAGTCTGTCCAGCATTAGAATCATCTTCTTCAAAATTAGATTCCGGTTTTTTAGCCTCCGTCTGTGTTTGCTCTGCGACTTTATTTTCCTCTTGCTTTTCCTCAGCCATATCGACACCTACAAATACTAATTAAAATAAATTAATATTACTTTTTCTTTTCATCCGTAAGCCCGAGTGTTGGAACATAGCCATCTATACTTTTTCCGACATATAAATAGTCATCAGTCCCATCTCTACTAAATTTAGCATAATCAGAGCCTATTTCGCTGAGAACATGCCCAGTTGGAAGTGGCGAACCTACTTTAAGAGACATTGGTTGCCCATTAATATCTATAACATCAACAGACATATCTTTGGCACGACCGCTAATACCCAAAATAGCATACTGCGAACTCAATTTTGCCGGAGCTTTTTCCTCCTCTTCAATATTTTCCACATCTTCAATTTGCGATGCCGCTGCAGCATTTGCGGCAGATATAGCTGCAGCAACAGAAGCATTCTTGCCTTTCAATTCCTCAATAGACTGAGATTGCAGATACAGATTGTTTTTAGCATTTTTTATAATTTGAGCGTCAGCTTCAACACGTTTGCGTAATTGCTCATTTCGTGCTTTTAGATTTTTAACAATTCTCTCAAAATTTGCACGTGCAGCCTCCGCTACCTGTATATTTTTAGCAGATGCCTCTAACACTTTATTAATGCGTTCTTTAAATAAATCAATTAGTTCTTTTTTTTCACCTTCAAGAGCTGCAATCTGCGCATATAAACTTTCTTTTTCTTTGAGCCACTCTTGCTGATTAACAAGCATTTGATTCATATAGGCATTTAAAAGTTTTCTCTGTTTAAGAACTTCAAAAACCTGTTCTTTATCTAACAAGGCTTGTTTTTCTTGTAAAACTTGCGCTTCTATTTTTTTCTTTCTCTCTAAATCCTTTAATTTTTGTTCTTCTTTGAGGCGTTCTTGTTCATCAAGATTCTTCTGACGAATAGCCTTCTGAGCCTCAATTTCATTACGAATTTTCTCACGACGCAATTCTAGCGTCAATAAAGTTGTACTCTTTTCAATTTCAGACATCTGAGAAAACAAATCACTGTCCATTTGGGACAAAATACTATTGCCAAGCGATTCTACCGGATTCGCTTTGTATTGAATGTCTTTAGGTAAATCTGCATCACTCATTGCTGATGAATTTGCAATAGAAGAGCCTGCAGCTGATTCATTTTGTTGTTGTGACGGCACGTTCAAAGATTTCATTTTCAGATCAAAATTAAAATCATCTTGAGGAGCTGCTGACGCTTGCTGCTCATGAGCCTGCGCAGAAACTTGAGCTGCCTGAGACTGTGTTGCTGCTAAATTATTCGGTGCATCCGCCGGCACTGCTGCCTTCTGAACTGAGGATACAACTTTCCCATTAGCACCTTTCTCCATACTGGGCTGCAGGGAAGCAGGAGCTGCTTTTTCATTTAAATTCGGAGCAATCTTTGCCTGAGAGGGGGATACTAGTGCATTGGCATCTTTATTAACTGCTTGTGAAGTTGTACTCTGTGTAGGAACATTCAAAGCTAAGTTAGCTGCATTAGCAGATGCATCCGCCACGCTAACTGCATAAGCATTAGCAATGTTAATAACCATAGCAGATACAATTAATCCATAAATTCTACTTTTACTGAACATAAATTGTCCCCTCATAATTCCATACGCCACCATTATAACGTATATTATTAATCTTAAGTCCTGAAAATTTTGTTAACAAAGGCTTCCAAATTTCAGGATCATATTTTGAATTAATTTTAAAATTCAAAGCATCATAAATCTTATTGCCTGCCTTTACCTTTCCATTGGTTAAAGAAATAGACATGTTAAGGGTCTGGAATAAATCGTTTATCATATTTCGCAACTCTGACATTGTCTTATTAGGAATGGAATTAACCTTTTTGACAGATTGAAAAGGAATAGAAATTGTTACGGAAGTTCCGCGATCGTCAACAGATTTATTTGTGAAAGACAAACCAGAATATGATAAAGCCATTTCAATCCATGATAATCTACCAAATTCTCTTCTCCAAGATGTAACTACACCAGAAGCAGAACATGTTACGCCACCATTTTTCCATCCTGGAGTTGTGATTGCCACTAGAGACTGCATAGTAGTTCGACAATTATCTAATAGCCAACTAGTCTCAACCATAGATTCCCAAGGGGCCGGTACAATTTTTTCAACTTCTTTAACAACTTTCTTCTTAGCTCTTCTTGTAACAACTTTATTTTCTTGGGTCTTTGTTGCAAAAAAAGTATTTGCAATAAACATGACAAGCCAAGCCCCTGCTGCAATAGATAAAACAACAACAATGGCCAATTCTGCACCGCGTAATGCATTAATTTTTTCTAATTGAACATCTAGACCCTGAGCAAAAACTTCTGAAATGTCTTTTTGCTCTGTGTCATCGATTCCCCATTCCTTGGGCGCAATTTTACGAGACCAATCAGGCACGGAGAGCATAGACATAAATTGTTCGCGAGCATCTTCTTCTTTAACAAAAAGAACATCTCCGTCAGACAAAATAACATCATTTCTAACGCACAAATACCAATATCCTGCATCAACCTTAAAGACTGCTAAAAGAGAAGATGCATCGCTCATTGCTGTTACTGCTGCAACAGCTGCAACATTCATTCCTTTTTTGAACCCCTGGGAAGAAACAGCTAAGCCCAGTTGAGGTGATTTACCATGTTTTACGCAAAATAAATCTGCTCCGACTAAAACATTTTCAGCAGCTTCTTTGGCATCCAAAAAAGGAGCATCAATATTTTGTAAACTTTCCCAAAAGATGCTGGCGGCATACTGCACCCCATCAACAGTAAAACTGGATGCCCACTCCTTACTGTTCTCTCGTGAAGAGTCATCTAAAAGCTCTAAATCTTTGTCATCTTCCTCAGCCACTGTCAACTCCTAAAATTTCATGCGAGATTCCGGCATTAATGGGGATTCTAATACAACAGGGGTTAATAAAATAACAACAATACTACGTGTTTTTTCAACTTTTTGATGCCCACCCAATAAATTGTTATTAACAGCGCCTAAGCCCGCCTTATCGCTAGAAGTTTCAACACGTTCATAACCAGAAAGGACAAGCGTTTCTCCGGATTTCAAAGCAACTTCTTGTGAAAAACCTCTTTCCTCAATAATTGGGTTTTGAATATAACCGGATTCTTCTGAACTATCTAAGTTAACGTTTTCTAAGCTCAATAAATCAGACAAATTCAAACTAAACAACATCATCAAACGACCATGGTCCATAATGCGTGGTAGAACATCCAATGTAAAACCTGTTTCAATCTCTTCGGTCTCAACAGTAACATCGTAACTAGCTTCACCGCCAACAGTACCGTTATTTGTCTTTGTGTATTCCGAAATGTAGTTTTGCGTCTTAACAACTTGGATAGGTGCTGGTTTATTGTTCATGGTCGTAACGGTACCACTTGTTACAAGGGTTGTAACACCTTGAGTAGACAAAGCTTGAATAGCCGCATTAACCGTAACATCACCACTTAAAATCTTCATGGACATTCCGCTGTTACCGTCGACAAGACCTGTCGGGCCGAAGTTATTATCTCCTAAAGTAATATTACCGCCAGAAGCAGTCCTATCCTTAAAGGCCGCATTTAAGTCAAAACCAAACCCTCTTGACTCATCAACTTCAACTTGAAGAACTTTAACGCTAATAGCTACTTGACGAGACAATCTAATATTCTGCTCATTAACAAATTTTGATACTTTTTTAATTTCTGTAGGCGTTGCTGTAATTGTTAATGTACCATTCATCGGGTCTGTAACCAAGCTTGAACCAGCTCCTAGCATGGATTTTACTGCCGTAACAATATTCGCCCACAAATCGATACTCGACACGCCGCTTGTAATACTTCCACCACCGGAAGAACTGCTAACGCTTGCCGTCATAGAAGGCTTTGTAGGGAGTGTATACAAGGTAAACGTTTTGGTCGTATATTTATAAATATAGATTTCCCCATTCTCATACTTCCACCAAACACCAAAATGGGAGCATACTTCATCTAACAAGCCACTCAGAGATCCTTTATAAGAAACGAGCATACGAGAAGTGTCTGACCACTTTGATCCGACTTTAGAAACTGTTGGGGCGTTTTTATCAGCAGCAGCCTTTGCCGCACCTTCCAATTGCGGTGCAAAACGAATTTTTATAGAAGTAATTTGGCTAATCATATTGCCGATTTCATACAAGGTAATCGGACGGTTGCTAACCAATGTTACCCCATCAGCTGTCTCAAGATAATGAGGCAGTGGTTTGTCTCCTTCATATTCAATCTCACTGGTATCACCTAACCAAATGTCATCTTTAATTCTGATAACATCGGTATCCGCTACTGTTTGAGGTGCTTTTGCATCTTCCTTCCGTTTAATGGTGGCATCAACATCTCTTTCTAACGCGGCATCATAATCTGTAGGCAGTGAACAAGAAGCTACGCCTAATAGTAAAAAAGTAGCAAACCCAAGTAAACAATTTTTATTAGTACGCATTCTCATTCTCCATTGTTTCAACAACTATAACGCGGTTACCTTTATAATATGTCGCAATAGGCGCTGGTCTTGCACGAGCGAAAGCTCTAATCAGTGCAGAGCTTACATCTGCAAATTTACCCTTAAACATAACACCGGCACTTAAAATGTAATTTCTATTAGTATTCCATAGAAGTTTCCATCCAGACATGGCACTCCACTTTGTAAGAAGTTCACGAAGATTTTCACCTTCTTCTGCCTCCCAAGTCAAAACGGTATCATCACCGACCTGAATTTCGCTAATAGCAACATCTGTAAGAGCTTGTTTAGGTGTTCCGACTTCAGTAAATTCAATATTCTCATCATCAACATAATCGGCAATGTCAAATGAATCTTCTGTAAATTCAGATGTAATTACATCATCATTATCATCTATAATGTCATCACAATTTTCTTCACAAACAATTTCGTATGTAGAGCCATCATCGGCAACACTTGTTCGTATTTGTTTAATTTCCTTTATCTCTGGCAATTTAATATTATCTGCGCGTCCGACATTGTTTTGCTTCTTCTTAATAGGTTGGTTCGAAACTGCCGAGGTCTTGGTGGTTTCTGGTAATTGTGGCTTTTGCTCTGCTAACTTATAAGCATCCGGAGCCTCGTATGACTCAGGTCTTGTCTCTAACTCCAAAGTTTGTGTCTGGCTAAATACGCCATCATCAACAACGTATTTTGGTTTGCTGTTTTTTCTAATAGTATCACTAACTGTTACAGCTTGTATAACAACATCATTCTCAACATCTGGCTGAATGGTGGCTGTTAGATTATTGCCGGCAGCAGACTGTGTGTAAAGATGATCTCTTTGGGTTCGCTCTCCATAGGCCCTATAATCTGCTTCAGTTTTTGAATAATTAACAAGAGGTGTGTCGTTACAACTGATACCATTTACACCGCAACGATTATTAGGATTTGTTGTGGCGTCAATAATAGGTGCATCACTCTCTGGAATAATAACATTATTCTGTTCTTGATGAGAAAAATTACTGCAAGCAGAAAATCCACAAGCACATAATAAACAAAATGGTAATAAAAAACTTTTTTTCATCTTTTGACCTATCTTTAAATCCAACCTAACACTACATTAAATATTAAAAAATAATAAATCAAGCGTAACGCTTTATTTATAAAACGTTTTGTTGATTAATCCTACTAAAAGTCCTGTTTTTGCACCTTTATTGTCCTTATAATAAAAGTATTGGGTTCTGTTAATGAAAAAACAGTATCAACTTTTTTGAAGTCCACACCATTATTCATAAAAATTGTATAGAGAAGATTCAGACGCTTGCGCTGCAAATCAATAGGAGCTGTGGCATCAAGGCGTATTTGCAAATAAGTGTGCCCCTCTTTAGTCTTCTCAGAAAAGGCTTTTAGCCAACGCAGCGTTTGACCTGAAATTTCAGCTCTTTCGGGCTGAAAGTAAAGCTTGAGCTCAGAAGGTATAATCTTGTTTTTTGCTTGCTCTTTCTGTGTCTCTTGTATTGTTTCATAAAAGCTAACTAGGGCATCATTAGATGAAAGAGAAGATTTTTTGTCTGTGTTGGCATGATCTCCTTGACTGCTATAAGATGGTGTAGCTTTTCTTTTGGGAACGGAATTTTCTGCTGTGGCGCTTTTGCTGTTTGTTGAAAACCAAGAAGATATATTACTTAGTAGTCCCTTATCCTCTTTGTTGATAGACTTTTGTGCTGCTTGATCTGGCTCAATTTTTGAAATAATTTTTGGTGCTTGAGTTAAAGGGAGTGTTTGCTCTGACGAAACGGTCTTCTTCGAAGATGTAGAAGAAGATGCTGCTGTATCTTTAACCGGCTTTTGAGGGGTGATAAAAGTGGGTGTTAAATTTTCATCATTGAGAATTTCGTCTGGAATTGGAAAAATAATACTTTGTTTGATTCTTTCGGCAACTTTATAAGAAAGTTCTTCCTCACCAGATGCAAGCTGCTTCGGGCTGTCTGAAAGTATTTGCTGAGGATTTTGTATAGCGTAGTCTTCTAATAGTTTTTTATTTTTTATATGTTTGCTCCCTTTAGCAACAACCCAAGGTGAATCAAAAACATCATTGTCGGAATTAGGCGTAATTTGAGAGGGTAATAGTGCTATTTTATTATTATCGGTATCCCCTTGAGAAATAACAGCATTGGGAGTTTGTGTGTCTTTGCTAAAGTCAATAGGAATTTGATTGCCAATATTTATATTTAAAATCTCATCATCCTCTGAGCCTTCTATATTTTCAGGCGCGTAAACAATATCGGAATTAGGCGCTTCTGCCGATGTGAAGGTGTTGTCTTGGGAAAAGTTTGCAAGCTTTATCTCCGCGGGTCTTTTATTATCAAAAGATTCAACACCGCTATCGGCAGAAAGCAAAGAGTGTTTTTGCACATTAGCAAAAACAGTTTGAGAGTGTTGAATGGTATCTTTTTTAAATAAATCGATTTTAACATCAGATGCACGAGCATAAGTCGCATTGTGAAGAGCTGATGAAGACAGTAAATGCCCGGTTAATGATACACTAACCAGAGATAAACTAAATCCCAAAATGAAACCTCTAAAAGCTCTCATAAATAAAAATACATCCCAACTCTAAAAACTTAGCTTAAATTTTAACCATATTTTAAACATTAAATAAACTCATAAGCAAGCATATTTACAAACTAATAACAACAAAATGACGAAGAATATCAGATAAAATAACAAAAAGTAACAAGAGTCCTGTATGAAGTTTTTGTTACAGAAATAAAAATTAAATAAAAACAATATGATAGTGTAAGGTTGATGTGAGTCAAAAGACTTGAATTTTTTTTAAATTTGCTGTAAAGTAATAAATGTATAATGAATTTAGGAGAACTGATATGAAAAATTTAAAGAAGATGTTCGTACTCTGCTCTCTGGCACTTGTATTTACAGTGTTGCTCGCAGATGCATCATTCGCTGAAGACAGTGTTATGCAGACAGGTATGAAGAAAGCCTTACAATTGTTTGTACATATTAAAACAATTATTTTCGTTGTAGGTGCTTTCGGTTTGATCGGTATTGCATTCCAAGCTATTTTTGGAAAAGTAAAATGGACATGGTTTGCTGGTTTGGCAGTAGGTTTGGCTATTTTGGCTGCAGCCGGTGCTATCGTAAACTATGCAACAGGTGGCAACATCGACTCAACACAGACTGGTGATACATTTAGTAACTCTGGTACTGGTGTATAATAGTAAACGAACAAAAAAGGGAGCGCATTTGCGCTCCTTTTTTTATGCTCTTTTCTTTTTATAAATAAACAAATTTCAAAAAGGTGCTGTGCAAAAAAATAAAAAAGGATATATTGGAAATATCTAAAATAAGACGAATAACAAAAAAGAGTGTGAAATTTTTGTTACAGAGAAATAAATGTATTAAAAACATATAGATGGATAAAAAAATATAATTTTTTTTTTCTGGATATTTTTAACAAATTGTGATATACTTAAAACATATAGAGGGAGGTTTAGATGATGCAAAGAGATAATAAAATTTTCTACGCATTGACGATTCTTATATTGCTGGCTCCTTCAGCAGCAAATGCAGCAGGAGCATTTGGCTCATTGATTGCATCTGGACAAGAGATTTTTACAGGTTTACGCGAAATTATTTATCCAGCATCCGCTGTAGGAATTATCGCAGTATGTATTGGTGGTTTTTTTGGAAACATCAACTGGAAATGGTTGACCGCAATCATATTAGGGTTAGTCGTAATTAGTTTATGCGCAGGATTTGTTGCGATGTTCGCTCCAAATGGGGCGTCATCAATAGCCAGTGATATTGCTTTAGGAACATAGGAGAATTTAAGATGAAAAAAAATAGTATTTTTTTCTGTGTCATATTTGCAGTGGTGATGTTGTTGATGTGTGAAGATGCAATGGCGGCAGGAGGTGTTTTTGCATCGTTACGAGGAAAAACAATATCTTTTGCATCTCAATTACGAGTATTTGCATATGCAATTTCTTGCTTTGGAATAGTAATGTTCACATTTCTGGCAATTAGTGGTAAAATTAATTTTAAACACTTAGGTTACATATTTATTAGTTTATTTATGTTATCAGCAACAGGTGCTCTAATTGATTATTTTACGGGAAGCCACGCAAAATTAAAAACAGAATTTCATGATACATACATGAATACAGTGTCACATAGCAGTTTGGGAAGCTAGAAAATCAAAAGA
Organism: uncultured Alphaproteobacteria bacterium; assembly: GCA_949297145.1. Lineage (GTDB taxonomy): Bacteria > Pseudomonadota > Alphaproteobacteria > RF32 > CAG-239 > CAG-267. The sequence goes on from CASFQO010000008.1 coordinate 40,703, forward strand.
TAACTATAACAAAATAGTTATAATTTAACAAATTTTAAGATTTTCAGGCTTAATATGCTTTATATAGACAGAGGATTTTAAGCCATGAAAGACATAATTTTAAAAGCAGTAGCCAATCCGCCTAAATTATTTTGGGGGCCGGTTTTGCCGACAGCATTAAATGCAGGACTACAGATTCCTTTTATGTTTATGGCCATAGGAATGGGCGATGTGAATCCTTTAGTCTTTATAGTGAGTATTGTAACCGGGCATTTAATAGTTGTCGCACTTGGAGCAAAAGATCCGCATCTATCCGGAATGATTCAAGCATTTGGGCAAACGAATATAGTGCCGCAGAATTTATACAAAGTGAAAGGGCATAAATTTGAACCTTGATTTTGATTTCTACACGTTATTTATGGCAGGGCTGCAGAGTGCAGATGCTTTTGTGGCAACTTTTGGTATTATATCGGCAGCGGCAATAGCGGTATCATTAGTTTCTAAAATAGGAACGTGGGTTTTGCCTCAACCAAGTGAATCACGTGTAGCAGACTTTTTGCCTTTTGACAGCTTATTATCGGATGGATCAACTTTAAGATGCAGTAATGGCACTTATGTAAGAGTATTTAAAGTTGAGGGTGTCGATTTAACATCAGCCAGAGAAGAAACGATTTTATCTATGTTTGAAGCAAGAAAATCGTGGTTAGATAATATGGCAGATTTACAAGTAACCTGCCGCGTCATAACTATTCGAGAACGTGTGCCAATGGAACAAAATAAAGCAGATTTTGGAAATAAGTGGCTCAAAATTGTTGATGACACGTGGCGTGAAAACTTAAGCCGGGTATATAAAAACGATCACTACATAATTCTATCAATAGAAGACCGTAAAGATGCTGTAAAAGACTTAAACTATGCCTCACAATCAGTAATGGCAAACTTGAATGACTACGGAATAAAAGTTATGTACGAAGATGATGACAGTTCCGCAGACATGAGTCCGGTGTATCCCTTTGTCAGAATATTAAACCCAATAAGTAAACCTTTGCCAAAAGTAAGAGGGGCCCAGGGGTTTCAACTCAAAGAAATGTTGAGCTCTGATGGCATTCACTTTACGGGAGAAGAGGGGATAATAAAATTCTTTTCGGGCGGTAAAGAAAAGTTTGCATTAACAATGGGCATAAGAAACTCCGGAGACTATATGGATGAAAGTATGATATCATCCTTATTGGCTATAGACTGTGAGTTAACAGTTTTACACCACATCCATCCATTATTTAAGCCAAAAGCAAGAATGATTCTGGTTCAACAACAAAAAATGGCAGAAGTAACAAGTTTTTCGTCAGATGTTGTTGCTCAATATAGTGAAGCACTTGCAGCAATTGAAGATAGTGATGCTGACCATCAATCTCTTGTAGAGTACTCTATGAGCTTTATACTAAAAGGGGATTCTATAAAAGAGATAGAGTTTGGGGAAAGCGAAGTGCAAAGAATATGTCGTTTATTCAGTGTAACACCTGTTAGGGAAAATTGGATTGCACAAGCAACATTTTTTAACCAATTTCCGGGATATGATACATGTGGCAGAACGTATTTTTACCTGTCAAGAATTGTGTCACTAGCTGTGTCATTTGAACAATTGTCAACAGGTTTGCCGCGCAGTGACTGGGGTGAAGGCGCAATTACAGTATTCAGAACAATGAGCGGTTCTCCATATAGATTCCAATTTCATATATCGGCAGCAGAATCAGCCGTTGCGCACTGCTGTATAGTTGGACCGACCGGACAAGGTAAAACAACATTACTGACCTTCTTGGCAGGACAAGCCATGCGTCATGGAGATTTAAAAGTATACTTCTTTGATAGACACCGTGGTGCAGAAATTTTCACCCACATGGTTAAAGGGGCATATGTTGGTTTTAGTGGTGATAGAAAGAATGTATCGTTAAATCCGTTTGATTCAAGAGATACAATGAGCAACCGTGCATTTTTACGTAATTGGCTAAAAGCGATTACCATGGCAAATGATGCTTTATCAGAAAGAGAAGCTGCGCGAGCTGTCACCACAGCATTTGATTATTTGCGTCCGGAAGAAAGAGTGCTAAAAAATCTATATAAAAGCTGTTTTTCACCAACAGGAACGATGCGTCGTGAACTCTACAGATGGGTAAATCCGGATCAATACGGAAATATATTTAATGCAGAGCATGATAGTTTGGATTTAAGCTCTAATAGATTTGTAGCTTTTGATTTTACAGAAATATTCGACGATGATATTTTAGCAGCAGCATCAATTAGCTATATTATGCACAGGATTCAATCAGAAAGTACCGAAACAGGTGCCCCAGCATTAATTATGATTGATGAAACAGCGCCGATGTTAAAACATGAAATGTTTAGAGACAACTTCATCAAAGGTCTACAAGAAGGACGTAAAAAACGTCAGGCTTACCTTTGTGCATTTCAACAGCCAAATATTGTAGATACATTAGGAGTAGGAGATGCAGTCAGAGGCCAGTGTAAAACAATGATATTCTTCAGAAATACCCAAGCAACACCGGAATCATATGCAAAATGGAATTTGACAGACAGTGAATACGATTTTATCAGCGGTAAATCATATAGAGATTGCCCATATGCAATACTCTTGAAGCGTCCGGACGCGGGAGAAAACGGAGAAGGTGAGTCAGTGATACTGGATGTAAATTTAAGCGGATTAGGCCCATATCTGAAACTATACAATTCTGGTATTAAGAATGTCTTGCTAGTAGACAGCCTTGTAAAAGAGTTTGGAGAAGATGGATTCGTAACCAAGTATCTCAATGGAGTAGGGGCATAATTTTATTGACAAAAATAAGAAAAAGTGCTAAAATCACATCATTAAATATTATTTAAGAGGGGGAATTATGGTCAAAAATAAGCTGTTTAAATTTGTTATTTTAACCTGTGCCATAATATCGAATAAGCCGGCGCAAGCATTTTGGCCTGTGATGGACTTTGGTGAAGTACCGCAAATCGTTTCAAGTTTCACAACTGCTAGCTCTTCTTTAAAGGAAAATATTGGGCAATTGACAGAACTAAAAGATGCTGTCAAAGCTATGGGGGATAAGATTGATAATCTAGCTCAATTTGGCCAAGATTTAAGAAGTACTGTTACAGATATAAAAGATGTGGCAACAGATACAGTGGATGGTGTAAATGAAAATCTAGGCACAGATATCGAAATACCTGAAAGTGTCAATAAAGGCTTTGAAATGACCAATGACGTTTTGGGTGATGGATTAAATGACGTAATAAATGACACACAAAACACCTTAAATACCGGAGAAAATCTGATAGATAAAGGAAATTCCGGAATAACATCTTTTCAGAGTGCAACGAAAAAAGCAGATGAAGGTATGAAGAAATTAGAAGAAAAAAATGAAGCAGAAAAGGCTAAACGAGAACAGAAAAAACAAGAACAGCAAAAGACAGAACCTGTAGAAGAGGAAGAAGAAGAGGAGGAAATTCCAGATGCTTCAGTTTCTGATTCGCAAGAAGATATAATAGCAAATCTGGAAGCTTTTGAAGAAGATAGCAAACAAATAATAGCTCGAATGAATGATGTATTGGATACATCAATAAGCACCTTAAATAAGTCAGCCAAGAGTACAGATAAAATATTAGAAAATTTGGAACGCGCAGTTAAAGAAACGGAGCAGTTAGAACAAAGTGATAAGGACATATTAACTAAAAAAATAGCAGATTTAAGAATAAAACAGCAAAATTTATCTGATAGAAACATCGCATTGATAGAAAATGCAAAAGAAAGCTACAATATAGAATGTCAAAATAAGTTATTGGATGGAATGAGTAATTACAAAAAGGCCATAGAAGGCTACTTTAGAGGCGATGTGGCTAAAAAAGATGTAATAAAACAAGGTGAAGATTTAAAAATAGCTGTAGCTCAAATAAATGCATCTATTGATAAACAAGCAATAGCCGCGCAGCGCAAAGAGATAGATAATATCAAAACAGAAATACAGGCTATTGCTGTAGAAATAAATGCAAAGAAAAAGCTGGAATAATTAACGTATTATCAAGAAGTTTAAGATAATTAGTAAGTAATTAAGATTATTAGGGAGGACGCGATATGATAAAAAGGATAATATCCATCACAGCAAAAGGAGCAATGATAGGTTGTCTTTGCTTAACTCTCAGCGTTCGCCCTGCGCAAGCCTTTATCTGGCCTGTTATAGATTTAACAGAAATTGTTTCCTTTGTGAATAGCATCACAACTGGTTTAAATCAAATAACCAATGCGAAAAGCCAATTAGACAACATAAACAACACAATCAAAGTAATAGGTGATCAAGTCTCGTCGATTAGAAAGTACGCAGCGGATTTAAAAGGTACAATAACCAACATAAAAGATAATGTAACAAAAATTACCCAAAATGTAACGGAAACAGCCCAAAACTTAGATGATATAGCAGCAGATGTTGATGAAACAATAAATCAAGGTTTAAATACAGAAAAAGAAAATGCAGCAAGTACAACAGAAATCATAGAAAGTCAGGTCGATTCGGGGGCGACAGAAGAAGAAGTACAAAACACATTAGATGTGGCCAAGCAAGAATCAGAAGCTAACAAAGAAGAAGTTAATAAAGTTTTTGATGAGGCTGAAGCAACAATTAACGATTCTATAGATAAAGCACAAACAGCCTTAGATATGCTTATGAACAGCATAAATGAAAATGGCGACTTGGCGGCAGAAGATAGAAATAAATTAAACGAAGAAGCAGCCGCAATAAAAGAAGATTTTGATGAGATAAATGAAACGGCAGCCAGTATCATAAGCTCAGCAAGAGAAGAGTTTAACACAATGTACAGTGAGCAAATAGCATCTGCCTTTGATACATATAGCCAAGCAATAAGTGACTACTACGCAGGTAATATAGACAGAGCAGGCTTAACAGAAGCAGGAGAAGCTTTTAAAAATAGCATATCCGAACTAGATGCAGGAATAGATGCAAATGCAATAAACGACCTAGTATCGTCAGCTCAAGACATTGCAGAAAAAGTAGATACATTTAAAGAAAATGTAATGAACAGTATAAGTAACTCAAAAGGTTATTCAGATGGCAGTGAAGAAGCTGCTAATACAAATGCATTAAAAAAGACATATGCATTTAATTACGTTGCCATAAACGAAAATATCCTATTAAAAGGAATATATGCAACCGATGCGGATAAAAGTTTTTTATTGCCTAAAGAATTAGCTTGTGATGGGCTGGAGGTTGCGGATGTAGAAGACGATCCGAGTCATTTACGAGAATGCGTTATAAAAGCCAAGGCAGAAGTAGAGTTGTATCCAGATATCTATAAAGAAAGTTTATATAAAGATTTTCAAAAAGACGGTATATACAAACATCTAAGAGAAGATTATAGCATTGCTAATATTGTCAGTGTGAGTAAATCTAAGCAATTTTCATCGACATGGGGAGCATTGGAACCTAATAATGATAGCAATAAAGGAACGCTATATGTCCTACGAAAAACATTAAAAGATGTAGATAACACGCGGGCAGGATATCAACTGATGGGGATGACAGACATGGAATCTCCTAAACTTTGGAGTGAAATTCGTCGTGTTGATGCCTTAAAGAGAGCCAAAGGAGTTATTCAAGATTTTGAAAGCGGTATAAACCTATATTTAGACGGAAGAGATTCTGATTTTGTAGAAGCAACTAACAGAAATTGGGGAACAATACAATCAGATGACAGAGATGGAAACGAAAGTGAGGCTGTCATCGGTAAGGCCATTTTTTCAAATGTTATTATGTATAAATGTGGACTAAGAGCAAAAGATATTTCTGTATCAGAAAAGAAAAAGACAGACATGACTGCAATTGAAGAAAAGGAAAAAAATATAGCAGATTGCTTATATAAATACGCTCTAGATGCAAGTAGGGGCTCTGAGCAAGAAAAGCAAGCCGGAAAAGAAAGGCAAAGAAAGGCCTATAATGATTCTGCTTTTAATAATTTGACTTTAGCTGTAGTAAACAATTATAAATCCAGCTTAGATTACATAGATCCAGATAAATTGCCAAATTCTGCAAAAGATAAAAACATAGTAAGCCTTCAAGATGGATTAAAAGAAAGCACAACAGCAAAAGACGATTACTCAATTGGAGCGCAAATTAATTATTACACAACCCAGCAAATATTAAGTATTGTTGATGCGGATGCACAAAATCAACAAACAGAAATCTTAAAAGATCTTGAAACTTTTAACTACAACTATTTTGGAAAGCAGGCTGAAGGAGAAAGCTAATGAAAAAGAAACTATGTATCCTCCTCTTTGTCTCATTAATATCATATACGCGTGAAGCATATGCGATATTTGATATTATGGCAAAAGTAGAATCAGCCATGGAATTGTACAAAGATGTAGAGAATAAAGTACAGGAAGTTCAGAAAAAAATAAGAGATATAGAAAAAAGAGCAAGACAAGGTTTTGAAATGGCAAGCAACTGCTATAAAAATCCAACGAAATGTGATCCCAAAGCCTTAAAATCATTTGCAGAAGATTCTGAAAGTTATGTAACCAGTCTGACAGAAATTAAAGTTATGCCGGGAGCAGAAGAATTAAAAGAAGGCGATTTAAAGAAGAAAAGCGATAACAGTTTGGCTCAAACAGTAGAAAATACCTATATTTATCAAAGGGGACAAGGAGAAGATATTGATAAAACAGAAGAAAATCGTCGCTACATAAATGCCATTGTAGCAGACGATACAGCGTTACTATTTGCCAAAGGCGTTTCCGCACGTCAAAGCATATTGGTGGAAGATGGTTCGTTATATCAGGCAGAATTCAAAAATGAAAATATGGATGAAATCCTAAATGCACAAAATGTAGTGGCCATTGCAACAGAGCAAAGATTGAATAGGGTATTGGAAATGAGAGCGTATATGACAAGTGCCGGAGCAACGGCTGAGCTAACTCAACAAACAAGAGAAGCAGATGAATAGGAGGAAATTATGAAGAAAAAAACAGCAATCATCTGCCTAATAATAGGACTAGCAACAGGAAATGCAAATCCTGCCAATGCCTTAATTTTGGATGCTCCGACATTAGCTGCCAAAATCAGTGAGTGGGTAGGAAAAATAACCGATGCCACAACAAAAGTGACCCAGCAAGTATCACAAGTAAAACAAATGACATCACAGGGCTTTAACAAAGAAGAACTCTTCAGCATAGCAGAAGAATACGCCTCAAGTTATGGAAAAGATTTACTCAAAACCAAAATGAAAAAAATAGTGGATGGCACAAAAAAGAAAAACCGAGACAAGATGGAAACAGAAAAAGAAGCCTATGTAGAAGCTCAGAATGCTTACTATGAAGAAAAAATTGGGATAATGGATGATAGTATAAAAGAAACCGAGAATGCACGCAATGAAGCGCAAACCGCTCGTACACAAAAGCAAGCAGAGGTTGATCAAAAAAAAAGCTACTATGAAAGCGTCAAAGGAAATCTGTCGAAAGAACCAAAAGCATATGATGAGTATATGAAGGCACAGATGGAATATGACGAATTAGATAAGACTTGCCAAGAATTTGATGTTCTGCTGGAAAATTTAGAAATGCAGAGAAGCGTATTGCAAGAAGAAAAAGCCAAAGTAGGGACTTCTGATGATCCTCAGTATGCATTATATGAAAAACGTCTGGAAGAAATGGATAAAGAAATAGAAGAGGCCGATGGAGAAGGAGGAAAAGAAGAAATTGTTAATAAATCAAGTGGTAATGAGGCTGAATGGGACGATGAAAACGTTGTGAAAGATTTCTCACCTACCGAGAAAGATTACACAGATTTTCTTGAGAGATATTTCTACAATCCAGAGGATTTGTCTGCAGCTGGAGGAGATGCGCGAATTGAACACCAAACAAAAATAGATGCTGTCACCAGAGAAAGAAGATTTTTGCTTGTAAACAGTGCGGCACACTTACTACAGGTATCAGCAACATTAAGAAGGGAGATTCCAGTACGTAGTGAAATTATAGATGAGATGTTTCAAAATACTCCTAAATCGACAGGAGAATTAGAGGCAATATCATCATATTCAGCCACAAGAATAGAAAATATGAAAGCATTGCTTATGTATGCGAAACTTCAAAGTGCAAGATTACAGTATATGTCTGCTAAACAATTGCTTAGCATAGACGCCATAAAAGTACCAAATGGAAATTATTCTGATTTTAATTTAGAAAAATACATCTTGACCAAAGAAGATGTGGATAAGGCAATAGAAGAAGCCAACACAGCAAACAGCGGTGTAACTTCTGTTGAAGATAATTATGAAGTAAATGCGGGAGACTACCAATGGTTAACAAACAACTAAGAGTGCTACAAAGCCTAATCCTAAGTGTATTAATCTTAGGTGCAGGAATACAAGAGGCCAAAGCGTTTTTGTTTTTGCCACCGATGCCATGGGATATTGAAGTAGATATTCCGGGCAATGCTAATAAAATTGTATCAAACATAAAAGCAGCATATCGTCAGGCACAAACCATAAAGTCTGAGCTCAACAGCCAAAAATTGGAGATTTTAAAGAAAGGACAAGCTTTCTTAAAAACGAAGTTCAATAAATATTCAGAAAAGGGCAAGAGCAAAGTTCCCGGAAAAGGGGCACTTCGCAACAGTGAGCTGTTAAATATCACCAAAGGTGGATTGGATGAAGAAGAGAACTTTAACGCATTTCATACTCTATTTTTCGTATATCCGGCTAAGAGTGAATATCCGGATAACTATCCTGCAGTAAAACAAGCTTATAAAAGAAAGGCCAATGAGTATAAGCAAGATGTAATTATGGAAACATACTTAACAGGACGTGTTACAGAAAATTATTTGGCGTTAGTTGAAAAGACCATTGAACGTTTGGATAATTGCCAAAAGGGAATGTATACAGAAGCTGAAATGGCCGAACATTGCGTGTTCTTTGGATTACAAATGGCTTATGTAGAACCGGAAAAAGAAAATTTGGACAATGAAGGCAGTCCGGAAGATAGTACAAATCCAGGACAATATGGCGAAGTTATGAATGCCTATATTGTGACGACCGTATACGATAGATTAATGCGCATTGTAGAAGACCTGACAGGAACAGAAGCGCAATTTATATCAGCTATGCAAATTGATAGTGTAGACCCGATAGAACCCGAAGAGCAGAGTTCCGCAGAAGAGTATTTAGATAAAGGATATCGTTTTGTATATAATGACAATAAAGATTATGCTTTAGCAACAGGGACAATGCTCGGGGGAAATTATATCCGCAGCCAAGAATGTAAAAATGGTGGTAAAAATTGCCCAGATCAAAACGAAGATAGAACAACAATTAAGAACACAGATGATACAGCAATTTTAGGAAAGCTCCAGCCGATTGAAGAACAGTTAAATCGTGCAATGGATTTACATAATCTGAAATCTCAATTAGCCGAATATAAAACTCAGTACAGAAAATACCTAAAATCAAAAGAAATACACGATAGAATGATGAAGGTGCTGGAAAAGAGTGACAGCAGCGTTGTCGACTTTTTAAATAGATATAGCGATGGCAAAGGCTCAGAAATTTGGTATGGCGAGAGTAAACCGACCAAAGTTAACGATCACAGTAGCCGTGGAGGTTTATCAAAAGATGTCATTATGGAATATCAGGAAGATACAACAGATAAACTGATAGGTACGTCTACAGGGGAGTGCGATGGATTCTATGAAAGCTGCCCAGACGGATATACACCAGGAGAACCTTGCACATATACGGACAGTACAGGTAAAACTGTAACAAGCACAACAATGTTTGCATGCGTACTTGATACAGTAACATCAGATACAGAACCGGTAGATAGTCCAAAAGTTTCCTATGAGCCAAAATTAGAAGAAGATTATAGTATTGCCGGTAGTAATAATACCAGAGAATACAATGAGACAGATTATCTTAAAAACGGCAATCAAGCCGATGAAATAGAAACAGATAATAGGATCAAAGCTGAAAAGAACTGGCGCATCGGTTATGACAAAATTATGAAATTAACCGAAGACGGTACATTAAAATTTAAACCATGGAACGATCAAAAGAATTTGCAATCAGAATACTTGCGCAACAAATACCGTAATATTCGCATGATAATCAAAACAGCCGATCAGGGGATGTTATCACAACGTGTTGCAAAAGTTTTAGCAGACGGAAACAACAACATTGGTCCAATTGAAGAAGTTTTACCAGCAGTATCTGCTTGCCAATTAACAACGGATGCTACAAAAGGCGATGCCTTTGATAAAGCTTGTGAGGGATACGATTTAAACAAATCTTGTACAGGGAGCGGAGATGAAGCATCTTGCCATGCAGAAAAGAAGATATTATGTACATGCTATGACTCTGATGGAGATCCATATTCTTGTAGTAAAAAATTAACATGTAACATTAGTGGCAGCAATGACACAGGCATAATAACTGGTTCTAGAGAAGAAACTTGTGCTAAAGTATCTGTTCCGATTAGATATAGTCAAACGATTAAAAATTTAACTGGAGGCTGCGATTTCACCAAAGCCGGAAGTGACTATACCGCCGTTGAAGATAAAAGCGGAAAATGCCCGGGAGAATGGGATTTGACCACCAAATTCCTTGTCAAAAGGTATATTCCGGGTGTAACAGCAAGCTGGAAGCATGAGGGAGGTTATGAAGGTACTTGCCCAACATCATTAGATGCACAAAATACACATCTATATGAAAATACTCACGCAGCCGGAAGAGTTGTTGCATCAGATCATTTCCAAGAACTTTTGGATTTGCGTAAACAAGTAGAAGCGAAATTGAAAGCTTTTATACAACAGTATGAAAACGATATTAGCGCCTTAAAATCCGAGCTCCGCACAACAATAGCTCAACGGAGCGAATATGGGCAAAAACTAAGTGATGCCACGGATATTAAAAATGAGGCGGTTCAACAGCGTCAACGCTCATTAAAACGTGTAGATGCAATCATCTCACAAATAGCAGAGTTGGAAAATCGTGTTGTTGAACTAAAAGCACGCTTGAACGAAAGAACGCCAAAGCCGAAGAGCCTACAAAAAGAAATAGAGTCTTTAGAAATTGGTGCTGGTGAAGACTTAAATAAATTTGAAAAGCCGACATTAGCTCAACGAATTGGGCAGATTCCGGCACTTCGAGAAGAATTAGCGTACATCTGCTACAATTCGCCAACTGATGAAGCGTACAAAGTATGTGCCCCATATAGAGCAACGGAAAATAAAGAAAATCCTTATGATGAAAACACACGTGATGATGATAAGTTTGATAAGATAGCTGATTTACATAAAGTAATCACTGCTAAAAACACGGAAATTGACAGTGCACAGTCTATGATGAAAATTCTGCAAGATAAAATAGATTCGCTAAATGAACAGTTGGAGAACACTGCAACAAAATTTGCAGAAGACTATATTCAAAAATCAGAAGAAGGCCAAGCAGAAATAGAAACAGCCAATAAAGTATTTGAAGATAAGCTCGAAACCAAGGAGGATGGCACTGAGCCAGACAGAATGGTTAGTGAAAACAGGGAATGGTGCAAACGTTATGGTCCAATAGGCCTAATCTGCAGAGAACACAGCAGTGAATACAAATATGACAATTTAGGTTGGACGATGGCCCGCGTAATGTTTGGCACAGGAAGCTCAAACAACGAAGGCGATGTTAAAGGTGAATTGCCAAACATTGTAAAAGATACCATTAACCAGCGTTGGTTCTCTAACAGCAGTTGGATTAATAATGCTGCTTCCAAACTAACACAAAAAGGTGGTGTTGTTAGAAAATTTGTGGTTGAAGGGGGAGTTTTAGCGCCCTACGGCATTCCTGATGGTCTATATACGCCAAGTCTTTTAGCCCAAAAAATAAAAGAAAAATCTGTAGAAGAAGCCAAGACCGCTTTGGCAGAAGGTGACTATGCATACATTAACAAAGCAGATAAACTCGTCAAAGACGAAATAGATGCAGCGGTTAATAAAGTCACAGAGGTTATGGAAGAATGGGGCGTAACCGGAGAAGAGGGTAAAGAAGCAAATCCTGCAATTTATGAGCATGATAACTATGCTGCAGACGGAGCCACAGAAGGTGAGCAAGTCGTAACAGCAAGGCACTATCAGTTACTGGAAGACTTAAAGAAAGCTGTACATCAAAGTACACTTGATGCAGCAGAGATTGATTTACAACAAGTCTTTGGTATTCCTAATAATATTGTAACTGATGATGACTATTTTGCAGCTCTACCGGCAAGAGGAAACTACAAGGGAACAGATACCTTTGTTCAGTTCGGGCGTGAAAATGGAAAATTCATCTTTGATGAAAATGACGGCCGCGATTACCAAGCTCCAAGAAAACCATTATTAAATTTAGCTCCAGTAAGAGAAGTATTTTACTTCAGTGCATTGGATTATGATGATGTTCCGCAAAAAGACGGAAAACCATCATTGTCAGCACTGGTAGATTTAAAATATAAAGGTACGGAAAACGCCGTAGAATATTTGCCTGAAACTTGGAGATATTTATTGGCAACTCCAAACTTAAGACCAGGCACGGAAAAATATCAGCACACCTTTGTAGAACGAGCATTTGGAGTGGATAAACTAAAGAAATACCTGAATAATGAGGGAATAATCGGTGCAGAAGAATGGCACTATAGAACCATCATTGATCGAGCAGGCGTATATCCATGCAAACTAGGTGGCACAATAATAGATATTGCCGGCGGCGATAATGTGGGCGATATACAATTTAAGCGCCGCAGTTCAATGCCCGCAGGTATAACCAAGATTGAAAATTGCCAAGAAGTACTTGCATATAAAAGCGGTGTACGACACTTATTGGCAGACCACGATTCGAAAGATGACAGCAAATCTAAAGCTTTACAAGGAAGTTTAGGAAATACATCCGAACCAATGTACTCAAAGTATAGCGAATTAGGACAATTCCTAAATGGTAACTTGCAATATCGTCCGTTGCTAAAAAATATTTATGACTATTTACTTGATGAAAACAATCAAGAAAATAACATAGAGCGTCAACGTGCAGATACGGCAATCTTTAAGCGCAATATCATAGGCTCCTTCCTTGAAGCTGTAAACGCAGAGCATACGGCAGAAAAGTCTTTGGAACAAAACAAAGAAGATGCTATGGATACACTGAAAAACTTATGTACACAACTTCACAATTTTGGCGAGAGCGTCAATGGAGAAAGCTGTGCAGATAGTGAAGACAGTGAATGCTCTGAAGATATTGCAACAAGTTGTGCTGAATACATCATGGCAAATGGCGGATTAGCTAAAAATTCGGCAGATGATGTATATGATGTTGATTGTGCAAAATCAAATACCGGTTCATATTATGAAACTATATTCTGCAAACTTAACGACTTAAAAGATGAGGCTATTAAGAATGCAGAGAATGGTTATAGCGATGAAAATGGTGAATACGAAGGATATAATGAAGTGAAAGGAATGACTGGAAACGAAAAGGTAGAAGAACGCAAACAGCAAATTGAAAACTACATAACCGTTTTCACAGAAACAGATCCTGATGAAATATCTTACGTACAACCAAATGCAACACCGGAAGCAGTAGCCGAAGATGTGAAAGAAGCTCAAGCTAACCGCGAGGCATCATTAGATGCAACTGAAGAAGGTCTGGCATCTATGGATAATCAAAGTCAAGCGGTACCTTACGCACCGATATATTAAAGAGGAAAAATAGCAAAGAATGGTTAATTTAATAAATCAAAAAATACTTCGGATAACAGATAAAGGAAAACCCAAAGAAGCTCCGGCATTTATTACGGAAGATGTCATAGAAGTAAAACGTGCAAAATTGATTTATTACAAATGGATAAGTAGATTAATGGCGCTACTTGCAACCATCTCTTTGCTATATGGTGTTTGTGCAACATTATCAATATTAAAGTTAGCGCCGGAAATAGTAATAGATCCGCAATTATTTGTACGCCTATCCGATTCTGAGTCTTTAGTCAAAAGGGAGAGAGTTGACCGTTGGATGGAGTCTCGTGAAAAGATGATGGTGAATTTCATGAAACAATATGTAGAGCTCCGAAACACCTACATCAAAGATGAAAAAGAAATGAATAACCGCTGGTTATGGGGAGGTCTTGTGTCATACCTATCAACCTATCCGGTATATAAAGAATTTGAAAAGGTCTTTCCTAAATTAAAAGAAGAAATGCAAGAAAAGGAAGCAAGTCGTTCTGTAGAAATTCTCTCAGTTGAGCGAACGGGCGGTGAAAACAGTAATACATGGAAAATAGAGTTTAAGACGTATGATTTTACTTTTAAGCAAAATAGATTAAGCCGACGAGCAAGCGTGAAGCCGATTATAGAAGAGAGATTCTGGACTGCGAACATTCGTGGATATGTCGATCCAAACAGAAGAACGGCCTACAGACGCCTTTTAAATCCATTAGGATTTGTCGTATACAGTTATTTTCAAAGTGAAATTGAGACTTAAAAATTTTTTAAGTATTGATAGAGTATAATACAGATAAAACAATTTAGCCTGTTGATAAGTCGCGCCAATTTGTTTTCTAGTTAGACTTTTAAAAATAAAAGTTTTAATTATAAATAGATGGAAAATTATTTAGAGGGTTAATCATGTATTATAAAGCTTTAGTAATCGGTTTCGCTGTTCTAATATTGGCTGCATGTAATTTAGTCGGCAGCTATTATGAACCAGAACCTGTTGGTATAGGTAAAGATGTATACGAATTGAAACTATCACCATGTGCTTGCATAGAGGTGGAATTACCAAAAACATTGCCGGATTGGTTCAAGGCAATCAGCTAAGGTAAAAATCTATGGTAGAGCAGCTATCCTCGGAAAATACAAAAAAACTTTTATTGGAAGGGCAAACTGGAGAAAAGCCTCGTCCTAAAATGGCGCGTCCTCACAAAAGAGGTTCAGCGGATGTTATTGTCGAAAACGCAACAGAAAAAAGATATTTATGGACTGCCAGAGCTTTTGCTATTATCTTTGCGGTGAGCTTGTGTTGTAACTTAATCTTAACATACGTTGTATTTGCTATAATGCCACTCTATCGTATAGAGCCGTATTTGTTTAGTTTTGCAGAGAAAAAAGATCAAATCTATACAATCCATCCGGTTAAAAATATTTATGAGTATAAATACTTAACGGAAATCTTTATAAGAGAATATGTTTTATTACGTAATACCTTTGTTAACGACGTTAATGAGATGGAACAACGTTGGGGGACAGGAAGCACTATTCAAGAAATGTCATCCCCAGGGGTTTATAGTAAATTTAAAGAGGAATTTGCTGATAAGGCAATTGATTTAATTAGAAATCACAATATTACACGCAACATTAAAATCGCCTCAGTAACAGAAGTTGGTGGTAAAAATGGTGAAATGTGGTGGCAGGTAGAGTTTAGAGTTGAAGATATGATGCCCGAATTTGAAACACCGAGGTTAAGTGTGTGGTTGGCATCTGTCAAAATACAATATAGGGCCAAAAGGGTAACTTTTGGAGAAAGATTAAAAAATCCATTAGGGTTTACGGTACTTGATTATAAACAAGTAGAGAGAAAAACAAACTGATTGGGTGTAGGATAATTAGATGATGAAAAAAGTGAACATATTATCTGTAATGTTGGTATATTTGGGGATGCTAATGGCATCAGCTCAAGCTCAAGTGACAAAAGATAATCTGGATCAAAATGCAGATCAGAGTCAAGGAAACTATGCCGCAACCAATTTAAATTATTTAGGAGGTGTAGGGTCCTTAGGTATGATGCAAAGTGCATGGAAAGATCCTTTACAGCATATGGGAGAAGGACAAACTCGTCCAGGTTATACAAAATATTATTGGACACCAGAACTTGTCTTGCCTGTCAGAGTTAGAGAAGGTATGTATACCCTAATAAATTTTCCAAACTGGGAAGTGATTGAAAATGTCTACATAGGTGATGGACAATCATTTAATGCGGAAATACAAGGTCCATCAAGTTTGATGGTTTATCCTGATTCTTCGCAGTTTGTTGGTGTAGATACTAATATGATTGTCTTTGGTCGTTCTGGAAATAAATATGTTTTTTATGTTCAAAGTGAAA
Organism: uncultured Alphaproteobacteria bacterium; assembly: GCA_949297145.1. Classification (GTDB taxonomy): domain Bacteria; phylum Pseudomonadota; class Alphaproteobacteria; order RF32; family CAG-239; genus CAG-267. The sequence continues at coordinate 56,846 of CASFQO010000008.1, forward strand.
CAGTTAATACAGATAGAATTACAAATGCTATAATAGATATTGAAGTTGTGAAAAAAAGACAAAATGTTTCTGGTGCGTCAGCTATGGGGATAGGCACCGGAGGCGGTAATGGGCATATCAATGCAAATACTTATGGGCAGAATGGAAGTAGTGTAGATGCAACATTTACAAGAGATTTACAAAAGGAAGACTGGATTGAAAAAATTCCGGTAGACCCGACACAGTTTCGTTTTGATATAGAAGTATATGTTCCCAATCCCGATGACATTGTTATAGCTCCAGAACGTGTTTGGAGAGATAATATTTTCACGTATATTGATTTAGGAGATAAAGCGCTGACAGCAAACCAACGACCGATTGTAACTTTAATCGTAGAACGTTCAGAAACACCCGTTGGTTTTAGAACAGCAGGCCCAAATAATCGTCTCATTATTGTAGAAGGCATGGGAGATATGGTTTTGCGTAGCGGAAAAAGAATTGTTTGCTTAAAATTAAGGCGCGCAGATTCGGATGGTTTGGAAAATACAGTTTATGCGAAGACAAATGAGTGGGATTTACAAGCTCAGCGCTACCAAAATCAGTCTTCAAGTACAGGAGAACCTGCTGAAAATTATGAAGATGTTTATGGAAAAGAAACATCAGCTGATAATAAAAAAGATTCTTTCTTTGGTATTAATTCATTCTTTGGACCATCAGAAACTGCAACATCCTCGAAAGCAGAAACAGACAGTGGTATGAGCTATGAAGATATGATCAGTGGAAAACAATCTACGACGCCGCAAAACGAGGTTAAGTCCGAACCAAAAGAAAATAACCAAAACAAGGTATCAGAGCCGTCAACTACAGATAAAGAAGCTTTGATAAATTCGATTCCAAAAGCGAAAACATATGTGGCTACACCGAATTCGGCTCCAAGTACGCCAGAATTGACAGGCCAATATGATGTAAATGCAAATGGAGCAGAATTAGTAACGCCTCAGTATGGTAATAAAAAAGAGGATACCATAACATACCAAAAGGATGAACAACAAAGCTTGCAAAATTCTAACGTTGCTCCAAAACTTGGTAATTCTAGCAATAACTCTAGTCCTGTTTTGATTACACCAAAGGATGAAAATTTGGCCAAACAGAACTCTTTGGTTTCTGCGGAAACAGAAGCTCTCTTGAAAGAATTCAGGGACGGAAAGGTTTTTGAAAATACAGATGAAAGTAATATTTCTATAGAATTAGGAACAGATAAAGACGTAAATAATCTGGAAAAATTATGGAATGATATTTCTAAAAATTACTCAGCAACATTGGGTAGATATCAACCATTTTATTCTGTAGATACACCGGCAGACGGTCAAGGAAAAGAGGTCTTTCACCTGCGAGTAGGACCTGTAAAATCTCTGGAAGAAGGAGATAATATTTGCAGCCAATTAGGGCGTAATGGAATATTTTGTAGTGTGGTTAGAATACAATGAGCGAGAATACTCGGTTTGAAGAATATGAGAGAAAAACCCGTAAGATAATTTTCATCATAGGAATTATCGCGTTCTTTTTCTTTCTGTTTGGACTATTAGTAATATCATCAGAGACTGAGGTCTACAATCCGGAAGAAGCTACCCCTGACTTTGTAGAAAATCAAAACATACTACCTGAAATAACAACAGATACAGGGCCTATATTTGTTGACACAGAAGCCACAACAGGAGAAAGTAAAAATAAACCCATAAAAGTTACACCTGCACAGATAAATATGAATAAATTTATTTTAGGTGTAGATACGCAAAACCAAAGTGTTCTAACAATTGGAACAGATGGTAGTGAAAGTATTCATATAGAACGTGTTGAATTGGTGGAAGAAACTGAAGACGGATTTGAATTTCGTGATAAATGCAGAAACAGAGATTTGCGAGGAGATGAAACATGTAACGTCTTGATCACCTGGGTTCCACATCTTCCGGGTAACGTGCAGAATAATTTTAAAATAATATGGTACGAGACGCGCTTGGATAAATCAAGTGCAAAATCTGAAGAGGTGAGCATTAAAGGGAGTGCAGTTTATCCTGAGGACAACCAACAAAATTGTCCACCAGGAAGCGGTTGCGCAATTGGCGAAGGAGAAAGTACTGGTGCACATCGATTAGCAATAGGACCTAATGGAGAAATAATAGGATATATAGACGAAGCAGGAAATGTACACGATAATGAGGGAAATATTATCGGTCGTGTCAATGAAGACGGATTGATTGTCGATTCTGACGGCAATATTATTGGTGTAGCCCAAAATATGAAGTTAGCTTATGATAAAGATGGTAATATAATCGGATATGTAAAAACGGACGGAACAGTTGTTGATCTGCAAGGTGAAGTAATCGGAAAAGCATTACCAGATGGTACGATTGTTAACAGCAAAGGAGAAATCATCGGCAAAGCTGTTGAAGCAGGATTTGTATATGATAAAAATGGCAAAATTATAGGTCGCGTGCTACCGGATGGAACAGTTGTCGATATAAATGACCCCAAGAAAATCATCGGTCGACTAAATGAAAATGGTGAGGTTGTAGACGAAAACGGCAATGTAATAGGCAAAGTTACCTCAGCTGGGAACATCGTTGTAGATGAAAATGGTAATGTATTAGGTGTTGTTATGCCAGATAATAGCGTTGTAGACCAAGATGGCAATATTGTTGGCTATGTTGACGAAAATGGCAATGTTTACAAACTTGCAAAGGAAAAAATCGGCACAAATGGAGAAAGTCGGAAAATCGTGTATGACAAAGATGGTAAAGCCATCGGTTATATCGATGAAAATGGCAAAGTTGTTAAATTTGCAAAAGATAGCAATAAACCGGAAATAATTGGAAAAGTTGGGGCTAGCCGCCGGTTAGCCTATGATAAGAATGGCAATGTAATCGGCTATGTAGATAAAGATGGTACAGTAAAGGATTTTAAGGGAAATACAATAGGCAAAGTCGATAAAGACGGAAATATAATAGATAAAAACGGCAATAAGATAGGCAAGGCCGGGGCTTTTGGTAAGTTGGCATTGGATAAAAACGGAAAAGTCATAGGGTATATTGATGACCAAGGCCGCGTATTTGACCATAATGGAAAGCATATCGGCAATGTCGATAAAAATGGTAACATTGTAAAATTAGCTGAAAATGGCAATAAAGGGGAAGTAATAGGAAAATCTGGAGAAAGTCGCAGATTGGCCTTTGATAAAAATGGTAACGTTATCGGATACGTAGATAAAGATGGCACGGTAAAAGATTTTAAGGGAAACACAATAGGCAAAGTCGATAAAGATGGAAATATAATAGATAAAAACGGTAATAAGATAGGAAAAGTGAGCTCATATGGTAGATTAGCACTAGATGAAAATGGAAAAGTCATAGGGTATATTGATGACCAAGGCCGTGTATTTGACCATAACGGGAAACAGATCGGTAACGTTGATAAAGATGGAAATATAATAGATAAAAATGGTAATAAAATTGGGAAATCAGGAGAAAGTCGAGAGTTGGCTTATGATAAGAATGGCAATGTAATCGGCTATGTAGATAAAGATGGTACAGTAAAAGATTTTAAGGGAAATACAATAGGCAAAGTCGATAAAGACGGAAATATAATAGATAAAAACGGCAATAAGATAGGCAAGGCTGGGGCTTTTGGTAAGTTGGCATTGGATAAAAACGGAAAAGTCATAGGGTATATTGATGACCAAGGCCGCGTATTTGACCATAATGGAAAGCATATCGGCAATGTCGATAAAAATGGTAATATCATTAGCACGCAACAGAAGAATGTAGCTGGAGAAAAAAAGAGGATAGCCTTAGGGAAAGACGGTAAGCCAATAGGGTATATAGATGATGATGGAAATGTTATAGATTTTGATGGAAATATCATAGGAAAGGTTAATGACAAAGGGGAAATTATAGGCAAGAATGGGCAAAAAATTGGTACTGCAGGAAATTATGAAACAGTTGCATATGATAAAAATGGCAAAGTAATAGGTTTCGTCGATGATAAAGGTCGTGTTGTTGGTAAAAATGGCAAATTACTTGGTTATGTTGACGACAAAGGGCAAATTATAGGGACAACAGGCGAGATAATTGGTAAAGTAGGAACATCAAGAGAAATAGCCTATGATAACAATGGAAAATTTATCGGCTATGTAGACCAAGATGGCTCTGTGAAAGGCTGTGGTGGAGCAGTAATTGGTAAAAAAGATAGTTCTGGAAATGTTATAGATAAAAATGGTAAAATTATCGGCAAAGTAGGTGGAATAAAAGAGTTAGCCTTTAATAATGAAGGAATTTTTATTGGCTATATAGATGAAAAAAAACGAGTCATAGATTGTGAAGGCACAGCAATAGGTGTTGTGGATAAAAATGGTAATATTATAGCATCAAGTGGAGAAACGTTAGGAACCGCAGGAACGTTTAAGCGCTTAGCCTATGATAAAAATGGAAAAGTCATTGGTTACGTAACGCCAGATGGTACAGTAAAAGATTTTAAGGGTAACTTGATTGGACGTATGACTGAAGATGGAACGATTCTTGATAAAAATGGTCGTGTGATTGGTAAAGCTGGAGATTACAAACAGGTAGCGACAGACAAAAATGGTAATGTTATCGGCTATGTGGATGAAAATGGTCGTGTTATAGATGAAAATGGCAAACTGATAGGCTTTATAGACAATGAAGGTAATGTCATTAAAGCAGGAACAAAGGTAATAGGTAGAACTTGTATTAAAAGAAAAATTATAAAAAACAAAAAGGGAAATATAATCGGATATCTGGATAAAAATAACATTGTAAAAAATTTTAGCAATAAAGTGCTTGGCACAAATAAAAATGGAGACATTCTAGATAATAAGGAATTGCTAATAGGTACGGTAAGCGAACTCCAAAATGTTGTACAAAAGGAAGCTGGAAATATCATAGGGTATTTAGATGCAAAAAACTATGTTAGAGGCGATGAAAATAAAATAATAGGAATTGTAGATGTAAAGGGAGACGTTTTAGCTGCAAAAGAAAATATAATTGGAAAATTAGACACAGATAGAAAAACCCTGAAAGACAATGGTAATAATATTATAGGCTACATGAAAGAGAATAATTTTGCTTTCAGTACTGATAATAAGCTAATGGGCTATGTAACGGAAGATAATGAAGTGAAAGCCGTTGGAGAAGTGATCTGTACTGCATGCAAAAGTGTCAAGTTGGCATATGATGAAAATGGTAATATATTAGGATATATCGATGAAAATGGCAATGTAATAGATGAAAATGGTAAGATTGTCGGCAAGGTAGATGAAAACGGCAATGTGATAAATGAAAACGGAAAAATTATCGGAAAAGTCGGAGATGCCCAAAATTTGGCCTATGATAAAGATGGAAAACTTATAGGATTCGTAGATAAGGACGGAAAAGTAAAAGATTTTAAGGGAAATGTAATAGGATATGTCGATGAAAATGGAAATATTCTTGAGAATACGAATGAAATAATAGGCAGTGTTGGAAAAAATGGTAAATTAGCCTATGATAAAAATGGAAAAGTCATTGGTTACGTCGATAAAGATGGTAATGTCCGTGACTTTAAAGGCAATTTAATCGGAAAAGCTACAAAAGATGGTAAAATAATAGATCAGTATGGCCGTGAAATAGGAAAAGTTGGTGATACTAAAACATTAGCACTGGATAAAAATGGAAATGTAATAGGCTATGTCGGTGAAGATGGAAAGGTCTACGGTGAAAAAGGAGATTTGATAGGATTTCTGGATAATGACGGTAATGTTGTTGGTTTAACCGATGAAGTACTAGGCAAAGCCTCTACAAATCGTCAATTAGCACTTGATAAAAATGGAAATGTAATAGGATACATAGATGAAGACGGTACTGTTCGTGATTTTGAAGGAAAGCTGCTAGGGTATTTAGGCGAAGATGGAAGTATAAACGATATAAATGGCAATATTATTGGAAAAGCGGGCGATTATGCAAAAGTTGTTCTCGATAAGAATGGTAACATAATAGGTTACACAGATGAACAAGGAAAAGTAATTGGAAATAATGGAAAAGTCATTGGTTTTGTAGGAGAAGATGGCAATGTTTATGGAAGCAGTGGTGAAGTTATTGGCCGACTAGCCGAAAAAGGGGAGGGAGATCTCAAGGTAATCAGTAGAAAATCAGTAATGGATGAAAAAGGTAATATAATTGGTTACATAGATGAGAATGGTCTGGCTCGAGATTTTGATGGCAACATTCTGGGAACTCTTCAAGAAGATGGAAGCATTAAAGATAGCAAAGGAAATATAATAGGTCGAGCAGGAGATAATATTGATTTAACAGTAGATGGAAACGGAAAAATTGTTGGTCGAGTAGGTGATTATTCAAATTTAGCAATTGATGATGAAGGGAACGTTATTGGTTATATTGGTAACGATGGAAAAGTTTATGATGCAAATGGAATTGTCATTGGCTATATAGATGAAAACGGTAATGTCATTAGTACTAGGGGAATAAGAATTGGAACAGTTGTTAAAAAGGATATGATAGCTATATCACCAGCAGGATACAGTCTGGGGATTATTAACAATCGAGGTGAAGTTACTAACAATAAAGAGGAAGTTATCGGCAAAATATTACCAAATTCATTAATAAAAGCAACTGAAGGCGATCAAATAATCGGTAAAACAGTTATCGGAGGAATGGCTATAGGCTGGGGCTGCCAACATTACGGATATGTAGACAGAGATGCAAGAGTGAAAAAAAATGGAAAAGACACCGGATATAAAATGCTATTTGACAGAACAATTGTAGACAAAGATGGCAATTATGTTGGAGATATAGCAAAAGTTGGAGCTGTGCGCGATGAAAAGTGTAACATTATTGGAAAAGCTGAATATGACGGTTATGTAAGAAACGATGCCGGAGATTATGTCGGTTGTGTAAACCCAGATGGAGGTGTGCTTGATCAAGATGGAAAACTTATAGGAAAGGTCTTTGAACCAGGATATGCACTATATTATAGCGGAGAAATGATGGGAATAGTCAATCAAAATGGTTCAATAACATCCGGAACACAAGCTATTGGATGTACGAATTTTGATGGAGAAGTATTAAATAAAGATGGATTTGTCATTGGACAGGTAATGGATAAAACTCAAGCGTTTGATATTGAAGGGAATTTTATTGATAACCTATCAACATTTAAGTATGATAATACGGAAATCTTGCCTAATACGAAGATATTATTTAATAAATTCATAGTTAATCCGAAATTGGAAATAAAAGGAATTATATTGCCAGAGAGAAATGTTGTCATAAATTCGGATGGAGACGTTATAGGACATCTGTTTGCAGATGGGTATATTTATAATCAAAAGGGAATTGCTGTTGATAAAATAGCATATGAAGGAAGAGCTTTTTATTCCCAAAAAGCTGGAAAGATTATGGAGCCTGGAAAAGTAGTTGACTTTAACGGTAACTATATAGGATTGGCAAATGCATCAGGTAAAGTAATAGACGTACTGGGTACAGAATTAGGCCATATAGATGGAAAAGGACGAATGTTTGATAAAGCAGGAGAATATAAAGGAGGACTGGTTAAAACAGGTGTTGGCATAGGTTATGATGGATCATATCTCGGATATGTAAGTAAAAGCGGCAAAGTTATAGATGTTGACGGAAATGTGAGTGGAAACGTCAGCTCTGAGGGACATATTTTAGATGCGAATAAACAAATTGTCGGAGAAGTTATAGCAGAAGACCTGACAATAGATATTCAGGGTAAAGTAAGAGGATATGTAAATGCTTTGGGCGATATTATAGATGAAGATGGCAACATCATAACAACTATATTGCCAGGAGGCGCATCAAACAAAAATTATAATGTAATAAAAAGAGGGGTTGTGCTAACTTATTCAGGAAATGTTTTAGGACAAGTTGTTGCTGATGGAACAGTAATTTCGACAAACAATACTAAGATTGGTCACATATTAAATTCAGGACAAGCTGTTAATGATAAGGGGGTATTAATAGGAGAAATTGCAGAAGGCGACATCGTAATTGATGAAAAAGATCAAGTTGTAGGCTTCATAAATGCAGAAGGAAAAGTACTGGATAAAAATAAGACGGTAATAGGAAAAACCATATCCTCAAATTTAATTGTAGATAACAATGGAAAAATATTGGGATATAGTTATAAAATAGGTGCTAATATACTAGGAAATGACGGAAAGTTTTTGGGAAGGCTGTCCTCAGATGGGACGATATTCAGCCTGACAAATGGAAAAATTGGATATTTAAAGAGCAACGGCTCATATGTAAATATTCGAAATCAAGTTTCCGGATATGTATTAGATGAAGTAGCGCAAAACCGGAGGAACTGAGTTGCGAAAAAAAATATTAAATTTTATCCATATTCTTGAACTGGTGGTAGTCTGTATTGCCTTCAGTGTGAAGGCTATGGCTGCAGATATTAGTGCACTCAATTTTAATGGAGATTTAATAGGAAAAGTAATTCCTGACGGTTCCGTAATAAATAGTGATAATGAGCTTATTGGGTATATGACTGCAGATGGGTTTATTTTTGATAATGATAATAATTTAATTGGAGGCATTGTACCGCAGGGTATAGCTATTTCATACAACAATAATATTTTAGGAAAAATCAACAATGATGGATCAGTTACGTCGCTAAACGATAGTCTAATTGGAAAGGTCTTACCAAATGGCTTAGTCGTTAATGATAATTATGATATTTTAGGAGCCGCCGTTTCACCAAATTTAGTGTATAATGATGGTGGACAAGTTGTTGGACGAGTATCAGGCGATGGTAAGTTTTATAATTTATCTGGAGAAAATACCGGATTTGTAACTGCAACAGGATTCGTCTATTCATCTAATGATAACGGAACAGAAAAAAAAATTAGCCTTATAGGAAAATTAATTACATCAAAGATGGTAATATCGTCAGGTGGAAAATATTTAGGCAGCATAGCTCCGGATGGAAAAGTACTAGATTTAAGGAAAAATATCATAGGGAATATTCATGCCAATGGTTTTGTATATAACAAAGAAGGGCAGGCAATAGGTCATGTTGTTGATAACGGGTATGCGTTTAATAACAACGGACAATACATAGGGGTCGTAAGCTATAACGGTGAGGTTATAAATAAAGGAACAGTAGTTGCCCATGCCATAAATGGTAACAGAGTCATAAATAAAGAAGGAAATACAATTGGCTTTACAGTCAATATGGCTGCTACAGCAAATACATTAGATGGCAAGTATCTGGGGCGTATTACGGCAGAAGGAAAAATACTTGATAAAAGAAATATTATAGGAAGCATAGGTGCCTCTGGAAAAGTAGTTAATGAACAAGGTGCTGTTATCGGTATGGTCAATCCGGTAGGTCCTGTATTTGATTATTTAGGAAATTTACGAGCAAATGCCGCCATAGGAGGTAAAATTGTTTCATTAGAAGGAATAGAACAGGGAACAGTTCGTCAAAATGAAGCAATAGATAATAATGGAAACATTATTGGTAAAACGATAGATAATAATTTATGCTTTAACAGTAATAATGAATTTTTAGGAATAAGCGGTATAGGAACGTATCTAAAGGCAAATGGGCAGACATATAAAATCTCGCCTTACGGGTATGTCTTTAATGAAAATGGAGAATTAAGCGGTATCAATATTAAGCAAGGTGGTGTATACACAGAAGATGGAGCAACACTATCATATACATCAAATGAAGGAAAAACCGAAAATACTTCATTAAATGAAATAGCTAAATTTACAGGAGCCGGAATTTTTCTTGATAAAAATAATAAGCTATTAGGAAAGATGATAGAAAACAAGTATATCACGAATTTTGAAGGCGAAATGCAAGGTGTCATCAATGCAGGCAATTTGGTTGTAAATAATAAAAATAAGATTTTTGCAAAAATATTACCAAATAATAATGTTGTTGGCATATCAGAGCGTATTGCCCAAAATTATGGAAGAGCCGGAACTGCACCGATTAGCATAAGTATAAATGGGGATTACCTTGGTGCAAACAGTGTGACAGGGCAAATAACAAAAGGCTCCGAAATTGTAGGGAAAATAAGCTCAGATGGTTACGCTATAGATAATATGGGGGCATTATACGGAAAAACATTAAATATGGGAGCCGTAATCTCGCCAGAATGTAAAGTACTAGGAGTAGTCTCAGATAAGGGCGAAGCAAGAACATCTAAAGGAGCATATCTGGGGATGATACTAGCCAATAGGCAAGTTGTAGATGAGACAGAAAATGTGATAGGCTATGTTGTTGAATCCCAACCGATAAACGGTAAAAATGGAGAAAGTATCGGTGTGGCTAATACATCTGGTAATGTTCTCAATTATAATAATCAAAATTTGGGATGTTTAGACAATACCGGTAAAGTAAAAAATTCTCAGCAAGAAATAATTGGACAGGTGATTCCGTATATGTCTATTATGGGATATGACAATAAAATTATCGGATATACGAATTTTTATGGAAATGTCATAGATAATTCGGGAATACAAATAGCAACTATAGATTTAGATGAAAGCGTATTATCTAAAACAGGAGAAAATATTGGTGTTCCGTTTCAATATACAGTAGCTTTTGATGCAAATAACATTTATTTAGGGCGAGTTAAGCCTGATGGAAATGTTGTGTCAGATGGTGGAGAAATTTTAGGTACAGTCTTATACACAGGAGAAGTAAAAACAACAAAAGGCGAAAATGGTTATGCCCTATATGATTTATATGTTTATGATAATGATGGAAAGACAATAGGCTATATAGCCAAGAATGGCCGCGTTTACAGTATTATGGGTGAATTAAAAGGTGCTATCTCCCAAGGATTTGTCTTAGATAAAAAACAAAATTTAATAGGTAGAGGATTGAGAGATTATAATATAAGAAACAAAGATAATCAAATTATTGGATATTTGAAATTAGATGGAAGCGTTGTTGATATTAAGAATATTGAGATCGGAAAAATTGATGAAAAAGGAAATGTCATAACCCTCTCGGGTCAAAACATTGCACAGGCTGGAAAGTTGCAATATTATCACCGTCCAGCTGAACCAATGACAGAAGAAAAGGTTTCGCAACAAGATACAAAAGAAACTAAACAGAATGAAAATATCGATACAATAAGAGATACAAAAAATACAGAAGAAGCAGAAGAAACAGAAGAAATAGAAGAAGCAGAAAATCTAGAGGGTACAAAACGAGAACCCCAGGAAGATGTTGAAGCTTTATCTCCGGAGGAAGCCGCAGCAGCGGAAGTCAAAGACAAATATCGAGTTATAGGCATTGCTGTAACACCAGGTGGACGCTATATTGGAGATGTATACAGCAATAATCAAGTAATAGATGAATCAGGAACTGTTATAGGTAGCACAAATGCTAATGGTGAGATTTTAGATAAGGAAGGTAACAAAGTAGGGACTTTTGAAAAAAACAAAGAAACCTCCAATCAAGGAATAAAAACAAAATGGTGGGAACAAGTCGCGACCGGAGAAACAATTAGCCCCTACAGTAGCGGCAATGAAATAACTAATGTTGGCCCTGGAGGCGGTATTGGCCCTGGAGGAAGATATAATCCAAGGCGTGCAGCAATATTATCCCAATTGCAAGATGAAAGACGGAGAACCATGGTCGCCGCGAAAATTGAGCCGGGATACGATGCTGCATCCTATACAGGTTGGCAAGATGACTGGGGAATTAATCGTTCCGTATCGACATTAAGGGTTAATATGGATAATATGATTACGGGAGATAAACCAATTCCGGCTGTTTTAGCAAGGTCCTTAATATCTCTTGGTTCTGCTCCGGTAACAGCAATTGTTGAAAGAAATATATATGGTGATTCAGGGCGTAACGTTATTATTCCTGCCGGTAGCAGAATTATAGGAGGTTTACAAACAACAGACGCAGAATCAAGATTTGACAGTACGAGTGGCGGTGTCAAATTAGAAATATCATGGGAAAGAATTATACGTCCGGATGGAATAGCATTCTTGCTATCGGCTGGGAGGACACAAACAGGTGATGCACAAGGTCGCGGTGGTGGTGCGTTAGGTTATGTGGATGAGCAATTAGTAAAAAAATACACATTGCCGATTGTTGGTACAATGGTAACATCAGCCATAACATACATGATGGCAGTGGATGAAGAAAGCACGGGAGAAGTAGAAACCTCTAAACAGCAAGCTGCATCAGATGCACGTCAACAATTTATGGAAAAGATGGATGAAATTTTGCAAGAAATTATAGATAGTAAATCACAGATAGAGCCTGTTACCTATGTTCCGGCTGGCACAAGGGTTATCATTTATCCAATGCAAGATTTGTGGCTAAGAAGTACAAAAGATATTCAAAAAGGAATAATAACGAATGTTCCAGGTGGCGGAGAAGGCGGACTTGTAAATGAAACGTTCTACGATGGAGGTGGAACAACCAGCACATCAACAGTTCAGAGTAACAACTCAAAGAATAGCCAAAAGGTGATTTTGGGCAATCAGGCACAAACAAATAACACCAATAATAATGGTGGTGGCGGTACACCTCTTATGGAAGATACTTCTCAAAACAACACGCAGCAGCAACCTCATAGAAACATAGGAGCAATACCACCTCCAGCAGCTGATGGAACCATAACAGAAGCTCCAGAAAGCGAAGAGGATTTATCTGGAGAGGTGGAATTAATATACTAAAAAAGAACAGATTGACGAAGGTTAAGATGTTTGCTAAGATAAGACATAAGGAAATTTGGGAGTGTATAAATGGGAAAGCTTGAGGATGAAGTTCTTTGCTCTGTATTAAGACCATTATCATATTGGTATGATCAGGAGAATATAGAAGAAGTCGCTATAAATCATCCTGGCGATATATGGCTGCGCTTGCGCGGCAAAAGAGCCTTTCCATGGGTGAACTATAAGGATCCTAAATTAACCAGAGAATATTTGACAAATTTACTGCATATAATAGCAAATTTAAATGATCAAGAGTTTGATCCGATAAATGGTTCACCGGTTGTTTACGCCAGAATTCCTGGAGGACATCGTTTTACAGGTATCGCCGGAAAAAATATTGAGTATGATTTAGATGATGCCGCGACTGGAGGAATAGCGATAGCGATACGTTTGCATTCGGATGATGTAGCATTTGGCTTTGGAGATTATGGCTTGGAGCAGGGGAAAAAATTAAAAGAGATTAATCCCTTAAAGCATATCAAAGATCCTGATGATGCGTATGAAAGGTTGCTGCTGGCATTACGCCGTGGAGACCATATCCTAGTGAGTGGTGGTACAGGAACTGGTAAAACGACATTATTAAACAACTTGCTAAAACTTCTGGATATACATAAAAGAGTAATAACGGTGGAGGATACGCGAGAACTTAATGTGCCGCAACCAAATCATGTACATATTGTTTTATCGCGTACAGAGCAGACGAATACGATGGATTATTCCAAAGTAATTGACTTGATTGTACGTTTTACTCCAGATGCAATCATCGGCGGAGAAATTTCTACAAGTAATGCGGGAGCAATTTGGGAATTGATGGGATCAGGACACGATAACTGCCTAGCCACAATACACGCAGAGAGCTCGACCGCCGCCTATGAAGCATTTGTAAAACGTATTATGAGAACACAGCCGAACATAGATGTTGAAAAAACGATAGAAGAGATGCGTCGCAAACTTCACGTTGTGCAAATCGTAAGAGACGGCAATATTCGTGGAATTACAGAAATAACTTAAACATGAGCTAAGAATTTGCTAATTCAGCAATTTCATATTTAAGCTCATCTAAATAAAGATTCTTTTCAGAGCTTGTTTTAAGTATGGTAACATGCGCAGCAGTATGTTCTTTAAGCTGTTTTTGAGTATCTTCGAGAATTCTTTCAAGTGCAGAAAGGCTAATTTTATCAATTTTCGTTAACACAACCTGATAAGTAACGGCCGCCTTATCCAACATATCCATAATTTCTGTATCAATTTTTTTGATACCATGCCTTGCATCTATCAGCAAGAAAACTCGCCGCAGATTAGGTCTGCCGACTAAATAAGCATTTATAAGTTGCTGCCAATTACGAACAATATCTTTAGGCGCTTTCGCAAACCCATATCCGGGCAAATCAACAAGATAAAGTTTATCATCAAGATTAAAGTAATTAAGTTGTTGAGTGCGCCCTGGTGTAGATGATGTTTTAGCTAATTTTTTCTGCCCAAAGAGAGCATTAATCAAACTAGATTTTCCAACATTAGAACGTCCTGCAAAAGCAATCTCGGAGCGATCACCGTTTGGCAGCTGTTTCAGATTAGCGACGCTTAAAAGAAACGTGCATTTTTTATTGAAAAAATCTCGCCCTAATGCATATTTATCCATTTCGTCGTTGCTGTCATTAACCATCAATCTACTCCGTTTTTGTGCATAATTGCTTTCTGTTGAATAATGGAGAGAATATTACTAAGTGTCCAGTAAATAACTAATCCGGATGCAAAATGTCCCAACATAAAGGTAAAGAATATAGGCATCAAAGCAAACATTCTAGCTTGATCTTTATTAACCGGAGCAGGGTTTAACTTTTGTTGCATCCACATCGTGAACCCCATGAAAATCGGCCATAAACCAATATCAATAAATCCCGGAACATAAATATGTAGAATTTGCGATAAAGTCAACGGGTCCGGAGCAGACAAATCCTTAATCCAACCAATGAAAGGAGCGTGTCTGATTTCAATAGCAATATTCAAAACTTTATACAAAGAAAAGAAGATAGGAATTTGAATAAACAAAGGCAAACATCCTGCAGCCGGATTGATTTTTTCCCTTTTATATAATTCCATCGTAGCCTGCTGAATAAGCATCTGATTATCGCCGTATTTGGCACGAATATCATTGATTTTAGGTTGCAAAGCTTTCATCTTGGCCATACTGGTATAAGATTTATTTGCGATAGGGAACATACACAAACGTAGTAAAGCTGCAAACAATAAAATAGCCCATCCCATATTTCCAAGAAATCCGTACAAGAAATCAAGAATATAGAAGAATGGTTTGGTTAAGAAGTAATACCAACCAAAATCAACCGCTAAATCAAACTTTGGAATATTATTGTCATTTGTATAAGAATCTAGCAATTTAACTTCTTTTGCCCCAGAGAAAAATCTATAAGAGTAAGACAGAGATTTATGAGGAGGAACAATCATTCTGGAACCAAGGTAGTCTACTTGATAGTTATAATCGCCGTTATTTTTGAAACTAACAGAAGCCTTATCATCATTACCTAAAATGAGCGCAGAGAACCAATAACGATCAGAGAAACCAATCCATCCGCCCTTTGTATCAAATTTTTCACTATCTTCAGCATCCAAATCAGAATATTTAAACTCTTGGAGCGTATTATCAATAACGCCATTCATTCCTTCATGAACAACCGAACGAGTCTGAGCAAAATTCTTAATGTTACGACTAATAAGGGCATAAGGGAACAAATCAATATCCTGATTTGTATTATTGATAACAGTATCTTCAATCGTAAAGAGGTAGTTTTTATCAAGCGTGATTTTTCTCACAAATTCAAGCCCGTTACCATTATTCCAAGTTAAAACGACGGCGTTATCCGGAGTTAACTCAGAGGATGTTGAATTCCAAACAGTATCAGCAGTTGGTAATTTCAGAGACTTATCTAGGGACAGCCATCCTAAATCAGCAAAATATTGATTTTCAGCCGCAGAAGGCTTTAATAGTTCAACCTTTGAACTATTTTCATCAAGAGAAACATTGTATTTAGTTAAATACAAATCATCAAAGCGAGCACCTTTAAGCCGAATACTTCCGGAAACGGCATCATTTTTAAAATTAATGCGTTTATCCTCGGCAACAATTTCCTGTGGTGTTTTTGCAGCTATCGGCGCTTTTTCTTCAACAACGGCATGATTTAAATTTTCAGCCATTTGCTCAACTTCAGAAACCTGTGTCTGAACAGTGCTGCTTTTATTAATACCAAAAAAATAATTAACGGTATAAATAGCAATAAACGATAAAACGATTGCTAAAGATAAAGCTCTTAAATCATCTTTCATTGGTAATGTTTCTCCTGTTTCTTATTAAATGATTTCTAGTCTTTCTAATATAAAAAAGCGTTTTTGTAAAGTCCAAGTAAAGAGTTAATCCGAGTGTTTCTGAGAGGATTGTTTAGGAGGAACAGGATCATAACCATGCCCGCCCCAAGGATTGCATCTTAAAAGTCTTTTAATCCCCAAATATAATCCCTTAATTAAACCGTGAATTTGAATAGCCTGCATCATATATTCCGAACAAGTTGGTGTAAAACGACAGGCGTGAGGCAAATAAGGAGAAATAGCCTTTTTATAAAACTGAAGCAAAGAAAGGACAATTTGCTCAAAAAAATAGCTCAAAAAAGAAAGTTTTTTAAACATACTAAATCTGATTACTTAGCAATCAGCCTCTTCCTCAGATGATGGTAAAAAGTTTTTATTGATACGTTTAATGGCGTAAATAGTATCTTTTTTTAATTCAGAATAGGAGCATGCCGCCGTAGAATTACGTGCAATAAAAACATAATCCGTATGAGGCAAAGCATATGTGGTCAAAACCTCTCTGACAACGGCTCTCAACCGACGTTTACTGCGATTTCTGCCCACAGCATTCCCAATTTTTTTAGTGGCAGTATATCCGACAAATAAATCATCAGATTCAAATAAACTAGGAGCCGCTTGAAGCACCACATTGCGAGTAGCAACATAAAATGCCTGAGCGACTCTTAAAAAATCTTTTCTTTTTTTGAAAACAATTATTTTAGTCATCTGCGAAAAGACTAAGCTGAAAGTTTTTTACGACCTCTAGCACGACGAGCAGCTAAAACTTTCCGACCACCAGCTGTAGCCATACGAGTGCGAAAACCATGGCGACGAGCTCTTACCAATTTACTTGGTTGATATGTACGTTTCATATTAAAATCTCCGGTTAATTATTAATTATTTAAAGGTAAAATAAAATTACCTCTCGGTTTTACACAAGCGTTTATAATATAAAAGAAAAAGAAGTCAATCATTTTTTAAACAAATAAGGTTTAGAATACAAAAAAGATAAAAAACGAGCGATACAAAATCACTTGAAAAATAAAATCTATATGGTATAAAATCTATATACTATGGAGGTTTACGTTTTCGCCATGATAATTGATAGCAAAAATGAAACACAGAAAAGTATTTTAACAAACAAGTGTTTTTACCAGACAACAGCTCAAATTATGCGTGAATTTGAGAAGAAAGGGTATGCTAACTCTGCGGATGAAACCGCCAAGGTAATAGCCGCCTATCACGATCTGGTTCAAAAGAAAACGAAAAACAATTTCAGCAAAGATTATAACGAAGCTTTTAAAAGAATAGACGATGCGATAAAAGGTTTGGCAAACAAAGTCTTTTATGGCTATGATAACAAGAGCTTAGATTATGCATACAAATCTTTTGCAAAGTTTGACTATATAAATGCGATTATTGGTCGCCAAAGAATTAAAAAGAAATCATAAATTTTATTTTCCATGTCTCCTGTTGATTCTTTAGAAAGTTAATTGCTAAAGTATGGATTTTAGCTTACATTGACATATATAAAGAAGATAACCAAGGAGAGAGACAATGTCTGGAATATCTGTGATTGGTGGTGGACGCTGGGGAACATTTTTGGCGTGGTACGCGGCAAATTGTTGCAAAATGGATGCAGTAAAGCTTTATAGCCACCCTTCTTTAGAATATAAAAAAATGCAACAAACACGGAAAAATGCATATTTAACCCTGAGTGACAATATGTTGTTGTTTGAGAAATTATCAGATGTTCTGGACAATGATTTTATAATTATCTCCATTGGCAGTCAAAATTTAAGAGGATTGGCTCAAGAATTAAATGAATATAATATAGCCGGAAAAACTTTTCTCCTGGCGATGAAAGGTTTAGAAGAACCTGCAGCAACACTTTTGAGCACGGTCATGGAAGAAGAGATACATCAGCCGATACACATCGCGACGTTAGGAGGCCCCGGACATGTCCAAGATTATGTTAAAGGTGTCCCATCATGCGCCGTGATAGATAGCAAAGAAGAAGAAGTGAAAGATAGAGCAATTAAAATGCTTCAAAGTGATTTAATCAGATTCTACTATGGTGAAGATTTTATCGGTAATCAAATTGGCGCAGCGTTGAAAAATGTAATAGGTATCGCAGCCGGTATCTTGGATGGTTTAGAATGGTATGGCCTAAAAGGGGCTTTAATGGCAAGAGCACCGGTAGAAGTTGGTCGCTTTATAAAATATTATGGCGGAAATCCTATGTCAGCTTACGGGTTAGCTCATTTGGGAGATTATGAAGCAACTTTGTTTTCACAACATAGTCACAATCGAACCTTTGGTGAAATGTTTGCAAAAGGGGAGAAATTTACCAAATTAGCAGAAGGTTTCTATACATTAAAAGCTGTAAAAAATATTGCCGATAGAGAAAATATCAATATGCCTATTTGTCAGGCTTTATATCGTGTTGTGTACGAAAATGCGGATATCAAACAAACGATTCGCTCTATGTTCGATCGTGATTTAAAACACGAATTTGAGCAATTTTAAAAGGAATACTAAAAAGATAAAGTAACTTCTTTGACCGTGTTATCTTTAACTTCAAAAAATTGTGAGATATCCTTAAAAGAAACAAATTCAGATAAATCTGTGGTTGTTAACCATGCTTGCAGTTGTAAATTCTGAATTTTAGCCAAGAAAGCATCTCTTTTCGCCTCGTCAAGGTGAGCCGCAACTTCATCAAGTAATAAAATAGAAGGCATACCTCTGGAACAAAGTAAAGATTTAGCTTGCGCTAAAATAATATTTAAAAGCAATGATTTCTGCTCTCCTGTAGAACATAAGGCTGCAGGAACATTTTTCTTTTTGTAAATAACACATAAGTCAGTTTTATTAAGATTATTGCCAGCATCATTAAATAATATATTCCGCCGCTGATTAAACAGGGATTCTCTGTAATAATCTTCCACATAAATAGCAGGCTTCTCGTCAAGCATGGTCTCAATAGTGCCATCAAGGGTGAGAAGAGCGTCAGGAAAAGTGTCATCTGGATTCTGCTCAATAAAAGTATTAAGTTTTTGAACTTGTTCCCTTCTTGCCGCTGCAATAGCAACACCAATTCCAGACATTTGTTCTTCTAAGGCCTCGAGCCAAGAAGTATTAATGTTACCACTTTTCAGAATTTGCAACCACTGCCGATAAAGATTATCATAAGCGGAGATTCTTCTGGCATGTTCTACATCAAAAGCATATACGATTCTATCAAGAAAACTCCGGCGTAACTGAGCGCCCCCCTGAAAGAGCCTATCCATCTGAGGTGTGACCCAAATAATAGAAAGATAATTGCCTAATTCATTTTGGGAAGAAAGTTTTTGATTATTGATTTGAACAATACGACGTTCAACTTCTTTTGTTTCATTGTAATCAAATTCTTTGAGGACACTTTCAACGGCGGTACCAATATTAAATTCTTCACCAAATTTTTCAACTTGAGCAGAAACGGCCCACCCGCTATTATTGATAAAAACTGGGGAAGATTGTTGCTTAGCTAAAAAATCAAAAGTCTTAACTTCAGCGAGTTTTGCATTACGTAAACCTCTTCCTTGAGATAAAAAAGAAACTGCTTCAAGCACGTTAGTCTTGCCGCTACCGTTTTCTCCACCAAACACAATAAAAGGCTTATGCAGATTAAGACGCAAATATTTATAGTTCCGAAAATTAACTAAGGTCAGGCGCCTTACGGCAGACCTAACCTTAGCATCATCAATGATAGAACTACTAAAAGCTACAGCACTCACTTAGATTCTCATTGGCATCAAAACATAAATAGCACTGTTATCAGAAGTGTCGTTAATTACCGTAGCAGCCGCACTGCCAGATAAACTAAAGCGTACTTCTTCACCTTTAATTTGAGCTAAAATATCCAACAAATAACGGAAGTTATATCCTGTATCTATCGGTTCCTTGTCATATTTTGCTTCTAATTCTTCTGTTGCATTACCAAGTTCTGCATTAGAAGCAGCAATTGTAACACGATTTGTATCTGTAATCATACGAATACCGCGGCTTCTTTCTGTAACAACGGAAACACGATCGACAGCAGCAGCTAGTTCTTTAACATTAACCTCTAAAATTTTATCATTATCGGTCGGAATAACTCTTTCATAATCAGGAAAAGTACCGTCAATAAGTTTAGAAGTCAAAGTGATGTCTTCAAACGAAATGCGAACTTTGTTTTCGGATAAGGCCATAGAAACCGTTTCAGTTGATGCATCATCAAGTAATTTTCTGATTTCAAGAACAGACTTTCTCGGAATAATAACACCTTCCAACTTTTCAGCTCCCTCAGGAAGAGGAGATTCGGCGCAAGCTAATCTATGCCCATCTGTTGCAACAACACGCAAAACTTTGGTATCACCTTCATTCTTAGCATGAACATAAAGACCGTTCAAATAATAACGAGCTTCTTCAACAGATGCTGAAAATTGTGTGCGATCAATAAGAGTCTTTAATTCATCTCTGCTAATATCAAAATTAACCGGTAAATCATCGCCTGAAATAATTGGAAAATCTTCAACCCCAATTGTTGATAAAGAAAACTTAGAACGACCGGAAGAAATACTTAAAGCATTTTTTTCATCAGGATATGTAATTTCAACATCAGAACCATCAGACAGTTTTCTGACAATGTCATAAAGCATATGTGCCGGAGCTGTTGTTGCACCTGGTTCAATAACTTGAGCTTCAACGATTTCGGTTATTTCAATATCCATATCCGTTGCTTTAAAATTGATGCAAGAGTCTTTAGCTTCGATTCTGACATTAGATAAAACCGGAATGGTGTTTCTCTTCTCAACGATGCTCTGAACATGGCTGAGAGTCTTTAATAGATGTGCGCGTTCAATTGTAAATTTCATTATCTTTATCCTAAAAAAAGACTTATTTTTATCTTTCCACACTGTATCACAAATCAACAAAAGCAGAAGTCAAAAAATAAGTCTTCAACAAGTTTTTTTATATAGTTTTAATTTTCAAGCGTTCTTCTTAAAATTTCAATATTTTCAGCTAAAGACTGATCTTCAAGAATCAGTTCTTCAACTTTTCTGACCGCATGCATAACAGTTGTATGATCTCTATCAAATTTACGGCCGATTTCCGGCAAAGAACGAGAGGTCAATTGCTTAGCAAGATACATGGCAATCTGTCTTGGTCTTGCAACTGTTCTAGCTCTGCGAGAAGACTGAAGTTCTTTAACGGAGATATTAAAGTGTTCAGCAACTTTTTTCTGAATTTCATCAATGGTTGTTTTTCTGTCAATAGAACGCAACATATCCTTAAGAACATCTTGTGTCATATCAAGAGTAATTTCTTTGCCTGACAAAAGCTGAGAATGTGCCGCAACTCTCTTTAAAGAACCTTCCAATTCGCGGACGTTTGAAGTAATTTTCTGAGCCAAGAATTCAGCAACTTTTTGAGGCAATTCAATTCCCATTAATTCAGCTTTTTTCTGTAAGATGCCCATTCTTAATTCAAAATTCGTCGGCATAATGTCAACAACCAAACCACCAACCAAACGAGATTTTAAGCGCTCTTCGATTCCTTCCAAATCTGTTGGAGATTTGTCGGCTGAAATAATAACTTGTTTGCCTTCCTCAACCAATGAACTGAATGTGTGGAAGAATTCTTCTTGAGTCGTACCTTTGTTACCCATAAACTGGAAGTCATCAACCATTAACACGTCAACAGAGCGAAATTGTTCTTTAAATGCTGCAGTATCTTTGTAACGAAGCGCCTTAACAAATTTATAAACAAATTGCTCAGCTGTAAGATAGATAACATTACGGGTCGGATCATTCTTTTTGATGTGCCAAATAATGGAATGCATCAAGTGAGTCTTTCCTAATCCAACACTGGAATATAGGAACAGTGGGTTGAATGATACATTTTTAGATTCTGCAACTTTACGAGCAGCGGCATAAGCAAATTCATTTGTCTTACCAACAACAAAGTTTTCAAAAGTGTAGTTCGGATTTAAAGGTGTTCCGTTAGTGATATTGTTGTTTGAGCTGTCGTTAGCAAGACTTGATCCGGCAACCAAACCAAATGAACTGCTGTTTATATTACATCCATAAATATTTTGAGGTGTTGGTGAAGATGAAATCTTTTTCAAAAGAGATGTATCAACGCTACGTCTATCACCAAACCCTGTTTGAACAACAAAATTAATCTTCTTAACATCTGGATTCTGTTGCTCCCAAATTTTATTGATTCTGTCTGAATAGTGAGTAACAACCCAGTTTTTCATAAAAGCGGTCGGTGCGCATATATT
The DNA here is from genome assembly GCA_949297145.1 of uncultured Alphaproteobacteria bacterium. Taxonomy (GTDB): domain Bacteria; phylum Pseudomonadota; class Alphaproteobacteria; order RF32; family CAG-239; genus CAG-267. Next base: position 79,289 of record CASFQO010000008.1, read on the forward strand.
CATAACTCCGTCTTTGAAGTCACCGACTGTAAGCGGTTTTAACCAACTGTCAAACGCAGTTTCCCCAAACTCCATTTTCAGTTGGTTGCAAATTTGGCTCCATTGTGTATCAATAGAACGTCCTTCACTTACAAATGCTTCTTCTGCCATATCCATCTCCCACAGTTAGATATTTAAACATAAATACATAGTTGTTTGTTTTTTATTTCCCGAAACATCGGATGGCTCATAATACTTTTTACAATCAAAATTACAAACTTAAAACAACCCCTCATAAAACAAACTTTTGAATGAAGTTTTAAAAGTCTTGCACTGCATTTAAAAGTACCATCGCCATAATAATCATAAAAATAAGGTTATACTTTAAAAAATTTAAAACAAACCATAGTAAATTCCAAGCGTAATTTACCCTAGCAATATAACATTGCATCACTAATTATTTTATAAGCAAGCCTTCCCCCGTAACGAAATCCTCCTAATGTTGGATGAGATACTCCTTAACAAAACTAATCAATAAAAACTAATCTGCTAATGCGTGCGTCCAACAAAGCTCAGCTCAATAAAATAATACAAGTGCTATCATCAGAGAAATATATAGAATTTTTTTATTACAAAGTCTGTTGGTTATATTTAGTAAAGCCACTCACACTTCAATTATAAAGTACAACTCTGTGCCTCTCATCTCATAACATGAAAAGACCTTATGCTATAAAAAAGTAAAAAACAACACATTATTTTAAGAATTTTTAAATAAAAGCGCTTGACAAAGATTCTAAAAGTGATTCGGAATAAGTGTTTGAAAAATAAACAAAAAAGCGCAAACAACTCTCTAACAACAAGAGGTGTTTGCGCTTTATGAAAAATCAAGAAAAATTATAAAGCTTTAACTTTTTGAGAAAGACGAGAAATTGTTCTGGAAGCTTTATTCTTATGGAATACACCTTTTTGAGCAGCTCTCATCATTTCGCTTTCAGCAACTTTCAAAGCAGCAGCAGCTGATTCTTTATCACCAGCCAAAACAGCAGCAATAACTTTCTTTACAAAAGTTCTAACTCTGCTTCTGCGTGCACCGTTAATGATGCTTCTTTTATTGTTTCTGTTTATTCTTGTTTTTGCCGATTTATGATTGGCCATATTTTTTATCCTGTCAAAATTAAGTTAAACACAAATAAAATTCTGACACACTTATACTCTATAATCTGTGATAGTCAACAAATTTTTTCAAAAATCATTAAATTTAGTTCTTGTTTTTTAAGCTAATACTGATTTTTAGAGGATTTGAAGAAATTTTATTGATTTCTAGAATGTCATTTTCTCTAGAGAATTTCAAAAAGGTTGCAGAGGATTCTTGTAATACCCATCCAAGTTGAGGCAGAGTCTTGATGTAAAAATCTTTTATATGCTGAAAGTTCTTTTTTCTGACCGCCACTAACTGTGCTTCAAGATAGCGAGTTTCTTCGTTGCCAAACGCAACATCATCAGCTTCAATTTGCTTTAAGCCTTCCATAAGAGGAATATCTTCAAATCCGGCCACAAAGTCTCTTCCATAAGAATTAAAAGAAAAACACATGATAACTAAAGACAAAAATGTATAAACAATTTTTTTCATTTTCGATTCCTCATTTTTGTAAGTGGTTGCAATAAAAAGTAGAACGTCCGGCCTGGATAATTTTTTGTATGCCGCCGGTTTTGCAAATATCACATTGACAATCAGGGCAAGAGCTCCCCTCTTTGCCATACACGGCATGTTGAAATTGAAAATATCCCATACTTCCATCTGGTTGCCGATAATCTTTAAGAGTCGAGCCTCCGGCAAGTATTGCTTTTTGTAGAATGGTTTTAACGGCTTCAATGAGAATTTGACATTCATGCAAAGAAATATCTTTGCAGAGTCTTAATGGTGAGATACGCGCTAAATACAAAGCCTCCGATGCATAAATATTTCCGATTCCACAGATAATGGATTGGTCTAATAAAGCGACTTTAATCGGAATATGCTTATCTTTTAATTTAGAAAAGAGGTATTGTTTGTTTAAGCGCTCATCAAAAGGATCGATTCCCAATTTTGCAAAAAGTGTTGATGCATAGAGTTCGTCCGTTTTAAGATAAGTCATTAAACCAAAACGCCGCGCATCATTAAAAACTAAGGTGCATTTATTTGTATAGATAATCACATGATCATGCTTTTCTCGCGTAAAGCTCTCTAATTTATCCCGAGAAATGATACGAACTCTGCCGCTCATTCCAAAGTGCCACACAATGCTCAGCCCATTATCCAAATCTATGATAACATATTTAGCGATGCGCCGAAGATATTTGACAGTAGCGCCGGTGATTTTTTTTGCAAAATCATCAGGGATAAGAACACGAAAGCGCCTCTCTGTAATCGATACAGATTGTATAGCGGCTCCGTTCACGGCTCTGTTTAGGGCTTCTTTAATGGTTTCTACTTCAGGAAGTTCTGGCATAATATCCTCATAAAATTACATAACCAAGATAAATCCAAAAAAAACGTATGCGAGCACAAACTTTTGTTTATACACTAACTTTTTTATTTTTTTATGTTTGACTGGAAGAGAAGTTTATACTAATATCCCAAAGATTCTAATCAAGAAAGGATAAAAACGTGATAAAAGGGGCCACAACAAGGAAAAGAACGCGAAAATATTTTGCACCGCAAAATGAAGGTGTAAAACATAAATGCGATCATCCCGGATGTAATAAAGAAGGAGAATTTAAAGCCCCTAAAGACAGAACGTTAAAAGACTATTATTGGTTCTGCTTGGAGCATGTTCAGGAATATAATGCCAAATGGAATTATTATATGGATGATGAAGCTTCAGCAGAACAAGAAACTTTTAAGAAAAGAACAAAGTTCAGCGGATTTCACTCAAAAATAAAATACAAATTTGGCTGTGATTTAGATGAAGAGCTGGAATTTTTACATGGATTCTCCGGATATGACAAAGTAACGGATAACGTTTACTTCAGCCAAGAAGATAGAAAAGAGATGGAGCATTTGGAATTATCTTCGGAAGATTTCAATATCGAGAACTTAAAAAAACAATATAAGAAATTAGCCAAAACTTGCCATCCGGACTTAAATCCAGACGACAAAGATGCCGAAGAAAAGTTTAAACGTTTAACGGCTGCATATAAAAAACTCTTAGAAAAATTGTCATAAGGGGCTTACTCAAAGAGAAAGCTCATACAATTTAGAAACATATTTTTTAATAATGTCTAATCGTGTTTTATAAGAGGTTAAATCTCGTTCAATAAATAGTTTCTGGTCAGGACGAATTTTAATGGCGCCCAGTTGTTTGGTAACAAAATCCATAAGTTTGTCAACATTCTTAAACGTATTATTATGAAAAGCAATCAAAATACCTCGGGCTCCTGCTTCAATGCGTTCAATTCCCGTGAGCCAGCATATTTGTTTAATTTCTACCGTCTTAAGCAAATTTTCAACTTCTTCAGGAATAGGCCCAAAGCGATCAATCAATTCTTCTCTCATATCACTGATTTCTTCAACGGTTTTAAGTGAGCCTATGCGCTTATAAAGTCCCAAACGAACACCAAGATCTGCAACATATTTTTCTGGAATAATAATCGGAACACCCGTCAAAATCTGAACCGACCAATCAGAAGAAGCAGCAGTAATTTGATGTTCATCGCCGGATTGACGTGCTTTAATACGGTTGATTTCTTCTTCTAACAAATGATGATACAGCGCAATACCGACATCTTTGATATGACCGGATTGTTCCACACCTAAAATATTTCCGGCCCCGCGAATATCCAGGTCATGATTAGCCAAAGAAAAACCGGCACCCAATTGGTTTAGCGCCTGTAAAATATTTAACCTCTTTTCAGCAACAGGAGTTAAGACTTTTTGGTTCGGAATGGTAAAATAGCAATAGCCGCGAAGTTTAGAGCGTCCGATTCTCCCACGTAGTTGATATAATTGCGCCAAGCCAAACATATCGGCGCGATAAATAATCATTGTATTAACTTTAGGCAAGTCAATACCGGATTCTATAATTGTAGTAGAGAGTAAAATATCTGCCTTACCATCGGCAAAGTCACACATCACATCTTCAAGGTGTGTAGGAGACATTTGTCCATGAGCCACAGCAATTTTAACATCAGGAACCAACTCTTTTAATTTGGGTTCAATTTGTAAAATATCAGAAACTCTGGGGCATACAAAGAAAATCTGCCCGCCACGATATTTTTCGCGATAAATAGCCTCTTTAATCATCACTCTGTCAAAAGGCATGACAAACGTACGCGCTGCCAATCTGTCAACCGGAGGTGTCGCGATAATACTAAGCTGCTTAACGCCGGTTAGAGAAAGTTGTAATGTTCTGGGGATTGGTGTAGCGCTGAGTGTCAGAATATGCACATCCGACTTCAAATGTTTTAATCTCTCCTTGTGAGCAACCCCAAAATGTTGTTCCTCATCAATAATCAATAGTCCTAAATTACAAAATTCAATATCTTTAGCAAGCAAGGCGTGTGTTCCGATAACAATCTCCAAACTGCCGTCTTTAAGCTCTTGTTTAATCTCTCGTGCCTCTTTTGGGGTAACGAGTCTTGATAACATTTTAACTTTAACCGGAAATCCCTGTAAGCGTTCTTTAAAGTTCAGATAATGCTGTCTTGCTAATAGCGTCGTTGGAACAATAAGGGCAACTTGCGCGCCACAAGTAGCCACGGTAAAAGCGGCTCGCAAAGCAACTTCGGTTTTACCAAAACCAACATCACCGCAAATTAACCGATCCATCGGAACGCCCAAAGATAAATCTTTTAAAACATCATTGACGGCATTCAGTTGATCATCTGTTTCGGTATACAAAAAACGGCTGCAAAATTCGTCATATAAACCACGTTCAGGAACGAAAATTTCAGCTTTTTTCATTTGTCTTTGCGCAGCAATTTGAATAAGCTTTTCAGCAATATCTTTAATTTTCTCTTTAACACGAGATTTTTTGGCTTCCCAGGCTGAGCCGCCCAAAACATCTAGTGTAACATTACTGTCTTCCGCGCCATATCGGCTGATAACGTCAATATTTTCAACAGGAACATAGAGTTTATCATTGTTCGCATAAATAAGTTTCAAACAATCATGGGCAACCCCATCGGTTACAATATTTTCCAATCCCTCAAAGCGCCCGATACCATGTTCGATGTGAACCACATATTCCCCAACGTTAAGAGAAGAAATATCTGAGATCAGATTCTCTGCCGAAACTTTTTTATGCGAGCGAATATTTTTACGTTCGCCCCAAATATCCTGTTCGGTAACAATAAAGAAGTCGTCGTTGATGAAACCATGCTGAAGTTCAAGGACAATAAGAACGATTTTACCTTTTTCAGCATTCTTAAGAGCATCTTTCCAATTCTCGGTAATAATAAGATTCTTAAATTTGTTCTCCTTAAGGAGATTAAACATACGGTCCAAAGAACCCTGAGTATAGCAACAAATAATTTTTTTCTTAGATTTGTTTAGCTGGCACTCTTGCGCTAAATCTTCGTACACGGTCAGATTGCTGATATTTTTAAGTGAAGCGAAAATTTTTTGCGGAACAGAACCATAATTGATGTTGTCTTTAGCTTCCGGCAAAGCAAGTTTAGAAAGTTTCACATAAGAACGAGAATGAATAAGGTCAGTAACCGCCTGAGTATTAAGATAAAGCAGGTTAGAATCAATCGGCCGATATTTATCAACTTCTGAAACATCCCGAATTTTTAGGGCTTCCAACCGTGCATCATAGTGGTCGGCAATAGTTTCTTCTTTGGCTTTAAGAGCATTATCGCAGTCAATTCCCAAAATAACATCGGCACCGGGCATATAATCAAATAAAGAAGGAAGCCCTTCTTCATAAAAGAAAGGCAGCCAGTTTTCCATACCCAAATATTTTTTACCTTCAGAAATACTGGCATACAATTCATCTTTAAGCCCCTCAGCGCCAAAAGCCTCACGATATTTAGAACGAAAAGTTTTAATGGTATTTTTATCTAAAACAACTTCGTTGGCGCTATCAAAACTATAAAATTTTAAATCTTCGGTACTGCGTTGCGTTTCCACATCAAAAAGTCTAAGCCGCTCCACTTCATCATCAAACAAATCAATACGAAGAGGCTGCTCCGCCCCACTTGGAAAAATATCAATAATATCACCGCGAACGGCATATTCTCCGGATTCCATAACTTGTTCCACACGCGAATAGCCGTTAATGGCAACATAATGCAAAAACTCATCAAAATTAAGTTTGCCGCCAACCTGAATAGATTTACGCGTGTTAAGAAAGATTTTTTTAGGTGGCAGCTTTTGAATGGCCGCGCCGATACTGGTTAAAACGACTTTACGTTTTTTTGTATCGTCTAAGACAAGTTTGGCAAGTGTTTCAATACGCTTAGAAAGAACGGTAGCGTTTGGAGAAACTCTGTCATAAGGTACGGTATCCCACGCCGGAAAAGTTAATAACTCAATTTCCGGTGCAATAAATCTAAGAGTATCATAAGCTTGTTTTAGAGAAGTTCCATCGCTTAAAATACAAAGCACATCTTTTTTTGTTTTTTCTAATAAATCATATATAGCAAAAGCTTCCGCATCTTTGGCAACGCCGGACAAGTTTTTCTTATTAAAGTAATCAAAATCATTAGACATTTGCAGACACTTCTGTTATTAAGTTACTTAATTAATAACCTAAACCGGAAATTTGTAAAGAACATAAATTATGCGTCCGAATATTTTATATCCTTTATTTGCCAGTATTGAAAGCATAAAAGGGGTAGGAACGAAATATAGTAAGTTAATAAAGAAGTTGTGCGGTGAAAAAATTATAGACATTTTGTTTCACCTTCCGGTGAGTTTGGTGGATAGAACTTATAATGAACCTTTGATAAATGCAAAAGATGGAAAAATCTGGACCGGTATTGTAACCATAACGGAACACGTTCCACCCCAAACCAAAAAACACCCATATCGCATATATTGCACAGATGGAACAGCAGAATTGGTTTTGGTGTTTTTTAAAGTATATGCGGATTCTATAGAAAAAAATTATCCATTAGGCGGCAAAAGAGCCATTAGTGGAAAATTAGAATATTTCAACGGAATGTGGCAGATGAGTCATCCGGATTACTCCGTTTCGCCGGAACTACTGCCGCAAATTATGCGCTTAGAACCGGTTTATCCCCTCACGGCCGGCGTAACCAATAAAATGATATGTAAGCTCGTGGAAGAGGGGCTGAGAAACGTTCCGACTTTGCCGGAATGGCTATCGCCGGATTCGTTAGGAGATTTAGAATATATAGATTTTAAGTCAGCCTTATATCGTGTACATCATCCCAAAAATCCGGCGGATTTATTACCATCATCAACCGCACGAAGAAGATTAGCCTATGATGAAATACTTTCAAACCAATTAGCTTTAGCGCTCATTCGTCAAAAAGTCAGAGCCAAAAACGGACGTTCTTTTATTGGCACGGGGAAGCTTTATAAAAAGGCCATAGAAAATCTCCCGTTTAAGCTCACGTCAGCGCAAGAAGAAGCCTTGGCTGAAATAACCAAAGACCAAAATGCGCCGCATAAGATGCTGCGTTTATTGCAAGGAGATGTCGGCTCGGGGAAAACCGTCGTTGCATTTTTAAGTATGCTGAAAGTGATAGAAGAGGGGGCGCAAGCGGCACTAATGGCACCAACGGAAATTCTAGCCAAACAACATTATGAAACCATAAGCTCTTTGAGCAAAGGCTTAGGCATCACCGTAGGATTACTGACCGGCAAACTAAAAGTTAAAGAAAAAAGAGAAATTTACGAAAAGCTGCAAAATGGAGAAATCAATCTTTTAATAGGCACGCATGCCTTATTTACGGAAGGCGTTACGTTTAAAGATTTAGGTTATGCCGTAATTGATGAACAACACAGATTCGGTGTAAATCAAAGACTATCGCTTTCCTCAAAAGGAACAATGAGTGATGTTTTGGTAATGACGGCAACCCCGATTCCAAGAAGTCTATTATTAACTGCTTATGGAGATATGGATTATACCAAAATAGGAGAGCTTCCAGCCGGAAGAAAACCCTGCGTCACAGCGGTGATGAACGTGAATAAAATGCCAGACATTATCGCGGCATTACATCGCAAATTAGCAGAAGGAGGACGTGCATACTGGGTTTGCCCGCTGGTGGAGGAGTCGGAAAAATCCGATTTGGCAGCAGCAACCGAACGAAGCGAAATGTTGAAGCAGTACTTTGGCGATGTTGTGGGGCTAATTCATGGAAAGATGAAAGAAGCCGAAAAAGACGCAGTCATGGAGCAATTTAAAAAAGGCGAAAAGAAACTGCTCGTTGCAACCACAGTCATAGAGGTTGGTGTGAATGTACCGGAAGCAACCGTGATGATAATAGAGCACGCGGAAAGATTTGGTCTTTCACAATTGCATCAATTAAGAGGAAGAATAAAAAGAGGATATGAAGCCGGAACTTGCATTTTGCTTTATTCATATCCGATAAGCAGTATTGCCAGAGAGCGTTTAAATATCATGAAGCAAACTGAAGATGGATTTTATATTGCAGAAAAGGATTTGGAACTAAGAGGCGGTGGAGAGATATTAGGAACAAGACAATCTGGATTTACACAATTCAAGTTAGCCGATATGAGTGTCCACCAAGATTTATTGATAAAAGCGCGAGATGATGTCCATAATATATTAAAACAAGACCAGAGTTTAACAACGCCTCGCGGACAAGCTTTAAGAGTATTGCTATATTTATTTGAACAAAACGAAGCAGTAAAGACTTACCTTGCCGGATAGATGAAAGTTAAAACAACTATCAAGCAACCCCTTATACACATACAAGTACAATCAAAGAGATGACGAGACTTTAATTTCTCTTTTAACGATAAATTCAGCATTCACCGCTAAAATACCATCAAAATCATAGGAGAAGAGAAAAGATGAAAAAAATCAGTATTGCCTGCATAATTGCCACAATCATAACCACCAGTTGCTCCTTGTTTAATCTGAACAAGGAAGAAAAATTTGTAAATCCGGTCTTTTATGAAAAAATGATTTCAGCATCGCATGCAAAGTTTGAAATGCAATTAACCCCAACAAATATTTATATGGTCTCCAGTAAAGACTTTAAGTATAATTATACCTGCAAACTCATTAACAACCAAATGGATACAGTTAGTTTGGAATGTTTTAAATATAACTACAAAAACGAAAAAGAAGAGACACAAGTTTTCACATATACTCTAAAACCTTGCAATGAAGAAAATATGTGTCTGGATAAAGGGGGCTGGCTCGTTTATCAAAAAATCAGACCTATCAAATATTATGATGAAACAATCACCTATATAATTCCTTCAAAATCTGAAAACGCTCCCAAAGATAAATTTGTAAATCCTTTGTTTTATAAAAAATTATCTCCCAGATCCAAAAATACAAGACCAACCTTTTTAACACCGACTTCTGTCACATACTATGACTTATATGGCAACGCGGTTGTTGGAAGATGTAAAATACTGGAAAACACACCGATGTTTGTGACATTAGATTGTACTTTTTATGTTGAAGAAACTAAAGAAACATATAGTCAAATTGTTCGCTATGTATTAAGAGGTTGCGATGAGCAAAAAGAATATTGCTTTGGCGGTAAATGGTTTGTACTGGAAAATGCATTCGGAAATAGTATAGGAACACTCGTCATAGATAAAAAAGATATGGGGCAGTAAAAACCGCCCCTTTTAACGATAAATTCAACTTTTCTCCCTAAAATACCATCAAAATCAATGGAGAAGATAAAAGATGAAAAAAATCAGTATCGCCTGCATAATTGCCACAATCATAACCACCAGTTGCTCCTTGTTTAATCTGAACAAGGAAGAAAAATTTGTAAATCCGGTCTTTTATGAAAAAATGATTTCGGCATCGCATTCAAAGTTTGAAGTGCAATTAACCCCAACAAGTATCTATATGGTTTCCAGTAAAGATTTTAAGTATAATTATACTTGCAAACTCATTAACAACCAAATGGATACAGTTAGCTTGGAATGTTTTAAATATAACTACAAAAACGAAAAAGAAGAGACACAAGTTTTCACATATACTCTAAAACCTTGCAATGAAGAAAATATGTGTCTGGATAAAGGGGGCTGGCTCGTTTATCAAAAAATCAGACCTTTCAAATATTTTGATGAAACAATCACCTATATAATCCCCTCAAAGTCTGAAAACGCTCCCAAAGATAAATTTGTAAATCCATTGTTTTATAAAAAATTATCTCCCATATCACGAGATACAAGACCAACCTTTTTAACGCCAACTTCTGTTACCACGATAGATTTATATGGAAAAGAGGACGTTGGAAGATGTAAAATGCTGGAAAACACACCGATGTTTGTGACATTAGATTGTACTTTTTATGTTGAAGAAACTAAAGAAACATATAGTCATGTTGTTCGTTATGTATTAAGAGGTTGCAACGAGCAAAAAGAATATTGCTTTGGAGGTAAATGGTTTGTATTGGAAAATGAATCTGGTAGTGCTTTTGGAACATTTGTAATCAAAGAAAAAGATATGGGGCAGTAAAAACCGCCCCTTTTAACGATAAATTCAACATTCACCGCTAAAATGCCATTAAAATCAGTGGAGAAGAGAAAAGATGAAAAAAATAGGCACAATTTTAGTTATCATACTACTAAGCATATCCGTAGCAAATGCCAAAGAAGTTATTCATGGAATTGATATTGATGAAGTGTACAATAATGGCGATTGGAGTAGTAAAGAATACATTAAACAATTAATAAACGACTATACTTTATTTATAGAGATAAAAAAGCAATTAAACGAATGTTCAACAAATCAATCAGATCAAGCAAACTGCATAGATACAATAACTCAAAAAATACTGCAAAATTTCTATACGGATTTTACCTTAAATTGGAATAATTACAATGAATTTAAAAAAATAAGTCAAAAAATTTATTCCGTACCATATTGCTCTGATAAATTTTCAGGTGCAGGAGGTACAATGTGCGAAATAGACACAGAAATTCATATTTCATCTATTTTAAATGCATATGCAGAAACGCTACTATCATCGCTAAATAATATTTTTAGTGAAAACTACCCTTTTTTACAAAATTACACCTCAAACTAAATAGAGAGATGGAATTTTCCTCCATCTCTCTATTGGGCAATTAGTCCGCTAGATGTGCATCTCGAGCTCTATTAAGCCAACCTTGTAAAAATTTTTTCTTTTTAGGTTCTTTTCTTACAACCTTATAAAAGTATTTCATCATTTCTGTCCGATATTGATTCAAAAAAAGCTCATAATCTTTCTGTGTAAAAGATTTAAACTTATCTAATGTTGTTGTCCCGATAATATTACCTTCAGGAATACCTAAAACCCGATGTGTTGTTTTTATTGCTGTTAAAGGATTAGAAACAACACCAAAATCAACAACAGCCCCACGTATTTGATAAGGTAGCTTATTAAGACCATTCCATTTATAATAATTTTTATAGAAAATAGCATTAGCTCTTTCTCTCGTTAAATTTTTAATATCTTCATTTGGATAAGTATTTTTTGAAATACCCATATTTGTTTCACCACCACTATCATCTTTATCATTATTATATCCGCCCTCGTTAGGAATAAGATAATCATTTACTATATGATAAAACTCTGCATCATTCAACATTTCATCAATAAAATTTTTACTAAAACCTTCACCATATTTTGCATAATCCACTGTGGCATCACTTGCATGGTTAGTCCTATCATTTTTGGCGTATTGTGTGCCTTGAGATGATAAAAGCGAATTTCCGGTTTCTTGTGTTAAAATTTTCTGAGCCAGCCCATTTTGATTAGCCATCATATAAGCCATTGAGTCATGAATATCGGCATTTTTTTCAATTCCCTCTAATGAGCCATATTTTCGCAACAATCTTTTCAATTCCAATTCATTATCTGCATCCGCCAATCGCTGATGTTCAAGAATATCATCATCAAAATTATAAGAAAAGGTCATGTTTCTTTCCTTTCATAACAAAAATTAAAACAAAAAAGAGCCACGAAAAAATGTCGTAGCTCTTGGTTAAAAATAGGATTGTCCACTTGTAAATTTCCCATAAAAAAAGCCCTCAAACCGAGAGCCAAATCCGGGATATACAAACACACTCACCCATTATGACAACATTTATACCTTCCCCCGACAGAACTGTCAATACATCTGAAAATAAAACGAAAAATATTTTTGCAAAGTAAAAATAAGACCATACAAATTGAATAAAATCTTCACGCAAGAATAAAGGCACCGAGTAAAGAGCTTGGTGCCTTTATTTTATATATAACTTTTGCCAAAAATTATTTTTCCAGTGGACTATAAATAATTCCTGCAAAAAATCATAAAGGTATTATAATTTCTATAACTATAAATTTGCTTTAAATGAGTTAAGCAGAATATTAGCAAATATTTTACCATTTGACGCTTATGATTTCTCAAACATAAGGAGAAAGATAATGTCGTGCTATTTAATTACCGGAGGAGCCGGATTTTTCGGAACAGTACTAAAACAATATTTGTTGGATAAAGGAAACGAATGCATCAGCATAGATTTGGAGCCGGATGCTTTTAGACATAAAAATTTCACAGCCTACCAAGGCGACATTAACGATAAAGAACTAATGGAAAAAATCTTCTCCACCCATAAAATAGACGCCATCTTTCATTGTGCCGCATTATTAGCACACGTAAAAAAAGACTTGAAGAGATTATGGCATGCCAATGTAGACGGTACACAAAGCGTATATGATTTTGCTCTTCGTTATGGTGTAAAAAAGATAGTGTTTATTTCAAGCAATTGCTTGTGGGCCAAAAATTTTGATACGGAAGTAACCGAAGAAGAAACACCAAATCCGGTAGAAATATATGGCAAGTCAAAATTAGAAGGTGAAAAAATCTTATTATCGCAACCAGATAAAATAAACAGTATCATTTTCCGCAGTCCAACGATAATGGATGAGGGGCGCTTGGGGTTGCTAGGAATCCTTTTTGAATTTATTGATGAGGGCCGAAAATTACCGATGGTCGGCGATGGCACAAACCGTTATCAATTTATTTACGCAAAAGATTTAGCAAGAGCTTGCGAATTAGCTTTAGATGCAGATTATTCGGACGTATTTAATATAGGCGCCGATGATGTTAAAAGTTTCAATGAAGTCTATGAATATGTCATCAAAAAATCCGGTTCCAAATCACGCTTATTCCATTTTCCGAAACTCCCAATGATATGGGCGATGAAAATCTGTTTTTGGCTTGGAATATCGCCTTTAGGTCCGTACCAATATAAAATGATTGCTTCAAATTTTATTTTTGATACTCAAAAAATAAAACAAAAATTAGGATTCAAACCAACCTTAACCAATGAAGAAATGCTTTTACGCGCTTATGAGTTTTACCACAAAAATAAGGATGAAATTTTACACCGTAAAAATGTATCAGCACACAATTCCGTTGCTAAAATGGGTGTAATAAAAATCTTAAAATGGTTGATGTAGAAATCTAAATCAACTATCTTCTTATTACTTTTTAAATTTAAGAAAGTAATAAGCTGTGTAAGCAAAGGCATAATTTATGGCAAGCCAACCTATCCAATAAATAATTTGCCAAATGGCAGATTGAGATTCAACAGCATACTGAATGAAATTTCCCCGATACAGAAAACCATTAAAACCAAAAAGATATGGACTTATTTTTCCAGTAAAAACCCAAAACTGGTTTTGAGTAGGAAATAATTTATAAATACTCAAAAAGATAACAGCACTAAAAAGGAAACTGAAAGCAAAAGCATAGAAGTATATTTGAGCCAAAATAAGTACTATAAGTGATACGAGTAGAGAGAGCAGATTGAAGCGACGTGCACTAAGAAAAAGTAATTTTTGCTCATACAAGGCTAAAAATATCCCTAAAGAAAATTCAGGAATATGTCCGGCAGCATTTGCATACAGACTAACCGTGGCTCCATTAAAATTAATCCAATAAAAGGCAAGAACAACGTAAACAAACCAAATAAAAATAATGTTAGAAATATCTTTAGAAATCAATTTATATAAAACGAAAAAACAAAGATAAAGTTGAATAATTAAAGAAAAGAACCACCATGGTCCACAAACAATAAATAAGGTTTCAGGAGTTAAAGTAGATGTTAACGATAAAACCTTACCAAGAGCTTTAAAATTAATATCAGGGACAATAACACAGTAGACGCAAGCACTAATAAGAAATAGTTTATAAATCTTAAAAATATGCGCAGCAATAAATGGAATAACCTTTTTCTTTGTATTTACAAAAGACTTAGTAATTCCGTATCCGCTGAGAAAAACAAAAATATACACGCCATAAAATCCTAAGAAGGAAAAAAGACAGTTAACAATTTCCGACCAACTGAAGTCTTGAATAAATTTAGAAAAGTTAGCAGGATTAAGCGCCATTTCATTTTGATAAGTAACAGGAGGAAAAAGATGAAAAAAATTATGGGAAATAATACAGAAAATTGCGATTCCCTTTAAGGCAAGAGATTGATTTCTGGTCAAATATACCTCACTGTTATCGCTCATCACAAACCTCCTTATTTAAAATTTCCGAAGCAACGTCATAATTAAAACCAGCCCGGATAAGCGTAGCAAGATCTTTTTGTTGCATCTCTTTACGGGTACTTTCATCGGCGCGAAAACAAGCAATTTTCTTTTTGCGGGCAAAGTTTAGAGCTGTTTCAAATTCAGAATATTCTGAATTATCAAAAAAACGATTGACAATTTGCTCATCAATACCTTTTGCTCGAAGTTTTTGCTCAATGTATCGACGAGATTTTCCGGCACGAAGATAATCATTGATTTTAAATTCCGCAAAACGTTCATCACTAACAAAATGATGAGAAACACACTCCTCGATAATTTCCTCCACCCACTGATAGGCTTGTTCTGGAGAGTAATCTTTATTGACGAAAGCATATTTATCAATCCGTTTACGCAAAACGCTGCGAAGATTGTCAACAGAAGTTTCGTAGCGCTCCAAATAATATAGAGCCACATTGCGCAAGCGAACTTTTGTCGGTATTTTAGGTTGCGATTTTTTCGTTTTTTCTGTAAACACTTGAAAATTACCTTTTAATATACTAACTTCAACATAAGTGTATATATCTTTATATAATAGGAGATAAAGAATTGTCTAACAAAAGTTTTGATGAATGTGCATCATTCTTGATTGATAATGGCATATTTGTAGGTCGTATATGCCGCTTAGAAAATGTTTTAAAAACGATAATAGAAAAACATGGATATATGAAAAACGTATCAGCAGCGCTTAGTGAAACAACAGCGTTAGCGGTATTGTTGGCAAATGCATTAAAGTTTGAAGGCTTGTTTACTTTACAATTACAAGGTAACGGCCCTGTTTCAACCATTGTAGTGGATGTAACCTCAGATGGTAAACTTCGCGCATGCGCAAATTATGACAAAGAGAGATTGGAAAAAGCATTTGCTCTGCGTAAAAACGAAGGAGAAATAGAGGCAACGCCTCATTTGTTGGGAGAAGGGACTCTTGCTTTCACAATAGACGATGGCAAAAACAATTACCATCAAGGTGTAGTTGATTTGCAAGGTAAAACGTTGGAAGAATGTGCTTTGAGATATTTCAAGCAATCCGAGCAAATTGAAACAATGCTGAAATTATATATAGACATACCAACAACAGATGAGGGAGTTTGGAAAGCAGGCGGGATAATCTTACAAAAGATACCGGAACTAGGAGGTAAACAAATTGACGTTTCTGAAATACCTGAGTTACGCAACGAAGCAGAAATTTTGCTGAATTCATTGACTAAAGAAGAATTGTTTGATGAAAAATTGAGTTTACAAGAAATTTTACACCGCCTATATCACGGTAATAATTTAATGCTGACCAAAGATAATCATTACGAATTCAAATGTCGTTGCAGTAGAGAGAAACTCTTGAAAACGTTAAGAAGTTTTTCAGAAGATGAATTAGCATCAATGCTTGATGAAAATTCAAAAATAACTGCAAAATGCGGATTCTGTTCAGAAATTTATGAATTTACGATTCCAGAAATAAAAGAAAAACTTAATTGATATTAAATAAGTATTAAACTTTATACACTAGAATCCCTTTATAAAGTAAGGCCTTGATTAAAATAACAGAAATGGAATAAATCTATGAATAAGTTAAGAAATATCGCATTAGTGTTTAGCAGTTTATTTTTATTCGCTTGCTCCACAACAAGTGACATTGATGCCGTTCCTCTAAGATACAGTGAGCCACGGTTTCAAACCATGGCGCCAATAGAATTGGATGTAGAAAAAGTAGAAGTAATATCCGAATTTATTCCATCTTTTACACGTCCGAATGTAGAGCATCTGTTTCCTGTATCAATTGAGAAATCTGCCAAATTATGGGCAGAAGATCGCTTGAAAGCAGATGGATTCTCCTCAAATCGTGTTGCAGAATATATCATCAAAGATGCATCAGTAACAGAAGAAGTAGAAAAATCAGAAGAGCTGTTACAAAAGGATAGATTAAAATACCGTGCAAATTTATCTGTTGTATTAAAGATAACGGATAAATCCAACATGGCTGCAGCTGAAACAACCATCAATGCATGGAGGGAATTGCGAATTCCGGTAGATACAAAAATAGCTGATAAAGAGAAATATTGGAACGATATGGTCTACAAATTATTCGATGAGTTTAATCAGCGTATGGAGAAAAATATCAACGAGTATTTGAATATGTACGTCAAAAACAATTACTCAATTAAAGAATATCAAAACTAAAAAAAATCCCCCATTGCTGGGGGATTTAATTTTATATAAATTAATTGAGGATTCGCTGCTGATTATCATTGGCAATAAGACTAAGTACCGGAATTTCAATATTCATAATTTTATGAGAACTATCAGCAATGCGGCAACTTCCGCACAGAACGGCACTTGCTTTCGAGGTGGCATAATCCTCAAATTCAAACACTTCACCGGGTTCAAGCTCAGGCAACTGACCTCCAAAGCCTTCAGAATTTAAGGAAACGGAACGTCCTTTAATATCCGTAATAGAGATATTTCGTCCCAATAAACTAATTTTATCCTGTGAATTATTCTCTATACGGAGATAAAATCCCCAACAGAATTCATCTCCGGCAACTTTTTCTTGTAAAAGCTCATTGTAAGCAGAAATAACAATTTCTCCTTGCTGAGTTGTTTCAAAGTCCTGAGTCGAATACATAAAAAAGTCCCTCAAAGTTATTTTATATAAACAGTAATAAAAGACTTTGAGGGAAGTGTAAAAATGAATCTATACTTTTTCAACAGGGATTACTTAATTCTGCCATAACTGTCTTCAAAACGAACAATATCATTTTCATCCAAAGTGGAACCTGTTTGTATCTCAATAAAAGTTAGCGGCTTAGAGGAGGATACATTTTTAATGCGATGTTTTGTTTTCTCTGGAATGTAAATAGCATCATTTTGATGCCTAAAGAGCGTATCTTCACCAAGAACAACCATCGCATCACCTTCAACAATAATCCAATGCTCTGCTCTAAAATGATGCAATTGCAAAGAAAGAATAGCCTCTGGATTGACTGTAATTTTTTTAACACAAAAATGTTCACCGGAATCAAGAACTTCCCATGTTCCCCATGGACGCGTATCGTGATCTCCTTTTTTGTAATTAGTCGTCATAATATTTTATCCTTTTCATAAAAAATAGTCTGGAATAAAAGAATAATAAGATGTATAAAGAAAAAAACAAGCAAGAAATTTAGAGAGAGGGAAAGATGTCGGAAACTAAAAATTTTGCACTGGAAGTGATAAAAAGAATACATCACGAGTTAAGCATGGAAAATAACGCCGACAAACTCAACCAAGTAATACAAATTATTGCAGAAGAAAGTAAAGTTCTGTCAGCAGACATTTATGTGAAAGCAGATGATGTTACGCTGGAACATATTACGGGCTATCCGATAGATTCAAAAGAAAAAAAAGCAGCCAGAATAGGCGAAGGAGTCGTAGGTAAAGCTGGCGCTGATAATCGAATTTCTTTTGTGAAAACTCAGCAAAATTTTCAGGTTGCAACTCCGTTAAGAAGATGGAACAAACCTGTAGGGGTACTGCTAGTGACATACCCATTGCCTCACGATTATGATGAGGTAGAAGCAGAAACTTTGGAAACAGTATGTATGTTTTTAAGTGAATTTCTTTCCTCAGAAGAAATGTCACAATATATCAGAAAATATATCAAAAGCCGAGGTATTGTTGCCAAAGATCGCCTTAAAGGAACGATTATCAACGCTGGGTACGGACTAGGTAATGTTGTTGTTCATAGAAGAAGAAAAGCTGTTACAAAAATTTTTGCGAAAGATAAAGACAAAGAGTTGCAAAATTTGGAACAAGCTCGGCAAAAGATGAATGAAGATCTGAATGCTAAAATGAATCAAGAAGGAATGCAGAAAGGTGAGCACTTGGAGATTCTGGATGCATACAGAATGATAGCCAATGATAAGGGATGGTATAATCGTATTACCAATCATATCAATTTAGGTCTGACAGCAGAGGCCGCTGTAGAGCAGGCATACACAGAAATGTGGAACCGACTGTCAGGGGCTGCAGATGAATATCTCAAGGAAAGATTGCATGATTTACGAGATATTGCAGATAGGCTGAGATTGTATTTGAGTGGAGAAGATTGTAATTCCGGTATGAATAATGACTATAAAGATATCATTATTGTTGCTACTTCAATGGGGCCGGCCGATTTAATGGATTATGATTATAAAAAGATTAGGGGCCTGATTATAGAAGAGTGCACACCAACGATGCACGTAGCTATTGTCGCAAAAGCATTGAATGTTCCGGTTATTGCAGGTATTGAGGGCTTATTTAAGGATATTAAAGATGGCTCATTAATTGCGATGGATGGCGCAGATGGGTCAGTCTATGTTAATCCTTCAAAATCCATTATTGAAAAAATAAGTGCCAAAGTTGAGGAGAAAAAGCAAGAATACAAACAAATACAAAAGCTCCGCAACTATAAGAGTCGCACAAAGGACGGCGAAAGAGTAAATCTTTATTTAAATATCGGTATGGATTTTGATTTTGACTATATAAAAAGTACAAATTGTGATGGTGTCGGACTGTATCGAACGGAAATATTATTTATGTCATCAGATAAAATGCCAGATATAGAAAAGCAGGTTGAGTGCTACAAAAAACTATATCAAGCAGCAGATGGTAAAAAAATTATATTTAGGAGCTTAGATGTTGGATCGGATAAATTATTACCATATTGGAATGGAATAACCGAAGATAATCCGGCCATTGGATGGCGCTCGATTCGCATTACCTTGGATAGAAGAGCTATTCTCCGTAAGCAGATGAGAGCTTTCATTCGTGCAGCATCCGGAAAAGAATTAAATGTGATGTTTCCGATGATTTCAAATTTAGACGAATTCTTAGAAGCAAAAGAGACATTTATGTTTGCCTATGAACGTGAAAAAAGAGAAGGGTATGAATTGCCGACAAAAGTAAATTTAGGCATGATGATAGAAGTTCCATCAGTTGTATTTCAATTAAGAGAAATATTAAAGTACTGTGATTTTATCTCGGTTGGAACAAATGATTTATTCCAGTTTTTCTTTGCAAGCGACCGAGGAAACCCCAGACTAAACGGACGTTATGATGTTTTATCGGCCCCGTTTTTAAATTTGATGAAAAAAATAATCAAAGAAGCTAACAATGCCGGCGTACCATGCTCAGTATGCGGAGAAATGGCAAGTTCACCGCTGGATGCGATGGCTCTAATTGGATTAGGGTTTAGAAATCTATCAGTGTCGAGTGCTTCATATGGTAAGGTAAAAGCGATGATTCGTTCCTTATCGGCAAAGGGGATAGGAGATTATCTGAATAATATCTTATCGTCATCACGAAAGACGTTGCGCCCGCAGTTAAAATCTTATGCGGCAGATCACGCTATTGAAATATATTAAAAAGTATGTTTTAATACCCACATTGTAACAACAAAAGGAAGAGAATGCTATGGAAAATACGGAAGAGTTAGATATAGATATTGATGATATCGGTACAATATTAAAAAGTAGCCGTCTAAAAAGTAAAAAAAGCTTGGAAGAAATTTCCAGTGAGCTTTGTATCAGAAAAATCTATTTGATAGCACTGGAAGAAGGGGATTATGAGACACTCCCACCGATTCCTTATGGCGTTGGTTATGTAAGAACCTATGCTCGCTATTTAGGGTTAAATCCTGAACGAGCCGTAAAACTATACAAAAATGCTTCAAAGACAGAAGAACAGAACCAAGAAGAAGAGATGACAGAAAAAACAGAAGCCAATAAAATAAGCAGCAAACATCTGATTGTTGGAATAATATCTTTGATTGCAATTTATGCTATATGGTCTTTTTATGCAAATATGACAACACCACAGCCGCAGCCTATTCAAAATCTAGCACCAGAAATGAATGTGTCAGAGGAAATAGCTAATCCTGAAATAGAAGAAAGATCTCCTGCAGAAGACGTTCAAACAAATGAACAACCTACAGAAAGCATGTCAGAAACGGTTATAAACACTCCTGAAACTGCAGATGATCTAAAACAGACGCCAATTCCGGAAGAGCCAGAAGTTGCCGAAGAAAAAGTTGAAGATAATAAAGTTGTGGTAGAGTTTCTGAACGAGAGCTGGGTTGAATTGAAAGATAAAAATAAAGTATATTTTCAAGGAGTTTTCCATAAAGGGGATAAAAAAGAGATTGACTATATCGGAAATTTGTTTTTATCAGTAGGAAGACCTGAAAACGTAAAAGTTTATATTAAAGGAACAGAAAAAAATATCTTAGCGAAAAAGAGAAAAATGAATATACCATTGGATTCTCTCGATTAGAAAGATTTCTGATAAAACAAAAAAAATAAACATAAATAAGGAAGAATTAATGAATTTTCAAGAAAAACTGGCTGGTGTCGTCAACCGCTATGAAGAAGTGCAATCTTTGGTGTCTTCCCCCAATCTCAATGCAGAGGAATTGGTGAAATTAAACAAAGAAATGGCTGTTCTGGAGCCGGTTGTGGACGCTATACATAACTATCAGCAGCAAGAAAAAAGTCTGAAAGAAGCAGAAGAACTCAAGGATGATGCAAGCTTAGATAAAGAAATGCGTGAGCTTGCTGAAGCCGAATATTATGAAATAAAAGAAAAATTGCCGGAACTTGAAAAGGAAATAAAAATACTCTTATTGCCCAAAGAAGACGATGATGAAAAAAATGCGATTCTTGAGGTAAGAGCTGGTACCGGTGGAGATGAAGCAGCCTTGTTTGCCGCTGTTTTGTTTGAAATGTATCAACGCTATGCTCAAAAACAAGGATGGAAGTTTGAAATTTTAGATGCAAACGAAAATGGTCTCGGCGGCTATAAAGAAGCATCTGCAAAAATTACCGGAAAAGATGTTTTTGCAAAATTAAAATTTGAGTCAGGGGCACATCGTGTTCAGCGTGTTCCGATAACGGAGTCGCAAGGGCGTGTTCACACTTCCGCGGCTACGGTAGCTGTATTGCCGGAAATTGAAGAAGTAGACATGTATATCAATCCGGCAGATTTGAAAATTGATGTGTATAGAGCATCGGGAGCAGGTGGACAGCACGTTAACAGAACGGAGTCTGCTGTAAGAATTACGCATATTCCGACGGGTATCGTTGTACAATGTCAAGATGATCGTTCACAATTTAAAAACAAAGAAAAGGCCATGAATCACTTGCGCGCAAAATTATATGATGCGCAAAAAGCAAAAATTGATGCAACATATTCCGAAAAACGTAAATTACAAGTCGGAAGCGGCGACAGAAGTGAAAGAATTCGCACCTACAACTATCCGCAAGGCCGTGTAACAGATCACAGAATTAATTTGACTTTGTATAAATTAGATGAAGTTGTCTCAGGTGAAGCTTTGGGTGAAATCATCGACGCTTTGATAGCAGAAGACCAAGCACAAAGATTAGCAGAACTGGATTAAAAAATATTGTAACAAAATGTAACATCTTTTTAAAAGCATTTTAAAATAAAGAATGTTATATAAACCTCAAAAGATACTTAAAAAGGGGTTTACTATGTCAAATTTAATTAAAGTTGCTGTTATTGGCGCAGGTATGATGGGTAGAAACCATCTTAAAACATATAAAACATTACCGGGTGTAAAACTTGTTGGTGTATATGATATATTTCCTGAAAGTGCTAAAAAAGCCGCTGAAATGTTTGGTATTAAAGCATTCACATCTTTGCAGGAAGTTGCAAAGCACGTTGATGCCGTAAGTGTTGTAACAACATCTGTTGCTCACTGTGAAGTTGGTGAATTCTTCTTAAACCAAGGTATTCACTGCATGATAGAAAAACCATTGGCAACAACTGAAGAAGAATGCCAAAGATTGATTAGTGCAGCCAAGAAAAACAATGTAACACTGTTAGTTGGACATATTGAACGTTTTAATCCGGCGGTAGAGCAGATGGGAAAAATCTTATCTGACACAAGCAAGATTCGTTCTTTGACAGCACAGAGAATGTCTGCAGCAAGCGGCCGAATTACAGACGTAGACGTAGCAATGGATCTGATGATTCATGATGTGGAAGTAATCCAATCTTTAGTAAAATCTCCTGTAGCAAACATACAAGCTGCAGCCGTTAGAACCCCGGGAAATGAAAGCGGAAAAGATTATATCACCGCTTTGCTTGAATTTGAAAATGGGGCAACTGCAAACATTACGGCAAGTCGTATTACACAGGCAAGAGTTCGTACATTAACCGTAACAACAGATACAAACTACATTGATATGGACTTCATCAATCAAAGTATAAATGTACACTCCCAAGGCCGTATGCCGTATGTAAACCAAGAAAATATACCGGATTGGATGAATTATGGCTTAAAGGGAAGTGTTGAGCAATTATTCATTCCGACAAATCAACCGCTGCAAGCTGAATTATCTCACTTTATCAGTTGCGTAAAAGGCGAAGCAACACCGCGTATCAGTGGTGAAGATGCGTTGAATGCATTGCGTGTAATTTGGAAAATACAAGATGTTTTGGGCTTATCAAGAACATCTGCTCCGGCAGAACCGATGCTCAAAGTAGCTTAATAAGCAATGCGTTATAAAATTACAATAGAATATGATGGCACTAACCTCCTCGGCTGGCAAAAACAAGACGAGGGGGTTAGTGTTCAATATTATCTTGAAAAAGCATTACAAGGATTCTCTCACCAAAATATAGATGTCTTTGGGGCAGGAAGAACAGATGCCGGAGTTCACGCTCTTGGACAAGTTGCACACTTTGACTTAGAAACAAAAATGGATTTATTCCACATCAGAGAAGCATTTAATGCGTGGTTAAGAGAGCTGAAAGCACCTGTTTCGGTGTTGGAAGTGGAAAATGTTTCACCAGATTTTCATGCGCGTTTTTCTGCAAAGGGAAGAGGATATATCTATCGCATATTAAATCGTCGCGCTCCGACAGTTTTGTTAGCTGATCGTGTCTGGAATGTTGGCTATCCGCTGGATGTTGATCGTATGAAAGCCGGCGCGCAATATTTGCTCGGTCATCATGATTTTACATCGTTTAGAGGAGCAGGGTGTCAGGCTTTATCACCGATAAAAACCTTAGATAAATTAGAAATTGTAACCAATGGGGCCGAGATAGACTTTATTGTCGAGGCGCGCTCATTTTTATATCATCAAGTGCGCAATATGGTTGGAACACTAAAATCTGTTGGGGATGGAAAATTCTCTCCGGAAGATGTAAAAATAATTCTGGAAAAGAAAAATCGCGCTTGTGCCGGAGCAACGGCTCCCGCATGTGGTTTGTACTTAAATAAAGTCATGTATTAATCAAACCGTAAAATCCCGATGCAAGGCATTCTTAATATGTTTTACATGAAAAGGAAGATGGACAAAGAAAACATCAAATCGGATGGAAAAAGTAGAATATTGCGGATTCTTGCGAATAAAATATTGAGCTCCGTTCATAATACGCTGCTGCTGTTTATAGGATAAAGCAAATAAAAAAGCTTTATCATTCTTCCGCTTTTTTACTTCACAAAAAACAAGAATTTTATGTTTTGCCGCTATAAAATCAAGTTCTCCGTAAGGCGTATTCTTGCCTCTGCCGCACCGATAATCTTTGGCAATAATTTTATAGCCTAAGAAACGCATATACCAGCGACAAAGAAATTCAGCAATTTTTCCGGAATTATTTGCTGTTATTTTTAATGGCCAAGGCTTTTTCATAAACATCATTTCTTTTAAGGTTATATTTTTGCGAAATATTTTTAACGGCTTCTTTGAGTGAAAAATGCTTCATTTCTTCCGCCAACAATGCATCAATATCCAAAGCAGACAGCTCTGATTCTGTATCAGCTGGAGGGGCAATAACCAAAACAATTTCCCCTTTAATCGGCATAGCAGAAATTTGTTGAATAACCTCCACAACGGTTCCTTGAATGCACTCTTCATAAATTTTACTAATTTCACGAATAACTGCAATTTCACGTAGAGGCATAACTTCTGCTAACACATTCAGTGTCTTTTCAATGCGCAAAGCCGTTTCGTACAAAACCAAAGTAGAATTGATATTTTTCAATTCATTGAATAAATCGAGCCTCGCTTTATCTTTGTTAGGGATAAAACCAGCAAACATAAAACGATTCGTCGGAAGACCGGAAAGTTGTAAAGCACAAATAACCGCGCAAGGACCGGGAAGTGTTGTAACTTTAAGGTCTAATTTTCGACATTCTTTGACGAGCTTATAACCAGGATCAGAAATCAAAGGAGAGCCGGCATCGCTAATCAACGCAATGCTTTTACCCTCTAAGATAAGATTGATGATATATTGATATTTGTCTTGTTCAGAGTGATCTTCATAGGTAATAAAAGTTTTATTTGTAGGAATACCTAGAAGCGAAAAAAGCTTTTTACTGACGCGAGTATCTTCGGCAGCAATAATATCAGCCTCACTCAGAACATCAATGGCTCTTGGCGAAATATCGCGTAAATTTCCAATAGGAGTGGCAACAATATACAAACCTGCATCTAACATGTTATAGCTCTTTACAAAAAAGGTTTTTTGATTTAAATAGAATAACATAATTGTTTAATATTTTGGGAATAAATGCAAGTGTTAAAAAAAATCGCTATATTTTTTCTTTGTTTTGGCATCTTTGGGTGCAATAGTCAGCTGACGAACAATCGTATAGAATTATCAGACCAACGCTATGATATTATAGATTATGATACTGTAAATAGGCCGATTTCTTTAGAAGGACAATTAAATGTTGCGATACTTTTGCCATTAACGGGTAAGGCATCTAATATCGGCTTAGGAATGCAAAATGCCATGTTTATGGCTTTAGATGATTTGCAAAGCAATCGCTTAACCCTAAAATTTTATGATACAAAGAGCAACAAAATGGGAGCAAGCCTTGCAGCAGAAAAAGCAATTGATGAGGGAGCACAGCTAATTTTGGGGCCGCTGATGAGTGAAGAGGTAGAAGGAGCTTCTGCAGAAGCTTTGTCAGCCAATATCCCGATGGTATCATTTACAACATCTCCGCAAGTGTTGCAAAAAGGAGTCTATAGTATAGGATTGTTAAATGGTGAACAAGTAGACCGAGCAATATCTTACGCGTCATCAAAAGGACGGCACAAAATGGCATTGCTTGTTCCAGATACAAATAGTGGACTAAATATTGTTAAATCAGCAATCATGTCCTCCATTGCTAAAGATATGTCACTGGAAAAAGTTGGGTTCTATAGCTCAGGAAATGTTGATTTTTCTATGCTTGTAAAAGAAATGTCCGAGGGGGCAGACTTTGATGCAGTAATGATAGCCGATAGCGGCAACAGATTAAAATCTTTAGCCTCAATGTTTGCATACAACGATATTATGTATCCGGATGTCTTGTTTATGGGAACATCGGCTTGGGATAATACAAATTTGAGTAAAGAAACAATTTTATACCATGGCGTATATCCGATGGTTTCTAAAAGTTACGGAACCTATTTTACAGATAAATATAAAGAGACCTTTGGGGAACAGCCGAAGAGTATATATTCATTCGCATATGATAGTGTGTTGTTGGCTTCAGTAGTATCAGGAAAAAGTGAAGAAAACATAGAAAATATCTTGACACAAACTAGTGGTTTTATAGGTGTAAATGGATTCTTTAAAATTTTACCGACAGGCCAGAGCTATCACAGCTTAGAAATGGTGGAAGTTACCAAGGACGGACCAAAAGTCGTATCTAGCGCGGATAATAGAGAGTCAGACTACATAGATAGTGAAATAGATATTCGATATGTCCCATATGAAAAATTACCGAAATTTTATGGAAAGAGCAGTTCGGAAGTGCTAAAGTGGTTATACAACAATTAGTGTTGATAGATACTTTTTAGCTTGAAAAATAGCTGGATATATTTCATAAAAGATAAGTATAAATATGAAGGGTGCAGGGTTGTTTTGCTGCCAACTCGGTCAGGTTCGGAAGAAAGCAGCCGTAACAGTTAAAATAAGGTCTGTTACCCTTCTCCTCAAAAGATAGAAAAGATGGCAGAAGAAAATACAAACGAAAATCAATATGTCGTGTTGGCACGCAAATATCGTCCCCAAAATTTTGAAGATTTATTGGGGCAAGATGCACTTGTGCAGACATTAACAAATGCCATTCAAAATAACAGATTACATCATGCCTATATATTAACAGGGATTCGCGGTGTTGGAAAAACAACAACAGCACGTCTAATTGCAAGAGCATTGAACTGCGTGGGGCCGGATGGTAAAGGTGGACCGACGATACATCCGTGCGGCGTATGTGATAATTGTAAAGCGATTGCAGCAGGGCGCCACATGGACGTTATGGAATTGGATGCTGCATCACATACCGGTGTAGACGATATTAGGGAATTGTTGGATAGTGCACGCTATGCCCCAACAAATGCGCGCTATAAAGTTTATATTATTGACGAAGTACATATGCTGTCCAAAGGAGCTTTTAATGCCTTGCTTAAGACATTGGAAGAGCCTCCGGCTCACGTAAAATTTATTTTTGCAACAACTGAAATCAGAAAAGTTCCGGTAACGATTCTATCCAGATGCCAACGGTTTGATTTGCAACGCCTATCCGTTGAAACTCTGACGAAACTATTTACAAAAATATTGGCACAAGAAAATATTCCGGCGGAGAGCGAATGCTTGGATATTATAGCCAAAGCTGCTGACGGTTCTGCAAGAGACGGCCTATCTCTATTAGATCAAGCCATTGTTTTGAGCAATGGAAACATCAAAACTGACACCGTTAAAAAAATGCTGGGTTTGGCAGATAGAAGCCAGACATTATCGCTGTTTGAAAAACTTGTAAAAGGTGATATGGAAGGCGTACTGAAAGATATTTCAGAACAATATACAAATGGCGCCACCCCGCTGATTATTCTGCAAGATTTAATCAACATCACACATGATTTAGCAAAGATAAAAATCGTTCCGGCTCTATTAAATTCTACAAGTTTGAGTGAGATAGAAAAAACAACCTTTACGGATTTAAGTGGAAAATGCTCTTTGGCAATATTATCTAAGATATGGCAAATGTTGATTAAAGGAATAACAGAAATCAATATGGCACCATCAGCAGTAGAAGCACTGGAAATGATTTTATTGCGGGTGGCATATTCTGCTTCACTTCCAACACCATATGAAATCTTAAACGAAGTAAAAAAAAACTCTAATTTAATAAGCTCAATCAATACCAATCCTACTCAAGGAAATGAAAAAAAAAATAATGTAGCACCAGAAAATCAAAGTGAAGGGGTTACATTTAATACGATAGAAGATTTTTTACGCTATTTAGAGGGAGCGAAAAAAGCTCTATTGGAATATTCCATCAAAAATGATGTCTGCATCAGAGAGTTTTCCAATGGCCATATAGCCATGAATATTGCTCCGACAATCCATCAAGATTTCATAATGAATTTGCACAAATTGCTGAGCGAAGTAACCGGAAAACAATGGGAAATAGAGATAGTTAAAGGTGAATTAGGGGAAACAATTGCCGACAAAGAAAAATCAGCGGTGGAAGCAAAGAAAAAAAATGTTGCAGAATATCCATTGGTAAAGAAAATATTAGAAGAATTTAAGGGTTCCAAAATTGAAACAGTCGTTCGTAAAAACTTAGATAACTTAGCGGAAGAAGAACCCGAAATTTCAGAAGAAAATAATAGTTCAACAGATTATGAAGAAGAGGAATAAATTATGCTAAACATACAAGGATTGATGAAACAAGCTCAAATGATGCAAAGAAAGATGCAAGAAGCGCAAGAAAAACTTGCTGGAACGGAAATAACCGGTACATCTGGAAATGGCTTAGTAAGCGTTGTTTTAAATGGCAAATCCGAAATGAAAAAAATATCCATTGATAAAACATTAGCATCTGATGATATTGAAATGTTAGAAGACCTAATAATGGTTGCCTATAATAATGCGCATGCACAAGTAGAAAATCTTGCAGAAGAAGGAATGAAAGAAGCGACCGGTGGCGTTAATCTAGGTGGGTTAAAACTTCCATTTTAGGAATATAAATGTCAGGACAATATATAGAAGATTTAATAAAGATAATTGCGAAATTTCCATCGCTTGGATCTCGCTCTGCACGCAGAATAGTGTTACATTTGCTAAAGAAAAAAGAGACTCAGATACCGCAATTGATAAAAGCGTTGCAAGACGTTTATGATAATATAAAAGTGTGCGAAATATGTGGCAATTATGATACAGAAACACCGTGTTCAATATGCAGCTCATCAACAAGGGAGCAAAATACTTTGTGCGTCGTTCAGGATATAAGCGACTTATGGGCCTTAGAACGAGGAGGACTTTATCGAGGAAAATATCACGTATTGGGGGGAGTTCTTTCTGCAATAGAGGGCGTAACACCTGAAGATTTAAATATAGATAAACTCATTCAAAGAATAGACACGGAAGAAATAACAGAAATCATATTAGCGCTTCCGGCAACAGTAGATGGGCAAATAACAATGCATTATATTTCTTCATTGTTGAAAGATAAGCCTATAAAGGTATCAACATTAGCGCAAGGCATTCCGGTTGGTGGAGAACTGGATTATATGGATGATGGCACCATAAAATTAGCGCTAGATCTACGCAAGCAAATTTAAAGAAAAAGAGGATGGCTTTAGAGCTCATCCTCTTTTTCTTCAGTATTCTCCGGAAGCGAATTTTTATCAATGGAATACCCATTAGCTCGTACCGTCCTGATATAATCCGGTCCATACTGATTAAGGGCTTTACGTAATCTTCTGATATGAACATCAACTGTTCTCGATTCGACATAGATATTTTCACCCCAAACGGACTTCAAAAGCACCTCTCGAGAAAAGACTTTCCCAGGTTCTTTAAGAAGCATTTTAAGAAGCCTGAATTCTGTAGGACTGAGGTGAAGTAAATGACCATTACGAAAAACTTTTCGCTCAGATAAATCCATCGTAATATCATCAAATACAATTATTTTTTCTTTTTCTTCAAACAGAGGAGCGCGTCGCATATTTGTTTTAACACGTGCCATCAACTCCGGAACAGAAAAAGGCTTTGTTACATAATCATCAGCACCCGCTCCCAAACCTTTGATTTTATCCTCTTCTTGACCTTTTGCTGTCAACATAATAATGGGGATATTTTTGATATCTGGTTTAGAACGAATCATCTTACAAATTTCAATACCGGAAACTTCCGGAAGCATCCAATCAAGCAAAATAACGGAAGGCATCAATTTTTCAACTTCACTAACGGCATTTAAGCCATTGGTGACTGTTGCAACTTTATATCCTTCCTTTTCAAGATTATAGCTTAAAAGCATAGCTAAAGGTTCTTCATCTTCAATAATCATAACCAAACTCATCAGGCTATTCCTTTCAATTTTGCAATATTGTCAGCATAAGCATCATTTTTAAAAACAGTTGTGCCGGCAACAAGAATATCCGCTCCGGCATCAATGCATAAAGGTGCATTCTGAAAATTTATTCCCCCATCAACTTCAAGTAAGATAGGTCGATTCCCAATAATTTTTTTTGTATGCATGAGGCGCTCAGGTGTATCTTCATAAAATTTTTGCCCACCAAAACCGGGCTGAACCCCCATCACTAAGATTAAATCAACCAAGTCAACTAATGGAGCAAGTAACTGCATATCTGAATTTGGCTTTAGGGTAACACCTGCTTTAATACCAAAGCTTTTAATCAATTGAATAGCTTGCAAGGGATTTGATGACGCCTCTAAATGAAAAGTAATCAAATCAGCTCCCGCTTCTGCATACCAAGGAATACAGTCATCGGGATTGGTAACCATAAGATGTACATCAAAGGGAAGTTGTGAGAGAGGTTTTAATTCCTTAAGAATTTTAGGGCCAAAGGTAAGATTTGGAACAAAGTGCCCGTCCATAACGTCAAAATGGATAAAATCAGCTCCGGCCGCATCAAGACAAGCCACAGCTTTACCCAAAGAAGCGCTGTTTGCGGCTAAAAGACTAGGTGCTATTTTGACCATATATAAACTCCTCTAATTACTATATTCACACTTTAAGCTACAAAACTTAAAGTGAGGTAAATAAAGAAAAGAGCAACTTGATAAATAGCAAGTAGAGATTATTTAGAGGACGTAATCATTTTATTAGTCAAAGGAGAAAACAATGGGAGAAGTAGCACAGAGAATATGTAAACTGGAAAAGGAAGAAGTCATAAAAATGCTGAATATTGCGTTTGCCGAGGAGTGGCTTGCATACTATCAATATTGGCTAGGTGCAAAGGTTGCCAAAGGGATAGAACGCCCTAAAATTGCCAAAGAGTTAAAAGAACATGGCGAAGAAGAATTAAAACATGCCGATTGGTTGGCAGAACGCATTATACAATTAGGAGGAACACCTCTGCTTGATCCATCCGAATGGAAAGAAACCGCTCAATGCAAATATGAAGCTCCTACAGATGGCAATACAGAAATCTTAGTATCACAAAATTTAACCGGAGAGCGATGCGCAATAGGTCGGTATCAGCAAATATGTGATAAATGCCGAGATAAAGATATAGAAACATACCGGATATCAGAGAAAATATTAAAAGAAGAAATAGAACATGAACAGGAAATGGAAGATTTTCTGACCGATTTTAAATACTATTAGGTCATCAAGCGTTATAACCTATTATTAACCTCTTAATGTTAAAACCAAAACATTAAGAGGTTATTTGATAGGGAGGTAGTTATGTTAGATAGAGAGCTCAAAAAACAGATGCAAAGATGGATAGATTGGCTCCAAACTCAAAGAAACTATTCTCCCCATACAATACAAAGTTATGTCAGCGATGTAGAAATCTTTTTAGAATATTTGGCAAAAGAAAAAGTCTCCCTGAACGATTTGAAGAAGATAGATATAAGAGGGTTTAGAAATTTTTTCAGTTTACGCGCGAAAAGAGGTATAAGCCGTCCATCCATAGCCAGAGAAGAATCTTCAGTACGTAACTTTTTCAAATGGTTGGACGATAATGGCATCATGAGAAATACGGCCATTTTCCAAATATCAACTCCCAAATTACCCAAAGTATTGCCGAGATCCTTAGATGTGAATACCATGTTTGATGTAATAGATGAAGCCGTAAAAGATTGCAGCGAACCTTGGATAGGAACGAGAGATAGAGCTATTTTAACGTTATTGTATGGATGTGGGCTGCGTATATCCGAGGCTCTAGGCTTAAATGTAGAAGATATAAATCACTCTGAGTTTGTAAAAATACACGGGAAAGGCAACAAAGATAGATATGTACCGATATTACCGATAGTTATCGAAAGAATAGAAGCGTACAAAAAATGCTGCCCCTATAACTTAAAAGAAGGAGACGCTTTATTTTTAGGAGCAAAAGGAGAGAGGGTAAGTCCTAGAATTATTCAGCGAAAACTTCAAAAAATCAGAGAAAAACTAAATCTCCCTGATAATATTACGCCGCATGCCTTGCGTCATTCATTTGCAACACATTTATTAGCACAAGGTTCAGATTTGCGCTCTATTCAAGAATTATTAGGACATGCATCATTAAGTTCAACGCAACGATACACGGATGTAACTTTAGGAAAAATCCAAAAAGAATACAAAAAAGCCTTTCCGGATTAAAGCAAAAAGAAAGCGCCTGAAAAGGCGCTTTTTTAATACATGAATTGAAATTACTTTAATTTCTTTTCAACAAATTCTTCATGCTTCTTAGATTTTTTATCATACTTTTTCATAACCAATTTCTCAGGATGAGTTCTCGGATTCTTTTCAGCAAGATAAAACGTACCTGTACCAGCACTACTCTCTAATTTTACTTTAACTTTTACTGCTTTTGCCATTATTTTACTCTTATCATTAAGGTTAAACACAAAAAACTTTACGAGCAATATACAATTATAATTGCTAATGTCAACAATAATTTTAACTGAAATTCTTTTTTATTAACTTTGTAGCGATTTTAATGTCCTTCAAACTATCTTTAGTATCAGGTAAAAGACAGCTATTATTAACGCCGGTACAAATTTGCGGCATCAGGCCTACTTGATGTATAGATTTTCCTGAAGGGGTATAAAAATAGCCACTCGTCAAAAATAAAATCTGATCATTAAATTGGTACAAATCCTGAATACTGTTTTTGCCGTAAGTCTTGGTACCGATAATTGTCGCTCGGCTCTGTTCACTGAGCGCGGCAGTAACTAATTCTGCAGCAGAAGCCGTATAGGAATCTGTCAAAATAGCAATGGGTTTCCCGTTGAGAATATCTCCCGGTGTAGCGTTATAAAATTTTTTGATATGTTTATTATCAGAGCTATACGCGATAAGAGTCCCGTCTAAAAATAAATCAGCAGTTTTGAGCGCTTCATTAAAATTGCCACCTTTACAACCACGTAAATCCAGAATTATCCCATCTAAATCAGCGTAGGAAGAAATAAGTTTTTTAATATCATCGGAAATCCCGGAGAAAAATAAAGTCGGTTTAATGTAAACAATATCATTTTTTGCATCATATTGAGAAACAATATGAGCAGAAGGTAGCTTATCAACACGAGAAAAATCATCAAGACTACGAGTCATTAACTCCAAAATCTGAGCTTCTAACGCTACAGAATGAGCTTCGAGATTAGGAGAAATAGTTAGACATTGATTGAGAACATTATTTGTAAATTTTCCCCAAGCCGACGCATCATTCTTATCTGCCGGCAAGTCCAAAGTTGCCATAAGATTCTTTTGATAATATAAAAAAGCTTTTGTATCGCTATGATAAAGATGGAATGAACTATCTATTTGAGAAAGAGCCTCCAAACCGCTTAAAGAAGTTTTTTGCAAATCAGGAGATTCTATATAATCATTTTGTACAACATTAAAAAATTCAGAAACTTTGGTAAACTCATAAGCATAAGCCGGATGAGCAAGCAAATAAACACCAATTAAAATATTCCAAAATTTTTTAATCATAAACTACATCTCAAAATCAGCAACCAAAGCAGTATGGTCAGAAGGTTTATTCATGCGCCGTAATGATTTATCAACAAAACAATCCTTCAAACGTTCTGCAAAGTAAGCCGTCACAAAAATATAATCTATTCTTAAACCAGAATTAGTTACAAAAGAGTTAGCAGAATAATCCCAAAACGTATATCCTTCCTGACGAGGATAAAGAAGTCGGAATGCATCATGATATCCCAAAAAAGAAAGAGCTTTAAGTTTGTTTTGAACTTCAACACGATAAAGAGGGCTACCTGCAAAACGAGTCTCATCAAATACATCAATCGATTCCATCATAACGTTAAAATCCCCGCCAAAAATAACAGGAAGCCCACTGGTCATTAAATCTTGACAGTGCTGATAAAGTTTTTCAAACCAAGTGATTTTGGCAGAAAATTTAGCAATTTCCGCGTCTTTTGTTGGAGCGCAACCGTTCGGCGCATAGATGGATGCAGCATAAAAAGGAGTTTTAGGATGAGATACCAAAATTTCAATATATCGCGCCGAAGCATCCTCTTGAAAGTTAGGTAAATTTTTAGAAGTAACCTGAAAATCAAATTTAGATAAAATAGCAACGCCATTATAACTTTTCTGTCCCAAGACAGCAACTTTATACCCCATACTTTCGCATTCAAAATAAAGAAAGTTTTCCGTTTCACACTTAATTTCTTGCAGAAAAACAATGTCAGGCTTAGTTTCATTCAGCCACTGGCAAAGATTGCCGCATCTGGCCTTAATGGAATTGATGTTATACGTTGCAATTTTCATTTTCACCTCTAAATAAACTTTTTAATGACGATAACGGATATTGTATTAAATGATTGTAAACAAATTTGAGAATATACTCACAGTAAATGTGATAAGCAGAGGAAAGATATATGTTACAAGGTTTTACAAATTCTGATAACGAAACAAACGATTTTCATCAAAGAGTAGCAGACCAAAACATTCAAAGCATAGAAGACAGACAAGAAGAACTGCGGCATGCTAAAAATGGATTTATTGGTATGTTGGCTGGAATTGTAGTTGGCGGAGTCGTCGGATGGCTATTTTTAAGTCCGGCTGATAGTACAACAAAAGAGCGTGAGATTCCTGTTATCAGACGCCCGATAACCGTAGCCAAAGTCTTACCGAACGACCCGGGTGGAATGGAAATAGACAATCAAGACCGAGAAATATATCATATCGTTGATAATACCCCAAAAGCAGAAGAAAAGGTAAATATTCGTCCGGCACCGGATATGCCGAAAATTGATATCAGTAAAACAATTTCCTCCTCTGAAGAAATGCAAAATTTAGTGGAAAGCATAGATGCTGATGACAGTCTAAATACAGAGGCAGAAGATACCTCAAATAACATTAAACTGGCTTCAACAGAATTATCTGGGATTAAAACGAATAGCAAAGAAAAAATCGTAATTCCTGAAAAAATAGATGATATCAAAGTTAAATTACAAAAGACAATCAATGCGCAGGCTCAGAAAGTCACTAAAAGTGAAGAAGCTCCAAAGGAAATCGTAAAAGAAACACCTAAGCAAAATCAAAATAATTTTGCCAAAGGCACATGGTACACGCAAATCATTGCATCATCCAGTCGTAATGCTGTTCAATCCTTATGGAATAATTTGTCGGCAAGACATGATTTCATAAAAAAATACCCCTATGAAATAGAAGAAATAAAAACGGCTCAGGGCTCTGTTTTATACAGATTAAAGGTTGGTTCATTCAAGACGCGTGAAGAGGCCGTCGAATTGAGCAATCTTCTGAAAAAGAAACAGATTAGCAGCATCATAAAGCAGAATTAAGATCATGACAAAACCGATACTTGCTGCCATCCTGTCATGCAGTGGAACAAGACTGACAGACGACGAAAAAAAGCTATTCTCAGAGTATAACCCTTTGGGCATAAGTTTATTTGCGCGCAACATACAGTCGGAAACGCAGTTAAAAAACTTAATTGAAGAGATAAAAAATACAATTGGGCGAGAAGATATTTTAATAGCGGTGGATGAAGAAGGTGGACGAGTTGCAAGACTATCTTCAATCATTTCAAATAAATATGCCTCAGAAGAAGCTCTTGGCAAAGTAGATAAACAATTTAGCACTTATCACGCATATTTAATTGCATCAGATATAAAAAAAATTGGTATAAATATAAATTACGCTCCGGTAATAGACAGAAAAACAATCCCTCAGAATAAGGTGCTTGAAAGTAGATGTTTTAGTGATAAAACAGAAAGCATAGTAGAGCGTGGAATGAATATGGCCTCGGCCTATGTCTCAATGGGAATATGCCCTTGCATAAAACATATACCGGGGCATTTTAATTCCCTAAATGATCCCCATCTAGAGCTACCAGAATGTCCTTTATCAAAAGAAGAATTGTATAAAGAAATTGAATATATCAAAAGTTTCAAAGAATTCCCTTTGGGGATGACCTCGCATATCCTCTTAAAAGAAATAGACGCCAAAAATCCGGCAACGCAGTCAAAAAAGATAATCGAAGAAGTTATCCGCGGATATCTGAATTTTGATAAT
This sequence comes from uncultured Alphaproteobacteria bacterium, assembly GCA_949297145.1. GTDB lineage: Bacteria > Pseudomonadota > Alphaproteobacteria > RF32 > CAG-239 > CAG-267. The sequence continues at coordinate 115,491 of CASFQO010000008.1, forward strand.
TTTCTATTAAGTGATGCCATAGATATGCACGCCCTTAAAGGAAATATCAGAGAAAAAGTTGAGGCAAGCCTAAATGCGGGAGTAGACGCAGTGTGCTGCTGTTCAGGAAATGTAAAAGATTCGTTTGAAGTATGTCAAACAAATCGATTCTTAACTGAAAAGTCTGTAATAAGATTTGCCAAAATAGAAAAAGTCATTCATAATAAACCTAAGAAGATTGATTTAAGCGATATTCGGGCGCGTTATGAAAACGCATTAAAAGAAAGTTTTGAAGAGAAATATTCTTATGATGCGACAGAAGTGTTACATCAAATGCTCAAGAAAGGAGAAAGTTTATGATATGGGTTTTGGTTATAATTGTAGTAATTTTAATCTATAATGCGGAAAAATTGCCGCACATGATGGATAAGATAAAGACGGAAGTTCCTCATATTGTTGAAGCCGGCAAAAAAGCTTCTAAAGAAATTAAAGAAAAAGCTCACGCTGTACACCAAGAAAAGAAAGAGGAAAAGAAATCCTCAAAAGAACCCAGTGAGACAGAAAATAAAACGAAATAAATTTACAACAAATAAAGCCCTGAATAGCTATCAGGGCTTTTTTATTTATTAATGCCTTGTAGAAAACCACCACTTTAGTGGTGGATGAATAAAAAGTCGGCGATATAATAAAGATATGCAATTTGTAGAGAGTTCACATAGCGTATACAGTTTAAGTTACCATATAGTGTGGGTA
>CASFQO010000009.1 GCA_949297145.1 uncultured Alphaproteobacteria bacterium
CAAACCTTATATTGACGATTTGGTTTATACAAACCCTGATGACCCGAAATGAAAAACAATGATGCGCCGTGTATACGATGTTTTTGAAAGTTTTTTTTAAAGCGGCTCTATGCATTATGCTCAAGTGCATTATCCGTTTGAAAATAAGGAATGGTTTGAAAATCACTTCCCAGCAGACTTTATTGTGGAAGCTATTGACCAAACTCGCGGATGGTTTTATACATTGACGGTTCTTTCCACCGCTCTTCATAATAAACCCGCTTTCAAAAACTGTATTTGTACGGGATTATTGATGGCTGAAGGCGGACAGAAGCTCTCTAAACGTTTGAAGAACTACCCTGATCCGAATGATATTCTGGAAACAATCGGTTCGGACGCTTTGCGTTGGTTCTTGATTTCTTCTCCGGTTCTTAAAGGCGGTAATGTTGCTGTTGATAAAGAAGGTAAAGAAATTGCTAAAGCAGCTCGTAAAGCTCTTATTCCGTTCTGGAACGCTTATTATTTCTTTACCTTATATGCTAACGCTGAAGGAATTGAAGCAAAAGAGATTTCTCAATCTGCCGACGTGTTAGACAGCTATATCTTAGCTAAATTAAAGGCTTTGTCTGATATCGTTCGCAAAGATATGAACGAATATGAAATTGCCAGAGCTTGTGCGCAAATTGAAGATTTCTTAGAAATTTTAAATAACTGGTACATTCGTCGTTCCAGAGCTCGTTTCTGGGACGGAGAAGATTTGAGCGCTTTCAATACGCTTTATACCGTTTTGGTTAATGTGGCTAAGATTGCGGCTCCGCTTATGCCGTTTATGAGCGAATTTGTTTATAAAGGATTAACCGGGCGCGAATCCGTTCATCTTGAAGATTTACCGAATTTATCCGCTATTGCCGATAATGCGCAGTTAATTGAGCAGATGGATATGGTTAGAGCTATTTCTTCGGTGGCTAAATCTATTCGTGAAGAGCATAAGCTGCGTAACCGTTTGCCTTTGCGCTCTATGACGGTTGCCGGTGATAATGCCGAAACACTTAAAGACTTTGCGGATGCGCTAAAAGATGAAGTAAATGTTAAGGAAATTTATCTGAAGTCTGATATTGCTGACGTTGCCGGTCGTTTCCTTTATCTAAAGACGCCGCTCATCGGTAAGAGACTTGGTGCGCATATGAAAGATATTATGGCTAAATCTAAGACTAATGAGTGGAAACAAAACGAAGACGGTACTCTTTCTATTGCCGGACAGACTTTGTTTGCAGAAGAGTATGAGCTTCGTCTCGTTATTAAAGATGGTATGAGCGGGCAGGCTTTACCTGACAATACAGCCGTTGTGATTTTGGATACGGAAGTTGATGAAAATCTTGAAAAAGAAGGTATTGCCCGCGATTTTGTTCGTATGATTCAAGCTCTTCGTAAAACTAAAGATTTTGATATTTCTGACCGTATCAAACTCGCTTATTCCTCTAATGATTCAACCGTTAAAGCGGCGATTTCTGAATATGCCGACTATATTAAAGAGCAAGTTCTTGCTTTGGAAATTGCCGAAAATGCAAACCTTTCTGCACCGACTGTTGATGAACTTGGCGGCTCAGAAGTCAAATTTGATGTTGTTAAAGCAGCCTAAGTTTGATTATCTCGCATTTTGCATAAAATAAGGGAGCAAATTTGCTCCCTTTATTATTGTTTTATTTGCTATTATTGCGTTATCTATCGCTTACTGGCTTTTGTTGGATAGCTTGCCATACCGGAGGGCACGAGGGAGGTTCTTTATCCTTTAAATCCAGAAATTTTTCTATTTCTTTGCTGGCAGACCAATTTTCCGGTATATCGTAGGCAAGGCTGTCTTTAGTTTCTCTGATATTCATCGCTTCTATCATTTCTTGAGGTAAACCCGCAAAGCTCTTTTGAATTTGTTTTACACCCAAATATGGCGTCTTATGGTGTTCAAATGTCACACTTTTGCCGTTATGTGTTGTTTTATATGGAGTGCCTAGCGTATCTTCAATATATGGATATAATTTGAGGCTGTTTTTTTCTGAATATTGATTTACATAATTTCTATAAGTATGCTCTATCATTAAACCCATAATATTGGCGTGTTTTTCAACCGGTTGCTTACGATAGCTTTCAAATGCTTTATCTTGATATTTTCTTTGCTCTTCTTTATCTAAGGCGGAAATATCCTTTTTGCTCACAGAACTTAAATAGTATGCAGAATTCATTTTTAACAACATTGCAAAATCATAGGGAATATCTTTGGCGGTTGTTCCTTGTTCCAACTGTTCTTTCATCCATTTTGCCGTTGTTTGAAAATAATAGTGTGTACCTTCGTGCCCCATCGTCTTCAAACTGCTATCATAGATACTTCCGTCTATTTCTATTCCGTTTATGCCGCTGGAACTCACATTTGTTCTATCGGTTATTTGGATTTTGGCTAAAAATTGTTCAAATTCGTTTGGATTATCTATATCATAAGCTTCTTTTAGCATGACGACATTTATGTTGTTCATAGTCTCTGCACGAGAATTACGTTCAAAAGCAATGGCTGCACAATCTATATCTCCCCTTAACGCCAAATGCTGTCCGATTTCTTTGCCTTTTTTCATCATAGCGGAATATTGCTCGGGTGATATTCTATAATTTTTATAGATTTTAACGAATTCTTCTTCACATTCCACAACAAATTCATTACGTAAAAATTGTGTACTATCCAGTCTCGAACTTAGTTTTTTTAATTCTTCATCACTGATTTGATGCGCTTTCCATTTTTTGTGATATTTTTCCCATATAAATCCTTTATGCAGTATGCTGTTTTGTATGCAATCTTCTATTCGGTCATACATTTTTAGCCAATCTCTGGTTGTCCACGATTGGATTGACTGCTCGTCTACTGTTTTTATCCATTTCTTGAAATTGTCGGCATATGATATTTTAGGACAAGGATTTTCTTCATAGTTGCTCATTATGTTTTCTCCATCTCTTCTTGCACGAATATCTCTTGACCTTTTTACTTCGCTTGTTTTGTTATTTAGGTAAAATTATACTCTAAATATATCTTCTCTGCAAGTTTTTTATGCATATTTAAGGGCGTCCAAGGCTCCTTGCAAAATGTAGGCCGCTGCTGTTGCATCCAGCACCTTTGCCCGCTTTTTACGCGATAAATCTACTTCTTTTATCAAAAAATTTTCCATAGCTGACGATGATAATCTTTCATCCCAGAGCAATATCGGCAAACCAATTTCTTCAGCTAAGACTTCCGCAAATTTGCGAACTTCTGCGGCAATTTCCCCCTCTACTCCATTCATCTGCAGCGGCAACCCCATAACGATACCGCCGATTTCTTTTTCTAAGATAATCTTCTTTAGCTCGGTTAAATCTTTTTCCATATTCGTGCGATGAATTATTTTATGCGATGTTGCGATGGTACAGGATAAATCCGATACGGCTATTCCCATTCTTTTACTGCCATAATCTATCCCTAATATGGCTTTGCGCGAGGGAAGTATTTGCTTAAACTCTTTGGTATTCATTGTTTCTCCTTTTTTATTCTTGTAACATAAAAAATTTTTTCTGTAAACTGTTGAATGTTAGGATAAAATAAAGATATTATACATTATCGTTTGATACACTCATTTTTTGAAGGCGAACTTGTATGTGGAAAAAAGCGTTATCCTTTCTTTTGGTTTCTTGTTTTTTATGTCAGGCGGCTGTTGCCGGGATTAAAAGTGTTGATGAACAGCGCAAAGAGTGGGATGAGTGGCTTAGTAATCTCAAACAGGAAATGATTGACAAAGGTATTTCTAAGAAAACTATTGATGAAGCCTACAAAAATGACTATTTTCATGAAGTTAAGCAGATTGAAATTCATGATAAAAAGCAGGCGGAATTTATTTTAATCTCGGATAAATATATCAATAAGCTCATCACGGCCAATAAGGTCAAACGAGCGCGCGAGCTTTATAAAGAACTTAAGCCCAAATATCAAAAAGTCAGTGAGCAATATGGTGTTCCTCTTAACTATCTGATTGCGTTTTGGGCTGTGGAAACGCATTTTGGTTATAACAAGGGGAAATATCACCTAATTGATGGGCTGACAAACTTAAGCTACAAGAATCGTCGGGCAAAATTTTTTAAGCGTGAACTTTATCATGTTTTGCTGATTATGGATGCATATGGGCTCAGTGATGATAAGATGATGGGGTCTTGGGCCGGTGCTATGGGGCACTTTCAATTTATGCCTTCAACTTATAATGCTTATGCCATAGATTATGACGGCGACGGGGTTGCGGATATTTGGGATAGTTTTGATGATGCAATTGCTTCGGCTGCGAACTACCTTTCTAAACTTGGCTGGAAAGCGGATGAACCTTGGGGACAAGAAGTTAAGCTTCCTTGGAATTTTGATTACAATCTTATCGGGCCTAAAAAATTTAAAACCGTCAAAGAATGGAAAAAAATTGGTGTCATTAGTGCAAATGGTAAAGGTATAAAACTTCCGGATAATGCTCCGGCGACCGTTATTCTTCCTGATGGACGGCGCGGAAGAGCTTATTTGGCTCTTAGCAACTTCCGCAGAATTATGATTTGGAATCGTTCGACCAACTATGCTTTAGCTATTGTGACATTGGCTGATTATATCGGCAACAACTCTCCTTATCATGCTCTTAGTGAAAAGCCTTATTATAAGCTCACCAATGAGGATATTTTGACAGTACAGCACTTTGCTAATCGGGTCTTGAAATCTCACCTCAAAGAAGATGGAAGATTGGGAACACAAACATCTCAAGCCGTTAAGAAACTTCAAAAAAAGTGGAAACTTCCTCAAGACGGCATGCCTGACTACGCTCTTTTAAATAAAATCAAAAATTATAAATCTCGTGCGGATTTTATGACTCCTCCACAGCCAAAGAAACCTCATGTCGTAAAAAAGGCGAATAAGAAAGCTCGTCCATAACTTTTCTTATTCGTCTGAGTTCGTTTAACTCATGCTATTTTTCTTAAAATTACCGGTGTTTTTTCCGGAGCTTTGTCTGAAATTTGTATTGCTTTGCGGATAACATCCGATACTTCTTTAATGGCGTCCTTATCCTCTGCATGAATATAGCACAATGGTGTTTTTGGTGTTACTTTATCGCCAATTTGGCAAAAATCCGTAAATCCTGTCGTATAGTTAATTTGTTGTTCAGGACGTGTTCTGCCGCCGCCAAGCATGATAACACCTAAACCTACTTCCCGCGTATTGATACTTGTTACATAACCGGATGTTTCCGGATAAATCGCCTCAACATACGGCGCTTGCGGCTTCTTTTGTTCATAATTATCCAGGATATCCATGTCCGCTCCTAGCATCTCTGCCATTTTACAGAAATGTTCATAAGCCGCTCCGGTGGAAATACTTTGTCTTAATTTGGCTTCTGCTTCCTTATCATCCTTGGCTATTTGACTGTTTACCAACAATTCTTTGCATAGAGCCATCGTTACCGTATCCAAACGTTCATCTGCTTTATTGCCTTGCAAATATTCTATTGCTTCCGTTAGCTCTAATGCGTTTCCGACTGTCTTTCCCAACACACTATTCATGTCTGTTAGAAGGGCGGATGTTTTTGTGCCTGCCCCATGGGCTACGTCTACTATAGAATAGGCTAATTCTGATGCTCTTTGCATATTTTCCATAAATGCGCCATTGCCGCACTTAATATCCATTACCAAATATTGCAATCCTGCCGCCAGTTTTTTAGATAATATTGAAGCTGTGATTAGCGGAATTGACTCAACCGTAGCACAAACATCGCGGATAGCATATAATTTTTTGTCTGCCGGCGCTAAATCGGCTGTTTGTCCGATAATAGCACATCCGGCCTCTTTAACGGCTCTTTTAAATGTTGCTATGTCTACATTCGTCTTATAGCCTTTTAAGGAATCTAGCTTGTCCAGTGTTCCTCCCGTGTGTCCCAATCCTCTGCCGGCAATCATCGGAACATAGGCTCCGCAGGCAGCTAACATCGGCGCTAACATCAAACTTACTTTATCCCCTACCCCGCCGGTTGAATGTTTATCTACAATTGGTTTATCGGTTAGTTCTTTCCATTCTAACTTTTCGCCGGAATCTCTCATAGCTAAAGTCAAAGCCAAAGTTTCTTCTCGGCTCAGACCGTTTAAGAATATCGCCATACTCCAAGATGCGGCTTGAATATCTGCGATTTCTCCAGAAGTCATTTTTTGAATAAAATATTGAATTTCTTCTGCGCTTAAACGTTCATGATTTCTGGTTTTTCGAATAATTTCTTGAGGCAACATCGCTTATTCCTCCTCTTTGATAAATTCTGTGACCAAGGCACTTAAGCGCTCTGATGCTTTATCTGCCTCAGCTAAGGTTTCTTGATGTGTCGGCGTATTATTGACTAATCCTGCCGCATAGTTCGTTATAACGGATATGCCTAAAACCTCCATTCCGCAATGTGCGGCGGCTATTACTTCCGGCACGGTGGACATACCTACGGCATCACCACCCAATATTCCAAAAGCTTTAACTTCTGCCGCGGTTTCAAAATTTGGGCCCATCACCATAAAGTATGTTCCTTCAGTTATCGGAATATCCATTTTATGAGCTATAATCTTGCACTTATTCCGCAGATGCTCCGTATAGGCATTATTCATTGCCGGAAACCTTGGACCATACGCATCATCATTGGGGCCTATCAGCGGATTTTGAGCACTGAAATTTATATGATCTTTTATGATCATCAACGTTCCCGGCGCCATATCACGACGCAAAGAACCTGCTGCATTGGTTACAATCAGACGCTTAATGCCCAAATTTTTTAATACTCTTACCACGCGGGCTATTGTTTGCGGCTTGTGCCCCTCGTATAGATGAAATCTACCGTTTAAACAAATTATTTCCTTATTACCGATATAACCATGTAGCAGTTCCCCTTTATGCCCGCTGACGCTGGTTTGCGGAAAATCTGTTATGTCTTTATACTTCAAGCTTTGTTGATTTTCTAATTTCTGCGCAAAGCCACTCAGTCCTGACCCTAATATAACCGCTGTTTCAGGTTGTTTTAAGGCTAATTTTTCACGAATTTCCGCGGCGATTTCTATTTCATTTTTCATTTAACAATCCTTCCTCCTTGAATGCGTATGGTAACAAATCTTTTAGATAATGAGTTTCTTGTATTCCTTGTTTATCCGCTACGTATATAATTGTTTTGGAGTTTGAAAACTCGGCAATTCTTTGTAAACAAGCGCCGCACGGATACACTAAATTTTTGCCAAAAGATACAACGAGCAGCGCTTCTATGGTTTTATCTCCTTCGGCTATCATGGCTGCTATTGCTCCGGCTTCAGCGCAGGTGCCGCATGGATAAGAGATATTTTCTACATTGCATCCGACATAATATCTTTTCTCTCCAGATAATAAGGCAGCTCCGACTTTATATTGTGAATATGGGGCATATGCCTTTTCCCTTACTTCCTGTGCTTTTTCATATAGTGTTTGCTTTGTATCCATAAAAAACATTCCTTTTTTAATATTTTTACAAAAAATCTGTGAAAATTATCGTTTCGTTAATTTTTTATAATATACAATAACAAAAAAATTTAGCAAAGTTTATTTTTATTTTAGGAGAAAATCGTGCTAAAAAAGATTATTGTCGGTATTTTGTGTTTTGTCATCTTAGCCGCTACAGGATGCGGTATATATCTCTATACCTTAGATTGGAATAAACACAAGACACTTGTTGCGCAACGTTTTTCGCAAATTACGGGACTTAAAGCCGTCATTGAGGGTAATTTGAATGTTAAATTATTCCCTTCTCCTAAATTTTCTGCAAGCAAAGTTAAATTTTTCCCATCTACCGGTGGAAAAACACCTTTGGTTGTTGTCAATGATTTGACGGCAAATGTTGATTTGATGCCTCTGCTTGATAACAATTTTGTTGTTAAATCAATGACTTTATCTAAAGCAACTGCGTATGTTGAAATTAATGACAAAGGTGTCAGCAACTGGAATGGCGTTGGGAAAAACAGCATCAATAAATCTGGAAATATTGAGGTGTCTTTTAATGATGTTCAAGTTTCGGACTCTACTTTAAGTTATAAAAATCTTGAAGACAATTCTCAATTTGACATTAAGAATATTTCGGCAAATATTTCTGCTCCATCTTTATCTGGTCCATATAAAACAAGCGGTAAATTTATCCACAATAATAACGAGATCCGCTTTAAGGGGGATATTGCAAAAAATAATGGTTTGGTCCTCAAATCTGAATTAACTAATGCTAGCAGCGGCTCTAAACTTACTTTAGACGGAACACTTGGTGAGAAAGCACAAGGTACAGTTACTTTAGATACGCGTAGCTTATTTGATTTTTCTAATATCGTTTGGGGTAAAGATGCCATTTCTAATCGATATAGCAAACCTTTATTCTTATCTTTTCAATATAATTACGATAAGTCTTTGCTGAAGCTCGATAACTTTACTACTAAATTTGATAAAAATACTGCCGGCAGCGGTACTGTTATTGTTAATAAAACGGCTGAAATTCCTCAAATTAACGCCTCTTTTGATTTAACTAAATTTGATTTAAATATTATTGAGGATTTGGCTAAAGATCTTGTTGAATATACAACATCAGGTAAAAAATTTGTTGAATCTCCTTTTAGTGGTTATGATGTTAGCTTATCCGCAAAAGCCACATCGGCTTGGTATAATAATATTGAAGCTCGTAATTTAACCATGGCTTTTAACCTCACGCAAAATATATTAGATATTACGCGGTTCGGCGTTGTTATGCCTGGTGAGTCGATTATCAAAACTGTCGGAAAAATTAATCTTAATAACGGTGTGGAATATATTTTCAATCAGTCATTTGATACTAAAGATTTGCGCACATTTGCTTCTGTTTTTAATTTAGATTTGGCTAAACTTGCTTCAGCTGATAATAAAAAATCTATTTTTAAGCGGGCTCAAGCTGATATTAAATTGGTCGGCAATCTTGATAGTATTAAGATTTCTTTACCGCAAGCCTCTATTGATGCTACCGATTTTAGAGGCAATATCGGTGTTGTTAAAAAGGATAAAGTTTTTGTTTTGGCTGATATGGATGTTTCCAAAGTTATTCTTGATAAATACTTATTGGGTATACCGGATAGCTTAAAGGATGCTTCATTAAAAGATAAATTTGTTTATCAAATGAATTTACTGCCTTGGAACAGAGATTTTAATGTTGATGCAGAGCTTAATGTGAACAGTCTTGTTTATAATAATATTCCGATGGAAAAACTTTCTTTGCATTTTATTTCTGAGAAAGATAACTTAAAAGTTAATAAACTTTCTGCTGGCAGTTTGGCGGGCGCTGAGGTTAATCTTAAAATGGATGCGCAAAATATCTTCACAATACCTCAATTTAATGAGCTAAGTTTTGATGTAAAAACCGACAATTTTCCTTTATTTGCCTCAACTTTAGGTATCAATACCGGTACTAAAGGACTGTTTAAGAGAAAAATTTTTGCAACACAAGGCGCTCTCAGCGGCAACTTTGATGAATTTAGTTTAAGTTCTGTGCAAAAATTTGGCGATACAGAATTTGCATATACCGGTCTTGTTCGTAATGATACTAAAAATCCTTTAACCATCAATGGTGATTTGGAGTTGAAAACAAATAATTTCAACCTTTTTGTTCGGGCTTTGGGCTTAAATTACACTGCAGATATTCCTGTTACCACCTTTGCTCTTTCTTCTAAAATTAAAGGTTCTGATAAACTGTTTTCTTTAGATAATGCAACTGCATATTTTGGGGCAAATGCCATTAAAGGTTCTGTACAATTTGATGATACAGGATTAAAGCCCATACTAAAATCTAACTTATCTTTCGATAAATTTGATGCAGACAGATGGTTTAATCTTAATAAATATCTTGCGGATGTTCCTGAAACGCAAACAAATGGTACTTTTTTAGCAAAAGATTTTTCAGATAAAAATATTGACTACTCGGCTCTGGCTAAAATTGATTTTGACATAGATGTTGCAGCTCATCTGTTAACATTTAGAGGGAAAAATTATTCTGATGCCAAAACTAAGCTTTCCTTAAAAGATAGTTTATTAAAGGTTGCTTCTTTTGATGCAACTATTGATAAGAGCATTATTAACTTTCGCTTTGACTTGAATACAGCTGATTTGCCTAGAATCGATGGCTATTTCAATATTAAAGACCTTAAGATACCGGAATTTGGCGGCTCTCTCTATACGGTTGAAGAAGGTTGGCTCACCGCTGAAGGTACCTTTAATTCTGCGGCTAATTCAGAAAAAGATTTCTTTGAGAATTTAAATTCTAAAGGTAAATTCTCTTTTGCCAATACAGCTATTCGTGGTTGGGATTTGGATATTATCAAATTTGAATTAGAGCAAAGAAAGTCTGTTGCCGGTTTTGAAGATACTGTGACAAATAGTTTAAAATCCGGTAAAAGCAGTTTTTCAAAAATCAGAGGTGCTTATAATATTAGCAAAGGGTTTGTGGTTGCCGATAGTGTTATTTGGGAGTCTCCAGTTGTTAATATGAATATGAAGTTTGACTTAAACTTGAGCGACTGGTTGTTTAATGCTATATTTAGTGCGGTCTACCATAATGCCTCATTCTCTGATATTCTTAAATTTACTTTTGATGGAAACATGGCTAATCCAAATCTTTCATTAGACTTAGAAGAAAGTATTAAACGTATTAGCGGTATAGAAGATAAAATTAAAAATGCTCGCCAATATAAGGAAAAAGCAAAAATGGAAAAAATCGGCGACAAATTAAAAGCTTTACAAAGAGCCGTTGACGGTGCTCTTCAGGACATCAACCGCTTGACTCTTGAGGTTGTCCGTTTTAAGCCAATTACGCAAAATGAAAATGTCGTTTCGGTTTATCAGGATAACCTTAAAACAATCGCTCAAGCTGAAATCAATATTAAAAAGATGAAGGATCAGCTCAACAACTACCCCAACGAAGAAACTTTGATGAATATTGAAGCTGAACTGGGTGCTGAAAAAGCTAAATTAAAGTATATTCCCAAAGTCTTAGAAGAGAACTATGTTGTAGACAGTAAATATATATTTGACGACACCTTTAACAAAATTGCTTGGATATATAATTTATCACAAAATAACTATGCTTATCATCACAGCCTAACAGATGTTTATATGGCTCAGGTTGAATTTATGAAATCTAGTCCAACTCCTGTGAGTGAGGAGAATATTCAAAAGCTTCAAGACGGTTTGGATAAAACAAAAGAAGTTATGGATAATATTAGTGCGCTACATGGTAAGATCAGAGATAATTATCTGAATATTATTGATTCTGTTAAAGTTTCGCAAATGAAAGAAAATAATGATATTGCTCGTCAAGCTTTGGAAACATTGCTTACTTATTCTAAGCAGCTGTATAACGACATTGTCATTAATATTGATGATTTCCGTGCTATTTTAAGCATTACTTCCAGAGATTATGACCAATACATGATTTATCCTCCGGAGACAACCGCTGATATTGATATCAGACAACCGACATTAAAAACCGGAGGCAAAGCTGTCTCATCAACAAAAGATGATGTTAAATCCGGTGAATCTAATGAAGAACAAAGTTCTGTTCCTTCCTCTCCGGAAAAAAAGGCTGATACGTCGGCAGCTTCTAACGTTTCAGCAGCAGCAACTGTTCAGCAGAATCTTGATAAAAAAAAAGAGTCTTTTAGTTTAGCTCTCCAAGCTAATGCCGATAACGGGTTAATTAATGTTTTAGATGACATCCAAAATAAGAAAAAGCTTGATAAAGGTATTGAATTGGCATCTAATTTGGATTTTGGCGGATTATCCGAAATTTTCAAAAGTAATATAAGTGTTGAAAAAACTCCGAAGGTTGCAGTGGCCAATATCCCGCAAAAAGACTTATTAAAGAACGATGTTTCATTATCTAAAGAAGATACAACCCAGAAAGCTGCGGCAGAAACTTCTATCTCTAGCAAAGTCCCTACCCCTACATTAAAAGAGGACAAGCCTGTTGTTGTATCTCAAAAAGATACGACTCAAATTGCTGCAAATTCTTCTAAGTATCAAATTTCCGCACATGATGATAATATTCTCGAAAAAACAAAAAATGCTATTGCTAGCATTCTTGCCAAGGTTAAGAAGCAAGAAAAAGCTTTAGAAAAAGATTTTGCTAAAAATAATGCTGTATTGCCTGTTAAAACGACTGACAAATCTAAGGAAATATCAAAAACTGAGGAACCATCTTCTGTCAATAAATCTAGAGATACTCTTGTTGCAGATGTTAAAAATATTCCGACTTTACCGACTTCTCCAAACAAAATATCCAGCAAAAAGTCCTTACCTTCTTCTCTGAAGGTAAATCCGGTTGTCGCACTTAATATTGGAAAAGAAGATGTTCCTTCGCTTACATCAACTTCACTTCCTCCAATAACGGCTAAAGGCAAATTTAAAAAAGTTGCTAAGAAAACTAATAATAAAAATGCATCTCCGACAAAGCTTTCTGCCGCTCAAATTGATAAATTTTCAAATTTTATTGATGAGGCTATAGATGGTGAAAAGAAAGTAGAGCCAGATAATGCTTCTGCTTTGTTAGATATTCTACCTCGTCCGCAACATACCTCACCTGCTGATGATATTAATAACCTGACAGACGCTGCTCTGGTTGCCGTTAGTGACCTCTCTTACGAAAAAGAAGATACTTCTCATCATGATAATCTCTATGTCATCAAAAATGCAACGCCTTTCTCCTCTGAGCTAAGCGGTCACGTTGGCAAAGAAATGTTAAAGGATATTCACATCAGCTCGCCTGCTAAACCTCAGCAAAAATATCTTTTTGCCGTCAATACATCCCTATCTATACCCACAACCGGAAAAGTTGCCAAACAGTTCTCTTTTGCTGATTAGTTGTGCTTGTTGTTAAATTACTTTTATAATTGATTATCTCTTCTTTTCAGTGTAGTTTATAGCATATTTAATATAGCAAGGAGATGATTATGTTTGCGAGGCCTGAAGTTGTTGTATTGCCGGTTGCCGGTTTATCCACACGAAACCTTCCTGCTACAAAAGCTATGCACAAAGGTTTTTTATGTTTAAATAATTTACCGATTATTCAGTATGCTGTTGATACTTGCGCCGAGGCCGGTGTTAAGGAAGTTGTTTTTGTTTATAGCGATGAAACTTGCCGGAGTATGTATGAACATTACTTTTCTCCTAATAAAAAACTTGAAGAGCGTTTGCTTAGAAATGATAAACTCGAATTATGGGAAGCTCTCAAAAGAACTGTTCCGGCAGGCATGAAATTTTCTTTTGCTTGTCAAGATGAACCTAAAGGAAATGGGCATGCTATTCTTTGCGCGAAAAAGATTATCGGTCAACGCGATTTTATGGTTATGTGGGTTGATGATGTTTATGTTTGCCGCGGGCAAGGTATTTTATCACAATTGCTTGATGTTTATGAGCGTTTCGGCGGGATGGTTGAAAATGTTATCAAATTCCCTAAAGATCAACTTTCTCGCTACGGCGTTTTAACCGGGGTTACTTGCGAGAATAATGTTATTTTAGCAAAAGGCGTTGTGGAAAAGCCTAAAATGGAAGAAATTGATTCTGACTACGCCAGCATGGGACCGTACGTTTTGCCTAACCTTATTCTGGATTTACTACCGCAGGTTACTAAAGGCTCTAATGGCGAGATTAATCTTACAGACGCCATTAATCTTGCCGCACAGCAAGGATGCCCGCTCAGAGGTGTTTTAACGACCGCAGAACGTTATGATTGCGGAACTAATGAAGAACTGGCTAAATCAAATATTCGTCTTTCCATCCGCGAAAATAAAGTCCTTTATGACGAGGCGGTACGAACTATCAAAGAACTTAACAAGCAGCTTTAATTTTGTAATTGCATTTGTTTTTGGTTTAGTTTCAGCGTTGTTATGATGGAAAACAAGAGATATAGCTCATCAAATTGTTGAGCTATTCTTTTTTGATTGATTACGGAACGGAAAAAATTGGAACATTCAAACGTGTTCTTTTTCGTTTCTATTTTTACTAAGACGTGTTGCTTAAAAAAACTAAACTCAATTTGATTAAACATCTCTTTTAGTTTTTCCATATACTCCAGCATAACAGGTGTTAGGATATAACGTGCTTCAATTTGATTATCCGAGTAGACTTCAAACTTCTTTTCAAATTCCGGAGATTCAAGCCCTACCCTTTGTAAATTTTTGAATTTTTCTACAAAATTTAACCAACCTTTATCTTTGACCACAATTGTTTGACCGGAAAATTGTTTATTCATATCGGCATAGAAAATCAGCCCTCTTTCTTTTGAGACATAAATATTTTCTCTTCTATGATTTTCTTCATTATATCTCTGCGATTGCTTAAAACGGTGATATTCGGCAATTTGCACGGACACATCTTGATATGTACCGCTAAAACAATCTTCTCCGCGCATTTGCCCTTTAGCTTTGAATAATAAAGATTCATCCATTAAGTCCAGAGGTAATTCCTGATTATAAAAATATGTAAATTCTCCGAAAAAGTTGGCCAGAACCGGAAGCAGACTTTCTTTGCTACGGCGGTAATAACTCAACATCGGTAAGCATAACAATAATATTATCACACATCCGGCCAGCCCGTACCATCCATTTGTTTCGGTTAGTCCTTTTATTCCGGTTTGAAAGTTTTTGACGACATAACCTATCCATAAAATTAAAGCAAAAGACATGAGTATAAATGTGTAAAAGTATCTTTTTCGTGTTTTTTCTATTTTTTGCAAAAGAGGCAGCACCTTTTCTTCATAGTACTGATTAAATTTATTTTTTTCTTCCAAATATTCCTGTGTTGTCGTGTATTTCCATTGTTTTGACATATCTCCTCCTTTGGCGATTTCTTAATCTTTTTTGTATATTATGAAACTAATATCTTAAATATTTGCTAAGCGAGGGGCTATGATTAATATCTTATGGGCGGGAATGTTTTTGAGCGCGATTTTTGTGGCCGCATATCAGCTGATTTTTTTGCAGAATTATGAAATTTTTTCACAAATTACCAATGCTATTTTTCAAAATGCGCAGAGTGCAGTTGAAATTTCTATCGGGCTCATCGGCATTTTGAGTTTTTGGCTCGGAATCTTAAAGCTTATTGAAAATGCGCACATTGCTGAAAAAATTTCTGAAAAACTTACGCCGCTTTTTAGAGTTCTGATGAAAGACGTTCCGGCAAACAGCCCGGCTATTTCTACGGTTGTGCTTAATATGGCTGCTAATTTTTTGGGACTTGATAATGCGGCAACCCCGATGGGGCTAAAGGCCATGGAGCAATTGCAAGAGCATAATCCTTCAAAAGATGAAGCAAGCGATGCGCAAATTCTCTTTATGATACTTAATGCGTCGTCGGTTACGCTTATCCCTATTACTATTTTTATGTATCGTGCTCAAATGGGAGCGACGCATCCTACTGATGTCTTCATCCCTATCCTGCTGGCAACTTCGGTTTCGACACTTACGGGTTTTATTCTTGTGGCTATTCGGCAAAAAATTGATTTGACTAACCGTACTTTATTAAAATGGTTGGGAGGCTTTGTTTTGCTCATTGCGGCACTCACGTCATTTTTCCTTTATCTTGCCCCCTCTTTAAGATTAGCTCTTTCTTCAGCTCTTGGTAATATTATCTTGATTTTTCTTTTAGGGGCTGTTGTTTATATTGCGCTTCGGCGTAAAATCAAATGTTATGAAGTATTTGTAGACGGCGCCAAAGAAGGATTTTCTATTGCCTTGAATATTTTACCCTATTTGTTATCCATGCTTGTTGCGATTGGCGTGTTTAGAGCATCCGGAATTTTGGATATGATTGTGGATGGCATTAAGTTTTGTTGTGATAAGCTTAATATTGATTCTGGTTTTGCTGATGCGCTTCCAACGGCTTTTATGAAGCCTTTATCCGGAAGCGGTGCGCGGGCGATGATGATTGAAACTATGCAAACCTTTGGTCCTGATAGTTTTGCTGCCTTTGCATCTTCTGTTATTCAAGGGTCTACGGAAACAACATTTTACGTCTTGACGGTTTATTTTGGGGCTATTAATATCTCCAAAACCAGATATGCCCTTAAATATGCGTTACTCTCCGATTTGGCGGGAATTTTAGCGGCTATCGGGGTTGCTTATTTGTTTTATTCAAAATAATCTGTTTGGAGTAGGCCTTATGAAATTGTTAGTTCAAAGAGTTTTAAGTGCACATGTTGAAGTTAACGGACAAACTGTCGGGCAAATTCAAAAAGGGATGTTGGTCTTTTTGGGTGTTGAAAAAGGTGATACCAAGCAACAAGCCGAATTTTTGGCAAATAAGCTCACAAATTTGCGAATTTTTGAAGATGATGCCGGCAAAATGAATTTATCCGTTAAAGATGTTTGCGGGGATATTCTTGTCGTATCTCAATTTACTTTAGCGGCAGATCTTTCACGCGGAAATCGTCCGGGTTTTGATAATGCCGAAATTCCTGAAAAGGCAAATGAAATGTATTTGTATTTTCTTGATTTGCTTAAAAATAAAGGTATTACACCGCAAACAGGAATTTTTCAGACAGATATGAAAGTTCATCTGGTTAATGACGGGCCTTGCACTTTTGGGCTCTCCAAATAGTTAATTTTTAATCAAACTGTTCAGTTTCCCAGAGAGGGCATTTATGCCGTCTTCCAGCAATTTTTCTACCAGTTTATGCGCTATTTCTTGCGTATTCTGTTCTTTATTGATAATTATGTAGCGATTTTGAGTTTCCGAATCTACCAGTGTTCCATCATTTTTTCTTAATTCTATGACTATGGACATGCTGTATCGGCTATTTGTTTCGTTTATTGGTTCTATTTTAGATAACGCCAGTTTCGGGGCTAAGAAATAATCGGCTAACTCTTTATCTTCCGTTACTAAAACTCGTGGCTCAAAGCTTAGTTGTTCAGTTATTTTTTGAGTGAAATTGTTTGTGGAGCTGCCGTTGTAATATTCCATTTCCTTAATATAAATCAAGGGAATCGTACTGTCTGTTTCATACATGGATTTGGGTAAAACCGTGTTTACCTGTTGGGCAATTTTCTCCGCCCTATCCTCGTTAAACGATGGCAATTTTTCGGTTGCGGCGATTTCTGCTATTTTATTTTTAGCTAACTTTCCGCTTATTTCCAAGCATATCTTTTCATTATCATCTTGGGTTGTTATGACCGTTACATCATTTAAGGCTTTATCTGCTATTCTGTATGCTAAGATATTATAGCTATGATCATCCATATCTTGCGCTAGGGCTTTTACTTCCGAACATTTTTTTACCGCTATCAACACCGCCTTATCATAGGCCTTGTATCGTATTTCTGCGCGGGTTTGATCTTCTGTGATGTCCGAGCAAGCCGTTCCTCTTATTTCTGAAAAAAAACTATCTGCCTTTACCGAGCTGATTGGATTTATCAGCAGAGCAAAGACAGATAGTGTAATTACAAGGGTTCTTTTCATCCAATTATTCTTGAACTTGTCTGATAATTTCTACCCATTCATTGACTTTTTTACCGTTCTTGTCAAACATTTCAAGTTTGTATTGCAAAGCCGGAACAGTATTATCTGGCGCAACATACCAATCTGCAGAAGTATCTACAACGAAATCTGCATTGTTGATATTATTGACAACTTCATAAGTTTTGGAACCGCTGATAATATCTTTGGTTGCACCCTTTAAGCGGTGACTTCCATATGGCAAATCAGAACTCAACAACTTGGTATCTTTGATATAAATTGTTCTGGTTTTGCCACTGTCATAAATGGCTGAAGTATCTTGCAACATACGATTTGTCGCGCGGGTTGCCACAACAATATATGCTTCCGGAGAATATTTAGCGATTGTAGCTGCATCAACTTTTGCATTGGCTGATTTCATACCGACAACTTCTGAATGGTACGGATTTTGTTTTACCGTTACTTCTACAGTATCTCCTGCCGGAGCGGCTTGAGGTGCTATAGGAGCCGGAGCTGCATAACCACTGTAGCTAACTTCTGCCGGAATGATTTCTTCATGAGTTGTTACAACCGGTTCGCATACATCTTTACCGCAAGGTTCTTCTAAAGTGGTCGTTGTGGTAATGATTTTTTTCGTTGTGGTTACTTTGGGTTGCGGCATTGGCATCGGTTGACATCCACATGGCTGCATGCATGTTGGCTGATAGCACGGTTGTGCGACTTCTGCACATGGGCAGTCATATACCGGTTGCGGTGCCGGAACATATATCGGTTCCGGTTTTACAACAACTGGTGCCGGAGCTGGTGCTACAGGCGCTGACTCTATAACCGGAGCTTGGTCTTCATAAACTGTTTCATCAAATGTTACGTTGTCTACCTCTTCCCACTGGTTGTCACTGCATGAGCAGGCGGCCAGCATCGTACAGGTAATGACACTTATTATTCTTTTCATCGGGCATCTCCTACTAAATTATTATTATTTATACTATTAGCGCCAAGCAATTAAAAATTTCTTAAGTTTTTGATTTACTTTTGCCTTTTTTTATGTTACTTCCCTCTAAAAGTTTAGCCTATGAGGAGTTGTTATGACGATTACTTTCGCATCTTTTATATTTGCTTTTTTGTTCTTATTTAAAGCCGTACAAAAGAATACGTTTTTTATTCTTTACGCCACGGCTATGATCTTAGCATCTTATTATTGCGAAAGTCAACTGGGTTGGAGGGTCAGACCTTTCTCTAAAGTTGCCATTATGCTGTTTGTTCTTTTTCATCTGCCCTTAATTAATTTTTTCACATTTGCCGCTTATGGCCGAGATAAAAGATGCGCTCAAAGAGGTGAGTGGCGTATTCCTGAGGTTCAATTGCATACTCTGGAACTATTGGGCGGAACAATCGGCGCTATTATCGGACAGAAGTTTTTTCACCACAAAAACAAGAAAAAATCTTATATGGCTACTTTTTTTGCAACGATTGTCATTCAAGTCGGCGTTATCTTATATATTTTACGAGCGTTGCGGCTTTTATAGTTACATAACCATGGCACTGGTATATAAAGCCTGAGACGGCTCAACATTTTGACGCATCACTGCATTGAAAATCGGATACACACGTTCGCACTCCATAATTGCGAGTTCTATAATCTTACTGATTTTATGAGAGAATAGCTCTTCGTTATCTTGCAGTATCAGCGAATGTTTAAAGATTGGCATTTTTTGTTCACTCCAATAAGAGAAGTGACCAAGCCACAAATTTTCGTTCAAAAGCGCTAGCAACTCAAACATTTTGGCTCTGTCTACGTTTGAAGTTTCTATGTTTAACAGACAGGAAATGTGTAAACATCTTAAATGTTCCTCATAGGCAAAAAATATCAGCATATTATCCCATTTGCCTAAAACCTCTGCCACTAATTCATTATCTTTGCGGCGATCGTATGAAACTTTATCTCGGGAAAATATGCCCTCTATTGTGTCTATCGGATTGTATAAATCTTCCTCAACTGCTAAATTTATCACCGCTTCATCCTCTTTTTTGTTTCTACTGCGCTCGTGCATTTATTTTTGACGCATGCACCGGCTTAAAACAACTACAATCTATACTTTTCCACTTATTTAAGAATTTTGTAACTTTTTCATTTTTTATAAATTCCCTTTAATCATACACTTAGCTTTTTCTTTAAAAAAAATATCTTTTTTATGTGGATTATATTTTTTTGTTAATATAAATTTAAGCGTTATATAAAAGTTATTTTGCAAATCGGAGCTAAATATGTATTTTGATTTTCCCAATATCTCTCCTATCATTTTTTCTGTTGGGCCTTTTTCTCTGCGTTGGTATGCTTTAGCCTATCTTATCGGAATTATATCTGCGTGGATGCTTACTAAAAGAAATATCAAAAAATATAATTTGGGAATCTCTGATGAACAATTAGATGATTTGGTTTTTTATGTTACTTTGGGGATTATCTTAGGTGGTCGGTTAGGTTATGTTTGTTGCTACGGAAATGGCTATTTTTGGGAAAATCCTCAAGAAATTATCGCTTTGTGGCACGGCGGTATGTCTTTCCATGGCGGTATAATCGGCGTTATAATCGGGCTTTTCTTATTTGCCAGAAAATATAAATTTCCTTTTCTTAAAATAACGGATATTGTTGCTTTATATGTGCCTATCGGAATCTTTTTAGGCAGACTTGCTAATTTTGTTAATGATGAATTATGGGGACGGGTCACAACAGTGCCGTGGGCCGTTAAATTTCCTGAAGGGGGCTATCTGCCTCGTCATCCCTCGCAGCTTTATGAAGCTATGCTTGAGGGAGTGGTTATGTTTATTATCCTTAATCTTTTATGGAAAAAGCCTTTTGTCAGAGAGCACTTTGGTATTACCTCTGCGGTTTTCTTGATTGTTTATGCGATTTCTCGTGTTATCGTGGAATTTTTCAGAGAGCCGGATCAGCAAATCGGTTTCCTTTTAGGCGGTATTACCATGGGGCAGCTTTTGTCGCTTCCTTTTTTGCTGCTGGGAGTTTATGTCCTCCACCGCTCGGTCAAAAAATCTTAAGCTTTAATCGTAATATTTCGTGTAAACTTGCAAGCTTTTTGCAGATTTTCTTCGGCTCTTACCAAAACAGCTTCCGCATCGGCGTCGCTACGTTTTTTTTCGCTGATGCATTGAGATACCGTTAGTTGCAAATTGTTATTTTCATTAAATACAAAAATAGATTTTGCAATGCTGCGGCGGATATTTTCTGCTTTTTCAAAACTTTCTGATGCATTCATATTGGTAAAAGCTAAAATTAATGCATCCGGTTTATAATTATAAATCAAGACCTCTGTATTGACTCCTTTAATCCGTTCTAAAAACATTTTTTTCAGTTGTTGCATCTTTCTTGGGCCGAAACGCTTCATCAGGCGTTCATATTCATCTATGTACATCAAAGAAATACTATATTTTAACGGATATTTATTTTCTGCGTCACGATAATAACCCCGGTAATTTTCTATATCTAACTCCTCATCCCTACTACGAATGTAAAATACGTAGTATACGGAAGATACTAAAAGAATTAGACTTGCAGTTAAGAAGAACAGGCTAAAAGCCAAAATATTATCCGAATAATATATCCCCATAAAAACGGCTATGGATGTAAAGAGCGTTGCGGCGCCTAAAATTTTTCCCTTGCCGATGTAATATATCAGAAGAATAGCTAAGCATATTAAAGAAATGCTTAGTGCGGGATAGTTGAACATGCCTATATGTTTATAAAAATAGTAAGAATCCGCATCTATGCTGTGATTTTGTAATTTTTCTATCAATGCTGTTTGTAAAAATAAAAAAATATAAAAGAAGCTCCAGTATTTGTAATTTTTCTGTTTTCTAAAAATGAAGTACGCTAAGCTCAAATTAGGCAAAATCAAGGCGCTCCAAATATTATAACCTGATGAAAAAATATAGTCCTCGCCATAGGTGTAGCGCAGATTATTTATCATCAGATAGCTAATATAAATAACTGAGGCTAGCATGACAGAACTTAAAATTCTTAAGCTGCCCATGACTATCATCGTTAAAAAGATGCAGCCAATAAACGATGCATGAATGGTTTGATAATTTTCTTCCGAAAACTCGGATACTGAGAAAAAATATATAAGGAAAGCTCCCATAATCATTATCGGGAGCCAAGCACCTTTATTAAATTTAAAAATTTTTTCCAGTTCAAATTCTAACAACACTATTCTCCAGCGGCATGATTTGTTTTAATTAGCCTTAATGTTGTCTATTGTAATCAAGAATGGTTAAATTTTATTTACACATTTTAAAATTGAACTGTCTCCATATGAATAAAAACGGTATTTTTCTTTAATTGCGTGCGCATAAGCCGCTTTCATTCTTTCTGTACCGGCAATAGCGCAAATGAGCATAAACAGCGTCGATTTTGGTAAATGAAAGTTTGTGATTATCCCATCTATTATTTTAAATTTATATCCAGGGGTGATAAAAATGGATGTTTCTCCATTAAATGGGTGCAATACACCTTTATCGTCTCCGGCACTTTCCAGCAGGCGAACGGAAGTGGTTCCTACAGCGATAATTCTTCGCCCTTCTGCTTTGGCCTTATTGATGATATCACATGCTTGTGGTGTGATTATTCCATATTCAGCATGCATTTTATGGTCTTTGGTATCTTCCGTTTTTACCGGCAAAAACGTTCCGGCGCCAACGTGCAACGTCAAAAAGACTTTTGTTATCCCCTTTTCATCCAAGCGCTTTAGTACGTTATCCGTAAAGTGCAAACCGGCAGTTGGGGCTGCAACGGCTCCTTCATATTTTGCGTAAACAGTTTGATAATTCTCTTTATCATTGTATTTATTCCAAAGCCCCGGTAAAGGTTTTTCTCTTTTTATATATGGCGGAAGCGGCATTAACCCATATGTCTCAAGTTTTTTTGACAAATCATCTACAGGACATAAAAATTCCAACAAAACTCCGTCCTCGCCATGTTTTTCCAGAACTTTTGCTTTAAAATCAGATTTTTCAACCGGTATTTCCGACGTATAGAAAGTGACAACATCTTCCGGATGCAAGCGTTTGGAATTTTTAATAAACGCCCACCACGTTTGCCCATTTTCCGGATGGTATAAAGTTACCTCTACCTCTGCTTCGCCTCTTTTGCCGTATAGACGTGCCGGAATAACTTTTGTATCATTAAAAACCAAAACATCGCCCTTGTGGAGGATATCCGGCAAATCATAAAAGTGACGATCTATAATTTTATCGTCTTCTGTTACATCCATCAAACGAGAAGTATCTCTCGGATTAGCCGGCTCCTTGGCTATCAGGTCTTTATCCAGCTCAAAATCAAACAAATCTACACGCATTGTTCTTTCCTTTATCTATTTTTTCCACGGTTATAACCCTGCTTATTTATTTTGGCAACCCCTTTTTTATTTACAGCTTTTTTACTTTTGACAATTTTTTAAAAATTTATTTAAAATCGACAAAAAGTAGTTGAAATAATTAAAATACTAGTATATACTGCCAGTAAATAATGGTCTTTTTTTGGAGATGAATACGATGACTGATGCTTTTGATAGCATGGATTTAAATACAGCTTATGAAATAGCTGGCGGATATATTGAAGCTGATGACAAAACTTTTGAGCAAGCTCTGAAAATGGTTCGCGAAGACGATGAACGTTTTGCTCAAGAGCTTAAAAACGCTCATGAAGCTCAACGCCGCTTTGCCGAAAAACAAGAAAAAGAAGAAGCTATTACCGCTTCGGCAGAAGAAGCTCTTGAAAATGCGTCTTTCATTAAAGCTGAATTTGATGATGAAAAATTGAAACAAGCTTTCTTTGACGATAAAGAAGTTAAAGAAGCTGAAAAGAATACGCCTGTTTATGACATTAACCCTGAAACCCAAGAACGCTTTGAGCTTGATGGGGATGAGAAACATGCTCACTTTGAAATGTTATATGAAAAGGCTAAACTTGATGTTTGGCGCGAAGAAGCAGGTAATAAAGAATTTAGTCAGCTTGACGCTAAGAAAAAGAAAAATCGTTTGTTCTCCGCTATTAAAAGCTCTTTCTTAGGTACTTTGGCTCACTTGAGAACTTCGGCTCAGGTTGAAAATGAAGTTCCTCAGGCTGCTGAAGCTGTTAAATCTGATAATAAAAATTTCTTTGCAAGACAAGCAGCTTCCATGCTTGCTAAAGTTCAAAAGGCCATCAACTTTGATAAAGAAGTCAGAATTTCATCAAGCTCCGTTATGGCAGCTTGTGCCGAATCGGAAGCCAAGACAAATTCTTTTGCTAAAAAGTTTGCTGATTTAGCTAAGAAATCTTCCGGCAAAGCCAAAGAATGCTACTCTAAAGTATCTGTTTTAACTCACAAATTTAAAGAGTCTTTTGTTTCTAAAGCTAAAGTTGTTTGGGGACAACGTTATGAGTTTATGGCAAACATCCGCGATAGAGCTCCGAAAATTGCAACAGATTTGGCTGCTACCGGTGTTTTGGTCGGCGCTACCGTTGCGTCTGCACCGTGGCTTGGTACCGCCGTTATTGCCTATGGTGCTTATAAAGCGACTTCCGCTTGGGTTTGGCCGGTCGTTACACACGCTAGAAAGGCTCAGCGCTTAGCTAAAAATGATGAAAAAGCTCCTAAAATGAGTTTCTTCAAGAGATTGAAACAATCTGCAAACCAAGTTGTTGGCACGAAAGATTATTACAAAGAAGCCGGATGGGGTTGCGCTGCCGGATTGCTCGGCTTGGGTGCCGCCGGTGCTACTGCAGGTCTTGGTGCCGGTGCTCTTGTTCAAAAGAGCTTTCAATCTTTATCCAGCACAGCTGTTTATACAACTAACAGTATCACCAACGCCGTTAAAAAATTAAAAGAAAAAGACGGTAATTGGTGGAGCAAAGGTCTGGCTGTTGCTTCGGCTGCTGTTATGACTTACGTTTTAGCATCCTGCGGTGATCACGCTGAAGATGTCGTCAGAACCACTCAAGTTAACGGCGGCTTACCGAACGAACCTATATTTACACCTAAAGCTGCTAATGCTGTACAAGAGCAAGCAACACAGGTTGCTCAGGCGGCTCCTGTTCAAATCAGTGTTCCGGAAAACTGGGAAGCCAGCATGGGTATTACCGAGCAGCAATGGACAAGATTACAAAGTTTCTGGGGTGGTGAAGCTCAATATAATTACTTCTACAAAAAAATTACCGACGATATGCTTAAAGACGGTGGTATTTTTGCCGGTAAAACTCGTGAACAAGTTTTGTTTGAATATGAGCGTTTGTCTTCTTGGAATTTACCTCAACATCAGGAAGTCATCAGACGTATGGATTCATTCTTCGGATGTGATGGCGAAGAACGCATTATGTTAACTACCGAAGACACCAAATCTTTAAATGACGTTATGCCTAACGGTTCTATCCGTGATGTTAACGGCAGTGCATGCGTTCGTGTTACTGGACGTGAAGTTAACTGCGGTGAGGAAGCTATCCGTCATGATGAAAAGATTGATTGCGGATGCGAAGAACATGTTGTTGTTAACGAAACTGTTCAACAACCTACTGTTAATGAACCTGCTCAAGCGGCAAGTTCTGAACCTACTTTCACGGAAGTTGAGGGTGAGACACATTATGTTGCTGTTCCTCGGTCTGAAGAGCAAGCTGTTAATCCAGCTGTTAAAGTTGTGAAAGCTAACAACCTTCAACCTGGAAAAATTATAGGCAAAACTGATGCTTCTACAGTTGCTCAAACTCAGGCAGACAATGTTGAAGTTGTTATCGGGAAAGGTAGTGCTGAAGCTGCCAGTGAAAATGCTCAAGGTGATGCTAGTGGTATTGTTATCACGGATGATATAGAATTTGAGGAAATTCCTGGTAATACAATTTATGCTGATGACGCAGCCAGACAAGCTGCTCAACACGTGTCTGCGACTGGTGAGGAAATTTCATTTACGGAAGTTCCCGGACGCACAATTAAAGTTCCCGCAGGAGATGCTGCATCGCAAGAAGCAGTTGCGGAAGGCGCTGATCCTGTTGCTTCTGCCGTGAATGGTGATGTTAAAGAAACTATTATTCCTAATTCTGCGGATATTGAAGTTGGAACTCCGGCTGCTGATAATGTTCCAGAACGCGGCGGATATATGAATACCGGTTTGACAGAAAAACAATATCATCGTATGGAAGCTTTCTTTAAGGATAAATTCGGTGAGAATGCTTTTGAAGATTATATGAATAGAATCACTGATGATATGCGTGCCAAAGGTGGTATGTTCGAAGGTTTAAGTAAGGCTCAGGCTTTATATTCCGTTCAGCAAATGACAGCTTGGTCTAATGATCAGCATGGCGCTTTTGCTAAAGAAATTTCTACTATGATTGAATATTTAAAAGGCGAATGTAAAGATACTGTTACCTTAACCGAATCCGAGCAAATCAAAGCTATTATTGATAAAGTTAACGAAAACGGTACTATTGACGGCGTAACCGGAAAAAATAATACAATGGTTAAATATTTCCAAGCTAACGATTGTGGCGAGGCCGGAACCTATAATATTCAGGATGTGGCCGGAAATTCTCATACAACGCAACCTTCCGGTAACAAATTTGCTCGTTTCTTTAAGAAAATTTGGAACACTTCTCCAGAGCCTGTCTTTACAGAAGTTGAAGGTGAAACACGTTATATACCTGTTGTTCATGTTCAGGAAGAAGTTGTTGATCCTAGCGTTGTGGTTGTTAAGGCTAATAACTTGCAACCGGGCAAAGTTCTTGGTGAAACAAGTGCTGATGCCGTTAGTAACGTCCAAGCTGACAATGTTGAAGTTGTTATCGGGGAGGCTTCATCTACTCCTGCCAGTGAAGCTGCTGTTGAAGCAGCAAAAGAGCGTGTTGCTGGCAAGGTTTCTAAAAAAGCTGCCGAAACAGCTTCTGAAGTTCCTGCCGATAAATTAACTAAAGAGGCTGAGGCTTATGTTCGTTCAAGAGGATTTGATCCGAAAAAAGTTAATCCGAATTTATATAAATATCTTAACGAAGGACGCGGAAAAAATAACTAGATAGTTGATATTCTTCTTCCTTTCACACTGAAAATGGCCCTTGAGCCATTTTCAGTTTTTTTATATCTTAAATTTTTGCTTAACCTATTCTTTTTATTTAAATCTTGGGGATAGTTGTGGGTATAACCTTTTGGTTTTTAAAATTTTTCTTGAAAAATGCAGAATTGGTGTTAAGTTATGCTCGATTTTATGATACATGCCGTGCGGGGCTGCCGCACATCAAATAAATTTTGGAAGGATAATATTATGACTATTCGCGTCGGTATTAACGGTTTTGGACGTATCGGTCGTCTGGTATTCCGTGCTGCACAGAAAAGAAATGACATTGAAATCGTTGGTATTAACGATTTGATTGATGTTGAATATATGGCTTATATGCTGAAGTATGACACAATGCACGGTCAATTCGACGGAACTATTGAAGTTAAAGACGGTAAGTTGGTTGTTAACGGAAAAGCTATCCGCGTTACAGCTGAAAAGAATCCGGCTGATTTGAAGTGGGACGAAGTTGGTGCTGAATATGTTGTTGAATCTACAGGTCTTTTCTTGACAAAAGAAAAAGCTCAAGGTCACATTGATGCCGGTGCTAAATATGTTGTTATGTCTGCACCTTCTAAAGACGATACTCCAATGTTCGTTTGCGGCGTTAACACAGACTCTTATGTTAAAGGTACACAATTTGTATCTAACGCTTCTTGCACAACAAACTGCTTGGCTCCTATTGCCAAAGTTTTGAATGATGCTTTTGGTATTACTGATGGTTTGATGACAACCGTACACTCTACAACAGCTACTCAAAAAACTGTTGACGGTCCTTCTATGAAAGACTGGAGAGGTGGTCGTGCTGCTTCCGGCAACATCATTCCTTCTTCTACCGGTGCTGCAAAAGCTGTTGGTAAAGTTATTCCATCTTTGAACGGTAAATTGACAGGTATGTCTTTCCGTGTTCCGACTTTGGATGTTTCTGTTGTTGACTTGACAGCTAACTTGGCTAAACCTGCTACTTATGAAGAAATTTGCGCTGCTATGAAGAAAGCTTCTGAAGGCGAGCTTAAAGGTATTTTGGGTTACACCGAAGATCAAGTTGTTTCTTCTGACTTCTTGGGTGATGCTCGTACATCTATCTTTGATGCAAAAGCA
Organism: uncultured Alphaproteobacteria bacterium; assembly: GCA_949297145.1. Taxonomy (GTDB): domain Bacteria; phylum Pseudomonadota; class Alphaproteobacteria; order RF32; family CAG-239; genus CAG-267. The sequence goes on from CASFQO010000009.1 coordinate 27,707, forward strand.
GGTATCCAACTTACTCCGACTTTCGTTAAAGTTGTTAGCTGGTATGACAATGAGTGGGGTTATTCTAACAAAGTATTAGACCTTATCGCTCATATGGCTAAAGTAAACGGTTAATAATATTACTTCCCGCCGTCGTTGAACTTTTATGTACTTTGTGGCACAAAAGTTTGTGATGGCGGGAATATTTTTTATTTTGAGGGATTTTATATGACTGAATATAGAACAATTAAAGATTTAGGCGATCTTAACGGTAAAGTCGTTATGTTAAGAGCTGACCTCAATGTTCCTATGGATGAAAATTTTCATGTTACAAACACGGCAAGAATTGACAGAACAGTTCCAACTATCAAGGCTTTGATGAACCAAGGTGCTAAAGTTGTGGTTATTTCTCACTTTGGCAGACCGGAAGGCAAAGGCGATATGAAAAACTCTTTGTCCCACATTGTTAAAGATTTGGAAAAAGCTCTTGGAAAACATGTTGTTTTTGTTGATGACTGCATTGGCGAAAAAGTTGAAAATGCCGTTAAAAATATGAAGCAAGATGAAATCTTGTTGCTTGAAAATCTTCGTTTCTATAATGAAGAAAAGAAGGGCGATGAAGCTTTTGCAAAAGAATTGGTTAAGCCTGCTGATGTTTATGTTTCTGACGCTTTCTCTACGGCTCACCGCGCTCACGCCTCTATGGTTGCAGCTGCAAAGTTATTGCCTTCTGCAATGGGCTTGTTGATGGAAGAAGAAGTTAATGCGCTTTCTACCGGTTTGAATAATCCGGTTCGTCCGCTTATTGCTATTGTCGGCGGTTCTAAAGTTTCTACAAAGTTAGACTTGTTGAACAACTTGGTTAAAAAAGTTAATAAGCTCGTTATTTCCGGCGGTATGGCTCATACATTTATGAAAGCTAGCGGAATTGATACTATCAATGAAGCTAACTCTTTGGTTCAAATGGACATGATTGACACCGCAAAAGAAATTATGGCTACAGCTAAAGCAAACAACTGCGAGATTGTTTTGCCGCAAGATGTTGTTGTTTCTAAAGAATTTAAGCCAATGGCTGAGCACAAAACAGTTGATTTGGCTAATATTCCGGCTGAAGGTTGGAGTTTGCTTGACGTTGGTGAAAAGACAATTGCCGCTATCAATGCTAAATTGGATGAATGCAAAACACTCGTTTGGAATGGTCCGCTCGGTGTTTTTGAAATGAAACCTTTTGATAACGCTACCAATAAAGTTGCCCAACATGCTGCTGAATTAACTCAAAGTGGCAAATTGACATCTGTTGCTGGTGGCGGTGATACCGTTTCTGCTCTTGAAAATGCAGGTGTTGCTAATAAATTTACCTACATTTCAACTGCCGGCGGTGCCTTTTTGGAATGGATGGAAGGTAAAGAACTTCCGGGTGTTGTTGTTATGAAGAAGTAATTTAACACTTCATCTTTTGATTAAGGAGAGTGGATTATATTCTGCTCTCTTTTTTTGTTATCTAAGCTATCTCGCAATGTTTGGTTATATAACTTTTGAAATACTCCGAAACATTATTTTATACGAAAGGCATATTATTTTACTTGTTTTTTACTAATTTCTCTATAGACTTTAGGCATAACACTTAGTGTTATATTCCGAAACTAGATAAAGGAGTTTATCATGAACTACAGAACTATGTTATTAGCAACAGCTGCGGTACTTTTTAGTTCCCAAGCTATGGCTGCAGATATTACTAATCCTTTCTTTACACCTAATAAAGGACAGATTGTTTCTGATACCAATGTTGGTTATTATCGTACAAAATACAAACACAACCAAGGTGTTGATGAAGGTTACTATGCTGCAGAAACATTAGAATATGGTATTACAGACAAGTTCAGCATTAACGGTACAATCGCTAACATGTTTGATACTCAAGGCGAATATAATAATGACCACAACTTTGCATATCAAATCGGCGCAAAATATAACACTAACTGCGATAAAGTTTTGTTCCAAGTTGCCGCAAATTATACAACTCTTGAACCTCAATCTTGGATGGGAAGTGAATATACTAACCACTGGTACAAGAGATTGGATGGCGAAATCAAGCTCGGTTATGATATGGGCAATGGTTTAACACCTTATGCTTCTTACATCATTTCCGGCAATATTGATAATGGTGACAGAGATTTAGACCAATCCGTTAAAATCGGTGCTCATAAATATTTCGGCAAATATGCTCTTGATTTAGGTTTACGCTATAACTTCAGTACTGATGGCGGCAATAATCTTTATGAAGGAAGCTATAATGATTTGTGGGCAGAGGCTGCCGCTGACTACTATGTAAAAGAAAATATCGCTGTTGGTATTTATGGTAGTTATCGTATTGATGGTTCTTATGACAAGAATCTTGATTACGCCTATACAGCAGGTGCTCATTTGAAAGTTTTATTCTAAGGATATAACTTTTATTCCGAAGAGGGTTCTTTTTAGAGCCCTCTTTTTTTGGCTTTATTGATGTTTCTTTGGGGCTTTTTTAAATTTTCTTAATATTAACACCTTATACTGACACCATTGTAAAATATTTAGTTTTGCCGTATATAGTCTATATATTGCAAAAAGGAGAGAGACATGACAAGAAAAGCTATCATCATCGGGGCTGGTCCTGCTGGATTAACAACCGCATACGAAATGTTAACACGCTCGGATATTGAACCTGTTATTTTGGAAGAAAATGATTTTGTCGGCGGCATAAGCGCAACCCTTGATTATAAAAATAATAAAATTGATATGGGCGGACATCGCTTCTTTTCTAAATCTGACCGCGTGATGAATTGGTGGCTCAGTATTTTACCTCAACAAGGGAAACCCTCTATTGATGATATTATGCTTAACCGTGATGTTGAGCTTTCTCAACTGCCTGATGCGCCGGATCCTGAAAAGACCGACAGAGTTATGCTCAAAAGGCACAGGTTATCTCGTATTTTTTATCTTAAAACGTTCTTTAGCTATCCGGTCAGCTTAAACTTTGACACCATCAAAGGGCTTGGTTTGTGGCGGATGTTTAAGATTGGATGTTCTTATCTTAAGGTTCTTGTTTTTCCGATTAAAGAGGAGAAATCTTTAGAGGATTTTATGATAAATCGTTTCGGACGGGAGCTTTATCTGACGTTCTTTAAGGATTATACAGAAAAATTATGGGGGATTGATTGTTCTAAAATTTCGGCCGAATGGGGGGCGCAGAGAATTAAAGGTATCTCTATCTTGAAAGTCTTAAAACAGATGTTCAAGGATTTGTTTGGCAAAAAAGGCGGTGCCGTTGAGACTAGTTTTATTGATAGCTTCTTTTATCCTAAATTTGGCCCGGGACATTTGTGGCAATCGGTTGCCAAATTGGTTGAAGAAAAAGGTGGTAAGATTTTGCTTCGGCATAAAGTGGTGCGCATTGTCAAAAAAGGTGATAAAATTACTTCTGTTGAAGCGGTTGACGAACATGGTAAACTTAAAGTTTTTGAAGGAGACTTTTTCATCTCCACCATGCCGGTGAAAGATTTGGTAGAATCTATGACCGATGTTCCGGCGAAGGTTAAAAAAGTTGCCGGTGGATTGATGTATCGAGACTTCAGAACTGTCGGAATTTTGTTGAAAAAATTAAAACTTAAAAACACCACTCATTTTAAAACTGTCAGTGATATCGTTCCGGATACGTGGATTTATATTCAAGAGCGCGATGTGAAACTCGGACGCTTACAAATCTTTAATAACTGGAGCCCTTATCTGGTTAAAGATTTTGAAAATACGGTCTGGATTGGATTGGAATATTTTTGTAATGAACAAGATAAAATCTGGACTGACGATGACGAGACCTTTATACAGTTTGCTATTGATGAAGCTGCGAGAATCGGCATCTTTGATAAAGAAGATGTGTTGGATGCTTATACTCATCGTGTGAAAAAAGCATATCCGGCTTATTTTGGTTCTTATGACAGATTTGATGAAATTAAAACCTTTGTCAACGGCATAGACAATCTGTTCTTAGTCGGGCGCAACGGTATGCATCGTTATAATAATATGGACCACTCAACTCTGGCGGCAATGAAAACCGTAGATTTTATTTTGGGAGAATGCCAATCTCGTGAAGAGATTTGGTCTATCAATACCGAATCGGATTATCATGAAGAGAAAAAGTAACGTGCTTAAAGAGAAAATTTTATCACTTTACTCCGTGTGCAAAGGCAGACTTGACAAAGAATTAGCTGATTTTGATGAAAATTCGGTTATTCGGATTTTTAAGATTTTTTCTGCTCTTGCTCTCTTGGTGGCAATGTATGCTTTTGTCTTTTCCGGTTTTCAGATTGTTGATGAATTTGAACATTTGCATGCCTCGTGGTTGGTTAGTAGCGGAGAAGTTCCTTATCGGGATTTTTTTGAGCATCACAACCCCCTGCTCTGGTATATCAGCGCGCCGATTGTTCGTTTATTTTATGATAATGCCCTTATTTTTTATGTCATGCGGGCGGTTAGTTTTGGAGTATCTGTTTTAACGCTCTTTTTCATCTATAAAACAGCCTTATATTTCACCTCCAAAATCGGGGCGTGGTTTGCCGTCGCTTTAACCTTGGGCAACATCATTACTCTCTATAATTTTAGCCAATTTCGCCCAGACAACTTTATGAATTGTTGTTTTATTATCGGGGTATATTACTTGTTAGCTTATCTCAAGCAAAAGCAGCTCAAACTGTTGATTTTCTCTTTCTTGGGTTTTACATTTTCTGCTTTGTTTTTGCAAAAGATATCGTTGCTTTTGATTGTGGTGGAAGTTATTTTGTTGGTGTTGCTTTTTGGTAAAAAAATTTCTTTCCGGCATATTACGGTTGCGGCCATACCTGCCCTTTTGATTGCGTTTGGTTTTCTGCTGCTTTTATATTTGAGTAATACACTACTGCAATATTTTGAGCTCAATTTACACTTTAACCAAGCGATGCTCGCTTATTTTGACAGAGGGGCGTTTTGGCTTGGTAATATTTTCTTTAGTTTCTATGGGCTTATTTTGATTTTCGGCCTCTATATCTATCGCAAACAGAATCTTAATTTCAAAATTATTTTTTGGCTTTTTGCGGCAGAATTTTTAATGCGGAATTTTTATTTTGCACCGCATCCAAATTATTATACTTTGTTGGTTATGCTTTCTGCTTTGGTCTTTGCGCCATGCGCTTCGCTTTTATTTCCTAAGCACAAAATTATCAGTCTCTTTTTGATTATCCTTACCTTCTTGCACTTGGGGTTAGTTTTTAATACGATTGATGCCACCTCTGCTAAGCATAACAGTTATAAGCATTATCTCTTGGCAGATTATGTGCATAAAAATTCTCAGCCTGATGACTATTTGATGAATGGGTATGATAAAAACTTTAATATATACCGCAAGGATGTCAGCTATTATTGGTTTGGACTAGATATGTTGCTTCCTATTATGGAATTGGAATACAATATTTCACAAAAACCGGATGTTAATCGTCTTATCATTCAGTATCGTCCTAAATTTATTTATGTACAAAATTATCCTGATTTACGAGCTTATCGCTCTTACGGAGAAAGTCGGTATTCTCAAGTTTTTATTCCGGAACTCGTTTGGGAGCTCTATCAAAAAACACCTTTTGAGAATTTGGCGGTGCTAAAATAATTTAGCAAATTTTAAACCTTCCTTGCTAAAATATCGGATAGATTATTGAGGGATATTCATGTTACGTATTTTTAAGTTTGTTCTACTTTCTTTTTGGCTTTCTTTTTCCTTGGCGTATGCTTCTGAAGTTGCCGTCAGCAGTCAAGATGCTCGTGCTTGGGCTAATTCTAAGGGGCAAGAATTGATACAGGCATTGGCTGAAACAAATTTAGCCGCCAAATATGCTAAGTTGGATACCATGCTCAATGAAGATGTTAATCTTGATTATATTTCAAAATTTGTCATCGGTAAATACGCAAAAATTATGAATGAAAAGCAACTTAAACAATACACAAGTCTTTTCCATAGGTACGCGCTTACGCTCTATAAACAATTCAATCTGAATTTTGATGCTACAGCTGTCCAGTTTTCTATTGATAACGTTATTGAGCACCAAAATTTCACAACCGTTAATTGTTCGGTTGACCCGAGTAAGGTTTTTGAAAATATACGCGGTATCAAAGTAGAATCTCAGATTATTCCTGTCAAATTCAAACTTATTCGAGGCACCAAGAATCGCATTCAGGCCGTTGATGTGGAAATTTCCGGCGTTAGCTTAGTCATAGAATACAGAAAGCGCTTTTATGAAATGATTAAAGAAGATGGCGAAGATATTGATTGGTTCTTGCAACGCTTTAATGATCAAGTTGTCGCTAACGAAAATGTGGCTTATCGCAACTTGCTTGGGCAATGATAAAATTTTCTTATCGTTTGCTCAAAAATTTTAAAATAGCGTTGTATTTTTTTTTCAATATGCTAAATTGTGGTTAATTTGTTAAGGTGAAACTTTAAAATAAGGATTTTAGCTATGGTAGAAAATGCCAGATATAATGGTAAGGCTTCGTTTGAAGAGTGGAAAAAAGATTGGGAATTAGAAGAAAGATACAATTTCAAATCTATTGAAAGTAAATGGCAAAAAATTTGGGAAGATGAAAAGGCTTACAAAGTAGAAATTGATCATGAAAAGCCTAAATTTTATGCTTTGGTTGAGTTTCCTTATCCATCAGGTGCAGGGCTTCACGTAGGACACCCTCGTTCTTATACTGCTCTTGATGTTATCGCTCGTAAAAAACGTATGGAAGGCTTTAACGTGCTTTATCCGATGGGGTTTGATGCTTTCGGATTGCCTGCCGAAAATTATGCCGTCAAAACCGGTATTCATCCGGCTATTTCTACAAAAGCTAATATTGCAAATTTCACCAGACAACTTAAATCTATCGGGCTTTCATTTGATTGGGACAGATGCTTTAATACTTGTGATCCAGAGTACTATAAGTGGACTCAATGGATGTTCCTGAAATTTTATGAAAAAGGTTTAGCTTATAAATCTAAAATTGCCATTAACTGGTGTCCATCTTGTAAGGTGGGTTTGGCTAATGAGGAAGTTGTCAACGGTCGTTGTGAACGTTGCGGGGCAGAAGTTGTACGCCGCGATAAAGAGCAATGGATGCTTGCCATTACCAAATATGCCGATAGATTGATTGATGATTTGGCTACGGTTGATTTTATTGATCGCGTTAAATCTCAACAAATTAACTGGATTGGTCGTTCTCACGGTGCCGAGCTTGATTTTGATATTACTGATAATGACGGCAATTCTTTAGGGCGTAAATTGAAAGTATTCACAACACGTCCGGATACGGCTTTTGGTGTAACATACATGGTTATGGCTCCAGAGCATCAGTATATTAAAGAATTAGCTGAAAAGTTTGATAACTGGAATGAGATTGTTGCTTATGTTGCTGAAACAGCTAAAAAATCTGATTTACAACGCACTGCAGATGACTCTAAAACCGGTGTTGAGCTTATTGGTATTAAGGCCAGAAATCCTTTTAACGGTCAGCTTATTCCTATCTTTATCTCTGACTATGTTTTAACCGGTTATGGTACGGGAGCCATTATGGCGGTTCCGGCTCATGATCAACGCGACTATGACTTTGCCAAGAAATTTAACCTTCCGATTATTCAGGTTTTGGAAGGCGGCGATATTTCTGAAAAAGCATTTGAAGAAGATGGGGTTCATATCAATTCTGACTTCTTAAATGGTATGGGCAAAGATGATGGTATCAAAGCTGCCATTGATTATGCTAAAGAACATGGTTTTGGTGATGCAAAAGTTAATTTCAAATTGCGTGACTGGGTCTTTTCTCGTCAACGTTATTGGGGTGAACCAATTCCTATGGTTTATTGCGAACATTGCGGTTGGCAGCCTATTCCAGAAAGCGAACTGCCTTTGACTTTGCCTAATATTTCTGACTTTCAGCCAAACGACAATGGTGATTCACCTTTGGCAAAAGCAACGGATTGGGTTAACACAACTTGTCCGAAATGCGGTGCTCCGGCTAGACGTGAAACGGATGTTATGCCAAACTGGGCTGGGTCTTCTTGGTATTTCTTGAGATATTGCGATCCGCACAATGATAAAGAATTTGCTTCTAGAGAAGCTTTGGATTATTGGATGAATGTTGACTGGTATAACGGTGGGATGGAACACACAACGTTGCACTTGTTATATTCTCGTTTTTGGCATAAGTTCTTATATGATTGCGGATACGTTCCCACCAGCGAGCCGTTCAAAAAGCGTACTTCTCACGGTATGATTTTGGCTGAAAACGGCGAGAAAATGTCTAAATCTCGCGGTAATGTGATTAACCCTGATGAAGTTATTGATGCTTATGGTGCAGATGCTTTCAGAATGTATGAGATGTTTATCGGGCCGTTTGATCAAGTTGCTATGTGGTCTGATGAAAGCTTAAACGGCGTTTATCGTTTCGTTAATAAGATTTTTGCACTGTTTGCGAAAGTTACGAAAGTTTCTCCTTCTGCCAAAGATTTGCAGGTTATGCATAAATGCATTATTGAGGTTACCGAGCGTATTGACCAAATGAAATTTAATACGGCTGTTTCTTCCTTGATGACTTATGTTAATTATATGGCTTCTCTTCCTGAAATTCCGGTTGAGATGTATGAGACTTTATTAAAGCTTGTTTCTCCGTTCTCTCCGCATATTGCAGAAGAAATGTGGGCACGTTTGGGACATGAAAATCTTATTATTAAAGAATCTTGGCCTAAGGGTAATCCGGAATTGGCGAAAGAAAATACTGTTACCATTGCCGTACAAATCAACGGCAAGATGCGCGGCACAATTGAAGTGGAACGTGATTGCGACCAAGAAAAAGTTATTGCAACGGCTAAGTCGTTGGATAACGTTGCTAAGCAATTGGCCGATGTTGAACCCAGAAAAATCATTGTTGTACCAAATAGGATTGTGAACATTGTCTTGTAAATATAGAAATACATTTGTTTTGGCAGCACTTTTATTCGCAGCTTCGTGCGGATTTGAACCGTTGTATGTGGAGAGAACTTCATCTAGTCAGTGGTATTATAATGGAAAATTTGATACCAGTGTGAAAGATGAAATGGCCAGTGTTAAAATTGAGCTTATCCAAGACAGAATCGGACAGCTTATCCGTAACGATTTGTTAGATAAACTGACGCCTAAAGGTGAGCCTAAGCATGCAAAATATATTTTGAGTGTTACGGATATCAATAAACAAGAAATTGACCAAGCTCTTCGTAACGACATTACCGCTACTCGTAAAAAGGTAATTTATAAAGTTACGTATGTCTTGAAAAATGCTGAACACAAAACCTTAATCAATGGTACGAGTGTTGCCTATACCGGCTATGATATTTTACGAGATCCTTATTCGACGACTTTTGCTCAGAAAAAAGTTGAAAAGAATGCCGCGAAAATTTTAGCTAACGACATTTCTTTACGCTTGGGGGCTTATTTCCACTCGCTTGAAACAAACAGAGGCAACCCTAATGAATATTAAACCGGAACAGGTTGACAATCTTGTCAAATCTCTTCCGCAGAATATTCGCGGAGTTGTTATTTACGGCTCTAACGAAGGTATGATTGCCACTCTTTCTCAGCAGTTTATCAAGGCTATCTCTCCTGATATTTATGATGCCTTTCATGTGAGCTATTTGGAGATGTCTGATATTACGGCTGATGTTGGTGCTCTTTATGCTGAATTTAATGCACAATCGCTTATGGGCGGACGTAGAGTTGTAGTTGTTAAAGAAGCAACTAATCTTTTAACCAAGATATTGAAAGAACTTTTTGCATCCAGTCCTTCCGATACTTTGCTGATAGCTACTTCTACTTCGCTTAAAACAAAAGATTCATTGGCTGTATTAGCTAAAGATGATGATTGTTTTTATGGAATCGGCTGCTACGATGATAGAGATGAAGATATTACGTCATTTGCCTCTAAATTCATCAGCAAAAACGGCTTTACTATAGACAATAGTTCTTTCCAACTTTTATGCTCACGCCTATCCAATGACAGAAAAATCAGCGCTAATGAGCTTGATAAACTTATCACCTATATGGGTAACAAAAAAAATATTGAGTTCAACGATATTTTGACGGTGATTAGTGATACATCGGCATCCTCTCAAGAGGATTTATGTTATTTCGTCGCACTCGGACAAACCGAAAAGGCGATTGCTTCTTATAATCGTTTAGTTTTTGAAGGAGAGCAGCCGGTTGCGCTCATTCGTGCGATTAGTTATCATTTTATGAAACTTTTGGATTGTGCCGTTAAGATGGAAAAAGGTGAAACCGCGGATAAAGTTGTTTTTGGGCTTCGTCCACCGCTGATGTTTTTTAGAAAAAATGCTTTTATTTCTCAACTGCGCGTCTGGAACCGAAGTCGGATTATGAATGCGCTTAGTTTGCTTTATCAAACAGAACGCGAATGCAAAACGACGGATTTTCCCGCAGAACAAAATGCCAGCTTTACCATTATGAGAATTGCGAATGGCGTTAAGAGATTTAGATAACTTTTGATATTTTGGCAAAATAAAAATCCCCTGCTCTCTTAGCAGAGGATTGGTTTATGCGTCTATTTTATGCGCTCTTTTTATGTTTTTTACGAACGTATTCCGGTTCTGCACCATTATTTATAACGTTCTCATCTATTATAATTTCTGTCACATCCTTTTTATCAGGAATATTATACATTAAATCTAACAGATTTTCTTCCATAATGGCACGTAAACCTCTGGCACCGGTTTTGCGCTCTATGGCTTTTTTCGCAATAGCGGTTAGCGCATCGTCCGTGATGGTCAACTTTACGCCTTCCATGTCAAACAATGTCTTGTATTGCTTCAACAGAGCATTTTTCGGTTCGGTTAATACCTTAATCAAAGCTGCTTCGTTTAAGTCATCTAATGTTGCGATGACCGGTAGACGGCCGATAAATTCCGGTATTAGCCCATATTTCAACAAATCTTCAGGTTGAACTTGTTTATATATTTCTCCCAAAGTCTTTTCTTCCGCATCTTTAATTTGCGCACCAAAACCAATAGAAGTTTCCTGTCCGCGGCGACCGATAATTTTTTCCAGTCCAGCAAATGCACCACCGCATATAAACAAAATATTGGTTGTATCTACATGCAAAAATTCTTGCTGAGGGTGCTTTCTTCCTCCTTGCGGCGGAATATTCGCAACTGTTCCTTCAATAATTTTCAGCAGTGCTTGTTGAACACCTTCACCTGATACATCTCTTGTGATAGATGGGCCGTCGGTTTTACGCGTAATTTTATCTATCTCATCAATATAGACAATTCCACGCTCTGCTTTTTCTATATCGTAATTAGCGGCTTGTACTAATTTTAATACTATATTTTCAACGTCTTCACCAACGTATCCGGCTTCTGTTAAAGTGGTTGCGTCGGCTATTGCAAACGGAACTTCCAAAACTTTTGCTAAAGTCTGCGCTAACAATGTTTTTCCAGAACCTGTGGAACCGATTAAAATCACGTTTGATTTTGAAATTTCTATATCTGGATTTTGCAACTTGTTATTCAAACGTTTGTAGTGGTTATATACAGCAACTGACAACACCTTTTTGGCATAATCTTGACCAATTACGTATTGATCCAAAAATTCTTTGATTTTAGAAGGAGTTGGCAGATGTTCTTGTATTTCTGCTTCTTCTGCCTTTTTCTCTTCTTTCGCTTCTTGAGAAACAATATTGATGCAGACATCAATACATTCGTCACAAATATACACTCCTCGACCGGCAATTAACTTTTTGACTTCATTTTGACTCTTACCGCAAAATGAGCAATGTAATACTTTATCGTCATCTGTTCTATCTGTCATATTTCTTTTTCCTATTTGATTACTTCTAAACGATTTTTTACAATATGGTCAATTAAGCCGAATTCTTTGGCTTCTTCCGGATTCATAAAGTTATCTCTATCCATCGCTTTTTCAATTACGGATAACTTATTTCCGGTATTTTCGGCATATATCTTATTCAAGCGTTTTCTTAATTCTAAGATTTCACGAGCTTGAATTTCAATATCAGACGCCATACCTCTTGCACCACCTGACGGTTGATGTATCATAATACGTGAGTTTGGAAGAGAAAAACGTTTTCCCTTGGTTCCGCCAGCTAACAAGAATGACCCCATTGAGCAAGCTTGACCGATGCATAAGGTGGCAACATCGCAAGAAATATATTTCATTGTATCATACATTGCCATTCCGGATGTTACAACGCCTCCCGGGGAATTAATGTATAAAAAGATATCCTTTTTCGGATTTTCTGATTCCAAAAATAAAAGTTGGGCGCAGACTAATGCTGATACTTCATCGTTGACTTCGCCGGTTAGAAAAATGATGCGTTCTTTTAATAAACGCGAAAATATGTCAAATGAACGTTCTCCTCTGGAGGTTTGTTCGATGACCATTGGGACAAGGGTATTGTCAAATACTTCCAATGCACTTTTACTCATGGTGTTAAATCCTTATATTTAAATTATAAAAACTTTCTTATTTATATCGGTTAATTATTCAGAAATGGTAAACAAACGCAAGTTTTTTATATTTTTTACACTTTAGTTTCGTTTACTCTTTATGTTGCTCCCCATATAGGATAAATCGTAGGTCGTTATTGTTATACCAAAGGGGTTGATCAGCCCTAAATCCTTATTATCAAATTTTGAAAACTCAAATTTCATACGCATCGTTGCAATCCAATGCGTTATTAGAGGCTTTTCTAACCCAGGACCTGTTTCTATAATATCAAATCGCACTTGCCAAAAGTCAAACGATACAGGATATATCATTGTTGTTTTTACCTGACGACGAAAGCCTTGTTTTTGTAATGTTTCAAAATATGGATATTCCGTATTTTTAAATGAATTATAGACGTCATCACTTGATGCCAGTTTTATGAATTCCCCTTCGCCCAAACGATGTTGCATTTCTTCTAAGTTATCGCCGATTGTATATCTCTTAGTAACGTAATCATCCAAAATACTTTCAGTCACCAAATCTCCCGCAAAAGCTTCACTCTCCGAACTTTCCATCAAGGTTACTTGATAGCGTGTGTAATCTATCTGCATTGGGATAATTTTGGTCTTCTTTAAAGGAATCATAATGCATAGGGTTGCCCCCAATATCATACTCACACATAGACTAAGGCATGACACCACTACAAAGAATCGTGATGTCCATAAAAATCTTCGTTCAGGAAATGCTCGTACATTTACCTTTTCCGGATAATATCCTAACTCATCCTTTTGTGCTTTTTCTTTGTACTTAAATAATGTATAGAATAAATCAAACATCTATTAGCCACCCATTGTTTTTCCCTTAAGGATATTTTACATGAAAGTTGTATAAAATCAAATAAAATACTATCAATTAAAAAATATTTAGTGTAGATATTTATTTAAGTAAACTATTTGAGGGAAGGTTTAATGAAGAAAATTATCTGCTTTTTAGGAGCTTGCAGTACGCTTTTGGTTGCTTGCTCTACTACAACTTCACAACAACAGGTTGTTGAGGCGCCGGTTATGTCTGCTTATTATTCCGATTGGGATCGTGCTGTTCGAGCAGACGTGGATATGCAAAATATGTATATCGGTACTCCTTCTAAAATTACAAGACCTATTGATATGTATATGGCTATGGCGCTGGCTTTGAAATATAACTACACAAGACGGTTAGCAAGCTACCAAGAAAGTCTTGTTAAAGGAAACTTAAATCCTTCTACTCTCCCGACCATGGCTGAGAATCTGGGATATGACACTGCCACTCAATCTTCCACCATTCCGGCTGATTTGAAAATGTCTTGGAATTTATTGGATTTGTCTTCTCTTTATTACCAAAATAATCTAGCTTCTCCGGAATTGGCTGCGCAAGAACAAAGTCGAAAAGTCGTTAATAATATTTTGCAAGAGACACGTTCTCTTTATTGGAAAGCTTTGGCTGCACAGCGTCTTATTCCTGTTATTGACGACATGAACGAATATTTGGTTCGCGTGGTTGATGAATTGAATGCTCGCGCTAATGAAACCATAAAAGAAGGTAAAAATCCCTCTACAAATCTTCTTTTGAAAAAACGTAAATACCTTGAAAGCATCAAACAGTTAGCTGATTTGAGACGGAAACTTGATACAGCTCAGGCAGAATTTGCCGGATTACTCGGTTTCTACCCTTCAACAGAAATCAAATTGGCCGGTGCAGAATATGGTAACTTCACAATTCCTTCCATGAGAGCTAAAATTCAACAATTGGAGTGGTTAGCTCTTACGAATCGTCCTGAACTGAGAGCGTTTGATCAGATTTCTTCTAAAGATGAGTTTGAATTAGTTATCAAAGATTTTGACGACGTTGATAATAGTGATTATCGTCAAGATCCGAATTACTACAACAGAAAGTGGACTAAGGAATCTAACGATTTATCTATGAATGTATTTGAAGAAATTCGTCAGCCGGGTTATAGCACATATAACTCCTTAGCTCGTCAGAGAATGACCAATATTGTTCTTAACCAAGTTTATCTCTCTTGGGCAATGTATCAGTCCGCTGTTGAAAATTATTTGCTCAATATGAGTGTTGCGACAACATCTGAAGATATTGCAGAAGATATTACGGATAAAGAGGGCTCTAATAAAGCTATCAGCCATCTAGAATCGGCGAAAGCGATTATTGATGAAGCCAATGCTTTCTTAGCTTATATTGATGTTCAAGAAGCTATTGGTAAATTATATGCCAGTGTCGGGATGGACGCTGTTCCTGCCGATATGCTGAATGCTTCTCCGTCAACTATTGCTGTTCAAATCAGAGAAACTTTGGATAAGTGGAAAGACGGAATCTTTATTACTTCACCTAAAGGGGCTTCTACTTCTTTATCTATCCGCAAGCCGCCGGTAGATATTTCATCTCCAACATTGGTTCCAGATGTTGTTGTTGGAACGGGTTCTAAGGTAAACATTAAAATTCCGGATGAAGTATTTGATGCGGTTAATTGGAATGGAGAAATCAAAACCGTTGCAGGTTCTCTGGATGACGCCGGATTGCCAAAATGGTTGAAGTATGACAGCAAAACGCATACTTTCACAGGAACACCAACTATTGATGACACAGGCTCTCATAAGATTAAAGTCTATGCGATGGATAAATCCGGAAATGCTGCTGTATTAGGCTTTACAATTACTGTTGATAATATTTATATCCAAACGATGGAATATAAAGGTTTAACCGGTTATAGAAGAGCTAAAGTTTATCACAAATGTACTCCTGGTACTCCTTGTGCCAAAGGTGATATTTAAGGCGTAAAAAACGTGTCGAATATTGTTCTTAAATATCCACTATCTTTTATTTCTATTATGTGCTTGCTGTTGCTCTTAACAGCAGGCACATTTTTTGGCTCAACTTACCTTTCTCCCATGGAAGCGTGTTATTTTTTAATATCCGCTTTTTTTGTGTTTACGCAGTGTACGTTTGTTGCAAAGTTTTTTGTTTTTATCTCGGCCCTTCTCTTCGCTCTGATATATTATTCATGTTCCCTCTCCTCCTTTTATTTATTTCTATCAGAAATTATACTTCTTGGAATTTGCGCATATAATTTGCTAAAAGAATCTGTCCGTTATATTTCTTTTTTTATTTTAGCTTTAGCCTTTCTTTGCCATTTATTTTATATCCAAAGTATTCCGGTTGAACAATATCAACATGATTTAAACGGCATCTTGCTCTATATGAACAAAATCAGCCTCAACGGGTTTAATTGGCGTGATTTTAATCCATGGTACATGTATTATCTTTTCCACCAACCTTTGCACTTTTGGCTCTTATCTTATCTACAAAATTTCAGCTTAGATTTATGGAATTCTCTTACCCTATCACATGAACTTTTGCAGTATATATCTCTTTTTTATGTTACTGTATTTTCAGTTATTTTTTCACTCATACTTAAAGAATTAAAGTTCAATACAAACTTTTACTTTTTTGCTTTATTACTTTTTATCTTTAACCCAACGCTATTCCTGTTTTCTGGCTATATTTCCGATGATGCGTCGGTTCTTTTTTGGGGATGTCTTGTGGTATATTTTAGTTTCAAATGGTTTCTTAAAAACAAAACTCGTTATATTGTTTTTTCTGCACTTTGTTTTGGTTTTGGGGTATTGACTAAATTATCCATCTTGATGTTGGTACCGGCTTTGAGCTTTTTATTTTTATATAAGTTGATATCTGCTCGTTTTAATAAATCTGTGTGGCTTGATTTAAATCTTTTTATTATCATTGCAGTGCCTCTTGCTTTATCCTGGATTGTTCGCAATCATGTGCTTTTTGACATGCAATTTTATAATGTTCCAGACACCTCCCCTAATGGACAGAACTTTTATAATTTAGATTTTTGGGAGAGGATTTTTGATTTCTCTCAAATTTTTATCCCCTTTATCCAATCCCCTGTAATTGTTGATGGCAATATCTGGTTGGCGCTTATCAAGACTGAACTTTTTGGTGAGTGGGATATGTCTTTGCGTAGCCCTATACTTTTTTATCCGGCATTTGGGCTTTATCTTTTTAATCTATTACTCAAACTTTTTGTTTTATGCTCCGTTCTTTTTCTTCTTTATAAAATGTGTCGTAAGCAAATACCAGTCTCGCCCTTTCTCATCTTCTTTATAATCTTATATTTAACTTTATGGGGATACGGATTCAAATACGCTATGGATTATCCTTATGCTTGCTCCAGTGATTTTCGACTTTTTGCTTTGCTTATGCTGCCTGATACTATTATTCCGGCGTACACTTTGCAAAAAATTTCATTTTTCCAACAACAAAAAAAGGCAAACATTTTGCTTGCCTTTGCCATTATTTATTCAATCCTCACGTGCTTCATTTATACTTGGGGATTTTAATTTTTTATTGATTCAGATATTTGAGTTCCGCATCTATTTCATCTGAAATATCATCATCACTCTTGCTTGAGGTTGTCTCTTCATTTTTCTCGGTATTGTTCTCTATTTTTTGAGAGCTTGCCGGAGCCTCTTGCATTTTAGTGAATTGCAATAGATTTTGAGGTTCTGCCCCTTCTTCTATATCGCTCACATAGGATGCTGACGGTTCAGAGATATAAGCCGGTGTTTTACGGATGTCTTTTTCTATATCTCTATCTTGTTGCATAAATTCTTGAATATGAATAACTTTTTCTTCTTTTTTAGGTTCCTCTACCGATGTATTTTCTTTAATCTCTGGAGTTGCTTTGCCTTGAATGGCCTCTTTTGTTGGCAGGTTATCTCTTTCTTTTAATTCCTCTTCACTCAACAATTTTGATGCATCAACATCTGTATCTATGCACTCCAGCAGCCAAACATCATATATAGGGTGTTCAATAGCATTTAACCCTGGGGTTGATGATACGATCCACCCTCTGAAAATGTTGTATTCATCTGTTCCGAAACTTTTATCGGTTACATCTATAAATGCAAAATTTTCTGGCGCTTCTTCGGCAGGACGCTTTTTGCAAGACCTTAAAACTAACGAGAAATCACCAAATGTAACTTTTGAATTAACCGGAACCGTTATCTTATTAACGCGCCCCGTTACTTTATCCATCGCTTGCATTAGTGCTGCATTGGTTGAAATTTCTGTGGCATCAGCCGTGCTTGCTATGCTCAAGCCTGCCAAGATAGAATATGCTAAAGTTTTATTTCTCATTATCATCTCCCGTTACCATAAAGATAATTTCACCAACCATATCTTCCAAAGATTTCGCATCTTTAGTGTTTGTGGCGGTACTTCCCGGCGTTAACTTATTTGGAGATTGTCCTGGTTCTATTTTAATAAATTTATCTCCCATCAGCCCATCACCGGCAATGGTTATTTCACTATCTTCCGGCAAAGATATCTCTGGGCTTAAGCTCATCTTTACATCTACCATATAATCTTCCGGATTGATGGATTGTGATAAAACTGTTCCTACCTTAATGCCATTAATGCGGACATCGGCTCCCGTATTAAGACCGCCAACTTTTAAGAATCTGGCATTGATTTCATACCCTTTCACAACTTGTAAATCTGATACTTGGTATGCAAAAACCATAAATAGGGCAGCTACAGCTAACACTACTAATCCCATGATTGTTTCTACGGGTTTTTTATTCATTTCCATCTCCTTTTACTTGTGTATTTTCTGAAACCTGTTTTGCTCTTTTGCTCTTTCCTAATGAAATTATTCTATCTAAGAGTTCTTCCAGCACCATTGCATCTTGCGTGAAACCAATTGTACTATCTGGTTGCAGATAATCTTCAGAACCGCCGACATCTATTTCTACATATTTGCCGCCGATTAAACCAAAACTAATGATTGAGGCGCTGCTGTCATCCGGAATCTTATATTTATCATCTATCTCTAATGTTAATTTGGTACGAAAATTTTTATCTAATTCCGCTGCGGTTACTCGGCCGATATTTACGCCTGATAACCTCACAACATCCCCTACATTTAAGCCATCCGTTCGCCCAAAACTGGCGTATATATTGTAGGTATTTCCATCACCGTGACCTTTGATGGAAGCATTATGCGAAATGGTTATAAAAACACCAATCAAAATTACTATTAGGGCGATGACGCCATTGCGAATCGTCTTCATTTCTTCTTTGGTATATTTTTCTTCCACCATTACTCTCCCTTTAGATTGAAAATTTACTCTCTTATATCCCATAAATAATTTTTTGTCACCATTAAGTTTTATTATTTGTCATGAAATTGTGAAATTTTTAAACATTTTTTGCTACCTATTTAATTAATTAATTTTGTTTTTAAGGGATGCCTATGATTAAAATACAGAATATCTCCCAAATTTTTGATAAAAAAGTTGCACTTAACGATATTTCTTTAGACCTAAAAACTGGTGAAGTTGTGGCTTTGATTGGAGAAAACGGAGCAGGAAAATCTACCCTGATGCGTATTATTTGTGGGTATCTCAAAGCGACTTCCGGTATGGTGACGATTTTCAATCACGATATTGAAACAGACAGAATCAGCGCATTAAAATATATTGGTTATGTTCCTGAAATTTCTTCTTTATATGGAGATATGTTAGTTTTTGATCTTTTAAAATGGATTGCAGGTCTCTGGAATATTCAAGATTTTAATTCGGCCATTTTACAAGCAGCCAAGCAAATGCAAATTGTGGATGTTTTATCTGATAAAATTGAAACACTCTCTAAGGGATACAAAAAAAGAGTGGAAATTGCTTCGGCCATATTGCATGCCCCTAAAATTCTTATCCTTGACGAGCCGACTGATGGTTTAGACCCTAACCAAAAATTGCATATCCGGGATTTTATGAAAACGTATGCTAAAGAAAATTTAGTTCTTGTTTCTACGCACGTTTTAGAAGACGCTAGTGTTGCCAATCGCGTGGTTATGTTGGCTCATGGAAAGCTTATTTGTAATATGCCTATGAAAAATTTTAAAAAGATTTCGCAATCCGGCAGTCTCAGTGAGGCATTTAGTATATTAACATCCACAGAGAAGGATAAAAAATGAAACAGTTTTTAGTGCAATTTTCAAAGGAATTTCAAACACTTTTCTGTAGTGTTAATGCTTATATTATTTTTGCCGCCTACTATATCCTCTCTATGTTTTCGACCTTTTATATCGGGGATTATTTTTTGCGCGAATCTGAGATTATGAATGCTTTTTTTGCATTGCAGCCTATTATGCTCTCTTTTATAATCCCTGCTATCACAATGCGTTTATGGGCGGAAGAAAATAAGAGCGGAACGCTTGAGTTGCTTTTAACGCAGCCTATCAGTTTTACAAAACTTGTTCTGGCTAAATATTGTGTTGCTTTCGGATTTTTTGTTTTATTGGTTCTATCCTCGCTTTTTTTATTTTGGGCTTCGTTACACTTATCGGTTTTAGATTTTGGATTAACTTATTCCGGTTACTTGGGTTTGATATTATGCGGTGCTTTTTTCACCGCTATCGGGTGTTTAATTTCAACACTCTGCAAAAACAATATCCTTAGCTATATCTACACTATCTTTATACTCTTTGTTTTGACTCAATTTGAGTTTAATTCTTGCTTTTCGGTACCTCTTGCCAGTTTGAATTTTGAAACGAACTATAATGCTTTTCTCAGTGGTATTCTATCATGGTCTAATCTTATCTATTTTTTGCTCGGGACTGTTTTATGCCTCTGGTTGAATGTTGTTACTTTGGAATTTCGGCGGACACATTCTCGTTCTGACAGATTTTATTTTAGCAGTTTTATTTTATTGAGCTTTATCTTATTTTGTTGCGGCGTTTTGAGCACTAGCTTTATTTTTCAACAATCATATGATATCACTGACGAAAAGAAATTCACTTTGCAGAATGAGGATAAAGACTTTTTACAAGGCTTGGATAAACGTATTGATATCACATTATACGAATCTAAAAATCAACGGCAAAATGCCAATTCCGGTTACGCCGTATATGCGAGTTTTGTTGAAAAAATTTTACATTTGATAGAAAAATATTCTCAAGGTGCAGTTCGCTCCGAAATTGTTTGGGTGGAACCTTTTAGTCAACTCGAGCAGCGTTTAATTCATGACAATCACATTCCTTTTGAAACAGATAAATTTGAGCAGAAAATTTTTATGGCGGCTGAATTATCCAGTAATGAAGGCGGAAGTTATTTTATCAATGCCTTCAGTAATCTTCGGCAAAATTTATTGGAAGCTGACTTGATGCGAGCTCTCAAAATCTTCAATCTGCCTAAACCCAAAGTTGTGGTTGTAGCAAAAGATGCAGACTTAGATGAGATGCACGCCTTTAAGGGAATTTTGCAAGAATTTTATCAAGTAAAATATGTTGATCTATTCCCTTTCTTTATTCCTGAAGAATACAAATTTGTTGTTGTTATTAATCCTCAAGGGCTTTCTATGGAAGCAATGCTCGCTATGGAACAATATGTTCTTAATGGCGGAAGTTTGATTATTTTTGGTGAGCCCAAACAAATCTCAGAACAAAGTGGGGAGCCTCTGATTAACTTTTTGCAAAATTTTGGCCTTTCTATCGTCCCTTCTGAAATTATTACTGATGAAAATAATCCGGACAATCCGGCTATTTTCCCTTCTTCTGTTACTGAGCCTTCTCTTCAAAAAGACATCCGTTCTGTCATTGTTAATGAGGCCGGACGCCTTAATCTTAAAGAAGGAAAGACTTATCAAACGACACCTATCTTAAAAACGGCAGAACAAATCTCCGGCGCTTTATCTCAGGGAGAATATACTTCTAATTATCTTAATCTTGCTATAAGCGGGCAGCATATAGAACCTGCTTCCATTAAAGAAGGAAAAGTTTTCTTTTTCTATGATACGGATTTATTAAAAGATTATCTTTTTGTTTCTGACGAATCTAAAGGGATGGATTTTTATCAAATTGTACCCACCTCTGATAATATGCTCTTCTTGTTGCGCTTGTTTGATTTTGCGGCAGGTGCAAATATTGAAAGCTCACTTACTTATAATCATTATGCTCTTAATACCTCCAGTATCGGAAACGCCATTCTTGATTATATCAATCAGTATTATGCTGCACAAATCAAACAGTTAGAAGAAAATATTCAGCTTTATACCTCGCGCAAAGAGGCATTCTATAATAGCTTAAAGAAACGCGGATTTGCGTCTATTCAAAACATTGGTGATATCAGCTCTATTGAGCAAAAAATCGATGAAAACCAAAATCAATTATACCGCCTCAAAGCTGAAATTGTTCAATATTACCAATCTGCTGTTATGATTTTCACGGTTATGATGACGTTTGGGGTATCGCTCTTATTGCTTTGCTTATTTATCCTTTTGAATGTTGTTCTTAAGAGAATCCGTTTAAAAAACATCAGGAGAATCGTTGATGCTGCGTAAACATATTAAAATTGCTCTGATTTTACTTTTATTTGCTGTGCCTTTTTTGATTTATGGGGTTTATCTCAACAGTACGCGGGTGCATCTGCTTTCAAGAGGTAACTATTTTTTTGATTTGACCAGAAACCGGGCTGATATTGAACAAATTGCTCTTGTTTTTCCCAATCAAAAATCTATTCATATTGAAAAGAAAGATAATTTTTGGAGAATTAAAGAGGCTAACAATTATTACGCAGCTTTCTCTAAAATCAATGCTCTGGTTGCACTAATTCGCAATACGGTAATTTATCGGACGGATAATTTTCATTCAAAAGAAGAAGCTCTCTTTCAAAATGCTCTCAAAATTATTAGTACTGACGCCAGTGGGAAAATTGTGGATGAGGCATCAATTGCGCCCCTCAAGGAGGGAAATAAATATTATTATGCTTTGCGCAATAGCGACGGTTTCATCTATCAGCTTGCCGGTAATTTTGATTTATCATCCAATGTTATGGACTGGGTGCAGATGCCCTTATTTACCTTTAATATCAATCATGTGAAGCGCATTAAGGCAGATAATTTTGAAGTGTATCGTCGCTTTGAAAATGAAAATTTCAAGGATGTCCAAACCTCAACCGAATATACGCATTTGCAAAAATTGCTGGATAATTTCTGGTACTTAACGGCAGATGAAATTCAACAAATTTCGCAGAGTGATTTAGCGGCTTTTTCCAAAGTCAATCATTTTGATATTACTTTATTTAACGGAATTATTTATCAGATTGACCTCTATACTCAAAATCGAGCGTACTGGATTACGGTTAAGCTTAATCGCGAAGGACTTATCAATAAAGCCTCACTGCAACAAATCAAAGAGAACAGTCTGCTTTTTGATGGATGGATTTTTAAGATTAACCACGATAAAGGAATAAACCTTGCGGAATTTATTTTATAATTTCTAAAACACGCCTAAAAAAACCGGTATAGTTACCGGTTTTCTTATTTCTATCGTTCCAATTTTTTATATCTGATACGATGTGGATTGCATGCATCTTCACCTAAGCGGCGGATCTTATCCTTTTCGTAATCTTCAAAATTTCCTTCAAACCACTCTACATGGCCATCATCTTCATAGGCTAAAATATGCGTTGCCAAGCGGTCTAAAAACCATCTGTCGTGTGATGTTACCAACACGCATCCCGGATAGTTCATAATCCCTTCTTCCAGCGAACGCAAGGTATCCACATCCAGATCATTTGTCGGTTCATCCAGTAGAATAACATTTGCGCCTTTTTTCAGCATTTTTGCCAAATGAACACGGTTTCTTTCACCACCGGATAACTGTCCTATTTTCTTTTGTTGATCAGTTCCCTTAAAATTAAATTGGCCAACATATGCACGAGAAGGCATTTGCTTTTTCCCTAGTTCTATAATATCTAATCCGTCCGAAATTTCTTCCCAAATAGTTTTATTCGGGTCAAGCTCATCACGGCTTTGGTCTACATAGCCTAAATCTACGGTTTCACCAATAATAATTTCTCCGGAATCCGGTTTTTCTTGTCCGGTTATCATTCTAAACAGTGTGGTTTTTCCGGCTCCGTTAGGCCCGATGATACCAACAATTGCGCCCTTCGGAATTTTGAAAGATAAGTTGTCTATCAATACTCTATCGCCATATGCTTTAGAGATGTTTTTGGCCTCTATCACCATATCTCCCAATCTTTCACTCATCGGAATATTGATATATGCTTGGGTAATTTGCTCTTTAGATGTTTCTGCCAATAACTCTTCATAAGCATTGATACGAGCTTTTGATTTCGCTTGTCTTGCTTTTGGATTTTTTCTAATCCATTCCAATTCATTTGCCAAAGTCTTTTGGCGTGCACTTTCTTCTCGAGCCTCTTGCTCTATACGCTTTTGCTTTTGTTCAAGCCAAGATGTATAGTTACCTTCATACGGAATACCTTGTCCGCGGTCTAATTCCAGAATCCAACCGGTTACGTTATCTAAGAAATATCTGTCGTGGGTTACCATAACCACGGTTCCTTTATAATCACGTAAATGGTGTTCCAACCATGCAACAGACTCTGCGTCTAGGTGGTTTGTCGGTTCATCTAAAAGCAGCATATCGGGCTTTGACAGTAATAAGCGGCATAGTGCCACGCGTCTTTTTTCTCCGCCCGATAATTTTGTTACATCGGCATCTGCCGGCGGGCAACGAAGTGCATCCATGGCGATTTGAACGGTTCTTTCTATATCCCAACCGTTTGCAGCATCTATTTTTTCTTGCAGAGCGGCCTGCTCTTCTATCAAAGCATTCATTTCATCATCAGTCATAGGTTCGGCAAATTTCATGGATACTTCTTCAAACCGCTTTAACAAGGCTACCGTATCCCCTAACCCATCCATAACATTTTCCATAACATTTTTGGATGGATCCAATTTTGGTTCCTGCTCCAAATAGCCTACTTTTACACCGTCTGCAGCCCAGGCCTCTCCGTTAAATTCTTTATCTACTCCGGCCATAATTTTTAACAATGTAGATTTACCGGCACCGTTAACACCCAATACGCCGATTTTTGCTCCGGGGAAAAATGATAAACTGATATTTTTGAATAATTCTTTTCCGCCGGGGAATACTTTACTCAAATTTTGCATAACATAAATGTATTGATAAGAGGCCATTGATTTTTCCTTTTCATCTTAGATTGTGCTTTTAGTACTGACGTAGTTTCATTTCTTCTTGCTTGATTTTTTGGTATATACCTTCTTTCATCGCGCGTTGGCGTTTTTTTGCCATGACTTTGTCATAATAGGCATTCAATTTACTTCGTTCATCTTCCTGACGATTGTATACCAGGGTTACATCATATTCTTTTCGAGGCTTTAATATTTTTCCATCCGGTAATTTGATGGTACCGTTTTTATACAGCGTGGATTTAAATATCTTTTGGTTATTAAACCGCCGATTTACTTCTTCGCATCCCCAATAGCCATCGCCTCTTTTTTCCATATAGGCGGTTGCCTTAGCTTTGTTATATTCATACATTCCATCGGCTTGTTCTTGGTCACTTCTGGCTTTACTAACCAAATAGGCGCGCGCAATTAACTCATACGACGGATAGCGCTCTGCTCCGCAAGCCAACCCCTCTCCGGATACATACCCCAGATTTCTGACATCTTCCAGATAACTTGATGAATATGCCGGAAGCGAAAATATACACATTCCCAAGCATATAATGGTTGTAAATTTCATCTTCTCTCTTTGCCTATTTTCTTAACTTTCGCTATTATAATGGCAAATAAATCTAATTCAAGTGAAAAAATTATTTGACAAATTAAAACATTTATCGTATGTTTCGCTCAAACTTTTGTGTAAGGAATAAGAAAAATGAAAATATATAGCTCTTTAAAGTCTAAGAAAGACCGTGTTAGAGGTTGTAAGTTGGTTCGTCGTAAAGGTCGTCTTTATGTTATTAACAAAAGAGAACCTAAATATAAAGCTCGTCAAGGTTAATTCGGACGTTTATAAAATTAAAAATCGGGTTTATATTTACCCGATTTTTTTGTGCTCTTTACAATTCTTTTTATTAAAAACTTTCTAATACCGCAACGGCATTAACGTATTCTCTTTCATTTGAAATTGTTAAATGAATTTTTATATCCTGATTTTGAGATACATAATATGCGCGCGCCAGAGCTTTCCCATATAAATTAACCTGAGGACATCCCAGAGAATCGTGCACTATCTCTACATCCTTTAATGTTATTCCACCGCGAAAACCGCTTCCCAATGCTTTTGACACCGCTTCTTTGGCTGAAAATCTGGTGGCAACGGCTAGGGTCAGCCCTTTTTCATCTCCATAAACGTTTCTTTGCTCCAGTTCTTTTATTTCTCTTTGGGTAAAATATTTTTTTATGAACTTTAATAAAAATATTTCCCCTTTGGAAAAACGAGATACTTGAACAATATCGCAGCCGATCCCCTTTATCATTTATTTTACCCTCTTTTATTTGTTGTTTTCTTTAACAGCACATGTTTTATGGCGTGATAGACTATTTGCCATATTATCACATACAACGGAATGCAACCTATCAACATGGGATAGAATACTGGCCAAATATCCACCCAAAACAGACTAAAGTCAAGATTTATCACACAATGGAAAAGCTCCTTAAATAAGCTCTTAAAGTCAATATCCTGTTCCGGTGCGTCGTGCCCTAATATCATTAGTCCTACATGCAACACAGCGTACCATATAAACGGAAACGTCCACGGATTGCCGGCAATTGTTCCCAATGCACTTGATATACTGTTTTGTTTGGTAACTTTACTGACGCATAAGCAAAGCAATAAATGGAAGCCGACAAATGGTGTAAAAGACATAGCGACACCGGTTGCAAAGCCTTTGGCTATGGCTTCCGGTGTTCCTTTGATTGAAGTTAGTTTTTTTATAATTTTCTGATATAAGTTATGCAGTCCAAGTCCCTCTTTTTTCTCTCGGGACATTGCCTCTCCTATACTCTTGAAACGAAACTTACTACTTTTGATGCTTTTAATGCGGCTATAATATCGTTCAAATGATCGGTATTTTTAACATCCACATCAATCAGTATCTCAAAATAGCTAATCGTTCTATACACAATATTCAAGTTGGCTATGTTGGCATTTTGTCTGGCTATCAGATTTGATAACTCACCTAATGTACCCGGTTCGTTACTTATCATAACTTTTATTCTGGCGGTGTGATTTTCGGTTTGGGCATCTTCACCCCATGAAATATCCAACCACCTTTCCGGTTCATCCGCATATTTTTCTAACGCCTTACATGACAGAGAGTGTACTGCAACACCTTTTCCTGTTGTAACAATACCCACAATTCTATCGCCTGGTATCGGGTGACAGCATCCGGCAAAATGTACAGCCATCCCCGTAATCAAACCTTCTATTTTAAGCGCGTTATTTTTCTTCTTTTTTGCTTTTGTTGATAATTTGATAGAATTAACGACCTGGGTAATTTTAGATTGTTTGTAGGCCGGATATACCGTTCTTAACACATCCCAGCCGGTTACCAAGCCTTCACCCACTTTGGCATACAAATCTTCCATACTCTCGCATTCAAAATGCGGCAAAGTGGCATAAATCGCTTTTTCGTTAAATTCTAAATTCTCTTGTTTAAACAGTTTTTCCAGAATATCTTTTCCGAGAGACAAAAATTGTTCGCGCTTACATGCACGAACATATCTGCGAATCGCTGCTTTTGCTTTTCCGGTAACGACAAAGCGTTCCCATTCTGTGGATGGGTGTTGTGCTTTGGAGGTTAAAACCTCTACTTGGTCGCCATTTTGCAATACGCTTCTTAATGGTTTAATTTCACCGTTAATTTTTGCCCCGACACATCTATCACCCACGCTTGAGTGAACCGCATAGGCAAAATCTACCGGTGTTGAGCCATACGGCAGACCGATTAAATCTCCTTTTGGTGTAAAGCAAAATACTTGGTCATTATACATTTCCAATTTGGTATTTTCCAAGAACTCATCTGGATTTTGAGCTTGTTCCAAAATCTCCAATAATTCTCGTATCCAGCGGAAACTTTTACCTTCAACCTTTTGCCCTTGTTTATAGGCCCAATGTGCGGCCACGCCTTTTTCATTGATTTCGTGCATTTCGTGTGTACGAATCTGAATCTCAATTCGGGTATTTTCCGGCCCAATAACTCCGGTATGTATTGACTGGTAGCCGTTTGGTTTTGGTGTTGATATATAATCTTTAAAACGGCGCGGTACCATATGATATTTACTGTGAATAACCCCTAAAGCCTGATAGCATGATGCAATATCATCCACGCATATACGAAAGGCCATAATATCTGACAATTGTTCAAACGATGCATTTTTTAATTGCATCTTGCGCCAAATAGAATACGGAGATTTCTCGCGCCCTGTTACCGTCGCCTTTATGCCGTTTTCTTCCATATCCTTTTCTAATTGGCTTATAATCTTTGGAACAAGATTGCTCCCTTGCTCTCTTAAGAAATTTAAACGCGCTACAATAGAATCGTGAGCTTCTTTATGTAATTCTGCAAAAGCTATTTCTTCTAATTCCGTTTTTATCTCTTGCATACCGATACGTTCAGCCAGCGGCGCATATATATCAAGCGTTTCTTTGGCTATTCTTTTTCTTTTTTCTTCCGGACAAAAATGTAGCGTCCGAATATTATGCAAACGGTCCGCTAACTTGATAAGTAAAACTCGGATGTCTTCTGACATAGCCAATAGTAATTTACGGAAATTTTCTGCTTGTTTGCTGGAACCTGATTTTTGTTCTATGATTGCTAATTTGGTAACGCCATCTACAATTGCAGCCACTTGTGGGCCAAATAATTCTTTTATTTCTTCTAACGTTGTATCCGTATCTTCTACAGTATCGTGCAAAAGCCCAGCTATAATAGAATTACAGTCTAGGCGGAATTTCGTTAAAATACCGGCTACTTCTATCGGGTGTGAATAATACGGGTCTCCAGATGTTCTCATCTGGGCTCCGTGCTTTTTCATTGCGAAAACGTACGCTCTATTCAGTGCATCCTCATCTGCATTCGGATCATACGACTTTACTATATCTACTAATTCATACTGTCTTAACATGCGACCTCTTTTTTTACCCCCGTTTGTTGATTATAGCGCGTTCATAAAAAAAAGCAAGATAAGTTTGCATTATCTTGCTTCTTCTTTTCTTAAAATTTCTTAAACGAATTAATCGTCTAAATTATCCATATCATCGGAGAAATCATCTTTATCATCAAGTAAATCATCATCCAAATCAGAATCAGCATCATCTAAAGAGATATCATCACCATCTACATCCAGAGGTTCACCATCGGAATCTTGAATTTGCATATTATCAGCCAAAGCGGCATCCAAAACAGCGTCTCCGTCAAATTGAGTATCCAATCCGGATAATTCTTTCTCTGCTGCAAGGATTTCCAATTCTTCTTCTTCTGGCTCTTCAACTTCAACATGTTTTTGCAAGCCCATTACCAATGATTTTTGCAAATCTTCAATATCTGCTTTTCCTTCTGCAATTTCACGAAGAGCTACCACAGAGTTTTTATCATTATCTCTGTCTACTTTAATCGGAGCGCCTGCTTCAATATCTTTTGCGCGTTGTGCTGCAACCAACAACAACTCATAGCGATTTGGAATTTTTTCTACACAGTCCTCAACTGTTACACGTGCCATTTTAATCCATCCTTAAAATTAGTTTTTACGCTTTGTGTGACTTTATACACAAGACCGTTATGAAATGCAACTATTTTTTTTGAAAAACTTTAGTAAAATATCGGGGCTGTCAACATCATGCCTTTGATTTTGAGGAATTTTTTAGAAAGTTCCCCATAATATGGGCGCGTTGCCTCTACATCTCCCTTTAATACCGTATACATTTTGACGATAGCGGCTTCTGTTGCATACATTTCATCTCTCCATTTTTTAGGTAGCTGATTGATGTATTGATCATAATATCCGCGGCGATGATATCGAACGGCATAAGCTATGGATTGGTTTGCATCCAATACGCGGAAGGCCTTAACGGTTTTATCGCAGGTATATGCCCATTCCTCCGGACTAAATCCTTCTTTTATGACAATAGAGGCAAAATCATTATATAGCCCAGCAAATCTGGTTTTCAAAACCAAGCGTTGGCACGGATTAACTATGTCTTTCAGGGAATTTTGCATTAACGATGTACCATGTTCTTGTTCCCAGATATCCAGCAAAGTTTCACCGATTATCAGCCTTGAAAAATTACGCATATTATCTTTCATCCCAAATTCCATAATAGCATCTATGGTATTTGTGAAAGCGGCCACATCTTTTGTCGTCAGAGGCGACGTCAATGTGGGTGACAGCGTTCTTAACTTACCACTCATAACAGAAGCCGGTTTTGTTTTTTTGACAGCTGATGCCGGCAGCATCTCTGCTGTTTTGCTGGGCAAATCTGCTTTTTCTCGCAAATAATCCGGCAACTCGATATCAACCTTCGGCTTTCTTACTCTTTTTTGTTTGGGGCGATCTAAATCTTCCGGTTTCTTTTCTCCCCATATTTCCGGCATTAGCAAGAAATATAGCGCTGGCGACATAAACTCAAGATTTTCCACACCTTTCATCCGTTCTGCCACATCTTCGGGAAATTTATTTTTGGTTTCTTTAATTCCCGGCATATTTAATATTTTTTCAGACATTCCGGGGATTTGGTGCAGCATTGGGCCTATATATTGGTACGACTCTTTGGGGAGCCACCCGATTACTTCCATTAACTCATCTTCATAACTATTTTTTAAGCGTCCCTCGCTCATACCATAAAATCTAATTGTCTGGCTAAATTCTTTTTTAAACTGGTTTCCCATTTTTAAGCGCGAATCGTATCCTTTATCATATAATTTATATTTAGAATCGAGCTTCTTGATATACTCATTTATATCGGGTATCTCCATTTGCATATCTACACGAAAATATTTATCATAATCAGATAATTTAGCAGAAACATTTTGGGCTGTTGAAAGAAGAGCCAAGACGATTAGTAATAGTTTTTTCATTTTCACAATTCCTTTTTACTTTTCTAACCTATTCTATTCAAAAAGAATTTAAAAAAACGTTATACTTGCATTTTAAATACAAATAGATTATGATTCCGCGCAAATGGGCAAATAATGTTATGGAGAAAAAAATATGATTTGGACCGATGAAGCCGTTGAAGAATTAAAAAGAATGTGGGACAAAGGTATGACAACCGGACAAATAGCTAAGGCCTTGAACGTTACAAAAAACTCTATTATCGGTAAAGTTCATCGTTTATGCTTAACAGCCAGACCTTCTCCAATTAAAAAATCTACAGCTCCAAAAACTGAAACTAAGGCTGTAAAAGCAGCCCCTAAATCTGCTCCAGCGCAAGAGGCTGATAAGAATCAGAAATCCGTGGCCAAATCTACAGAAACCAGCTCTTCAAAAAATAATGATAAAGAATTCTCGGTTAAAGATAATTCTTATACCGAAGAGACCAATATTCCTTTGGTTAAATTAGATAATCACACTTGCAGATGGCCGATTGGCGATCCTCGCGATGATGATTTTTGTTTTTGCGGTAAACGCGTTAAAACCGGTCAGACCTATTGCGAGGAGCATGCAGCTATTGCTTATGTTAAACCGGGAAAGAAAATCTAATCTCTTTAATTTTGTTTCTATTGGCGCGCTCCTTTTCAGCGCGCCTTATTTTTCAGGTTTGAGTTATCATGTATAGTGAGAAATTTACAAAATTCATTGAAATGTGGCAAAAAGAATTTGCCATAGAGCGTACCATTGATGAAAAAGTTTGTATTGATAGGGACGGTAACCCTATTCCTTGGTATACTTATCCGGCTATTGAGTATCTTTCTCAATTTGATGTTTCCGACAAAGAAGTCTTTGAGTTTGGTTGCGGAAACTCGTCTTTGTTTTGGGCCGGTCGTGCCAAAAAAGTTACAAGTATTGAGGATAACCTTACTTGGTTTGACAAATGGAAACATGAGTTTGTTCGCGACAACCTTGATATTCGGTGGCGCGATGAAGGTGATGGATACTTTAATGCCATATTTGAAGATAATAAAAAATATGACATTATCATTGTTGACGGAAAAAGGCGTGCAGACTGCGCACGAACGGCTGTTGAAGCCCTCAATGACGGTGGGCTCATCATTTTAGATGACAGCGACCGCATTAACACCAGTAAAGAGTATGTTGATGCCGTGCATTATCTTAAACAAGCAGATTTGTTACAAGTTGATTTTTATGGTTTTTGCCCCATGAACAATTACACCAAAACAACCTCTCTCTTTTTTAGCAGAGATTTTAGATTTCCAACACTTTATACCATTCAACCTATCAACGGTTGGGGAAATTTGTGGAGTATGGGAAGAAAAAATCGCAAAGAGTTTTTTAAGGTTAATAAATAACTTTCTATTTTAAAAATGGTCTATTTCAGCTCTAGCTTTGCGGCAATTTTTTCGGCTATCTTTTCATAAGCTTTAGCATATGGGCTATCCGGTTCGCTTTGCACAATCGGCGTTCCGGCATCTGAATTGGCTCGTATATCGTAGTGCAGCGGAATCTCCCCTAAAAAATCAACATTCAATCTTTTGGCAGTTTTTTCTGCTCCGGCATGTCCGAAAATATCTGCGCGATGTCCGCATTTTTCACAAATGTAATAGCTCATATTTTCTATAATTCCTAAAACAGGCACACCAATTTTGTTAAAAAGATTTATTCCTTTTATCGCATCAATTAACGCAATATCTTGTGGCGTTGAAACGATTATTGCGCCTGAAAAATTGATTTTTTGAGACATCGTTATCTGTATATCTCCGGTTCCCGGAGGCATATCAATCACCATTACGTCAATATTTCCCCAAGATGTTTGTGTCAGAAGTTGTTCAATAGCTCCGCACGCTTTTGCGCCGCGCCATATTAAAGCCGTATCATCCGCAATCATACTTCCGATTGACATGGATTCAATGCCGCATTCTTTAAACGGCTGAAAGGTCACCCCATCATATGAACTTGGCGGCATCTTGTTATATCCTAACATCATCGGTATGGATGGCCCATAGATATCTGCATCAAATATGGCAACATTCAGATTTAGGTTTGAGAGCGCCAATGCTAAATTTACCGCCGTCGTTGATTTGCCAACACCACCCTTACCTGATGCAACGGCGATAATATGTTTTACACCCTTAATTTGCCATTTATCATCTTGCACAGCACCATCTTGATGATTTTGCACAAAGACAATACTCACCTTTTTTCCTGGGTTAATTTGTTCCAAGTCCCTTTTCAAATTTTCTGCAGCCTTATTATTTTCTGGCTCATGGACAGTCACGATTAAACGATTTCCTAACTCTTTAATCACGACATTTTCTGGATGAAAATATTTTTTTACCAAGGATATGTTATCTAACTCTAATGGTTCATTTTCTCTTTCTGACATTGGCTTTCCTAATGTGGATATTATTTTTTCAATGTTGTTTTTATACAAGCTTTATATTATTTTTCTAGTGAAAAAGTGTTTTTTACGATATTTTTTAGAGGTTTTGATTGATGACAGATAAATTAACCGCTTTGGATGTTAATCCATGGGATTCTACCGAAAGCAGCACCTCCAAGCCGAGAGTTGTTGATTTTACGGCAAAAATTACAAAGATGCAGAATAACAAAGATAATTTTGATGGTATTTATAAACTTATTATCGGAATTATTCTCTTTTTATGGCTTATTTCCGGCTTTTATCAAGTTCAACCCAGCGAACAAGGTATTGTTTTGAGATTGGGTAAATATGTGGAAACAACTGATGCCGGCTTACATTATCATCTCCCCTATCCTTTTGAAAAAGTTTTTATCGTTGATATCACCAAAGAACGAAGCATCAATTTAGGGGTTAACGAAAATTCATTTCGTGAGGCTTCTACCAATGCGCTTACAGAAAGCCACATGTTGACCGGTGATGAAAATATTGTTGACATCAACCTTACGGTCGTTTGGAATATTAAAGATGCAAAGGATTATTTATTCAAAACGAGAACCCCTGATTCAACTGTTAAAGTTGCCGCACAATCTGTCTTAAGAGAAATTATCGGACAATCTAAAATGGAAGATGTTATCACCGGCGACAGAAACAAAATTGAAAATGACACCAAAAAGGAATTACAGACCTTATTGGATAATTTCAAAACAGGTGTAAATATCGTTCGTGTCAAGCTCCAAAAAGCTGATCCTCCAAAGCAAGTAGTTGACGCTTTTAATGAAGTGCAAAGAGCTAAAACCGATGCAGAACGTTTTAAAAACGAAGCAGAAGCTTATGCTAATGAGGTTTTGCCTAAAGCCGAAGGGGAAGCCATTAAAAGAAAGCAAGAAGCAGAAGCTTATCGTGAGGCTGTTATCAGCAAGGCGGAAGGTGAAGCACAAAGATTTACTTCTATTTACAATGCTTATAAAACCGGGAAAATTGTTACATCAAAACGGCTTTATTTAGAAACGATGGAAGATGTTCTTAAAAAGTCTAAGAAAGTCATTATGGAACCAGGGCAAAAGAGTTCTAATATGATGCCTATTTTACCGCTTAAGTAATGGAGTTAAAGATGAAAAAGAATTTACATGCTATTATCATTGGTGCCGTTTTATTGGTATTTTTGGCATCACAATCTCTTTATATCGTGCAACAGCCGGAGCAAGCCATTGTCCTGCAATTTGGTGATCCGGTCAGATTAGTGCAAGAACCCGGGCTAAAAATCAAAATGCCTTTTATTCAAAATGTTATTTTTTATGACAAGAGACTTCTTAACCTTGAACCTCCGGCACAAGAAGTTGTCTTGAAAGATAAAAAGCGTTTGGATGTTGATACCTTTTCGCGCTACAGAATCGTTGAACCGCTGACTTTCTATAAAACGGTTAGAAACGAATATCAGGCACAGAATCGTTTGCAAGAAATCGTTAACTCTTCAGCCAGAAATGTCTTAGCAACGTTTACTCTTAAAGAGCTTCTGTCTGAAAAAAGAACGGAAATTATGAAACAAATCAGTGATGCTGTTAAAGCTGATGCCAGCCAAATCGGAGTTGATGTTATTGACGTGCGTATTCGTCGTGCTGATTTGCCGATTCAAGTTTCTCAAGCTATTAATGACCGTATGAAAACCGAGCGTATCCGCGAAGCCAAAGGATATCGTGCCGACGGAGAGAAGACCGCACAAGAAATTCGTGCCACCGCAGATAAAGAGGCTACTATCACTGTGGCTACGGCCGAAAAAGAAGCACAACGTATCAAGGGTGA
Organism: uncultured Alphaproteobacteria bacterium; assembly: GCA_949297145.1. Taxonomy (GTDB): domain Bacteria; phylum Pseudomonadota; class Alphaproteobacteria; order RF32; family CAG-239; genus CAG-267. The sequence continues at coordinate 62,468 of CASFQO010000009.1, forward strand.
AGGCGATAAAGAAGCAACGGAAATTTGGAACAAAGCTACAAGTGTTGACCCCGAATTTTATGCCTTTTATCGTTCTTTAGAGGCCTATCGCAACTCCTTTGATGGGGAAACTTCTTTAGTTTTAGCTCCCGAAGGCGAATTCTTTAACTATTTTGGACAATCTTTGAAATAAGAGGCTTAGTATGCGCTTTTCTTTCTTTTTTGCTTGTTGTATGTGTTTTTCTGTTCAGGCGTTTGCTCTTGATTCATATGCTGATCTTGTTGATGAATTGATGCCGTCTGTTGTGAACATCTCAACAGAAAAAAAAGTTATTGATACCAAAGAAGGCGGTATTGATAATGTTATGGTGGATCCTGCATTGCAAGGAAGAGAAGCGCTCGGCTCCGGTTTTTTTATCCGCAATGACGGTTATATTTTAACAAATCAACACGTTATTGAAGGAGCTAAAAAAATTACAGTTGTTACAAATGATGATAAATCTTTTGACGCAACCATTGTCGGCGTAGACGCGCCAAGTGACTTGGCAGTGCTAAAAATAAGTAATGCCACCACAGACAAAGAACATCCTTTGGTGTTTAAGTCTGTGGTGTTCGGAGATGCCGATAAAGCACGAATCGGCGATAAAATCTTAGCTTTCGGGAACCCTTATGGTTTAGGGGTTAGCGTTTCTGCCGGTATTATATCTGCAAAATCTCGCTCTATCGGATTAGGTGAGCAGCAATATTTACAAACGGATGCCGCGATTAACCGTGGAAATTCTGGTGGTCCGATGTTTAATTTGCAGGGAGAAGTTATTGGCATTAATGCAGCAATTTTCACAATGCGTGGCGCCAGCGGAGTGGGCTTTTCTCTCCCCTCCAATATCGCTAACTGGATTTCTTCGCAAATTATTTCTAACGGAAAAGTTCGGCGCGGTTGGCTTGGGATGACTGTTGCTCACGGAATTGATAAGTACACAGATAAGTCAGGCTTTGTGATTACGGAAATTAACGAAGAATCTTCGGCTTATAAAGAAGGTTTGCGCGTTGGCGATATCATTACTGAGTATAATGACAGACCAGCGACAAATATTTCTGATTTTTTGCATTTTACAGAAACCATGGAACCAGGGCAAGCATTACGTTTGAAAACGTTGAGTTATGGAGAAGAAATCCGCAATGTGATACGCATTCAAGAAATGCCTGAACAAGAACTTAAAGATGTCACCAATAAAGCCTTAAGCGAGAATCGCAAGTATTCTCGTGAAGGTTTGGGAGAGGATGTCGTTTATATATCAGAATTAAAAATTGCCGTCAGAGAGGCTGAACCTCGGGGGTTAACGATTGTCAAGATTGATTCTGATTCTCCTCTTCGGGGTAAAGGAATTAGCGTTGGTGATATTATTTTAGAGGCAGATCGGGCCGAAATTTATTCCGCAGACAATTTATTGGATAATATCCGATATGCCGTTTTTAGCGACTATCGTCCGCTCTCGCTTCTCATTCAGGGTATTGATAACACCTTTTATTCCACTATAGAATTGGCAAAAGAAAATGATTAGAGTTGATTTTTATCATTTGCAAAAAGCTCCTCTGGAGCACGTTTTACCTAAGCTTTGCGAAAAAGCATATGCTACAGGTAAACGCATCAAAATATTACTGGGCAATGAGGAACGTGTTGAATTTATAAATTCTTTGTTATGGACGTATGCGGAAGATTCTTTTTTGCCACATGGGTCAAAAAAGGATGGCTTTGTTGAAAATCAACCCATTTTTATTTCTGCCAGCGAAGAAAATGAAAATCAAGCTCAACTGCTTATTCTTACCGACGGTGCAACCCCCGGTTTGGATGTTCTTTCACAATATGAACGTATCTTAAATATTTTTGATGGAAACGATGAAAATGCTCTTAATCAGGCAAGAGTATATTGGAAGGAAATCAAAGCGCTTAACGGAGAATTGCATTATTGGCAACAAAATGAACGCGGGGCTTTTGAGCAAAAAGTGTAAGTCTATCTTTGGCGTTCTTAATGAGGTATATTCGGAAATAAGGCTTGCACAATTGTATTTTTTATGACAATATTCGTCCATCGATATTTTTTAGGGGAGTAAATTATGACTAATCTACAAACAGCAAACGACAGTCTTCAATATGATGATTTAAAACACGCTGTTGAAACTATTGACCGTGAAATTGAAACACTCCAGATTTTGAAAAACAGCCTAGACAGTAATCTGTCCGTTGCTTTGGATTTGTTGCAAAACACAAAAGGACGCGTTATTGTTACAGGTATGGGAAAATCCGGTCACGTTGCGCGTAAAATGGCTGCAACTTTTGCTTCTACAGGTACTGTTTCCTTTTTTGTTCATCCGGCAGAGGCCAGCCACGGTGATTTGGGAATGATTTCCGATGATGATGTTATCATCGCTATTTCTTATAGCGGCGAATCTAAAGAATTGTCTGATATCCTTGTTTATGCAAAGCGTCATAATATTCCGTTGATTGCCATTACAAGAAATCCGCAAAGTGCATTGGGTAAAAATTCATCTCTCGTTTTGAAATTACCTGATAACGGTGAGGCTTGTCCTTTGGGGTTAGCACCGACTTCTTCTACCACCGCTACAATGGTCTTAGGCGATGTTTTGGCGGTTGATTTGATGGAGCGTCGCGGTTTTTCTGCTACAGATTTCCGTCAACGCCATCCTGGTGGAAAATTGGGAGCAATTCTCTGCAAAGTTTCTGATGTTATGCACAAAGGTGATGAAATGCCTCTGCTTAAAGAAGATGCTGATATGCAAGAAGCCTTGCTGGTTATGAGCGAAAAGATGTTGGGTTGCGTTGGTATTACAGATAACGAAGGTAACTTGACCGGTATTATTACCGATGGTGACTTAAGACGTTGGATGTCTCCGAATTTGATTACCGAAAAAGTTTCAAAAGTTATGACAAAGAACCCGAAGGTTATCAGCCCGGATGCATTGATTGTTGATGCCGTTAATATGATGAATAACACCGGACGCGGTATTACAAACCTCTTTGTCGTTCAAGATAAAAAGCCTGTTGGGGTTATCCATATTCATGATTGTTTGAAAGCCGGAGTTGCTTAAGAGTGTTTGAGACTCAAAAAATAGACAGCTTTTTTAGCGGAGAGAAGAATCTTCTTGATGAGGAAGAGAAAGTCTTTATCAGTAGACGAACTAAAGTTGTTCGTTTCTTAAAGCTTTTTCTTCCTTGTCTGACCGCTTTATTGCTTGGTTTAGGTATCGCTTTATTTGATTTTGATACCAATAGTGATACGACAATTTCTCTTGCCGATGAGGAAAAAATTTATTTTGAAAAATTCCGTATGAAAAATACGGTATTTGAAATTACGGAAAGAGATAATCAACTCAGCACCCTCCGCGCCGATGTAGTTGAAGAAATTGAACCCGGGAAAAAGTTGTATAATTTGGTTAATCCGGATGCTAAAACTTTAGATAAAGGAAAGATCATCACTCTTTCTGCCGAAACCGGTACTTACAATCAAAATAAGCAAGTTTTAGACCTTAAAAAGAAGGTTGTGGCCAATTATAATAAGGAAATGGAAGCGCATACCAATAGTGCTTCTTATAATTTCGATAAAGAATACGGTTACGGCAATGAAAAGATTATCGGTCAAGGTGAGAGAGGTTCTTTTGAAGCGGATAAATTTACTTTTGATAAAAAGAAAGGAATCGGCAATCTTATTAAAAACGTTGTTATTAAGAGTCAGAATTTTGAGTTAAAATCTCCAGAGAAAGCCACCCTTTTCCTCAACGATAGTAAATTTATTTCCACTCAGGCAACTATCAAAAAAGGAAAAGATATTCTTAAAGGAGATACAGTTACAGCTTTCTTTAAGGATACGAAAAGTTTTGATATTGATAAAGCATATAGCAACGGACATACTGAAATCTATTCTGATGGTAAAAAAGCTTTTGCTGATAGAGGCGAGTATCAGGCGTCTACGGGGTTAGTTAAGCTCTTTGATAATGTCAAAATTGTCGATACGAATGGATATACCGCAACGGCCGACTTTGGTATCTATGACAGCACTAAGAAATTGTTCACTTTGCAAAAGAATGTTAAAGTTAAGGATAAAAACGGTTACACGGCTATTGCCGAAAACGGCATCTATGATTTAAATAAAAAGACTTTCACTTTGGAAAAAAATGTGAAAATCGATAAAGGAACTAATGTCATCACAGCGCCTAAGGCTATTTATTTCCAGAACAAAGATGAATTCAGATTTTATGATGATGTTAAAGTTACACAAGAAGATAATACGGCAACGGCAACAAGTGGCGTGTACTTTGTGAAAAAGAATATTGCCGAGCTTGAAGGAAATGTTGTTATTACTAAAAAAGGAAATATTGTCAGAGGAGACAAGGCTATTTCTGATTTTACAACCTCTAAAAGCCGGTTGATTGCGAAAAATGGCGGAAGAATTTCCGGTAAGTTGATTGAAAGCACCTTAAAAGAGAAAAAGGATAAGTAGTATGACTAAATATGCTGATACACAAAATTCTATTCTTGAAGTTTTTAATATCGGAAAAAGATATAAAAACAGAAGCGTTTTGCGTAATGTTTCCTTAAATGTCAAAAGAGGTGAAGCTGTTGGCTTGTTGGGGCCGAACGGTGCGGGTAAAACAACTTGCTTTTACTGTGTTACGGGATTGATTACACCGGATTATGGTGATGTACATATTGATGGACAGGATATTACGTATCTTCCTATGTATAAGCGTGCACGTATGGGGATTGGGTATTTGCCGCAAGAAGCCTCAATCTTTCGTAACTTAAGCGTTGAGGATAACATCAAGGCAGTTTTAGAAATTGTGGTTGATGATAAAGAAAAGAGAGAGGTTATGTTGGAAGATCTCTTAAATGAATTTTCTATTGCACATTTAAGAAAATCTCCGTCTATTGCTTTGTCCGGTGGTGAGCGTCGTCGTCTTGAAATTGCTCGTGCACTCGCCGGGCAACCTAATTATATCCTTTTGGACGAGCCGCTGGCTGGTATTGACCCGATTGCTGTCGGGGAAATTCGTGAATTAGTTTCTCAACTCAAGAATCGCGGCTTAGGGGTGCTTATTACAGACCATAATGTTCGTGAGACATTGGATATTATTGACAGAGCTTATATATTACACGGAGGTTCTGTTTTGATGGAAGGTACGCCTAGTGAAATTGTTGCCAGCGAGGAAGTGAGAAAAGTCTATCTCGGTGATAATTTTTCAATATAAAATAGGCCTTTTTTATTGACTTTTTGTTGTAAATCGGGATATGATTTGTTTAGAAAAATAATAAATGATTGAAGGGAAATGTTATGAAAGTTACATTGTCAGGAAAACAAGTTGATATTAGCGATAAATTGCGGAAACACGTTGAAGCAGGTGTTGAGGCTTCTGTTTCTAAATATTTCAGCGCTCCTATCAGCTGCTCTGTTGCTTTTTCTAAAGAAGGCGAAGATTTTGGTGCAGAAATTACAGTTCATCCTGCAAAAAATATTGTTTTGAAGGGTTCTGGTTCTGCTGCAGATCCTTATTCTGCTTTTGATAATGCTAATGAACACATTGCGACTCGTTTGCGCCGCCATAAAACAAAATTGAGCGGTCATAAGAGCAAAATCGGTTTGGCTGAATTAGCTTACTCTGCTGTTCTCCCGTTGGTTGAGCAAGATGAAGAAGTTGATGTTAATGAAAATGCTCCATTGACTATTGCTGAAACTGATGCAAATATTCCTGTATGTACCGTTAGTGAAGCTGTTATGTTGATGGATTTGAGCAATGAATGTGCTCAAATGTTCAGAAACAGCGCTAATAACCATATTAGTATGGTATATCGTCGTAAAGACGGTAATATCGGTTGGGTTGAACCGAAAGCTGATAACTAATTTTTGAGGAATAAGCTAATGAATATTGCAGACATAATTTCTAAAGATGCTGTGCTTGATAATCTTCAAGCAGCAAATAAGCGTGAGCTTGTTCAGATTTTGTCTGAACGTGTCGCCGCACTTTCCGGTTTGGATGAACGTGCTGTTTTTGACGCTGTTTGGGAACGTGAGAATCTTGGTTCCACAGGTTATGGTGAAGGTGTTGCTTTTCCGCATGCCAGAATTGAAGGCTTAGATAAAGTTTGCGGTATGTTTGCAAGACTAGAAGAACCTGTTGATTTTGATTCTTTGGACGGAAAGCCTGTTGATTTGGTTTTCTTGCTCATTAGTCCAGAAAACAGCGGTGCTGATCACTTGACAGCCTTAGCAGCGCTTTCTCGTATTTTGAAAACAGAGGGAAGTTGCGAAAAGTTGAGAAAAGCTCGCTCAATTGACGAAATATATGCAATATTAAATGCTTAATTATTCCATTCAAGAGATCCCCTATCTTCAGATAGGGGATTTTTTTATGTTTTCATTAAACTCTAATTTCGTATAGAATAACACGGTAAAATCTTTAAACAACATCACGCCTTACTAATTAACAAGAGTAGACCGATAGTTTTTTTGCTGATTTATTTTCTAATAAATTAGGAGATTTCTATACATTTTTTCTAAAAAATAGCGTTTTAATTTTCATTTTTTAGAAAAAAATATTGACAAAAAAAATACGTGCTAATTTTATCTTACAAATTAATTATTTATATATTTATTGTTTAACTAAATTTTTTTACATTATGAAAAAATTTTTATCTTCTTTGCAAGAACCGCTATCATGCGTTCTGACTCTTGGCTTTTTTATTACTGTCATGGCGTACATTTTCAGATGGGGTGTAGAACAGGTCGACGATAGAACTGTTGTTTATAAGGACTTCGTTGAGTTAACCGTAAACACTAAGGGGAGATTAGATCTTAATTTATTTGAGACTGAATCCACCTATGTGACGACACTAAAAGCATTGACCCAAGAAGTCATTGACGAACTACCTTTCGACGAGGTCATTAATAATCCCTCGAAAATAACGCAAGAAGTTAGAAAGCGTTATGAGATGACGGGAGAAAAATTAAAATCCCTTTATATCATGGTTACTCCGCCGAAAGATTTTTCTTTTGCCGGTCAGCGCCTTAAATCCATGCCGATGACGATAGCAGTTGATAGTATGATATCTGCAGCAGCTAAGCGAGATGCTCAAGGATATACGCCTGAGGCTGAACGTCTGGAAGAAAGACGTGATGCTCGCTATAATGAGCTTAAACGGATTGAAAGCAATGAGCGGATTAAAATTCGTCAGGCCGAAGCCATTGAAAATGCCGCAGACAATATGGGATTTCTCAGTGGAGATTTAAGTGTTAGCCTTGGTGAGTGATTACCTATTTTTAAAGTGCTTTGATATATTGTCAAAGCACTTTTTTTTATATCGCTTTCTTATCGTGAAAAGTTATTCTTTATCTTACTCATCATCTTTTGTATCGGAGATAGTGGCTTAGCTCCGTAGTATATCTTGGTTTTTGTGTTTAAATCATCTATTTTTAACTCTATATTATCCTTATCTTGGGGCAAAATTAACTCATATAACGGAGCATTTCTACCTGTTTCTCCACTTAGTGCTACGCGTTTTAAGCCTTCTATATTCAGTTGCAATTGCTCCGGCATGGTTTTACAATCTTTAAAATTGATTTCTTGGACATTTTGAGGAAATTTTATCGTTTCCAACCTACTCAACCATGAGTTCTGAAATTCTATTTTTTCACACTTTTTTATACTGCTTAAATCTAGCACTTTTTGTTGCGCATGATAGTTGCGAATGCTTAATGTTTGAACCTTTTCCGAAAATGTTTTTATCTTTTCTATATTATCCTTATTTAGTTCTAACAAGACTATATTAGCAAACGGTGATAAATCAAAATTTTGCGGTAATTGTGTTTTTCCATCTACATAAAATAATCCCATTTCCGCGCCTTGCGGAAAAAACATATTTTCCGTATCACTCAAATCGGATTGCTCTATCAATACGCGCCATAACTTCTGCAAATTACTAAAATCTATATCCTTAGAAAAATGCTCTACCCCTTCGAATGAAATATCGGTTATAGTATCCGGTAATCTTAGCACCAAGCCGTTTAGGTCTGTTTGCTCTATATTTAGTAATTCTAGTTTTGAGCTCTCGATATTATTGGCCTGAGGGATATTTTGGCAATTGTCTATGGTTAGAATTTTTATATCATTAATTTCCAGCTTTGAATAATCTTCTAAATTTTGATGACCTAAATATCCTCTTTCAGTATTATTTGTTTGCTTTAGATTAAAAATTTTACCTTCTGTGGCTTTCTTTTGAGCCTCTTGCAGTATCTTCGTTTGTTCTTGATAAACTTTTTGCTTCAGCAGATAGCTCTCAATCTTTTTAATATCCCTTTTATCTATATCCTGATTTTGTAGATACGTTGGTAAAGTGATTTCTAATCCAGCGTACACCAGACTTGTCAATAAATAATCTTCTGCGTTTAACCTACTGTTTTTTTCGTTGACGACGTCTATTAAATCTCGCATTTTTTCTAAAACAGATTTCTGTTCTTTGCGGTTTAAGATACTGCCAATCAAAAGTGGACGATATTTAGCATATTCCACTAAATTTTTATCCGTTTTTTGTTTGATTAATTCAATAATTTCTCGTGTTACTTTGGGATTATCTGTTGCAGACAGTATATCTTTACAAAATTCCGGTGTTATCTCTTTTGCGCCTATTTTATATTCATGTAGGCGATTATAACAGGATAAAGGGCTCTTTTCCTCGTTTATGGTAATCTCATAATCTTTTATTTTAATCATTCACCCTCATCAAAAAAATTCTTGCCCAACCGTAAAATCCTTTGAGCCTTGTTAGTATAAGAACCGTCTTGGTTATGCACATAAAAAGGCGGCAAAATTTTTGTTACGCCTCTTGCTCCTCTCTTGGCAATTATCGCTACCCGTTTAGCATCTTGTTCATGTTTGGAATATAGCGGCAAAATCCGTATATCTCCGGCACGATTATGCAAAGCGGACAATATTTCATTAATTGCCTCGGCTCTGTTTATCAGATACAACTCTCCTTTTGATTTTAACATTTTTATGCAAAAAATCAACCATCCTGTTAAATCAAAGTTTTGATGATTATGAGCTAATTTTTTACTTTCATTCGGCGAGGGCATATCATGATCGCTATAGGGCGGATTTGTGATTACAATATCATAGGTATTTAGCTCTTCTTTTCTATCTTCTCGTATATCAAAATTTTCGTATGATAGAATGTTTTGAAAATCGTTTGCCTTGGCGCTTTGATTAGAGAGGTCTACCAGTTCTTTCTGGATATCAAGCCCCTTAATCTTTACATTTTTGTTTTTCATTCTTGAGGCCAGGCACAATGATATAGCCCCTGTTCCCGAGCCGACGTCTAGAATTTTAGCTCCCGACTTTATTTTTCGTTCATCTACCAATGATGATAAAAACACGGCATCCGTTGAGGCGCGATAGCCATCTTGAGGTTGAAAAATTTTTACTTGTTTATCCAGTAAATAATCATTGGTAAAATCAGACATCGTTCTTCTTCCTAAAACAAAAGGCTTAAAAAGGTTTTACCCCTCTTAAGCCCTTTTTTATCTTATCTGTTTTGCAGATTAAGCGCTTGGGCAGCTCTTTGCTTTTTCAGCATTTACTTTTACCCATTTTTCTTCTGCTTCATCATCAGATGTGATTGCACTTTGCGGGCATTCAGAAATGCAAACACCGCAATCAATGCAAGTATCCGGATCTACGACATATTGTTCATCACAAACGTGAAAAGCTTCTACCGGGCATACACCTGCGCATGTTCCGCATTTGATGCACAAATCGCCATTTACAACTGAAGGCATATTGTTTCTCCTAAAAATTAAAATTCATCACCGCTTTATTTATATGCAATCTGCACTAATTGCAAGTAAAAAATTATTTTTCATATACGCTTTCTTGATTTTAAGATTGAAATTATAAAATTTCGCGGTATTATTTGCCCAATTGATTTTTTATTGAGGAATAACAAATGTCAAATATTAAAGTCAGATTTGCACCAAGTCCTACCGGCTGGATGCATATCGGTAATACCAGAACCGCCTTGTTTAACTATCTTTGGACAAAGAAGATGGGCGGTAAATTGTTGTTGAGAATTGATGATACAGATAAACTTCGCTCTAAAAAAGAATATGAAGACGGTATCAGAGATGCGCTGACTTGGTTGGGAATCTCTTGGGATGAAGAAGCCAGACAATCCGCTCGTTTTGCACGCTATGATGAAGTTGTTGAAAAATTAAAGCAAGAAGGGCGAATTTATGCTTGTTATGACACGCCGGAAGAGTTGGAATTTAAGCGCAAGAGATTGCTCTCCAGAGGATTGCCGCCGATTTATGACAGACAGGCTTTGTCTTATACAGAAGCGGATATTGCTCGCTTTCAGGCGGAAGGGCGTAAGCCTCACTATCGCTTTAAGCTAGTTGATGAGGAAATTGTTTGGGATGACGTTGTTAGAGGAACTTGCCGCTATGAAGCAAGCAAACTTTCTGACCCGATTATCATTCGTGAAGACGGTAGCTATTTGTATCACTTGCCTTCTGTTATTGACGATGTGGATTTCAAAATCACTCACATTGTAAGAGGTGAAGATCACGTTACCAATACAGCGGCACAAATTCAGATGTTTAAGGCTATCGGCGGAACTGTTCCGACATTTGCACACTTACCGCTTTTGACCGGTAAAGAGGGGAAACTTTCTAAACGACTCGGCAGTCTTGGTGTGCGTGAATTGCGTGAAGACGGCATTGAAGCTATGGCAATTTGCTCATTCTTGGCAAAGCTCGGCACTTCTGAAGCGATTGAACCGTTTTATTCTTTAGATGATTTGGCGCAAACTCTTGATTTTAGCAAAATCGGACACGCTCAGCCGAAATTTGATGAAGAAGAGTTGAAGAAATTTAATACTAAACTCGTTCATAATATGCCTTATAGCGCACTTAAAGATAATTTTGGTGTGAGCGAAACTTTCTGGAACGATGTTAAAGGAAACCTTGAAGTTGCCAAAGATGTTTTGTTGTGGGATAATATTTGCAACAAAGAGATTGAACCGATTATGGAAGATGCTGACTTTACGGCTCAAGCTGCTCAAATGCTTCCGGATGGCGATTTTGATGATGCCACTTTCAATAATTGGATGAATAAACTTAAAGAAGCAACCGGCAGAAAAGGTAAGGATTTATTCCACCCTATTCGTATGGCTCTCACCGCTCAGGCAAATGGACCGGAATTAAAAACTTTGTTGCCGCTTATCGGCAGAGAAAAGGCTTATTTGCGTCTTAACGGAAAGAAAGCATAGTCTCTCTTTATTTCTGATAGATATCCCCGGGTAAACCCGGGGTTCTTGGAAAGGCACCATTAAGGTGCCTTTCTTTACAACTCCAAATGGAGTTGACCTAAATCCCTTTGTCCTTGATACTTTACATAATTTTTAATTACTTCTTCATTCGCACCA
>CASFQO010000010.1 GCA_949297145.1 uncultured Alphaproteobacteria bacterium
ATACAGATTAAAGGCACTCTGATTATTTTAATTGTTTCCGCCTTTTTTATTACAGCGGCTCTCACCCCGCCCCTCAATATGGATGTCAAAGACTGCGCCCCGCGCTCCACACCCTACCTGGCCGGCGCCTATGTCGCCGTTCTCCTCTTCATGATGATTGTTCCGGGTAAACTATCAAAAAGAGACTGTGAGATGGCAAACGAACAGCAAAAAGAACTGAATGAGCAAAAAGAAAGCACAAAGGACAACAGCACTTTAGATGAAAATATGACCTGCCCGCTCCTGAAATACCCCAAAATCTACTTTGCATCCTGCTGTCTCTTATATTTCATCGGGAAATATTTGATCGGCAAAATGTGCATACTCTGATATTTCAAAATTATTTATAAAACGGACAAAAACAATAAAAATAGCCATTTACATTGTATTAGAAATTATATTTATCTGTTTTTCCATACTATGGGGAACAATGATGACAAATGATCACCAAGCGAGGGAAATGAAATGTATCCCCCTCGAATAGGAAGCACAAATAACCAATTATTTTGGAAGAGGCATTTAGTATTCTGAATACCTCCTAGTATCAGAAGAGGAAAACATGGGTATCAAAACAACTTCAGCCACCGTTAAAGAAAAAACATACAGGAACGCATCATGAACCGTATTCTACGTTTTTTAGATAAAATCGCAGTGCTTTTTATCGTATTTTATAGTCTGGGAAACATGCTCCATTCATGCGGTTTCGGTATATGGGTTCTACCGCTGCAAGATTATGACATAAGTCTGCAAATTGCAGAAAGATCCATAAACAAAATTTTTGCTTTTTTGGGAGTGATGGGTTTTTTACTGCTGCTTAAAAACAAACATCCCTTTCTGCAAAAGATAGAAATGCTGTTGTGGATATGCGCATTTTTGCTGATTCCCTATTGGCTGCACCTTATTCCGTCGGTTGATCAGGCATATTTTCAAAATTCAGAAACCATTCAGAGAGGGATCAATGAATAGATACAAAATAATTTGGTGGAGCGTGTGGGGATTATGCGTCATGCTGTGTTTAAGCCACTACGGATATAGTCTTTTTACAAACATCGATACTCAAATCATAAATATTGAACACGAGTTTTATTTGCTTATTCTGGCCATGGCCGCAATCAGCATTCTTCCGATAAAATCCGGTAAAATTCTGCTCTGGTTTATACTTTTTTTCCACCTGTCAACAATAAACAAATTGCCTGAGGTGCAAGAAATTACGGCTCTTGAACATTGCGCCGAGGGGAAATGCCTGCAAACAACGAACGAAGAACCTGCGACAACCAAGCCCCCTCTTCCCGTCAATGAAAAAAACAGGCAAAAATAAAAACGAAAGTTGTAACCACGCTTACAAAAAATAATAAAATAAATATTTATAATATATACGTTATAATTGCATATAATTAATAAAAAGGAGCAAATGAAAATGAAACTGGTTTCCAAAGAGACTTTGGTTTTGGGCGGATTGTACTACGTGGCGGATACACCGTTCACACTCATGGGGGCGGAGTTTA
>CASFQO010000011.1 GCA_949297145.1 uncultured Alphaproteobacteria bacterium
TACCAAAGAGACCGCGCCGTTCTTGAGGCAGCCATTGACTACGAATATAAAGACATCTCCTTATATGCGAAGTACAACTACCTCATCCAAAAGAACGACCCGCAGCTCTTTGACTTAGGCGTCAAGTACAAGTTCTAAAAAGTGTACGGATGAAACACAAACGAATAAAGCCAAGTGTTATAGCTTGGCTTTATTTTTATCTCTCTCTTAATCATAAAAAAAGCTCCCGACCTTGACTAGCCGAGAGCTATTCGTTTGAGCTTAAAAGTTTTTACGCTCTTTTATTCACCAACTCTTCCATCTGATCCAGATAATAGCTGATAAGGTTCAACCCGCCCTGCCAAAAGTCATGACTTTCCGGATTAAGATTAAACGGCGCAAAAATATCTTTATAGTTGCCGATAGCCGTTTTAGAGAGCAATTCCAGATATTTATCTTCAAAATTTTCAACTTTATTCTGAAGTTTAACCCAATAGAGCGAATTAACCACACAATCGGCAAATGAATAAGCATACACATAAAACGGCAAGAAGAAGAAATGACCGATTTGTTCCCACAAATAAGCTGAATTTTCATCAACAACTACCCACGGTCCCAAACTTTCCTTCATTTCCTCCAACCAAATCTGATTTAAGCGTTCAGAAGAAAGTTCGCCCTTCTGCCGTTCTTCATGGGCACGCGTTTCAAAAAAGTGAAATGCAATCTGACGAATAGCCGTGTTAATCATGTCATTAACCTTCATCGCTAAAAGAGCAATTTTCTCATCATCCGTCTTCGCATTATTAAGCATAGATTGGAAAACCAACATTTCTCCAAACACCGAAGCCACTTCTTCGGTAGTCATACGTGTTGTTTCGTTAAGCACACCGTTTTGACGTCTTAATTGGTGATGACAACCGTGTCCCAATTCATGAGCAAGCGTCAATACATCATTGCGCTTCCCCACAAAATTAAGCATCAAAAACGGATGTTCTTCTACAAGCGGCCCTGAGCAAAACGCCCCGCTCCGCTTACCATCTTTAGGCGCCACATCAATCCACGGATTTTCAAAAAACTCCTTGGCAATTTGATAAAGTTTTGGAGAAAATTCGTTATAGGCTTTAAGCACCGTTTGCACGGCTTCATCCCAAGAATACGATTTATCATCTTCAATCGGCAGCGGTGCATTTCTATCCCAATACTGGATTTTATCAACACCCAAAAGTTTAGCTTTTAACTTATAAAAACGCCATGCAATGTTTTTATAATTATCCCGCACGGTTTGTGCCAAAGCATTAACGGTTTCATCGCTTACTTCTTCAGAAAGGTTTCTGGCAGACATCGGCAACTTAAAGCCGCGTTTTTTATCTTCCACCGCCTTATCTTTCATAATCATATTGTAGATATAGCAGACATTGAAACTGTTTTCCTTAGAAACTCTGTTGACCTCTTTACCGGTTTTTTCACGGAGTTTCGCATCCGGGCTCAAATACAACCGACTAACTTGTGCATCGTTATACTTTTTACCATCCACTTCATAAGATAAGCGCGCCATAGATTCTTCATAAAATCTAACCCATGCCGAACCGGAAGTAACATCTTTTTCAAGCAATGTTTTTTCCACATCTTCTGACAATTCATACGGCTTAAATTTGCGCACTCTTTTCAAATACGGCGCATACGTCTGAACTTCTTTATCTTCTTCCAGTTTGCGGATGGCTTCTTCATTCATTTTGTTATATTCCAACCCAAAAAACAGTAATTTGCTGCCGGCATCACTCAACGCTTCAACAACTTTCTGATACAAAGCCGATGCCTTAGCATCCATCAATCTTGTTGTAGAATTCAAATAAGCAAATCCGTCCAATCTGGAACCAAGACGGCTCATATCTTCCATTTCTTTCAAAGCCTGCACAAAACTTTTTGCATCAAGCTCTGCCACCTTTCCTTTATATTTGGCTGCAAAGTCAACCGCCATCTGAGCATATTTTTTAATATCTTCATCAATTTTTTTATCATCTGTCCCTTTATAATATTCAGACAAATCCCAATCGGGCATTTTTTTATCACTCATTACCTATCTCCCTTGTTTGATTTTTTTGATAATTTCCGAAAATATCCTGCTCCTCATCCTCATCATCCAAACGATTAGCCTTAAGCAAATCCTCCGAAAACGGCTCGCTCATTTCTTCTGGAACTCTAAACGTCTCCGGCTTAAAGAAATAATTAGCCCACGGCGTTGATTGCTTACCGTTAAGCCAAAGTTTCACACCCTCCCCCATCACCGAAGCATAACACACATAGCTGCCGGCAATAGCTCCCAACACACCGCCGACATCACTTTGCGTTGAATAAAGATTAACGTCATAAACCATCTGATAGGTACAAGGCGCAAAGCCGCGCATTTTCAAATCATCATGGGGTGCCGCCGCCACAATCCCGACAAAAACCAAAAACACCGCCGAAAAGACAAACAGCAACGCACCAAACCAATATTCTTTGATTTTTTCTACCAATTTTCCCTATCCTTATAAAATTCCTCCAACTGCGCCAATTCCTCACGCGTATTAGCACTGGCGATTTCCTTGGAATTACCGACAATAGCCGTACATTTCAGCCCCATCTGTCTGGCAATTTTAACCGCATCAGTAAGATAATATTCGTGCGCGGCATTTTCACTACCGATTCGGCTTAAAATGTCAAATAAATATCGCCCATCAAACCCCATACAGCCGGAATTACAGAAATTTATCATTTTTTGTGCATCCGTTGCATCTTTAAATTCCACAATTTCGGTGAGCTCATCACCATCCATCACCAAACGCCCGTAGCGAGCCGGATCTTGCGGTTTAAAGCCCAAAACAACCACGGCAAAACCCTCTTTTATTTTATCAATGGTTTTCTGAAAAGTTTTTGCCGTAATCAAGGGCGTGTCGCCAAACACAACCAAAACCGGCCCCTTAAATCCATCTAATTCGGATTTGGCACAATTAACCGCGTGCCCTGTGCCCAGTTGTTGTTCTTGCACAACGGTCGGATAAGGAGAAACTTCTTTTTTAACCAAATCCCCATCCGCCGAAATAACCGTAACAATCTTTTGAATTCCCATCTCGGATAAAGTATCAATAATGTGTTTAACCATCGCCTTTCCATGCACCGGCATCATCACCTTGGGCAAATCGGACTTCATGCGCGTTCCCTTACCGGCACCCAAAATAATGGCAGCCGCTTTTTCATCACCTTGACGTATATTTTCATTATTCATCATCAAAATCCCCTAACCTAAAAGTCCGAAAATTCAAATCCAAGAGTTATCCCCTTTTCAAAAAATTAACTACTTGTCATTATACTAAAACATATTTATGCTGATACCACAAATCAAAACTGACCGCAACTTGAAAGAAAAGATATGAAGAGCTTTTTTAAGTATTTTCTGGCATTATTAGTTATAATCAACACCTCCGCCGTTCATGCCGGCGTAATAAGCGCAGCCACTCCTGCCAACACACTTTATGTAGACCCCAACAAGCGTTTAGACGAATTAAAAAAGCTATATGAAGACCTTCCCGATTTAACCAATCCGGATACCTTGCGCAAATTCTTTCAAAAAAGGCTCACCACCGGACAAGAAGCAGACATACCGCCGGAAGAAATCGCCACGCCTTCTTCTACCAGCATTATAGACCGCAACAAAAAAGAAGAAGAAACGTTATCTGCCTATGAAAAAATATATCGTGACAGTATGCGCCAAGCAGGCGACATCACTGACACTGTCAACCAAGACGTGGAGTTGCAAGGAACATTCTACCGCCTCAAAGATCAAACCAAAGAAGCCAAACCATTTGTGCCGGATTTTCCGTATGTAACTGTCAAATTATCAGATGAGCGTGAAATTTTAGCCCCGGCCGATGAGCATTTTCCATATGTTTTGACCACTATCCGCATTGAGCCGACCGGATTATTGCAAGTAACCGAAGAGTTTACCTTTATATCCAATAACGAAAGCTTTCCTTATGGCTTTTTCCGTATTTTGCCCAAATACAACTATTCACGCAATGGCGACAAACGCCGTACGGATATAACCTTAAAATCCGTTACAATCAACGGAGAAGAAACCCCTTACAAGATAACCGAAATCGGTAATTACCTGCATATCGAGCCCAAAGAACCGCTCAATTTGCCAACAGGAATTTACACCTATCGTTTCAAATATATCATAGACCGTGCCGTTTGGTACTATGACAATTTTGATGAACTGTATTGGGACATCACTGCCAAAACATTAAAGAACGTTGTCGGTTCCGCAAATGCAATCGTATATTTGCCGGAAAACAAGAGTTTCATCGCCCAAAACGCCATCGCCAGCACTAAGCAAGGATTAGACCGTGAGCGTGTTACCATCACAACCCTAGCCCCCAATGCACTGGGCTTTGCTGACACCAATGCTTTGGGCGTCGGAGAAGATATTCATCTCTTTTTAACAATGGAAAAAGGCACTTTACTTCCGCCGGATTTCTCCAAGAAATATCAATGGTTCATTCATGATTATGGGGCGAACTTATTTGCGCTGTTTGCGCTTCTGGCAATTTTACTGTCTTACCGCATTTCGTTTGAACAAATTCGCCGCAACAAAGATAAAACACGCGCTTATCTGAAAAAGACCCCAGCCATTTATCGTATGTTGAATTTAAATGTTTATGATAAGACATCTCTCGGAGCAGAAATATTAAATCTATGCGCCAAAAACATTTTAGATTTGCGCAGTAGCGATGACAAAATCACCTTAATCAAGAAAAGTGATAATCTAAGCCGCCTTTCCAAAACCGAACAAAAGTTAATGACTTTGTTATATCCTGGGCAGGAAACCGTTTTAAACGATGGACCGGAATCAACACTCAAACTAAAGCGTGCCTATACATACCTCAAATATAACACCTATAAGCAAATACACATTTTCAAACTAAAATTAAACGCCTTGTATTTGGTATTTAGCATCGGCATGTTGCTCTGCGGCATCATCGGTGGGGCAATGCTGGCAATAAACCCATGGAACAGTTTCAGCATATTAGCGACTTTCACACTGTTGCTCTTCCCCTATATGGCCATTTTCATTAACGTTAATCCAAAACGTAAAATATGGCGCTACACGCTTAAAGGATTTTTATTACTAGGCTTAATCTGGGCTGCAGGAATTTTGAGTATATACAGCTCTGTATTTTACACCATCATCCAAATGCTGACGGTATACCTGATAATCTACTATTACAACATGTTCTCCCGCCGCAGCGGCTTATTGAGAAACAAGATAAAAGAAACCGAAGACTACAAGAGTTATTTACAAAAAAATCCTGAGCTTGAAAAAACAAGTAAAGATTTTGCCAATAAAAAAGCGTACATTTATGCTCTAGGTATAGACAATCGCTATAAAGATGTTGACGATTTCAGCAATATCAATAAACTAATGCAAACATTAACCATCAACCAACAGAGGAAGAATCAATGAAAGGGATTATTTTAGCCGGTGGCTCGGGCACCAGATTATACCCGTTAACCCAATGCGTATCCAAACAACTGTTGCCGGTATATGATAAACCGATGATATATTACCCTCTATCGGTTTTGATGCTCTTTGGCATAAAAGATATTCTGATTATCTCCACCCCCAAAGATACCCCGAATATAGAGGGCTTATTTGGAGACGGCAGCGATTTAGGCCTACATTTAGAATACAAAGTACAAGATGCCCCCAATGGCATTGCCGAAGCCTTTATTTTGGGTAAAGATTTTATCAAAGATGACAAAGTTTGTTTGATATTAGGTGATAACATTTTTTACATCCAATCGCAAATGAACGCCTACCGTACGCTCATCCAAGAAGAAGACAACACCGCCACGGTATTTGGTTACCATGTCTCCGATCCGGAGCGTTTCGGCGTCATAGAGTTTGATGAATTAAAGCGCGTTGTTTCCATAGAAGAAAAACCCAAAAAACCAAAATCAAACTATGCCGTAACAGGGTTATATTTTTACCCGAAAGATGTTGCCGAAAAAGCCGCCTCGCTTAAACCTTCCAAGCGTGGGGAATTAGAGATTACGGATTTGAATAAATTATACCTAAAAGAAGGCCGTCTCTCGGTTATTCCGCTCAAACGCGGCAATGCCTGGTTAGATGCAGGCACGCCGGATAGTTTAATGGAGTCCGCTCAATTTGTTCAAATCATCGAACAGCGCCAAGGCTTAAAATTAGCCTGTATAGAAGAGATTGCATATCGTCAAGGTTTCATAGACAGCGTCCAGATGCAAAAGCTGATTAACCGCTTAAAAGACGGTGTGGCCTACAAAGCATATTTACAAAAAGTATATGAGGAAAATCATGATCTTTACTAAAACCAAATTAGAGGGTGTCTACATCCTCACCCCTCGTGTATTTACAGATACAAGAGGCTATTTCTTTGAAAGTTATAACCAAAAAGAATTTGAACAAAACGGTCTGTTTTATAACTTTGTTCAAGACAACCAATCTTTTTCAAGCTATGGCACAATAAGAGGCCTGCATTTCCAAAAAGGAGAACACGCACAAGCTAAACTCGTTCGGGTGATTGCAGGAGAAGTATTGGACGTAGCCGTAGATATCCGCCGCAACTCGCCCACTTATGGGCAACACGTTGCCGTTAAATTATCCGGCGAAAATCAACAACAGCTGCTCATTCCCAGAGGATTCGCACATGGTTTTTCCGTTTTATCGGATACAGCTATTTTCGCGTATAAATGCGATAATTTCTATTGCAAAGAAGCAGAAGGCGGACTATGTGTCAACGACCCGGCTTTAGGAATAGATTGGCAAATAGACATGAACAAAGCCAACGTCTTGGAAAGAGATTTGAATCACCCCTTATTAAAGGATTTAGAGCCATGTTTTTAGTCACCGGAGCCAACGGCCAACTGGGAACAGCCTTGCAAACAATGTTACAAGACAAAGCCGAATACGTTGACCGTGCAGATTTAGATTTAACGGATGAAGCCGCCGTCAAAACTTTTTTACAAAACAAAGATTATGAATATATCATCAACTGCGCCGCATACACAGCCGTAGACAAAGCCGAAGCCGATGAAGATAACGCCCGCAAAGTTAATGCTTTTGCGCCTCTTTATCTTGCGAAATACGGCAAAAAGATAGTTCATATTTCAACCGATTACGTTTTTGACGGCAATAACTGCAAACCTTATAACGAAGAAGATGAAACTCATCCGTTATCGGTATATGGCAAAACCAAACGCGAAGGCGAATTAAACGTATTAGCCAACGCCGACACGGCTATCATCATCCGCACGGCATGGTTATATTCTCCGCACGGCGGCAACTTTGTAAAAACCATGCGCAAATTAGGCGCGGAGAGAGAAAGCTTAAATGTGGTGTTTGACCAAGTCGGCACCCCGACCAACGCTTATGATTTAGCAAAAGCCATCGTGAAAGCCCTTCCGCAAATCAAATCTGGAGAAAAGGAAATATACCATTTCACGGATGAAGGCGTCTGCTCATGGTATGATTTTGCCAGAGAAATTATGGAACAATCCAAATTAAACTGCAAAGTACACCCGATAGAAAGCAAAGATTATCCGACACCGGCACATCGTCCGCACTTTTCGGTATTAAACAAAGCCAAAATCAAAACACGTTTTAAGATAGAAATCCCCCATTGGAAAGAAGGATTAGTTAAATGTCTGCAACAATTTTAGTAACCGGCGGAGCAGGTTTTATCGGCTCCAACTTTATTCCGTATTTTATGGAAAAACACCCAGACTATAAGATTGTAAACTTAGATAAATTGACCTATGCCGGCAATTTGGAAAACTTAAAAGAAGTAGAAAACAATCCGAATTACACCTTGGTTAAGGGTGATATTTGTGATGAGCAACTGGTCAATGATTTGTTTGATAAATATGACTTTACCGGCGTAATACACTTTGCCGCCGAAAGCCATGTTGATAATTCCATCAAAGGCCCGCGTGCTTTCATCAACACAAATTTAGTCGGCACGTTTAATCTGTTAGAGGCCGCAAGAACGCATTGGTTTGATGCACCGTTTACGCCCAAAGCAGGCTGTGAAAATCGTCGTTTTCACCATATCTCAACCGATGAGGTATATGGCACATTGGGAGCAGAAGGCTACTTTAAAGAAACCACGCCATACGCGCCAAACAGTCCTTATTCGGCAAGCAAAGCCGGCTCAGACTTTTTAGTCCGTGCTTATCATCACACTTTTGGGATGAACACCACGACCTCCAACTGTTCCAACAACTATGGTCCGAAACAACATAGCGAAAAGCTAATTCCGACCATTATTCGCAACTGCTTGCACTTATCGCCGATTCCCATTTACGGCAATGGGCAAAATATCCGCGATTGGTTATACGTTGCAGACCACGCCAAAGCCATAGATATGATTTTCCACCAAGGCAAGAGCGGTGAAACTTATAATGTCGGCGGGCATAACGAGCTGACCAATATGCAAATAACACATACCATTTGCGCCATTTTAGATGATCTTCGTCCACGTCAAGACGGCAAAAAATATGCGGACTTAATCACATTTGTAAAAGACCGTGCCGGTCACGATTTACGTTATGCCATAGACCCAACCAAAATCACCAACGAATTGGGTTATAAACCGGATGAAACTTTCAAAACAGGCATTGTTAAAACAGTTCAATGGTATTTAGATAAAGCATAAATCGTGCTAAAATAAACACAACAATGAGCCCTGCCAAAGTATAGTTGAGATATTTTGGCAGGCTTTTTTGTACCAAATAATTCCCGATAGAGAGGAGTGAAAGCGGGAATAAAATCATCACATAGCGAAATTCGCTGGAGCAAAAATACGGATATTCAATCCAAAAGTTTATCCACGCCGCCAAAACCGAAAAGACCGCAATAAGGATAAATAGATTAAAGCTCCAATCCTCTCCCATTTTATACTTAAGCACCCCAAAGAAGCTCAACACGGCCATAAGTGCAAATACACCACTCAAACCATATAAAATCCAAGCCCAAAAGAGTCCCTGCCAACCCCATTCGCCAAAGATAGAGGTTTTAACCAACGCCAACCAAACATTAGGCTCTGTCAGACCATGACGAATATCGGCAAATGGAACTAAAATATGCTGCCAACTGCTCAAACGCTGCCCAATGGAATAAGCGCTTAAATCTTGAAAATTGTTATTAACCGGCGGCGGCACCAACGGAAAGTCATGATAAAGCAAAAACCATCCCCAAACAAAACCGCAAATACCGGCTAAAGCAATCGTCATAAATTGCGCCCACATTTTGCGCTCAAATTTATCTTTTGCCTGCAATAACATAAAAAGTCCAAAGACCGCCAACGCCGGCACAAGCATTAAACCGGAAAATTTAACCAATCCGGCACAAAATAGAGCCCCTGCTAAGAGCAAACAATCCCGCCACTCTTTTTGAAGATACCATTTATAGCCCGAATAAATCATCAGGAGCATCAAAAAATAAGTCAACGCATCATTATTCACCAAATTAGCAACAAGCCCATGTACAGGGAAAAAAACGAACCCCGTAAACAAGCCTAATTTAAGCCCGTCTGAAAATTTAAACATATTTAACAAGCGCCAAAATACGATTCCAGCACCGGTTATGCAAAAAAGACTGATAAACCGCACACTGTCAAACCCCATACTTTGCGTGGCGCCCAACCCCATAGAAAGTTTTGTAACCACCGCCGTTATCAATCCCCACAAAGGTGGCTGAAAAAAAACAGAGGCGAAATACCCTTTCGGATCCGATAAAAAGAAATTATGCTGCAAAAAATAGTCGCTATGCATCACAAAGTTAAAGTAGTCGTATTGCCGCACATTTCCCCACGAAGCCAAGACATACCATAGATTAAGCCCAAACGCCGCCACAAAACAAGCATCAACCGCCGTCGGATGCACACTGTATTTCCATCCCATCCCGATAAAAGAAAGACAAATCAAAACGCCCGCTGCGAGCGTGTATGGCATAAACAAATTCCACAACCATAATACGACGGTAAGAGCAAAAACATCTTTCAAATTAAAATTGAGCTTAGTCATCAAAAAGCCTCATCTCATCATATAAACTAACAAGATATTAGCGCCGTGCTTCTAAACATAAACTTAATAAATCCCTCAAAGAGAGAGAATTTTCTTAAAAAAAATCTTGCTATTTATACACAAACTCATTAGACTTCATCCGTTTTTGAATTATGAAGATATTACTATAAAATACTAAGGATTATGAAAACGTATACTTACGAAGAGTTGCAGAATTTTATTAAGCAGGAATTATCGAAACCGTATAATTACCAACTTGTTTATTGTTACAGCCGTCTCCAATCAGATAAGAGTTTACAAACTTTCATCAAAATAAGCGAAGATATTCGCTATGAAGTTCCATGGCATGACGGCCCCAAATACCTAAAAGCCGGAGATTATTTGCATGCAAATAATCTCGACATTTACGGCATTTCCGCCGCCACATTTGATAAATGTTATCAAGCAGTTGACCTAAACAGTCACATCGCACCGTAACAAAAAAGCAAGACAAAACACAAATGCAACCTGACAGACCGTTGAAAAGCGGTCTGTTTTTTTATATATTATCCATCACATACAAACAATTTTGCACACTAACCAAAAAATATAGACAAAAATCATTGACAATTAAACAAAAAGTCCTTATAAATTAAGTAAATCTTAACCAATTAGGAGTTTGACCATGAAAAAAACGGCATTACTGCTTCTATTTTTATGTTTAAGTAACAGTTATGCCCCCAATGTATTCGCCGAAACCGAAAACTGGTGCGGCAAATATTTTGAACAAGACGGCCGAGGTTATATACGTTTAGCCCGCAATGATTTTGGCATCGGCAGCTCTGATTGCAGCCTAAACGGATACAACAAACGCGCCGAAGAAAGCGGCACCGCCAACATAGAATTAGAGTTTACGCGCAACCGCTCCACCATCAACAAATGGCGCAAATTTAACAATCATCTGATAGAAGTTCGCGGCAAATTTTCTAACGGAAGTATCTCCGGCACGCGTTTCATTCGAGATATGGGCGTATAGAATAGAACCAAATCAAAAATTACTTCATAATATCAGCCCAGATTTCAGTAGGCAACGTTCCCCCTCCGATTCCATCCATGGGTGAATTATCATCATTTCCCACCCAAACCGCCGCGGTGTACTTATCATTAGAACCGATAAACCAAGCATCTCGATAGTTTTGAGATGTACCTGTTTTGCCCCGTGCATTTTTAACTAAGCGGGCGCGCTTACCGGTTCCGGAAACCACAACTTCGCGCAAAAGCATATTGATATTTTGCACGGTTTTGGGCTGCAAAACTCTCTCTCGCGGAGAAGACTGATACAGATAAAGCTGATATCCATCCGTATCGACCACTTCACGAATAGCATACGGAAAGACAGCAAGTCCCCCATTAGCCGTCGCGGCATAGGCAGCTGCCATATCTATCACGCGCACATCAGCCGCCCCCAAAATAATCGATGGTTCATCTTGAATATCTGTCGTAACCCCCAGTTTCAACGCCATCGAAATAATATCTTCCAAATTAAGATACGTTGCCAAATCCACCGTCGCAACATTAAGCGATTGAGCAAAAGCCTGCTTAAGACTAACCGCACCTCTAAATTTTCGATCATAATTTTGCGGTTCCCAATCACCAATCCGAATAGGTTCGTCAGCCAGCAACTCATCAGGCGAAAAACCGTTTTCAAACGCCGTCAAATAAACAAACAGCTTAAAGGAAGACCCCGCCTGACGAAGCGCCTGTGTAGCGCGATTAAATTGGCTTTTATTATAGTCAGCTCCACCGACCATCGCTTTAATGGCGCCATTTCTATCCAAAATCACCACAGCTCCTTCGGTAACGTGTTTTTTGGCATTTTCGCGCAAATGTTTGCGTAACAAATATTCGGCACGTTGCTGCAAATCATAATCCAATGTTGTTTTCACATAAATATCTTGGTTAGAACCTTTAACAAATTTTCCCAACTCCGACATAATATAATCACCAAAATAGCGAGCTCCCAAGATTTTATCCTTATTAGCTTCACCAATCGGGAGATGAATAGCCTTTTCCCATTCATTGCGAGAAATAGAACCGGCTCGCAGCATCAACTTCAAAACCATCTCCGAACGTTCAAGAGCAAGAGATTTATGGCTCAAATAGTTATACCTGCTCGGCGCTTTAAGTGCACCTGCCAAAATAGCTGCTTCCCGCAAGTTTAAATCTTTAGCTTTTTTATTAAAGAAACGCTTAGCCGCCGCATTTAGCCCATAAGCGCCACTGCCGAAAAACACTCGATTAAGATAAATATTTAAGATTTGCTTTTTGGTAAAATGCTCCTCTAACCACTGCGCTAAAAGATATTCTTGCACTTTACGCCTAATACTTTTTTCGCGCGTTAAAAACAGATTTTTGGCCACCTGCTGAGTAATAGTCGATGCCCCCTGCGCATAACGCATTTTAACCACATTAATCGCCATAGCACGGATAAACCCGATATAATCAAAGCCATGATGCTTAAAAAAGCGCCTATCTTCCGTATCAATCACCGCCTGATAGACATACGAAGGCAATTCATCCACATCAACCGGCTCGGCAAACAAACTGCCATAAGATGTAATTTCCCGTCCGTCTGCCGCCAAGATTTTAACACCGGGCTGACGCTCCACATAAACCGCTTTAGAAAAATCCGGCAAGGTTTGATAACAATAAAACACAAACAAACCGCCCAATATTCCGACAAAGAGCCCCAACCAAAGCAGTATCATCAAGAGCTTAAATTTCCACGAGTGCCGCTGTGTCTTCTTTTGAGTAGATTTTTTTCTCATCACCGAACGCGATTTTTTTTGACGTTTAATTTGATTATCGTCAATTTCTGCCGTTTTCTTAATTTTTCTATGATTTGAGCGTAGTTTTTTCATCCCGAAGTGCCTCTACAACCATGATTTTAATGTTGTATAACACACTTTGGTTAGAAAAGACTTAACTAAACAGTATGTTGCGAGCTCTTTTTAAGCGCCATCATATCAACCTTAGTCCCCCGCTGTTCCGAACTACGATTTTGTGTATGTTCTTGTTTGACGGGCTCAACAACCGAAGCAGAAGAAGAATTTTCTTGTTTTCTCTGTTCAACCAAAGATTTAACACGCGCCATTTCTTGAGAATTTTGTTGTTTATTTTGCGCCTCTTTTTCGCGTAACCGCTCACCCATCATTTGAATAGTACTGGAGCTTGGCACCCAATGCGGTCTAAAATCTTTGATACCTGCCTCTTTTAATTCCCGCACAATACGTTCATCATGATCTTTAGCGATACTCTTCACGCCTTTTTCATATTCTTGCACAAACATTTCAATATCTTTATGCGGAAAATCATATTTAACACCGGCCTTAGCCATAATCAAAGAAGAAATTTTGGATTTATCAAATTTTACTTCTTTAAGTTGCGGATTAAGTTCGCAAAGCTCATCCCAATCTTTCAACAAACTCTGATGCACCGCCTCTCTGTCCGGATAATGCAGATTACGCCACGCCTGCAAATAAGCTAATTTTTTATCAGGTTTCTGCACCACCGTACCATCACGCTTTGTAACCGTCTGAAAACAAGCGGAACGCCCATTATCTGTTTGAAAATTAGGAAACAAGCCATATCTGTAAAAATGATCTTTAGCGTACTCCAAATCAGTCATACCATGCGGAAATTTATATCTTTCACCAATTTGTATTCCGAGTGTCTTTTCCGCTTCAGGAATACTGGTTTTACCGTCGACAACACCATCCCCATAATAATCCATCACAATCTTCTGAATTTCTTTTTCAGAAGGAATAGTTTCGTACCATTTTTTCTTTAATTCAGGACAAATACGCACAACTTCGTTATAATAATCCTGTTTAGAAAAACTTTTTTCTCGTGCAAACAGCTCGGGAAGCAACTCTTTCATTTCAATACTATTAAATCCCTCTTCCATGGTCTTTCTCCGCTATATAACCTATATTGGATATATAATACCATAAAATTAACCCCAAGTAAACAAAAATAGCAAAACCGAGAGTTTTCGCTTTACCACAAAGAATTAAACGATTATATTCCAAAAAGAAAATATAAAGGATAGGAAAATGACGGAAACGGAAACACAAACAGAACCCACCAAAGAAACAGTATGCTTAATAGACGGCTCCGGCTATATTTTTCGGGCTTTTTTCGCCAGTCCGATGATGACCAATCCCGAAGGTCTGCCGGTAAACGCCGTATATGGCTTTTTGAATATGTTTTTAAGCCTAACCGCCAACATCAAGTGCGATTATTGCTTAGTATTGTTTGATGCCAAACGTCAGAATTTCCGTAACGAGTTTTTTCCGGAATATAAGGCCACCCGCCCCGAACTTCCGCCGGAATTAAAACCGCAATTTGCCCTCATACATGAAGTTGTCGAAGCCTTAAATCTGCATTGGCTGCAAATGGAAGGATACGAAGCCGATGACTTGATTGCCACTTATACCAATCTAGCCTTAAAAGAAAACAAAGAAGTCACAATCGTCTCGGCCGATAAAGACCTAATGCAGTTAATTCGCCCGGGTGTGAAATTCTATGACGGGATGAAAAACAAATTTTTCACCCCCGAAGATGTCAAAGAAAAGTTTGGCGTATATCCGGAAAGAGTAACCGACGTTCAAGCCCTAGCCGGAGATTCCACCGACAACATCCCCGGCATCCCCGGAATTGGCATCAAAACAGCTGCAGAGTTGGTAAACACCTTTGGTTCATTAGAAGGCGTATTAGAGCACGCCGCCGAAATCAAACAAAACAAGCGCCGCGAACTGGTACTAACCCACAAAGAAGACGCTCTGATTTCTCAAAAGCTCGTCACCCTAAAGCCCGATGTACCGGTAGAATTACCGCTAAAAGATTTACGCTGCATGGCACCTCATGAAGACATTTTGATTAGCCTATTAGACCGCCACGCATTCAAAAGCTTAAAAAACAAAGCCACCAACTGGCTCAAACAAAAATGTTGCGATTTACCGGAAGAAAAGAAATTAACTCCGGTTTATAAGCTCGTCCAAACTTCAAGCGAGCTCAAAAATTTGCAAAATCAAATCTTAAAAAACAATGCCTTTTCGTTTAAGACACATCTTTCAGATAACACCTTATTGGGGATATCCATCGGCCTAGATAACGCCTTAGCATATTATATTCCGACCACACAGGAACAAACCCCGACAACCGATTTATTTGCGCCCATCACCACCACCCCAAAAGGCATTACCTTAGCAGAGCTAAAACAATTTTTGCTCCCCTTGCTAAATAATCCCGAAGTCTTAAAAATTTCTCTGAATATCAAAGAAAATCTTCGCCTTTTAGAAAAAGAGTTAAACCAAGGGCTGAATGCTCTCCCATATGATGATGTCGCAATTATGTCCTATGACATAAATAGTTCATCGGTGATGCACACACTGCCAAATTTATCGGCGGATATACTAAACATGACGCCCAAAATAGCCGCCCCAGAGTATAAAAAGACAGATTTCAAAGCTCTGCCACCGGAAGAAGCATTAAGTTTCTTCGCCGAAGAAGCAGATTTAATCTACCGCCTATATAAACATTTTCGCGCTCAGTTGGTGCCGGAAAAGAAACTTTATGTATATGAACAAATAGACCGTCCTTTATCATCTGTTCTGCAGGAGATGGAACGCGAAGGCGTCATGCTGGATACACTCAAATTAAAGCAGCTGGATACACATTTTGATACCGAGATGAACAAATTATCCGAAGAGATTTACGCCTTAGCCGGTGAAGAGTTTAACCTAAGCTCCCCAAAACAAATCGGAGAAATTCTATATACCAAATTAGGTTTAAAGGGCAAAAAACACACTTCCGGCTCCTTAAATACCAGTGCCGAAGTGCTGGAACAAATGGCCGAAGAGCACGAACTGCCGCGCAAAATTTTGGAGTGGCGCCAATACCAAAAACTAAAATCAACCTACACCACAGCCCTCCTCTCATTAATAGATAAAAACAATCGCGTACACACGACCTATAGCCAAATTTCAGTCAACACCGGTCGTCTGTCTTCATTAAATCCGAATTTACAAAATATTCCGGTGCGTACACCGATTGGGCGAGAAATCAGAGAATGTTTTATCGCAAAACCGGAATACAAACTAATCGCCGCCGACTATTCACAAGTAGAATTAAGATTATTGGCCACTATTGCCGATGTCAAATTCCTACAAGAATCATTCCATGAAAATGTAGATATTCACCGCAAAACCGCAGCTCAAGTTTTCGGAATTCCTTATGAAGAGGTAGACGCCAACCACCGCCGCCGAGCCAAAGCCATCAATTTCGGTATTGTTTATGGCATTTCCGCCTTTGGTTTATCTAAAGAAATAGAAAGCACGCCGGCCGAGGCTCAACGCTATATTGACGCATATTTTGCCAATATGCCGGAAGTCAAAACCTATATGGAAAAAGCCATCAACTTTGCGCGCCAAAACGGTTTTGTCACCACGCCGTTTAATCGTAAAATCAGCATTTATGGCATTCAAGACAGCAACAAGCGAGTATCCTCATTTGCGGAACGTGCCGCCATCAATGCTCCAATACAAGGCGGAGCAGCCGATATAATCAAACTTGCGATGAACCGCATATCTGCAAAGTTGAAACAATCCGGAATGCAAACCAAAATGTTACTGCAAGTTCATGATGAGTTGGTGTTTGAAGCACCATTCGATGAGGTAGAAAAAGCTTCCACCCTTATCAAACAAGAGATGGAAAACATCACCGGCATAGAGCTGAAAGTCCCATTGATAGCGGATATCGGCATCGGAAATAACTGGGGAGAAGCCCATTAGCATCTAACTAAAACAGCCAAAACAACGAGGAAAAAATGATAATTTTTGATTTAGACGGAACATTGCTAAACACCGCCAAAGATTTGGAAATCGCCCTAAATTACGCGTTAAAAGAACATAATTTACCCCAAAAGAGCGAACCGGAAACATTAGCATTATTGGGTAACGGAATAGATATGCTTGTCGCAGGCGCTATTCCAAACGGCAAATCCAATCCGGATTTTCCGGCCATTTTTGCCACCTTTAAGAGCTATTATTCGGCACACCTAAACGACTACACCACCCCCTATGAAGGAATAATTCCGCTATTGCAAACCCTCCAACAAAAAGGTATCAAAATGGGAATTATCTCTAATAAATTTGATGAAGGAGTAAAAGCTCTGGCTAAAAAGTTCTTTGGCGGTTTGATTGATTATGCGCAAGGCGTCACCGAAACAGTAAAAAAGAAACCGGCACCCGATGCTGTTTTTGCCTTAATCAAGGCTCAACACGCCGAAAATGAACCGAATTTTTACGTTGGCGATTCAGAAGTAGATATAGCAACCGCAAACAATGCCGGTGTGCCTTGCATCAGCGTTTCATGGGGATTTAGAAGCAAAGAAACCTTGCAACAACTCCATGCACAAACCATCATAGATAAGCCGCAAGAACTGCTGTCGATAATAAACGAGAGCACCAAGCAAACCGCTTGATTTAGCTAGAAATAAGTAAATAGTGTGCAAACAAAAAGCGCTGAAACATTAACCTCAGCGCTTAAATTTTTCGGCCCATATCTTAAGAGCTATTTCCGCATATTTTTCCGATACAAAACCACATTCCGATTATGCTCGGTAAGGCTCTTGGCAAAGCGATGCCCGCCCGTAAGCCCGTCTGCCACAAAATACAAAAACTTAGTTTTATCCGGATGAGCAGCCGCCATCAAAGCCTCTTTTCCGGGGCTGCAAATCGGCTCCGGCGGAAGCCCTGCATAACGATAGGTATTAAAAGGAGAATCCACCTCTAAATCTTTACGATAGAGAGGCCTCCCCAAATTCATCTGCCCTTTGGTAACCGCATAAATAACCGTCGGATCTGTTTGTAACTTCATCCCCAAATTCAAACGATTCACAAACACCGAAGCCACTTTACGGCGCTCCGACGCGATTCCTGTTTCTTTTTCAATAATACTGGCAAGGATTAACAAGTCTTTGGGCGATTTAATCGGCAAGTCACTATCTTTTTCGGCAAATACCTTTTGTAATTCTGTCTGCATCGCTTGCTTGGCTTTTTTAAGAATGCTGTTACGCGATTCTCCACGTGAAAAATGATACGTTTCCGGCAAAACATCGCCCTCTTTCAAATCAAGTGTAATATCACCGCTAAGATACGGATTAGCAAGCAAAATCTTTTTGATTTCAGCAAGAGCCTTACCTTCGGGAATAGTCACCGTCCGCACAATAACATCACCGTCCGCCAACCGATTCGCCACATCCATCAAAGACAACGCCCCCGAAAAAGAATATTCACCGGCTTTAATCTTAGCCGATAGCCCTTTTAAGCGCGCATAGAGTATAAACAAGCGAGCATCATCAATCACACCACGCTCTTGCAACAGATACGCGGTTTTGTTTAAGCCTGAACCCTTGGGAATCACCACCTCAACTTGGGGAGCAATCACATGCACTTTAGAAAATTGCCCATGGATCCAAATACACAAAAAAGCTCCCGATGCCATCATCAAGAACAACAACATCAGGAGCTTACGAAATATTCTCATTACAAA
The DNA here is from genome assembly GCA_949297145.1 of uncultured Alphaproteobacteria bacterium. Classification (GTDB taxonomy): domain Bacteria; phylum Pseudomonadota; class Alphaproteobacteria; order RF32; family CAG-239; genus CAG-267. The sequence continues at coordinate 18,676 of CASFQO010000011.1, forward strand.
CCCGAATAATTCAGCAATTAACCATTAAATTTCTTAAAGATAATAGACGAGTTTGTACCGCCAAAACCAAATGAGTTAGACATAGCGGCTTTAATTTCGCGTTTTTTCGGCTTCAACGGAACCAAATCAAAATCAGCCAATTCATCAGCCGGATTCTCCAAGTTCAAGGTTGGAGGACAAGTTTGTTCCTGAATAGCCATAATGGTATAAACAGCCTCAACAGCACCGGCAGCACCCAGCAAGTGACCGATAGCCGATTTAGTAGAAGACATAGAAACATGTTTAACGCCTTCATCACCAAACAAACGTTTAACAGCCATAGCTTCACCAACATCACCGGCAGGAGTTGAAGTACCATGCGCATTGATATAACCGATATCAGAAAGTTCAACACCATTTTCTTTAGCATGGTCAACAGCCATTTTCATCGCTCTGTACGCACCATCACCGGAAGGAGCCGTAATATGATAAGCATCACCGCTCATACCATATCCGACAATTTCAGCATATATTTTCGCGCCACGTTTTTTCGCATGTTCCAACTCTTCCAAAACAACGGCGCCGCTTCCTTCGCCCATAACAAAGCCGCTACGCGCTTTATCCCAAGGACGAGAAGCCTTTTCAGGCGCATCATTAAAGTCAGATGTAATTGCCTTCATACGAGCAAACCCTGCCAAACCCAAAACATTAACAGCAGATTCGGCACCGCCTGCAACCATCATATCAGCATCACCTCTGGCAATCATCGCTGCGGCATCACCGATAGCGTGTGTACCGGTAGAGCAAGCTGTAACGCAAGCATGATTCGGGCCTTTCAAGCCATATCTGATGGAAACATTTCCGGAAATCAAGTTAATCAAAACAGAAGGAATAAAGAACGGAGAAATTTTCTTCATACCGAATTCGTTAAAGGAAATAGAATTTTCATAAATTCCTTCCAAACCTCCGATACCGGCACCGATCATAACGCCGGCACGATATTTCTCTTCTTCTGTAGCCGTTTCAGGATCCCAACCGGCATCTTTCAAAGCATCACCTGCAGCCGCCATACCAAACATAATAAATTTATCATTTTTCTTTTGGTCTTTTGGTGCAAATACTGTATCCGGATTAAAATCAGGTTCATTTTCACCAAACGGAACCTGTCCTGCAATCATAACCGGAATATCTTTCAGGTCTACACCTTCAATACGTTTAATACCGGATTTACCGGCCATCAAAGATTCCCAGTTATGTTTAACTCCTCTTCCGAGCGGAGAAACAACGCCCAAACCTGTAACGACAACTCTCTTCATAAAAAAACCTCTTCAATCTTATCCGTGTGCGCCCAAGCCCTAAAGCCTGAGCGGCAACACGAATAACTTTAGTATGAAAAAACTCGCTTAAAACCTTTGAGCGAGTTCTAACTTATGACAAATCCAAAGACTTACGCAGCTTTAGAAAGATAGTCAATAGCATCTTTCACTGTAAGAATTTTTTCTGCTGCTTCATCAGGAATTTCGCAACCAAATTCTTCTTCAAATGCCATAACCAGCTCAACAGTATCCAAACTGTCAGCACCCAAATCGTCAATAAAGTTTGCGTTATCTGTTACTTTTGCTTCTTCAACACCTAAATGTTCAGCAACAATTTTCTTAACGCGATCAGCGGTATCAGTCATTAATTCAACCTCTAAAAATTATTAAAACAAATCTTAGACTAACGTCTGGAATAGACGCTACACACAAAATCTTTATTTGACAAGCATTTTTTTAAACTTTTCAACTTGTAAGCGTTCAGACAAAAAACTAAAGCATTGATTTTAATAAATTAGCCCTTCAAAAAAAGAGAGGATAAATCTGCAAAAAAAATTACATTTTCCTTTAAAATAAGACTTTATTTCTAAAAAAAGACATACTATATATACCAATGAATTAAAAAGTAAGACCATAATCTATATTTTAAAAGAAGGGAAAACAGACATGCAGATAGGAATTATCGGAACCGGAATGGTTGGCAGTGCCATCGCTTATTCACTGGCAAGTGAAGGTAGTGCAGAAAAATTAATTTTAATTGATGCCAACAAAGAACGTGCCGTTGCAGAAGCAATGGATATCGCCCACTCCACCCCATTTACCTTTGGTGCCAAAGTTATGTCCGGCGACTATAAAGACTTAAAAGATGCCGGGATCATCATCATCACTGCCGGTGCAAATCAAAAACCGGGAGAAACACGTCTAGATTTATTAGAAAAGAACGTTGGCATCTTCAAGAGCATCATTCCGGAAGTTGTAAAATATGCTCCAAATGCGATTTTGATTATTGCCACAAACCCGGTTGATATCATGACCGAAGTAACCTTAAAGATGTCTGGGTTCCCGAAAAATCGTGTTTTCGGAACAGGTACCGTACTCGATTCGGCTCGTTTCCGCAGCATTTTAGGCCGTCACTTAGGTATTTCTCCAAAATCTGTTCACGCAAACGTTATCGGTGAACATGGTGACAGTGAAGTTTTGGTATGGTCCAGCGCCGTAGCAGGAACAACCTGCGTAGAACGTATGGCTCAACAAACCGGCAAAGAATTAGATAAAGTCATCAAAGCCTCTATTGATAACGAAGTACGTAACGCTGCCTACACCATTATTAAGGGCAAAGGCTCAACATACTTTGGCATAGCTTCAGCCACCCAATACATCTGCAATTCTATCATCAGCGATAAACACGCTATTTTGACGGTAAGTTCGCACCATGATGAAGGTATTGGCGGCTATGGTCACATTTGTTATTCATTACCGTCCATTGTCAGCAAGAATGGCGTTGAAACATCTTTGACACCGGAGTTGTGTGAGAGTGAAAAAGAAGCTCTGGCTAAGAGTGCAGAAACTTTATCTGAATATACGAAAAAAGCTCTTGCAATGTTATAATGAGATAGAGTAAGTTCATCACTCTTAAGAGATTCTCCAAATATAAAGCGTCCGATTTCCGGACGCTTTTACTTTATTTTGAAAGAACACACAAAAACAAAGTCCGAATAAAAAATTCGGACTTTTGCAATATAATATTTCTAATTTTCAAGCGGCGGCAAATCGCGATAATATTTATACCACAACCGCTGCAGCATATAGAAGAAATCTGTTTTTTTGACCACCGTGCCCAAAGGTTTTTGCGAAGAAGCAAAATGCAAAATTGTAGCCGGAGCAAAGACTTCTTCCAATGTTTTCCAGTTCTCGCCATAATATTTGGCCATCGTCGGCAAATCTATATGTTTGAAAAAGAAATTCATCGTATTATCCTTAAACGGCAATAGAGCAACATCATTTCCAACCACCACATTAAAGGCATCTTGATCCATATAAGTGCGGAAATTATTATTCGTATAATCCTCTAATTTTGCCAACAAGTTATCCTCTCTGATTTTCTTTAAGTTCATCAGCATAACCCCGGCATTAAAGTAAAACCCGCGTTCTTCCAAATTAAGCTCCAAGACATGAGCATTTTCAAAAAACCATGATGGATCTTTAACTGCCGCCAAATATTTACCCTCAATATCCGTATTGTATAATTCGTTTAAGTCATGCAAAATCAACACATCGGAATCCACATACAAAACTTTATCAAGTTCAGGCAAAACTTGCGCAATATAATACTTTAATAATGAAGTTTTAGAAACGTGCGTATCGCGAATATAGAATAAATCAATCTCTTTTTGCGGTAAAACAGTAACTTTCACTTTATCCGTTTCCATAGCTTTCAGCGCTGTTATATCGGAATCATAAACATCCAAAGTCATCACATAAAAATTATATAAGCTATTAGGACATTTCGTTTGTTTTGCGGAATTGATTGCCACTCTGGTAAAGTCCATATAATTAGCATCAGTAATCAAAACCACATTAACCGAACCATCTACGCCTTCACAATTTTGTGGTGTCAGAGCCAAATCAAAATCATAATTTTTGGCATTAGCATCTTGCCCGAGTTGAGCCGCCGCCTGAGCCTCTAATTGTTGATTTTCAACTTCACGCTCAATATATGAAGCCCATAGCAACAAACCAACCACAATCACTGCCATCACATCAGCAACGATGACCCACCACATAGCTTTATCTTTCATATTAAACTCCTTAAAAGCTTATTAAAATGCATAATTCAAACCGGCATTAACATCATAAGAAGAGTAATCGTCTCCAAATGTATAGCCCACAGCCGTATAACCGGATACCTTAGGTGAAAATTCAAATTTTCCGCCCATTTCCAATCTTCCCAACGTCCGATCATCGTACGACCGTATATTTTGATTGATACCTGTAATACGCGTCATTCCACCGCTGGTAAATTCTTTAATAATAGACGGCTTAAAGTACAAACTATTTGAGCACCCATTCTGACAAAACAGATATTCGATAGTTGTTCCCAATTCTGCCATTAAATAATGGAGAGTATCAAAACTTGCCTTTTTACCCACATTATCATGCAACGTATCTATATCAAGCATCGTATAATGCAATCCCAAGCTAGGTTCTACCGTTAAATATTTTGCTAAAGCAAATTTGCGTGCAACTTCAACGCTGGCCCCATATTGCATAGCATCGGTTGAAGCCGAAGCAATATGGTCATCGGTAGAAACGTCCATATCCTGCTTTCCTGCAAACAAAAGGGACAAGACTTTCCAATTATGACGGTCAAATTTATAATATCCACCACCGAGGTAGCTGTCATTTTTAATCTTAGAACCTAAATCAGAATAGTAATCACCTTTTCCGGAAAGATCGTATTTACCATGACGATAAGCCCCAAACACACCTGCACGATGCGTTCCATCATGATACAAATCCACACCGGCCGTAAATCCTTGAATATCGGCATCCATTTGAACAGAACCGTCTAAATCAGCCGTTTCATAACTAACATCTGCCCAAACTCTTTTCTGCGGAAGAATTTTCGCCCGCTGACAAGCATCATCGATACAATTCAAATTTTTTGTAAAAGCAATTCCTTTTGCAACACTATCAGCAATACTTCTGTTTTGTTCAACAGCCACTTGTTGCATACCAATATAAGCAGGAATTTCCGGCGCATAAACAGGATTAAACGGCTGTACCGGCTCCGGTTCAGGTTCCGGCGTTGGTTCGGGTTCAGGCTCTGGATCTGGCGTTGGCTCGGGTTCAGGCTCTGGATCTGGCGTTGGCTCTGGATCTGGTTCGGGTTCTGGTTCCGGCTCGGGTTCTACCTGCTTAACTGCCAAATACCAAACACTACCGTCTTCATCCCCTTTCACATTATACCGACTTTCCCACATATACGGACTGCTGATAACACGGCTAACATTAAAATTCGCTTCTGTTTCCATATTATCATTAAGCGCCGTTACAAAAGGGCTCAAAACATTCTCAGGATTATCCGTCTCGGTCAAATCCAAGAAATTCAAAATAACATTTGTATTGCCTTCAACATCATTACTCACATTTAACATACCATTTTTCAACGTAGAATTATCAAAATCTGACTGTGCATCCATCCACAAAGTACCATTATTTCCCACCAAATTTTGCATATTAAGCGTCTGATCAGATGCCAAATACAAGCGTCCGCCTTCATCTAACGTTAATGTATTCAAATGATTAACATCGTTATTAAAACGAACGCTTCCGCTATCATCACCGCTAATATTAATATGGTAATCCGCTCCGTCCACAATATCATCAAAAATCAAATTTCCATCGTTAGCCGTTGCCAGATTTAACGTTGTGTCTTGTGTTTCCATATAAACACCGGTATTATTGGTATTAGCATTATTCCCGGAAACTTTAGCATCTTGCCCATCTGCCTTCATCGTTAAATCCACAAGACTGTGGACAGCACCTCCAGAACCACTGACATTATCTAAAATATTGGCGTTAGTAATCTCTGCCGTACCGGACTGAACATAAATTGCTCCACCACCGTTTTTAGCAATATTTCCGGAAAATTCTCCTCCATTAACAATCAACTGACCGGCATTCAAAATAGCCCCACCGTTACCCCATGATTCATTTTGAGCAAAATCTGTATCAGTAACGTTCATATTACCTTGTTTTGCATTATAAATACCACCACCGTTACTTTTATTTTTTTCAAAAGAACTTCCGGAAATAGTATACTTCGCATTATTATTATAAACAGCACCGCCACCCCAATTACTAGTATTTCCGGTAAAAGTAGAATTAGCTACATCAACAGTTGATGTTGAATTTGTATAAATAGCACCGCCTTCTTCTCCAGAACTATTATTAATAAACGACGTATCTGTTACTTTCAATGTACCGCCGCCAGTTGATGCAATCGCCCCACCTTTCCAATAAGCACTATTTTCTTCAAAACGGCTACTGTTAACATTAACCACAGCTCCGCCATAATAAAGAATTCCCGCACCGCTTTGCCCCACATTTCCATTAGGGACTAAAGTTCCATCTTCACCTTGAGAATAATTCGGACGCCCGCTACTATCATTTTTATAAAAGATAGAATTATTAATAGTTGTTGTTCCTCCGTTAGACCCAATCACCGAACGATGGTTATTATTAAATGTGGCGCTGATATTATTTATTGTACCGCCACCATTCCAAATAACACCATGCAAATAAGCCGTATTATCCTCAAACAAACCAGTAATATTATCAATAACGGCATCAACACCCCAGCCGTTGTTAAAAATAGCTGCTCCAGAGGATTCATATGAGCTAACATCATCACCATAAATACCAGATTTATTACCTCTAAAGATACCATCTATCGAACCGATATGACCACCATTATAAATAGCAGCACCATTCAAAGCCATATTATTATAAAAATTAGCAGAAATAGATTTAAGCTCACTAAAATTTGCAATTACCCCGCCTTGATTATCATCCGGATCCATTTGCACACCGTCAACACTGGGAATAACCTGATTAACAATATTTTGAAATGTAATATTTTTGATTTCATTAATGGTACCATTATAAAAACGAAGAAACTGCGTTTTATTTTCACCACCATCAATAACATGCCCTGCACCGTCAAGAGTAAGATTCTCTGGTGAAGTTCCCAAAGCAACATTTCCCTGTGGCAAAGTCAAATCATCGGTTAAAACAACATCTCCCCCTTTAATAACAGCATTAAGAAACTGTTCCAACGTAGAAACATCTTCCGCATCAGCCTCAGACAAAGGAACAAATGCCGCCAATACAGATGCCACATAAGCCGAAAATTTTATGGTAACTCTGGTCATATCCACCTCTTAAATATATAGTCCAGCCTTATTATCCAAAATATAAAAGACAAACTGTAAAAAAAGCGTAAATTATTAAATATAAATAAAAAGAGGCCATCATATCTACTCAAAAATAAGCTTATCACACTTCAGACATAACAGGTCACCAATTAATTATTTTTTTGTTACTTTACACAAAAAAAGAGGAAGTAACAAGTACTTCCTCTTAAAATCAGTTCAACGACCGATTACATTTCAAAATCCGTAACACCCTCGTAAGCTAATTCATAAAGTTTACGAATTTCCTTAATCAGAGGATACCGCGGGTTAGAAACGGTGCATTGGTCATCAAATGCAAGTGTCGGCAAAGTTTCCATAGCTTTCTTAAAGTCTTCGTCAGTATATTGTCCTTTAATAGCAAACCACTCACGAATAGACCCTGGAATTCCGATTTTTTTCTTCAAATCCTGAATACCTTCAATCAAAGCATTAACTTTATCGTCATCTGTTTTGCCCTTAAAGCCCATAGCCGTAGCAAATTCTGCATAAGCTGCTTTAGCGTGCGGATATTTATACTGCGGGAATGCACATTGTTTAGCCGGTTTATCGGTTGCATTATAACGAATAACCTGACAGAACAAAAGTGCATTGGCAACACCGTGCGGAATATTAAATGCGGCACCCAATTTATGCGCCATAGAGTGGCAAACACCCAAGAAGGCATTAGCAAAAGCCATACCGGCCAAAGTAGATGCAACATGCATTTTTTCACGTGCATGCAAGTCACCCGTTGCATAAGAAAGCGGCAAATTGTCAAAAACAAGTTTACCAGCTTCAAGAGAAAGCCCTCTTGTATATTCGGTAGCCATAGAAGATACGAAAGATTCCAAAGCGTGTGTCAACACATCAATACCGGAAGCAGAGCAAAGTCCCTTCGGCATCGTTTGAACCAAATCAGAATCAACAATAGCCATAGACGGTGTCAAAGCATAGTCAGCAATAGCATATTTAATTCCAACACTGTCATCCGTAATAATAGAGAACGGTGTAACTTCAGAACCCGTACCGGAAGTTGTTGGAATAGCAACCATCATAGCTTTTTCACCCAATTGCGGGAATTCAAAAATACGTTTACGAATATCCATAAAGCGCATAGCCAAGTCTTCAAACTTCAATTCCGGATGTTCATACATCAACCACATAATTTTACCGGCATCAATCGGAGAACCACCGCCCAACGCGATAATCACATCCGGTTCAAAAGAACGCAAAGTACCAATAGCCATATTAACCGTCGTCAAATCCGGATCCGGATGAACATCAGAGAAGATTTTATGAGCCACACCGATTTCATCCAAAACATCGGTAACTTTCTTTGTAAAGCCCAAGTCAAACAATGGTTTATCCGTAACGATGAACGCACGTTTTTTACCTTTAAGTTCTTTCAAAGCAAAAGACAGAGAGCCCGGTTTGAAATAGATTTTCGGTGGAACTCTGAACCACAACATATTTTCTTCACGTTTTGCAACACTTTTAATATTCATCAGATGTTTTACTCCCACATTTTCACTAACCGAGTTACCGCCCCAAGAACCGCAGCCTAACGTCAACGATGGCTCTAATCTAAAGTTATAAATATCACCGATAGCGCCTTGAGAAGACGGACAGTTAATCATAACACGACCTGTAATCATCAAATGACCGAAATATTTAATTCTGTCATCATTTTGCGGATTAGTATAGAGAACGGAAGTATGCCCTCTTCCACCGTGAGAAACAAGTTCTTTTGCCAACGCAGCACCGGACTTAAAGTCATCAGCTTTATACATTGCCAAAACTGGAGAAAGTTTTTCAGCTGAGAATGGTTCTTCCGCACCAACTTTTGTGCATTCGGCAATAAGCACTTTCGTTTCTTCCGGAACAGAAATTTTAGCCATTTCAGCAATTTTATGAGCCGGCTGTCCAACAATAGCGGAGTTAAGGCGACCGTCAATCATAATAACTTTCGCCAATTTCTCCTTTTCTTTTGGAGACAAGATGTAAGCCCCGCGTTTAACAAATTCTGCTTTAACGGCATCATAAACATCTTTAACGGCTGTAACCGATTGCTCAGAAGCACAAATCATACCGTTATCAAATGTCTTAGACATCAAGATAGAAGAAACTGCCATTTGAATATCAGCCGTTTCATCAATCAACGCCGGAACATTACCAGCACCAACGCCAAGAGCTGGTTTTCCGGAACTATAAGCAGATTTAACCATTCCCGGACCACCTGTTGCCAAGATGATATCAACTTGTGGATGTTGCATCAAATATTGAGTTTGGAAGATAGACGGATTTTCAATCCAACCGATAATATTTTCAGGAGCGCCGGCTTTAACAGCTTCCTCAAGAATAATACGAGCCGTTTCAACCGTGCATTTCTTAGCTCTTGGGTGTGGAGAAAAGATAATACCGTTACGTGTTTTCAACGCAATCAAAGACTTAAATATAGCCGTAGAAGTCGGATTCGTTGTAGGAACAACACCGGCAATAACACCCAGAGGTTCAGCAATTTTAATCATACCATTTGCTTTATCTTCTTCCAAGATGCCGCAAGTTTTTGTATCCTTAAATTTATTGTAGATATATTCAGAAGCAAAATGGTTTTTAATCACCTTATCTTCCACAACGCCCATACCAGTTTCTTCCACAGCCATTTTAGCCAAAGGAATTCTGAGAGAGCTTAATTTCAGCGCAACACGTCTGAAAATATAATCAACTTGTTCCTGAGTATATTCGGCATATTTTTTCTGAGCTGCCGCAACCTTAGCAACAATCTCATCAACATGCTTTTTTTCAGCTTCTTCGTTAGCTTGAACTTGAGTTTCTTTTGCCATAGTTTACATTTCTCCATAACAATTTAACACTATTGACAAGATAATAGCGCATAAAAAATTAACAAGGCGTTTAAAACGCTTATCAAGACACGAATTATTTCAGATTATTTCGTATGTAACCACAAAAAATCCCCGCCATAAGGCAGGGACTTTAACCATCATGACTAAACAATTAGGCTTTAACGATATGTAATACGTTTGTACTACCGACACGGCCAAACGGATATCCTGCCGTAACGACAATATATTCGCCTTTTTTAGCCAAACCGGAGCTTGACGCCAAAGAACGACAAACAGTTTCAATATTATCAAAACTTTCAAACCCTTTGGTATCAATAAACGTCTTAACGCCCCAAACAAGGTTCAGTCTGCAAGCAATTTGCTCTGTCGGGTTAATAGAAATAATCGGCAAGTTCGTCCGTTCCTGAGCCATCGCCAACGTTGTCGCGCCGCTAACCGAAAATGTAGCAACACAAGCCACTTTATCCAGTGTTTTAACCACTTCTCCCGCTGCATGCGTAATAGCATGAGCCTCACTGTTGCAGTTATTCCCCTGACAAAAATGATGTACGTTTTCCAAATATTTCGGATCACTTTCCACCTGTTGAATAACCCCATGCATGGTTTGCACCGTTTCCACCGGATAATTTCCGGCAGCCGTTTCACCAGAGAGCATAACCACATCGCATCCGTCATAAACCGCATTAGCAATATCAGAAACTTCCGCACGAGTAGGCATCGGAGCATTTATCATCGATTCGAGCATCTGTGTTGCCACAATAACCGGTTTACCGAATACCCGACATCTGGAAACGATTCGTTTCTGCAAAACAGGCACCGTCACAATCGGACATTCAACCCCCAAATCACCACGTGCCACCATCACCATATCTGACGCTTTTACAATATTATCCAAATCGTCCAAAACTTGTGGTTTTTCTAATTTAGAAATAATCCAAGCTCTTTTACCGATAATTTTGCGCGCTTCTTTAATATCCGAAACACGTTGCACAAAGGAAAGGCAAATGCAGTCAACACCAAGCCCCAAAGCAAATTCCAAATCATCCAAATCCTTTGGTGTCAAAGGAGAGATATTAAGGGATGAATTTGGCAAATTAACTCCTTTATGTCCCGAAATAAATCCACCCACTTCAACTTCGGTCAAAGCCGATTCTTTATTACATTTCAAAACTCTCAAAACGATATTGCCGTCATTAACCAGCAATTTATCGCCTTCTTTCAAAGCTTCAAAAATCTCTTTATGCGGCAAAGTTACTCTGTTTTCATCGCCCAATTCATTTTTCATATCCAGCGTAAACTTCTGCCCTTTATGTAAAAGAACTTTCCCATCCTTAAACGTACCGATTCTGAGTTTCGGCCCCTGCATATCTGCCACCACCGTAACCCGCACACCTTTTTCTTTGGCCAACTTTCTGACCAACTCATAAGTATTTTTATGTTCTTCGTGTGTTCCGTGGCTAAAATTCAATCTAACACCATCAACTCCGGCATCAATCAACGCCGAAATTCTCTCTTCGGTATTAGAAGAAGGCCCCAAGGTTGCTAAAATTTTTGTACGAGTATCTTTTGGCATGTTCTTCCCCTAAAAAAATTAAAACCAAACTTTCGTTATGGTAAGGTATATACCATAAAAGTTTAATAACTTATTATTCTTTAACTTCTCCACAACAATTTAAACCTAAACAAAATGTATCAAATTTATTACTTGTCAAAAAAAAATATCTTTGCTAAAGTCCGTTACCGAACATAAAATATTTCTTTAATAACAGTTGAAGGGAGAATAACTATGGCAGAAAATGAAGTTGGCGGCATAGACAGCACCAGATTAAATTCCTTGATTGAGCGAATTGAGCGCTTAGAAGAAGAAAAGAAAGGAATTTCTTCAGACATCAGAGACATTTATGCAGAAGCTAAAGGCGTTGGATTTGATGTAAAAATCATGAAAGCCATCATCAAATTAAGAAAGATGAATCAAGCAGATCGTGATGAACAAGAATTTCTGCTTGAGACCTATCGTAAAGCATTAAACGTATAATAAAACAGTTTCAAAATAAAAGCACCGTAAAAAAGCGGTGCTTTTATTTTTTATCCGATTACGCGCTGACAATACCGGTAGACATAGCATAAATAGCAAACAAAGCCGCCACGACCAATATCACCGCTGCAAACCTTTCTCCGGTAGAAAATGCCGGTTCGTTCGGAGCACTTTGCCGACGTGCGTGGATATAAACCGGAATTCCCACCGCCATAAAAATAAGCGCCATCAACAGATAACTTAAACCGGCCGCATAAATCAGCCATAACGCGTATACGGCACCCAAAACGGCCGATAACAACGCATACGAACGTGCGATATAAAATCCTTGCGGATACTCATGATCTTCACAGAGTTTCCATAAATACATCGCACTGGCAAAATAAGCCGGCAGCACCATAACGCTCGTGATGCTGAGCATCGTATTCCATGCATTACCGGAAAAATAAACCATCAGCATAAAAAACTGCATCAAGCCGCTTGTAACATATAACGAAACAGATGGAGCCTGTGCTGCATTTTCTTTAGCAAATTCTTTCGGAAACGTCCCGTTTTCAGCCGCAGCCTGCGGAATTTGCGCCGTAACCATCGTCCAAGCAAGCCAGCTCGTCAAAACCGAAATAAGCAAGCCGATATTCATAATATAAGCGCCCCATTTACCGATAATCGGTTCCAATACGGCCGCAGTAGAAGGATTCGGCATTTTAGCCAACTGTTCTTGCGTAAACAAGCCATACGGCAAAATAGAAAGCAACACATAAATCAACAAACACGCACCAAACCCCAACAGCGTCGCCGTACCGACAGCTTTAGGATTCTTCGCATGTTTAGACATTACCACCGCCCCCTCAATACCAATAAAGGCCCAAAGTGTAACGAGCATTGTCCCTTTAATTTGGTTAGAAACATCACCGAGAGAACGCTCATTTTCACCCCAAAAGTCAAACGAAAATCTATCGGAATGAAAGAAGATAAGCAAAACCACAATAAAGAACAACAGCGGCGCAATTTTAGCAACCGTTCCAATCAAATTAATAATCGTTGCCTGCTTAATTCCCTTCAAAACCAGAGCATTAAATCCCCAAATCAAGAGTGAGCCGCCGATAATAGAATAAAATCCGTTTCCGCCGGCAAAATACGGTGGAAAGAAATAATTAAGCGCATCCATGGTAATCACGGCATACCCGACATTACCGCAAATTTGACAAAGCCAATATGACCACCCGATAGTAAACCCGACATAAGGCCCAAACCCGGCCCGACTATACATATAAATACCGGCAGTCAAATCCGGTTTTACAACAGAAAGAATACGAAACGTATTCGCAATAAAAAAGACACCGATACCGGTAATCAACCAGGCTAACAACACCGCGCCGACCGACGCGCCGGCAGCCATATTTTGGGGGAGGCTATAGATGCCTCCTCCAATCATTGAACTGACAACAACGCCGGCAAGAGCCAAAACACCAAGTTGACCACCGCCGGAAGTTTTATTTTCCGAAGCCGTGTCTGCAACTTTTGAATTGTCTTTATTTGCCATTGTATTATCCTTTACACATCAAAACATCTTTGTAAGCATAGTCAAACAAAGTTCAGCTAAATTTTCGCTGCCGGAGCGTGTTCAAAATTAAGGAAGCCCAAACACGTCAAGCAATACCCGAATTGCTGTTCAATATTGATGTAATTATGATACATTTGGAATTCGCTATGCTTTTCAACACCGCGGATTTCCAATTCATGATTAAGAGATTTATTAAGCCACATCTCGGCATGACCTTTAGCAATATCGTCATCAATATGCGTATCAAAATATTCCACATATTCAGCCGCCCATCCGCCGATAAGCTCACCGTGTTTATCTTTTCCCCAACAAATACCGACACCGGTTGCAATAGCTTTATGATCATCACGATTAGCCCCGTTTCCGGCCATAATCACTTCCAAAACGGCACCGTGTTTAAATTGATCCACAACCTTATCAACCGGCACGATATGACCATAAACTTCTTTAGGTAAAACGGAGGTATAAGGAATAACGTTAAAGTTTTCAATTTTAGCCTGCATCAAAGCAGAATCATAACAAAAAGTTTCAAACGGTTGTGGCGGAATACCATCATTTGCCTGCCCTGCGCCACCGGTAATAAATGCTAATGTCGGAAATCTAACACCTTCTGTCATTTTCTTCTCCTATAAATAAAAATTACGAACTAAGACAAGAGAAGAAATAATGTATTTTTTGAAGATTTAAACGTATCTAACCTAAAGTTTAGATATATAGCTGCAAGAACAGATTAAGCCCTAGCCAAATCAAGATATTGTTGCGCCGTAAGATTCTCTGCTCGCAAAGTTAAATCAATCCCAAGTTTTTGTGCCTTTTCTGCCAAATTCGGAACCGACTTCAAACTTTGTCGTATCATTTTGCGTCGTTGTCCAAAAGCAAGCTCGGTCAACTTTTCAACTTTTGCCAACACATTTTCATCCAACAAATTTTCTTTAGGCAAAAACAAGAGCACCGAAGACCAAATTTTCGGCGCCGGCACAAAACACGTCGGCGGCAAATCAAACAACTTCACCACCTCGCACTGCAACTGTGCCATCACCGAAATACGCCCATAATCTTTTGTCCCGATATGAGCGGTAATTCTATCAGCCACTTCTTTTTGAAACATCAACGTCAAACTTTTATAGCACCCCATATGCTTCAACCATCCGGTTAAAAGCACCACTGAAATATTGTAAGGTAAATTACTGACAATGTGAAATTTGCCGTCAGCTTTAGATTTAGCACAAAAATCAAACTTCAGCGCATCCCCTTCAAGAATTTCCAACTGCGGATAAAAGCCCTGAATTTCATGCAAAATATCCAAACATCTTGCATCCATTTCAATAACCGTCATTTTCTGCGGATTTTGCCGCAAAACCGCCTGCGTCAGACCACCGGGTCCCGGCCCGATTTCAACCACGTTTTCATGGCTTAAATCTTTCAGTTTCTGCGCGTTTAAGGAAAGCCGCATAATTTTATCGGTAATATTACCGTCTAACAAAAAATTTTGCCCTAATGCTTTTTTAGCCATTAAGCCGTATTTTTCTACAAAAAATTTTGTTGTCGGCACTTCAACCATCGTTTTTCCTAAAAGCTCCATTTTTCAAATCAGAATTTTTTTTCAACCACAGCCTGATTGCGCAAATCGCGAATATATTTATTGGCAATTTCATCGGTTTTACGATTTTTAATAAATTCGCGCACTTCATCTTCTGTCGGCATCTTTTGTTTGTCGGTAGCCGGATTATAAATTCTATCCATTTTAAAGATATAATAATCCGTCCGATAAGGAATAGCCTGAGAAACTTGTCCCTCTTTCAAATTGCGAATTACCTTATCAAGCGGTGCCGGAAGTTGCCCCACTGCAACCCAACCAAGCTTTCCGCCCGAAGGGGCACTGGCACTCTGTGAAAATTGCGCCGCATACAGTTCAAAACGCGGATCTTTGCGTAAGATATCCACTAATTCATCAATATGCTCGCCGTCTTTACGCTTAATCACAATTTCCGAAACCATATACTTAGGTGTACTCATATCTTTTTTAATCCGTGCAAATTCATCTTGCACTTCGCGTTCAGACACGCCCACACCGCTCATATTGACTTTATTGTTAACCAGCTTATTCCACAACAGATTAGCCTTAATTTGTGTCATAAACACATCTTTGCTGACATGATACTCTTTGAGTACTTTATTAAATTTTCCGGCCGGAACGCCATTAGCTTTTTCAAAATTCCGATAAGCATCGCGCACTTCTTTATCCGAAACATGAACGCCTTGTTTCTCGGCTTCCTGCAATTTAATTTTTTCATCAATAGTATTTTGAAGCACCTTATCCGAAACCATTTTCTTATTTTTGGCATTAGCATTAAGCCCCGTTGTCAAAGAAAACAAATTAGCTCTTTCCTGCAAATCTTTATTAGAAATCATTTCTCCGTTAATGGTCGCCATGATTTTCCACCCCGAACCAAACAAGTTATAGGGTCTAAAGACCGCCTGTTCTTTTTTTAATTTCGCCTCTTGTTCAGCCTTTTGACGAGCCTGTTCCTCAGCCTCTTGTTGAGCCCGACGTTCCATTTCCATCTGCGCCTCAGGTCCTCTTTTAAACATGATAGAATTAGAAGTAGAAGTACGAACCGCTTTATCCAAACCGGATAAATCCACATCAGCAGCCCACGCTGTAGAAGACACCAACGCGCCCAAGGCAATCAAACCAAGTCCTCTTTTAAGCAACATCATCAATACTCCTTTATTACTCAGAGCCCATTCCACCCAATGTCTTGAAGAAGAACGTAACCCCAAATTCATAATCATTATCCAAAGTCGGATCATCATAATTATATTTCTTCGCCACAAATGCCAGTTTTAAGCATTCATCTTCATAAATAAGTTGTCCGCCATGTTCCAAAGAACCGCCGTTATCGGTCAAATCAATACGGTCATAAACCGAAACGGACCAATCCTTTGTCAGCTTAGAATTAATCGAGAAATAAAGCTCTTTACGTTCGCTTGCTTTATAGTACGAATTCTGGTTAGGTTGCAAATAGATATAAGATGTATAGACATTAAAAATATCTGTTCCGACCTTTGCACCCAATTCACTATATTTCAGTTCAAAATCATCTTTATCCAACCGATACCGATAATTTAAGTCCAAATACTTATTAGGCGACGCATAAACACGACCGACATAGTCAGAAAGCCTGCTATTGTTATCAACACCGTTAACAGCCTCCATAAACGAACTGTTATCAGAAAATTGATAACTCTGCGCAATAAAGGCCGAAGTCCGCCCTAAGATATTACCATATGAGCTCCAATTCAAACCATAGCTGATACGACTTCCGTCATCATTTCTGTCATAGCCGGCATATCTATCCAAGCTCAAAATATTCGTATCGTCAAATTCCACATCAGCACTATCTGCATTAGGAATTTTTTCAATATCATTATCGTTATCCGGAGCCAAAACCGCCACAACAACCGGCTCTAAAATTTGTCTGGACGTATCCGTTGCACGCACAAAAGGCAACCGCCACTCAACGCCTAACTGCGGAAAGATTCTCGCCAATGTTCCGTCATAATCATCGGTTGTATTATACATATAATCATCCACATAATACACATCCGATTTAACCGATGCCACAAATTTATATTGCTCACCATAATTACTCGTATACGGCAACTCCCAAGAGTTAATCATCGTCAAGCGTTGCGATTCTTCATCATTATCCCGATAAACCGACGCCGAGCTGATATTTGTTTTAAAATAAGCGCCATACTGATTAGCATCACTGATATGTTCATATTCCATATACGGAGCCACCGTCGGCAAGCTTCTCATTCTGTTTTGAAATTCGGCATTATTCGAAGCTTTCAAGCTATAGCTGGTCAGCTTATAATAATACCCTTCAATAGTTGCGTAATCACGTCCCTCAAAACGTTCAAAAGAAAGCTTAGATGTCAACCACGGGTCATCACGCCCTTCCAAATCCATATCTTTCAGATAAAACACATCGGATACATAGTTTAAGTCAAGGTTAGCCACCCAATAGTCATTAATTTCATATCGTGCATCTAAGAATAAATTACCGCGGCGCTTTGGACGATTAAAAGTTTTATAATCGACCTTATCATAGTCCTTACCATCATCTTCCAAATAAGTACCCTCAGCTTTAATTTCTCCATTATAAAAATACTGCCGATACTGTCCGCCCCAAACAATACCTCTGTCTGTGGTAAAATAGGGTGAAAAAATAACATCCGTTTGATCAGAAACATTCCAGAAATATGTCGGCTGAATATACTGCCCGGTATAGGAAGTACTCCCCATTGAAGTCATCAACAACCCCGAACGTCTCTTAACTTCAGGCGACGGGTGGCTCAAAAACGGCGTATAGAAAACTGGAATATCTTTAACCCTCAACACGGCATCATTATAGTTAATATTCTGCCCCTTTGCATCATAATTAACTTTTCTGGCATCAATCCGCCAAAGCGGAGATTTTCCGTTACAAATATCACACGCTGTATAAGAAGCATTGCGCATTTGTCTGTTATCATTAACTTTTTTAACAAAAGAATCCGCCCAAATACGAGATTCGTCGCGCATAATAACTTTAACTTTATTAACATCGGCGCGCTTCATTCTTTCAGAGAGTGTGATTTTATCCGTATAGAGAACACTACCGTCTGCTTCCGTCAAAACGGCATTACCTTCAGCAACAATAATATCTTTTTTCTGGTCATACCACAATCTGTCGCAAATCAGCTCCAAATCACCACGAGTAACAACCACATTTCCCTTCGCCAAAATAACCGCATTAGCCTCATCGGTTTCCATCTCATCGGCCGAAAAGAAAATTTCCTGTTCCGGTTCAGCTTTTCCCTTTTCATCTTGAGCTTTTGAGCTATCCTCATCAAGCGAAGGCATAATATCGGTCATATTCCCCGGAGAAAATTCTGCTTTTGGAGAAACCGATGTATTTTTACGCACAATAGCGCCGGCCTGCGGTTCATTAGCCGCATAAAGAGGCACAGCCACCAACACCAGAGCGATTGCTGTCAAACAAGATTTAAAATTCATCATTTATCTCCTTAGAGCGTTTCTTGCGCCACGACGGAGTTTTCCAAAGCAATCCTCCCGCAATAAACAACGGCAAAAAGCAATTAAGATACATCAAAACAATAATCCAATCATATTTACGCGCCATATTGGCAAAAGTCATATCCAAAGCCTGCACCAAAATCATCGCCAAAATAGAAATAGTAATAACCTTTCCCTGCCCGCGACGATTAAAGTTAGAAATAAGCAATCCCGTACAAGCCAACAACGCAAAAATCAAATTAAACCACGGTGCCAAGATACGGCGATGCGCTTCTGCACGAAAAGCCCTAGCTTCTTTTTCGGAAACCCCTTCTTTATCGGCTTCAGAGAATAATTCAGAAATACTTCTTTCGCGCACACTTTTATCTTTTTTGCGCGCCACGGAAACATCGCCAAAATCAACCACATAATCATCAAACGTCATCGAAGAAAATTGTCCGCTTTTCTTATTCATCACCTGACGCGTACCGTTTCTTAACAAGATTTTCGGACCGATATCCGTATATTCCAGTGTACCGCTTTCAGCCACTGTCACAACCTTTTCTTGCGGATTCTTCCCGTCGCTCACTAAAATCCCTTGCACCGTGCCGTCATCCAAAAATTTATCAATAAAGACCGTCATATTATTCTTAAACGACGTAAAAGCCCCTTCGCGCAGCATCATTTTAGAGAAGCTGTTTTTCACCTCATATTCCAAATCCCGAAATTTACCTTCCGCCACCGGAATACCGACATTAAGTACAAAAACATTAAACAGCGCCAAAATAAGCCCGATACCAATAGCCGCTCTGGCAATCACAACCGAGCTGATACCAACCGCTTTCATAACCACCAATTCACTATCCATAAGCAAACGATTATAAACAAACATAACCGCCACAAAAAGCGCAATCGGAGAAAGAATGGTAAAGACGCGCGGCATCAAGAGTGATGTCATCTCCACAAACAAATAAACCGGCAACCCTTTATCGGTTACCATTTCCACAAAACGAAGCGACTGTGTCAGCCAAAGCATGGACATCAGGGAGAGGGCCACAAGCAAAAAACCGGTTATAATTTGCTTGGCTATATAGATATCTAATATTTTCATAACCCTTAAGCTAACCTATTAAAACTTATTTTTCAAACTTTATTTTCAGAAACTCTACGTTTTAAAATCTTAAAAAAAAGTATTTAAATTAAAATATTTAAGCAAACTTTGCCTCTCTTTTTACCACACTTATCCCTTTGCTACACAAACATCTCTATGATTTTAAAAACAAAAAAGCAGAATTTAATAATTCTGCTTTTTTTAATCGGAAAATAAATTAAATATCCAGCCCCTGCCGCCATTTATCCAAACCGGGATCGGATTTAGCCAGTTCTGCCAAATAATCAGCGCTTTCGTCTTCAAAACAAAATTCTTCGTCGTAGATACTAAGCAAGTCCAAATCTTTCCGCCGAATAAGCGCTTTTTCTAAGTGAGCCGACAAGCCGCGTCTTTCCGAACTCATCAAAAAACAAGCCACCAAGAATTTAGAACCTTTTTCAATCAACAGCTCACATAAATTTTCATGTTCACACCAGATAACAAAACAGTCCTTTAATAACCGCCAGCTATCACGTGTCAGAATATTGAGAAAAAAATCTTCTTCCACATTTTCCGTCCATGACCAATAGCACGCAACCATCTTTAACTCACCCTGCGTTACAAGAAGTTTTTTCTGTTCATCCGATAAAACTTTCCGTTCATTTACGAGCTGATAAATCTCTGTTAATTTACAATTTTCCATAAGACACAAAAATTAGTGAAACAATAATATTTTCTTTCAGGCAAACACTAACACATGTTTACATTTCGTCAACATTTTTGTACATAAAAAGCAGAGTTCAAAAAGAACCCTGCCGATAATCGTTAAAATAAAATTTGCATCTGCCCTAAAAATAGCGTTTATTTACCAGGAACCCGAACCCACCAGTAATATGTATCCAAAAGCTCCATATCTTTTTTAAGCCACAGCAAATCCAGCTCTTTCAGATTCAAAGAATTACGCTTGCAACGGCGCAAAAACACCATCAACATCTTTTTAGAGGCATTTGTCAACAGATACTCCGTCATTTGATGATTAAAGTTGCGCAACTTTTCAAAACGCTCCAAATCATCATCATCGATAATTGCTTTCAGTTCTAAAAAAGCCTCATCTGAATCTGAGATTGGATTTTTTTCTTTAGAAAGAACCTCAACTTTAATCGCTCCTAATTTAGCACCATCATTAAACGCGCGCAAAACCTTAACAATCACTGTTGTTTTATCCTGTGCCGAAAGCGGAGTTTTGACAACACTGCCGTCTTTCAAAATAACAAATGGAAACCCCAAATCACATCCACAATTGTTTAAGTATTTCAAGAACGCTTCACAATCTTGCATTCCATCTGTTTTATCTTCCGAAACGACACCGAAAGACGATAAAGAACTATTATCAGCACAAGAAGATTTAAGCACTTTAGCCACCGCATTGTGCTTACCATCAGAAGAAACCAGTTTTTTCCCGCATTCTCCATTAGAATACAGCATAAACGGATAACCAAGTTTTTGTCCACATACATTTAAATAATTCAAAAATTGTCCCGTCAAGACGGAAACATCTGCTTCATAATTTCCCATAAGCCATAAATTTTAGTTACAATAATTTTTTTCTGAGAAAAACTTAGCACACTTTATTTTTTTGTCAACATTTTAAAAATGCGCACAAAAAAGCGGCATCAAAAGATGACACCGCTAAAGACAATCTCCCAATGTGGCAAAAAACTATTTAGCCACAACAACCATCGCCTCACGCAAGATTCGATCATGAATGGTATACCCAGCCTGAAGCTCAGCTAAAATCACGCCGCTTTTGGCCTTTTTATCTTCAATTTCCTGAACAACACGTTCAAAATTCGGGTCAAACTTCTCGCCGATGTGATTAAAACGCTTAATTCCGAATTTTTCAAAAACCTTCGTCAATTCGTTTTGCGTCAATTCCACACCTTTTAAGAGCTCTGCACACGATTCTTTATTATCGCCCATTGCCGCAATAGCTCTCTCAAGATTATCCGCTACGGCTAACAACTCTTTTGCAAAAGATGAAACCGCAAATTTAATTGTTTTTTCGCTCTCTTGCTGAGCTCTTTTTTTCATATTGTCCATTTCGGCATATAAGCGAACATAGTCATCTTTCAGCTTGGCAAAATCTTTTTCCAATTTATCGCGTCCGTCATCGTGCGCTGTTTTATCAGCCTCACCATCACCGCTAACAGTATCATTCTGTTCTGAAGTTTCGCCCGCTTCAGCATTTTCAGCAATATTGTCCATATCAACATCGTCTTCATATTGCTTATTTTTTACATTTTCATTTTCGGCACTCATAATACCCTCTTAAACAAATAAAAAACTGACCTGAAATAGATTTAGGTCTTAAAAATGATTAAGTCAAGTCTCGCCGCCAAATTACACCAAATAATACCGACAAGTCCAATATTTTTATTACCAATGATCTAACAAATGATGCCGATGATACGGCCCCCAAATATCATAAGCAAGCCGCCCGGCCACTGCGCCGCCTAAAAAGTAAATAAAATTCTGCACACCGTCATGAACGTAGCAACAACTGTTATTTTGTGCATTTTTCCATGCGACATACTTCTGATAATCCGATGTCACCACCGGTGAAGATGTCACCGGCACACCGGATATTTTAGAATATTGCATCGGCAAATTTTCAGTTTCTGTTTGCACATAAGTAGGCTGTTGTTGCACCACATAAACCTCATCAGCATAAATGACCTGTTGCGTTTTAGCTCCCTGCTCAGGCGGAGTTGTAATCATCTCCACATAACTATTTGCCAAAGACGACTGCAACGTGATGCAAACCAAGCACCACGTTAACATCGTAAGAACTACTATTTTTTTTGTATTCTTTATAAGTCTCACACCATTATCCTTTAGAAATGACGCCATCCATGATGACGAGGGTAGCGCGGATGAAAAGGTCTAAACGGACGATACAATCTCGGATGATGATGTACATACGCCGGAATAACGCAATCATGGCAACTTGTGTGACAACCACCTGTACAAGTTGTCGTCGTCACCTTTTGCACCACAACAGGCTTTGTTTCAACCGTCGTGGTAGTCACTTTTTTCGTTTCAAAAGTTTCCGGAACAGAAATAACCTGTTCAACCACATTTCCGGCTGCATCAATATAAACCGTAGATGTATCCTCTGCTCTGACATTTCCGCAAAGCAAAAGAGCCACCGCAACCAAACCAATTTTCTTAAACATTAGAACCTCATAAATTCCAATATACATTTTCTAAAGAATGTATATTTCAATTAAAATAAAATTTCAACATTTAAATATAACGAGTTTGAGGTTCATTTGTTCATTATTTTTTTAAGAAAAGTTGTCACCCCTAATCAAATAGACGTTTGAAACATACATTTCGCCAACGAAAAAAGGCGGAGAAAATCCCCGCCTAACATTTTTCATAAAATTCGCGCTAAGCAGCCTTTTTATGGTTTGCCATCAAGAGCCCCAAAACTCTATCAACGGTTTCTTTCAAGTTTTTACGCTCAACCACAATATCAACCATACCGTGCTCTTTAAGGTATTCCGCAGTCTGGAAACCTTCCGGCAATTTTTCACGAATTGTCTGTTCAATAACGCGTTTACCGGCAAAACCAATCATCGCGCCTCTTTCAGCAATATGCACATCACCAATCATCGCAAACGAAGCCGAAACGCCGCCGGTTGTCGGATCTGTAAAGATAGAGATATACGGAAGTCCCTTTTCTTTAACCCGATTAATAGCAGCCGTTGTACGCGCCATCTGCATCAAAGAAAGCATACCTTCTTGCATACGCGCACCGCCGGATGCACTGGCAATAATCAACGGACAATCATGTTCATAAGCATATTCTGCCGCCTTAACAATTCCTTCTCCGACAGCCGTTCCCATAGAACCGCCCATAAATGAGAAGTCCATCGCAGCAACCACCGTGTCAATACCGGCAACTTTGCCGATACCGACTTTAATGGCGTCATTATTACCTGTTTTTTTACGATAAACTTTAAGTCTGTCTGTATAACGTTGTGTATCTTTGAACTTAAGCGGATCTTCTTTAACAAGAGGAAGCGCCATTTCCGTATAAATACCGTCATCAAACAACTGTTTCAAGCGCTTATCAACATACAAACGCAAGTGATGTCCGCACTTAGTGCACACATACATAGATTGCTTTAATTCTTTAGAAAAGAGCATTTGTCCGCATTCAGGACATTTCACCCATAAATCATCCGCAATCTCTTTCGGGGTTGTTTTCTTAATTTTCGGTCTGACAATATCTGTTAACCAATTCATAATTTACCTCGCTTTAGTTCTTTTTATTAAATCATTTATCTTCCACAGAGGGTTTAGAAAACCACCCTTTAATTTTTTTATTCAACGAAAAGCCGTTAGCTTTTTCATTTTTCTCAGCTTCTTCCTGCAAAGAAGTAATCTGCTGATTAAGCTTTTCATGTTCCAGATTTAACTTTTCATGTTCTTTGGAGAGCATTTTATTTTCTTTTTTCTGCTTTTTGACCATAGCACGCAACGGAGCATAAGCCGACCATGCAGACAATCTGCCGCACAGATATCCCAAGCAGAACAAAGCCAAATAAACGACGCTCACCCCCACCATCAAAGAAGATTCGGGAATTGGCCAAACGCTGACCAAATCACTGTTATTCTGAACCAAGAAGACCAGAAACAAAGCCATAAGCAAAATTTTAATCAGCCACATACGACCTCCAATCAGGAAGAAAAAAGATTAGTTTTCGTTCATTTTCTCGTGTAATTCTTTACCAACGCGGAAATGAACAATATTACGATTACCGATTTTCACCTTATCACCCGTTCTCGGATTTTGAGCGATTCTCGGAGAGCGTTTATGAATAGAAAACACTCCAAATCCTCTAAATTCAACACGATCGCCTTTAGCCAAAGCACTAGTCATGCTAGAAAAAATAACACTAACAATTCTTTCAATATCGCTCAGCAAAAGATTAGGATTTTTCTTAGCAATACTTTCAATCAATTCGGATCTAGTCACGGCAAACCTCTTTCATAAATAAGATAAACATAAACAATTTCCATTAAATTAGGTATCTAACACCAATTTTACAACATATCTATAATTTTTTATTTATTTTACACAAGTGTCAGCCCCTCTTATATACAGCGGTTTTGGAAAATCAAGCATTTTCCGCAAATATTTTTGACAAACCGTCCGAAAGAGGGCTTCAACATCCATCATATCCACAATTTCAACCTGCTTGATTTGCAAGCCAAGAGAGATAGAAAGCAGTCTTTCCACCCCATCTCCGACCAAGCTGACCTGATGACCTCTGAGCTTGTGGGCAATTTCCTCCCTCGTTAAGGCCAACGGTTCAGAAACCTTTCTTAAATTTTCATCAAATAGCTGAAAATAAAAATCCTCGCGTTTTGTTTCAATCACAACGGCATTATAAAAAGCTCTGTCACTTTCTTTAAGCATATTAGCATAAACATCAAAAGCCGAAACGCCCGTCAATTTAAGCTCTGGGCATCCCAACCCCAAACCTCTGGCAAAAGCAAGTCCGGAGCGCACACCGGTAAAAGACCCCGGCCCCGTACAAACGCCCAACAAGCCGATATCACTCATCTGAAGCTTATTATCTTTTAAAATTTGCGCCACACCGACGGCCAAATGTTCTGCCTGACCAAACTCTTCATTTTTTTCAATTTTTTGCACACAATGCTCATCTTGATAAAGAGCCAAAGACAACCCGTTACCGGTCGTATCAAAAACTAAAGTATACATATTGTTCACTCTTTCAATTTTTAATTTGCTATCCCCAAACAAATATCATAAAACTAGCTATATAATAAAACAAAAAAACAAACAACCTAAATTTTCAGCTCAACCGCATTATAAAGCCGCTTTTTAGAAAAACAAGAGCCAAACCGCGCTGAAAAGCCACAAACGGAAAGATAAAATGACAATAGAAACACTCACAACTCTGCTGTATATTTGGTTATCGCTCAGTCTGATATTCCCGCTCTTAGCCGTTATTTTGATTCGCCGCAACCGCAAATTAAAAAGTGACTTATCCAAACAAGACATTGCCACCCGTCATTATGAAGAAATGCTCTATGCCTCCAAAGACGGCTACTTGACATTATCTGTCTATAAAAACAAAGAATATCAATATTGTTCCCGCCGCTTGGCTACCTTATTAAATTTGCCCAACGGCGAGCAAAGCACGCTAACAGAAATATTATCAGCCTTTGACCGCGCCGATGCAGAAAAATTAAACAGTATGTTTTCTGCGCTAAAAAATAAAGGCCTGAGCTTTGAGATTTTAGCCCACAGCACCAACAAAAAAACTTTTGTCATCACCGGCGTGCGTATTAATTCTTCCGATTCACAAATAAACAGTAACTGCTTATGGTTCAGAGACATCACGCGAGAAACAAATTTCATAGACCGTGCCACCGAAGATGCCCTTTCCAGCCGCAAAGAAGTTGAAGACTTCCGAATTTTAATAGATAACCTCCCCTATCCCGTCTGGTTAAGAGATGCCTCCTTAAACATCCGCATCTTAAATCGTCAATACCTCAACCTTTTGGGGCTAAAAAGTTTTAAAGACATTACGCCGGAAAACAGTACGTTGCATGACCTTGGCAACACATCCAACTTATTAGAATTAGCCAAAACCGCCAAGGAATCAAACACCCCGCAGAAAAAACAAATTAACATCTTAAACAACGGCGAACTGAAAAAATACGAAATCACCGAAACGCCTTATTACGATTCGTCGCTCAAAACTTCGCATACCATTGGTTCGCTGATAGACATCACCGCATTTGATGAAGTCAAGCGTAATTATCAAGTCCACCTGGACACCCACTTAGACATTTTAAGTTCACTGGATACGGCTTTTTGCATTATCAACACCAAACACGAATTTACGTTTGGCAATACGGCTTTTTTAAAATTATGGAATTTGCCAGCAAATTTCTTGGAGAACACTCCTCACTACAACATCTTTTTAGACAAGATTCGTGAACAAAAGACCCTCCCCGAAGTATCAGACTTTAAGGCCTATAAAGAAGATGAGAACAAAGCCTTTGATTCTCTGACCGAACAGCGAGAAGACCTTCTTTATATTCCGGATGGCCGAACTTTTCGCCGCATCCGTGCACCGCATCCGGACGGTACAATTATCGCCTACGAAGACATCACCGACCGCCTGGCTGCTGCCCGTCATTTAAGCGATTTGATTGCCGTTCAGCGCGACATTTTAGATAACATTGACGATTCGGTCATCATCTTTACACCAAACTTACGCTTAAAAACATACAACAGTTCATTTTTAAGCCTATGGAGCATTGCCGAAACCGCCGTCCAAGACACGCCAAACATCCGCGATATCTTAGATATGCAAAAAAAGAAGTTGCCGGAAGTCGAAGATTGGCATACATTTAGAGAAGATATGTTAAAACATATCACCACCTGCACGCCGTTCACATTAAAGATGCGAACCAAACAAAAGCTAAAAGTAACCCCGGTTATATTGGCCGATAGCTCTTTAATGATTACATACCATCGCGAGTAGCCTTATAAATCGTTCAAAGGAGAGCGACCATGACAAAAGAAGTTGCACCAAACAAAAAAGAAATCATAAATTGGGAAAAGAAGAGTGCCTCGGATGCCGACCGCATCAGCAAACGCTTAGCGGGAAGAGCAGAGCTTGAAGACGCCGCCACCACTGAAAATTCAACCAAACTACGTAAACCGGCTTCTCCCTCGCCGCAATCCTTAAACCGCCTGCGCAAAAAAATAAAAGAAGTTTATGATGATGAAGATGAAGACGAAGAAGAGTCCACCTTTTTTAACATAAACTTATTGGGAGATGAAGCCCTGCAAGATGAAGAAGCAATGCGCAACCGCCAAGAACAAGAAACGATACGGATATCCAAAGAACAACAAATGGCCGGCAAATTAGGCGCCATCATGAGCGCCAACATGGCCGCCAAAGAAATAGGCTTGTCCGATGCGCCAACACTCCAAGACGAAAGACTTTTAAATTCTGCCGAATATGATCCGCAAAAGGTTCGCCGTGAAGTTTTCAAACAAAAAATAACCAAACCGCTACGTATCAAAGGCGAGATTTCTACAGCCGATATAGAAAAGAGTCTGCAAGGCATAAAGAATATTCAGGAACAATTTTCCTCCGAAGAATTAAAAAATCTGCCGGCAGAAGATATGAAAGATTTTGCCGAGGAACGCGATGAAAACGAATTAGCCAAATTGATTCTCAAAAAATCCGGCCGCCGCGCCCCCACCAAAAAACTTTCCGAACAAATCAAAGAGATGAATAAAAAACAAAACACGTCCATGAATTATAATGAAGGCAAAGAAAACGACTAAGGCGCACAAACCTAATTGACACTTATAAAAGTTTGTGATATTCTAGACGGCGTTGGTAACATTAATTATTCAAGAGCCGAAACATGGAAAATCAGTATTACACGCTAATTGAAAAGCAAGATTTTTTTGAAATCATTGAAAACAAATTCGGTGAATTAGCCATTTTCATTGATGCCAGAAAAGATGAACCCGTTAACCCGATGTTGGAATATGACGGCAAAAAGACCGCTCTGCTAAAAAGAGACGGAAAGATAGCCGTAAAGATGGAGGGAATTAACGCAGAAACAGGTTCTGTTTTAGCCGAGTCTGAATTTGTGATGATTGTAGAAGTCAACGGCGACACGGTTGAGCGTACTTATGCCGTACCGGTAGATACCGTAGAAGAATTTTCGTTCAAAGGGCGTCAAACACGCGCCGACGAGCTTGAGCGCATTAAGAGCAAGCAAGAGATTATAGAAGCCTTTGGTGCGGTTAAAATTTGGAAAAGTGGAGCAAAATAGATGATAGGAATAGTGTTGGTAACTCACGGTCGCCTAGCTGATGAATTTAAGTCAGCGATGCAACACATTGTTGGTCCTCAAGAACAAATAGAAACGGCCTGCATCGGTCCAAACGATGATATGAACGAACGCCGTAATGACATCTTGTCAAAAGTTCAAGCAGTAGACAGCGGCGAAGGTGTAATTGTTTTAACAGATATGTTCGGCGGCACACCGTCCAATTTAGCAATATCCATCATGGACAGAGCCAATGTAGAAGTTATCGCCGGCATCAATTTGCCAATGCTCGTCAAACTCAACACTTTGCGCAAAGAAAAGAATTTGAAAGAAGCCGTTACCGGCGCCAAGGAAGCTGGTATCAAATACATAACCATCGCATCAGAATTACTGGGAAAATAAGAAATGAACGATAAAATCAGCGTTGAATTGAACATCATCAACGAAAGAGGTCTGCATGCCAGAGCTGCAGCCAGTTTTGTAAAGGCTATAGACGGGCTCGATGCAAATGTAGAGGTAGAAAGATTAGGTCAAACCGTAGACGGCAACTCCATTATGGGTTTAATGATGTTAGCAGCGGCCAAAGGAACAACCATTAAAGTTTCCGCATCCGGCCAAGACGCACAAAAAGCCATTACCAACATAACCGAACTCGTTAATAACAGGTTTGGCGAAAATCAATGACAAATACACCGGCTCCCCGCAACAAAACCATTGTCTTAAGTGACGCCGAAATAGATGAATATTCATCAAGAGCATTAACACTGACTAAAAAAGCAAAAGTCAGTGAAATTTTAAACCGCACCATTTGGCAAGACACCTTTGATGCGCTTCGCTTTCTGCCGGCAAATTTTGCGGATTTAGTTGTAGTGGATCCGCCCTATAATTTAACCAAAAAATTTGGCACCAAAGAATTCAAGTCAATGGATTGGAACGATTACAAGCGTTGGATGGATAAATGGCTGGCAGAAGTCTTCATCTCCTTAAAGCCCAATGGGAGTCTTTATATTTGTTCAGATTGGAACACTTCTATTGCCATACCGGAGATTGCCGGCAAATATTTTTTGCTCAAAAACCGCATCACCTGGGAAAGAGAAAAAGGCCGTAGCTCCGGCAACAATTGGAAAAACTGCATAGAAGACATTTGGTTTTTCACCAAATCAAGCGAATACACCTTTAATCTGGACGCCGTAAAATTAAAACGTCCGGTACTTGCCCCCTACAAAGATGACAATGGCATCCCCAAAGATTGGCAAGAAGATGATGAAGAAGAAGGCAAAAAATACCGTTTAACCGCTCCGTCAAATCTTTGGACGGATATTTCCATTCCCTTCTGGTCAATGGCCGAAAACACCCCTCACCCAACGCAAAAGCCTGAAAAATTGATTGCCAAATTAATTTTAGCTTCGAGCAACGAAGGCGATGTGGTGTTTGACCCGTTTTTAGGTTCCGGTACAACTTCGGTAACCGCCGCCAAATTAGGACGCCAATATGTGGGCATAGAGCGCGAAAAAGAATATGTTGCATTAGCGGAAAAAAGATTAGAGATGGCGCAAACTGATAAAACCATCCAAGGCTATGAAGACGGGGTGTTTAAACTGCGCCACGCATAAGGATTGAAGAAAGACTTTTGTATTTTTGAGCATACAAATATCGAAATACTAAAAACGCTGCACAAAAATACCGATTAACATCTTGATTTTAAGATATATTCTAATAAAACGAAAAAAACTATTGCAAAAACATATAACCTCGTATATAGTGACACACGAATTTGATAAAGAGCAAATTCAGGGCATCAGAACCCCTTAAGCAATAGACCTACTCTTGCAGGTAAAAGAAAAATATACAGTCACGTTCGGACGGATGTCGACGAATAAGAGCTACTCAAATAAGTCGAGCCGTCAATTGCTTACGGTTTCTGAACATCCGCCCGCCTTATTCGCGGGCTTTTTCTTTACCTCATTTCAAAAATCAAGACAATCTACCCCCAAGTTTTTTCAAAAACAAAAATAGCTATTGAGTTTTGAGCGAGTTCGCTCTATATAATATATCTGAGTAAACTCAAGTAATATAAGCCCGATAAAGGGCTTAAGATGATGTAAAAAAGGGAAATGAAAATAGATGAAACCGATGAAAAGCATGATATTTTGGCTGGTTGCATTTTTAGTGCTCAGTGTGATTATGAACAATTTCACACCAACGGCACGCCAAAATGCCGCAACCCCGATAGCCTTTTCGGAATTTATGGATAAAGCCGAAAGCAGCCAAGTAGAGTCCGTCACAATTGTAGGCAATGACATCTATGGAAATTACAACAACGGCACAAAATTCAGAACTTATGCCCCGTTTGATCCAAGCATGGTAGAAAGCCTGCGTAAAATGGGCGTCAAGATAGAAGCCCGCCCGATAGACACTTCAGAAAGCACCTTCTGGGGCATTGTCATTTCGTGGTTCCCGATGTTGTTGTTAATCGGCGTCTGGATATTTTTCATGCGCCAAGCAAACTCCGGCAACAATAAAGCGATGAGTTTTGGCAAATCCAGAGCAAGATTGATAGAAAACACCAAAAAAGTCACCTTTGCAGACGTTGCCGGCGCAGACGAAAGCAAACAAGAGCTTGAAGAGATTATAGATTTTCTGAAAGACCCGCAAAAGTTTCAACGTTTGGGCGGCAAAATTCCGAGAGGCGTTTTGTTGGTTGGCCCTCCGGGAACAGGTAAGACTTTACTGGCCAAAGCTGTCGCCGGAGAAGCAAATGTTCCGTTCTTTTCCATTTCCGGTTCAGACTTTGTAGAGATGTTTGTCGGTGTCGGGGCATCTCGTGTCAGAGATATGTTCGCCCAAGCCAAAAAGAACGCACCATGCTTGCTGTTTATTGATGAAATAGACGCTGTCGGTCGTCATCGTGGGGCTGGTTTAGGCGGCGGAAACGATGAACGCGAACAAACCCTCAACCAATTATTGGTAGAAATGGATGGTTTTGAGCCCAATGAAAACGTCATCATAATCGCTGCGACCAACCGTCCGGACGTTTTGGATCCGGCTTTACTGCGACCGGGACGTTTTGACCGTCAAGTAACGGTAAGTAATCCGGATGTTAAAGGACGTGAAGAGATTTTGAAAGTCCATACGCGTAAAGTACCTTTGGCCAAAGATGTTGATTTAAGCGTAGTCGCTCGCGGCACCCCTGGTTTTTCGGGCGCAGACTTAGCAAACTTAGTCAACGAAGCAGCTCTCCTTGCCGCCCGCAAAAACAAGCTTAAGGTCAGCTCTTCAGACTTTGATGAAGCCAAAGATAAAGTCTTAATGGGTAATGAGCGCAAATCTATGGCGATGGATGAGAAAGAAAAGCAATTAACGGCTTATCACGAAGCCGGGCATGCAATTTGCTCATTAAATGTCAAAGATACCGATCCGATACACAAGGCCACAATTATTCCGAGAGGCCGTGCCTTAGGTATGGTACAGCAATTGCCGGAAAAAGACAAATACTCTTATACACGTGCGCAAATGTTATCACGCTTAGCCATCTTGATGGGTGGACGTGTGGCAGAAGAGTTAAAATTCGGCTATGATGCCGTCACCTCTGGAGCGTCATCGGATATCAATGCCGCAACAAATTTGGCTCGCGCGATGGTAACCGAATGGGGCATGAGCGACTTATTGGGGCCGATTCGTTATTCCGAAAACTCCAATGAAGTTTTCTTAGGCCGCGCCGTAACTCAAAATCAGAATATGAGTGAAGATACGGCACGTTTGGTGGATGCTGAAATCAAAAGACTAGTAACCGATGGTTATGAAGAAGCCAAAAAGATTTTGCAATCCCACAAAAAAGATTGGGAAACTCTAGCTCAAGCGTTAATGGAATATGAGACCCTTACCGGAGATGAAATCAAAGACATCTTAGCCGGTAAAACGGTTGATAAAAACAAAGACGCTCCTGTTCCGGAAGAAAAACGCACCAAAGCGTCCGTACCGGAGCTATAGTGCACAGATAAAAAAGCCTGCTCAAACGCAGGCTTTTTTAATATCACAAATTCAAAATAAAGAAAAGCCGTGCATCCTTGCATAAAAAGCAAAACGCCCCTTTTTTCAAGAGGCGTTTATACGTAATTTAATTGAGCTATCAAGCAGCTTTCCGACGAAGTTCTGCTTCCAAATAAGCATGATAGCTTTGTACCTTTTGGAACATTTCTTTGGCTTTCGCATTTTGATTCTTATCCGGATGATACAGTTGAATTAAGTAGCGATACGCTTGTTTCAAACTTGCTTCCGTTAAAGTTTCAAATGTCAATCCAAACAGAGCATACGCCTCGTTGTTATCCATTAAACTTTGAGGTGTTCTGATGATTTTACCGTCCAAGAAATCTCTAAACTCCGGCATTGTTTCCGCGAGTTTGCGACATAAGATGATTAAATCATCTGGACTCAATGTCCATGCCTTCGCATTTTTACTCAAGATTTGATACTGTTGCGAAGTTACGAAAATTCCGTTAAAGTTTAACCGAATACCTCCTAAATCTTCTGTAGATTTATTCGCATCAGATTGTTGACGTTGCTCTTTCGACGGGCGAATACTTTCTCGTGCGCGCTTTGCCACAACATCATAAAACTCTTCTTGCCACTTTTGATAGTCGCTGTTTTGAAGAGCAACCTTCAAACGTTCCAACAAGATACTCGTTTCTTCAGAACTTTCCAAATAGTCATTCCAAAACTTTGTCACAAGCTCTTCACAAAAGAGACGATTTTCCTCTTGTAACTGTCTGAAACGTTCATTTTCAACCTTTGCTCTTGCTTGTTTTTGTTCTTGCGTTACATCCTCGTGCGTTGCTTGTTCTCGCATCGTTAATTCTTGCCAAACTTGCTCTAAATCTACTAATTCAGGGCTTACACTTCTTTGCCGTTTACATCTTTGTTGCCATTGGATTGATCCTCTACTTTTTTCGACTTCATCCAATATAACACCTATAAGTATCGCAACAATCCAGAACACTGGTAGAGAAAGAGTACATAAAACATCCATAACATAAAAGTTTTTAAGTTCATAATAATTGTTAATTGACTTTATCTTAGCAGCGCTTCAACTTTTGTCAAGTTTTTTGTACCGATTTAAAAAGCAAAACGCCCCTTTTTTCAAGAGGCGTTTATACGTAATTTAATTGAGCTATCAGGCAGCTTTGCACAGATTTCCGCTACTAAATACGAGTTAGGACATTCAAACCGTGAGTTTCAGCTTCTTAGTTTGTCTGTTTTGCATTTCAGGAAGAAAAAACAAAGCACTCACCCACCATATTGCAGATGGTATCAAAAGAGCTAAAAGATGTTCAAAATTGCCTACTATTCCACCGGATGGGGCAAGACAAAAGCTGATAACACTCAGCACGCTAAAAATCGCCACTAAATACATAACGACCGCAAGCCCCTCAAGTTTATATGCACTCCGAAATAAATCCAGAAATTGCAGAGTAACCAGCAAAAGTCCTAGCAACATGACCACACCCAGACTATACCATGGCAACCAAAACACATTTATACCACAGACCAAACCAACAAGCCCGACAATACATAACTGACCGATAATAAATAGATACGGCCACCAAATTTTACTAAAAATTTTTTCCATAATCCTTAAATTTAAAGTTCATAATAATCAATAACCGCCCTTAAAGTAGCTCCTAATATATCTTGTGTCAATCTTTATAATTGCCCCTCCTTGCCACAAAAAAAAGGAGCCGCCGAAGCAGCCCCTAAAATAGTGATGAGTTTATTACGATTAGTCAAAATAAAGATTATCGTAATAAAGAGGTGACCACTGGTTTAAGTGCATCTTTCCCCTTTCATCAAATAAAAGTTTTTTTCTACCCACCACGAGGTTGACTTTAACCAAAGTCCCTCCTCTTCCTCGTGAGCCATTGGAGCGGTAATACATCCATCCTCCATCGGCCTCACGGATGAGGTAAAAGCGGTCGTTTATCGGCATAAAAGCTCGTACATTTTCGTGCAGAACCATGCCGTGTTCGTTTATCACCTTCAGCCCGTGACCTTTCACAAGGTCATAGTCTGAAATCACCTCAATTTCTTCAGCAGACACGATGCGGTAGTTACCAATCTGTGTCGTTTTCTGCCCATTAAAGGCAACTAAAGTCTGCCAGTCGGGCGTATATTCAAATACCTGCCCGTCAAGCATTGAAATTTTGTTAGACTTGGTTCCGACAGCAATTTTTTCAACACCTGTCATAATTGGCGTTTTGCTGTTTTTATCAGCATAAAGATTAGAACCACGAAGAATAACACCACTAAAAACCGGCGCAACATGTGCAGCCGATAAAACTGAATTTCTCATAATTATAAAAAAATAAAAAAATTAAACAAATTCTTATCAAAAACTTCCTTACCATACCACATTTTTCACCCCCATGCAAGTGTTTTTTGTCAAAAAAATCATTTTAGTCAAAAAAAGAGGATTGAAACCATTCGTCTCAACCCTCAACACCATACAAAAGTTTTAATTATGCGTTCCAACCTTGCTTTTGCAGCTTAAATTGATACAACGCCCCCACGGCAATATAAGGCAAGAACATTTCACTCGATTCTTCCAACAACTGACAAATTGCATACGTTTGCTCCGGCAGCGCCACACCGTTATGAGCTTTCCGCCAGTTAGAAGGAAATCTATCCACCCACTTTGCGCACACACCTACCGTACACAAAACGGCAATAGACCATGTCACCGGATTAAATTGGAAAAATGAACGCACTAAATGTTTAGAATATTTAACCGCCAAATAAATCACCGCACCGGCAACAATCAGCAACACTAACCCGAAAATAATTTTCTCACTCAACGGATTATTCGGGTTCAAGAAAAATCTAGACTTAAACGGAGTTGTATCTGTTTTGGACAAGTGGTGCTGAATCCCTTGTTCGCGCAACAAAGCACACATAGATAAAAACAACAGCATCGCCCATGTTTTAATTCTATCCTGAAAATTATCACACAACACCAACAATACCGCAATCAAAACCACATAGCCAAAGTGCGTAATATCCTCAATAACTCCGCCCTCTTCAGTAATGCTTAAAATATCATTCGGATACAGATGATAAACACCTGCCATAAACGCCCCACATAACAGAACAAACGCAACCGGCATAAACAGAGGTGACATAAATATTTTTTTCATATTAAAAGTCCTAGTTCGTTAACAAATATGGGAAAATTGTAAAAACAAAAAATAATCAAGCAACAAAAAAGTCCGCGCTGTGAATAAGTAAAGATGTATAATTTTACCAGCGAATTTCTGCATTTTGCTCCAGTATTCCGACAAGCCTCTTCAACACACTTTGCTCCACAAACTCCCCTTTTCTAACCCAAATTGCGCTTTCCACCTCATCTTGCACATAAAAAGGTGAAACACGCCGATAATTTTTTTGCAACACCGCCACACTATCGGTAATCACAGCGCGTTCTCCTTCTAAATTTTGCATTTCACCATAATAAACACAATCCACCACAATCCGCGGCTTGAGCTTTTCTTTTCCGGTCATAAATAACGCATAAACCACCGCCCCACCGGCAACATAAATATCCTCTTCCACATCAGCCATTGCCTTTTGAGAGGTAATGACGCAATGATGCGCCTCATCACTAACTTCATAATTTTCGTCTGACGTTAAAACAAAAATCCGACATCCCTCAATCGTCCGATTAGGAAAACTCTCATACGTCACTCTGCCGCAAACAATCGTCTGTCCGGCCACCACATCCAAAAAATGCTTAGCATCGCTCGGTACATTCCAAGGAATATGTTTTCCAATTCCGATAACATCATCGCCCAAATGCCGACACCACATAGCCACAACAGTCATAAAGTCTTCTCCTCTTATTTCAAAAATTCTTTAATCGGCGCATACGAGCGACGATGTTCCGGCGTCACCCCCAATTTTTTCAAGCCTTCAATATGCGCTTTCGTTCCGTAACCGGCATTTTTTTCAAATCCATACCCTGGATATTGCAAAGCCATTTCTTCCATCAATTTATCACGATAAACTTTTGCCAAAATAGAGGCCGCCGCAATGGAATAAGATTTAGCATCCCCCTTAATAACAGCCTTCGTCGCATATCCAAAATTCTTAGGTTCACGATTGCCATCCACCAGCACCATATCCGGTTTAATTTGCGCCGCCTCCAGAGCACGTTTCATCGCCAAAAACGAAGCATTGAGAATATTGATATCATCAATTTCCTGAGCTGACGCCTGCCCAATACCGATTTTGATGTATCCTTTTTCTGCTTCTTCTTGTAAAATCGCAAAAAGCTGTTCTCTTTTCTTTTTAGACAACTTCTTAGAATCATTCAAATTTTCTAACAGAAACGAATTAACATCTCGCCTCAGAAAAAGCGCGCATCCGGCAACCACCGGCCCGACCCAAGGCCCTCGCCCCGCTTCATCCACACCGGCAACCATACCCTTAAATTCATCTTCCAACACAAAATCAGGCATAAAAAATATCTCCTATAAAGCTATAAGAGATATTAGCAAACACTTTTGATAACACAAGGATTTTCTTAATTTTTAAGCACTTTTAAGCCCTCATACTCCGCTTCAATAATTCCCCCGACCACGACGGCAACATTAGGGTATCCGGCCTCTTCAAATTTTTCGGCCACTTCCGAGGCCACACCTCCCGATGTACACAAAATATTGACCACCTTATCACCTTTCGGATTATATTCAGCCATAAACTTATCCGGATTAACCTTGTCAGCACGAATAACAATATGCGGCATAGCGAGCCTTTCGTGAGCATATTCTTCTTCGCCTCTGACATCCAGAATAATAGCTCCATTTTTTAGGCTTTCAGGTTTCACAAAACGCATTTTCTCCTCCATCAAAAATTTTCTTAAGATATATGCGTGAAGTTTCTCCCTTAAACCTCAATTTTAGTTGAGGAATGCCCGATAATTTTTCCAAAAACAAAAAGAGCGGTTCCAATCGAACCGCCCTCATATAACACAACACCGATTAGAGTGATAAAATCTTATATTCAATCCCTGTGTCATCGACATTCAAGATTTCAAGTTGAATAGTGCCTAATGTCACATTTTTATCATACATCGGGAATTTCAAAGTTTTATTTTCTTCCACCGGCTCTCCTCTGTCATTATGAACAGTTTTATATTTAAAGACCATTTTGTAATCTTCTATACCGGCATAACGCACTTCAAAACTGGAAACAAGATGCTCATCATCATCTTCCTGTCTGGTCCGTTCATTAACAAACTTCAGATCTTCCGGTTCAAGCTGGAAAGCCGTTTCAAGCAAAGCCAATCGGTCATTAAAGATTCTGCCGACGCGCGGATAAATATTTCCTCTATCATCCAAGAGTACCACATCGCCATAGCGATTCGGCTCAACTAAACGATAGAAATGTTCATCAATTTCCACCTCACCGATAATTTTATAAACTTTTTCATCGGAAAACTCTACCGGAACGGTATAAGAAACCAATGCCCCTTTCTTAGTCGGTCTTACGATTTCGTCAGAATAAACTTCCTTTTCCAGCACTTTGGAAGAAACCACGATTCCGCCCGGAACGGCATGACGAACAACACCGGCTTCATAGTCACTGATTGTCTCCGTTTCTTTCGCAACAGAAGAAAACTCACCGGTATCATAATAACGAATATTATAAGTATAAAAGAAGTCATTAAAAGTATTTCGCTTCCCGAGAGTATAATCCCCCTTCATATAATAAGAACAGGAAGCAACAGCCAAAACAGCCAAACCGATAAATATTTTTTTCATAATATAATCTCTTTTTAACGTTTTCCTCACTATATTTATGCATCTTGAAAACAAACTTGTAAACAAAAAAAATAGATTTGAGGTAAACCTATGCATAACCTTGGAAAAAGTTGCAAATTAATCCGTTTTGCGCCCATTGCGTTCTTAGCGGAAAGAGAGTCGGAATATTTAGAAGAAACATTTGACGTTGTAGCCATCAATTACACCGATGACGGCAAAGAAGAATATGTCTGCTACGCCCCGTTAGAATTTGATGTAAATAGCTTAAAGAAAGACATCATCGAACAAAATCTGAACCTTCCGCCCTATCAAGAAGAAATTTTGGAAAGCAAAAATTGGCTTAAAGAAAACGTCATCAAATTTGCCCCCTTTGAAATAGGCGCTTTTATGATATACGGCATACACGAAGCCTCCTGCCCCCAAACACAAAAGATACCGGTCCAAGTTTACGCGGCCACGGCCTTCGGTTCAGAGCATCAAACGACCAAAATGTGCCTAACGGCAATTTCAGAACTTCACGAAACCTTCCCCCAACCGCATAAAATATTGGATATGGGAACAGGATCTGGGATTCTCTCCATTGCCGCCGCCAAAATCTGGAATAAGGAAGTGCATATTTTAGCCGCCGACATTGATGATGAAGCCGTAGATGTCACAAATAACAACGCCGTCACCAACAACGTTGAAGATTGTATGAAAGCAATTTTAAGCGACGGTTATAACAATCCTCAGATACAACAAACCTCCCCTTTTGATATGATTTTTGCAAACATTTTAGCCAATCCCTTAAAAGAAATGGCAAAATCCGCCTACAAAGATTTAAATAAAGGAGGCTGTTACTTAATTTCGGGATTTATTGACAATCAGGAGAACGATATTATAGAACATCATAAGCAAGTTGGCTTTAAGGTCATAAAAACATATCAAATGGAAAATTGGCGCGCCGCATTATTACAAAAATAATTTCTGCCCGATATTTCCCTTAAGAAAGGAGTAGCCATGGATATAAAAAGCGTACAAAAAGAATTGAAAACAGCCAAACTAACCGGCCGAATTTTCACCTTAGGTAACATGTTCATCAACGAAGACATTTTACCCGAAGAAAACAGGATTCTGGAGCTGACAAAATTTAGTGGTTCGTACGCTTTATTATTCATCACCCAATCAAAAGCCTATTTGTTTGTAGACGGACGCTATGAACTGCAAGCCAAAAAAGAAGTCAATTTAAGACAAATTGAAATCGTAAAATTATCTGAAATAAGTTTCTTCGAGTGGCTAAAAAACAACTATGCCAAAACCAAAGCAAGCATCAGCTATAACCCTTGGGTTATCAGTCAGAGCGCTCTGGATAATCTGCAAAGACTGCTACCATTGGCACAGTTTGTACCGATAGAAAACCCACCGAAACTCTTGAGTACACAAAAAATAAAAGTTTTCACTCATTTGAAAAAATTTACCGGACATGTTTCCAAAGATAAAATCGCTTCTTTTGCCACGCACATAAAAAAGTTAGGCTTAGATGCATATTTGGTAACCGATGCTTCAAACAGCTCCTGGCTCTTAAATTTGCGTTCGAATGCCTTGCCCTATACCCCCATATTCAGAGCTTTCGTGTTAGTAGAAAAAAGCGGAGCATACAAAGTATTTGCCGAACATTGTGATTATGACCAAGCCCTCGGTTTTGATAAATTGCAAGAAATATTGCCGCAATATAACAAACTCGGTGCAGACTTTAATACCTCTCCGGCAATTATCAAATCTTTCAATCCGGAATTAAAAAACATTCCGGACGAAATAACCGCGCTCAAAGCCGTCAAAAATGCCGTTGAGCTCAAAGGAGTCAGAAACGCACATCTAAGAGATGGCGTCGCCCTCACTAAATTTATGTATTGGCTCTCCAAAAATTACAAAGGCAAAACAGAAATAGACGTCGCAGAAAAACTGTTATCTTTCCGCAAAAAAGAGCTTAATTTTCATTCAGAAAGTTTTGCAACCATAGCCGGAAGCGGCTCAAATGCAGCCATTGTCCATTATCATGCGACCGCACAAAGCAATGCCGTATTAAAAAAGAATTCGGTTTTATTGATAGACAGCGGCGGCCAATATTTAGACGGCACCACAGATGTAACCCGTACTCTTGCCATTGGCGAACCATCTGCGGATATGATAGAAAAAAATACGCTTGTTTTAAAAGCCCATATCGCTCTGGCCAGCGCAGAATTTCCGCAAAAGACATCCGGCGATGAGTTAGATTTAATTGCCCGCCAACCTTTATACAAAAAAGGGCTTGATTATGAACATGGCACCGGACACGGTGTCGGTTTCTTCTCCAATGTACATGAAGGTCCGGCGCGCATTTCCATCCATGCCAAAAGAAGTGCCGAGTATAAAGCCGGCATGATAACTTCTATTGAACCCGGCTATTACAAAGAAAATGCGTTCGGCATCCGTATAGAAAATCTTTATATGGTTAAACCGAGCAAAAACCCGAAATTTTTACATTTTGAGGTTTTAACCCTCGCGCCTATTGATAAAAACTTAATCAACAAAAGCCTCTTAACGGCAGAGGAAATCAATTGGCTCAATCGCTACCACCGCCAAGTATTCTTGAGCTTAAAGAAATATCTGACCCGCCAAGAATTAGAGTGGTTAAGATTTGCCTGCGCCCCACTTTAAAAGAGAAACAATCACCTATATATCCGATAGAACATTAAAGGAGAGAAACAATCACCTATATATCCGATAGAACATTAAAGGAGGGAAAATGCATTCCAAAATAATCGCCTGTTTCATCGGATTAATGGTCTTCTGCATAAGTTGGAATTTTGCCAATATCTCAGCCTTATTTCAAACCGCAAAAGCAGAAGATGCTCCGACGCTTGAAAATTTATATATCAATCCGGAAGGAAAGACCAAACCTGAAGCGATTATTTTTTATAATTCCGCCAACTTTACGCCCAGAATTAATCAAGCCATATCTCTCATTATCACTATTTTAACCGCCCGTTACGTCAAAAAAATGCATGCCTATCTTATAAACATAGAGCAACATCCGGAATTCATCTCCGCCTTTAATCTATCAGAACCTCTAACCTTAGTTCTCATTCGCATATCGGATGGAGCAGCCTTTGGCTATGAAAGAATAACCGATTTAACCGATGGAATAGATGATATTCCATCCTACACGCAAATGCTCACCGAAAAAATAGACAATTTTTTATCAATTCAAGCCGAAAATTAGGAATTTGCTAAGTATCCGTCGTTTAATATAACAAATATATTTACAGCCCACAGCTTTTTGTGCTATACTGATAAAAAAGCAAGGAGAGAATAATGAACAAAATTTCAAATTGGTTAAAATCTTTGAGCACCAAAGAAGAACTGTATATAAAACCACAAAAGTTCATTGATGCAAAAAGAAGCCAAATAGAAGTCAATTTCATCCACCCCGGACATCCTTTGTACGACAACATCGTCTCAAAGGAAGAAAATAAATTGCACATTCTTGCGCCCAATGAAACAGCTTATAGTGAAAACAGCTTGATACACAATTTTGTAGCCATCATCACATATAATGAGCAAAATTATCTGATTATAAACTCGTTTAAGCACTTCAAAGAACAAAGCATTGGCGGTCTACTGCAATATGATGAGAACATATATAACATCATCCCGTTTTTTGAAAACGAAGAAGAATATGAAACAGCAAGCGATTACACTTTCAAAGAGACCTATGAGTATGACCATCCGGTAGAAAGTTACGCTTTGTATGCCGAAGAAAAGAATAAAAAAACAAAGATTGTCTTAGAACGCGGTAAAAAGCCCATCACTGTTAAGATGATAGATGAAGAACGCGAGTTATTTACTGAAAAACTAACCCAACAACAAATAGAGTTAATTGATTACATCATAATTCCGGCCTTAAATGCCTACACAGAAATACTCAATCGCAAAAAGATAAAAGTATCATA
This sequence comes from uncultured Alphaproteobacteria bacterium, assembly GCA_949297145.1. Taxonomy (GTDB): domain Bacteria; phylum Pseudomonadota; class Alphaproteobacteria; order RF32; family CAG-239; genus CAG-267. The sequence continues at coordinate 61,239 of CASFQO010000011.1, forward strand.
AAAAAACGGCAGTCCCATAAGAGGCTGCCGTTCGTTTCAAATCAAAATCGGATCATTACACCCATCTTCAGCAACAACACTGTCACCATCAGGTGTCCAAAATCTGAGTTCTTTACCATAAGTCACATGCAGCCATCCATTGTCTTTCAAACGAATAACCACACGCTCATCATTTTCCGTTCCGGCAAACAAGAGACACTGCTTTAGGTTTTGAGCATCATAGATAGTCAGATGATAAATTTTATCTCGCAACACTTTGCCTTTTGCCGAAAAGAGTTTCCACTCATCATTTTCGTTTAAAAGATACATACCGTTACGAAAGAGAGCCAAGCCCAAAACATTTTGCGCCTGTAATTGCAATTTATCACTATACAACGCCATCTGCTCTCCCAAAGCAACTTCAACCAGTATACAACCGGCATCATGCTCTTTAATACTAAGCTGAGCATCAGAAACAACAAATCTGCCGTCAAATAACGGAAACCAAGAACGCACGCTAGGAAGTTCTGCATTCACCGCTCCCAATGTTTCATGTCTTAGTTGCAAAACAACCCCTTCAGGCTCCATAAAAGCAATCACAAAATAATCACGACCACTATTTCTAAAAAGCCTTAAATTATTTGTAAAACATTTCGTTATAAACAGCAGTTTGTCTCCATCGTCAGAAAATTGATACAAATGCCACTCGCGTTCAGCCGTTTTCACAGCCAACAAATGCTCATCACATACATCAACTTTTTCCCCCGTCAGCACAACTTGCCCATCCGGCTGTAATAAAGACCAAAACTCGGAAGACACCGACTTTTGCAAACGATATCCGTTCTGAAAAACAAAGACATCATCCAAAAGCACTTCCAATTGATAGCCATGTGCGTCATATAAAGTCACACCGTCTAACAATCGCAGAGCAAACGAACCATTATGAAATTTTCGCGCACCAAAGCAAAAGCCATAGTTCACCAATCGGTCACAACAAATGACCTCATGCGGTTCCAAAAAACTTTTAACAAATTTTGTCTCCATACTTTATAATAATAATTTAATTATATTCATATACTTAAAAAACCAACGTCAGTATAGATAAAGTTTTTTTCAAGTCAAACAGATTTAGCACCTTTTCATCTGCACAAAAAAATAGGATGGCGCAAAGCACCACCCTATCTTTTGAATTTAATCAAATCAGCCAACAACCTTTTTCACGGCTATTCGCCTTGATTGTCTTTCCGGAAGGTGTAAAATAAACACTGTCATCACCACAAATCAGCCGCACCAAGTTATTATCCACACTTTCGAGCAACATTTTCTCTTGTTTTTCCGTCTCTGCCTCAACAACACAACCATCAGCCGTCTGGCAAACAGATAAATGACGCATTTTACCACGAAGCAATTTATTCTCAGAAGAATACAAAGACCACTCTTCGCCAAACTTCAGCAAATACACTCCGTTAGCAAACCAAAAGGCCTCCTGAAATGCCTGTGCAATCACATTCAACTGCTCATCAAACAGCGCAAGATTTCCCTCATCTGTAGAATAAATAGCCACACTTCCGTCAGAATATTCCGTTTTGACAATATCACTTTTTGAACAAACAAAACATCCATTAAAAAGACATTCAAATTTCTGAAAAGTACCAGCAATTTTATCAACCTTTGTAGAAAAAGCTACGCGATGCTGCAATAAGACAGACGCATCCGGCCGCACAAAAGCAACCACAAAATCATTCGAATTTTTATTTTGAAAGACTTTCAAATCTTCATCAAAATAAGAAATTAAAATATACTCTATCAAAGAGCGATGAGGACTAACTTGAAACACTCTCCACGTATCTCTATCATCACACAAAGCAATAACATTCCCGCTAACACAAACTTTTTTTGCTTCACATTTAACATAGCAAAGAACATCATTTCCCGATGCATCAACCAGATACCAATAAGGAGAATTTTTCTTTTTGAAGAGTTTAAATCCCCACGGAAACAGCAAAACATCTTCCAAATCTGCTTCCAACACATGACCGGCATTGTCATATAAAACAACACCATCGGCATATCGCACGGCAAAAGAACCGTCATCAAATTTTCTCGCACCAAGTGCCGAACCGTAACTAGTTAAATTGTTACAAAGAATAACCTCTTTAGGCTCCAAAAATTGGGGTACAAATTTTGTTTCCATAAAAAATAAGATTTAATAAGATTAAACAAATAATAATTACTAACTGAGAAACAATATAAGCCAAAGTTTTCTCAAGTCAAATACTTTCTCCCTTTAAAAAACAAGAATCTGCACTACATAATAAAACAACTAAAACAAGGAGGAGAAAGAGATGGGAAAGATAATCAGTTATATCATATATTTTTTAATAGCGATTGCGATATATGTCTTTATCCGCGCTTCATTTACCGGAGAGATAAATTCAAACACGACCATTGGTCAAGCCGCAACAGAAGTTAAGAATGGAAGCATTCAAACTCTAACAGATATGAAGAATGATGCTTCATCCGCCATCAACGACTTAAAAAAGGATACGGCTCCCAACAAATAACATCACCCCCAATAAGGGGATTCAAAATACAAAAAGAGCGCCCCACAGAGGACGCTCTTTCAAACCAATACTGTTAAGCTTAAGCGGCAGCAGCTTCAGAAGCATTTTGAGCAGCTTCAGCAGCAGCTTTTTCAGCCTTAACGCGTTCAATATCTTTGAAACCTTTGGCATTAACATCTCTGTCAACCAATTCGATAATTGCCATCGGAGCGCAGTCACCATATCTGTAACCAGCTTTCAAAACGCGTGTATAACCACCGTTACGTTCTTTATAACGCTCAGCTAAAACAGAAAAGAGTTTAGCAACAACTTCATTATTGCGCAAGAAAGACAAAGCCAAACGACGAGAATTCAAATCACCTTTTTTAGCATAAGTAATCATGCTCTCGGCAAAAGTTCTTAATTCTTTAGCACGAGGAAGAGTAACAGTAATTTGTTCGTGAGTGAACAAAGCATTAGTTAAATTAGCAAATAACGCTCTTCTTTGGCTTTTCGGCATATTAAAGCGTCTGTGTGCATCACCATGTCTCATAGTATAAACCTTTCCATTAACTGAGCCCCGGAGCCCGGAGCGGATAAAACCAAATTCCGCACCACCTTCATGAATGCAGAAAAACTTTGAAATCCCCTTCAATCAACTCTTTTCCATTTGACACATAAAGCCCACAAAAAAGAGCCAAATTTCTGACGATTCTCAAAAATCTGGCTCACTAATACACTATTAAATTCAATTTGTAAAGTATTTTCAGCATTTAGCCTAAAAAAACATCACCTTGTCAACCGGCGTTCCATCATAGCCTTGAGCGTAGCGGCATTAACTTCCGTTCCTTTTTCCACCTCTTTTTCACCATCTTCAACGCTTTCCATGGTGTAGCCCTGTTTATCAACTTTTGCCTTCAGTGTATCTGTTCCATATTCGGTTGAAGTTTGTGCATTTAACTTCATCTCTCCATGACGAGACATCCGCACATCAAATTCGGAAATTTCTCCTTCATTTGCTCTGTCATCATATGTCGCATGGACAGAAACAGCCCCACCGCGACCGACATTCATCGTTCCTTTTAAATGCCCCATATCTTCGCCCTCGGCCTTTATAGCCATTCTATTGCCGCTTTGCGAAAAGGCAAATTTCATATCATCGCCTTGAAGTTGAGCCTCCACACGTTGCCCCTTTTGAGCCACATCCAAAACAACACCGTCACTCTGAAAACGTCCGACAACATTTCCGGTCCGTTCATCTTTTTGCATAACGCCGGTCAACTGACCATTTTCGTCATACAAAGCCGCACTGCTACGCATATTTCCTTGAGATGTTTGGATTCGACTTCCATCTTGCCCGACAATTTCCATATTAAACGGTTTACCGTCAAACCCGCCGCTCAACGAATACTTATTGCCTTCCAACATATAATTAAATTTCTGTCCATCTGTTCTGAGCGTAGCTTTAACTTCTTTTAATTTATCCAAATCATACGTATCCAAAACACGCTGCACGCCATCACTCATGCCGGCACATTGCTCTTTTAATTCAGCCATAAGAGCCTGTCTTTGTGCTTCAGTCCAAGAGATAGTCGCTTTGTCTTCATGGGCACCCTCATTTGCTTGTACTTGCCCGGCACCGGCCAAAGCAGCCCCCATCATCACAACTGTTTCAGCATTTACACCACTCATAGCTTTTCTCCATTTATTAACCTAATAATCACAATCCACTATTCCCTAAAGGATTGCATTTTATTCAACATTGCCATATTAGCCACATTCAATTTTTCTGCCTGAGCTTGACGATTTTCATTTGCCAATTTCTGAGCTAATTCAGGATATTTATGCAACATCGGCAATTTCGCCCTTTCGCGACTTTCCTCGTTAGCATACTGAGGCTCTTTATCAATTCTTTGGCAATAATTTCTCAACTCTTCTAATTTTAAATTTTCTTTATCTGCAGCAGAAAGTTTATCATCACGATCAATAGCGTCCATAACATTCATGGTTACATTTTGATCCACCCATCTTTTCCGCCCAAACATTTCAAGTTTCATTCTCTCTTCCACATTTTCGGGAGTAGCTTGCTTATTTGCTACCAACAAGTCGTTGCGAACATTTTTTTCAATAGTTTTCTCATCATAAGCATCCTTAAAATGTTCTCTCATATAATCAGCAGCCACCATCGCCGAAGCATGGTCAAATTTTTCCATCGCATACTTTAAGGTCAAGAATGTCTGAGTATTAACAGATTCACTAATATTAGGATTAACTTTCTTAGCAAATTCCCCCTGTGCGATAATTCTATCAGCTGGAGCTAATTGTTGATATTTTTCAGTTTTCATAAAAGCTTTTATCGGAGATTCTTTATCTTCAATACTCCTTAAAGTTTCATCATTACCTGCCAGATAATAAGGTTGATTATACTCACGACGAAATTTATGAGTAACAAGAATTTGCTCTTCTTCACTTAATTTCTTATACGCATCGGAACTCTGAAAACGTGCAACTCTTTCCTCATTTTGCTTATAAATATTTTGATTAACGCTGTCCATATATTGATTAACAACAGCCTCTTGAGCTTTAGTCGGGAATAAGGCATAAACCATCCCTTGTCCTTCAACAAAATAAGCCAACGTCTGCCCATCAGCATCTTTTATTGGTTCACCTTTAGACATCCCTTGAGCTTCTTCCCAAGAAATTGTTTTATTATCTTGAGTTTGCGCCTGAGCATCAACATTGGCACCGGCAGCCAATGCCGCACCTGCCATCACAACTGTTTCTACATTTATCCCGCTCATAACACGTCTCCACTAATTTTCCATTACTCACAGTATAACACAAACCGCCCCATATAGCAAGCATAATCAGCGTTGGCAAAGCGTCTGAAATTCATTTAATTTATGCTGATACATCTCTTCATTTTCCCCTTTAAGAGGCTGATGTTTACGAGCAATCACATACTGCGGCAAAAGTTTTTTAATTTCATGAATATCTCTGCCCCACATTTCCGGACGAATACGAATTTTCTTTCCCTGACCGGCAGAAACTTTTGGTGTGATTTCACCAGTTTCCGCATCTTCAAAATTCTGTAAAACCAAATCAAAATTCTCTAAACCGTGAGGGATTAAAAATTGAATTGTTTCCCCCGCTTCAATATAATTTCTCAATTCAAAAATGGCATCATCACCCTGCCATTCAACAATAGAGCCCGCAAACAACCATTCTCCCAACGTGCGCGTATATTCATAATTTTGGCTGATATTGGTAATTTTACCGTCATGAAAGCCCAAACAATAACCGCGATTTTGCAGCGTCATCAATTCCGGCATATATTTATCACTCGACCAAGTTTTAGGATTTGCGTAATAATCATCAATAGCCTGACGATAAGCTCTGGCAACCACACCGGCGTAATATTCGGTCTTATTACGTCCTTCCACTTTGAGGGAATCCATACCGATTCGCAACAAATCATTTAAGCGCGGCATCAAACACATATCTTTTGAATTAAGCATATAGCTGCCATGCTCGTCTTCAACCACTTCATAATATTCTCCCGGACGAAAATCTTCTTCCAACAAATACTCAAAGTTATTTTTATTTTCGTCATTAATAACGAGTTCGCGAATAGTGCCGTCTTTCATCCGAAGATGCAGTTTATAGTGCCATCTGCAGCAATGTGCACATTTCCCCTTATTGGCGCTTCTGTCGGCTAAGAAGTTCGAGATTAAACACCGTCCCGAATAAGACATGCACATCGCCCCATGCATAAAGCACTCTAATTCAATATCCGGACATTGTTTGCGAATTTCTGCCATTTCCGCAAAAGTAACTTCCCGTCCGAGCACACAAAGTTTCGCCCCCATGGATTGCCAAAACTTAACCGTTTGCGCCGAACAAATATTAGCTTGGGTTGAAACAAAACGATTAAGTTCCGGAGCATTTTCTTTTAAGTAATAAAAGACGCCGGGATCTGCCACGAGCACCCCATCCGGATGCAATCTTTTAAGTGTTTCTACAAATTGCGGCAATTTTTCCGCCTCTTCATTATGGATATAAAGATTAAGCGTCAAATAAATTTTTTTACCCATCTCATGAACGATTCGAATCCCCTCTTCCAATTCTTCCAAAGAAAATTTGGATTGCGTTCTGAGACTCATATCTGGCGTTCCGGCATACACGGCATCTGCCCCATAAAGAAGCGCTGTTTTCAATTTAACCAAAGAACCGGCCGGCAACAAAAGTTCCGCATTATGCATTTTTTTATCCTTCACAATTTTTACTTAATTTTTAAACTCGTTGGTACTACTTTTAGCGCGCCGAGAGGCGTGGAGTCAATCCTTATTTCAAGCACGTAAGGCAATTTTGCCTTTTGTTCAACTCCAATCCAAAAATAAATCGGTGTTTCCGCACTGACATCCCATAAAATATTATCATTATTGTCTTTCAGGTTTTCTATATAAAGAGAGCATTTATAAGAATTTTCGGTACGTTTAAGCAAATCAAAATATCGATTCTCCGTTCCTTCGTCTTGAGCAATAACCCGATAATGTTTTTTACCGTCATAAACTTCTCTGACCAAAGCGCAACTGCGCGTCTGATTAAAATTACCGATTAACTCTGCAAAAATAGTTTGCAAATCGGCCGCATCTGCCGTTTTAGGCACATCTTTAATCGGAACGACATTTTTCTTTGCATCTTTAGTAGAGATTCGCTGATAAGCATATCCATTTTCATCATAAAAGATTTTCTTGGTTCGAACATGATTACGTGATTTTGTATACGTCTGATAAATTTCAGGCAAAATATCCCTAACTTTTCCCTTGGTTTCAAAAACACTACCTTTGCTGGAATAACGCCCTACAAAAGGATATATAGTATCAAAAAAGTTAGCGGTTTTCACTTCTGCGCTAATCTGATACTCAGCAGGCGTCGCCTTATAATCAAGCACTATTGTAGCCGCATCAAAAACCCCAATACTAACGTCCATTTTCTGTTCAAACCCATTAGCCTGAACCTGACCGATGAACCCACAAAAAACAAACCAAAATAAAAATATTTTTTTCACGAAAATTTTAGCCTTTCTTAAATTTTTTCATTTAAATTCATCCACATGAAAACAAGACATAACATATAAGGGGTTAAATAATGACTAAAAAAGTAATGGTTTTGATGGGAGGTTTCTCATCAGAACGCGAAGTAAGCCTGCAAAGCGGAAAAAGCATCGCTGCTGCCTTAAAAAACAAAGGCTATGAAGTAACCACACATGATTTGAAAGATACGCAAAAATTAATCAAAGCCTTAAACACACAAAAACCTGATGTTGTTTTTAATGCTCTGCACGGTAACTGGGGCGAGGATGGAACGATTCCGGCTCTGCTCGACTTACTACAAATCCCCTACACTCATTCCGGCATGGTTGCCTCCTGCCTTGGCATGAATAAATATATATGCAAACTCATCGCCGAAAAAGCAAACGTAAAAACCGCTTTCGGGCGCAAAATGACTGCCAAAGAATTTATAACCATTGGCGCCACCCTTGCCCGCCCGTTTGTCGTCAAACCTGTATCAGACGGCTCATCGGTTGGGGTGTTTATTGTAAAAAATCCGGAAGACATTTTCAAAATTCGTTACAATGATCCCGAAACCGAATTAATTGTAGAAAAATATATCCCCGGACAAGAACTAACCGTGATGTGCTACCAGGGCAAAGCCCACGTTGTAACCGAACTAAAACCTAAAAACGGTTTTTATGATTATGAACATAAATATACTTCTGGCGAAACCTTCCACGTTCTACCGGCAAATCTACCTGAAGATGTCACAAACACATGCTTAGCTTATGCTGAAACCATGCATAACAAACTAGGCTGCAAAACCGTTTCAAGATGTGATTTTCGCTATAATCCAGAAGACGGCGTTGTCTTTTTGGAAATCAACACCCACCCCGGAATGACGGCCTTATCGCTTGTCCCCGAACAAGCCAAATACATCGGGGTTTCATATGAAGAATTGTGTCAAAATCTTGTGGAAGAAGCCTCATGCCGCGCCTTAAAATAAACACCTCCCCCATCATCATCATCGCCGGTCCCACCGCCTCCGGAAAATCCGGATTAGGTATAGATTTGGCCAAACGATTAAACGGCGTCATCATCAACGCCGATTCTATGCAGGTGTATAAAGAAATCCCGATATTAGCGGCCACCCCTACCCCTCAAGAACAAGCAGAAATTCCTCATAAACTATATGGAATATATGAAGCATCTAATCGGGGCAACGTTATGGATTGGTTAGTCCTCTGCAAACAAGAAATTGATACGGCGCGCCAAAACCGTCAAACACCTATCGTCATAGGAGGAACGGGGATGTATCTGGACGCATTGATAAACGGTCTAAGCCCAATACCGGAAACCCCTCAAACCATACGAGATAAAGTTGAAAATATGCTGCAAGAAAAAGGTCTGGAACATCTCTATGAAATCATCCAAAAAACGGACCCAAAAACTGCGCAAAAACTGAGTCCGAACGACAGCACCAGAATTCGCCGCGCCGTAGAGATTTGGTTAGACACCAACAAACCCGTATCCTATTGGCACAATATCGCACCAAAACCATTTTATCCGGCTCAAAATTTCTTTAAAATATACATCAAACCGGAAAGAAGCGAACTGGATAAACGCGCTCGCCTCCGCTTTGATAAGATGATGGAAATGGGAGCATTAGATGAAGTCAAAAAACTTTTACCTCTGCACTTATCCGATTCTCTTCCGGCGATGCGCGCGCTGGGTGTCCAAGAGTTGAAATCCTTTCTTGAAAACAAATGCACCCTAGAAGAAGCCATCGAATTAGGCAAATTGCACACGCGCCAATATGCCAAACGTCAAAGCACCTGGTTTAACAATCGTTTCAACGCCGACGCCGTTTATCCGGAATGTTATGGTAAAGATTTAGAAAAGGACAATTTTTTTGTTGATGAACTTGTTGATAAATTGCAAAAGAGGTATAAAATTCTTGCAAAATAAACGAATTTTTCTTAAAAAAGAAAGAAATATGAAATTATAATGGGGGCAAAAGTATGTTTTTTCAAAATTTATTAGGATTATTTTCTGCCGATATGGCAATAGACTTAGGTACGGCCAATACTCTGGTTCACGTTAAAGGAAAAGGGATAGTATTAAACGAGCCGTCCGTTGTTGCCGTCAAAGATTTCAATGGCAAAAAAGAAGTCTGGGCCGTTGGCGCAAAAGCCAAACAAATGCTCGGCAGAACCCCTGGAGACATCCGCGCCATCCGTCCGCTACGTGATGGTGTGATTGCCGATTTTGAAGCAGCCGAAGCAATGATAAAATACTTTATTGAAGAAGTAAATCATCGCCGTCGTTTATTAAGCCCAACCATTATCATCTGCGTTCCATCAGGTGCCACTGAGGTAGAAGAAAGAGCCATCAAAGAGTCCGCCGTCAATGCCGGTGCCAAAAAAGTATGGCTAATATATGAACCGATGGCCGCAGCAATTGGTGCTGGTCTTCCTGTAAATGACCCAACCGGTTCTATGGTTGTTGATATTGGTGGCGGTACAACCGAAGTTGCCGTATTATCCTTAGGTGGTATTGTATATTCTCGTTCCGTACGCGTTGGCGGTGATAAAATGGATAGTGCCATCATTTCATACATTCGCCGCAACCTAAACCTTTTGGTTGGTGAAGGCAGTGCTGAAAGAATCAAAAAAGAAATCGGTTCCGCTTGTGTTCCGGCCAAAGGGGATGGCAAGACATTGGAAATCAAAGGGCGCGATTTAGTAAACGGCGTTCCGAAGGAAATTGTAATTACTGAGCGTCAGATTGCTGAAAGTTTAGCCGAACCGGTTATGGCCATTGTGGAAGCAGTAAAGATGGCTTTGGAAAACACCGCTCCGGAACTAGCTGCAGATATCGTAGACAAAGGCATTATGATGACCGGCGGCGGTTCAATTTTAGCCAACTTAGACACTGTTATCCGTAACGCCACAGGGTTACCTGTTTCTTTGGCTGAAGATCCGCTCACCTGCGTTGTCAGAGGAACCGGAAAAGCTTTAGATAACTTTGAAGAATTCCGCGGCGTATTATACGAATAATTCCTTCACAAAGGATGCGCCATGAAACGTGAAAGAGTTCTTTTTCTAAAAGAAAATTATGTATTACGAGTTTTGAAGAGCTTTTTCTTAGCAGGGCTGTTTATTATAGCCCTGCTGTTAGTTTTGGTGCACAAAATTGACATAAACATCGTTTCCGGCGTATCAAGGAGCGTTATGTTCGTTGTTACCCCGCTCATTCATGTGGCCTCACTTCCGGCAGAAGGCTTAGGATACGGCTATAAAAAGATTGCAGAAATCATGTATATTCATGAAGAAAACGAGCGTTTACGTCAAGAAAATCAAGAGTTATATTTGCTAAAAGACCGCATGCGTGCCCTGCAAACCGAAAACCGAATTTTCAAAAAGCTCTTACACCATATAGATATCCCGCAAACAAAGAGTTATACAGCTCGTGTTATTGCCGAAAATGACAATGCTTTCAGCAATTCGCTAATACTCTATTTAGGCAACGCCGCAGATTTCATCAAAAGCGGATATGCAGTCGTTAATGCCTCAGGCTTAATTGGCCGAATAGAAATTGTAAGTGGCAAATATGCACGTGTTACCCTCATCACGGATATTAACTCTAAAATTCCGGTTGTCTCACTAAAAAGCCGTGATAGAGGAATTTTGGTCGGTAACAACACCCGTAGCCTAAATCTGATTTTTCCGCCATTGATGGCCGAATTACATAAAGGTGATATTTTAGTAACATCCGGCTCCGGCGGTGGATTACCACCTGATATACCTGTCGCAAAAATAAAAAGAGCCGGTGTTGATACCATAACCGCCACTCCGTTATTTTCGCCTTCTGAATTAGAAATTGTAAAAATCATTGCCTACGACGTTATGCCTGATGAAGCAACCGCCAAGGAGCTGCAATAATGTCGGAAATAAAGAATTTCTGCGCCATTTTAGCAACCTACCTTATCCCTCCGATAAGTGTTATTTTAATAGATTTACTTTTTTATATTCCACGTTCTTCAGATTTTTGGAATTTCACCCGCCTTGTACCGTTTTATACCGGCGTATATTTTTGGTTAAGCCAACGTCCGGACGCGTTCAATGGCATCACCGCCTTTATCTTAGGAACAGTAGCCGATGTCATAAGTGCAACCCCGCTTGGAATAAATATTCTGACCTTTCTGTTTTTATATTACTGGGGAACAAGACTATCAACATACTTTAATGTCAAAAAATTTTCATATGCATGGCTCTTGTTTGCACTTACAATTTTTATAACCATTGCATTTAAATTTTTAATTACCAGCACTTTTCATCGTAGTTTTGTACCTCTCAATCAGACCTTATTAGAGCTGCTGCTGACAATTACCATTTACCCCATACTGACTTGCTACTACATATGGGTAGAGCGCCATTACATACATCTGGAGGAACGTTATGAAAAAATCTAACGACAAACTCCGTATTTTGTTAAAACGCTCGTTAATCATCTTCAGCGCCAACATCTTTTTATTTTTCGTTTTAGTCGGCCGTTTATATTATCTGCAAATTTATCAAAAAGAAAAATATGCCCTCTTAGCTGACAGTAACCGTTTCTCAACCAGACTTTTAGTTCCACCGAGAGGAAGCATCAACGACCGCAACGGTGTCGAATTAGCCACAAACATTCAAAATTTTCAAGCCCTACTGATTGCCGAACAAGTACGCGGAGATATCAACAAGTTACTTGAAGAAATCACCCCTATCCTAAAACTGACACCGGAAGACATTGAGCAAATCAAAAAAGATATTAAGAGACACCGCCGCTTTGTCCCTGTCAAGATAAAAGATAATTTAAGCTGGGATGAAGTTTCCACTCTCATGTTAAATAATCACCGTTGGCCGGGGCTGGTGATAGACCAAGGCCTAATCCGCTATTATCCGTTTAAGCAATATACGGCCCACCCTCTCGGATATGTCGGGTCTGTATCTGAAAAAGATTTACAGCAATCAGATGCCCCTTTGCTTCAAGTACCGGGATTTAAAATTGGCAAATCCGGATTTGAAAAGACGTATGATGAAAGCCTCCGCGGCAAAGAAGGAAGCCTAAAATATGAAGTCAACGCCTACGGACGTATTATGCGTGAAATAGAAAAAATAGAAGGAACAAAAGGTGAAGATTTGAATTTAACCATAGACATCCGCCTTCAAAAAGCAGCCTTTGATGCCTTTGGAGACGAAGCCGGAGCAGCCGTTGTTTTAGATGTTCACACCGGAGAAATATTAGCATCCGTATCCACTCCATCATTTGACCCCAATTTATTTGTAGACGGCATCTCTCAAAAGAATTGGGATGCTTTGCTTTATGATGAAAAGACGCCTCTGACCAACAAAGCCATTTCCGGACAATATTCCCCTGGTTCTACTTTCAAAGTCGTTGTTGCTTTGGCGGCATTGGAGGCCGGTGTGATTGATGAAAAGACCGATTATTTTTGCTCTGGAAAAATGAAGTTGGGTAATCACCTGTTCCATTGTTGGAAACACTACGGACATGGACACCAAACTCTGGTTAACGCCCTCAAGAACTCCTGTGATATTTATTTTTATGAAACAGCTCTGGAGTTAGGGATAGAAAAGATAGCCGCAATGAGCCGCAAATTAGGCTTAGGCACAACCTATGATTTAGGATTAGAAAATCAAAAGAAAGGCGTTATTCCGGATAAAGCTTGGAAACGGCAACAATTTAAAACCGGTTGGCAAAAAGGTGAAACCGTAATTGCAGGCATTGGCCAAGGTTATGTCCTCGTCACTCCGACACAACTTGTGACCATGCTGGCAAGAGTAGTCAACGGCGGCTATGAAATAACCCCAACCTTCATTAAAAGACCAAATAACGAAGCGCCAAAGTCTTTACATCTTAATCCGCACGACATCTCTTTGGTAAAACAAGGGATGTATGAAGTGGTAAACGGCAAAGGCGGAACGGCAACCCGTGCGAAACTAAAGATTAAAGGTATAGAAATGGGCGGCAAAACCGGAACGACACAAGTCCGCCGCATCAGCTTAAAAGAACGTGCCGAAGGCATAAAAAAAGATGAAGATTTACCTTGGAAATATCGTAACCACGCCTGGTTTATGGCCTACGCGCCACACGACAATCCCAAATATGCCGTTGCCGTCATTGTTGAACATGGGCGCTCCGGTGCAGGAGTTGCTGCCCCGATTGCTTCAAAGATTCTGGAAGAAGCCATAAAGTTAGACATCAGATAAGGAAAAGGACATGGCAATCATATTAAATCAAAATCAAGAACTGAGCTTAAAAGAGCGTTTCTTTAATCTGAATTTCGTATATATACTCATACTCTGCCTCTTAGCCATGATTGGCTGCCTAACTTTGTACTCTGCAGCCGGAGGCAAAATAACACCCTGGGCTCTGAACCAAGGAATTCGCTTCGGCATGGGCTTATGCGTGATGATAACAGCCGCCATGATAAAACCGGAATTTTACTATAAAATAGCCACGCCTTTTTATTTATTTACCTTGTTTTTGCTGCTTGTCGTAGACGTTGCCGGTCACACCGGAATGGGCGCGCAAAGATGGATAAATTTAGGCTTTTTCAAATTACAACCATCCGAATTGATGAAATTGGCAATTGTGTTGCAATTAGCGCGTTATTTCAGCAACACACCGCTTGAAGAAATTAGAACGATACGCGGCATAATCGTTCCGATTATCATTGTGGCTGTTCCGGTTGCCTTTATCATGATACAACCGGACCTTGGAACATCTTTAATGGTGCTATTCTGTGCCACTGCATTATTTTATTTAGCCGGCATACAGTGGTGGAAATTTGGGTTAGCATTAGGAGGAGTTGCAGCCGCTGCCCCAATTTTATGGCATTTTTTGCATGATTACCAAAAGAATAGGATTCTAACCTTTTTAGATCCGGAACGTGACCCGCAAGGTGCCGGCTATCACATCATCCAAGCAAAAATAGCCCTTGGTTCAGGCGGAGCATGGGGAAAAGGATTTTTATCAGGAACTCAAAGCCATTTGAATTTTTTACCGGAAAAACATACTGACTTTATTTTCACCATGTTCTCCGAAGAATTTGGAATGATTGGGGGAATTGTCATCTTATTCTTAAATCTAATCCTCATCAGCTACGGATACTGGTTTGCCTTTAGAATCCACCCCTCCAACTATTTTGGCAAGATGGTCATCTTAGGGCTTAACACAAACTACTTCTTATATGTATTTATCAATGTCGCAATGGTCATCGGCTTATTACCGGTTGTAGGCATTCCCTTGCCGTTAATTAGCTACGGCGGCACGGTAATCATTTCGGTAATGGCAAGCTTTGGCATCATGCAGTCGTTCTATGTCAACCGCGACCGAGAGTTAAAAAAATAATCTCCTGCATTGAAAAAGGAAGAAGAAAGCATACATCTCCCGATAGAGCAATTATCGGAGAAGAAAGATGTTAAACATTTCAAAATATTTGGTATTAGCCATCATTTTAAGCATAAGTGCCTGCGCCACACCACAAAAGTACACCGCCCAATTAAATCAAGAATTAGGCAAAACATCCGAACAACTTATGAATACCTTTGGTCAGCCTGTAAAAATAAAAAAGCTTGCTAACGGCGATAAAATTATCACCTATATCAGTATAAACTATCAAGTTCTGCCGGATCCGAACTATTACTTTAACACCGGCCTAATGACCGAAGATGAAATGTTCTATCCCTTTACCTATGGCGGAG
The DNA here is from genome assembly GCA_949297145.1 of uncultured Alphaproteobacteria bacterium. Taxonomy (GTDB): domain Bacteria; phylum Pseudomonadota; class Alphaproteobacteria; order RF32; family CAG-239; genus CAG-267. The sequence continues at coordinate 76,587 of CASFQO010000011.1, forward strand.
CAGAAATTCCGGTCGGTAATTTTATGGGCGAGACGATTACCGAATATTGCAAAACAGACTTTTACCTAAAAAACAACATCGTCACCTCATGGCAATGGAAAGGAAACGCCTGCGTTGCATTGTAACAAGATAAAATTAAGCATTAACATTTTGGCGACCGGCACGTCGAGCCGCAACCAAAGCATTGATATCTAAAGTCTTTGCTTGTTCTAAGACCTGTTTAGCGGAAGCTCTGTCAAAACTTTTATTTTGATATTGATATTTACCGCATAAAATATTCTCGCGCTTTCGGCAATCTTCAAAATTTTTTTTCAGACTTTGCGCCAAATTTTCCCGATTAACTTGCGCCACATTTTTATCTTCAACAGCAATACCGCTTTTATGCAGCATATCCACAAAGCGTTGCCGCACTTCAGGACTCATTCTCTTCAAAGCAGCTTGCTGCGGTTGTTCGCGCAAATACTCAACCATGGCTTTCTTTTGTTCCACATCAGACAAACCACCGAGCAACTGAGCCGCTTCATTTTCCATTTGGCTTATTTTCATAAAAGATTGAGACGTTTGTCCGTTTTTATCGGCACGGCGTCTTTCTCTGTCAATTTCCTTAAACAAATGCACAATAAATTTTTCCACGTGGTTTTCTTTCCAATCTTTTTGGATAGCCTGTTTATCACTTTCACGTGTCTGCAACCATAACTTCATTTGTTCATCCGTCAAAGCACCACCATGGGCAGCTGCCAACAAAGCCTCTCTTTGCCGTCTGTTTTCTACCATAACAGCCACCGTCTCGGCCGCATACCCAAGAGCCAACAAGCTAACACTATAATTTAAGAGTTGCTGGGTTTCCTTTTCTTCATTCGCCAACTTTTTTTGTTCTTCTTCCACAAAATCTCGAACTGTTTCATTGCCGTTCAAGACATCCGGCGGCAAAACATCACGATACTCATTTTTAATCCATTCTGGAATATTCCTCCAAATCTGATAATGTTTTTCGTGTTTAGAAAGAATAGCATTAATAACATCATCCGGCACATCATCAGCCGTTGCACGCCGATAATCATCCGGATAATTAGCATATAAGAATCTTTCAAAATCACCCATTGAGTTAGCCATAACACCCTCATTAGAAACATAATTGCCCTTAATTTAAAAAGATTATACCACAAAATTTATCTATCATCAACAAAAAAAGTCCCTCAGCAAAAAGCTGTAGGGACCATTAAAAAAGAAATAAAATCACCGCTGAGGTTCATCAAGTTTACTTTCAGCATCCGGACCACAATATTTATTCAAATAAAAGGCCCCCCACAACACCAAAATAGCACCAAACAGCAACACCGCTAAATAGAAATAGCTGGCTATCTGCTGACACCCAAAGACAAAGAACCACCTACCGCAAAACAAAAGCAACAAAATAAAATTGAGCAACTTTGTACTCAACGATTGACTGTACTTTAAGCTCAATGCAAAAACTTCTGCTGCTCCGGTTACTGCTGCAAATAACAACACCAATGCTGCAATTTTATCAATCCAAAAAGAAAGAACAAAAAGCAACACACATGCACTGATAACACATCTGGCCATCAGTCTAAACTGATTTTTTTCCATACCTAATAATTTTTAGATTAATTTTTTAATAATTCAAAACTGACGGCACGATAACAAACTTAAATCAAAAAATCAAGCCTGAAAAAAACATTTTTTTACCTTAAATTCTATTTTTATATTCAAAAAAAGCTGCACAATTGTACAGCTTTTCTTTAAACACAAAACGAAGTATGCGTTACAAACCACGTCCGCTCTTGCTCAACCATACAGCATGAACCAAATCCGCAACATTGATAGGTTTCTGAACTTCGATTCTTGTACGCGTATTTTCAACTTCATTATCTTGTCTCAACAAGCTAACCAATCCTTTAACCGGAATATGTGCCATATCCGGACGATTGCTAACCTCATACTGAACTTCATACAAATTTTTACGCAAAATTTCCAAAGCCAACATAGGTTCACGCTCGCTATGTCCTTGCAAGAAAGCTCTTGTCGCGGCTTCAATCATCGGAGCAACAGCCTGATTAGCCCAAGCTTCTTGCTCTGGATTGGTAACATTTTTATCTGTACCGTTTGCACGTTTAACAATTTCACCTGTAGCCGCAAAAGTTTCCGCCACCACCGGTCCCAAATATCCGCTGATAGAACGATACATACCAGCAACATCGCGCGTTTCCGGATACTTAACTTTTCTGGCCTTAACAGATAATCCAGGTTCCCCTGCAAAGTCCAAAAACTTCAAATCATTATCTTTGGTAACCAAAACTTGCCCAAGGTGAAAATCCCCATGCACACGAACAATAGAACTTTTGGCTTCGCCGTTATTTAATTGTTCAACTTTATGATGAATAAAGTTATGCGTCAAATTATCCCAATTTTGCAACAAATCTTCAGCTTGAACTTTTGTATCTCCATCCAAATTTTGAAGATTTTGAGCAATTGTTTTTTCCGTTTGATACAACAAAACAGCCAAATTTTTCTCATACTTATAAAGATAAGCATCATCAATCAAAACCGGTTCAAAATCGGGATTACCATCTGGACGAGAAAGACACTCAGACATTTCCGCAGTTTTACGTCCGAGATTGCGCATCATTTCCAAAAATTCTTTATGATCCGCAACATTAATTTTATCTTGTCCGTTAGCCTGAGCCTCTGTTAAAGCACCAACTAAATAATTGTTAGCATATTCCCACAGGTCGCCGCGATTTGGAACAAACTCTTGAACAATACCCAATGTCGCAATTTTGCCGTCTGGCTCTTTCATAATAAAAGCACCATAGGTTTTAGGCATAGCCGAACATCCTGCTTCCATCAACTTAGCATTCATTTCCACTTCAACGCTAACCCCATAATCACTTTCAATCATACGATCTTGTTTAAAAGCAATATCCTCGCCGACACGAATTGTTGTATTACTTTGTTCCACATTCAACGGTTTAGAAGAAGCCTTCAAATTATCTTGAACAACCTCTTTTTCACCGATACTATGATATTTAACCACAGCCCCATTATGAAACGTAACAGAATTATTATTTTCCTTAAAAAAGTTCATCAAAGATTTCCAATAATCCGGAGCTTTCATTGCATCAAAATATTCTTGACCGTTAATTGTGACACAATCAACACCATCCATACGTCCTTTAGCCAAAGGCATAAAGAATTTCTTTTCAGAACCATCGTCAAATTTAGCTGTTCCCAAAGTAAAAAATTTACGTCCGCCATCAAACGGGATGGCATCTAACTCTACATCTGCAACTTTGCCGTCAGCAATTTCTTGCTTAAAACCGCACCATCTTTGTGCACGAATGTAGTTAATAAGTTCATTATTTCCTTTCATAAAAAATCTCCTATTGATAATAATAAGTTTAAATTGGAACGAATAGAGTAGATTTCAATACAAATTTAGAAAAAGAACTAAAACTGTTGATAAAAATGAAGGGTTTAGAAGTAGTTATGTCCAAAATAGAAGAATTAGCCAAAATTTCCGGCATATCATCCGAATACATAGACAAAACAGGAAAAACGCATTATACGACAGACGATGTTCGTCGCTGTTTTTTAAAAGACATGGGGTATGAAACAGATTCCGATTCCTCACTTGACTCAAACATAAAAAAGCTTGACGAAAGAGTTTGGAAAGACGGCGTTGACTATGTCAATTCATTCTTCACAGATGAAAAAGATACCTCTATTAAGTTGTATTTACCCGAAACAGAATTAAAGAACGCAGTTTCCTTTGAATTGGAAGATGAAAAGAAAAACATCACCAAAGGTGCATTGTCACTGGCTAATCTACCGATAGAAGAGAAAAAGAATATTGATGGCACACCTTATGCAATGGTAAAAGCCACCTTTTTCAAACAGCTTCAACCGGGATATTACACCCTTCGCATCACCATAAACAATCGCACCATGGAAACAATGATTATTATGGCAGAAACCAAATGCTTCTTAGAAGAAGGCGTTTCAGAAGAAAAATTCCGCGTATATGGGCTTGCTATTCAACTATATGCTCTACGTTCTAAAAACAATATGGGCATCGGTGATTTTACGGATCTAAAAAATATCATCAAACTGGTCGCAAAAAACGGCGGTGATGTTGTTGGAGTTAACCCTCTCGGAGCCTCGTTTCCGGAAAGCCGAGACGATGTTTCTCCTTATCGTATTTTAACCAGAGCCTTTTTAAACTACGGATATATTGATTTAAAAGCTGTTCCCGAATATCAAGAATCACCGGAAGTTCAGACACTGGCAAACTCTGCAGAAATGAAAGAACAAATTGAACATCTGCGTAGTTTAGATAAGGTTGACTATCTGGGGGTATACAGAGTAAAAATCAAACTACTGAAAGCTATGTATGCCTACTTCAAACAAACACATTTAAATATGAGCAAGGGAATATCCGAACGAGGCACGGCTTTTCAAAATTTTGTAGCCTCAAAAGGAAAACCTTTTGCCAATACGTGCTTATTTGAAGCAATACTTGAAAAGTATAATGAAAACGGTTTACATAATGATTGGCGCTTTTGGCCAAACAATTATGACAAGATAAATTCTTTCCACACGAGAGATTTTGAACAAATCAATCGCGATTTAATTCAATTTTATGCATATTGCCACTGGCTTGCCGATCAACAACTGGCCGAAGCAGCAGATTTATGCAAACAACTTAAGATGAAAATTGGTTTATATCTTGACTCACCGATTGGCGCCGCTGCAAGCGGGGTAGAAGTTTGGGAAAATAGAGAACTCTTTGCCGAAAATATGGGTATTGGTGCCCCAGCAGACCCGATGCGTCCACGTGGACAGAGTTGGGGCTTTGCACCATATCATCCGCAAAAATTGCGCCAAGCCCACTATGCGCCGTTTATTTCGCTAATTAGAGAAAATATGCAACACGCCAAAGCCTTGCGTATAGATCACGCCATGGGTTTAATGCGTTTATTCTGGGTATATTTTGTAAAAGACAATCCGGTTGTTCAAGGCGCATATGTTTACTATAACATGAGAGAAATGGTCGCCATTTTATCGGTAGAAAGTCATAGGGCTCAATGCATGGTCATCGGCGAAGATTTAGGCACCGTTCCAGCAGGCTTCAGAGAATATATGTATGAACATGGATTGATTTCCAACAAGGTATTTTTCCGCCAAAAAGATAAAGATGGAACATTCTTGGCTCCAGAAAAATATCAATACCTATCCTTAGCCCAAGCCAGCACCCACGACCAAGCCACCGCCTATGGATATTGGCTGGATGAAGACATCAACACCTTCAATGCATGCCATTTATACGTAAATGAGGAGCAATATCAAAGCAACCTTGAAACCAGGGCTAAAGAGCGTGCTTTGCTGATAAAGGCTTTTGAGGAACAAAAGACATTTCCGTCAGAAGAATGCAAAAAAGACGCTGAAGCAAAATTGGATGGTAAAAGCGTACCAGAAAAATTGGAATACGCCGTCAATAAATATGTTGCGCGCTCCAACAGTGCCATTTTCCTCCAACGTATAGAAGACATATATGGTCAAATAGCCATGGAAAATGTCCCAGGCACAATAGCCGAATATCCGAACTGGCGGATAAAATTAACCATCAACGTTGATGACATGGATAAAGACAATCGTTTCAAAGCCATGTTTGACATCATACGTGGTGAACGTCAATAAGTCATAAAGAAGCAAAAAACAGCGCTATGTTGATAGCGCTGTTTTTTTGTGATATAGAATGGTGTCAGCGGCGGGACTCGAACCCACTACCCACAGTTTAGGAAACTGTTGCTCTATCCTGATGAGCTACGCCGACATAACAAAATATTTATAAGACGCTGTAAAATATTTTGCAATACATTTTACGGAGAAATCAGCACAAGATTTCACACGATTGATAGGCAATAAGCCACCGCAATTTATAAAATTTTAAGCAATTCAAACTATACTAAACAAGATAAAAAACTTTTGCAATAACGGCAAATACTCTAATGACAAACGAAAAAACAGACATAATCAACACCCAATATACCAAATCTGATACCATCACTTTTGAAGATGAAAAATATATCCAAAAGCACCTTTCCCCATTATATGCATTTAGCAAAGATTCCGCGTTAAAGCTCTATCTTCAACAAATTAAAGAACCTCAAAGAATAACCGAGCTGAAAACCCAATATGCTAAAAACACTCAACAATTAGAAAAAAATTTACAACGCCTAAAATCCGTAGAAGGCAACATTGCCAACAAGCAGTTTCAAACTGAACAAGAATTTGCTTGGTTAGATCGTATCAATGCCTTCCGCACACATCTATTAAGTTATCTTCCCCGTTGCTACTATAAAGAAGGTGAAACTTTCATCAATCGGTTTATAATGGAAAATCATCAAGAAGAATATAAAGAAGTTGCCACCCCGCCACAATCACATTATATAGAGCCGCATACAAACTATGCACCGGGGATGCACCCACAACAACAAACAATACATGATAGAATAAAGCGCTTTTACTACAATCAATCTTTACAAAAATTTTATGATGAATTTGTGCAAAAAAATGCAGAATACAAAGAATTTGAACCAAGATATGATATCACCATACCTATCGACAAGCTCAAAAGCGATATCTTAAATAAATTTGACACGAGTTCACTACTTCAAGAGCGCGAACGCATCAATAAAGAAATAGAAAGACTAACTGCAGAAAATGAAGAACTAAACCAGCATCTCAATCAAACACAAGCCTCTCTAATATTAAAACGAGAACGCTTTCTCGCCTATTATGACAAACAACTGTTCTACACAGATTATGAAGATGAGACCGTCAGCCAAGCCATACAAAATAATCAGTTAATCGGAACTGAAGAACAACAACAATACTTAAAAATTCTCCTCAACACCCTATGCGAATATTCTGAGCTCGGACGCGACATCATTCATCAATGCTTAAAAATCGGCACAAAATATGATTTAAGCATTCCCAATAATACGCAACAAACCCATAGCACCTACCAAAATGGAAAAATTACACTGCCGGATTTGACCCAACATCCCAAGCAGGCATATTCCATCTTAACGCGGATTATCTATGAATCCAAACATGCCCTGCAAGACACACATCCGGAATTCACTTTGTATCCCTCTATCAGCAATCGCCTCTTACAAATAAGCCTAAAAGAAAGAGATGCTCTTGCAGCAGCTTGTGCCGTAAGCCACGACCTCAAAGACATCTATCCTCAAGTATATCAAACAATGCTAAGTAAAGCACCCTATATGCAACGAGCTTACACTCAAAGCATACAAGAAACAAAAGATATCCTGCAAGCACTCAACAAAACAGCTCTCGCCTGGGATAAAGACTTTGGCGAATATTGCAAAAAACTCATCAGTGAGCATCCTCTTGAACCAAGCCCCACCCAAGCCACAGAAATTTCAGATGATATTATGAATATTTCACCCGAAACAATGGCTGAGAAGTATAACATTCGTATATTTGATAAACCCTATCTGGATTTATCAGAAGCAACCAAACAATCCCTCACCGTAACCGATGACGTCTACGCCCGCCTGACGATTCTTAATAAAATTCCCTCTCAAATGCCCACAGATAACAGTCTGGACTATATCAATCGCCAAACCCAAAACAAGACCACCCAAAAAGATATTTATGGTTTACGCATAACCAAAGCCAAACAGATATCCGCCCCAAAACATTTTACAATATCGCCTATAAAACCGACCGCATATCACTATACGAACCTCCCCATAAGAGCATACACATTTGAAACATTACTCGAGCAGATAGCTCAACTTTCTCCTCTGGCAAAATCACTTCAAGAATATGCTAATGAAAAACACATTACTTTTACCAAAACACGCGGTTTAACCGAAGAGTTGATGCCAAGACCAGCCCTTTATAATTCCACCAACAACAGCATCATTTTCAATCAAAGTTATACAGAAGACGAGCAAATTCTCTCCTTTGCAGAAATAATTTTATCTCTGCAATTAACGCTGCTCCCTCCCGAATTTAAGATAAAATCACAGTTGATATATGCCAATTTATGCCAAGCCGAACAAATCACCAAACTCTATGCTTTAGCAACCGAGCTTTCGCTGCAACATCCATTGATATTACAAAAATTAAACACCAAACACCCCCATATCCAAACTTCAGCACCAGAACAAATATTTATGTCATCTCTAAAAGACCCTAAAATTCGCCACCGTGCTTTAACCTACTTAGAGCAACAATTACCCATCAATAATCAAGAAAAGAAAAACGATGTGTACACCATCGCTCCAACAGAAATAGTAAAGCTTTTTGCCGAAAATCTACCTTTAAGCGGCAACATCAAAAACATCGCCCAACTGGCTCGCAGCATCACCATGCAAGATTTCCAAAAGCTTCAACTAATCTCGGCCATCTGGCAAGATACGAGTATAAAAGACCTGCGTCTTATAAACAGTTACGAAGAATTATAAAGAAGCCCCAATGAGCTCTCGAGCATATGGCGTCTGCGGGGCAGAAAAGATATCTTTTGCCATTCCCGTTTCAACAATCACGCCGGCCTTCATCACCGCCACTTCGTGAGCAATAGACCTAACAGCTCGCATATCGTGAGAAATAAACAAATAAGCGATTCCGGTCGTTTCCTGAATTTTTTTAAGCAATGCGAGAATTTCCGCCTGCACGGTCACATCAAGCGCTGACGTCGGTTCGTCCAAAATCATAATTTTCGGCTCAATCACCAAGGAACGCGCAATAGCAATACGCTGCCTTTGGCCTCCGGAAAATTCATGCGGATATTTATTTAAGACTTCATCCGTAGGAAGCCCCACATCGGCTAAAACCTTTTTGACTTTTTCCAAAACTTCATTTTTCTTCAACTGCGGAAAATGCACTTTAATCCCCTCACTGACAATTTCTTGAACAGTCATACGTGGGTTAAGCGAGTTATACGGATCTTGAAAAACAACTTGCACATTTTTGCGAAAATCACGTTCTTTTTGAATATGCACCGATTTAGCCGTCAAAATCATCCCGTCATATTTCATCAAATTAGCCAAACACATTCCAAGCGTCGTTTTGCCGGAACCGGACTCTCCCACAACTGCCAATGTTTTCCCCTCATAAAGAGCCACCGAAACATTTTTTAACGCCTGAATACTTTTTGTTACTTTTCCAAATAAATTTTTCTTAATCGGGAACTCAACGGATAGATTTCTGGCTTCCATCAATTTTCTGGAAACAAAATCCTGCCGAACGCTTCTCTGGTTAAAGGCTTCCAACAAACTTTTCGTATACGGATGTATCGGGGCATTAAAAATATTTCCGACGCTTCCCTGCTCAACAATAACGCCCTGCCTCATCACCAAAACTCGGTTAGCAATACGTCGTACCAAGTTCAAATCATGCGAAATAAAAATAACCGCCATCCCAAATTTTTGTTTTAGTTTAAGAAGAAGATCCAAAATCTGCTTTTGCACCGTCACATCTAACGCTGTCGTTGGTTCATCGGCAATCAAAATTTTCGGATGATTAGCCACCGCCATCGCAATCATCACACGCTGCCGCTGTCCTCCGGAAAGTTCAAATGGAAAAGCATTCATGCGTTCATCTGCATTTTCAATACCCACCAATCGCAACAGATAGCGAGCTCTGGCCCATGCTTTTTTATCTGAAACCGCTTTATGTACCTTGATAATCTCTGCCACCTGCTGCCCGACTTTAATAAGCGGATTAAGCGAGCTCATCGGCTCCTGAAAAATCATACTGATTTGATTACCGCGAATATTCTCCCACTCTTGCTCAGAGAGCGCCGTTAACTCACGATTTTCAAACAAAATAGAGTTAGTACTTTTATACAAAACCTTACGCGGATTGATTAACCCCATAATAGAAAGAGCTGTAACCGACTTACCCGAGCCCGATTCGCCCACAATAGCCACCACTTCACCTTCATCCACGGTAAAAGAGCTATTATACACCGCAGAAAAGAGAGCGCCGTTTTCATCAATAAAGCGAACATTCAAACTTCTGACATCTAAAATCGGCTCACTCATAATTTCCTCTTATCCAAAGCATCACGCACACCTTCGCCCACAAAAATCAGAGCCGTTAGCAACAATGACAAAACAAAAAAGATACTAAGCCCAATCCACGGCGCTTGCAAATTATCCTTCCCTTGGCGCACCAAATCCCCCAAAGATGGATACTCATGACCAAGTCCGAGCCCCAAAAAGTCTAACGCAGTCAAAGCCACAATAGCCCCCGCCAAAATAAACGGCACAAACGTCACCGTTGTCACCAAAGCATTGGGCAAAATATGCCGCCAAATAATCCGAAAATTACCCACGCCGATTGCTTTTGCCGCTTTGACATATTCAAAATTGCGCGCCCGCAAAAATTCAGCCCGCACCATCCCCGTCAACTCTGTCCAAGAAAAGAGCAACAAAATAAACAATAACGTCCAAAATGTCGGCACAAAAACACTGGCAACAATAATCAAAATAAACATCTGCGGCATAGATTCCCAAATTTCAATAAATCGCTGCATCAAGATATCCGTTTTGCCGCCAAAATATCCCTGCACTGCCCCGATAAAAATACCGATAGCCGTAGAAAGAAATGTCAACAAAAAGGCAAACGCAAAAGACAAACGAATGCCATACAACAATCGTGCCACAATATCGCGTCCCTCTTCATCGGTTCCCAGCCAATGACGAGAAGAAGGAGCCGCCGGAAAAGGTTCATTAAGTTCATAATCAACCGTATTATAAGAAAATTCAATAAGAGGCATAATCATAAAGCCATCCGCTTCAATATTTTTCCGAATAAGCTCATCCTTATAATTAGCCTCAGTCGGAAAATCCCCGCCAAATCTGGCATCGGTATATACCTTAAAAATCGGGAAGAAATATTCGTCATCATATTTCAACACAATCGGTTTATCGTTGGCAATAAACTCTGCAAAAACCGACAGCAAAAAGATAACGCCCAAAATAAAGAGCGACGTTTTACCGCGTTTATTTTTAATATATTTGCCAAACAGCATATACCGTTCATCCCAATAAAATAAAACCTACCATTGTTTTATAATGGTAGGCATATTTTTTCAACAGCTAACTATCTTTATTCGCAATATTTACACTACGGCAGAAGTTGCGGAATTTCTGGCTCGGATGAAGTTTCAACCACAGCCGGAGCAGGTTCAGTTGCCGCAGGTGCTGCTACAGAAACAACAGCCGGAGCTTGTTCAATTGCCGCAGGTTCTACCACCGGAATCACATCTGGAACTTGTTCAGTCACCGCAGGTTCTACCGCCGGATCCACAGCCGGAGCTTGTTCCGTTACCGAGGGTTCAGCCGTCGGTGCCACAGCCGGAGCTTGTTCAGTTGCCGCAGGTTCTACCACCGGAACCACAACCGGAGCTTGTTCAGTTGCCGAGGGTTCAGCCTTCACTGGCACAATAACCTTTTCTTGCCCGTCTGATCTTTTTTCAAACTGTTGTGATAAAGAACGTATTTCCCCCTTATCATCCATTTCCAAAATTAAATCATCTGTTGGAACAAAAATATTACTGTCATGAATGCGGCTTACACGATTTTCCGACGGAGCAGGTGCCGCATTATCCACCTGAGCATTTTCTTCACGCTGAGCCTGCAATCGTTTCTGTTCCTGCTGTTCTTTAAGTCTTTGCTGATAAGATTGACTTTTCAACTTATACTCTGCATACCAATCTCGATAATTTGCCGCAATATTAGAAATTTTGCTACCACGAATAATAGAATTATTGATAAGATTCTGTTTCAAGCTCAAAGCTTCATCTTTTTTCAACTTCATATTATCTATGGTATAGCAATAGTCCTGATACCGAATAAGAGTCTTTGTAAAATCACTTGCCAAACAAATATTAGCATTAATTAAAAACTTCGGATTTTTACCTTTACGAATAGCCAAGTTGACTAATTGATCTTTTACAAAATTTCCATACCGACCGGCCATCATACCGGCCAAATCACGAATCGTACTAACTCCTTGCACAATAACATCCGTTTTAGGATTCTTATAACTGGAATTAACCACATCCATATACTCTTGCAATTTACCAATAAGACATTTCGCCTGATCGGCATAAGCTTTTCTTTTCTCGTCAATTCCTCCATTTTGAATAGAATTATCTTTTAATGCAACCCATTCTTTACGCGGCTTCAAATTGCAAAATTCATCATACATATAAATATCTGACGGCAAATCCACATAAATAACATAAATCTGCCCTCCTTTATCATGCGCATAATCGTCTGCCGCCTCATCCACCAAATGAGGAGATCCTTCCAAAGAAACCCTTCTGTTTTCTGCGGAAACTTTAATTCCTTTAAGCGGAGACATATTAGCAAACATTTTAGCCACAGACTTTAAATTTTGATCTTTAAAGCTTAAAATCCATTCAGCCAACAAAGCATAAATATTTTGCTCCAATGATTTTGTTTTATCATAAAGAGAAACCGTCTTATAATTTTTAATAACACACCTATCCGTATCCATAGCCCCCGCCTTGATACACGTATTAAACCCAGGCATAGCATACGTACTAATGGCATAACCATTTTCTCTTAAATAATCATATAATCGATTCTCTTCCAAACTAAAGTAATCTAAGCCACCATGAATAAAATCCCAATTATTGATAAATTCCGAATAAGCTCTATTACCGCTGGCCGAGCTTGTATAATCAACCTGATTAAAAATATCAATCATATTACTAACGGTATCATCTTTTTTAATAAAGGCATTCGGATAAATTTCAAAATTATTAACAGCATAAAATCCAACCATTAAATCTCGCAACTCTCTAAAATTATGGTCATTTACATTACTTAACAACTGATAAGACGGCAATTTAGGCAACATAAAATAAACTAGATTTCCATTTCTTTCTGCCCCACTTTTATTACCCAATGCTTTAACTTCACTATATTCATTTTTTGCAACTGATAAAAATTCATTTTTCTGCACACCGATAACCCCAGCAAAGAGAAGTACACATACAACAAACAACATCGCAAACGTTGAGCGAAATGCAAAAAAGATAACTACGCCAATAAGAAGTCCCAGTAACCATGAAGACGGAATAATACAAATAAAAGTAAGCCAACTTGCCTTTGTTTTCAACCAATCTTCAATAAACGTATCCACGTTAAACAAAGCAAACTGATTAAAAAAGACAACCACAAACAGCATGGTCATCAAGGCGCACACAACATTTTGAACATCTTTAGAAAAAGAGAGCAAAAGCATCAAAACAAAAGCAACAGCAAATACCCCGCCAAACAAAGCCAACACAGCCTGATTAAATTGTCCACCTTCAATCAACTTTGCATTGATAGAATAAACAAACATTACCATATCAATGGCAAACAATAAAAAGATATAAAATGCACGCAAGAATTTATCATAAAAGTGATTAGCATCTCCGCCCCAACTGGCAAAACGGCTGGATCTGCTTTTTTTTCTTAACACCAATGGTTGATTAACGCCTTCGGTCATCATTCCCTCTTCAAAATTAATTTTTTCTATAAAATAAACCCGCATTACTAAACAAAAACTTAACCAACCAACAAAAGAAACATTTTTTCAAAAATAAAAAAGTAATACGCGATAAAACTTGAATTTAAAAAAAATAAACACTATACTAAACGAAGTTTATGGCTCGCCATAAACTATGATACGAAAAGCCGTATGAAATAGATATATTGGACCCGGGGGCGGTACCCGGCACCTCCACCAAAAATATTTAAGAGGGGGTGAAACAGGTTAGACAGTGTATAGTAAAGATATAGAGCTGTATTCGGCGAGACACCACCGTTATCGGTTCAAAATAAATAAACGCAAATGATAATTTTGCACCAGTTGCTGTAGCTGCATAAGGCAAAGCAACAAATTAAATTCTTCTGACTATGGTTAGTCGGAAGTGGGGAAGGAGCCGCCTAGCAACAGAACGGCTCATTTTGTGTAATAAAGGATATAGAAAGCGCTGAGGATGACTGAATTTGTAGATGAAATCAACTATGATAAACTAATTGAAAAAGCCCTAAAACAAGTAGTGGTAGAAGCTCTAAAAATAGCAGAATTTCAAGGTTTACCCGGTGAAAATCACTTTTATATTACGTTCAAGACATCCTTTCCGGGAACAGTTGTCCCGCGTGATTTAAAAATTCAATATCCGGATAGTATGACGATAGTTCTCCAACATCAATATTCAAACCTAAAAGTAGATGAAACAAGCTTTTCCGTAGACCTAAGTTTCGGAGGTCATCTGGAAACATTGGTTATCCCTTTCGATTCGATAACTTATTTTGCAGATCCATATGCCAAATTCGGCTTAAGCTTTTCTTTCTATGAAAACGGAGATGTTCATTCTTTGGAAGATTTGGAACCGGAGAAAAAAGTTTCCGGTGAAAGTGCCCAAATCATTTCTTTTGACAGTTTCAGAAAGAAAAAATAATGAAAAAATTTTCAGTTGTCATTGCCCATCGCCATGCAACCAGCATTTCTTTGGAAGAAGAATTCTATACTGAGTTATGCAAATTGGCAACCGAACAAAACACCACGGTAAAGCAGCTGATAACAGACATTGATAAAACACGCACGACACCTAATCTGTCATCTGCTCTGCGCCTTTACGTCCTCAATAAGCTTCTTGAAAAATTACAGCAAAAGTAACTAAAACAGATTTAAATCTTCAAAAGCATCATCTGAAAACACATCTTCTTCCAACGTTTTAGAAGAACCATTTTGTGGCATCTGTTGCTTTTCATTTTCACCGGATGATGATAGTTGCGGAATAGCTTTCTCCTGAATATCTACCGAAACTTCTGATGATGGAGCAACCCCCGATGATGCAGAAGAAGTTTCCTCAGTTTTTTCCTCAACTTTCACATCCTGCGCACTTTCCTGAGCTTCCTCAACAACCTTAGCGTCAGATGCCTTACCTAAAATATCTGCCAAACCACCTGCAGCCCCCATATCGGCATCAAGTGTTCTCTGTACATTCCTGGCAGGAGGCGTAATACTTTCGGCATTTTGCTCAGCAACATTCTCGTCATCAGCCCCTTTCTTCTTAAAACCGCGACGACGTTGTTTCAAATCTTGCTTAACTTCTTCAACCTTAGTATCTCTGCTGATATTTTCATTATAATTTTCACTTTTTGGACGTGCCGCCTCAAGCTTTTCTTCTTCCATTTTTTGTTTTGTCTTTATAACTTCATCCACAATAGCTTGCGGGATAAAATCAGTTTTACCACTTTCCACCGCTTGTGTCACCACATCATACTTCAATTTTTTATATTTATCTTGGTACCACTGTAGTATCTCTTCAGATTTAACACCTTGGCTCATCGGATAATAAACAGCCCCACCGGCCCCCAAACACAGCAAAAATAAAATCCACAGAGGATGTCTCAAAACAAACAATATCGCAAAAATCGGAAATGTAATAACACTAAGCACGATATAAAGAAATTTAAATAATCCGCTTCTTTGTTTACCTTCTGCCATACTTCCTCCGTAATTTTATCATATGCACAAACTTTTCTAATAGAATAATACAAGTTTATATTTAAAACAAGCTTAATACATAAGCAATCAAACATTTCTCTGTTTAATTTTGAAATTTCCATTGTCCGGTCAGCGGATCATGCACACATTTACGTTTATCAAACTCAGGCTTCAGCTGATAAACAGAAGCAAATCTGGTCGGATTATAAAAAGCATTAATGATATCTTTGTCCACATAATGAACAATTTCCATCTTACCACTTTCATCTGCAAATTTATTAAAATAGCTTTTACCAAAAACAAATTTCGGTTTAAGTCGCAAAATGAGCTCATTGATATTAGGCTTGGGAGCAATGCCCGTCTGTTCCCCAATAACATCCAATTGCCCGATAAGTTGCCAATAATAAGCCGGATCTTTTCCAAACAGATTATACATCATTCCATCACCGTTAAAAACATAATCACACGGGCTGATATTTCTGGAAATATAATCCGGTAAATATTTGCGCTCCGATTGTGCTTTAATAACCTCTATTTGAAAAACAAAAGCCTTGTAAAACACGAAATAAAGCCCAATGACTGCCCCCCATAGCCAAAGTGTATTTTTAACGGCAATTTTGCTCAAGACAGGTACCCCGCATAAAACCGCAAAATAAGACAACAACCAATAGTAATATGAATAAGGTGAAAAATAAAACTTACGCTGCACAAATTCGGTTACAAACAAAACCATAATCACCATCCAATACTTGTTTTTAGAAACAAGAGCAGCCAACGCACCCACAAAGCCAAGCCAAACAAGGACCGCCATAAACGGCGGAAAATCCACAATCTTATGCATTTCAAACCCATTAACCAAATTAAGGTTAAACGTAAAGTTAGATGCATAATAGAGTTCTATCATATCATAGTGCAAAAGATACGCCATAAACGCCGCCCCACCCAAAACAGGTAAGATAAGAGCCTTGAGCATATCGGTTGTCTTGATATCTTTCACATACCAAAAATAAAGTCCCGTACACCCTAAGACAAAGAGAGGGAAAACTGCTTTTTGCGCAAACATAAACGACACAAAAAACCACACAAAAGCAATCACAAGTTGAGAAGTCTTATGCTCTTTCAAATAAGAAAAATAATAATAAATTCCCCCCATTAAAGCAAACACCATATAATTGTCAGGTCTAAAATCCACCGCATATAATTTATACCCCGGTGCCAAAACCGCAGCCGCCATCACTAACGCCCACCTTTTGTCACACAAAAATTCCGCACCGATTTTATAAACATAAACTCCCGATTTTAAGCACACTAATAAAGAGATTAAGCAAACAATTTCGGTAATCGTGGCATTATAGGCAAACAAATTAACAATCGGCGCAAACAAATACCACATCAAAGGGTTATGGTGTTGAAAAAAATCACGATAAGGCACCAATCCTTGAGCAACTAAAAAGCTGGAGTGAATATGCTCAATATTATCCCCGTTTTGCGTTGGAACATGTGCGGTCATAAAGGCATACAAAATAGCCACCGCTGCTAAATCAATTCCCAGCGCGATAATGGGCAATTTCTCCGCCCAAAATTTCCCTATTCTGTTCCAATCAAAATTCTGCCATAACCGCATTATCTTTTCCATTTTTAAACCCAATAAACCAAATATCAGGCAGAAGTATCCTCCTCTGCCTGATACCTATTATCAAACAAAATTCTTACTAATACGTTTATAAAGCACGCCATTTTTTAACAACGTCAATATTCCGGTGATAAGCCTCACTATCCTTCATATCTTCTACATCAACAGGAAGTTTTGTACGCCAGTTTGGATATTTATCGATGTCTGTCCCCGGAAGATTTTGAATTTGCATAGATTGAAAAATATCTTCAGGCTGCAGCATAAAGACAATACTGTTCGTTTTAGCCATATATCCATGAACAGCCTCTTCAAGTCCTTCCGGATATCCTTCACCAAAAAGATAATCACCCTGTCTTCTTTTATCCTCCGGCCAAACGCCCTCCTTATCCATGGCATTAAGTAAAAGCCAACGTTCATGTTCGCGGCATTTATAAGCATTTGTAGCCTCTTCTGGTGTAAACAATTGCAACTCTTTCATCAATCCGATTTCAGCCCCAAACCACCAAGCCTTAAGCGGCGGCATATCATGCGTTCCGACAGAAGCAAAATATAAAGTTTCATATTCATTAGGCGCTTTAAATGAAAAGCCGTCATTTCCGCGTTCATTCCATAAAACACCCAAAGAATAAATATTACGTTCCGCCAGCATTTCTTTGAAGCCATCTGCAACATTACCGATGCACTCGCCCACCACAATACATTTATTCAAATAACTTTCCAACGCCAAAATATTAAACATATCCTGCACATTATAAGCCAAATACGTTCCATCTTTACCTTTATCAGGGATCATATAAAGTCTGGACAATCCCATCACATGATCAACACGCAACGCACCGGCATAACGCATATTCGCCCTTAAAATCCGAATAAACGGCTTATAACAACGTTCTTTAAGCTCAAATGGATTAAATGCGCCCAATCCCCATTTTTGGCCTGTCGGAAAACAATTGTCCGGCGGCGCTCCGGCACCACTCTCCTGCATATAAAGATATCTGTCGCTCCAAACTTCGGCACTATCCTTTGAAACACCGACCGGCAAATCACGATATAAACCGATAACCAGATTTCTCTGCTTAATTTTATCCTCAACCAAACGCAGCTGTCTATCAGCCTCAAACTGCAAAAACTTAAAGAAATCAATTTCTGCCGCATGTTTGTGAGCAAATTTCTCTACCTCACTCCCAATAGATGAATGCAACAATTCATCTATTTGTTTCACTTCTTTCTTATCGGCAATTTTTTTAGCGTGACATAGCGCCTGAAAAACCGCCAACCGGTTTAAGTCACCGCTGTCATTTTTCTTAAAATCATGAAACTCTTTGGCATAATCGGAATGAGCATTTTCCTTCACACGTTCATAAATATTTTGGAGCGCTTTTATTTTAGCATTATAAACTGCCGTATAATCAATATGTTCCTGACCGCGCGCTTCTAAGACGGCTTGTTCATCTTTGTCACCCGCCTCATAAAACGGCACTTTTTCAACATCAATATAAATAGGATTTAAGAACAACCTGCTGATAGAAGCATAAGGGCTCGCCGCTTCCGGATAATCATGTAACAACACGCTAAGCGGATTAAGCCCGATAACATCCCCGCCGCTATCTGCTAACAGATCAATCATATTCTCTAAATCCGTAAAATCCCCGACACCCCAATTTCTTCTGCTTTTCAGCGAATAAAGCTGTATGGAAAAACCATATAATTTCTTTTTACCCTTTGTATCAAGCTGATAACACTGTTGAGGAGCTAGCGCCAATAAAGTTTTATATTCGCCCTTAGCCGTTTTAACTTTAATATCATAATAGCCAAAATCCAACTGCTCACAAATACGCAACTGCTTTTTAACATACGAAACTCGTCCCTCTTGCCGCGTTTCCAAATCAATCATTTCAACATTAAGTTTATGAAAATCATTTTCTCCTTCCGGCGCAAAATAAACTTCCACCCCGCTCTCAACCTCTTTTTGAGGCAAAACAATATCCATCACTGGCGCTGCATTTGTAACCACATAAACAGCTTCCAACGCACGTTGCCATCTTTTCTTTTCCAAGCGCTCCAGAGAACGTGTCATCTCTGCATCGTTTTTAGCATCATAACCTAAGCTCTCAATAAAAAAGCGGAGCAATTCATCGCTTGCGACACTCGTTTTAATCGTTCCACCGCCATAAGTAAAACTTGTGCTGATACCTAATTTGTTCGCTAATTGATACAAAAGCTCACTCATAACAAACCCCTCTTTTTTATCTTAAACTACTTTTTAATTTCAAAACAAAGAACCGACCACGCCGGTACCCAAATCTCAGCTCCGCAAGCAATTTTATCTGCTTCAAATTTAGCTGAGCTATCTAACAGCAAATTCCACTTAAACGACTTTTTAATATTCGGCAGCTTCCACTTTTGATGACTGCCTTGCGCATTAAGAATAACCATAAACAACTTCTCCCGCGCACTGACAATATAAGATAAAGATTTTCGGTTAGTTTGGTACCAATCAGCATTAGTAAACTCTGTACCTTTTTCTGTATACCAAGCCAAATCTTTAATCCCAAGCTTAGCATCCACAACCTGCCCCGTAAAGAAGTTCCTTCGATTAAAGATACCCATTTTTCGCCGCAACCGAATAAGATTTTTCACAAAACGGATATTAGCAATTTCCTCGTTGCCGATAGCATCCCAAACCAAATAAGAAATAATATTATCCTGGCAATAAGCATTATTGTTGCCAAACTGCGTATTAAAAAACTCATCACCGGCGCGAATAATCGGCGTTCCGAAAGAAAGCAACAATGTACTCATCATGGCTCTTTGGCGAAGCTTTCGATTTTCCAAAATTTCCTTATTATCGCTTTCCCCTTCATAGCCTGAATTGTAGCTCCAGTTTGCATCACTTCCGTCGCGATTATCTTCTCCGTTCGCATAATTATGCTTATGATTATAAGAAACCAAATCAGCAAGCGTCATTCCGTCATGCACAGTCAGATAATTAACCGAGCTCCAAATAGTTCTTTTACTTGGTCCAAAAACATCACTGGAACCGGAAATTCGGCTAGCCAGTTCACCAACCTGCCGATCATCGCCGCGCCAAAAACGTCTGGTTACATCGCGATATCTATCATTCCACTCCATTTGTCCGGGAGGAAAGGCGCCCAACTGATAACCGCCAATTCCCACATCCCAAGGTTCTGCCGTCATTTTAACAAGTTGCAACACCTCATCCTGACGCAAGGCCATCAAGAACCCACTGCTTTGGCTAAATTCTTGCCGAACACGCGCTAAAGACGCTGCCAAGTCTAGTCTGAAGCCATCGACATGCATTTCCTCCACCATATAGCGCATAGAGTCCATCACCAACGTCAAGACATATGGATTTTGCAAATTAAACGACGCCCCGCAACCTGTGCTATCGTAATAATAGCGCTTATTGGTTCCGTCTAGCGTATAATAGCTTTCGTTATCAATTCCTCTGTAACAGAGTGTCGGCCCCATATGATTACCTTCAAGCGTATGGTTATACACCATATCCAAAATAACTTCCAAACCGCACTCGTGAAATCGCTTGACCATACGTTTGAAATTATTGATATCGGCATTAACCATATAGCTCGGTTCCAGAGCAAAAAAATTCAGTGTTTCATAGCCCCAAAAATTATCTTTCATACCGGTATTTCTTTCTGCCATAAAAGCATTCACCGGCATGAGTTCAACAGATGTAACACCAAGCCATTTCAAATAACCGCAAACACTTCTGCTCGCCAAACCGGAAAAAGTTCCCCGCTTGGCATCCTGCACTTTGGGGTGCAATTTTGTATATCCCTTAACGTGTAACTCATAAAAAACCGTTTTCGCAGCATCAACTTGCGGCGGCACATCACCGCTCCAATCAAAATCAGAATTATCAACCACCACCGATTTCGGCACATACGGAGCGCTGTCTAACGTAGAAAAAGACAAATCTTTATCCGGACTATCCGTATCATATCCAAAAATAGCTTTATGCCAAATCAGTCTGCCGATAATTTTCTTCGCGTATGGGTCTAAGAGTAATTTATTAGGATTAAACCGTTTTCCCTTTGCCGGTTCATATGGTCCATAAACACGATAACCATAAACCTGCCCCGGCGTAACACCTTCAAGATAAATATGCCAGATATTATTTTCATGAACAGGAAGTTCATAACGTGCAAACTCTTTAACACCGCTTTTATCAAACAAGCACAATTCAACTTTTGTGGCACCGGCGGAGAACAAAGCAAAATTAACTCCCCATTCATCTGCCGTCGCCCCCAAAGGATAAGCACGACCTTCCCAAACTCTAATATCTGGCATATACCCTCTCTACAAAAATAAGACGCAATTAATATCTGATATGTTTCAGAACAATCGTCGACAACGGCGGCAAAACAAGCTCAATAGAGTGCGGACGACCATTGATACTCTCGTCAGAAGCAATCATTTCACCTTCGTTCTTAACACCGCTTCCCCAGTAATTTTTGTCATCACTGTTAAAGATTTCCTGATAAGCCCCGCTATCCGGAACACCAATCTTAAAGCCATGACGAACCACCGGCGTAAAGTTGCATACAACAATCATATAGTTATTGTAGTCATGTCCGCGACGAATATAAGAAATGACACTGTCGTTTGCATTAGCATGGTCAATCCATTCAAAGCCTTTGCTATCAAAATCCTCTTCATAAAAAGCAGAGTTTCCTTTATACATCAAGTTCAAATCGCGCACACAATTTTGCATTCCTTTATACATCGGATATTGCAACAAGTGCCATCTCAAACTTTCATTAGAGTTCCACTCCCAATCTTGTCCGAATTCGCATCCCATAAAGAGTAATTTTTTACCAGGGTGTGTCCACATAAATCCGTAATATGCACGAAGGTTTGCAAACTTTTGCCATTCATCTCCCGGCATTTTACCGAGCATAGAGCCTTTACCGTGAACAACTTCATCATGGGAGATTGGCAAGATAAAGTTTTCATTAAAGGCATAGAGCAAACCGAATGTCAATTTACCATGTTCATATTTACGATAAACTGGATCTTTGCTGATATAGGTAAGGGTATCATTCATCCATCCCATATTCCATTTATAACCAAATCCAAGTCCGCCCATAGATGTCGGACGAGAAACCATCGGCCATGCGGTAGATTCTTCCGCACAAGTCATAACTCCCGGACAAGTTCCATAGCACAATTCGTTCATCTTACGAATAAAGGCGATAGCTTCAAGGTTTTCATTTCCGCCATAGATATTCGGGATCCACTCACCTGGTTTACGAGAATAATCCAAATACAACATAGAAGCAACGGCATCCACGCGCAACCCATCAATATGATATTCTTTCAACCAATAAAGCGCACTGGAGCAAAGAACATTGCTAACTTCTGTTCTGCCGTAGTTATAAATCTTTGTCCCCCAATCTTTGTGTTCACCTTTACGCGGATCGGCATGTTCATAAAGATGCGTACCGTCAAATTCAACCAAGCCGTGAGCATCTTTCGGGAAGTGAGCCGGAACCCAATCCATAATCACGCCGATATTAGCTTGGTGAAATTTATCAATCATATATCTAAAGTCATCCGGATTACCAAAACGCGATGTCGGGGCAAACAATCCGGTAACCTGATATCCCCACGAAGCATCTAACGGGTGTTCACATACCGGCAAGAATTCAACATGCGTAAAGCCCATATTCATAACATATGGAACAAGACTGTCTGCCAATTCACGATATGTCAAAAACTCAGAACCGTTTTCGCCTTTTCTGCGCCAAGAACCGAGATGCACCTCATAAATAGACATCGGTCTGTCAAAACTGTTATAAGAAGCACGATACTTCATCCATTCATTATCATTCCAGTTATAGTGATTAAGATCAAAAACAATAGATGCCGTATTCGGTCTGACTTCAGAATAAAACGCCATCGGATCACTCTTGGTTAAGATATAACCTTCATGAGTTTTGATTTCATATTTATAATATTCACCTTCTGTAATATTTGGAATAAAGATATCCCACACACCGCAGTTATAGTGTTTGCGCATCACATTAACGCGCCCATCCCAATTATTGAATGCGCCGATAACGGAAACACGTTTTGCATTTGGCGCCCATACAGAAAAGCCAACACCTTTAACCCCATTAATTTCCATAATATGAGCACCAAGTTTTTTATACAATTCCAAGTGATTACCCTCAGCAAAGAGATACTCATCAATATCACCTAAAATAGATGGGAAAGAATAAACATCCTCTTCCTCATAAGTTTCACCTTTATCATTAGTTATTCTAAACTTATAGGAAAAGTTATCTGTGTTCATCACGCCGAGATTAATTTGATAAAAACCACGTTTATCCAACATCGTCATCAAGCCGAGTGAATTACCGTTTTTATCTAATAGTTCAATAGATTTTGTTTTTGGTTTATATGCACGAATAAAGACTTCTTTAGAACCTTTATCCCGATGAATGCCCAACACCGCCATCACGTTTTCATAATCGCCGTTAATAATGCAGTCCATCTCATTTTTTGACAGTAAATTTTTCATCTCTCCCCCATTGCAGGAACTCAAAACCGCAAAGTCATGCGGCGTATTATTATTCTCTGATTTTACAGTTTGATTTTTAACTGTGTTGGCCATAACTATAACTCCAAAATATAAACAAAAAATAGGTTACAAAATATGTATAAAAACAATTCAAAAAAATTGCAAGAATTTTATTAAATTTTTTCACCACGACAAACTTCATTTTCCTTTTAAAAACAACCGGATTGCGCTTTAAAAGCCTTGCACAAATTTTCCATTCAAGAGCACTCAGATTCCATGCATTTTATCACCACTATTATCTACTCATTTTTAGCGTCAAAAACAACGATAAAAATAGATATATTTTTTGTATTTTTTTATAACACATACGCTCTTTTTTGGATATTATCTCTTATATAAATCTTATTATTTGTATTTTCGACTTTTTTTTTGCACAAGAAACAAAAAAAAATTTTTTTATTTTTTACATTCATTTTTTTTAAAATTTTCAGCCCCCAAAAATCTCATTTTTTTATCTTTTTAAAAATTCAAAAAAACAAATTAGAATCAAATAATTAAAGACAATAATTTTATACTTTTTCACCCCTAAAAAAATCCCCTTTTTGAGCTTCAAAAATTTTTTTATTTTCCCCTCTTTTTTTAATCATTTTTTAATCTATTTATGTATATACAATAACTAACAAGCAAAGCGAAGAAAATTTCGTATTTACAAAATAAAAATTATATTTATACTTAACCTTGTTTTATAACAAATTATTTGGAGAATTGAAATGACATTCAATGAAAATTTAATTAGAGAAGCTGCTTACTACAATTGGCAGAATGCTGGTTGCCCGTTTGGTCAGGATGAAAAGTTCTGGAACATGGCAATTGAACAAATCTATGGTTCAAAAGCTACCAAGTCTTGCTGCAGCACATCTTCTTCTTCTAAGAAGACAGCTTCTTCAAGCAAAAAAACTTCTTCTAAATCAAAATCTAAGAAGTAAGATTTTTTATTAAGAGCTTAAAAAAAGACCACCTGTAATTAGGGTGGTTTTTTTATATCTAAAATTCGCTTAACAACGCAAATAAATTTATCATATTTACTGAAAATTAAGCTCTGAAATTCTAAACTATCTGCACCATAAAAACAATTCTAAAAAAGCGATAAAAAAGATGAAAACCCTAAACCCGTTAAACCGACTAGACATTGCCTGTTTTTTACGTTCACAGCTATATTTGGCGCCGGTTCTTTTGCTCTTTTATCAGCAAAACGGTTTAACCATCGCAGACTTTGTTTTATTCCAAGGAATTTTTCAATTAACCGGAATTGTTTTTGAAATACCATGCGGTTACATAGCCGATGTCATATCAAAGAAAAAAGTTCTGATTTTAGCTTTCACATGTTTCTTTTTAAGAGCCGTTTTGTGGCTAAGTTTTTCAGGGATATACATCGTCCTTTTAGGTGAACTTTTCAATGCCTTATCGCGTGCATTTTTATCCGGCGTTTATGACAGCTATATATACGATTACCTCAAAAATGAAAACAAGACAAAGCGTATGCTGAAAGAATGCGGACGCACCAATTTTGCCATGTCATCGGGTGCTATGTTTGCGGCCATTTTCAGTGCAACATTATATGCCCATTATGGCACAACCGTTCTTCTCGGATTAGAATTCTGTTTAACACTCATCAGTATTCTCTTATTAACCTCTCTGCCAAATCCCCCTTCAGCTCGCCCGCATGCTAAAACGATTAAAGAGAAATTTATAGAAATAAAAGATACAACCGTTACCACCATAAAAAACAAAAACATCAACGTTTATATTTTATATTCAGCCCTTTTGTTTTCGACCACATCACTCTTCTGCTGGTGTTTCCAACCCTTGCTAAAAATGTCATCTGCACCGGTCATCATGTTCAGTTCCATTTATGTGATAAATCATGCGTTGCGGGCGACTTTTTCATACTACGTCAACAAGCTTAAAAAATTCTTTGGATTTAATCGTTTGCTGGTTGTAACAACATTTCTGTGCTTATATTCTTTTGCTTGCATGATTTTGAGTTTTTATTTCAAACAACCGAATGTTGCATTCGTATGCTTAATATTCGTTTGTATCGGAATTGGGTTTCAACTAGCCTTTGCAATCGCCAACATCAATCACATCCACGACTATGCTCTTGAAGAGACCAGAGCCACCATCTCCTCGGTAAACAATATGCTTCAGCAAACGATTTCCGGACTTTCTTTAATTTGCTTTAAGTTCGTAATTGCCCCGGACAACGAAACGAGTGGCCTAAGCTTTGCCTCTGCTTTCTCGTTATTTGGTGTATTTTACATGAGTTTATTTATTTTCTTGCTATACATCATATACCAACGCTCCCGCGAACCGGTCAAATAGAGAACAGTATAGATAAATCATTTAAAAAACATACTTTTTCTTTAACGAAAAATAAAGTAATCATCCTTAAAATAAAGCCAATTATTGTTCAACCGTAAGAGGATAATCAGATGTCTGCATGGATTGTTTTTTTAATTATATCACTAATTTGTTTCATTGCTGAAATATACACCCCCACAATGTTTTTCTTGAATTTTGCCATAGCCGGAATTGTCTGCACCGTTTTGGCATTAGTAACTGACAATTACAATATTCTCGTCCCGATATTTACGATTTTATCTATTCTATTCATTCTGTTTTTGCGTCCTTTACTAAACATCAATCCCAAAAAGGAAAAAGAACACACATTTGAATCCCAATACATCGGCAAAATAGCAACCGCCATCACTGATATAAACGCCTTTTCTGGACGCTTAAAAATCTATGATGAAAACTGGGAAGCTCGTACCACAGATGAATCTGTTCCGGAAATTAAAAAAGGTTCAAAGGTAACCATTCTTCGCCATGATGATCTAACCATGTTTGTAGAAAAGAAAGGAAAAAAGTAATGGAAACCGTATTAGTCTTATTGATTATTGCCGCTTTTGCGATTGCGATAAAAGGTTGTATCATTGTAGAACAACAGGAAGTTGTGATTGTTCAGAGGCTAGGAAAATATAAAGAAACACTGACTGCCGGACTAAATTTCATTGTTCCTTTCATTGATGCACCCAAGAGCGTATATAAAAAAGTCAGCACCACCTATCCTGATGGCCGCACCTATTCTTATATGCAAAAGAGCACTCGTTTAGATTTAAGAGAAACGGTATACGATTTTCCCCGTCAAAACGTTATCACCAAAGACAACGTATCAATTGCCATCAATGCCGTTTTGTATTTTCAAATCATCAATCCGGAAAAAGCCGTTTATGGGGTAGAAAATTTATCTGAAGCGATTGAAAAATTAACCCAAACAACTCTACGCCAACTCATTGGTAAAATGGAGTTGCAAGAGACCCTGGTTTCACGTGATAAAATCAACGAAGAATTGAGAGGAATTTTAGACACCGCCTCTGACAAATGGGGCGTCAAAGTCAACCGCATCGAGCTGCAAGACATTATGCCTCCGGCAGACATTCAAGCCGCCATGGATAAGCAGATGAAGGCCGAACGCGAAAAACGCGCGATGATATATGAAGCCGAAGGCGAAAAAGAATCATCCATCCGCATCGCAGAAGGACAAAAGGAAGCCGCCATCCGCAAAGCCGAAGGTGAAAAGGAAGCCTCCATCTTAAAAGCCGAGGGTATTGCGCAAGCACGCATGGTGGAAGCCGAAGCCGAAAAAGAAGCAATTAAAAGAATAATTGAAGCTCTTTCTTCCAAAGGCCAAGCCGACAAATATCTGATTGCGATGAAGTATCTGGAAACCATGAAAGAAATGACCTCAGGCCAAGACAACAAGATTGTTTATATGCCCTATGAAGCCAGTGCCGTATTAAGCTCTGTTGATGGCATCCGTGAAATGCTTTCAACCAAAAAAGGCGCATAACTAAAACCTTAAAAATATAAGGACGAAAAATGTTTATACTACTCACCATCGGAATTGTCATCTTAAAATTTTTAGCGCTGGCTGTCGTCGGCCTATTCTTCGCTGAAGATTTGGAGCTGACACGTTCCGTCGGAGGTGCTGTTTATTCAGCTTATTTCACCATAGGATTATGTACTTTTTTTGCATTATTTTTCTTCGTTTTGGGGAAAAGGCTTTTCTGGCTGATTATAGCAGGCGTACTAGGGTTCTTTTACTTAGGAATGTATAATGGCGCCCCAGGCATAAAAGATGTACACGCCAGCAATGATTTAAAAAGCCGATATTTTAAGGATACAGACACTTTCATCGCGCGTATGCATGATGTGGTCAAAATTATTCAAAAAGATAAGCAGTGACAAAAAAATCCTCGTTTTAACATCAAAACGAGGATTTTCAATAACAACACCGTTTAGTTAGAATTGACCACCAAACTTTTCTTCATAAGCATCACGAGCTTCTTCAATCAATTTTTTCGCCTCACTTGGCCCCAAAAATTTTTCAATAGTAACTTGCTTTTTTTCCAAAACTTTATAATCTTCAAAAAAGCGTTGCAACATTTTCAAAATATGCGGCGGTAATTGAGATATATCCGTAAACACATTATACTCCGGATCGTCCTCATGGATAGCAATAATTTTATCATCAGCTTCACCGCAATCAATCATTTTCATCACCCCGATAGGTCTTGCACGCATAATAGAAAGCGGCACAATCGGTTCTTGACCTAAAACAAGAATATCAAGCGGATCATTGTCTTCACAATACGTTTGCGGAATAAAGCCGTAGTTTGCCGGATAATGCACGGAAGAATAAAGAATACGATCCACTTTTAACAATCCGCTTTCTTTATCCAATTCATATTTAACTTGAGACCCTTTCGGCACTTCAATAATCGCCGGAATGATATTCGGAAACTGTGAATAATGTTTTACTTGATGCCACGGATGCATAACAACTCTCCTAAAAAACTCAAAACAGCAAGAAAATAATCTTTGTCATATTTTTTGTCAAGAGAAACTTTTTCAGAAAAAGACATTGCTATCTAAAGAAAAGCGTGTTAGAGTGTAAGGATTAGTAATATACTCTGGAGAATAAAAATGAAAACATATACCCTAGACCAATTAATTAATTTGGATTCTGGCGGAATAGACATCGTACAAAAAAATAACGACGACGATGCCCAAAATTTTTTGGAAGAAAAAAAGGAAGAACTTTCATTTTTAAGTCCCCGAGAGTATGAGCAACTCAAAGAATACTATACAGACACGATGGAAAAATATCGCCTGATATATGAGGCCATCGTTTCAGGTTTTTCCACTTCGAACAACCCTGGTTTTCCGGAATATATTTATAACATCAATCTCAAAGACGGTAGCATAGAAAGAGACAAAAACGGCCGTTTAATTAGCTATTCAACAGAAGTTTTAGCGCCCTGCTCAACTTCAATGCTGCACTACATCAACCATGAATGTAATGATGTCTTTGTTATCATCCCGCCGATTAAAAGCGAGCAGCGTACTGCTGAAAAGATGATTTCGGAGTGTCTTCGCGAATATGATGCGGAAAAAGAAAACAATCTGAATAAATTTACAACAGACCCAACTTTTAATCCGGAAGATGAGCCGGAATTGCCTTTCCCAACAACAAATGATAAAAAGCAAACTTCATCTTGCCAAACAGCCTTGCGGCTCAACGATTTATTTGATGAAGAAAAGACCTCCGACGCTCTCATCAACATCGCTAAGAAAGATATTATTCCGCACGATATTTACCGCTTATCCATCACCTCCAAATACCCAAATGATTTGGAAGAGCTGATAAAAGAATTGGAAGCCAAATTTCCACCGTACATTTCTTTTGAAAAAGGCGAGCGAAACCTTTATAAAAAGAATTTGAGTGAAAATACGCGTAACTATTTTGATATCAAAAAGACCGCTCGAATTACCATTCCCGAAACCGGAAAAACATTTTTCATTGAATTTCAATTCAAACAAACATTAATGTTTTTCGCCCACCTTCGTTCGCACGCTGCATATGAAGAGTATCGGATATTAGAAGCCAAATATCAGGCCTTAAAAGATGCAGAACAAAAAAATAAAAACAAGAACGTCACCACACGCCAAAAATTACAGCAACTCAAAAAACAGCGTGATGAAAAAAAAGAATTATGTTTACAAATCCACCGCAACGCCGTCCATCAAAGCAATTTATACTTGATGCATAAAATTCAGTGGCTGGATGACAATGCCAGAGGCCTTCATCGCGTGCCGGACTATACGGATGACAAATACAAACATTCGGTAGATACCATTAAGAAGAACTATATCGTAGAAAGCTATGAACCTTTTGACGGAGCCACCGCTTTTACAACAACGCCGGATGAATATCTGAATAAATCTTTTTATTTAAAGATGATAGGCATTCTTCCGGAAAGTTTTGATGAACTAGGCAAAAATGCAAAAGACCATGTCATGAAAGCATGGAACACCTTAACACCGGCCGATTTAAAAGATTTTACGCGTATTAGCAAAACAGCCGTCAAATACCAAGACGTCATCAAAGACATTCAAAAAAAGCGCAAGATGATGGATTCCGTGACACTCTTAAACACTTTTGCCCAAAACGAACGATAACAAGCCATAAAAGTTCCCATAAAATAGTCATCTTTTCTATTGACTAAAATCCAAAAAAAACATATCAAAGGAAAGTAATACTTATTTTTATGAACTCTAAAATGAACTATTATGGAACAAAAAAAGACAACTGAGCCGCATTTTCCATTAAAAATTTTGGTAAGAACCGCTAAAGAAAACTTCGTGCAAAAAGACGCACCTTCCGCAGAAGACATCAAACTAGGCATATGTGTTGAACAAAATGCCTGGTTGCTGGTCAAAATTCCAACAGATCGTTGCTCGCCGGAAAGTTTCTTAAAAACCGTTGCCAATCTGACAGGATTACCGGTTCACTATCCGAAAGCAGAAGATTTTGCTAAATTAAAAGAAGTTTTTCCCATGGTAACAGAAATCTGTGCAACCCTAAAAAAGGATGAGCGAACAAACCGTGGATTAAGCTATTCTCACATAGACAATTTTAATGAAGAAGAAGAGCGAGTTTTGCAAAATTTTCTAACCAATCATCGACCGAGTTATATTCGTCTTGTGATTAACTTAGATGAGCTATAAACGGAAAACAAGCCTTAATGCCACCCAAGAAAAAGGGCCGCATTTTATGTAAAAACAAAGGAGCCTCTATAAAAAGAAGCTCCTTTTATTTTAGCAAACGACATTTTTCAACCGTAAAATTTTTCATAAAAAAGATTGAAAAAAATGATTTTTTTTGTAAAATAACTTCATTATGAGAAAGTTTATTGCCATATTGATGATAATCACGTTTACGACATCCATTTTTGATATCTTGGACGCCAATGAACTGTGCTTTGATAACGGCAAACAAATTTTCTCCACCGACAATCCAAACGCCGATAACGAATATGACGGCTTGAACGATAACGGCTTCCAATATACCACTGTAGAAAATTTCTTTTTACCCTATTTTCCGCAAGTCTACAAAGAAAAGCGTGTTTTGCAGCATAAGATTTCAGCTCTAAACACGACCTTATTTTTTTATAACTACATCCCCGCAAATAACGAACAACCTCCGAGAGTTTAGTCTTATTTTTCCCATAAATATCGGGATACAAATTTTTGGTAAAGACTAAACAAACGAGGACGACCATGCAACAAGAATTGCATCTTTTTATCATATGGAGCAAAGGACTCTATTTGCAAGAACCTATTATTGATGATATAAAAAAGCACTTTGAAATCAAACAAATATTTAACTGCAACTGGGAAAAGCAAAGTTTTGCCTCACACTTATCGCGTTTTTACGGCAAAAAGCTCTTCCAGTGTTATAAAAAAGAAAAACGCTGCGGCAACGACAACTTTTTAGCCATTGTTGTGATAGACAAACACCCTCACTACAAAGATGGGTTAAACACCAACACGGCAGAGCTAAAATATAAATACAGAAGCTGGTATGGAGGTGGATTTTTAATACACGCCAGCGATACGGCAGAAGAAGGCGCAGAGAATCTCAAAACCTTAACAGGTTTAAGCGTACCGGAATTTTTGGCGCGTTATCCCAAAGATTGGGATGGAAACCATATTTCTCAATTAGAAGAAAAGCCGCTTGCCTTAGCACCAAAAGAAAATTTTTATCTCAAATTGCTCCATAGCTTCAGTATCTTTTTTTAATAGACTTTTATAAAACCGACTTTTATACTTACTAAAAGAAAACGATAAAAGGATACACCGATGAATAACTTGCCCGATACCCAAGTACCCACCATACAATATGCCATCTTTGATGTCGGACAAGTTATTTATCCATTTTCACTAAATCCCCTAAAAGAACTGTTGGAAAAGCTAACCACTTCTCCATCTTTATATGAAAACAACGCCAACCCGCTACATTACAATTATAACCCCTATATGAAAGGGGAAATGAACAAAGAAGAATTTGCAAAAGACCTCTGCACCTTTTGCCATGTTCCATACACCAAGCCTCTTGCTAAAGACATTCAAAAAGCCTTGCATGAAGGATGCGGCCCCCGATACGAAGAAACAACAAACGCCATAAAGTACCTAAAACAAAGAGGCCTTACCATTTGCATCCTCTCTAATGCTTTACCAACCCTCAAAGATACCGTCTCCGGAATAACCACTCCGCAATACATTTTTGCCTCTTATCAGCTGGGTTTATTAAAGCCGGATACGCACATTTACGAACGCGTCAGAAGCGCTCTGGATGTACCATATAGCCACCTTCTGTTCATAGATGATAAAGCAAAAAACATAGAAGCCGCCCAAAAACTCGGTATACACGGGATTATCTATAATCGCAACACCATTTTAGATGACATAAAATCAGCCCTGTCGGCGGAAGAGTAATCGCCACATAATAAACACACAGAGCAAACAAGCCACCCCATTGATAGCAAAAATCCGCCCCACGCCATAAAGATTAGCAAACTGACTAAAAAAGATAATTCCGAGCGGAAGTGCAGCCGCAGTCACAAACTGCAAAAAGCCAAAAATCCGCCCCTGAAACGGCACCATTACTTTTTCTTGAATAAGTGTCGTAACCGGAGTGTTATAACAAGGCACCGTAACTCCGGCCATCAGATTAATCCAAAGATATAAGACAAAGGTATCGGCACGCCCCAGCCCAATCATAAACAAGCCATAAAGCGCAGCCGCCGCCAACATAATCTGCAACTTGTATTTTGTTTTGTTTAACCCTATCACGACAACACCGCCAATCACCATTCCCAAACTATAAACAGCTTCGGCATAACTCAACAAATCAATATCTTTTCCGAAAGTCTGACTAACAAGCAACGGATTCAAAAATGCCGACGGACTAATTAAAAACAAAATCACAAATTGAAAAAAGAGTACTCTGAAAATCAAACTATTTTCTCTTAAATAAAGCCATCCCTGCCGAACCGATAAATATGTATTTTTCAACCACTGTCCGGTACTCAAAGCCATTTTATCATCCGGCTTAAACGGCGCCACTTTAAGCCACATCAGCAGAGAAACTCCCACAATCGCCGTTATAATATCTGAAAAGAGCAACGCCGTAAACGGCAAATAATTTAAGAGCACGCCTCCCAACAATGGTGCAATTAACATCATCCCGGAATTAAGCGCACTGTTAATACCGTTTATTCGCATCAAATTTTCTTTACCAACAATCTGCGGAATAAGCGCATTAACAGCCGGCATCTGCACCCCGGTTGCCAACGCCCGCACCACCAAAACCAGAAAAATAACCGCCATTGTCTCTTTATGAAAATAAAACAAAACCGCCAATCCGGTTGTCACTAGCGCCGTTAAGACATCCGCGGCAATAATCACCTTTTTGCGATTATATTTATCAATCCACACCCCAGCAAACATAGAAACAGCCAGTTGCGGCAAAAAGCCGGAAATAGCCGATACCGCTAACATAGTTGCCGATTCGGTCACAATAGTCACATACCATACAATGGCAAACTGTACCACCAGCGATCCCCAAAGCGAAATCGTTTGCGCGCCCAAAAATAATCCAATAGCCGCCGATGACTTCATCAATAATTGACCTCAAAAAGCTTCTAATTTTGTTTCTCATCAAGAAAGGTTTTCCCATTAATCAACAATTTCAAAGCCAAGGGGTGTCTTCCTTTTTGATACGCAAAAACAATCTCCGCCTGGTTTTGAGTATTTTGAATTTCCTTTTCTAAATCTTGTGCCAATTCTTGAGGAACATAAAAAGTATAACTTTGCTCAAACTCTTTTTGCGGACATATTTTATCAGGAAATTGTGCACAATCGGTCTTGCTCCAATCAATAGAATAGCGGATATAATGCCCCGCCAACAAATCCCGCGGATCATACCCTTGAATGCGGACTTTAACCTCTACTCCCATCGCAATCTGCATCAAGAAATACCCGCAAATCCCAACAAAAAATATCACCGGCACGAGAGCAGCAACATAGTTTTGTATTTTCTTAAGCATGATTTTTCTCCTCTAAAACACGGCGTATAAATTTAGGTATAAAGACAAGCGCCGCAATAAGCAGAGCTCCGCTGATAACCAACCCGATACCTGTTTCAAACAGCCCGAAACGTTCCCCAAAATTGACATAGAGCATCAGAATGGCCAAGCCCTCTAATTTAAGAAATGAGCGCACGATTTTATGATATTTAACCCGCGCAAATACACCCGCCAAAATACCGACATATAAAAACGACTTAAAGAGCATAATCAAACCATCACCAGAGTCAAATCCGGCAGTAATGATATAAAAAGCCAATAACAAATACAAACAAACCAACGCTTCCCGAAACAACACAACGCCCACCGAAATTTTAGGCTTCCACCAATCAAACACTTTTCCAGCTCCCACAAGAACTGCAAAGAAAAGCAAAACATAATCAAGTGTTGCAAAAAAGTTCCACCACCTATCACACAAAAAGAGCACCGCCCAAGTTAAAAAAAGCGGCATCCAAAAATAAGAAACCAACCTTTGTTCTGGCAAAAACAACAAAGAAGCCGTCATCAGCGCCCAAACGCCTAAAGGAGAATAGATTTCTCCGCCGCTGAGCTGAAATATCTGAATAACAAGGCCAACTGCCGCACCGGAAAAAAGAAACTCACTCAGCGCCCATTTTTCAGCCGTTTTCCATTTATTTTGTCGTCCGTAATATAACACACCACCCGCAGACAAAAGCAACAGTACAAACATCCCGATAAGTTTAGCCCACTTTCCGATATCATACCAATTTGCCGCCACAATAGAAATCACGCCCACACCAAGCGTAAAAATCCCCAATGTCATAAGCGCGCGATAAAGCCAAGTCCGCCCATTGTCACTATCAAAATCCAAAATCTGCAACTTCTGCGTTGGCGTAATAATCCCTGCGGCCACCAATCTATCCAGTTGTCTCGGCTTAAACATATCCTCACCTCTCTAAAACTTTTAAGAATAGGCCAATCCTATCGTAAAAAGATAAATAAAGCGTAAAATAAAAATCCACTTCCACACATCCGCCAACACAAAAAAGCGACAGTTTTTAACTGCCGCTTTAAGTTTAGAGAGGTGAAACGAATTATGCAAATTTCTTCACATACTCGCAACTTTTCAATACATCTTCAATCGTTGCATTTTCTGCAAAGAGTTTAACCAAGACGTCAGCACATACCTTTCACATCAAAAGAAACAAAATCCCCAATACGACAAAACGTAATTTTTTGCTTTAACTAAAGAAATGGTTCTGATGGCTCATACATACGAGAATCAAAGAAACCATATTCTTGCCGATCTAGAGAAATGTAAT
Organism: uncultured Alphaproteobacteria bacterium; assembly: GCA_949297145.1. Lineage (GTDB taxonomy): Bacteria > Pseudomonadota > Alphaproteobacteria > RF32 > CAG-239 > CAG-267. The sequence continues at coordinate 112,224 of CASFQO010000011.1, forward strand.
ACTCTTTATAAACAAGACATTGCCCTAAACGATTATGAACCGAACAATTAGTTCCTAAAAATTTTTCTTTCAACCAAATCTCAGAAACATCTTCCCTCGAAACAGGAATTTGAAGTAATTCCTCAAAAAATTTCGCCGCATCATATTCTGACCAAAAAACTATGTCATAATGTCCCATAACAGTATGAGCACAAGGAGGAGATGGTAGCCACGGATCATTAGATTTAGATTTTTTCTCCAAAAATTCATCGACAAGTCGACGAACATTGGCGATTTTATCTTCCTCATTTCGAGGAAGTTTCTCTTTAACCTCCATAGCCGCAGACAGCTTATGTCCCAACTGCGCAAAATAAGTAATAATTTTTTTAATCATAATATCATAAGTTTTAAATTACGGCATCTTTATACCATTTTTTCACTTTTTGTCAACTTTCAATTTTTCAACCGCTAAGACCTTTCCTTAAACACCGAAATTTCGCCGTAAAACAAACTATTATTTCGTTCAGTAAAAGATGAAATATTTTTTAATAATCTCCAATCACTAACATTCCATTTTTTGCTTTAACGACACCCAATTAAACCAAGCACAAAAAAGCTACCCACCCGTAAACGGGTCATTCAAATCCATTGTCAGTTGTTCTGCTAACTGATCTTGCTTAAGTTGCTCTTTAATATATTCCTTAATTTTTTCTGTGTTTTTACCAGTTGTATCAACATAATATCCTTTACACCAAAATTCTCGGTTGCGATATTGATACTTTATATTACTCCATCTCTCATATATCATTAAACTACTCTTTCCTTTGAGAAATCCCATAAATCCTGATATACTGATTTTCGGTGGTATCTTCACTAAAATATGGATATGGTCTGGACATGCCTTTCCTTCAAGAATTTCCACTTCTTTCCATCTACATAATTCTTTAAGTATTTTAACTATTTCTAGTCTTTTACTTCCGTAAAAGACTTTTCTCCTATACTTTGGCGCAAATACTATATGATATTTGCAATTCCACGTTGTATGTGCTAATCTTTCTATGTCAGTTTTCATTACTGTCCTCCAAATAGGTTGTTTTGCGTTCTGGCAGACTGCAAAACTCTAACCTATTTGGAGCGTTTTGTCATCCTCACCGCTATAAGCTTTACTGAACCACGCGTCTAACGCGTGGTTTTCAGAATACAAAAAAGAGCCGGAAGTTATCCGGCTCTCTCACACAATATTTTAGATTCTCTTAAAAATGTTCATCACATTTTTTAATTAACTCTTCAATATTCTCAGGCGGCCAACCTGGAGTTTCCATACCCAAGTGAATACCCATCTTTGCTAAAACTTCTTTAATTTCATTCAAAGATTTTCTACCAAAGTTCGGTGTTCTGAGCATTTCGGCTTCAGTCTTTTGAACCAAATCACCGATATAAACAATATTGTCATTCTTCAAGCAGTTAGCCGAACGAACAGACAATTCAAGTTCATCAACTTTACGCAACAAGTTTCTGTCAAACGGAAGTTCTTCTTTAACATCTTCAACTTCGTTTTCAGGCTCATCAAAGTTAATAAACGGCTTCAATTGGTCTTGTAAGATTCTGGCAGAAAGAGCAACGGCATCTTCAGGAGAAACAACACCATTTGTTTCAACAACCATTGTCAACTTATCATAATCTGTATTTTGACCAACACGAGTTTTTTCAACTTTGTAAGAAACTTTTCTAACCGGAGAATAAATTGCATCAACAGCAATCACACCGATTGGCGCATCAGCAACTTTATTTTGAACAGCCGGAACATAGCCTTTACCTGTACCAACTGTCAATTCCATAGAAATTTTAGCACCGGCATCCAAAGTACAAATAACGTGCTCTGGGTTCATAATTTCAACATCATGACCTGTTTCAATCATACCAGCGGTAACAACCATCGGACCTTCGGCCTTCAAGCGCATTGTTTTCTGTCCTTCAGAATGAACAGCAACAGCGAGTCCTTTGATATTCAGGATAACATCGGTAACATCTTCACGAACGCCTTCGATAACCGAAAATTCATGTAAAACGCCGTCAATTTTTACTGCGGTAACAGCACCACCCTGTAAAGAAGACAACAAAACTCTTCTTAATGCGTTACCGAGAGTTAAACCAAAACCTCTTTCTAAAGGTTCAACAACTATCTTAGCAACATTCCTGCCTTCGCCTGGAACAACCTCTAGATTAGTTGGTTTTATAAGTTCTTGCCAATTTTTCTGAATCACCGGAATACCCTCTTAATAGATTTATACGCAACTAAAAAACAAGCAGAAGGAAGGTAAACCTTCCTCTGCAATAAAAAATTAAACTCTGCGGCGTTTTCTTAAACGACAGCCGTTATGTGGAATTGGAGTCACATCACGGATAGAAGTAATGGTAAAGCCGATAACCTGCAAAGCTCTGATTGCGGATTCGCGTCCAGAACCTGGACCTTTAACTTCAACTTCAAGAGTTTTCATACCATTTTCTTGAGCTTTTTTACCAGCTTCTTCAGCAGCAACCTGAGCAGCATAAGGTGTAGACTTTCTAGAGCCTTTAAAGCCTTGAGCACCGGCAGTAGACCAAGAAACTGTATTACCTTGAGCATCCGTAATTGTTACTCGTGTATTGTTAAAAGTAGAATTTACATGAGCGACACCGGATGTGATGTTCTTTTTTTCTTTTCTTTTAATAACTGTTTTTGCCATCACTACCTCACTTATTTCTTCTTGTTAGCCACAGTCTTGCGTTTACCTTTACGGGTTCTCGCATTTTGTTTAGTACTCTGACCACGAACAGGCAAACCTTTACGATGGCGAAGGCCGCGGTAGCAACCCAAATCCATCAAGCGCTTAATGTTTACAGCAACTTCACGACGAAGTTCACCTTCAACGAGGTAGTCCTTATCAATTACATCACGAACTTTTGCAATATCTTCGTCAGACAATTCCTGCACACGACGATCACCAGCAACGCCCGCTTTTGCACAGATAACCTGTGCTGTTTCTCTTCCGATACCATAGATAGAGGTCAATGCGATCTCCAATTTCTTGGCAGAAGGAATATTTACACCAGCTATACGAGCCAAATTAACTCTCCATTTATTTAAACAATTAAACCATTCAAAAAGTTGATCACCACTCTTCAAAATTAATGCGGATTATAGGGCATAATTTCTTAGAGTCAACACTTCTTTTAAAAAAAATACAAAAAAAATACACATTTTTAATAAATTATTAATTTAAAGAAGCCGAATCGCTAAGCTTCGGCAATCCCTAAAACTTTTTCTATTTTGGCAGCAACGGCCTCAATCGTACCCGTCCCGTCAACACATCTAAGCAGCCCCTCTTTTTCAAAAAAAGGAATTGTCGGATAGGTATAAGCTCTAAAATTAACCAAACGATTATGAACAGTCGTCCGATTATCATCTTGCCGACGTGAAAATTCAACTCCGCCGCATTCATCACATACGCCATAAACCCTTGGTTTTAAGAACTTATCATGATAGCCGCGTCCACATTTCATGCAAGCGTAGCGCCCCAAAATACGTTCCATAATAATTTCATCAGGAACTTGAATCTCAATAACGGCATCTAATTTCTGCTTTTTTGCTTTGAGCATTTCTTCCAAAATTTCAGCCTGCACCAAAGTTCTTGGGAAACCATCCAGAAGGAAACCATTTTTACAATCTTCTTGTCCGATTCTATCCTCAACCATGCGGATAATCAAATCATCAGATGCAAACCCACCATTATCCAGAGCTTCTTTAAGTTCCAACCCCAGTGGAGTTTCTTTTTTAATCTCAGCCCGAAGCATTTCTCCTGTAGACAAATGGCAAATCCCCGTTTTCTCACACAAAATGCGAGCCTGGGTGCCTTTTCCGCACCCGGGCGCGCCGGTAAAAACAACAAACAAATGTTTATTCGTCATTTTCTATTTTTTCCTTTTGCTAATCAGTGAAGCCTTTTTCAAAAGACCTTCATACTGATAAGCAATCAAGTGAGATTGAACTTGTGTAATAAAGTCCAACGTAACTTGAACCACGATAAGCAAGGTTGTACCGCCCAAGACAAACGGGACAGACAACTTTGTAATCAAGATTTCCGGTAAGATACATAAAGCTGCCAAGTAAAAAGCACCCAAAACAGTCAATCTTGTCACAACGTAGTCAAGATATTCAGCCGTATTTTTACCCGGACGAATACCGGCAATAAAACCACCGTGTTTTTTCAAATTTTCAGCTGTTTCTTCCGGATTAACCACAACCGCGGTATAGAAAAAGGCAAAGAACACTATCAAGAAGGCATACAAAGCCAAATACAACGGTTGCCCGTGGTTAAGATATCTGCTCAAGGTTTGAACCCATTCCGGCCCATTATTAGACCAGATATTTGCAATTGTAATCGGCAACAACAGCAAAGCACTGGCAAAAATCGGCGGAATAACACCTGTCGGGTTAACCTTCAACGGCAAGTGAGAGCTTTCAGCAGAAGTCATACGCAGACCAACTTGACGCTTTGGATATTGTACCAAAATTTTTCTTTGCGCCATTTCCACTTTAAGGATGATAAATACCAACGCAATGCTCATCACAAACAAGCCCAAAATAACGAGCGGAGACATAGAACCGATACGTCCCAATTCCAAAGTTTGAGCAATTGCAGAAGGAATATTGGCAATAATACCGACCGTAATAATCAAAGACGAACCGTTACCAACACCGCGAGAAGTAATTTGCTCTCCCAACCATACAATAAACATTGTACCGCCGGTTAAAGAAACGATTGTAGAAAAGATAAATGTATACGGTGCAATCACCACAGCGCTGGATCCATCAGCATTAGCCAAGCTCATCAAGCCAACAGCAATACCATAGCCTTGAATAATTGTAATCAACACTGTCAAAAGTTTGGTATAGTGCATCATTTTGCGGTGACCGGCCTCTCCTTCTTTTTTAAGAGCAGCCAAAGACGGTACGATAGACTGTCCGAGTTGCAAGATAATGGAAGCTGAAATGTACGGCATAATGTTGAGAGCAAAAATCGTCATACGCTCCAAAGCACCACCGGAAAACATATTAAACATACCCAAAATACCATTGGAATGTCTGGCAAAAATTTCAGCCAACACGCGTGAATCAATTCCCGGAAGAGGAATAAACGTTCCCAAACGAAAAACAATTAAAGCCAATACCGTAAACAACAGACGCTTTTTCAAATCCGTAGCTTTACTAAAGACGGATGCATCCATATTGGCGGCCATTTTCTCTGCTAATGATACCATTTTTATTTCCTTAAAATTATTACTTATAAGTCATTAAAAGAAGTAAAACTTCTCCAAGTCTTACAGAGACTAATACATAAAATTTAATTTTACCTTTAAAAAGTGATATTTTTCCACCGTCTTTTAAAATAAAAAGAAACCACATAAAAAACATTCGTAACCGTACAATAATTTTGTTTCCCCTCTGGACAAACGAAAATTTATATGCTATATTAAAAAATGAGTATAAGTGGAATAAATATTTATATCTAAAGAGGAAAATATAAAAAGATGTCAAAAGCAAAATACATAGCCGGCGCAGGAATTGTCGCCGCCGGAGCTGCACTTTCAAGCCTTCCGCCGCAAGGACAAGTTCAAGCAGAACCATTGGATTCAACAAGACATGAAATAATTATATCCGATGCCCCATCGCATGAACAAATAGCAGCTTTAAACGCACAAAAAAAAATAACGCCTAGAACAGCGCAAAAAGTATATCATCGTTTTGAAGAAATCCCTGCCATTTCTGATGCAGAAGCCAGTGCATATAATCGTAATGACTACACTTATATTGTTAACGCCGAAGAATACCAAAAAACTGGAAAAATAGAATTAAAGCGCGTTCTCAAAGATGAAGTAACCAAAGCTAATGCTCTAAGCTTAGTATACCGTAGCGAATGTCAAACATATAATCCAAAACCAACCGAAGACCAATTGGCAAAATACGTCATCGATTTACGCATTATGAGCAAAACCGGTATAACCAAAGGCCCGTCACAAATGGACGATAACGCCATAAGCTCTTTTATAAAATATATGGCCGCCAATCCACAAACAAGGCAATATGTCCTCCCTTTACTAAAAGCAACAAAAGGTAGTGTAGCGGAAGCTGCTCAAAAACTTGAACATAAATTTTTCGATGAAAATGGCGACCTACGTCCTATGGACGAACGTGATGCCATCTTGCATGGAGATGCCTATAAAAGCCTCTACCTCAACGATAATGCATGGAAAACCGTCGCATCAGCAAAGCTAAAGAAATTTATCTCTGCCACAGAAGCAGAAAAAACCAAAAAAGTTGGCAGACCGGTTCATTTGAGCAATACCACAAAAAATTATCTCTGCCTGACAGAGCTTTTCCCGTCTGAAGAATTATTGATACAACAAATTGAAGATTACAATTTAGCGTTCTATCAATTAGGACGTCCGGGAAAAACCAAACATGTAACAGCAGCCTTAGCTCGTAGTATGAATCTAAAAGATAAGGATGGGAATTTAGATGCAACTCGTCTACCACCTTTTGCCGTTGCGGCAGCCATCAGCAGCATCAACTGGAAAGGTAATGGGAAACAAGCTCTTAGAACAGCACAAACCTTAAGAAGTGAATTAGCTCACAGTTCCAACCCCAACAAGACACTTCGTGAAAGTGTCAAGACATGGGTAACAGGCAAGAGCAAAAGATACGGTGTAGATGAAATGTACGAGTTAAACATCCTCACCCCGGATATTATTCGCCAATATACCGAGCTAGAGTTATCCGGTTCAAAAAATTTAGCCCACAACTACCAAACAGCCGTTGAAATAGCTGAAAGCAAAGCACGAATTGCCCACCACAAACAAACGAGACAAGCAACCCCGCACACTGCTCAGCAATCAACACAAAACAACGAGCAAGAAAATCTTTTGCAAAAAGGCAAAACCTTACTGCTCACGGCTGCGGATTTTATACGAGGCAAAAGCCGAGACTAAAAATATAAGCCACAAAAAAGGTTCGGTGTTAAACACCGAACCTTTTATTTTTATAAGCTTAATATTACAATTTTTTATAATCAAAAAAGACCGGACGCCGCCCTTCACGAATAGCCTTTTGCTGGTATTTTGTTCTAACCCAATCAACCGGTTCTTTTCGCCAATCATCACCACATTTTGCCGTCCAAACAAAATCAGCATTTTGATGCATTGTTCTTAAAACATGCCTTTTATAAACCGGATGGTCAGTTGCAATTCTAAAAATACCACCGGACTTTAAAATGCGTTTAATCTCCTTCAGATTATCCGGATTAACAAAACGTCTTCCTGCGTGTTTTTTCTTTGGCCAAGGATCCGGAAACAACAAATAGATTTTATCAAAAAAATCATCCGGCAGTGCCTTAAAGAGCAATCGCACATCATCATCAAAAACTCTGATATTTTGGACAGCATAATCATGAACATCCACGTTTTCCGGCAAATTATCACCTTCTTTTAAGCCGCTGATAAGGGTTAAAAGATTAGCCACCCCATTTTGAAAAACTTCAACACCGACATAGCCGTTTTGTGGATTCTTAAGAGCTTGCCCATACAAATGCTGCCCGTCCCCAAAACCAATTTCTAAGCAGATTTCTTGTTTTGCCTCACCAAACAGGCGCTCCGCATCAAACACCGTTTCAGGTGTAACGCGCATTTGCAGCAACATATTATCCAATAAAAATTGCTTGGCTTTTCGCACAACCCGTCCTTTTCTGCGACCAAAAAATTTAGGAACATCGGGAATTTGATTAAGATTAAACATCGCTATCCATATCTTCCTTATCTTTAAGACTTGTCAACATTACGAGCAACGCACTGCGTGCCTTTGGCGGAAGAGAATAAAAAGCCTTTAAAAGCATAACAGCTTCAGCCCCTTGCATCGGGTCTGATTTATAGTCACTATCATCTTCTTGCAAATAGCCTGTACCTCTTTTGGACGTAATACCATCGTAATCAGCACAACCATTAATTTTATCGGGCGTCAACCCACTAAAGAAGTAGTCAATATCTACCCCCAAAATATTGGCAATTGTATAAAGTCTACCGGCGCCGATACGATTAACACCTTTTTCGTATTTTTGAATTTGTTGAAAAGTGATACCTAATTTTTCAGCCATCTGCTTCTGGCTAAGCTGCAACAATTTACGACGCGAGCAAATACGAGCCCCAACAAACACATCAACCGGCCCAATACTTGTATCATTAGCACCATCGTTTCCGGCATCATTTCCGCCATCATCACCGCCGTTATTATTTCCACCGCTACCACTAGCTTTTTTTACAGTATCGTCCACTTCCTCGTTTTCGTTACCATCATCAAAAGGCTTTTTTTCCATATCGTTATTAATCGTATTATTTCCTTGATTTTTTGATTTCTTTTTACGTCCACGTGGCATTGCTTATCTCCTGAGTTATTAGTGAAACCGATACCAATGTCATACACTATTACTTTATAAGTTGCAATAACATTTTAAATCACCTTATAGTAAACTTTTTATCGCTTATTTAGCGGATGAATGTTTTGAAATAGCAACACCCCACAAGATACAAAAAACAACCATAAACAATGGCAATAAATTACCATATCGATTATAAAGGGTAAAATGAGAAAGTTTTTTAGGCAATTCCACATCAGAAATACCAACTTTATTCAGTTCAATACGCCCATACACCTCACCATTTGGCGCAATAACAGCACTAATGCCCGTGTTTGCACTGCGTACAACGGTAATTCCCTCTTCCACGGCTCTCATCTGTGCGGCCGCTAAATGCTGATATGGTCCGGCACTGATGCCGTACCATCCGTCATTTGCCACAACAATTAAGAGTTCCGGTTTTTGCAGGGGGTTAACAACACCTTTCGGGAAAATAACTTCATAGCAAACAGCGCCCCCCATAAGCGGTAATTCCGCGACTTGAATATTTTTAAATTTTTCACCTCTTCCCAAATCACCCACGACATTGGCAACCGGTTCCATAAAACGCGGCAAATAATCTCTTAACGGCAAATATTCACCAAACGGAACCAAATGAGATTTATCGTAATAATCCCGTATATACCCCTGTTTATCAATCACAAACATAGAGTTAAACGGAACAATCTGCCCATTTTCCATCCCAACACGCAAGAGCCCCGTGATTAAAAAACCATTTTCAGGAATAGCCTCAGTAATCTCACGCAAATGAGCCGCATCTCTATCCAAATAAAAAGGACTTGCCGTTTCACCCCATACCACCAAACGAACATTATCAAGCGGCTTGCTTTTACTTAAATTGATATATTGATGGAAATTATCTTCCGCCATCTGCTTATTCCACTTAAAAGTCTGCGGAATACTGGGCTGAACCAAGCGCACACGAAAATCACCTTTTTGTAAAGGTTGATAGCCTAAAGCAAAGCCGCCTAATACCAACAGCGGAACAAAAATAAAAATCAGAGCCTTGCTATCAAACCGACAAGAAAAAATCTGCCTCACCCATATCGCCGCACCGGAAAGCATCAATAGGAGCAATAAAGATAATCCATACGTTCCGACATAAGCCGTCCCTTGAATAAGCCGCGCATCAAAGCTCAACGCCGTACCGAGTAAATTCCATGGGAAACCGGTAAAAATAAAACTTCTTATCCATTCAAACACCACAAACACGCAGCAAAAGAAGAGCGCCTTTGCATAAATATTTTTCCCCCAGCTCAAAGCAAGCGCCGGTAGCGCCCAAAACAGCGCAAAAAACGCCCCTATGGCAAGAAACACCGCCGGAACAAAAGCCAAAAACTTCTGCCCATCTATCAGCAAGGCATTACATATCCACGCAAAGCTAACCCCATAAAAAGAAAAGCCAAACGCATACGCCAACCAAAACAAACTCTTCTTACTTCGATTCGGCTCAAACAAAATGGCCAAAAAGAAAATCAGTGCCACATAACCGAAAACACTTGAAACAAAGGGCGGAAAGATAAAGGCAGCCACGCCGCCGCACAAAAAGGCAAAACTTCCTTTTGCAACCTTTCCGCGCCACAACATCTGTTTCACAGATATATTGCTTATCCCTTGACCAAACATGAACTATTCATCCGCATCATCGGCATACGGATTCGCCACGGAGAATTGCTCCAAGATTTCCACCTCCAGCCCTTCCATTTCATCCGCTTCTTCATCTGTCTGATGATCAAATCCGAGAATATGCAAAAAACCATGAACCAACAAATGGCAATAATGCGCATAAACCGTGATATTCTTTTCATCTGCCTCGCGTTGCAGCGTTTCAAACGCAAGAATAATATCACCCAAGTCCAAGCGCTCGGATTTATCTAACATATCCCAGAATTCATCATCATCAATATTAGCAAACGAAAGCACATTAGTGGGCTTATCCATACCGCGAAATTCTTTATTTAAGCGATGTACTTCATCATCATCACTCAGCGATACATTAACATCAAAAGTTTTGCTCAAATCCAAGAAGTCTATATCGGCCACTTCGCTGACATAGTTAAAAGCCAAATCTTTCAGCTCTTCCGCAACTTTAACCGCATCAAAATCCACTGCTTCCGTCCAGAGCGGATTATCCACCGAAACGTTCAGAACAATATTACTTTTCATCATGTTCCTTTCTGCTCTTTTCCTCATATGCTTTAACAATTTTAGCCACTAACCCGTGACGAACAACATCATTGGCCGAAAAACTTACTGAGCTGATGTTGCTGACACCTTTTAAGGTTTCCAAAGCATCGCGCAAACCGGAAACAACACCGCGCGGCAAATCCACCTGACTAAGGTCGCCGTTAACCACCATGCGTGAATTTTCACCCAACCTGGTCAAAAACATTTTCATCTGCATTGGCGTTGTGTTTTGCGCTTCATCCAAAATCACAAAAGCATTAGAGAGTGTACGCCCGCGCATAAAAGCCAGAGGTGCAATTTCGATTTCACCTAAAGCAATTTTTTTATCCACCTGCTCAGCCGGCAGCATCTCATAAAGAGCATCATAAAGCGGACGCAGATACGGATCAACTTTCTCTTTCAAGTCACCCGGTAAAAAGCCCAAATTTTCACCGGCTTCAACGGCCGGACGAGATAAAATAATTTTATCAACGGCCCCTTCAATCATCATAGAAACAGCCAGAGCCACCGCCAAATATGTTTTACCCGTACCGGCAGGCCCTAAGCCAAAGACTAATTCATTTTTCATCATTTCGGTGATGTATTTAGCTTGTGTTGCCGAACGCGGATAGATATAACGTTTTTTCGTTTTCAAAACAATTTCGCTCAAAGATTGTTTTTCATCATGAGTTTCCGCTCCGCCGCAAATACGAACGGCAGCTTTAACTTCTTGTTCACCGATAACATGACCTTTGCTGGCTTTTTCATACAAGATATCAATAGCGGTTTTGGCATTATCCACATCATTAGCCGCCCCTTTAATGGTAATCTGATTACCGAAGCTCAAGATTTCAACATCCAACATCCGTTCAATCAAACGAATATTTTCGTCATTAACTCCCACAACCACTTTAAGCAACTGATTATTAAAGAGTTCAAAACTTAGTTCAGCCATATTAAAGTACCTCCCCGCTTAATGAATTTGTTGAAGCATCCGTAACCCGAACGTCAACAATTTTGTTGAGTAATGAATTATCGGCAGCTGCGTGCAAATTTTGCATATAAGGTGTACGCCCGACCAACTGCCCTTTGTGTCTGCCTTTATTTTCAAACAACACCGGCATAACCTTTCCGATACTGTCCTTATTAAATTTCGTCTGATAAGAAAACAGTAAATCTTGCAAAATCTGTAATCTTTCTTTTTTAACTTTCTCTTCAATCTGTCCATCCATAACCGCGGCAGGTGTCCCCGGACGACGACTATATTTGAAAGAGAAAGCTTGAATATATTTAACGCGATTAACCACATCCAGCGTCATCTGAAAATCTTCATCAGTTTCCCCCGGAAAGCCGACAATAAAGTCTGAAGACATGCCGATTTTTGGATTCGCCTCTTTGAGTTTATCCACCACGCGCAAATAGTCATCCCTGGTATGGCGTCTATTCATCTTTTTCAAGATAGCATCCGAACCGGATTGGATAGGCAAATGCAAATAAGGCATCAACTTAGATATTTCCTTATGGCAACGAATTAAATCATCATCCACATCTGCCGGATAAGACGTTGTATAGCGAATACGTTGCAAACCGTCTATTTCCGCAATTTTATTTAAAAGATAAGCCAAATTACGCTCATGCCCCAGAGCATCTTCTCCGTGGTAAGAATTAACATTTTGCCCCAAGAGGTTAATTTCCAAGCTCCCCGTTTGTACCAAACGTCTGGCCTCTTTTAACACATCTTCCACCGGACGAGAAACTTCCACACCGCGGGTATACGGAACAACGCAATAAGTACAAAAGTTATTACATCCCTCTTGAATAGCCAAATAAGAACATCCGCTTTCAGATTTATTCTCCGGCAAGAAATCAAACTTAGACACCGCTGAAAATTCCGTATCCAAAAGTTGCTGCTGTCTTTGATGAAAAATAGCATCAACCACTTCTTTCAAGCGAAAATATCTGAGTGGCCCCAACGCAAAATCAACATAAGGCGCCCGCTTTAGAATTTCTTTATCTTCAGCCTGCACCACGCAACCGGTCACACCGATAACGGTGTCCAGTCCTTGAGCTTCACGTTCTTGTTTAATCAGATAGGCACGCCCCAAATCCGAAAAGACCTTTTCGGCCGCTTTTTCACGAATATGACAGGTATTAAAAATCACGACATCTGCGTCATGTTGATTTTGAGTTTTTTTCAACCCCATTTCTTCCAGCATCACCGCCATACGATTAGAATCATAGACGTTCATCTGGCATCCGAAAGTTTTAATATAATATTTCTTGACCATATTTTTTATACATAATCCTAAAGCTAATTATTATTGGCAACAAGTATACCAGCAAACTTTAATTTTTTCAAACAAAATCTACACTCCCCCGATGATTTTAGCAATAAATGTTTTTTCTGTTGCAAGATAAGAGTTTTTCTGGCAAAATAGCTATAAAGGAGTAGAAAGAAATGTCAAAACGCAAAACAATCAACAATCACCTCCAAATTGCCAGTCCGGAAGAAAAAGAAATATTCTTATCTACCCTCTGCACGCTAGCTCAAATTGACGGCAAAATAAAACCGGAAGAGATGGATTTTATTGAATCTCTCGGAAAGACCATGCATCTGGAATTAAAGCCGCAATTTTTCACCTGCTCACCTAAAAATTGCCTATCTAAAATAGGCTGCATCAAAGACCGCCGCCTAAGTTTGGAGCTCATCAAAGATATGCTGACCATAGCCTACACAGATAATGACTTTTCCGATTCGGAGGGACATTTTATCTGCGACGTCGGGGATGCATTGAAAATAGAGCCGCAAAAAATCGGAGAAATCAGCTCTTGGATTATAGACCACATCATCTGGTTAGAGCAAGAAGCCTTAATTTTTGAAGAAACAGACCGCAAAGGAGAATAGAGATGCCTTCAGAATATTCATCATCAACAAATACAAATTCATCCAACGACATAAATTACTATCTTGTTATCCAAAAATACTTAAAAAAACAATATCCGGATATATCCAAACAAGAAGCTAATACTTTGTCGCGAGAAATTGTTTTTGCACCAGAAAACTATACCTCAAAAATTAATTCTGCTCCCAAACCGGTTAAAGCACTGCGTGAAAATTTAGCCGATTTCATAGAACGCGATAAATCAAACAAAGATTTCATCCCTTATTCATTAGATGCCGAAATTGCCGATTTGATAGAAAAGAACAATTGCGAAACATCCTCCATGAATGAATACTATCGCTGGATATCTGCCACTGCTGACATTTTGCGTCACATGTCAGACGGAGAAATAACACATAGCGACGTAAGCGAGCGCAATGAATTTATAAATATGAGCTACGACCGCGAAGCAGAAATTTTGCTTTGTTTATCGTTGTACGAAGGTGCCGGAAAAGCCGCCAACAAAGCCAAAATAGATACCTTAAGATTTAAGTTGGCACGTTTAAGAGAAATGCGGAGTATTGTTCGTAACACCTCAACTCTGGTTAATTCAAAATCCAAAGAAGACCGCACCAAAATACAAGAATATTATGACTATTGCACAAATTTATTGGCACAAAAAGAAAATTATATTCCAAATTTTAACTTGATATTAAATTTAAATATCAATCATAGTAATGACGAAGATTTGGAAGAAGACTATTCGTACATAAATTATTTGCGTCAGGCCGTATTAGAAATGATGCGAAGAATAGAAGAAGCTTCGGAAGAAAATCAACGCCCACAGCAACTGGAAAACGTAAACACATACGAAAACGAAACTGACGCAACTGAGCGTAATCAGGAAGTAGAACAACTTCTAAACAACGTTCAAGAACGAGAAGGAAGATAAATTATACATATTAAGGAGATAAACATATGGAAATTATGCTGGAAACCATACTCTGGTGCATAGAAGGCGTATTAGAATTATACTTCATACTGGCTGTCGTTAATGTAGCCCTATATTGGTGCATGCACTTCAAAATTATCGGCCAAGGCGGCGCTGCTTTCAAAAAATTCTTAGCATTTTTGCATCAAATAACCGAACCTGTCTATGCCAAATTGCGTGAAAAGATAAAACCGGTATCCGGCTTTGACATTTCACCGTACGTACTGATTGTGGCTCTTTTATTTGTACTGCATATATTAGAAAAGACACGTATGGTTTTAACCCCTGTGAGCGGGTCATAACAAGACGCAATGTATTACGAAAAAACACTTTCAGGTTATATAATAAGAGTTCGGGTAACACCGAACTCTTCTAAAAATATGATATCGGGAGTTTTCACCGACAGCAACAACCAAGATTTTCTAAAAATCAATCTGCGCGCCGTCCCGGAAAAAGGCAAAGCCAACCAAGAGCTGATACTTTTTTTAAGTAAGCTCTTGCATCTAAGCAAAAGTAGTTTTACGATATTAAGCGGCGAAACGGACCGCTACAAGAAGCTTCAAATCAGCGCAGAAATAAAAGACGCGACATCATTTGAAGCCTTGCTAAAAACTTTAGGACAAAATCAATGACGGCACAAATCTTAAACGGAAAACAATTGGCACAACAAATTCGCACCGAATTAAAACAAAAAATAAGCCTCACGCAAGCCTCTCCGTCATTATCTGTCATCATAGTCGGAAACGACCCTGCAAGTGAGATATATGTTCGTTCCAAAGAAAAAGCCTGCAACGAAGTCGGCATAAAGGTTCACACCTATAAATTAGCCGCAGACATCTCAGCAGCCGAGTTAAACGAACTCATTGACTTATTAAATAACAGCCGCGATGTCAATGGCATCTTGGTTCAGCTTCCCCTCCCGATGCATTTATCTCCTCAAGAAATTTTAACAAGGATTAAACCGGAAAAAGACGTAGATGGCTTTCATCCGCTTAACACCGGTTTAGTACTCCAAAAGCAACCTTCAGCTTTTATTCCCTGCACCCCAAAAGGGATTCTCCGCCTCATACATAGCGTCAAAGGAGATTTAAGCGGTTTGAACGCCGTTGTCATCGGACGTTCTCACATAGTCGGCTTACCGGTTTCACATCTGCTGCTAAATGAGAATTGCACCGTAACCATAGCACACTCCAAAACCAAAAATCTACCAGATATATGTAAAAAAGCAGATATTCTGATTGCCTCCGTCGGCAAGCCGGAATTTATCACCAAAGATTACATCAAACCCGGCGCCATTATCATAGACGTTGGCATTAACCGCACACAAGAAGGCCTTAAAGGTGACGTCAAATATAATGAGGCAATAGAAAAAACCTCATATATAACGCCGGTTCCGGGCGGTGTTGGCCCCATGACCATAGCCATGTTGCTAGAAAACACATACGAAGCATTTTTAAAACAAAATCGCTCTTAAAAAAGCCTCCTATCTGCATTATATTGAATCAATCATAACCACAACGAGGAGAAGTTTAATGCGGAATCTGGGCAACATTTTTTTATACAACAACAATACGATTAACAAAGCCATCTATCATCAAAAATTAGAAAAGATGGGATACTTTTTGTTTGACACCGATAATCTACACAAATTCACCCTCTACAACAAAGAGATTATACCCAACGTCATCTTGTTTGACTTTGCCTTCCATACACCATTAGAATATATAACATCTCTCGAAAATAAGTTTGAACGCTCATCCATTCCCATCATCGTCGTTAGCGAAGCTCCCCGCGCTTTAATTTATCATCCCAGTGTCAGTCATTACTTAAGCCATGAAGAAGCCCGAAAAAATCTGGAAGACATACTGGAAACCTATTGTGTCGGCAATAAAAGACACCATATTTTATACATCAATTTAAAGCCCTACGAGCGTTCAGACTTTGCCAAATCTGTGCAGGCTAGTGAATATTCCATCTTTGAAGTAAATACAATCAATGCCGCACAACTTTATATGAAGAAAAACACACCCAATATAATTTGTATCAACTTTTTGCCGGCCCTCAGCAAATCACAAAAACTATTTTCTTTCCCCAAAACATTTTATGTGGACAACACACAAAATATTAAGGAAGTGGAACAATTTTTACATTAAGAATAAAAGCCGTAGTATAATTTCACAAAGAGAGAAAAGACATGGCTTTTAAAGATTTAACTCGTTCTATATATGACTATACTTTGAACTTAGCGGCCAAACAAAATGCGTTAACCTGGCTATTTATCATTTCTTTTATCGAAAGTTCATTCTTTCCGATTCCACCGGATATCATGATTATACCGATGGTATTAGCCACCCCAAAAGAAGCATACAAAATTGCCGGTGTTGCAACCATAGCCAGTGTATTGGGCGGTTATTTCGGCTACTTTATCGGCGTATATGGATTTGAGTTAATAGCGCGTCCTTTACTAGAATTTTATGGCTACATGGCACAATTTGCAAAATTTGAAAACTACTATCACGAATATGGCGCATGGATTGTTTTCGGTGCCGGCATCACGCCTTTCCCATACAAAATAATCACCATTGCCAGTGGCGTTGTACAATTAGATTTAGTAGTGTTCACAATAGCTTCTGTCATTGCCCGCGGCATGAGATTTTATCTTATTGCATGGTTATTAAAACGCTTTGGCGACCCAATGAAAGTATTTATTGAAAAGAACTTGAATTTACTTTCCGTCATCTTTTTATTGCTCTTAATTGGTGGATTTGCCGCCGTAAAATTCCTCTAAAGCAAGAGAAAGTACAAATTCTAAATCCTGCATAAAAGCAGGATTTTTTTATAGCCCCTTAAACAAGCTTGATAAAATATTCACCCTTATTTATATCAAAAAAAGAGGAGCTTAAGCCCCTCTCTTTTCAATCACATTTCCACGCGTTTTAACGACCGGCTTTAATTGCCTCAATCAACTCATGCGTTGTCGGAATATGCCCGTTAGCATAAAGCGGATCTTGTCCAAAACGATAAACTTGATGCCCTGCAAAAAGCAAATTATCATCTGTTTTACCGTTATGACTAATATCAAACAATGTCTTGTGAATGCAATATGTACGAGGGTCGCATATCTTACCGGTTGTTCCTTTTGTTCCAGACCAAGCAGAAAACTGGCATTGAGACAAGCAGCCCAAACATTTAGCTCTATCTTCTTTCATTGTCGCCCATTCTTGTGGTGTTAAAAAGACGACAGTTGAATCCGGCGTTTCCTGAATAACCGTAAATCCGGCTTTAATTTGATTATCAGCCTTTGCCAAATCAGATGCTTTAATAAACACCTCTTTAACATTACTCAAAGACAAAGGCGTATCAAATTCATCATCAGCCTCAAGCTTATAAGCAATTTCCCCATCCTTACGTTCCATCAAACGAGTAAGGAACTTATTTTTAATTGCTGAAGAATAAAATCCCGTCGGACTGAAACGTTGCAAAACCACATCCCCAGGTTTTGTATGCAGCATAACTTTTTTCCACGCATCGCTGATAGGACTTTCTGTCGTGATCATCGGTCTTGTACCGAATTGAAAAGCAACTTTACCGATTTCCGGATTATCCAAATAATCCGTCCAATCGCTTAAAGACCAAACTCCTCCAGCAATAACAATCGGTGTTTCGCTTAAACCTAATTTATTAAGTGTATCACGCAATTCTTTAATACGGTTATAAGGATTTTGCGGCTCATTTGGATTTTCAGCATTAGATAAGCCATTGTGTCCACCGGCAAGCCACGGATCTTCATAAACAACGCCGCCCAAAAATTCGCTATAATTAGAATAAGAGCGTTTCCACAAAATCTGAAAAGCACGCGCGGATGAAACAATCGGATAGTAATAAACACCTTGCGCTGAAGCAATCTCGCCTAATTTATAAGGAAGCCCTGCCCCGCAAGTTACGCCGTGAATAAGCCCTTTTGCACCTTTTAAAACCTCAGTAATAACGGTTTCAGAATCAGCCAATTCCCACAATTCATTAACATGAATACGTCCGTTATCACCAGCAATTTCATGAGCAATTTGAGCCTGAGTAATGCCACCTTTAATAGCACCTTTGATTAAATCTTCATGGCGTTCTTGCCTTTTCAGACGATGAGAGCGCTCCAAAACCGGTTTCCCGTTTTCATCATAGTAATCAGCACTAACCAACGAAATGGTACCAACGCAACCTTCTTTTGCAAAAGCTCCGCTGCTGCGCCCATCCGTACCGTTAATACCTTTACCTCCTTCAATAATAGGGCAAACCTCTTTACCCGAGATAACAATATTCTTTAAATTTATCACAAATTTTTCCTTAAAATATCAAAAAACCAATACTTAATTTATAACAATAATTTTTAAAATGAAAAGTAGGCACTTCGAGGGTTGTTAGTATCCTCAAAGAAACTAACAGATTAAAACGCCTTAAACAACTTCGCCCAATCAATATCGTTTCCGACCACAAGAGCAATAGCAACACAACAGTAAGTATATGTAATTAAAGCATTTACAGTCGTTCCACCAATACGTCTAACCAAAAAGCGTCGCCATTTTTTAACCATCCAGTGCAACAAATTAAAGCCAATGATGCAATAAACAAGCTGCAAAGATATCCCCAATTCGGCCAATGTCTCCTTATATCCAACGGCAAATCTCGGAAGAGATGTCACCAACAAACTATATAACATCACCAAAAAATAGGTTAAAAGCATAGCTCTTTTTTCGCTCTGCATCCGCACCAATTTGTCATGTTCCATACTTTCTTGAGACAATTTTTTGATTTCAAAACCGCGAATTTTGCGAGGCTCAGTTTTTTTCTCCTGAATAACTTTAAGATTAGCTTTTAATCTATCTTCAGCCACACATAAACCACACCCTTTATTTGTAAAATAAGCATGATTAGGATTCTTTTTGCAATGCTTCAAGTTTTTAAGCAGATAATCCAACTCCATCTGCCACTCAACGGCAGTCGGTCTCTTTTGCCCCTTAACAAAAGCTCTGTCAAAAAGTTTCATTGTACTCTGCGGCAAAAATTCATGAATACTGTACGGATGCGGCGCCTGATAAGTATCCCCCCACATTCCGTAAGCATAGTGATATTGCTCAATTCTCTCCTGAATAGATAAAGCACTGTCGGCATTTTTCTTCACCACACCAGAAAACGGATGAATACCATTATTGAGCAACTTAAAAATAATCACCGCCAACGCAAACTTATCTTGTTCCTCTCCCATTTCTTCACAAGATTGCGTCATTCCTTCCGGATAGATATACTCTTCGCTGACAAACTCCGCCGGAAACCGTGCCTGCTCTCCTTGAATAGAAAAGCCATCACAGTCAAACATAGCCACCGTCATCGTCTTTTTATAAATAGATACGTTAGCCGGTTTCAAATCAATAATATAGTGTCCATATTTATGCAAAGACGCCACCATCAACGCCACATTATATGCCGCCATCACACGATATTCATACTTATCGCTCAAGCCAAGCTTAGCCCGTACTGCTCCCTGCATCAAATGGTCCAAAGAAACGGCCGCCGACGTATCAATAAACGGCATCATATAGCCGACGCAATACCCCTCATCATCCTCCAAAATAGCTTCCGGCCATGCAATCTGCACATATTCCACACCTCCGGCAGTTACGCTTGGGATATTCGGGTTATTCATCACCATCGCTTCCAATTTCAAGCGATTCGTATTACTCTTCTGCCGTTCATGAAAAATTTTAGCAACCTTTTTAGGTTTACCGATAATTTCATAAATCTTACCGGCCGCCCCGCCTTTATTGAGGAGTTTACCAAGAGTAAGCCGCTCAAAATGTCTATCCGCAAAAATCGCATTAAACTGCAATTGCGGTTCTGTAGATGGTGTCGTTGCTAAAGAAATAGCGTCTGTACTCATAGCCCTGCCCACAAAAAAGTTTTATCATCGGAATTTAATTTTTGCGCCTGCTTGGTGTTAAGCGTATTATTCAAAGCCTTAAGAGCCTTCGTTTTGTTTTGTTCATTTTTAAGATAACGATTAATCGGCTCAATAAAACCATTTTTAAGTTCGCACATATCATCAGAAAGTGCAAAATTAGTCACTCCGTCGGTCATCAAAAAAAGCGCTTCTGCTTTTTCAATCGGCGTAAAGCGAAGACAATCCGCCCAATTTTTCATAGTATAAAAATACGTTTCACAAGAAAACGAACCATTTGCCGGCCGTGAAAGCGTATATTTAATTTTTTGAGCAGATAAGTCAGAAACGGCTCTGTCCCCTTTGACCGTATGCATGGCTATACCGGCGCCATCCCCGATATGGAAAAAGATGCCTCTGTTTTTATGATAAACAACTCCAACCAGAGTAGCCGAAAAATTCAAAATTTCTCTCTCTGATTTAGACTTATTAAGCCGATGAATAACCAATCTGGAGCGCGCCATATTAATCGCCTTAATCACTGCTTCTTTTGTGTCTTTAAGCGGCGTATTGATTAACACATTGACCAACGTTTCGCAAATAATTTTAGCGCCGATTTTTCCATAAACGGCAGAGCCCGCCCCGTCAGAAACAACTGCAACCAATTTATTGCCGGAGCAAGCATATTGATAAAAATCCTGACAAGGCTTTTGTTTAGCCAGATGCAACCCGCCTGTAATTTTAGTAGCAATAACCCGAATTGACCTAGGCGTTTTCTTCATGCCAAGCCTCAATATCATCCAAAATATCAGGCATATTCGGCGCAGCTCTGGAAACACAAGACACACTGCGAGAAAGCCACAAGAAGAACTCTGTAAATTTCAATCCGCTCAAGCGTTTTGGCGGCAAAAGTGAAAATTTAGCCAATTTCTCCAAATTAGCCCCTTGCGTACCCACCGCATGAATAACAACCTTTTTATTTTGTTGTGCTTCACGACATTTTGCTGCAGCCAATTCCCAACCATAGTCTGTCGGTTCACCATCGCTGATAAGAAAAATCCATGGTCTTTTAGACGTAATACCGCAACTGTCATACAAACATTTCTGTTCTTCAATTTTATGCAAAGCCAATTCCATAGCTTTGCCAATAGGCGATAAGCCGGATGCTTCCATAACCGGTGCGGTAAAGTTCATCGCATCCACCCAATCGGCCGAAATTTCAGCATCATCTTTACCATAAGCTTTAATCACCAACAACTGCACTCTTGAGCTAGCATCAATATCTTCTTTAAGTTCTCTCTCCAGCGCCTGCAAACCGGAATTAAGTTGTTTAATCGGCTCACCACGCATAGAACCTGAACAATCCAGCACCAAAATACACGGTGTTCTTTCATTAGCATTTTCAGCAAATTCCACATAAGGAATCATAACATCGGAAAAATCTTCTTTACTTTCCATAACATCCCCTCAAAAAACGAAGACTAATAGTGTCTCGGATAAGAATGCGGATACCCGCTACCTTTAATAGGCTGGTTTGCAGAAATTCTTCCGCAAGCACTTACATATAAGATGGAAACAAATACTGAAAAAATTATTAAAAATTTAACTAAATATTTCATTTTTTAACCTACACATTGAATAACACCTAAAATCAGTTTATATGAACGAAGCATAAAGTACAAAGTTGAAATAAAGTAATTAACAGGAAAAAGCCCAATGAAATCTTTAATTTACGCCATCGCACTAACTTTTATAATCACCCTCACCGCCCATGCATACAGTGGCCCCAAAGGTTTATACGTATTGGAATACCCCGTTAATATGCCGGATGTTTCTCTGCAATCAGAAACCAATGAAAGCATTCGTTTACTAGATTCTAATGCAGACCTAACCATATTGATATTTTGGTCACAAAGCTGTTTTCCATGCTTAAGAGAGATGAAACGATTAGAAAAATTTTATCCTCAAGCATTAGAAGACAACATCAAAGTCATGCTCGTATCACCGGCTTCGGAATGGCGTAACAATAGTGAAGAGCGCAAATTTTTAACCAAATATGGCGCCCCGACACTTCCGTTTTTTAACGACTCAAATAACAAACTCTCATTAAGCTTAGGCATCGGTTCCACCCCTTACACGGTAATAATGAACAAAGAGGGCAAAAAAGTCGCCACCATCCAAGGTGAAGCCGATTGGAGCTCAAGTAAACTCTACAAACAAATCAAACAACTGATAAAACCAAACACAATTCCTGAACCAATTATGGCTCCCGCTGAATATTCTAATCACCCGAACGCTCAAGTTGATTAATCATCAAAGCAATATGTGGACAAGATGCATACTTTTGGCGTGCATAAAAACGTTGCCGTGCTTCTATGATTTTTTGACGTTTAGCATAGCGTTTTTGCGCTTCTAACATCTGTTCTTCTTTTGCACTTTTCGGATAAACTTCCTCTAACGTAAACACCTCATACGCATCATTCAAAGAGGCATTAATAGTTTTATTCACGCCTCTTTTTTTCATCTCAGCAAACAACCGCATAATCAGCGGATCCACTCTTTCGCGAACAAGAGCCTGTTGGCGCTGTATCATTTTATCATAATGTTTGATATACTTAAGTCGAATATTCCCCTGCCCCAAATCATCCAAATAAACGCCTCCCGTAATATCATAAACATCAGGAGTAATTTTCAAACGCATTCTATAAAGAAGTTCATGAGTAATATGGTCTGCGGGATAAATATCAATAAATAATTTTCCGGGATATTTTTCCGGATTCTCGCAACAAATAACCCTAAATTTATCATACATCGGCTTCTGTCCTTACTACATAATTTCTCCCTCCCGATGTAAGATGAAAATTTAGCAAAAATAAAATTTAAAGTAAAGAAATTTCCCTACACCAATAAACTATTCAATTTCATCACAAAAAGGGCGCCAATCTGACGCCTTCAACAAACAAATAACCCAAGAACTAGTGAATTTCACAATCCTTTTGATTTTTACCTTCCGCCGCATATTTTTCCAACACAACTGCAGCTTTTTTCGGCATGGATAAACACCCAGGACCGCCGATACAACCACCTTCACAACACATAACTTCCAGCATATTGCAGCCGTTATCCAAACCTTTTGCCGCATAACGCTTCAAGTTTTTAACTTCTTCCTTAGTCAAGCCGTTAATTTTCATCGGACGATAGTCAGCCCGTCCGTCAATTAAGTTTTCAACGGCTGCAGCCACTGCCCCGGTAATAGCATAACGACGAGATTGCAAAGAAGCCTCATCGGAAAAAGTAGAAGCTTCCAAAGAATTGATATCAATTCCTTTAGCATCAAACATAGCCTGCACATCGCCAAACACCAGCACATAATCAACGTTAGGGTTGTTTTCGGCTTCAATGCGCTTAGCCAAGCATGGTCCAACAAACACGGAAACCGCGTCCGGATAACGTTTTTTCAAAACTTCAGCCGCATAATACATAGGACTTCCGGTATTAGAAACAAATTTTGCAATTTCCGGAACATGAACTTTTGCCGTTTTCACATAAGCCGGACAGCAAGATGTCGTCATAAACGGCGCCCCTTCTTCCATTCTTTCCACAAATTCAGCCGATTCGTTTTTAGAAGTAAAGTCAGCCCCATAAGCCACTTCAATAACATCATCAAAGCCCAATGCTTTATAAGCTGCAATCACTTTACCCAAATCATTGCCAAACTGCCCCAAAATCGCCGGAGCCACCATAGCTACAACCTTTTTATTCGGATTTTGAAGGGCATTCAAAACATCAATCATCTGAGAATTATAAACGATTGCGCCAAACGGACAAGACTGCAAACATTTACCGCAAGAAATACATTTTTCGATATCAATTTCCTCACGACCGTCAGCATCTTTTTTAATTGCATCCACCGGACAAGGTTCTTCGCAAGGTACTACAGATTTATGAATAGCACCATACGGACAATAAAGAGCACACAAGCCGCATTTAATACATTTATCTTGTTCAATAAACGCCTTATCAGTAACAGTAATTGCTTTCTTTGCGCAATTGAGCTCACATGGACGAGCCACACATCCCTGACACATCGGAGTAACTTCAAACGTTTTAGAGCGACAAGCATTACAAGCCCCTTTAATAACCGACAAACCGGCGCGAGCAGCTTGTGTACGAGCCAAAGCCTCTTGAGCAAATTCCTTCAAACTCCGATTCGCATCAACTTCTTGTGGCAAAAAGCCCATAGCTGCCAAAATTTGTCCTTTAAGAGCGGCCTTTTCAGCCTCCGGATTATGGCGAAAATTCTTATCGGCAACTAATTCATTTAGAGCCTCTTCAATATCATCAAGCCCAGTTTCCACAAAGGATTTAGCCACTCTTTGCATCACTTCGGCACGAATATACGCTACATTATTTTTTGCAGTCAGCATCAAATACCTCTTTACTGATAGATTACGAATAAAATTATTATACCGCGAAATGTATAAGATTTCATAAAAAAAGCAAGCAAAAAGCGTCTATTGGCATATTTTTAATTCCAAATACACTTTTAGCTTGACGGATAGACAAAAAAGCGCTAAAACAGGAGCATCAAAATAATCTTATGTTTAATTTTTTTATTTATTTATTATGGGTAGTTTTAATTATGGCGACCAAAGTTTTGATGTACTGGATTACGGTGTTGAAACCAGCACCCCTCGCCGCAAATACACAGAAGGACCAAAAACTTTTTCAAACCGTGCAGAATCTGAAATGAAAGAATTAACTGCAGATGATTTACGACACCCTTTCATTACGGTGTACTCTGATAGCGGTTATGCTTTTCACACAGGCGAGACCAAAACGCTTATTCGCTTAAGTCTTGCTGGACAAGATTATATCTGTGCAACCAACATTAAGCGAATGATATTCTGTATTACGTCCGCCGTTTATCATCAAGTAAACGGCTGCTACAAGCTAATGTGGAAACAAGAACGTTTCAAATCAGACGGTCTACCGATGTTCTTAAACCGACCTCTACTTGAAAAGGCTTTTCGCAGCCTCTATAAAGAAGTAGAAATCAAACTGGGAACACTGGCAGAAAAAAGTTTAACCAGTATTGCCTGGAAAATCAGCACTGAAAAAGGGACTTTCTACGTTCTGTGGCACAATGGCTGCATCGTTGAAAATTCGCCAGAACTGACATTTACCGAAAAAGAATTTTCGGAGATGAAACGTACTTACAAAGTGTTACGCTTTGGGCGTTGTCCGTGCACAGATGAGGTATACCGCATTGTTTGCGCCTAAACCATTTGCACAATAAAAAACACCCGAGAGATTAAATTCTCTCCGGTGTTTTTTTATACTCATTTTTTAGTCAACTAGAAATTACTTTGCATACCGACAATACCGATATAATCCGTAACTCCTTTTTCACCATCTGCATTAAACCGAGCCTGAACTTTACCCATTAAGCTCAAATCTTCTTTAGGTTCGCCTTGATAATACAAACCTAAATCATACTCTTTTGCCTCTGGTGTTAAGGATGTGGTCAGCTTATTCATATAGATTGTATCAGAATGATTATCTCGTCCGCCGGCATACATCAGTGATGCTCTTCCTTTAACAACCGAAAGCGGTGATGAAAAACTCAAACCAACTTTATCCTTAGCATTCAGTTTATACTCTCCGGCAACCATAAAACTTTCTGTCTGCAAATCAGAAATAGCCAACATTGGCGTATCAGCTCCCTGCGTATAGCCGCGATAATATGCCGCAATTAACGAAAGATTTGGTGTCAAATTTAATGCCGCTCTAAGTCCCATATAGTAGGTAGAACTGTCTTTAATTCCAAAACCGCCCGTACCGTTCATACCAAGCAGTGCATCATTTTCCATCAACATACCGCCCATCGTTGCCAATTCAAGATAGTCCGTCATATTAAACGAATATTCACCCGAAAAAGCATAAGAGCGTTCCGTAAAGGAATGATTATCCTGCTCATAATCCCGTTCGTACAGACCGTTTTCACCGGTTTGCAACGCCAACTTAAATTTAGAAGTATCGCTTAACTTCATTGTGTTTTCGGCACCATAGGCTTCGTTCATCGCCAAATACGGATTATTAGACGGTGTTAAAACACTATCCGGTGTATCATATTTGCTGTTTTGAGCATAATAAAAGCGTGTTTCTCCCGCATCGGTTTCACTCACCACTTCCATAGAAGCCAAATTTGCTTGCCCGCCGTTATTCAAACTTTCGCTGGATGTAAAAGCAAATCCCGTCTTTTCATCTTTAACAGTCTTCTTTGCTCCTCCCATAGCCATTCTGGAAACAGCGTTACGGAAATTAGCATTAGAAGCGTGTGTTTCATTAACTAAATTTTTCGTATCATATTCAAACGGACGATTAAGCGCATCAAACGCCGTAACGGTTTTTGGCAGCGCTTTCAAAATTTTATTCTGCATAGAAGAAGAGAGCGATAACTTAGAAACCCCAACCGGCGTTAAAGAATCAAACGATGAAGAAGAGGCCAAACGCAATCCATCAATCGGCGTTGTGACTGCTGCTTCCAAATCAAGCGCACCTTGCCCATATTTTTGGTCATTAGCATATTCGCCTTTATCATTAGCCGTTTCAAGCAAGATATATGCCACATTTTGCGCCGAAAGCCATGGATAATACCCCATAAGCAACGCAATACTTCCGGAAACAACCGGCGTAGCCATAGACGTTCCCGTATCCGGAAAGACGCCATCCTGAACAGCGCCTGTTGAGATATCCATTGTCCCCGGAGCCGCCAAACAATATCCGGAAGCTGAACCGCACCAGTTAGCGTATGATGTATCCAAATATCCTGAAGGCGCATTAGCATCTCTCGTGGAGTAATCCAAGGCTGTCACCGCCAAAAATGGCACTTCATATTTTCCAGGTCCATCGTAGCCATATAAAGACAAATCTAACCCACCAATACCAGCATATTTACCAGGTTCAGTCTGACCTTCATTTCCAGCAGCCTGAACCCAAACGCCCCTATTATTAGCAACATGAGCATAAGCCCTCATGGTATCCATATCTTGATAAAGCAATTGTTTAGCATCAGTAGCATTGTCGTCAGATGTAGATGCAGAGCCCCAACTATTGCTAAAAACTCTAACACCGTCTTCATCAACCATTTTTTTAACTGTATCAGCCAAACCTGAACTTAAGTCCCAACTGACGGCAACAATTTCACCATTTTCAAAGGCAACACCATGACTTCCTTCATCATTTTTATTAGCTGCAATCAACCCCGCCACATGCGTACCATGGTTTAAATCAGCAACAGCATTCCACAAAGAATATATATCATTAATGTCTATTGCATTGGCATAATCAGACCCCGGTGTAGATCCACCGCTTCCGTTCATCACCGTAAACTGATCCAAACTCAATCCATATGCTTTCAAAGCATCGTCTAGCTCTTCATATGTATGAGAAAGAATAGTTCTATTATCTGTCGCATATTCCCGCGATATACCCCAAGCACCCTCATCTGTCATATATTGAGCACCAACAATATAGTATTTATCTCCCTGCTGGAAAATATAAAAATGCTGTGTCGGACTAGCCATATAGCCACGAATATTTCCCATATTGTTATATGGGTTAAGGTCATAACCACCCACAATTTTTCCATCTAAATCTTTATTGGTATAAACACCGGTATCAATAACCCCAACTTTAACTTTTTCAAGCGGATCATCTGAGTTAGCCTGATGACTTATCAGCTCACCGTTTTCACCTTGAGTATACATATAGCTATAGGCGCCAGCGGCTTTAATTCCCTCTAAATAATTACTGTTATTGTACTCTTCCGTTCTAAAAACATCTGCAGAAATAGTAGGCGCTGTACTTGGATCAGAAGGTAAATTTCCGCTATCATCTCCGCCACTGCTATCGCCACCGCCGGTATCGCCGCCACCGCTACCCTCTTCGGTACCACCACCGGTATTGCCTCCGCTTGTGTTACCATCACTGTGGCTTCCGCCGCCACCGCCGCCGCCACTAGCTAGAGCAGCCACACCTCCACCAACGGCAAGAGCACCCAGCCCCCACCATAAATAATTATTTCCCGAATCATTTTCAAAAGAAGAATTAGCGGTTCTTCGTCTTTGATTAGCCTGAGCTTCACGCCGTGCATATTGTTCTTTTTCTTCATTAATTTGTTTCACGCAAGGATGATGAGCATCAGCCCCATAATTTAACAACAATTCCTGTGCAGCCGCATCATCATAACGCATCGCGACACAATAAGCCGTATCGCCAAAGCGGTTTTGCATATTAACAGCACCGTTATAGCGAGCAAGACGCTGAAAAAAGCTATAATTTCCCTGTCGTGCTTGACGATAAATTTCATTTGCGGTAATGGTATAGGCCTCAACCGTATTAGAATAAAAAGCAACGCCGCCCAATAACGAAACAGCAAACAGCAAAGATTTATTTTTAATGGCCATACAAAGTCTCCGGGCACAATATATAAATAACATGTTATACACCGACTCTACCCGAAAAAAACTAAAAAACCTTTAATAAGAACAATTTGTACCCAAATTATCTTTGCAAAAGTGCAATAATATCCACATCAGCCGGCGGAAATTGAAACAAAGACAGCTCCTGCGGTGTAACCCACAAAAGTTTTTGATGCACCAACGCCTTAAGATTTTGCGGATCCAAGAGCTTTGCTTTATAGACCATAAGTTTAAACTCGCCATGTGGATAAGATTTGGTAACCGATAGCAAATAATCGCCAACAGAACATTTCACATCCAGTTCTTCTTTGATTTCGCGCACGATACACTGTTCAACCGTTTCGCCACTTTCTTGTTTTCCACCGGGAAACTCCCACAATCCGGCCAAATCTTTGCCTTCCGGACGTTGCCCGATAAGAATTTTCCCTTCATCATTGGTAATAATCGCCGTACCTACGATTTTCATAATTTATCCCCAAATTTAAATAAATATTAAACATTTACCCCGAAGACTACAGGAAACAGAGCGAAAAGGAAAAAGAATGTTCGGATTTTTCAACAATAAAGTTTTTGACAAAGGCTATCTTCCGGAATATGAAGGGCACGAAATCTATTACCAACAAATGGGAAATCCTCAAGGTGAACCCGTCATTTTTTTCCATGGCGGCCCCGGTGGACAGTGCAAAAAAAGCCACGGCCGTTATTTTAATCTAAAAACGCAGCGTGTCATTATGTTTGACCAACGCGGTGCAGGACTTTCCAAAGCCGAAGACATCATTTCCCTAAACGATACCAAACGCCTGGTAAAAGACGCCAAACGTTTATTAGAATATTTGAATGTCACAGAACCGGTAATAGCAGCCGGTGGCTCATGGGGTTCCACCGTAGCTCTGCTTTTTGCAGAAAAATATCCGGAATGCGTCAAAAGGATTTGTATCTACGCCGTCTTTTTAGCACGCCGTGAAGATATGGAATGGATGTTACGAGACAGCGGTCTGTTTTATCCGGATTTATTGGAAGAAATTCGTCACCAAAGCGAAGGTGAAAATCCCTACACGCACTATGCAAAACTGATATTTTCAGATGACCTCGGTTCAATTCAAACCGCCGTCAAATATATGGTGCATTATGAATATCAACTAGGTAAGTTAGACGCCGGATTTAAAGAAGTTGCCCTAGACAACAACATCATCAACGCCGCTCGCATTAGCTTATATTATGCAGCCAACCGCTACTTTTTAACCGACAATGAAATCCTCAAGAACATAGATAAGATAAAAGAAATCCCCACCACCATAATTCACAATCGCCTAGATATGTGCTGTCCACTCAAAGGTGCATGGGATTTGTACCGCTCTTTAGATAATGCCCACATAGAGATTATTGCCGATTTGGGTCACGTTGGGGATAAACTAAGAAAAGCCTACCGCAAACAATTTGATAAATAAAAAGAGGGCTAAACGCCCCCATAAACAAGATATATAAAAGTCTCTCCGCATAAGCAGAGCATATTACACACTAAAACGCACACCTTACGCGCTACGTTCCAAAAAATTCATAACCGAAACCTTTGCAGCCTCAGGCTCTGCCAGAAAAAACGCACAAGCCCCATATCTCTCCTGTTCTTCTTTAGAGTATTGGCGCTCAATACGCAATCTAATTTCCTCACGACTGCTATAGCCAATCATCTCTGGCGGCAACATATCAATGAGCGTTTTAAAATCCTGAAAAAGAGCAATACCTTTAACTTCACGCAACAAACAGCTTTTAGTTTCCGCATTAACATACTCAATCGTATCACCCACATGAATATTATGAAATCTTTTGAGATAAAGGCGCAAATCAATTTTACGCTGACCACCCAAAATTTTGTGATATGCAAAAGGATATACTTCTATCAAATGTTTCATGACACATACCCCTTCTATTCAAACAACACACCTCTATTGACACTTAATATATATCCTGAAAAAATTTAAAGCGCAAGTTTTTTATACATCTGGGTATGTATAATTATTTTCCTTAAAATTTTTTATTTGACGATTCCCTCAAAATGTGGTATGGTAATAATGTTTTATTATAGATATTTCTATTATTGGGGTTTGTTTTCATAGTTATTTTGTGCTGTGATTTTCCCGATTAGTATCTGTAGTTTAACCCTACCCATTTATCTTCGGTAGTTATTAAAGCAAAAAAATCATTTAAATAAAATATATATGAAAACAACAATTTCTGCGCTTTTAGGCGTATTCTTCGCCATCTGCGCATTCAGTATTAACAATCTATTCTCTGCTCCTGGGGCAGATGAATGGAAAGTTTTTTTCCAAGGTTGTATCTACGCCCTGGAGAGTGGTATTGCAATATTCGGTGTCACCTATGTAGCGCTGTATATTTGGGAGAACTTTGCTCCCCGCCACTACGAAAAATTTATGAAAAAACTTTCATCAAAAGTAGAAGACATATCAAACTCCATTTTTGATGAATGATTTTTAACACCTTGATTTCCCGCTTTTAAGCATTTCGGATTTCAAGGTGTTTTTTTATGTGAAATTCTCTATCCGCCTCCTGCAGGGCTTAATGATAATCCCCTGCTCCTTTCCTGCTCAAATAAGCTAAATCTCTACGCGCATATAACACCCCACAAAAAAAGAGATGCCACCAAACATGACATCTCTTACTCATAAAAATCCTTCAACAAAGAAACTTATTCAGCTTTTTTAGCAGCCTTTGCCTTAGGAGCCTTTTTTGCTTTAGTCGCTTTCTTTGCTGCCTTAGCTTTAGATTCCTTTTTAGCCTTAGAGCTCTTCTTCTCTTTTTCAGCAGTTTCCTTTTTCGGACGACCACGTTTTTTCGCTACATCATCACCTTTAGAAGCTGCTCTTTTCTTAGATTTCTTTTTGCTCTTATTTTCTTTGAGTTCTGCTTGTTGTTGAGAAATTAACATAGCCTTTTCCAATTCTTTTTCAGAGCAAAGACCAACAGCCATCGGGTTAATCGGACGCAAGTTAGCCATATTACTGTGAGAGCCTTCACGAATAGAGGCAATTGTAGGTTTAGTTGTACCAATAAGTTTACAAATTTGAGAATCAATAACTTCCGGACAGTTTTTCAAAATCCACAAAATTGCATTTGGTTTTTCAGCACGTTGAGTTGGAGAAAGAACTTTTTTAGCCTTAGCATTTCTTTCTTTAACATTTTTCTCCAACGGAGTAGCCACCAAACGAGCTTTTTCATCAGCCTCACAACGTTGAATTTCTTCCAAAGTCAACTGACCGTTTGTAATAGGACTAACCCCCATAATATTATAAGCGATATCGCCATCAGCAATAGCCTGAATTTCCAATTCATGCAATTCACAAAAATCCGCAATTTGTTGGAAAGTCAGGGTTGTATTTTCCACCAACCAAACTGCAGTAGCCTTAGGCATTAAAGGTGCTGTCATTTCATCATCCTTTCTATCTAAAAATAAACCCCAAATTTGTTTATAGCGTAAACTGTTTTTATAGGATTACAAGCGATTTTAAGTGTTTTCTACACAAACTTTATAGCCTGCTGCCTTCAGAACATCCTAAAACCTTACCGCTACATTTTCCGAATAAAAGAAAAGCCTGTAAAATACAGGCCTTTAACTTGTCGAAAGTTCATAAATAACAAATTAATTAGCAGCTTTTTTAGCAACGAACTTAGCAAATTTGTTATTAAACTTACCAACTTGACCGCCAGAATCGACAACACGTTGAACACCTGTCCAAGCCGGATGAGACTTCGGATCAATTTCAAGAGTCATTGTTGCGCCTTCTTTGCCCCAAGTTGACTTAACTTTCTTCTCTGTACCATCTGTCATTACATAAGTAATTTCATGATAATCAGGGTGAATACCTTTTTTCATTATTATCTCCAAAATTTAACTTCACTAAAAAATTTACGGTTCTTATACACTACACTTTTATAGATTGCAAGTACATTTTTGTAAATTTTTAAACTTATTTTAAAATTTTAGCAATTTTTTGGCTTAGATTAAAACTTGCGGCCATCAGATTACCGGAATTCAAAACCATCGGCAAATCTTCCGTACGTGTATCATCTTGCTCCATATCCAAAACAAGACCACCCGCTTCTTTAACGAGCAAAATCCCTGCGGCAATGCTTGCAAGCATAGAAGACGGCGCAATAACACCATCCAATTTACCTGCCGCCACATAAGCCAAATCCATAGCAACCGCCCCGCTGATACGAACATCTTTGCAAAGCATCAAAGAATTATTGATAATCTTTGCTGACAATTCCTCATCATTAGCATTTGGCTTAACTGCAACCAGCGCACCTTCCAACTCTTGCCGAGCGGCAACACGCAGGCGTTCGTGGCTTCTAAATCCTTCCTTAAAAGCGCCCTTTCCTTTTTCAGCAAAGAACAACTCATCACGAGCCGGATTATACACAACGGCATCCAAAATAGTCTGTCCGTCAATCAACGCCACCGAAATTGCAAATTCCGGATTACCGTGGGCAAAGTTAGCCAAGCCTTCAATACCCGACACAGCGAAGTACATACCTTCTTGTGGTGCTTTTTGTCCACCAAACACAACCGGTACGATAGGCATAATTCTGCCGATTTCGTTTTTAAGTCCTTTTTGGATTTTATCAAAAGCGATTTTCGTAAAATCCATACTTCCCTTAACGGAATTTTGTAAACGCTCAATTTCGCTAAAATCGCGATTAAGGTTGATAGAAGCCTTTTTAACCGCATTAACGATATTAGTGAGCATTGGTGAGATATAAGCCATTATTTTGCTCTTTCAACATAGTTAGCTTCTTCGGTTCCAACAACAATTTTTTCGCCTGCAGCAATAAACGGCGGCACGTTGATACGCATACCATTATCCAAAACAGCAGGTTTATAAGAAGAAGTAACGGTTTGTCCTTTAATAACCGGTTCAGTTTCAACAACGGTGCAAATAACCTGTTGCGGCAATTGAACAGAAATCGGTCTGTCGTTAATATGAGAAATACGAACAACCATCCCTTCTTTCAAGAAAGGTCTAGAGTCGCCCAAGATATCTGCTGGCATGGAGAACTGTTCAAAAGTTTCGTTTTCCATAAAGTTCAAGCCGGTACCGTCTTCAAATAAGAACTGACAATCTTTATCTTCAACCATCATTTTTTCAACGGTATCTTCAGTTCTGTAACGTTCATTTGTTTTCGTTCCATCTTCAACAGACTTCATTTCAACCTGCATAAAAGCGCCGCCTTTACCCGGTTTAATGTGTTGAGCTTTAGTAATGGTCCAAGGTTTTCCTTTATATTCAATAACCCAGCCAATTCTGATTGATCCGGCTAACTGTTTCATTTATTTGTTCTCCATATTTACAATGTTAATATTCAACAACGATTTTCGTACAAGCCCTCAAAGAAAAAATCTGAGAACTCCACCTGAGCGACAAGATAGACCAAAAATTTTATTTTGCAACAAAAATCGTAATTAGACAAAATTTTCCTCTTGCACGAATACGAAATATATGCAACACTAACCAACAAAAAAACGGCCGTTCCACACAGGAACCGCCGTTTTTTTGTTTGCTCAAATTTAGCAGCAAAACTTCACTTTCATTTTATCACAAAATCCGTCCGCAAATTTTCCGCCGGAACACCATCTTCCATAATCCACGCCGCTGATTGGATAAGGAAAAAATCATTATACCAATCCGTCAGTTCCTTAATGTTTTCAAAACCGTCTTTCCAAACTTTGAAAATAATAAAATCCGGCTCCGCCTCAGAAACAATCATACTTTCGTGCCGACGATTGCGTGTAAACAAGCCCACAAATTTACGTTTACCGAGTTGTTTACGCACATCGGCCATTTTTTCCTTCAATTTTTCGGCGCCCAAATCCAAAATCACGCCATCAGCGTCATATTGCTTAGCTTTTTCAATAGCCTTATCGCCATAAAACAAAACCACCCGATTTTCAGCAACAGCCTTTTCCACAAACTTCCGACAATATTCCGCATCAAGAGTTGTCGCTAAAACAAAACACTCCTCATCCATTTTATCCAAAATCTGCGGATTTTCACTATCCACGCGTATAATAAACTTTTGCATAAGTCTTTTTACCTCTTGTAAATCCAATGTTTAAGCCTTAATAATATAAAGAACTATCACATTATTTTTAGAAACGGAAGTCAAAAATGGAATCAAATACAAAATATTTTCCACAAACCCGCGCAGCTCTGCAGTCTTTGAAAGAAACCGCCGCATTGCTGGATGAAGCGGCGGATAAGAACGTTTCTAAAAATACGGAATTAAATGAAAAGCTGACAACTTTGCGCCAACAAATCAATGAAAAAGTTTCGCGTATCGATTCTGTAATAGAAACCTTAAGCAAGGCGGTGAAATAATGACACAAGTAATCATCACCATCAACTACCGCGAATATGCGATATCCTGCGACAACGGGCAAGAAATCCAGATTATGAAACTTGGTCGTATGCTGGATGAAAAAGCAAAATCGCTGATTTCTGCTTTAGGACATATTAACGAAAATCAACTTCTGGCGATGGTCGGATTATTGTTGGCCGATGAACTAAGCGAACTCAAAAAAGCATCTTCTGCGCAACCGGCAGTTACAGCCCCCACCCCAACGGCTCCTGCAATATCTGAAGCAGATTTAGCCCAACTTGACAGTGAAATCGCTCAAAGCATAAATTATTTAAATGAAGCAATAAAATCTGTTGCAACCAAGTTAAAATCCGTATAATATGACATATATAAATATGGGACTGCCCCTCGCGTAGAAATCCGCATGTCTTCCGGGCCAACACTATTCATTAGGGAACTGTCTCTGACAAGATCGTGGTCTTGTTATATGGTGCCCACCTTATCTTGCGGGTATCGGATAGAATGAACTGATTTACGGTGCGGGCGGTCCGCCTTTTTTATAAACACACAACAAGGATATGGAACTGTTGAAAATATTATACTGCGGCGACATAATCGGACGAGCCGGCCGAAACGTTATCATCAAACACATTAAAGAAATAAAAGAAAAATACGCCATAGACGGCGTCATTGTTAACGGCGAAAACGCCGCCCATGGTTTTGGCTTAACCCCATCAATTGCCAACGATTTATTAAACGCCGGTGTAGACGGTATCACCACCGGTAACCACATCTGGCAACAACGAGAAATTTACCCTTATTTAGACCAAAACAAACAAATCATTCGCCCTTTGAATTATCCGGAAACCCTCCCTGGCAAAGGCTGGCAAATCTTAAACATCAACGGCAAAAAGTTACTGATTGCACAAGTTTTAGGGCGTTTATTTATGCCACCGATAAACAGCATTACCGAACCTTTGGATAATTTATTAAAGCTCTACACCTTAGGCAAAAACATAGATGCGATTTTGGTGGACATACACGGCGAAGCCACTTCTGAAAAAATCGCTCTGGGCTATTATTTAGACGGACGAGTAAGTGTGGTCGCCGGCACGCACACCCATGTTCCGACCGCTGACGCGCGCATTTTACCGCAAGGCACGGGATACATAACCGATGTCGGCATGTGCGGAGATTTTGAATCTGTTTTGGGGTTTGAACCAACCGCCCCGATGGAAAGATTAGCCGAAAAGCTAACCGTTCAAAATCGCTTAACTCCGGCCAACGGCAAAGAATTAACCTTATGGGGCGTGTTGGCAGAAATTAACAATAACGGACAGTGCGTCAATATCACCCAAGTCAAAGAGACCTTTGTCAACGACTAGTCACGAGCTAATATGACCAACAAAAAAGCATCTCACCCAAATGGTAAGATGCTTTTTAATCTCAATTTTCAGAAATTCAATTAGAAGCAAAACTACTCTTTCAAATAGTAATAAAGGCAATCGTACGCATCACCAACCGTTTGAATCTTGCTAGCCACCTCATCCGAAATAGAAAAATTAAAAGTCTTTTCACATTCCATAACAAGTTCAACTTTATCCAAACTATCTGCTTCCAAATCATCTTTCAAGTGACTCTCTCGAGTAATCATACCCTGTTCAATGCCCAATTTATCTATTAACGTCTGATTAACCGTATCCACTATTTTGCGGATCTTTGGAGAGGAATCACTGGGATCAACTTTGTAATCGCCCCAAAGCTTTTTAACGCCATAAACTTCTTGCTTATCTATTTTGCCAGAAATTTGCTGTTCATCACTTTTTTGCTTGAGACAATAAAGAACGGAATCATAAATATCACCCAATGTTTCCCAAAAAGAATAAACAGATTTACCAAACCTGATACTAAACATTCCTTCAATATTCCTACCAAAAGATTCTCTTTTTGACGAATTAGAGGCAAAAGCATGTTCTACCTTCATATCACGTGAATATTGTTTCTTGTCCAAATCCCCTTTATAGTAACAAGCGAACGTCACATTTACTTTCCGAATAATTTCAGGATCATGACATTCTTCTGTCCACGGTTTACCGGAATTTTTATGGGTTGCCGCCTTATCCGCTTTTTGAACAGTTTCATCTGCAGCCTGAGGAACTTTGGTTTCAACTACCTGTTCTTGCTTATCCTCTTTCTGCTTAAGGTAATAAAATACGGAATCATAAATATCACCCAATGTTTTCCAGAAAGAGTAAATAGATTTACCAAGCTTTATATCAAAAAGTTCTTCAATCTCTTTACGAAACAAATCTCTGGATTGACGATTCAAACCATAAATATTCCAAGCATCCATATCTCGTGAATAATCTTCCCTGTCATCATCTTCTCCTTTTTCATAATAACGAGCGATTACCCCATTTACATTATTGATAATTTCAGGATCACGACATTCTTCCGTCCACGGTTTACCGGAATTTTTATTAGTTACCACCTTATCCGCTTTTTGAACAGTTTCATCAGCAACTTGAGATGCATTGGTTTCAGTTTCTAGTTCTTGGATATCCTCTTTCTCCTTGAGGCAATAAAGAACAGAATCATAAATATCACCCAATGTTTTCCAACGAAGATATATAGAAGCGTCTAACTTTATCCCCCAAAACCTTTCAAAATCCTTACAAAGAAGTTCTTTTCTCAACGAATTAGGATCAAAAATATTCCATATATACATATCCCGAGAATACTGTTCCTTGTCAAAATCTTCTGCATAGTATTGAGCAAACGTTTCATTTACTTTCCGAATAATTTCAGGATCATGACATTCTTCCGTCCATGGTCTACCTGGCTTTTTATGGGTTGCCACCTTATCCGCTTCTTGAACAGTTTCATCTGCAACTTGAGGAGCATTGGTTTCAGCTTCAGACTTTTCCTCTGAATGAATTTCCGACTTATCCGAAGATACATCTTTAGGTTTAATTTCCGTAGGATTATCTTCAAACGAAACACCAGCCTCCGCCAACAAAATCTCTAACAAATTAGATTTTGTCTGTTCTCTGAAAGTCATTCCCAAATCGTTCTGCAATTCAGTAAACATTTGTTCAGTCGCATCAATAAGCCCTTGTTTCTTTTGAGCTAGCAAAACATCGAATGCTTCTTGAGACAACCTATTAGTAAGCCTATTTTGCACATCTTCTGAAACTTGGACATCAAGATTTTGAGACAACGTCAAAAACAAGCTATCGACATGTTTTTGTACTTTTTCTTTTAATTGAGTTTTTTCCATAAATAATATTGTTTAAAATGATACATTGATAGAATAATAAATTTTCTGACAAAAAAATAGCATTTACCAGAAATATGTCAAGAAAAAACTCCGACACGTCAAAAAACATTTTTCATACTAAAAACAGCCCGCATCAAGCGAGCTGTCTATCAAGATAAACCCCGCACCTTATCGGCCAATAGGTTCGCAGGCCATCAACAAATCTTCTTTTTTGTAAAATACTTTATACGCTGCATACAAAAGAGAGATAACAATAGCTGCCATATAAACATCATACAAAGGCATATAGTTATTCAAAAACACTGTAACACTATCCGAGCCGGAAACCATATAGTCCACACCGGCAGAAAACAGCGCATACAAAACCGTAAAATAAGGTATCCACCCAATGGACGCCATAAACACAGACATCCGCGGAAACCGGTCATTCATCTGAAAGACAAATCTCGGAACCCAATTAAAAGCAATAGCAAGCACGGCCAACCAAAAAACAATATACAAAAATCCGTTAATGGCGTATGCAATTTCAGACGTAAACAAAGATATTATCAGCGCTATAATTTGGTACATACCGCCAAACAGTAACAACTCATCTTTACACAACTTCATAGCTCTCTCCTCAAAACCAATTAGAAACGAAATCACTATCAAAATAATCTTGTATTTTTCATATCCAATCTGAACTTTAGATATAAAAAGCCTCACTTTATAACCTCAAAAAATAGACAAAATTTGCTCTTGAAATATTCATAAACATCTGCTACCTTCCAATCATAAAAAATAAAAATATGTCAAACTTATTAAAAATAAATCATTATGAGGAAATCTAAACTCACTCAGAAAACGTTTACTTTACCTAATGCCTATGAAATAATCCAAAATTACATTGCAAAAGGTCAAAGACTTCCGGAATGGGCACAAGTAAAAATCTTTGAACTACCGCAAATCAAAGAAATTCTAACCTCCTATTTAGCACAAAAACAAGAACTCTGCAAAGAAGCTCAACTTAAAATATTGGAGCAATCAAATGCTTCGGAAATTTTTCTTCTCTACGCTCAAAGCGGAAACTTTCTTGAAGAAGATGTGTTAATAAAAATTACAGACTTACCCAATGCCGAAAAAATTCTGTTGGAATACGTCAGAAGCAAAAACTTCCTTACCAGAAAGTGTCAAGCCTTGGTAATTGATAAAATACCGAATGCTGAAGAAATTCTTCTTGAATTAGTAAATAACCGCTGGTGCGTTTTCAAAGAAAATCAAATCAAAATTTTTGATTTTCCGCAAGTGGAAAAGATTTTACTAAAACACACTCAAAATGGATGGCGCCTCTGTCACGAAGCCCAGATAAAACTCTGTGATTATCCTTTTGCTCCTCCCATTTTATTGGAACACATCAATCATAATTTTGAATTATGTTACAAAGCTCAAATAAAAATTATGGAGCAACCTTATGCCAAAAGCGTTATGAAAGCATACATTGAACATAACGGAGAACTTTATGATGACATCGCAAAAAAAATTCATCAACTTGGTTGGATAAAGTAAAACAGTTTTAAACCTAAAACGGCCGTTCTAAAAAGAACCGCCGTTTTTTTTACATCATTTCAAACACAAAAAAGGCCGGCACTTTAACCGACCTTTTTATTCTTTTGTGTTATCTAAAAAGATTATTCAAGAATCTTTGTTACAACGCCGGCACCAACAGTGTGACCACCTTCACGGATAGCGAAACGAAGTCCTTCGTTCATTGCAATCGGGTGAATCAAGGTTGCTGTCATAGTGATGTTATCACCAGGCATTACCATTTCGGTACCTTCTTTTAATTGAATTGAACCGGTTACGTCTGTTGTTCTGAAATAGAATTGCGGACGATAGTTATTGAAGAACGGA
>CASFQO010000012.1 GCA_949297145.1 uncultured Alphaproteobacteria bacterium
CAATAACTTTTTTTAAAATTTTTCACTTTTTTTAAAAAATTTTTTGCCGCTTTCCTTAACCCCTTGTTTTATTTATCTTCTTTTATCCACCTCATCCATACACTCTTGCTGCTTCGTATCCCAACCCCGCCGATACGGATGAAAATTTCCCGTTTTCTGAAATCTCTGTATTAGAGAATAACCGGCATAATTCTTTCTTTATATATGGAATCTCGGTCGAACCACCCGTTAATATTACCAATTCTATATCTGCAAAACTTATTCCTGCCTCTCGCATACACTCCATCATGGAATCTGTAATCTTTTGAATATCTTTTTGGATGGATTCTTCAAATCTTTGTTTCTCTAAGCTTATATTGGGCTTTTCCTCTAAAAATTCTAATTCGCTATGTACAAATTCTTGTTTTGATAAAGCTATTTTACTTATTTCTACATTATTAAGAAGAGTATGCCCTAACTCCTTTTGCACTGTTTCCCAAAGGATTCTTACTTTTTGAGGTTCTGACGACTCCTCATATACTTTCTGAATCTCTTTTTTTGCTTTATATGTATATAGAGTATTAATACTGCTCCATTCCGATAGAGTCATATATGGCCCAAAGGGGACTGGAAGAATCCGCCCATTATAGGGATTAGGTTTTAACATTGTTCCATATCCTAATTCCGGCATGTAGCATTTCATAGCCAAATCTCTATCAAAATCATTGCCGCCTACGCGGACTCCACTATTGGCTAATATATCTTTTGTCCTATCTATTTGCTTTTTATGTTCTGGTCCTAAGCGAATCACACTGAAGTCAGATGTTCCACCGCCAATATCGATAACAAAAGCCAGTTTTTCTTTTTCGAGTTTTTGTTCATGTGCGTAAGCTGCTGCTAGTGGTTCGTATTGAAAATGTATTTGTTTAAAACCTGCCATTTTTGCTATATGCATCAGAAACGACTCTGCTTTTTTATCTGCATCCGGATCATAATCTTGAAAGTGCACAGGACGTCCTAAAACAGCTTGTTCTAATGAGACTCCGTTTTGTTTTTCAGCAACAGTCTTTAAGTGTTTTATAAAATATCCAATAATGTCCTCATAACTTAGGTAAATCTCATTTATTTCTGTTTTGAGATTCATTAAATCCGTTCCGAGGATTCTTTTTATGGACCGCATAAAACGTCCATTTCCACCTGCTATATATTCTTTTATAGCTGCGACACCAAAAATAGGTTTATATGTATTTTCTTCTGGAAAAAATATTGCAGTTGGAATCGTTTCTCTATCTTTTTCAAAAAGTACTTGAGCTATATTTTTCTTATCATCAAATATGGATACAGCCGAATTGGTTGTCCCAAAATCAATACCACAATATGATTTAGGCATTTTCTTCTCCTCTTTATATAAACGCGGAGACTATATTGTGAATGTTTCTTTTTTTCAAGAAGTTCTTGTTTTTCTTTTAAATTTTTAAGTTTTCGTTAACTTTTTTCTTGAACAGTCCTTAAAAATATGTTATATTTATTTTAAATTAAGAAGAATAAGAAATAGGACTCCTAAATATATATCTTAAACATTAACAAACCAACGTCGCTTCATTCCCCAGTGTGGCGACTTTTTATTTGTGTAAATCCCTTAATTGCTGTTGTTCGCGCCATTTTGCTATTTTTAAAAAGCGGAAATAGGCTAGATTTATCGATGTTACAAAACCCCATTCGCCATTTAGAAAATTTCTCTTTATTATATAATAGCATATGAATTGCCTCAAAAACTCTGTGGAAAGTCGTAAGCCACTATAATTTTTATGTTCGCTTATTGCTGTTTGCACGACTTGATCGGTGAAATTGTTTAATTTATTTACTTGATGATGCAAATCTAAGTATGAATAGTGATGAATTAGCCCTTTTAGTTGTCCGATATGTGCTTTATTATTTATAGAGATTCTATCTTTGGTCAGATTATCTTTGGGCATACTTGCAAATTGACGATTATAGAGTCGGGCTAAATTATATTTTTTGGTCCCTATTCTTGGATGATTAAATCCCGGATACATATCCCCTATTCTTATTTTATAGATATCATATTGTGGTTTCTCTTTGATTTTTTGAATCTCTTCGATTAGCTCCTTTGATAATACCTCATCTGCATCTATTGATAGCACCCACTGATTATTGCATAATTCTTGTGCGTAGTGCTTTTGGTCGGAATAACTTATCCAGTCTTTATGATAAAATTTTGCTTTATATTTTTCTGCTATTTTTTGTGTATTATCCGTACTACCGCTATCCACAATTATTATCTCATCAGCCACCTGAACTGCTGCTTGTAATGTTTTTTCCAGTCTTTCTTCTTCATTCAATGTTATCATGTATACCGATAGTTGTATCATATCTCGCCCCTTGGTTATATTTGAGGCTGATATATGCACTATTTTTCTATTTACAATATACCTTCTTTTTTCTTGTCTTTATCTTATTATCTTTTATGGTAGACTATCAATTTAATTAGGAGGTACTATGACTTTACTTTTTATTGAATACCCTAAATGCTCTACTTGTCAAAAAGCTAAGCGTTGGTTAATTGAGCATAATATTCCTTTTACTGACAGACATATTGTGGAAAATCCGCCTAGCGCCGAAGAATTAAAAAATTGGGCTAGCTCTTCTGATATTGCGCTTAGTAAATTTTTTAATACAAGCGGTCTTTTGTACAGAAGTATGAATCTTAAAGATAAGCTTCCACTTCTTTCTGATGATGAGAAATTACAACTACTCAGTAGTAATGGAATGTTGGTTAAAAGACCGCTATTAGTTGGGACGCAATTTTTACTTATTGGCTTTAATGAGAAAATTTGGCTTCAAACAATTTTACCATAACAAAGAAGCACCATTTGGTGCTTCTTTATTAAAAGTCAAATAGTGATAAACCTCTTTCTAATTTTGTTTTTTGAGATTCCATTATTGTTGCCAAATTTAATTTTCCTGTTCTGAGCATCGCTCGAACTTGACATCCCGAATTGATATCTGGATTAGCAAACAAAGGTTCTACTTGTAATTTTCGTGGTGATCCAACTAAATTTTGATGAATGCATGCTAATAAACCATTTGCCATTAGTTCATAAGCCATTTCT
The DNA here is from genome assembly GCA_949297145.1 of uncultured Alphaproteobacteria bacterium. Lineage (GTDB taxonomy): Bacteria > Pseudomonadota > Alphaproteobacteria > RF32 > CAG-239 > CAG-267. The sequence goes on from CASFQO010000012.1 coordinate 3,114, forward strand.
TCACTGATACCACTTGATACAGCATATTTAGCAACAGAATTTATTGCATCGCTTACATTATTTGCATGAATTGTTGATAACACCAAGTGTCCGGATGTTGCAGCTCGTAATAATTCCACCGCTGCTTCTGATGAACGAATTTCTCCGAGATAAATATATCTTGGTTTTGAACGAAGGGCTGATTTTATCCCCTCTTCCCACAAGCCATCTGGTGGTGTTGTTTGTTTACAAAGTCCTAAATCACCATTTTCTGTTTGATACACACCGTCTAAAGGCATCTCTATCGGATCTTCAATTGTAAAAGCATATCCGCCTTCTGTTTGAAGATATTTTTTTATAAGTGCTGCAATAGATGTGCTTTTTCCTGTTCCTGTAGCTCCAGCAAATAGAATTAAGCCACTTTTGGGTGCTAAATTCACTAATTGGCGATATACCCCTATGGGGAGACCTAATTTTTCTAAATCTGGAATTTCTGTCGGCATCTTTCTTGCGCAGAACTGTTCACCCTCAAGCGCAACCGTTCGTTCTATTCGATAATTTCTTCCTTTGTAGCGCAAAGAGTAACTACTCATTTTGCCATCATATTTTTCTTCTACTGCAGATATAAACTCTTGGATATCTATGAATTTTCCAATTTTTAGTCCGCTATTGCTTTTTCCACTCCAAATATATGTTTTTTTATCAGGTGTTATGTATAAATCTGAAAAGTTTGTATCATTTACCATTTTCGGTAAGTCGTCTACATATGACGTCTTAGGAGCAGCTTTTGCCTCGCTATGCAGCAAGGAAGCACTACTCATTGTATTTCCTCTGACTACCTGCCCACGTATATCTGATGTATTTTTTTCTGGCTGTGAAGTTTTTGTTTCTATTTTATCTGTCTTTTCTTTACCAAACAATCCCATTTTATTTCTCGCATATTAAAATTCTTTTGCGCTTGATAATAATTTTTTTTAGTTGAGATTTCGTTAATGCAATTAAAAAATTTAGATATTTGAGATTTATCGTATATGGTTAACTTTTTCTTTTGAAAATATTTTTCTATCTTGAAAATTTAAAATAAAAAAGCCGCACATCTTGGCGGCTTTTGATATATAAAAAAAATGGAGCGGGCAATGGGATTCGGACCCACGACATCAACCTTGGCAAGGTTGCGCTCTACCCCTGAGCTATACCCGCATCGTTTAACAGGTGTGTTTTATAACATACTTTTTCTTTATTGCAAGAAAAAAATTTCAACTTTTTGATTTTTTTACTTATCGTTTTGTTTTTGCGAAAATAAAAATTATTTTCCTTCTATAATACTTCTGAATTTCTTTAACAATTTATATATAATTGCCATGCTATAAGATTTTTATTACATGTGAATATAGAGGATTTGTTATGAAAAAAACTACTACACCTAAAGATATTCGTTTTGAAAAAGAATCTAAAGCCTTAAAGAAAAATTTGGAGAAACGTAAAAAGCAAGAATCTGAATTAGCTAAATTAAAGTCAAAATCTGTTTCGTCTCAGTCCGATACTAGTGAAAAGGATTTATAAAAATGGATAAAATTAAAATCATCGGCGGAAATACACTTCGTGGAAAAATTTATATTAGTGGGGCCAAAAATGCTGCTTTGCCTCTTATCTGTGCATCTTTATTAACCTCTGAACCTGTTACTATAAAAAATGTTCCACAACTCTCTGATATCACGTTTTTAAATGGTTTACTTAAATATTTAGGCGTTCAGATTTCCGATAAACAAGAAATTTTCGAACAGCATCTTTCTACAACTTATACTTATCAAACCAGTCATATTTCTGAATTGATTGCGCCATACGATTTTGTTAGAAAAATGAGAGCCTCTTATTATGTTTTAGGTCCTCTGTTGGCGCGTTTTAAACATGCGGAATTATCCTTGCCGGGTGGATGTGCTATTGGGGCTCGGCCCATAGATATTCACCTCTCATCTTTAGAGCAAATGGGCGCAAAAATTGAAATCAAAAATGGATATGTTATTGCTGACGCGCCTAATGGTTTAACCGGAGCACATATTATCTTTAGCAAAGCCTCGGTTGGTGCTACGTGTAATATTTTGATGGCTGCCACTCTTGCTTCCGGCGTTACAAAGATTGAAAACGCGGCTAAAGAACCCGAAATTGCGAATCTTATTGACTTGCTTAACAACATGGGGGCTAAAATTGACGGCAAAGATACTTCTATTTTAACTATTGAGGGCGTTAAAGAGCTCCATTCCGGTCAAATTTCTGTGATTTCCGATAGAATTGAAGCTGGTTCGTACGCTATTGCAGCAGCGATTACACACGGAAAAATTGAACTTGTTAATGCTTGTGCCGATTTTTTACAACAACCTTTGCGTGTTTTAGAAAAAATGGGTGTAGATGTTTCTGTTAGTGATAATTCGATTACTGTCAGCGGAGAAGGTAAAACTATCGTAGGTGAAGATATTTATACTGATTACTATCCTGGTTTTCCAACCGATTTACAAGCGCAATTTATGGCCTTGATGACAGTCGCCGAGGGAGCTTCACTTGTTACCGAAAGTATTTGGGAAAATCGTTTTATGCATGTTCCAGAGTTGTGTCGGATGGGCGCTAATATTAATATCCACGGGCACGCTTCTGCTATTGTCAGAGGGGTGAAAAAACTTTCAGGTGCTCCTGTTATGGCGACGGACCTCAGAGCCTCATTTGCCCTTGTTTTAGCAGGACTCGTTGCCGAAGGTGAAACTATTGTCAACCGTGTATATCATCTAGATAGAGGGTATGAACGTCTTGAAGAAAAACTGAAGTCCGTTGGTGCAAACATTGAACGTATCAAAGAATCTGATTAATTTTTAGAGAACAGAATTCCTCTGAGTTTGCCCAAGTTTCGGCAAGATTTTCTCTCTTCTTTGTTATATACGGCAAAGGTGTTATATGCCTTATATGCTTCTTCGTACGCTTGTTCGTTTAGTGCCCCAAAGCGGAGTAAATTGCTTATTCCCAAAATCGTCCATGATAACCACGCATCGTTGATGAGCATTTGAGTGCGTCTTTTTGCGGATTTATACTCTTTTGTTTGTTGTAAAACTTCTAGACCTTTACGATTTTCAGAGATAACATTTTTTGATTTAGCTAAGCTATCAGTACGATTGCGATAGTTATATACAGGTGTTGTTATAATTGATATTAGAGGATTTACAAGAAAAGAACGATATACAAATACATCGTCTTCTCCACAGTTTATATTCAGCGGAAATGTGAAATTATGCTGTTTTATGAATTCTGTACGAAAAACTTGTCCTCTTACCCCCGTACCCGAGTAAAATAAATCGCTATAGGCTTCATCTCCTTTAAAGGGTGAAAACAGCGATAGATTATCTAATTTTGTACTGGGAAATTTGGCTTCTTTTTCTATTTCTGCAGCGGCTTCTGCTCCTCTTAAACTACTAACCCATTCAGCCCCATATACATCGTAGTATGCCGCCAGCAAAATATCTGGAGAATCTTGTTTCAGTTGTTCTAAAATTACCTTAAATGCATTTTCTTCTAGCCAATCATCACTATCTACAAATATGATGTATTTTCCCTTTGCTAGTTCCAACCCTTTATTTCTGCTAGCTGAAACGCCTTGATTGTTTTGGTTAATTAGGTGCATATTAGAGTATTTTTTAGCATATTGTTGTAGTATTTCTAAACTTTTATCTGTAGAACCGTCATTTATTACTATTACTTCAAAATTTCCACTTTGATTCATTATGCTATCTAAGCATCTTTCTAAGTATTTTTCGGAGTTATATACTGGTACAATTACGCTTAGCGTAACTTGCTGCATTTTTATAATTCCAATGATTAAAACAGTAAGAATAACAACACCGATATAAAAAAATTTTGATTTAAAAATTGTCATCATATGCCCTTATAATCTTCTATCCCTTTTAGAATAAAGTATAAAAGTATAATTGCAAGCAACTTCTACTACAATATCTTTAATTGTTTATAGAGGGGTCTGTCTGTTCTAATGCTCAAATAATGGCATTTAATTCTTCGGCAAAAGTCTTCCATATCTTTTCGTTTTTGCAGAAAATGTTTATGATAGATTTCTTTAAACCCTGCTGAAAATGTTTCAAAAGACACTTTCTCGCCTTTGTATTCAGCTATGTATTGTCCATTGGCAGGTGCATCTTCTTCTATTATGTCATACACATTAATACAATATAGCTGTGACCGACGACTTAACGCGACAAGAACCTTTTTTGCTGCATCACTAATATTGTTGTAGTCGCTTATAATAAAAATCATCGCTTTGCCTTTTGTGCAATATTGCAGAAGTTTGAGCGTATCTGATAAATCTTTTTTTTCTGCTGCCACCAAGTTTCTTTGCTGTAACACAGAAGAACTGGCCTCTGCAATAGCATTAAATATCGCCATTAGATTTTTCTGATTATTTTGAGGTTTAAACATTCTTGTTTCATACCCATCAAACAATACTACACCGAATCTATCTTTGTTGGCTAAGCTTTGCCATCCTAATAACGCTGTTAATTTTGCCGCAGATACTGATTTTAGCTCCTTTTTAGTACCAAAAAGCATATATGGCGATATATCCAGAACAACATAGACTTCTCTGTCTTTTTCTTCAGAAAAGACTTTAGTATAAGTATCGCCCTTTCGTGCCGTTACACGCCAATCAATATCCCGTACATCATCGCCATAACCATAACTTCGCACCTCTTCCAACTCCATTCCTCTGCCTTTAAAGGCTGAGCGAATATCACCCGCTTGATATGATGTTATGTTATTATGACGCTGTTTAATATATGGCAAAAATTTGCGTTGGGCAATTAGTTCATCAACCCCTACGCTTAGGCCTTGCGTGTTTTGTTGTTTTATTTCTGCGTGCTTAAAAAACATTTAAATACACCATTTAAATACATTGTTTTACGGCAAAGGAACCATCTTTAATATATTGGCAATAATGTCATCACTTTTTAAGCCTTCCGCTTGAGCTTCAAAGCTCAAAATAATACGGTGTCTTAAGACATCATATACAACATCATGAATATCTTCCGGAATAACAAAATCTCTTCCCTTTAGCCATGCATTGATTTTTGCACATTTATCTAATGCAATCGTTGCACGAGGACTTGCCCCATATAAGATTTTTTCTTTCAATGAAGATTCATATTTTTCGGGATGTCTTGTTGCCATTATGAGCTGAACAAGATAATTTTCAAGATTTTCATTCATATAGACAGATAAAACCGTTTTTCTTGCTTCTAGCACATCTTCTATTTTAATTTTTCCAATTTTACCGAAAAATTCTTTTTCTGCCGTTTTTTGCTGATACTCACCTTGTTGTTCATCTCTGACCAAGCGTAAAATTTTATGTTCGGTCTCTGCATCCGGCTGATCTATTTTTATATACATCAAGAAACGGTCCAATTGTGCTTCCGGTAGATTATACGTTCCCTCTTGTTCAATTGGGTTTTGGGTTGCCAGAACCATAAACAACGGTGGTAACTTGTATTGTTTTCCACCAACGCTCACTTGGCGCTCGGCCATAGCTTCCAGCAAGGCGGATTGAACTTTTGCCGGCGCACGGTTAATTTCATCTGCTAAAACAAGATTTGCAAAAACTGGACCTTTGCGAAATTCAAATTCGCCTTTTTCTGCTACATAAATATCGCTTCCGGTAATATCTGACGGCAATAAATCCGGTGTAAACTGGATACGATTATATTGGGCTTGGATACATTCTGACAAGGTTTTGATAGCTTTTGTTTTTGCTAACCCTGGAGCCCCCTCCAATAGAGCATGACCATCTGCCAACAATGTTATAATCAGCTTTTTTATCAATTCTTGCTGACCAACAATGCGGCTATCCAGATAATTTTGTAAAGCGACAATTTTTTCTCTGATTTCGCTCATCTTTCCCTCTCTGTTTTATTTCTGTTCTAAAAAAACACAAAAAACTTTTCATTCAAAATTTATCTTGTATAACTTTCTATATATGATTTTGATTAACAAAAAACAAGAAATTTTGCAAGATGAGTAACATTTTTGATTTTGATGAGAGTGATGATAGTTCCACACCTATCACCTATGATAATATTAGTGCGCTGAAACCTATTTGTCCTTTTTTGGAAGGGCTTAACCCTGAACAACTACAAGCCGTACGAAAAACGGAAGGCCCTTTATTAGTCTTAGCTGGTGCAGGAACAGGCAAGACTAAAGTTCTAACCACGCGACTTGCTTATATTTTGCAAAATAATTTTGCCCGCCCTTGGAACTGTTTGGTGGTAACTTTTACAAACCGGGCGGCCAATGAAATGAAAGAACGTGTCAGAGGGTTTATCGGAGATGCCGTTAATTCGGTTTGGCTCGGCACTTTTCATAGTATCTGTGTTAAAATTTTAAGGAAATATCCTGAATATGTTAAGCTAAAATCTAATTTCACAATTTTAGGAGAGGACGACCAAAAACGCGTCATTAAAAAAGTTTTACAAGAAAATTCCATTGATGAGAAGCAGTATCCACCGCAAGCTGTTTTAGAAAAGATTTCTCGTTTTAAGGATAAAGGTTTTACGGTTGATAAGATTTTAAATGATTGCAAGACAAACCTCACCGCGCTCATTTATCGTGAATATCAGAAAAAACTTGTTGAAATGAATTGTGTGGATTTTGGAGATATTCTTTTATATGTCCTAGATATTCTACTCAAAAATCCTTCTATTTTGCAAGAATATCAACAACGTTTCCTTTATATCATGGTAGACGAGTATCAAGACACTAATGTGACGCAATATCTGTTACTCAGACTTCTTTCTCAACTGCACCGCAACATTTGCTGCGTTGGCGATGATGACCAATCTATATATTCTTGGAGAGGTGCTGAAATTGAAAATATTTTAAAATTTACAGAAGACTTTCCAGAAGCCGTTACTATACGATTGGAAAGAAATTATCGTTCGGTTGCAAATATTCTTAATGCTGCTTCAGCGGTTATCAGCCATAACTCTAAGCGATTAGGCAAAACCTTAAAAGTTGCAGAACATAGTCCGGTTTCTCAATGTGCCAATGAAAAAATAAAAGTTGTCAGCACATATAGCGGTGATGATGAAGCGAAGTATATCACTCAAGAGATACAGCGTCTTAAATATAAAGGGTTTGCTTATGATGAAATTGCGGTTTTGGTTCGTACGGCTTCGCAGACCCGCGCTTTTGAAGAAAGTTTTATTAAAGAATCGCTTCCTTATAAAGTCGTTGGTGGTTTAAAGTTCTATGAGAGAGCTGAAATACGGGATATGTTGGCTTATTTTCGCCTTATTTTGCAACCTAGCGACGATCTCGCTTTTGAACGTATTATCAATAAACCGGCACGTGGAATTGGGGAGAAGACCGTTGATAAATTCAGAGAGCGCGCCAAAGCTCACGATTGCTCTTTGTATCAAGCTATGATTGATTTGATGGCCGAAGGCGTGTTTTCTGGCAAAACACTTCACGCTTTGGATACTTTTGTTACCCACATCAATGAGTGGAGGCGCATTTTACCTGCAGTTTCTTTAAACGATTTTGCGGAACAGGTTGCTGACGAATCCGGTTATTTTGCAATGTTGGAACAAGACAAATCTGTTGAGGCGCCCGGAAGAATAGAAAATATTAAGGAACTTATTAACGTTATGAGTGATTCTGAAAATTACCCGAATCTTTCAGAATTTTTGGAACACGTTAGCCTCGTTATTGATAATGAATATGGGGATAACTCCAACAAGATAATTATTTCTACTTTGCACGCCGCTAAAGGCCTTGAATTTGATGCTGTATTTTTACCAGGGTGGGAAGAAGGTTTGTTTCCGCATCAAAAGTGCCTTGACGGCGATGAGGGAAGTATTGAAGAAGAGCGTCGTCTTGCCTATGTTGCCATTACTCGTGCAAAGAAATTGCTTTACATCACTATGGCGTTTAATCGGAAATTATATGGGCAGTGGCAAAGTAATATGCCTTCTCGTTTTCTTAATGAATTACCTCCGCAGTGTATTGAGCTTATCAATAATACCGGCTATGGTTCTCTTGCAAAAAATCAATCCGCTTCTGAAAATTCCCATAATGCAGAGAAGAGATATTCCGGTCATGATAGGTATAGTGATGGATATAATTCTCGTTCCGACTATTCTAGAAGTTACGCCAATTCTTATTCTAAAAGAGAAAAGCACGGCTACTTTGATAATTACGAGAGTGCGGCTTATGACGAAAATGATCATTATACGTCTTATCGTTCCAGCTCTAAAAATGATTACTTTTACCAAACTAAAAAAGTTTCACCGTTGGTTGGCAAAAAAGTTCATCACGCTACATTTGGTTCCGGCACTATTACTGACGTAGAGGGAAACAAATGTGAAGTATTTTTTGAGAACTTCGGAAAGAAAAAAATAATGAAGAGTTTCTTGGAGATTCTCTAATAGCTTGCTTTTTCTATTTCGTTTTGCGAAATGAAAAATATTTATGAACAAAAAATGTTAGTACTGTTATAATGACAATGCAACATAATTGAGCTATGGCTTTATCTAAATTTGGCACTTCTTGCAGAATGCTTTGTGGTGATAGTTTTTCTTTAATATGTATCATTCTGACGAAGAAGGCTAATAACCCTGTATTGATAAAATACAAAACGATATAGGATGAAACGCCTTTTAAATACTCTTGCTTAAAATTTCCCTGACTTTGAAAGACATAATACCGCATAGTTATTACGGAAATATTGATATTTATTATATTCATGAGCAATAAGGATATTTGCTCTCTCCCTTCCGTTAAATATAAAAATAAATAGTATAAGATGAACGATGTGGTGGTATTAAAGCCACCAACAAGCAGAAAACGGATTTTTTGATTTATTTTAAACCAGATATTTTCTAAATATTTATATGCTTTTATCATCTTTCAGCCCTTTCAGACAATCTTTATTGAGTGCAGTCAAAAATTCCACCTCTCTTGTATGTGATATTATGTTTTTATCTGAAATACTATTTATATTTTGTTTATCTACATCCGGAAGTCCTGGATGAAGCATTATTTCTATTCCGTTATATTCTTCAGGTACACGAACTTTTTGAAGAATCTTAGTATTTATATTACCGGTGTATATAATACTGAAAAAATAAATTTCAGATTTTGCTTTTGTGAGCCACCCTAAAACTGTTAGAACCAATAATTTAACGATTCCACCATTTTTTATGCCTGATATCTGGCCTTGATTTTTCCAGGTATTGTAAATGCTCTCATTTATTATTCGCATTCTCGATATTTTATATTTTTTTTGAAGTTTTCTCATTATTTTATAAACCATCGGTATCATTTGGACATGACGATGGCCATCCATATGAGTAATACTTAAATTATTTTTTTGCATAATTTTGATTTGCGCTTCAATTTCTCTCCATATTTGAAATTTTATTCTTTTTAAATACACCGTTTTTAGCAACAGTTTTACAAACCCATTACAGAAAAAACCATCTGCTTCTGTTAAATCTTGCAGTTTATTTTTATTACAAACGGCTCTTCCAGTGGTCAATGTTACATGCAGGCCTAAATCTATATTTTTCATTTTTCTGCTTAGCTGTATAGCTTCTTTGGTGCATTCTTGATTAACCATGATGCTTGTGGAGTTTATTATACCCTCCATGCTTCCTTTATATATGGCAAGATTTACGCCCTGGCTAAAGCCAAAATCATCTGCATTAATATATATTTTTTTCATCTTTTACCTTGTCTATCTTTAAATACATTGTTTTCACCATTTGATACAATATAATCAGCCATATACAGAGGGCGCTGTTTCACTTCCATATGTATTTTTCCAATATATTCTCCAATAATACCCAATGCCAACAAAATGATGGAACCTAAGAAGGATATTGTTACCATAATTGTTGCATAGCCTGGTGTTCTATGCTGAATAATATAATATTCCACAATCACGTATATCGCTAAAATGATTGATATAAGCGCTCCTAGAAGTCCAATGTATGTGGCTAAGCGCAGTGGTCTTACCGAAAATTGGATTATACTATCCATTGCCAGAGCAAAGCTTTTAAATACACTGTATTTTGATTCACCTTTAAATCGCTTAGGGGCGACAAACTCTATTGTCTTAACTTTATCTGTCGGCATTATCCAACTTAGCAGACCTCGAAATAATCTATCATGTTCATTAAAACCCTTCAAAAAGTCCACGTATCGTCTATCAAGCAAGCGAAAATCCGGACTTTTTGAGGGAATTTTTGTATCAGATAACCAGTTTAAAATTTTATAAAAAGTTGCAGCACAAAACTTATAGATTGTACTTGTGCCTAAATTATCTGTTCGGCGGCTTAAAACAATTTCTGCCCCCTCTGACCATAATTTTATCATTTGAGGAATATAAAGCGGCGGATGCTGCAAATCTGCATCCATAAAAATAACGGCGTCTCCCAAAGCATGATCCATACCTGCCGTCATGGCTATTTCATGACCAAAATTTCTTTTTAAATTCACTATACAAATATCTTTATCCTGCTTTTGGAGTTGCTTAACTTTTTTCAGTGTACCATCGCTCGAACCGTCATTTACAAAGACATATTCAAATACATATTTTGAACCGATATTTTTGTCTTGTTTTGTGTGCTTCAGCAATTCTTTATATAACTCTGCAATATTTTCTTCTTCATTATATGCTGAGATGACAATACTTATGATTTTTTGAGACATTTTACTCTCCATCTATAAAGCCGTAGTAATAGCGTTTAAACCTTGTTTTTCCAAGAATATTACTAAATTGAAATTTAATTTCTTTAGGTGCAGTTGCTTTGGGATAGCTTTCTGTATATTTTTTATAATCTTTTCTTGTTTCCGCAAAAACTATTCCTCCTTCTTGTTTTAATTTCTGTGCTGATACCCAAGGGTTTCTGTGTGCATCACCCCAAATAACTGGCTTTGGTTTATCCGGACTTTCTAAAGTTAGAATACTTGAAAGCCAGACATCACCTAAAACGTATTGTAGTTTCTTTTCGTCACGCTGATGCCACTTTCGTGTTAATTGAATTGCAAAGTTTTTGCCATTCAGATTATATTTCGGGCTTGTACTTAGAAATATACTGGCTGCATAAGCCATCCCCATCATCAGCATCAAAGTATATGTGATTTTCTGCGTTTTCACATATATCTTCTCTCCAATTTCTCCTTTTACTCCCATAAATAAGACTATTCCTAAAAGATAAAGTAAAGGATACCCCCACATACTTTTAATTGGTGTTCCGCTTATTATGCCAAATAATATGATAAAAATTATCGGAAAGACACCCAACCAAAACAAAAATTTGTTGTTAAAAGAATTATCTACAACTGTGTCAGCCTCGAACTTTTTCCCAAATACACTTACAAAAATTAACACACTCCCCAGACCGTAAAAAAATAACGACGCGAAAAATTTAGATGGATATATAATGTGATTTATCCAGTCTGGGCGAATATTTTTTCCGCCTCGCTCTGAAAAGTATTCTAACACCATAAAATCATGAGCATAGAGCCAATAAATGTGCGGAATTATCATTGCCACAAAAATCGCCACACCTATATAAGCCCTATAGGATTTTAGGCATTTTATCCCCTCTGCCGTGAAAAGTATGAGTAGCACGCACCCCAGAAGTTGCAATCCGCTTGTATATTTATTAAGGATATTCAGCCCACACGCCACGGCTGCACACACCCACCATATCAACTTATCTTCTATTAGTGCTCTATAAAAATAGTAAGCGCACATTGGCCAAAGAGCCAATGACAATACATTCACATTATATTCGGGAGAGCAATATCCATAGAAAACGCACCCTTCTAGTATCATTACAGATAATACTGCTTTTGTATTATCTTTTAAGAGCAACTGCGCCAATTTATATATGTAAACAAAACCTATTATGACACACAGTTGGCTTAAGAAATATATTGCTTTCGCGTTTTCAAAAAAAAGTAAATATATTCCATAAGCCGGAAATCCTGATATAGGAGGATGCTTATTGGTACCAAGTAAGCAATATTTTCCCCACCATATTGCTTCCAAACTATCCATTGGGACACCGGTGCGCAGGAGAGGTAAAATACTCCAAACACAAAGATGTATGAGACAAAAGAGAACTAGAGGGTGTTTGTTCGCTATACTTTGTATTCTCACTTAATCTATCTCCTTTTCAGTGTTTTTGTTATTAGACATGATAAAACCTTATTTGACAAGCACAAACGTCTGCTTTTCATATTCCCTCTTTTGTTCTTTTTTAGAAAATTTAAACTTGAAAAAAATCTTAAGAGTGCTAGTAATTTATGGTATTTTAAAAGGAGATTACTTATGGCTGTTGATAACGAAACCGTTAGACGGATTGCTTTTTTGGCCAGATTAAAAGTGGAACCGGAAAAGTTAGAAGATACAAAATCTGAATTTAATAAAATTTTAGCATGGGTTGAAGAATTAGGTGAAGTTAATACCGATAATGTTACCCCGCTTGTTTCCGTTAATGATGAAGCGTTGTCTTTACGACAAGATGAGATAACTGCCGGACATATTAGTGAGAAAATATTAAAAAATGCTCCGGCTCAGGAATTTGGTTATTTTGTTGTACCGAAAGTTGTGGAGTAATAAAATGAACGATTTAACAGATATAACAATTGCAGAGAGCTTGTCTAAATTAAAAGCAAAAGAAATTTCACCCGTTGAATTAACGCAAGCTTATATTAAAAAACTTGATGAAAATCATAAATACAACGCCTATATTACTTTGACAGCCGAAAAGGCTTTGCAAGATGCTCATGAAGCTGAAAAGCGCTATGCCAATAATACAAATCGCAACTTAGAGGGTATTCCTTTAGGAATTAAAGACCTCTTTTGCACAAAAGATATTAAAACAACTGCGTGTTCACATATTTTAGATAATTTTATTCCTCAATATGAATCAACAGTTACACAAAATCTCCTTGATAACGGTGCGCTTTTTTTGGGTAAATTAAATATGGATGAATTCGCCATGGGCGGAAGTAATGAAACAAGTTACTTCGGTCCGGTTGTTAATCCGTGGAGCAAAGAAACACCTTTAGTTGCCGGAGGATCTTCCGGTGGCTCTGCTGCTGCTGTTGCTGCAAAAATGTGTGCAGCTGCCACTGCTACAGATACTGGTGGATCTATCCGTGAGCCTTCTGCCTTTTGCGGTGTTACCGGTATTAAACCAACTTATGGCAGATGCTCTCGTTATGGTATCGTTGCTTTTGCGTCATCGCTTGATCAGGCTGGACCTATTTGCAAAGATGTTACCGATTGTGCTTTATTGCTAAATTGTATGGCTGGATATGACGCTAAAGATTCAACATCATCCAAACGTGAAGTTCCTGACCTCTCAGCTTTTGTCGGTATGGATATTAAAGGATTGAAAATCGGTATTCCTGCAGAATATAGACCTGATGGATTAAATAAAGAAGTTGCTTCTTATTGGGATAAAGCTGCTAAAATTCTTGAAGATTGCGGCGCAGAAATTATTCACATCAATCTGCCTCACACCAAATATGCGTTACCGACATACTATGTTATTGCTCCGGCGGAAGCCTCTTCTAACTTAGCAAGATATGATGGCGTTCGTTATGGTTTAAGAGTAGATGGAAATGGTCTTGATGAACAATACATTAACACAAGAACTGCCGGATTTGGCGCAGAAGTTAAACGTCGTATTTTAATTGGTACTTATGTTTTGTCTGCCGGATACTATGATGCTTATTATCTCAAAGCACAAAAAGTTCGTCGCTTGATTAAAAATGATTTTGATGAAGCTTTCAAAAAGTGCGATCTTATTTTAACACCAACTTCTCCTGTGGAGCCTTTTGCTATCGGCGATACAAAAATGTTAGAAAACCCGATAAATATGTATCTTAATGATGTCTTTACCGTTTCGGTTAACTTGGCAGGATTGCCTGCTATGAGTTTGCCTATCGGGCTTTCACAACACGGCTTACCGTTGGGTATGCAGTTAATTGGCAGAGCTTTTGATGAAGGTACAATTTTCAAAGCGGCTTATCAGTTGGAACGTGGTGCTAATTTTGTTAGGATGTAAGATATGTCTGATTATGTGATTGAAACTGAAAAAGGGAAATGGGAAGTTATTTGCGGGTTGGAAATTCACTGTCAAATTATTTCTAAATCAAAAATATTTAGTGGTGCATCTACAGAATTTGGCGACGATGTAAACGAAAATGTTTCTTTTGTTGATGCCGGTATGCCGGGAATGTTACCAACACTTAATCAAGAGTGTGTTCATCAGGCTATTAAAACTGGTCTAGGCTTAAATGCGGTTATCAATAAATACTCTGAATTTTCTCGTAAAAACTATTTTTATGCTGATTTGCCACAGGGATATCAAATTACGCAATTTCAATATCCTATCGTTGGAGAGGGATTTATTGATATTGATTTATCCGACGGAAAGACAAAACGAATCCGTATAGAAAGAATGCATATTGAGCAGGATGCCGGAAAGTCTATTCACGATATTGATCCTCACAAAAGCTTTATAGATCTCAATCGTGCTGGTGTTGGTTTGATGGAAATCGTAACCAAACCTGATTTTCGCTCGCCTGAAGAGGCCGGTGCATTTTTGCGCAAGCTTCGTTCCATTGTTCGTTATCTTGGAACTTGTGACGGTAATATGGATGAAGGTTCGATGCGTTGCGATGTCAATGTTTCCGTTCGTCCGTTAGGTACAAATGAGTGTCGCACACGCTGTGAAATGAAAAATGTAAACAGTGTCAAATTTGTTATGCAGGCTATTGAAGTTGAAGCTAAAAGACATGTGGACGTTTATGAAAATGACGGAGAGATTTGTCAGGAAACTCGTCAGTTTGATCCTGTGGCTTTAACTACAAAAGTTATGCGTAAAAAAGAATTTGCTCACGATTACCGTTATTTCCCTGAGCCGGATCTTCCTCCTCTTATTTTAAGTGATGATTTAATAAATCAGATAAAGAAAGAATTGGTTGAATTGCCGGATGCCAAAAAGGCGCGGTTTGTACACGAACTTGGCTTAACACCGTACGATGCTATGGTTATTTGTGAAAACAAAGAGGTTGCTGATTTCTTTGAGAAAGCTGCTCAAGGAAGAGATGCAAAGAAAGTTGCAAACTGGCTTATGGGTGACTTTTTTGCTATGCTTAAAAAGAAAAATCTTGATATTGCGCAATCTCCTGTTTCTGCAGAGAATCTGGGCAAACTTGTTGATTTGATTACGCATGATGTAATTTCAGGAAAAATTGCAAAAGATGTTTTTGAAATTATGGCGGAAACTTCTGAAGATCCTGAAAAAATTGTTGAAGAGCGTGGTTTAAAGCAAGTAACCGATACCTCTGCAATTGAAGCCATCATTGATGCTGTTATTGCATCGAATCCGGAAAATGTTGCAAGTTATAGAGCTGGAAAAGTTAACCTTTTAGGATGGTTTGTCGGACAAGTTATTAAACAATCTCAGGGAAAAGCAAACCCAGCCATGGTTAATAAATTGCTGAAAGAAAAACTTTAATCTTTATCTCATATTTACAACTTTCGTTTTGTTATAAAGCTGTCTAGTCTCTAGGCAGCTTTATAAACATAGACATTAGTTTTATATCCCTTTATTTTGCCAAAATATTTTTTATATTGTCTATATCTATTGAGAGGAGTTGAATATGAGTAAAGTAAATATTGCAAATTTTGTCATCTATGACCTTGCCAGCCGTTTTAACTTTGTTGAAAATCATGAGTTGGACAGCGAAATTGTTGGCCTTGTTGCCGATAATTGGAATAAAAAGCATTTCGTATCCGGGGATAAAAATCTTAAGTTTAATCACGATAAAAATATCCGGCAAAAATTTATGATTTAGAATCGGCTTTTCTATGCCTTTATTATTGTCAAGATAGCTTTTTTTAGAGCTTTAAAATATCTTTTTCATCTATACCTCTACACTTGTTCGGATTATTTTTTTTGTGAGGTATGATATGAAAAAAAGTCAGAAAGATTTATTAAAGGAAAATCTCATATTTGTCGGAACTATTTATGATAGTTTTGAGGCTCTTGAGGAAACCCTTGGAAAATTAAAATTAGAAAAACCTCTTTTTATTACTCATGTAGCAAAGATGGCTTTTGCGGAAGAAGTTTTTAAACGTGTTGAAGGAGCACCCGAGCTCTGCCGATTTACACAACATAAGAAAGTTAATGCTCCTTCCATATCTCCTCGTTTCTATAATTAACCTATTAAAAAAAGCTCCTTGATGTTCAAGGAGCTTTTTTCTTATCCGATTGTTCCGAAATAATTATCTTCTTCTTGATGATGTACTGCTCGCAAATCAAACAGATTTAATATTGTTGCTGATACATAAATTGAAGAATATGTGCCGATAATCAAGCCGGACAATATTGTAAAGGAAAAGCTTTCAAGTGCATCACCACCCCATAAATACAATGGAATAACAGCAATCAATGTTGTTACACCTGTCAATATTGTACGAGAAAAGATGTCATTGATACTTTTATTGATTAGCTCTTCTTGTGGCATTTTGCGATATTTTTTCAGATTTTCACGAATTCTATCATAAGTTACCACTTTATCATTTACGGAATATCCGACTAATGTCAGAATTGCCGCAATAGTTGTTAAGCTAAAATCAAATCTGAAAAATGAAAGCAATCCTACAACAATGATGGTATCATGAAACAAGCCCAATAAAGCCCCAATTGCAAACTGCCATTCAAATCTAACCCAAATATAGATTGCTATGGCTAATATAGCTAAAATTGAAGCTATCGTGCCGGCCATTTTTAGTTCATCACCAACTTGAGGACCTACGGTTTCAACACGACGATATTCATAGTTATTGCCTAAAATCTCTCTAATTTCAGCAACAGCTTTTCTTTGAGCTTCATCATTTGCATTATCTGCTTGAGCTCTTATCATCAGCTCTTTACCTTCGGTTCCAATAGTTTGAAGATTTAGTTCATCAAGCTTAACAACGCTTAATTTTGAGCGTATATCTTCAATGTTTATCGGTTGTTCTGATTTGATTTCCATCAAAACACCACCGGAAAAGTCTATACCAAAGTTAAAACTTTTTAGGTATATACTTGCTATTGATAATATCACCATGATTGACGACAGTATGTAGGTAAAATACCGCGCTTTCATGAAATTGATATTTGTATCTTTGGTTATAAATTTTAACATTGTCATTTTTCTATTCCCTTTGTCTTAAATCGGTAGTGTCTTTGGTTTATAGCGGTTAAACCAAGCAGCTATTATCAACCTTGTTACCGTTACAGAGGTAAACATTGAGGTTGCGATACCTATTGATAATGTTACGGCAAAACCTCTTACCGGACCACTTCCAAAATAGAACAGAACTGCAGCTGCAATTAAAGTTGTTAAGTTTGAGTCAATAATTGTTCCCCATGCAATTGAGAATCCGCTTTCAATAGCGTCCTTAATAGAACGTCCACCTTTTACTTCTTCACGCATACGTTCAAAGATTAACACATTTGCATCTACGGCCATACCAATGGTTAAAATAATACCGGCAATACCAGGCAATGTTAAGGTTGCTCCAATTAGACTTAAAGCTCCTAACATTAAGAATAAGTTCAAGAATACGGTAATCGTTGTAAACAAACCAAACAAGCCATAAGCAAGCACCAAGAATACAACAACGCCTATAAACCCGATTACAGATGCAAATATTCCGGCTTCAATAGAATCCGCACCCAATCCAGCACCAACTGTTCTTTCTTCCAAGATATTTAAAGGAGCTGGCAAAGCACCTGAACGCAACAACAAAGCCAGTTCTTGTGCACTTTCCGATGTATAATTTCCGGTAATTACACCAGAACCACCTGTGATGGCTGACTGAATCGTCGGAGCAGAAATAACTTCATCATCAAGAACAATGGCTAACTGTTCGCCAATGTTATTTTTTGTTACTTCACCAAATTTTTTAGCACCTAAATTATTAAACTTAAAGCTAACCGCAGGTGCTCCTTCTTGAAAAGATACACCGGCATCAGTTAATGTTTCACCACCAACAGCAGGCTTTCTAACAATAACATATTGTTCACCTTCAATTCCGCGGATAATACGAGATGAACTCTTTAATTTACCGCGTTTTGCTTCGGCTACGGTTGTTGAACTATCAACCAAGTGGAAAGTCATTTTTGCTGTTTTACCGAGCAAAACTTTAACTTCTTCCGGATTTTGAACGCCTGGCAATTGAACCAAAATTCTTCCTTCGCCTTGGCTTTGGATGATTGGTTCATTTGTTCCATATTCATCAATACGTTTACGGACGATTTCAATAGATTGATCTATCAGCTTTCTTTTAATTTCATTTAATGCCGGTTCATCATAGTTGACAACCAAAACATCATTGCCGTTATCTGTTACCTTAAGACCATCATCCATCTTCCGCAAGGGCACCATGGCTTTTGCTCTGGAATTTGTGCTCTCAATTTTTACCTTTACACCATCTTCATCTGAACTGATGCTTTGGTAACGAATTCTTGCATCTTTTAGTGCAGCACGAGCAGAATCTTCTAGTGTCTGCATTCTGTCTTTTAGGGCTGTCTTCATATCTACTTCAAGCAACAAGCTTGAACCACCCTGTAAGTCTAGCCCTAAATTTACAGGCTGCCACCATGATGGCAAGGTTGTTTTTGGATCTTTAACGAAATTTGGAACGGCAAAGAAAATGCCGAGCAAACATATCGCTAAAATCATCACTATTCTTTGTAACGATAATTTATACATTATTGTTCTCTCTTTTCTATTTGCTTATTCATTAGCTTTACTGTTTTGAAACAACTTCTCTAACGCTTGAGCGAGATATTTTTATCTCAACTCCGTTAGCTATTTCTACTGTTAAAACAGCATCTTCTGCTTTAACAACTTTTGCATAAACGCCACCACCCGTGATAATTTCATCTTTAGGCTTAATTGCATTTAGCATATCTTCATGTTCTTTCATTTTTTTCTGTTGTGGACGGATTAGCAAAAAATAAAATATTGCAAAAACAATAACCAATTGCACAATAAAGCCTAACATTGGATTTGGCTCTACTGTTGCAGCAGTTCCCGTCGCAGCAATAGCTTCTGATATAAACATTGTTTTCTCCATTTAAAATTTAATCTTTTTCGGGTGGATTTTACTCAAAAAAAATACTTGATACAACTCAAATTGCTGAGATTTACCACGAAAATTTTATTTTTAAGGAATATTTTTGTCTTTATTTGCTTTATGGCAAATATGAGCGAGGGTTTACAGCCTTTTTTCCTGCTCGCACCTCAAAATGAAGCTGTGGGAAATTAACACTTCCGGTACTTCCCACCGTTGCGATTTTTTCGCCTCTTAATACCTTTTGTCCTTTTTTAACATATAGTCTTTGATTGTGCGCATAGGCTGTAATATATCCATCGCTATGTTTGATTAACACTAGATTGCCAAATCCCTTAAGTTCGTTCCCTGCGTAGGCAACAACACCTTTATCTGCTGCCTTCACATTTGTTCCCATTGCAGCCTTTATGTTAATACCATCGTTTTTACGCCCTTTACCAACAATGCCAAAGTTTGAGACAACGGTTCCTTGTACGGGCCAGATAAATTTGGTTTTGCGATATGTCGAAACGTTTTTACGTGGCGTTTTCTTACTTATGCTTTTAGTTGTTGCGCTTGATTTTTTAGTTGTTGTTTTACTTTTAGTTGTTTTAGCTGGAGCTGCCGTCGTTTTTTTTGTAGTATTTCCTTTGGTGTATGAATAGCTTGAAGATCCTCCCGAACTTGCTTTTGAGGCTATTTGATATTGCTTTGTATTTCCCGTTGCCAACGTTTCCGGCAGCATGAGTGTTTGTCCAACACTTATGGTATAGGGAGCTTCTAAATCATTTAAGCGGCTGAGAGAGGTGATATCTACATTATATTTTTTTGATATACTGTATAGTGTCTCACCTTTAGAAACTACATGCTTTTGACGTTTGGGAAGTCTCAGATTTTGACCAATATTCAGTGCATATGGTGCGGATAGATTATTTTCTTCTATCAAACCTCGCAAGGGAACTTGATATTTTCTAGATAAGCTATAAAGGGTATCTCCCTTTTGAACAACGACACTTCCCGGTGTATAGTTATACCCGTAACTATTAAACAAAGGTATACCACCGCTTCTGGCGTAGCAGCCCAAAAGCAGGGGGAGAAACAGTAATGTAATTAGCGCCTTTCTCATTGTTTTCCTTTGTTTATTATGTTCTTAACTTAAAAACACTAAATATTCGTTAAACTCTTTGAGAATCTGTTCTTGATTTTTGTTATGCATTATTTTATACAGAAGTAAATTATAGTTTTGAGGAAAAATTTATGAGTAGTGTTCCAGATATTGTTGATGAAAGCGGTGACAAATATAAATTCGGCTTTGTAACAGATATTGCCGCAGATGTTGCGCCTAAAGGGCTTAATGATGATATAATCCGTTTGATTTCTCAAAAAAAAGGGGAGCCGGAATGGTTGTTACAGTCTCGTCTTAAGGCTTATCATCACTGGCTTATAATGAGTGAACCAACATGGGCAAAATTAACCTATGATAAGATTGATTATCAGGATTTGTACTACTATTCTGCGCCAAAGCAGGCTGTTCACCCTAAGAGTCTGGATGAAGTTGATCCTAAATTATTGGAAACATATAATAAACTAGGAATTCCGCTTAAAGAACAAGAAGCTTTAGCCGGTGTGGTTGCTGTTGATGCGGTTTTTGACAGCGTATCTGTCGCTACGACCTATAAAGCTCAACTAAAAAAACAAGGGATTATTTTCTGCTCTATTTCTGAAGCCATAAAAGAACATCCTGATTTAGTCAAAAAATATCTTGGTTCTGTTGTGCCTTACACCGATAACTTTTTTGCGGCACTTAATTCTGCTGTGTTCACAGATGGTTCTTTTGTGTATATCCCTAAAGGGGTTAAATGCCCCATGGAGCTATCTACTTATTTCCGCATCAATGCAAAAAATACCGGACAATTTGAACGCACACTTATTATTGCCGATGAGGGGAGTTATGTTTCCTATTTGGAAGGATGTACCGCTCCGCAACGTGATGAAAATCAACTACATGCAGCCATTGTTGAAATTGTTGTTCATAAAGATGCCGAGGTTAAATATTCTACTGTTCAAAACTGGTATCCCGGAGATAAAGACGGCAAGGGTGGCGTTTATAATTTTGTAACCAAACGTGCTCTTTGTGACGGCGATAACTCTAAAGTTTCTTGGACACAGGTTGAAACAGGCTCTGCTGTTACCTGGAAATATCCTTCTTGTGTTTTGAAAGGAGATAATTCTAAAGGTGAATTTTATTCTGTTGCCATTACGAATAACAAGCAGCAGGCAGATACCGGTACTAAAATGATTCATCTCGGGAAAAACACAACTTCTAAAATTATTTCTAAAGGTATTTCTGCAGGCTTTTCCAACCAAACTTACAGAGGGCTGGTTAAAGTCAGCAAAAATGCTGATAATGCTCGCAACTATTCTCAATGCGATAGCTTGTTAATTGGCCAAACTTGTGGCTCTCATACTGTTCCATATATTGAAAATAGCAACAAAACAGCTATTTTGGAACATGAGGCGACAACTTCTAAAATTAGCGATGAGCAACTTTTTTATTGCAAACAGCGTGGTTTATCCGAAGAAGATGCGGTTAGTTTGATTGTTAATGGTTTTTGCAAGGAAGTTATGCAAAAATTGCCTATGGAATTTGCGATTGAAGCTGCTAAACTCATTGATATTTCATTAGAGGGGAGTGTCGGCTAAAATTCTGTGCATATTCTATTTTCTTTCTTCCTTTAACGCTTTTTGAGAATATGATTACCTTGTTATTAGAGAAAACAAAAGAGCTCTTTTTTTAAGAGCTCTTTTTTAGTTTTATTTTGTACCATCTATAACTTTTATGGCATCATCCAATGTGATATCTTTACCGCGCAGATTATTAGGAATCCGATAGTTGTTTTTACCGCATTTGATATATAAGCCATAACGACCTGTTGCCAATAAAATATCTGCTTTCAATTTCGGATGTTGCCCCAAAACTTTAGCTTCCGGCTTTTCAGCAACATTTTTCAACAATTCTTCAGCGCGTTCTTTGGTTATATTAAAAATATTATCGTTACCGGTTAGTGATTTTGACTTAAGTCCTTGTTTGATGTATTGACCAAATTTCCCTATATTAGCACTTATTCCATCACCCAAATCTCTTGGTAAACTTGCTAATATTTCTGCTTGTTCAAAGGTTACTTCTTCCGGCTTTAGGAACTTTGGCAAAGCTATTCTTTTCGGCTTTTCCGTTGTTGCCGTTGCATCTTCACCTAATTGAACATAATATCCATAAGGTCCTTTTTTCAAATATACATTTAACCCGCCATGTTGTCCCAGCAACTTATCTTCCGGATTGGGTTGCTTTTCTACACTTTGTTCCTCTTCTTCTTTAATATCCGTTAAAGGCATGGTATACTTGCACTCCGGATAATTTGAACAGCCCAGAAATGCACCAAATTTGCCTAATTTAATGCTTAAGTGCCCTTTGTGACATTCCGGGCAAATGCGTGGGTCTGAGCCATCTTCTTTTGCCGGAAACAGATGATAAGCCAAGACTTCATCTATCTTATTGATAACTTCACTCACTTGTAGAGGTTGAACGGCTTGAATGTTTTTATAAAATTTCACCCAGAATCCGGCAAGCAACTTTTTCCACTCCATAGATCCTGCTGAAATATCATCCAGATATTCCTCCATTTGTGCCGTAAAGTCATACTCCACATATTTCTTAAAGAAGTTTTCCAAAAAGATTGTCACTATTCTTCCTCTGTCTTCCGGAATAAAGCGCAATTTTTCTACTCTGACATATTTACGCTCTTGTAGCACAGCGATAATAGAAGCATATGTTGACGGACGGCCGATACCCAATTCTTCCAATTTTTTAACGAGGCTTGCTTCAGTAAAACGCGGCGGAGGTGTCGTATAGTGTTGTTCAGGCTTAATGGCCTTCTTTTCTACTGCTTCGTCTACTTCAACATTTGGCAGTAATCTATTTTCGTCATCTTCTGTATCGTCATCTTTACTTTCTTGATACAATTTTAAGAAACCGTCAAATGCTATTACCTGCCCATTTGCTCGTAATAAAATTTTGCTGTCTGCTGATAACGAATCAATGACCACTTTATCCATAATAGCCGGTTCCATTTGACAAGCAATGGTTCTCTTCCAGATTAACTCATACAACTTATAGGCGTCAGAATCTAATTTGCCTTCCATCTTTTTCGGTGTATTCATTACATCTGCCGGACGGATAGCTTCGTGTGCTTCTTGTGCATTTTTAGATTTTGTTTTGTATTCTTTAGCTTCTTTGGGGAGGTATTTTTCACCAAAATATTTTAAAATGGCTTCTCGGCATGCGCTAATCGCTTCAACAGATAAATTTACCGCATCCGTTCTCATATAGGTTATATAACCGGATTCATACAAGTTCTGTGCAATCTGCATTGTCTTTTTGGCTGAGAAACGGAGCTTTCTTGCGGCTTCTTGTTGCAGAGTAGAAGTGGTAAACGGAGGTGCCGGATAACGATTGGCTTTTTTACGTTCAATTTTTGAAATCTTGAAGTTTTGAGCTTCTATCTTGTTTTTAGCTTCCTCTGCTTTTTCTTTTGTGTTGATATCAAATTTTTCAAGTTTTTTTCCATCTAAATTTATCAGATGTGATGGAATTATGGCTTTTTCTGATGTTTCTAAATCAACATCTACCGTCCAATACTCTTCGGGCTTAAATTTTTCAATCTCCATTTCGCGATCGCAAATTAAGCGCAACGCAACAGACTGAACACGCCCTGCCGATTTTGATCCCGGAAGTTTACGCCACAAAACCGGTGATAAAGTGAAACCCACTAAGTAATCTAATGCTCGACGAGCCATATATGCTGATACTAAATTTTCATCAATTTGACGCGGATTTTGAATAGCCTCTGTGATGGCGTGCTTTGTAATTTCATGGAACACAACGCGCTCAATCTTCTTATCTTTTAATTTCTTCTTTGCGCTGAGTTCTTCTAAAATATGCCAGGCAATTGCCTCTCCTTCTCTATCCGGGTCGGATGCGAGAATCAGTGTATCACAATCTTTTAAGGCTGTTATAATATCATTAAGGCGTTTTTTTCCTCCCGGACTTAATTCCCAGACCATGCTAAAATCTTTATCCGGATCAACTGATCCGTCTTTACTCGGCAAATCGCGAATATGACCGTAACTGGCCAAAACTTTATAGTCTTTTCCCAAATACTTATTAATTGTTTTGGCTTTTGCCGGTGATTCTACTACAACTAATTTCATCTAAAAATTCCCTCAAATTTTAGCTACTTTATTCCCCGGAAGGCGTGTCAGTTTATTGTCCAACTCTAACTCTACCAGCATCATTAAAACTTCTTCTGTCGGAAGTTGCATGGCGCGGATGAGTTCATCAATATCCTCTCCACTGGCGGAAATTAATGATAATAATTTTTTATATTTATCTTCGGTTTCAGTTATTTCCAGTGTTTCTTCTTTTTGTTCTGGAATATCGGAATTATTTTGTTGCTTGTCAAGCGAATATTCAAATAAATCTGCTATTTCATCTTTTTCATATTTATTTGATTCAAATTGCATCGGCGAAAAATTAAAGTCTCTTAATATATCTTCTGCGCCTTCTACAAGTTGAGCTCCTTCTTTTAGTAATTTATTGCATCCGGCTGATCGCGCGTCGTATGGCGCCCCCGGAACAGCATAAACGTCTCTGCCCTGCTCTAGAGCCTGATGAGCTGTAATCAATGAGCCTGAGCGAAGCCCTGCCTCTATGACAAGGACACCTTTACTAAGCCCCGAGACTATTCTGTTTCTTCTGGGAAAGTTTGATGCTTGTGGACGCGTGTGAAAAGGATATTCTGTTAAAATTAAGCCACCTTTTTTGATAATTGTTTGATATAAATCTTCGTTTTCTTGAGGATAAACTATATCTACACCCGTCCCCATAACGGCAATTGTACTTCCTTCACCGTCAATTGCTCCCGTATGCGCTGCTTTATCTATGCCGCGCGCCATACCTGAAACAACCGTTATTTGGTTATTTGCGATTTCTTTTGCCAGATTTTCAGCAAGTTTCATTGCGCTGAGCGAAGCATTTCTTGACCCAACTATGGCAAACATATTGTTATTTTTTAGTAGTTCAACATTGCCTTTTGCATAGAGAATCGGCGGGAAATCTTCTATTTGTTTCAAATTATATGGATAAATATCATCTTCTGCCGAGATCAACTTCACACCTTTTATTTCAGCTGTCATTACTTCTTCTTGAGCTTTTTTATAAGGCATAATGACTTTCTTTTTAGATATCTCGCTTAATGCATTTTCAACATTACCATATTGTTTCACGAGACGTTTGAAACCAATCGGACCTACTCCGTTGGTATTTATGAGCTGAATGTATGATATAAGTTTTTCTCTATCCAATTTTTTATGCTTCTATTCTGATTTTTTTAATTTTATTTTGCTTTCTTCCCCTTTGAGAAGTCTTCTGATATTTGCATGATGGCGAATAACAACTAAAATTACAATTAGAGTGTAAACTATTGTGTATTCCGGTGTCGGAGCAAAGAAGTAAGCTGCTACAGGTACAAAAACTGCCGCGGTTAGAGCTGATAATGAAGAATATTTAAACGTGAAGGCCATAATCAACCACACTGCCAAAGCAATCACAGCAACAGGCCAGCAGGTTACCAATATAAAACCGAATGTTGATGCAACACCTTTGCCTCCTTTGAACTTTAGCCATATAGGGAAATTATGTCCCAATACACCGAAGGCTCCGGCTATCAACATTGCCGTTATGCATGCTTCATTTTCTGTCCCTACTGCATATTTTGCAGCAACGGCCGCTATACCTGCCTTAAATGCATCACATAAAACTGTTAGTAGGGCTAATGTTTTGTTCCCAGTTCTTAAAACATTCGTCGCGCCAATATTCCCTGAGCCTATTTTTCTAATATCTCCATACCCAGCCATTTTGGTTAAGATTAACCCAAATGGAATAGAGCCTACCAAATATCCAAATATTGCACTTAATGCATATACAGCTTCCGCCGACATATTTTTTCTCCTAAAATATTTTTTGCTTATGTTAGTAAAAAGAGTAAAAATTTCAACTTATTTTAAATTTGCATGTGTATTTTATCTTTTTGTATATTAGGCAAAAAAAATTAATGACATTGTTGTTTAATTGTTTATTATAGGCTTAAATATTTAATTTAGGGGAGCAAATGAAAAAAACTTTTAAGAGAATCCTTTTAAAACTTTCTGGTGAAGGTTTAATGGGGAAGCAGGCTTTTGGCATTGACGAAAATGTTTTGGATATGTTTGCTGAAAGTATTAAACAAGTTAGAAAAGATAAAATTGAACTTTGTATCGTTATTGGCGGGGGCAATTTTTATCGCGGCGTTAATAATACTAACAAGTGTGTCGCTCGCCCTATTGCAGACCAAGCAGGAATGATTGCAACCGTCATAAATGCCTTATTCCTTAAAAGTATTTTGGATAGTAAAGGCATTCCTTCTGAAATATTATCCGGTTTAAGCATTCCTCAAGTTGCGGAAACTTATTCTTATCGTTCTGCAAAAAGTTTATTAAAACAAGGGACTGTCGTTATTTTTGCAGGAGGAACCGGAAACCCCTATTTTACAACAGATACAGGTGCAACCCTTAGAGCCTTAGAAACTGAGTGCGATGCTTTGTTTAAGGCCACTCAGGTAGATGGCGTTTATGACAGCGACCCTAAAAAGAATCCGAATGCCGTGCGTTATGCAACAGTTTCTTATGACGACGTTATTACCAAAGAACTAAAAGTTATGGATATGACAGCTATTTCCATGGCAAGAGAAAATAAACTTCCAATTGTTGTGTTTAAACAAGTTGACAAGAACTCTTTAATTGATGCAATAAAAGGAAAAGGAAATTATACAATTATAAAATAACCAAAAGAGAGGTACCAATGACCGATTTTAATGAAATAAAAAAAGATACAGCCGAGCGTATGGAAAAAACGCTTGAAACTTTGCGTGGCGATTTTGGAGGCTTACGCGCCGGAAGAGCTCACGCAAGTTTGTTAGATAATGTTATGATAGAAGCTTATGGGAATTTAACTCCTATTGCCCAGGTTGGTACAATTAGTGTTCCAGATGCAAGAACTCTTTCTATCAGCGTATGGGATAAAAGTTTAGCTAAAGCTGTTGAGAAAGCATTAAGAGAATCGGACTTAGGATTAAACCCTGTTTCTGACGGTCAACTTATCCGTATTCCAATTCCACCACTTTCTGAAGAAAGAAGAAAAGAACTTGTTAAGGTGGCCGGTAAATATGCAGAACAAACTAAAGTTGCTATCCGCAATATTCGCCGTGATGCTTTGGATGATGTTAAGAAGTTGAAAAAAGATAATCTCATTTCTGAAGATGATGAAAAGAGATATGGAAATGAAATCCAGAAAATGACTGACGATTCAATCAAAAAAATTGATGAGATGTTAGCTCAAAAAGAGAAAGATATTTTGCAAGTATAAGACTATGGACACGACAAATATTTGTAATCATATTGCCATTATTATGGATGGAAATGGTCGTTGGGCCAAAAAAAGAGGAATGCCTCGGACATACGGACATAAAAAAGGCGCTGAAAATGTTGTAAAGATTACACGTTCTATGAAGGAATCCGGTGTTAAATATTTGACATTATACGCCTTTTCTACGGAAAACTGGCAGCGCTCTAAAGATGAAGTGGATGCTTTAATGCAGTTGCTTAACGAGTATCTGGATAAAGAGCTTAAAGAGATTATGGAAAATAATGTTCGCATTATTTTTATCGGTGAAAGATATATGCTTTCCGAAGATATTCAAAAAAAGATGCTTTATCTGGAGCAAGAATCAGCAAAGAATACTGATTTAACACTTTGTATCGCCCTTTCTTATGGCTCAAGGCAAGAAATCTTATCCGCCGTTAAGAGTATCGCAACTAAAGTCAAAAACGACGAATTAAAAGTTGAAGATATAACTCAAGAAAGCTTTTCTAATGAACTCTATACTAAGGGCATTCCAGATCCGGACATTTTAATTCGTACCAGCGGGGAACAAAGGATTAGCAATTATTTGTTGTGGCAAATAGCTTATACAGAGCTGTTTTTCACAAATACTTTATGGCCAGATTTTGGCAAAGATGAATTATGGGACATTATTAAAAAATTTTCTTCTAGGGAGAGAAGATATGGCAAAAACTGAATTTACATCGTTACAAAAAAGAATACTGACATCTCTTGTTATGATTCCGGTAGTTATCGGAGCATTGCATTCCGGTCACCCGTATATTGATATTTTAGTATTTCTAGTTGGCTCTTTATTATCTTGGGAATGGGCTTCTATGGTTCCTAATAAGAAGAGTAGCGTTTATGTTGCAAGCTATATCTTTGCTTTAGGTTGCTCTCTATTTGTTTTTAATCGGTGGGTTTTGCTTTCAGCCATCATTTTAACAACGCTTTTTGTTTATCTTAAAGCCAAAGGCGAAGAGCATAGAAGGTTGTTAACTCTGGGCGTTCCATATATTTCTATCGGCGTTGGTGCTTTATATTGGATTTATTATCTTTTTGATGCATTCGGAAGTATCCCCGGTGAAAAGGGCAGTTTCGTTATGACGCTATGGTTCATTTTAATGGTCTGGGGTGTTGATATTGGCGGATTTATTGTCGGTTCTTCTTTAAAAGGGCCGAAATTAGCCCCCAAAATCAGTCCTAACAAAACGTGGTCAGGTTTAATCGGCGGAGTTATTTTATCTGTTGCGGTTAGTTTTATTTATATGTTTTGCATTAAAAATATTTTTGACTTGCCTATGCCTTTAAGCGAACAACTTAAATTTGCACAATTTGGAGCACTCATTGCCATTATTGCTCAAATTGGCGATCTTATCGAATCCGCCATTAAGAGACATCTTGGTGTTAAAGACAGCAGTGCTTTAATTCCCGGTCACGGCGGTATATTTGATAGAATTGACGGACTAATTTTTGCAGCGCCTATTGTTTACTGCTTATTTGCTTTAATTTCATTTAATTACTAAGGAATAAAAGATTATGGAGTGGTTGTTAAATATTATCCATTACGTCGTTCCTTTTCTTATCTTGCTCGGCGTATTGGTTTTTGTGCATGAGTTTGGACATTTTATTATTGCCAGATGGACAGGAGTCAGCGTTAGCGCCTTTTCTATTGGATTTGGAAAAGAACTTTGGAGCAGAACAGATAAAAAAGGAACGGTATGGAAAATTTCAGCTATTCCTCTCGGAGGATATTGTCAATTTTTAGGAGATGCAGACGAATCTTCTTCTACATCAGAGGTTGATTTGAGCAAATATTCCGAAGAGGAACAAAAACATTTGTTTGCGACGCAGTCTCCCTACAAAAAATTAGCTATTTCCGTGGCAGGACCTTTGTTTAATTATCTTTTTGCGTTCATTACCTTTTTTGGCTTGTTTTATTTTGTCGGCAGCTATGATATACCTCCGGTTGTTTCCGATGTTATAAAAGATAGTCCAGCACAAGCAGCGGGAATTATGAAGGATGATAAGATTTTAGAAATTAACGGTAAAAAAGTTAATGACTGGTCTGATATTAACAAAGAAATCAGCATTGCTATTGATAGCGTTGATTTAAAAATTGAAAGAAAAGGTGAAACTATTGCTCTGCATGTTCCTTTGGTTGAAATGGACTACGCCTTTGATGAGACGGAAAAACCTATTAAACGCAGAATGATCGGAATTAAAGGAGAAACGAAACAATTTAAAATTGTGAAAGATAATTTTCAATTTCTCCCTTCCTTAAAAAAAGCTGCCGAAGAAGTCTACAATATTACGGATATGACTTTGCGCGGTGTGGGGCAAATGATTATGGGGGAACGCTCCGGTGAAGATGTTGGTGGAATTATTCGTATTGCGGAAATGTCCGGTGACATTTCAAAAACTCGAGGTGTATTGGATTTCTTATATTTCATGGCGTTACTTTCTATCAATTTGGGACTTATCAACTTATTCCCAATCCCTGTATTAGATGGTGGACATGTTGTAATTTATCTGTTAGAAATAGTTTCAAGGCGCGAGCTTAATACTAAAATAAGAGATGGTTTATTTAAAATCGGTCTGGGCTTTATCCTGTTTTTAATGGTATTTGCTACCTGGAATGATATAAGACACCTCTTAACACGTTGGTTTTATTAATTTGAAGGATGAAAAAATGAAGCTTAAATTAGCGGGGATTTCGTTATTGACTTTAGCTATTTGCTCAAATGCGATGGCTCAAAGTGTTATCAAAAATATTAACATTAACGGACTACAACGTGTTGAGCGTGAAACGGCTTTGTCTTATGCTGGAATTGACACCAATAAACAGATTTCATCCGAAGAGCTCAATCAGGCTCTAAAAAGACTTTATGATACCGGCTTATTTAGCGATGTCAGCTTTGATACCAAGGGCGATACCTTAGTTATCAATGTTAAAGAGAATCCTGTTATTGGGATTATGGCTTTTGACGGTAATGATAAGATTGATGATAAAATTTTGGAATCAGAAGTTCAATCTACTTCTCGCTCTGTATTTAGCAAAACAAAAGTTCAACAAGATGTTCAGAGAATCCTTGAAGTTTATAAAAGAGCCGGTCGCTATGGTGTTTCTGTGGAGCCGAAAATTATTAAAAAGTCAGAGAATCGCGTCGATTTGATTTTTGAAATCGAGGAAGGCCCAGAAGCTAAAATTGATACGATTAACTTTATCGGCAACAAGCACTACACAGGTGATGATTTGCAAAATGAAATTATGAGCAAAGAAAGCCGCTGGTATAGATTGTTTTCTAGTGCAGAAAATTTTGACCGCGAAAAGATGAACTATGACCAAGAATTGTTGAGACGCTTTTATAATCGTCATGGTTATGCAGATTTTGCTGTTGTATCGGCTATTGCAGAGTTATCACGCGATAAAACATCCTTTATCTTAACCTTTACCATCGATGAAGGTAAGCGCTATAAAGTTAACGATATTCAGATCAAATCTTCTGTTCCGGATATTGATGCCAATATGTGGTATAAATATGTTACATTTAAGACAGATACTTGGTATAATTCCGATGAAATAGAAAAAACAGTTAATGCTTTAACAGAAGAATTGTCTCGTAAAGGTTTCGTTTTTGTTGAGGTTGTTCCGAATATTTATAAAGACCGTGAAAGCGGTAAATTAAGCGTTGTATTTGATATTAAAGAAAATGCAAAAGTCTTTGTTAACAGAATTAACATTACTGGCAACACAAGAACTCTTGATGAAGTTATCAGACGTGAATTCCGCATCTCTGAAGGAAACGTATTTAATGTTGCAAAAATTAGAGAATCCAGAAGAAACGTTGAACGTTTGAATTATTTCAGCAAGGTTGATATTGATACGCAACGTGTTGATTATGATAAAGCAGACATTAATGTTAATGTTGAAGAAAAGTCTACCGGTTACTTTAATGTTGGTGTCGGATACTCTACGGTTAACGGAGCATTAATCCGTGCGGGTATTACAGAAAACAACTTCCTTGGCAAAGGACAGCAGGTTAGCTTGAATGCCGGCGTTTCACAACGTTCTACCGACTATAGTTTCAGCTTTACAGAACCGTATTTCTTAGACCGTCGTTTAAGCGCAGGTACGGATTTGTTCTACCAGACAGAAGATTATCAGGATGAAAGTAACTATGATATGGATACCATGGGTGGTAGAATTAGATTTGGTTGGGATTATACGGATGATTTGAGCCAATATGTTCGTTACACCTTAAAGCAGGATAAGATTAAAAACGTTAGCAGCGCTTCTAAATACATTAAAGAAGAAGAGGGCGACGCTATAGACTCCGTTATCGGACAGACTATCGTTTATGATAAGAGAGATAATATTCTTAAACCACGTGAAGGTTATTACTTATCTTTCGGTAACGATGTTTCCGGCTTGGGCGGTGATGATAAGTATTTGAAATTTGATGCAAAGGCATATAAGTTCTATACACTTAATGATTATTACACCTTTAAGTTCTTCATCAACGGTGGTTATATTGCCGGATATGGTGGGGAAGATGTTCGTCTTGCTCAAAGATATTTCTTAGGCGGCAATACAATGCGCGGTTTTGAAACTGGCGGTATCAGCGCACGAGATAAAGTTACAAAAGACGCCTTGGGCGGTAACTGGATGCTGTACGGTGGTGCTGAGT
Organism: uncultured Alphaproteobacteria bacterium; assembly: GCA_949297145.1. Classification (GTDB taxonomy): domain Bacteria; phylum Pseudomonadota; class Alphaproteobacteria; order RF32; family CAG-239; genus CAG-267. Next base: position 35,500 of record CASFQO010000012.1, read on the forward strand.
TAGCTTTCCCGATGGGATTGGATGAACTTGGAATCCGCGGACGTACCTTTGTTGATATCGGTACAACAGGTAAGCCTGATAATATTAACACAAACGATGTTGACTACTCTTCAAGTCCTCGTGTGGCTATCGGTTTCGGTTTTGAATGGACTTCTCCAATGGGTAAGATTGATATTGACTTCGGCTTCCCGATTGTTAAAGAAGACTACGATGAAACAGAAGTATTCCGTTTGAACTTCGGTACAAGTTTGTAATTTTACAGAGGATTTTAAGATGGTTGATACTGTGTTTTATAAGCATAACGGACCAAAGACAATTAAAGAAATTGCAACGATTGCTGATGCCGTTTTGGTGACAGAAGGAAAAGAAAAAGAGCAGATAGAAAATGTCTGCTCTATCAACTCTGCCGGGAATAACGACCTTTGTTTCTTTTATGATAAAAAAAACAAGGCAAAGGCAGCTCAAATTAAGGCGAAAGCTTGCATTACGACTGAGGAGCTCGCTCGTTTTATTCCGGAAGGGGTGATTGTTTTAACGTGTACAAATCCGAAATTATCTTTTATCAAGTTGGTTAGTAGTTTTTATGCTGAAAATAAACCGGCTCCGCGAATTTCTCCTAATGCAACAATTTCCGGTTCAGCTAAAATCGGTAAAAATTGTTCCATTGCTGCAGGCGTTGTTATTGAAGATGATGTCGTTATCGGAGATAATTGTGTTATTGAGCCGAATGTTGTTATTGCTCATGGTTGCAAAATTGGTAACAACTGCCGAATCGGCAACAATGCGAGCATTGCTTATTGCTTGATGGGAAATGACTGCTACATCTATACAGGTGCTAGAATCGGGCAAGATGGTTTTGGTTTCTCGGTTGTTAATGGACAACACAAGCGTATTCCGCAAATCGGGCGCGTTATTATCGGTAATGACGTTGAAATTGGAGCTAATACTTGTGTTGACAGAGGTGCTCTGGACGATACGATTATCGGGGATGGGTGCCGCGTTGATAATTTGGTTCAAATTGCTCACAACGATAAAATCGGGAAGTACTGTATTCTTGTTTCACAAACAGGTATCGCAGGTAGTTGTACATTTGGAGATTATGTTGTTTGCGGCGGACAGACCGGCTTTGCAGATCATTTAATCGTCGGTAGCGGCGCTCAGGTTGGCGCTCAATCCGGTGTTATGCGTGATATTGAGCCCGGTGCTATTGTTATGGGAACACCGACTGTTCCGTTCAAAGATTTTATGCGCCAAGTTGCGTTTTTACAAAAAAATAGTAAAAAATAAAATAGGAGACTTGTTATGGCTGAAGATGTAAAAATTTATCCAATTGAAGAAATTATGAAAATGCTTCCTCACCGTTATCCTTTCTTGTTGGTTGATCGTTTGGAAGTTGAAGTTCCTGGCGAAAAAGGTGTTGGTATTAAAAACGTTACTATGAATGAGGAATTTTTCCAAGGACATTTTCCAGGAAATCCGGTTATGCCTGGTGTTCTTCAAATTGAAGCTATGGCTCAAACTGCAGGTGCTGTTGTTATTTCTCAAGACGAAAACTATGCTGCTTCTAAGCGTAATGTGCTTTTTATGGCTGTTGACGGTGTTAAATTCAGAAAGCAAGTTAAACCTGGTGATCAACTGAGAATGCATGTTGAAAAAGTTAAAGCCCGCAGAAATATTTTTGTATTCAAAGGCACTTGTATGGTTGACGGACAAGTTGCTTCTGAAGCTGAGCTTACGGCGATGATTCTTGAATAAATTTATTATTCCATTGATTTAAAGTTGAAAAAATTAGAGATAGGATTTATCTTATCTCTAATTTTTTGAGGTGTAAAATGTTTGATGCTCATATTGTCAGAAAAGATTTTCCTATTCTAAACCGCTTGATTGACGGTAATAAGAATATTTATATGGATACAGCGGCTTCTGCTCAAAAGCCATTTGTACTGATGCAAAAGTTAGAAAAAGCCTATATGGAAGAATATGCTAATGTTCATCGTGGCAGTTACTGGCTTTCAGAAGTCGCTACAGAAAATTATGAACAAGCAAGAAAAATTGCTGCAAAATTTATAAACGCAAGTTCTCCTGATTCTGTCATTTTCACCAGAAGTGCGACAGAGGGTATCAATTTAGTTGCGGCAACATATGGATTAGAAAATCTTCACGAAGGGGATGAAATTCTTCTATCACGTGCCGAGCACCATGCAAATCTTGTAACCTGGCAGCAAACGGCCTTAAAAACAGGCGCTAGAGTTGTTTATTTTGATTTGGGTGAAGATGGAAGCTTTATATGGGAGAACTTTGAAAAAGCTCTATCCAAGCACACTAAAATTGTTGCCGTGACAGCTATGTCTAATGTTTTGGGCACGATATTCCCTGTTGAAAAAATTTGCACTGCAGCACATAAAATCGGAGCAAAAGTTCTTATTGATGCTTGTCAGTTTGCCGTGCACAAAAAAATTGATGTTCAAAAATTTGATTGCGACTTTTTAGCTTTTTCCGGGCACAAGGTCTATGGGCCAACAGGTATTGGTGTTTTATACGGCAAATATGATTTGCTTAAAGAAATGCCTCCTTACCAATATGGCGGTGATATGATTGAAAATGTTAGCTATGAGATGACGACGTTTACACTTCCGCCGGCACGATTTGAAGCTGGAACCCCTGCCATTGTTCAAGCAATTGGGTTAGGTGCTTCTCTTGAATATATGATGCAATTTGATTTTAATGAAATTGAAAAGTATGAAGAGGAGTTGATTAAATATACGACCAAGCAATTACTTGATATTGATGGATTAAAACTGTTTGGTACTGCAAACGAAAAAGGTGGTGTATTTTCTTTTGCCATAGAAGGAATACATCCGCAAGATTTGGCTTTTATTTTAGCTAAGGAGGGTGTTGCTATTCGTACCGGGCATTTTTGCGCGCAACCGCTTGTTAATGCTTTAGGTTATAATTCGCTTGCACGAGCTTCTCTGGGAATTTATACAACAAAAGAAGATATTGATGATTTTATAACAGCTTTGCGGAAAGCAAAGGACTTTTTTTGAACGAGAAATAATGACTGATACAGAAAATAATGAAATAGTTGATGAAAATGAAGCGCAACTGCTCAATGCTATGAGTGTTGACGAGTTGCCTGTCTATAAAGCTTTTGCCGGCAAAGAATTAGATTCATCCTCAAAAAAAGCGAAAATGTTTGATATTGTAGAGGCAATCAAGACTGTTTGTGATCCGGAAATTCCCATTAACGTTTATGATTTAGGATTAATCTATAAAATTAACCAAGAAGACAATGGTAACCTCCATATAGATATGTCTTTAACAGCGCCCGGTTGTCCGGTTGCCGGCGTATTACCGCAACAGGTTGCAGATGCCGCCGCAAGCGTTGAAGGGGTTGGGAAAGTTGAAGTTGAAGTTGTATGGGAGCCTGCTTGGTCTTTAGAAAGATTAAGCGATGAAGCTCGGATGATGCTAGAAATGATTTGAGGTTGGTTATGAGTATTGAAAATTTAATAGATGATTTTTCTTTTTTAGATAATTGGGAAGACAAATACAGATATCTTATTGAACTCGGAAATCAGCTGCCTCATTTTGATGACACTCAAAAAATTGATCAATGGAAAATTTCCGGATGTCAATCTCAAGTATGGATCATTCCTCACTTTTCTAACTCTACTCTATCCTTTCAAGGAGATAGCGATGCTATTATTGTGCGCGGTATCATTGCTGTGGTTTTAGAAATCTTCAATGATAAATCTGCACAAGAAATTTTAGATATTGATGTTGAAGAAATTTTTGATAAAATGGGGTTGCGGGAACATATTACCCCTAATCGACGGAGTGGTATGCTCTCTATGGTTGATAAAATTAAATTCTATGCCAAAGAGTCATTAGAGGGCAAGCATGAACATTCACGAGTACCAAGCGAAGAAAATCTTTAAGCAATTCGGGATCAACGTTCCAAACGGACTTGTTGCGTATACTCCTACTGAAGCTAAACTTGCCGCAGAAACTGTTTCTGAATTTGGTCCTTGGGTTGTTAAAGCACAAATTCAAGCCGGTTCGCGTGACATTGGTAAATTTTCTGATAAACGTGCCGGCAGAAAAGGCGGAATTCGTTTATCCAAAACATTAGATGAAGTTTATGATAATGCCGACGAGATGCTTGAGAATCTGCTTGTGACAAATCAAACCGGCGCCAGAGGACGTTTGGTCAGCAGAGTTTATGTGGAAGAATATATTAAAACTATTCGAAAGTTCTATCTTGGACTTGTGGTTGATTGGGTTTCTGCATCAATCGTTTTACTTGTTGCGCCTGTTTCAGATAAAGACGATGATGATATTGTACAGCTTGCCATAGAATCTCCTGAAACTATACTTAAGATTAACTTAGGCCTACAGAAAGAGATTAAGTCTGAGCAACTTAAAGAAATAGTTTCTTTTATGAATATGCAAATTGAATTATCCGAATTGAAAACATTCTTGAATAGGATGCTTAAACTCTTTTATACTTATGATGCTACACTGCTTGAAATTAATCCTATCGGTATCAATAAATTTGGTAATATTTGGGCGCTTGATGCTAAAATTGTTTTTGATGAAAACGCCTTATACAGACATCCGGAAATCCAAAAACTTTTTGATGATTCCGAAATCGAAGAAAGAGAACTTATCGCTGCAAAATACGGTTTTCAATACAAAGAGTTGGAAAGCGGAATGGGAATTATTGTTAATGGTGATGGTGTCGCATTAAACACAATTAATCAGGCGAAAAATATGGGGATCAACACTGCTTGCTTTCTTAATTTGAAAGGTGGCGTTGATAGAGATAAAATTTCGGCAAGTATTAAGCTTATTATGACGAATCCGCGTGTTGATGGCATTTTTATCAATATTCTTGGTGGTTTTTCTCGTTGCAACCTTATTGCTGACGGAATTATTACCGTTGCTGATGACTTGGGGCTAAATATTCCTTTGGTTGCTCGTTTTGAAGGAACTAATAAAGATGAAGCTACAGATATCTTAAAGAAATCGGGGCTGCCTCTTTCTATTGCAGAAGATACCACTCAAGGTCTGCTACTCTTAAAAGAAGCTATTGCGGAGGACTTGTAATGTCTGTTCTTATTGATAAACATACAAAGGTTTTAGTACAAGGTATTACTGGCGCGCAAGCCTCTTTCCACGTGCAACGTGCAATTAAGTATGGGACAAATATTGTTGCCGGTGTTGCTCCTAATAAAACTGAAACATCCTATTTAGGCTTGCCACTTTTTGGTACTGTTAAAGAAGCTCAAGAAAAAACAGGAGCTACTGCCTCTATTGTTTTTGTACCGGCAAAATATGCAAAATCAGCCATTCTGGAAGCTATTCGGGCCGACCTTGATTTGGTTGTTGTGATTACTTCTGGAATTCCTGTGCGTGATATGATGGAAATTAAGCACGAGCTCTTAAATTCATCCACCACCCTTATTGGCCCCAATACTCCGGGCATTATTACACCGGAAGAGGCTTATATGGGCATCTTTCCAGATAATATTCATAAGAGCGGTCATGTGGGTATTATTTCTCGTTCATCAACTCTCACTTATGAGGTTGTTTTAGAAATCAATAAAATTGGTATTGGCGAATCTACTGTTGTCGGATTAGGTGATGACTTTATTATTGGGACAAGTTTCGTTGATATTATTAAAAAATTTAATGATGATAAAGATACAAAGGCCATTATTTTAATTGGAGGAATCGGTGGTAATTATGAAACGGAAGCTGCAGACTTTTATGCGCAATTAAAAGCAAAAAAGCCTACTCTTGCCCTTATTCTTGATGACCCAACACCTTTATCTGACAATAAAGGACTCGCCCCTGAAATTATTTGCAGAGGCATTACTTCTGCTGCTGATAAAAAAAGAATTTTGAAACAATCCGGTATGATTGTTGTTGATAATATTCAATCGCTTAAAGATGAACTCGCGCGCTTATGATTGGATGGTTAAAATCTATTTTTAATCTTATTTTACCGCCGAGGTGCCTTATCTGTGGGAAGGAAGTTTCTTCAGACAATTCACTTTGTTCTGAGTGTTTTTCTCATATTAATTTTATTAGTTTCCCCTTTTGCCAACGTTGTGGTAAACCTTTTGATATTTCTATGTCTAATAGCGATTTGCTTTGCCCTGATTGCCTTCATAAGAGGTTACCTTTCAGGTTATGCCGTTCTGCAGTTGTGTATGATGAAAATTCAAAAAAATTGATTTTAGATTTTAAGTTTTTTGATCATCTGGAAAATAAATATTTATTAGCTAATTGGTTACTTTTAGCGGGCAAAGATATTTTTGATAACGGAGTTGATTTAATCATCCCCGTACCTTTACATTTTTCACGCTTATTAAAACGAAAATACAATCAATCTGCTGTTCTTTGTGATGCTTTATCTAAACTTACGCATATTCCTGCCAACTATAAGGCACTCAAAAAAGTCAGACACACTCGTCCTCAAGTTTCTTGTAACGGGAAGCAGCGACTACATAACGTGCGTGGTGCATTTGAAGTTGTTCTTCCTGAAATGATAAAAGATAAGCGAATCGTTTTAGTTGATGATGTTTTTACAACAGGCTCAACCTTAAAAGAATGCGCTAAAATATTAAAAAAAGCAGGAGCCAAATCCGTTGACACTTTAACAATTGCTCGGGTCTGCGACTAAAAAATAAAGCAGGTATAAAACCTGCTCTATTTTACCTTGTTACACAAAGAAGTTTCGCATATTTTCGTAAGATACACTCGGCTACACCGGCTAGTTCTGATGTTTCATTTTTATCAAAACTATGCCCTTGTATGCGCATATCAGAAGTTAGTTCAAAAACTTCTCCTGTATAATCACGCACACAGTGTCTTTTGCTCTTTGCATCTATAACACTTTGGCGAACAATCTCTGTTACATTATCAATTTTTTTTTGTTCAGACATTTAATATCCTACTCTTTATCAATACTTGTTGACAACCACTTTCCTGATGTTTCTTTATATTTAGCATCTGCATCATATAAATCAACATCTAATTTCAAATCTGCGGCTGTCAACTTGCCCATTGCTTGAAGTAATTGCAGGCCTGATACATAGTAATCATGACGTGTGGTTACTTCTTCAACTTCAGAATCAAGCAAGTATTGGTATTGATTCAATACGTCTAATACCGTTCTATTACCCAGGGCTTCTTCTTCACGAACACCATTTAAGGCTACTTGGTATGCTTTAATTTGAGCCTTTACAGATTTAATTTTAGCCTTGTTTGCACTTAAATATTCCCAATAGCTTGTTATATCCGCATGCAAAGCGTCTTGCGTGTTCAGCACATCTTCTTGAGCTTGCCAACGATAATATTTGCTTTGACGAATCTTGGCACGGCTGGAACCGGCATTATATAAAGGAATCGAGAAGTTTACTCCTAATTCTACTGAATTATCGGTTGGATTTTTATCCATTGTATAATCTTGACTTTTCAAACGACCGGCCGATGCATACGCGTTGATAGACGGCAGTAACTCGCCTTGACTTGTTTTAACATCATATTTCTTTGCTTTTAAGGTATGTTTTGCGGCATTTAAGTCATAGTTATGCGTCTTTGCATATTCCAATGCTTCTTCTATACTTTTCGGAAACATCTTTTCTATTTCTTTTGGATCTTTTGTTTCTTTGGGTTCTTCACCAATAATTTGTTTATATATAGCTTTAGATGCTTCTAAATCTCCTTCCGCAGAAATTCTCTGTGATTGAGCTGAGGCATAACTTGCTTCGGCTTGTGATACGTCTGTTGTGGTTACTTCCCCAACCTTAAAGCGTTCACGGGTTTCTTCTAATTCTTTTTTGAGCAATTTTTCATTGTTTTTTTGAAGTCTAACAATAGCTTCATCACGAAGAACATTTAAATATGCCGTAGCAGCACTCAATAACAAACTTTGCTCGGTGGACATTAAACTTGCTTGAGCTGCTTTTACGGAACTTTTGGCTGAGCTCACAGAATTTACGGTTTGAAACCCACTAAAAATAGGTTGTGAAATTGTTGCGGCCAAACTTCTTTCATATCCATCTATCGGGCGTTGTGCCGTACCATGTTCACTTCTGTTTGTATTGATTTTAGAATCGCTATAACCTCCATCAATGGTTAATGTGGGACGATATCCTGATTTTGCGATGGCAACATTTTCATCTATTGCACCCGTTGCCGCACGCGCTGCTTTTAGTGCCGGATTATATTCATAGGCTTTTGCCAAGGCTGTTTCCAATGTGTCTGCTTGTGCAGAAAGCGCTGTTGAAACAGTAAGAGCCAACGCAAGAATACTTAGCTTTTTCATATCTAAATTTCCCTTTTTTACATTTCTATCTATGTGTTTTTTAACACTTAATTGTTAAAAAAATACCAATCCCGTTTTTATTTTTCTAAATACTCTTATATTATTAACGAAAATTCAAACTATTTCACTTAGTTTTGTGAATAGTAAAGTATGTTTAATTGGGAGATTGTGTATTGAGAAAAGGTAAATTAGAAATTAGCGATGAGATGAGAAAGGCTAGATTGAAACTTTCTATTGAGCATTATATTAAATATTTCATCGGTAAGAGAACTTGCGAAGTTACAAAAGAAGAGGCCCTTTATGCTATCTCTTTGGCAGTTAGAGAATTTGCTATGGATGAAATGTATAAAACCATGGCTCGTTATAATGAGAAATCTGCCAAGAGAGTTTATTACCTGTCTATTGAATATTTGATTGGGCGCTCTTTGGAAAATAATTTACATAACCTTGGTTTGTATGATTTATTAAAAGATATCAAGATTGATGGTTTTCCGGATATTTCATTAGAAGAAATTTTTGATACAGAATATGACCCGGCGTTAGGTAACGGCGGTTTAGGTCGTTTGGCTGCTTGTTATTTGGACTCTATGGCTTCTTTGGGATTGCCTGGGTTTGGATATGGTATAAATTATCAATTCGGCTTGTTTAAGCAAAAATTTGAAAATGGTTGGCAAGTTGAACAGGCTGATGACTGGTTTTCTGATTTTTCACCTTGGGAACTAGCAAGACCAGACAGACAAGTTACCGTTCCAATGTTTGGTAATGTTGAAACATATAAAGATGCAAACGGCAGAGATACGTATGTTTGGGCGAATACTCAAACGCTTTATGGCGTTCCGTATGACTTTCCGGTTGTCGGATATGACGGGAAAGCCGTTAACTATTTACGTTTGTTCTCGGCTAAAACCGATGATGAATTTGACATAGATATTTTCAACAACGGCGGCTATATTGAAGCAGTGGAAGATAAAATCAAAACAGAAGCTATTTCTAAAGTTCTTTATCCTTCTGATGCTTTAGAATCCGGTAAAGCACTTCGTCTTTCTCAACAATATTTCTTCGTTTCTTGCGCTATTCAAGATATTTTCAGAAGATTTTTGGAGAAGAGTAACGACTTTGACAAATTGCCTGACGCTATTTGTATCCAACTAAACGATACGCACCCGGCTTTGGCTATTGTTGAAATGATGAGACTCTTGATTGATGTTTATGGACAAGAATGGGAAACTTCTTGGAACATTGTTACAAAAATCTTTGCTTATACAAACCACACCTTGTTGCCGGAAGCTCTGGAAACATGGCCGGTTAAATATTTTAAGCATATGTTGCCGAGACATTTGCAGATTATTTATGAAATTAACCGTCGGTTTATTGAATTTGCAAAGACTAAATTTGGCGAGACCAGTGAGAAATTAGCTAAAGTTTCTATTGTTTCCGGTGACGGTGATGCACAAATCATCCGTATGGCTAACTTGTCTATTGTCGGCTCATTCTCTGTTAACGGTGTGGCAAAAATCCACTCTGAGCTGATTAAGACCTCGCTTGTGCCTGAATTTTATGAATTATGGCCGGAGAAATTTATTAACATTACAAATGGTATTACGCCAAGACGTTGGTTATTGCACGCAAATACGAATCTGTCTAACTTGATTTCTGATAAAATCGGAAAAGACTGGATTTCTAACCTAGATTTGTTGACCAAGATTGCTGATTATGCCAACGATGCTGATTTTGTTAAACGGTTTAGCAAAATTAAGAAAATCAACAAAGAATTACTGCGTCATGAAATCTTTAAAAAGACAAATGTTGCCGTTACGACCAATAGTATGTTTGTTATTCAAGCAAAGCGTATTCATGAATATAAGCGTCAGCTTATGGCCATTTTGCAGGTTATCGGCGATTATTTGGCAATTGTGCGCGACAATGTTCGTCCGATTTGCCCAAAAACATATATTTTTGCCGGTAAAGCTGCGCCGTCATATACCTTTGCTAAGTTAATCATCAAATTGATTAACAACGTGGCAAACGTCGTTAATAATGACCCGAAAGTCGGCGACTCGCTGAAAGTGGTATTTGTTCCGGATTATAAGGTTTCTTTGGCGGAAATTCTTATTCCGGCGGCTGATGTCAGCTTGCAGATTTCCACCGCAGGTTTTGAAGCTTCCGGTACGGGTAATATGAAATTTGCCTTAAACGGCGCTTTGACTGTTGGTACATACGACGGTGCTAATATTGAAATTCGTGAAGCCGTTGGCGAAGATAATTTCTTCCTCTTTGGATTGCGCGAAAACGAGATTCAAGAAATGCGCCCGACCTATAATCCACGCAAAATTTATGAAGAGTCGGAATATGTTAAGCGTATTTTGAACACATTAACTTCTAATCTGTTTTGTGAAAAAGATGCGCCGTCTTTGTTTAAGCCGATTTTTGATGAATTGCTTAACCGCGACTACTTCTTTGTTTTGGCGGATTTGGAAGCCTTTGACAAAGCGATGAAAGAGGCTGAAAAAGCTTATCTTAACAAAGAAGAATGGGCGAAAAAAGCTATTTATAACGTGGCAAGAGTTGGCTATTTTTCTAGCGACCGCGCGGTTAGAGAATATGCTGAGAAGATTTGGCACGTTCAAAGCTATGATTCGGATGATGATTACATTGCCGAAGATGAAGCTAAATCTGCTTAATAAAACAAGCTTATTAAGACAAAGCCCGAAGCGCAAAACTTCGGGCTTTTTATTTATTTTCAAAATATTACCCCGCAGACGACTCTAAAAAACGAATCGACAAAGGCTTGACGTGAGGTAAAAAATGTGGTATATTAAAGTTCTAAAGTGAATTATTCTGTTTTCTAAGTTTTATTTTTATTATTGTAAAAATTCTCTTAGTGCGGCGTAGTTCACTTAATAAAATTGAATATTAACAACGCATTTGGAAGTACCGGATCAGCAGTTTGTAAAATTTATCAATCGAAGTTTTTTTATTATTACGACATAACACCGTGAGCGAAGAACAGTACCTCAGGTTAACCGATTGAAAATTTTAATGAACTTGCCCCCAATAGCCAAATGCTATTTTAATTATAACGCGTGAGTAGACAGATGGAAACATCTTGAGGAGCGCGTCAAGACATGAGAAAAAATTTATTTTTCTTTGTCGTTATTTTGTTAAGTGTAAATGTATTATTAATTTCTTGCGCAGGCGAGGAATTAATCCAAACCAGAGCGGAATCTCCGGTCACCTCAGTTCCTGAGGAAGATGAAGAATATGTAGAGTGGTCTTACAGCCGCTCTGAGCTAGTTAAAAATGAAACTACACTGTCTGAGGATGGTGTTGTGGATTTTCATATTCAAATTAAGGACATATACACAGCGGTGTATATGGGAAAGACTGCCTATTCTGACAGCCTTCGCTCCTATAATTTTTCTGACACTCAGAGCGCTGAGTGGCGTGCTATTAACCTTGCATTTAGCAAGGGGTATAAGGCATACCAAAAAGAGTTCACGAACCATAACAACATGGCTCGTCAGAGCTATGTAGAAATGGACTCTACCTTCTGTGAAGAAGGTGGTTGGACCGTAGTTCGCGAAGAAAAGGCCGCCCACTTCAACTACGTTTCTTCAACTTGCGAGGCGGACTCTTTTGACCCAATCGCTTCTTGCAATAACTTCGCCGGTTTCTTTACCGACGAAAAGTTGGGACAAATCCAACTGAAGCCGGTGGTGATTACGGTTTACCCTCGCGGGTATGAATCTAAACACCACAAAGATGAGACTTACCGCTACGACGGTGAGTCAGGTCTTTGGATTGACCGCCCTTGGGAAGAAGCAGAAGACAGACAGAGCTCACGCTCTGCCGTTGAGAATGGCGTAGAGTACCTCCGGTACCCGATTATCATTTCTGCAGAATTTTCTTGCGAAGACTTCGGTCTGAGCGAAAAGAGAACTGCTGAATACGACTATTGGATCAAGTTCAATCGCGATGAAGCGATTGCTGAAGGTAGCGCTATTCCGTTCTAAGCACAGCGGTGCTGCACTAAGATAAGGGTCCCAAGCATTTGCTTGGAACCCTTTTTTTTATGCTCTATTTAGGCTTTTTATCAGTTTTTTATCCGCGAATCTTTTTGATTTATTCTAGCGATAATCCCACTCTTCTTTTGCACGTTTGTTTCGTGCTTCTATGGATAAAGCTCTACTTTTATATCTTTGAGGCTTTTCTGAGAACTCTCTTACGCGTTCCATCGCTTTTGCATAACGATTTTCTTCATACTCCGCTTTTTTAGAAATATCTTCATATCGTTTGGCTTGCTCCGCATTATTTGCTTCTCTACTCAAAGCGGTGGCAGTTATGCGTATGGCATAATTAAAATTCTTTTTTAGCTTAAATTTAGCACTGCGATTGTATTTTTCAGCAGGTAAACAATCCACAATGTTTAAACAATTTTCATACAACGACAATTTTTCCGCACAGCCTTTTATTCTTCTCAATTCCTCGTTGTTCATCACTTCTTTAAAAAAATACAACGCGTCCTTTTCATAATCTTTAGATGCCTTTTGATTTTGGCGGCGCAGGCGGTCATATCCTTTTTTCATATCCCGAATGCGCAGGGCTTGGCGATTATACTCCTCCAGCAACATTTTATCGTGATATTCCGGCAACTGACGCTTACAATTATATTCCAGCGCCTTTAGAAGATACATATTCTCCGAGTATATCTGCGGACGAAAGTGCTCTATCCCTTTTAGTAATTTCCGATAGCGATGTTCGCTTAAATTGTGCGCATTGCTCGCATATAAATCTACAGATTGGCGATATTCTTCCAAACAATCACAAAAATCTGCCGCTTTTGCGGTTTCGGTATATAATTGCGAATCGTCGGCAAAAATGCTTAATTGCCCATCATGCTTTTTATGATGAGCTATTTTGCTCTGATAGATAGAAATTTCTGTGTTTACGGGGGTGTTTTCGTGATTTGTGCAGCGTGAAACGGCTCGGTTTATTATCCGATATAATTCTTGTATTTGCCCATTCTCCGCCATTGTTGCACTTTCTTTGTTTGCTTTTATGTATCTTAACATACTTTATATTTGTTTGCAAAAGAAAATTATATGCAAAAAAAAGAGCCGCTATTACTTGCGACTCCTTATCTGTGCTTTAAACGGATATTATTCGTTTTCTAAAATGATATCGCCGGTTTTTAATAAAACTAACTTATCTAATACCCATTTGTTGATTTGTTTGATTTTTTCGTTTTCAACATTCAAACGTTCTGCAATGTCTATAATAAAATCTATTTCTTCATCATCCAAACCACTGTCTGAATTTGCTAAAAAGCAGAGTTCTTTTACCAACTGTAGAGCTTTTTTGCGTTCGGTTATTTTGCTTACTTTGGCTAAAATCTCTTCTTTGTTTAGATTTTTCATTATATTTACAATTTCTGCTTCCGGAATTTCATACATCTTTCCGATATTTTTTAAAAAATCTATTTCCTCTTTTGCTACTTTTTTATCTGAGCATACCATACAGCAGAAGCTCTCTACAAAAATTCTTTTTTCTTCCGGACTTAAAGTCGCTATGTACTCATATTCCTGGTTCATATTCTTTCTCCATTGAAATTTACTGCGCATAATATACCGCAATTTATTTAAAATGCAGTAAATAAATGAAATCTGTGCATTTCTGATAATTTGCTCAAATTCTTAAAAAATGTGTTGACGTTACCGAAAACTTAATGTAAATGTTCTTAAGTTACGGAGTGTTGGCAGAGCGGTAATGCAGCGGATTGCTAATCCGTCATCCCGAATAAGGATGCACAGGTTCGAGTCCTGTACACTCCGCCACTTAAAGGCCTGCTTTAATTGCAGGCTTTTGTTTTATATGACACCTACCGGTATTTATCCCCTGTTTTATCCACCATTTAGACAAAATATATCTTTTTTCTTTACTTTAATTTAAGACTTTGCTGATATATATTTATGTGTAGATATTTTTTACTCTATTTGTAAAAATAATTATTGACAAAAATAAATCTTCCTGTCATTTATTATGTCAATAATAAGAAAGGAAATAAATTATGATTAAGGCTACAATTAATAACGAGACTAAAAGAAACGCTTTTGCCAAAGCCGGTGCTAAGAAAATTGCCGGCGGGCTATGCTCTACTAAAAAGAAACTTTCGTGCGGGGTAATCCTTAATCAATATAAAGTTATTGCAACAGGTATTTGTTCTGATAGAGAAATTAAACATGAATTAAATAATGTTTTGCTTTTCAACAAGAACCAAAAAGAAGTTGCTTAAAAAATAAAATATTTGTTGTTGCTTGTAGTCCGCTTTAAATGGCGGACTTTTTTATACTTAATAAATCCGCCTTACCGCTTCCGTTTTATTTTATCAAAAATCTCTTGCAAATATTGCGCAAATTTATATATTCATTGGTGAGATTTAATATTTATTATAAGGAGATTATAATGCCTTTAGTTTCTATGCGTCAGATTTTGGATCACGCTGCCGAAAACAACTATGGTGTTCCGGCTTTTAATGTTAATGATATGGAACAAATTATCGCTGTTTTGGAAGCAGCTAAAGAAGTTAACGCACCGGTTATTATTCAAACTTCTACAGGTGCTAGAAAATTTGCCGGCGATCCAATGATTCGTCATATGATTGCTGCCGGAATCGAAATGTTCCCAGAATTGCCAATCTGTTTACACCAAGACCATGGTTCTTCCGTTGATATTTGCCAATCTGCTTTGGTTAACGGTTATTCTTCCGTTATGATGGATGGTTCTTTGGAAGCTGATGGTAAAACACCTTCTTCTTTTGAATATAATGTTCGCGTTACTAAAGAAGTTGTTGCAAGAGCTCACGCTGTTGGCGCTTCGGTTGAAGGTGAACTCGGTGTTATCGGTTCTTTGGAAACAGGTAAAGGTGACAAAGAAGATGGTCACGGTGCTGAAGGCGTTATTGATAAAAAACGTTTGGTTACAGATCCTGATGAAGCTGCAAAATTTGTTGCTGAAACAAATATTGACGCTTTAGCCGTTGCTGTTGGTACTTCCCACGGTGCTTATAAATTTACCCGCAAGCCTACCGGCGATATCTTGGCTATTGATGTTATTGAGAAAATTCACGCAAAATTGCCAAATACACACATGGTTATGCATGGCTCATCTTCTGTTCCACAAGAATTGCAAGATTTAATTAACGCTTATGGCGGTGCTATCCCTCAGACATTCGGTGTACCGGTTGAAGAAATTGTTCGCGGTATTAAATCTGGTGTTCGCAAAGTTAATGTTGATACAGACTGCCGTATGGCTATTACTGGTGCTATTAGAAAATTATTTACAGAGAATCCAAAAGAATTTGATCCTCGTAAATATTTGAAACCAGCTATTGAAGAAATGAAGAAAGTTTGTATTGACCGTTATGTTGCTTTTGGTGCAGCTGGTCATGCAGATAAAATTAAGCCTCTTCCGCTATCTGTTATGGCAAAGAAATACGCTTAAGTTTCTTAGCATTTTATAGAGCCGTACAAATTACGGCTCTTTTTTTATATGATTTTGTTTATTTCCTTTATTTTTGCACAACTTTACATATTTGAGCTCCCTTCTCTTTGAATAAAATTTCTTGCATTTTATTTCTTATCCTTTAATCTTAGAAATAGGGCAGGTTGGTGTCTGCCCCGAGGGTTCAAAGCCTCATCACAGGTTGCCAATACCATTGGCGTAAAAACTCCTTCTGGTCTCCCGACTGGAAGGAGGCTAATAAGTTTATATAAGGGATAAGCGTTTGTTTATGCCTGATTTAAATCAATATGCCCACTATTCCTGTGAGTAGCTTTGAACTTCCAGTCGCCTTTGCACCAAGGCGATTTTTTGTTGGGAGCAGGGCATGGGAAATCAAAGCTTACACAAAGCCAAAGATGCCAAGAATGATGAATTTTATACCACTTACGAAGACATCAAAAAAGAGCTGGCCAATTATGCCAAATACTTCAAAGGCAAAGTGATTTATTGCAACTGCGATGATCATAACGGAATCGGCCTGGGCACGCCGAAATCCAATTTTTTGAAATATCTGGCGGATAATTTTGAGGCGTTCAAAATCAAAAAAGTTATCGCCACGCACTATGAAAAAGACAAAGACTCGTCCACAATGTATATTTTAAATAAAGACAATACGGGCAACGGAATCACCTGCTTTGAAGATATTACGGAAATCCCGATGAAAGGAAACGGCGACTTTCGGAGCGAAGAATGTGTCAAACTGTTGCAACAGGCGGATATTGTTATTACGAATCCGCCATTTTCTTTATTTCGGGAATATGTGGCACAGCTGATAGAATATAAGAAAAAGTTTCTGATTATCGGAAATGATAATTGCCGCACCTATAAGGAAATTTTTCCGTTAATAAAAGAAAATAAATTTTGGTGCGGACTGCATCATGTTAAGCAGTTTTACAAGCCAGACGGTTCGGTTAAGAACTTTGGCAATGTTAGCTGGTATACAAATTTGGAGAACAGTCGCAGAAATGAAGTAATTAATACCGGCAAGAAATATTACGGATTTGAGAAGACGTATCCCAAATACGATAATTATGATGCGATTAACGTTGATAAAGTCAGCGATATCCCGATGGATTATGATGGGGTTATGGGCGTGCCGATAACCTTTGTTGATAAATATAACCCCGAGCAATTTGAGATTTTGGGATGTGCCGATTATACCGGAAGGTATGGATCCGATGAACTTGGAGTGAAACGTATAGGTGAAAAATGGTTGAAAAAGTATCGAGAACAAGGAGGACGAGGACACTATACCGCTAATATGACAAGTCTTGTCTATTATAGTAATCAGGGAGGAGCTCAACCTACATTTAAACGCATACTAATTAAAAGGAAAAAATAATATGACTATGAAAACATCACAACCGGATATCCGAATCGGGGATTTGGTAAACGGTTATCAAGACAGCGGCGAAAAAGGCGTGGTTGCTTATGGCGGAAAACTTAATATCCGACCAGCTTATCAGCGGGCTTTTGTTTATAATCCTGATGACCGAGATAGGGTTATGTTGTCCGTTTATAACAATATGCCGTTGAATAGTATGTATTGGGCGGTTAATCCGAACGGAACATTTGAAGTTATTGACGGACAGCAACGGCTTATTTCTATCTGCCAGTTTATAACCAACGATGACGGAAACGGGAATCCGGTCGCCATAGACTTTAACGGGCGGAATACTCAGACTTTTGAAGGCTTATCCGCGGAAAAACAAAAAGAAATACTGGATTATCGCTTACAGGTTTATGTTTGTGAAGGCTCAGATGACGAAAAACTGGATTGGTTTCACACTATTAATATAGCCGGAAAACAGATGACTGACCAAGAGTTGCTTAATGCTAACTATACCGGAAAATGGCTGACTTCTGCAAAACATTTTTTCTCCAAACGGCAAAATAACGAGGCTATAAATATGTCTTATTACGACAATGATGACCGAAAAACCTTGCTAAGCCTTTCGGCGGATAAAGTTTTAGGCGATATGGGTGGTTTGGGTGAAAAAGCCAACCGCCAATTACTACTTGAATTGGCGCTAAAATGGCGTATTAATGCAGAAACCTCGGAATATCCTCAAATTAAAGATTATATGAGTAAACACCGTTTTGACAATGATGCAAATGAGCTTATACAATATTTTACAAATACTATTAATTGGGTAAAACATACTTTTAATGTCTATCGTTCTGATATGAAAGGTTTGGAGTGGGGAATTTTGTATAACAAGTATAAGGAAAAGAATATTAACCCAATAGAAATTGAAAAGGAACTCAAACGTTTATATGACTTGTATGAGGTTGACCCTGACGGTTTGAAGAAAAAAGGATTTTACGAATATTGCCTCTCTGGTGACAGAACATTAATTTGGCATCGGGCTTTTAGTGACCGACAACAAAAACAAGCTTATGACCACCAAAAGGGTAAATGTGCTCGGTGTGGTAGAGCTTTTGCTTTAAAAGAATTAGAAGGACATCATAAAAAGGCTTTTGCCGACGGAGGTGAAACAATTATAGAAAATTGTTTAATGCTTTGTAAAAATTGCCACATTGATTATCACGCAGAACATAAATAAAGGGAGGATTTACCTCCCTTCTTTATCGCTTATCCAACTTATTATGCCGGAGATACTATCATAAACATCTGCTTCCCTTCTAATTTTGGTGCAGAATCTACTTTACCAATCCCTTCCAAATCTTCTACCAACCTATTGAGAATTTCTTTTCCCATATCGTTGGCGCTCATTTCACGACCTTTGTAGCGCATAGTAAACTTAACTTTATCTCCTTGTTCCAAGAATTTCTTTGCTTGCTTTACCTTCACCTCATAGTCGTGAGTATCAATCATCGGGCGTAACTTTAACTCTTTGATATTTACAACTTTTTGATTCTTTTTCGCCTCGTTTTTCTTTTTTTGCATCTCGTATTTATACTTGCCGTAATCTAATACTTTGCAGACAGGTGGCGTTACTTGAGGAGAAATTTCAATCAAATCAAGCCCTACTTCTTGAGCTATCTTTAAGGCTTCTGTAATTGAAACGACACCTAAATTTTCTCCATTATAATTGATTAAACGAACTTCTTTTGATTTTATTTCACGATTTATGCGTGGTCCGTCACTTTCACGTACTGGCGCATTGGTATTTTCTGTAGCTATGGTTGCCTCCAATTAAAATTAATGTTACTTTTTATATAATAGTTATATTTATTATACTTCGCAACAAAAATCTTTGAAATTTTTTCTAATTTATCAGCTTTATAGCGCTTTTCCGAATCTGCTTTTTATTTGCCACAATGAGTGATTTTTGAATATTGTCTGCACCTTTGGAATATAGTATTGAGAGTGTGCAAATAAGACCTCTCCTTTTTCTTTGTTAAAATCTATACCCACAAAGCCTTTTGATATCATATAATCAATCATTTCTAAACGCTCAAAAGGAATTGATATCTTAGGCTTAAAACACGATAAAACGCTTTCCTTATCTATCGGCTTATGCAAGAGTGATATTTTTCCGCCATCAGAGGGATCCGTAGCTGTCTCAAAAAGATTAAATCTGCTGGCAAAATAAGGTGCCATATTCCAACGATTTTTTCTATCTACTATTGAAGTACAATCTGTGCATCCTAATTTTTGAGCCAAATCCAAACGATAGTTTATCATTACCGTATTTAAAGAATTACCACGATAAATCGGCAGAACAGAATCCCCACCCATTGAGCCTATTTTATTTTTTCCATAATTCCTCTTGCTATGAAAAAAATCATATTTGCAATTTGGCAACTCCTCTTGTAATTCACTTTTGCTTTGACAAATTCGCAAATATGACATCCCAATTAAGCTATTTCCGACAAATACGCCAATATACCGAATTTGCGGATTTTCAAACACTTCATAAAAATATTCTTTTGTGTGCTTATGGATAAAACATTCTTCTCCACTTTTTAAATGTTCGTAAATGTTTTCAGATAATTTTCCCATTTGCTCAGCATCTGCACGATTTAATGGGCGAATGTAGAAATTAATGGCTTTTTCTTGTTTGATATTATCAATTTTATTAAGCTTACCTACCCAAATATTTTTACCATTAACTTCATATTTCTTTATTTCTGAACTCATCTTCTTTTTCCATAAAAAATGCGGGGTAATACCCCGCCATTTATCCATCTTGTTTAATTTGAAACACAGACTTACTCAAACGACGGGATACGCTCCTGACGTTTTATTTTCATCTGTTTTGTTGCTATTGATTGCAGCATCTTGTTGTTCCTTTTAAACATTTTGGGGGTATTCTATATTGTTCTGTGGCAATCTGTCAATAGATTTTCTATACTTATAGAGAATCGGTTTGGAGTTTAGAGGATGTTTGATATCAAAAATATTACAGAGGAAGATGCAGCTCATCAATTGGAATTTCTTGCTAAAGAAATTGAAAAGGCGGATATTGCTTATTATCAAAATGATGAACCTTATTTAGATGATGCATCTTATGATAAATTACGGCGTTTAAATGATGCATTAGAGGCAAAGTTTCCTCAGCTCGTACGTGCAGATAGCCCTTCTAAACGCATAGGTGCCCTGGTTAAAAGTGAGTTTAAGAAAGTTGAATTGAAAGTTCCGATGCTTTCTCTGGCTGATATTTTTTCCCAAGAGGAATTAAAAGATTTTATTCTTGGGGTAAAACGCTTTCTAAATAGTAGTGATGATATTGTGTTTACGTCTGAACCGAAAATGGATGGGCTGTCCTTTTCTGCCCTTTATATCAATGGTATTTTTGCAAGAGGGGCTACACGAGGTGACGGTAAAATCGGTGAAGATATTACAGAAAATTTGAAGGTTATTAAAGGTTTTCCTCTCTATATTGAAAAAGATGTACCGGAGCGCTTTGAAGTTCGAGGGGAAGTGTTTATGTCTAAAGCAGATTTTCTTGCTCTTAATACCAAAAATGAAGCCGAACATAAAAAAACTTTTGCGAACCCACGTAATGCTGCGGCAGGCTCTCTTCGGCAACTTGATGCAAAAATTACTCAAGAAAGAAATTTAAGTTTTCTTGTTTATACATGGGGGGAGGTTTCTGATATACGCTGGAAGAGTCAAGTAGAATTTCTAGATTATGTTAAGTCCCTCGGTTTTCCGGTTAACCCATACAATAAAGTGTGCCACAATGATGCTGAGCTCATGGACAGTTTCAATTCTTTGATGATGAATCGCGCTTCTCTTCCTTATGATATTGATGGTATTGTTTATAAGGTTAACGATTTAGAGTTACAGAGAAGACTAGGCTTTTTGACAAGAACTCCTCGCTGGGCTATTGCTCATAAGTTTCCGGCGGAACAAGCGATTACAAAACTAAATAATATTCGCGTTCAAGTGGGACGAACCGGTGCTCTTACTCCTGTTGCCGATTTGGAACCGGTTAACGTTGGCGGTGTTCTGGTTTCGCACGCCACTCTGCACAACGAAGATGAAATTAAGCGTAAAGATATACGTATTGGCGATATGGTTGTTATTCAACGCGCCGGTGATGTTATTCCGCAGATTGTTTCTGTTTTAAAAGAAAAAAGAACAGAAGATTTGCCTGAGTTTCAGTTTCCTCATTTTTGCCCTGAATGTGGGGCTCACGCTATTCGGGAAGAAGATGAGGCGGTTAGACGTTGTACAGGTGGTCTTTCTTGCCCCGCACAAGCTGTTGAGCGCCTAAAACATTTTGTTTCTCGTGAAGCTTTTAATATCGATGGTCTGGGAGATAAGGTTATTGAAGATTTTTATAAAGAGGGAATTATTAAAAATCCTTTTGATATCTTTACTTTAGAACAAAGAAATCAGCCTTCTGATTTGTTTTCTTCTACACCTTCTCTTGATTTAGAAAAACGTGAAGGTTGGGGACATAAATCTGTTAAAAAATTGTTTGAAGCAATAGAAAGAAGCAAAAATATCAGTTTGCAAAAATTTATTTATGCGCTGGGTATCCGCCAAGTTGGTGCGGCTACAGCATACCTTATTGCTCGTCACTATCACTCTTTCAAAGCTTTTATGGATGCTATGATTCAGCAAGATTTGCAATTGCTAATTAGTATTGATGGTGTCGGACCGGCTATGGCGAAAGATATTGTGGAATTTTTCAAAGAACAGCATAATATTTTTATTATTCAAGAGCTGCTCAAAGTTGTTCATATCGAGGATTTTGAACCTTTAACAAATACAAATTCCGAGATATTTGGAAAGACTATTGTGTTTACCGGAACATTAACTTCGCTTACAAGAAGTGAAGCAAAAAGTAAAGCGCTTGCCTTTGGGGCAAAAGTGGCCGGATCTGTTTCTGCTCACACAGATTATGTTGTTGCGGGGGAAAATGCTGGTTCTAAATTGTCTAAAGCACAAGAATTAGGTGTTAAAATTATATCTGAAGATGACTTTATTAAGATTATTTCATAGTTAAAATTTTTATATTTTTGGAGCACGTTTGCGCTTATAAAATACCTTGTATATGTCAACAAACATAACATTGAAAAATATGGCTAACACGGAAATAACGTATATATGGCTATTTATTTTAAAGGACAAATCTATTGCGTATGAAAGTATGCATAAACTGCTCATAAACAAACCGCATCCAACAAAATTCCAATAATTCCCTTGGGTCTTTTTATAGGCATCAAAAATTGAGCGGCTTTTGCCTATAACTGATGACAACCATGCTAAATAAGGACGGCTTATTGTATATGGCGACAGCAACAGCATTAAAATGTAGAATAATGTTTTGCCTAGCAGAGAATCGTGGCTTTGTAAAATTTCCATATAATTTTCAAAAAATTCCAGGTATTTATCCCTAAACCCCATAAACAAAGGAATATATGGAGCAACAACCAAAACTAAATAAATGCTGATGTTTATAAACATTATCTTACTGGCTGGTATCAAGCCATTAAAAATCCTTATGAGGGAGAAATATGGCGGATGTTGCTGAATATGGCGGATAAAGATGCACCAATAAACATAATATCCTACCAACCATAAAATACTTAGAGAATTTGTCCACCCATTTGGAATTAAAGAAAAAGCATAAAGAAAAGCAAAATTGACTAAAGTCCAAAGAATAAAAGTCCTTTTATAGAGCAGTACGAACTTCGTACTGCTCTTGATTGAGGACAATAGAGAAAAACTTTTTGCCTCCATTGCGGAAGATTTACGCTTCGTCTTCTTCAAAACCTTCCTCTTCTTCTGCGTTAGGATCATAATCTATACCTAATTTTGACAAGATATCTTCATTTTCATCTGTTCTTTGGGCCACAATCCAATCCGGAACCCATGGTGAATGCGGTAATTTAGACATTGCCAACATTTTTTTATCCAGATAGAAACGAGGAGCATCTGCCATAATCGGTGTATCAATAGAGCCTTGCATCAGGACAACTTGTTTCAGCATCGGCAAACTTAACAAGTCATTCGCACTTATGGCTGAAACGCCTTGCAGCTGATAACTTACGTTTTTAGCAAACGGATTGTACTCTTTGGCCAAACTTCCTTCTTGTCTACTGTATGACGTTGTTTGTACCGTTTTGTTACCAATCATTTTGGAGAAACGTTGAGCTGTCTGTTCATTGTTTTGGGACAAAATCACCTTGCATGCCGTTGTTGAAATCACAGTTTCCAGGTCATCCTTTCCATATTTACCGGAAATTTGGCCTAAGTCTTGTCCAATCAGCAAATAAGATACTTTTTGACCACGTCCTACCGCAGGACCGTCAATAACCGCTTTCAACTTCGGCATTTGCGGAAACTCGTCGAGTACGAACAAAGCAGGAAATGGCCCCATCTTGCCATCGGTCGGGTGTACCGAATTCGGCGGATTGGAAATTAAGTATGCACTAATTAAATCCACGAATGTTGCACTAATCGGGTTTAAGGCTTGCGCATCGGTTTGGTTAACAGACAGATATACGGAAATAGGTTTCCACTCTCCGGTTACAGGGTCTTTCATTCCGCGCAAATCCTTAAATTGAATATCGGAAAAACTTGTTCTCGCTACCACCGCAGAGTTCTTAAAGATACCGATACCCGTTAAACCTGTTGACATAACTGAGCCACGCTCTTTATCCGGCATCGCGCTCAAGGCACTCAATTCTGTTACGCAACGACGTGAGTAGCCATAGTTATTCGCTTCTTCCACCGCAGCATCCAGCAAATCACGCATTGGGTCTGCCATTGCGGCCATTTGGTCACCTTCTTCCAAACGGCGTTTAATCTCGTTTGCTTGCTCAATTTGTGAGGAGGTAATCCATTCCAAAATCATCGCCATACATGGTTCATGATTTACCCATTTATCTGGTAATAAATTCCATGTTCCTATCGGCAAATAATTTTCTATAGTCAAATTACCATTTTGCAAATCTTGGATTGCACGTGCCGCATTTGCTCGCAAACCACCAATACTCATGTCATCATAGTATTGCATTAGCTCGGCTTTGTCTTCTGCAGTCATGGAGCCTTCATATATTTTTTGAATAAAGCGCTCATTGGCCAGGGCTCGTTCGCATTTTGATGAGATAAAGTGAATAAATCCACACAATGCACTACGTCCGGTTTTTGACCAGTGAGGGTCTGCACCACCTTTTGGATCTTCCACTAACGTATTGCACATTGAGTCAACATACAAATCTCTATCCGGACCAGGTTTTGGCAATGCTCCCGGTGACAGAGGGTTCCAACTCGGATAGTATTCGCCTGTTGCCGGATTATCTTCTTTACCCCAGTTAATAACGAATACCGGACCTACTTTGCTTCTTGCTCCCGTTGTTTGGTAGCACAACTCAGGCTTCGGGTCGTTCACGATAATACTCAGGCCTTCCGAATTAAATATTGTTGGAATTACGACTCCGGCCGTTTTACCGGTTCCCGGAGGTGCGCAGCACAAAGTTGACAAAGTTTCTTTCAATTTCAGCATTTTACCTTGGAATTTTCCGACTACCATACAAAAGCCGTCAAATCCTAGCAAAGGCATATTTTCAATATCTCTTAATGTTGCAATATGCGCAGAACCATGGATGTTTGATTGGAATTTATATGGACACTTTATTCCGCCAACCAATAAAATGATTGGAAAAGATAAAAATGGCAGAATCGGCGGCCATAAACTTATTTTAAACTCACCACTGTAATGGTATATTTTTCTAAACCATCTCATATACCATTCCCATAAGTATCCGAAGTCCCCTAAGGATTTTTTCAAGAATATTCCCGCAACTTCCACGCTTTTTTTAGATATGCCATTTTGCATAAAAAAAGCAATTATTGGCGATAAATAAAGAAATGCAATAGTTACTGCTACTGATATGGCAAATGTTATTGTCATCCAGCGCACCGCGTTATCATATTCTTCCCATTCTTTTCCTCTTTCTTTTGCCATTTACACCTCTAATAAACAAAATTAAGCCAAACTACGTATAAGTTTTTTAAGTTTTTCAAATGTGTTTTTATCTGTTTTTTCTTCACAATTGTCTAAAGATTTGGAGAACAACCGAATTTCTTTCGGACTTCCTCTGTTGATACGTGTCACATTGATATTCATATTGTTCCAAATTTCAAACATATCTTCTGCATTTATAATATTGCCCGATTGAATAACCACATAAGAAACTATTTCAAAATTCATATCTCCTACAGCAAGTTTTGTTTTTAATATATCGCGAGCGATATCTACTTTTCTTACCGGAGAGATGCGATGGCTGCTCTCTGAAAACCACAGGGGCTCTTCATCATTAAATTTCTCTTCATCTGCCAGCCAATCGCCTACTTCTTTATCTACTAAGCAAAGAATCAACTGATTTTTTGATACTGCAACATAATCTATTGTTGTATTTTTGATTATTGCAGATGGAATGACATCATATCCTTTTTGGTTAAGCACATCCAATACCGGCGTATGAGATTCTTTTATTGGAGCTGGTGTCTGATTATCTTGTTGTCTGTTCTTTTGCTGATTATCCTTTTTATTATTTTGGTTTTGTCCCTTATCTTGATGTTGTGGTTTAGAAGCAATTTCTGGTTCTATGTCTTTAATTATTTCTGCATCTATTGTTTCTGGCTTATCAACAACCAATGCTGATGGGATATCCTCATCTATATCGGGTTTCTTATCTTTTTTCTCAAAATCAAAATCTAAATCAAAATCATCATCATCAAAATTAAATAAGGCATGATTTGTCGGAATTTCTGCATTATCTTTTTTAGCTGGCGTATAAGGCGATGTTGTTCTTGAACTCAAGTTGTTGTTTATATTGGATTGCAACAGTGTTGCAGAAGGCAGTGGAGGTCTTTTCATCGGAGCCTTTTTGATGATTGGCGTCTTTTTTACAACTTTGGGTTCTTCTGCTATGGATTTTTTCTTTACGACGACTGGAGCTTTTGTTTTTAATGTGAGTTTTCTGAAAATATATAAAGGACTTAAGGCGACTTTTTTAACTAAACGTTCCCACTTAACTAAGCATAGCCCAACCCAGCCTGCAATCCACAAAGGAATTGAACTCACCACAATCATAAAGAAGCCTAATTCGGAATTACTTATCGGGGCTCCGCTATTCCATTTATATCCCAGTAATCTCCAGTGTTCTGCCAACAGAATATCAAAATGCCAGTTAATGAGCAACAAAACCCGAATACCATCTATGAAGACTATACTCCATAGATAACCTACTATCAGTGTTTTTAATATTATTATTAGTGGTTTCAAGTTTTTCTCCGGTTTTATTCCTTATTGTATTATGATATTAGTTAATAAGTCATTATTGTTTTTCGTTTTCCTCTATTTTTGCAGCAATTTGTTTTCTTAAATTTGCAACTTCATGCGGTGCACCTTTGTTTCCGCCTTCTTGTTCTATTTTGTCTTTTATTATTTCATCCAAAGTTTTATCTTTAGATCCTAGGTTTTTGATAGAAACGTGCTCAATTTCCATATTTTTTGGACGAGTTAAGCGTCTATACAGTGCAATAAAAGGTTTTCCGAAAAATTTTCCAAGACCGTATTTGTAGAGTTTATGACTGAGAACGAGCCAGATTATAGGAAGCAGAATTAAGCAAACACCTAAACTACAATCTCGGAATGTATTGAAGACACCGCCATTTTCCCAGTATTCGTACATTATTCTGTATGATTGAATATCAAAAATGTCAAATTTCCATAAAAGCTTAAAAAGAAATTGCCCAACATAGGCCAACACGACAAAAACAATTATACTGCTAGATAAAAATCTTATCATTTTACCTATTTTTTTCATATTTAGCTCCTTATCTTCCAAACCTATATTCTCTTATAGCTTTAGAAAATTGCTTTTCAGTTAACGTGAACTCATCTTTTTGGGTTGCAGCTTCTCTTTCTGATATTTTTTCACCATTTAACTCAAAATTGTCAATAGCAGCACTTATTTTTGCAACGGCTGCCTTGGCCTGTTTATGCTTGCTGCGGTCATTAATATTTTTCATAATGATTTTGTCTGTTTCCAACTTTGCTGCTTTACCAGCATTGTTAACTGATGTCAGATATTGCTTGATGTTTTCTTTTATTGTTTCCGGATTGTCTTTGTTTGCCTCATGTATTTTATCTATATTTCCCATTAATTTTTGGTAATACTGTTGACTGCGTTTTTGAATGTGCGCTTTTATTATTTCTTCATTATCAATAGCATCTTTGCTTGCCGACCTTACTTCTTTAATTTTTTCAGATACTTGTTTCTTTATTTCTGCGATTTTTTTGCCATCATTTGCTATTTTATTAATTTCTTCTAATTTTTTGTTGATTTCCTTACAAGCTGCATCATCACCACCTATTTCACTTTGCAATTCTGATACTTGCGTTGATATATTTGTTTTTAATTGACTTATATCTAAGCTTTTATTTTTTAAGCTTTTTTCTAAATTATCTAATTTATTTGAAAATTCTGGGGAAATTGTATTTTTTGCATCACTTATTACTTCTTCGATTGTGGCTAATCTTGTGGCTATCGTAAATATTTTTTCTTCTTTTGCAAAACGCCCCGCGACGATTTCTTTATCTACGCCTAAACCATATTTTTGCATAAAATCAGCTTCCGGAGATGATGGATCCGCTAGTGCTTTTTCTTGAATATCACATAATTTTTTATAAAAATCCGGTTCTTTTCCCCATAATACCCATGTCGGAGCAATACCATCTTTTGTTTTAGCAAGATTTTCATTGAGTTCTGCTAATTTCTCTTTTTCTTTGGTAAACCTGTCTGCCCGCTCTTTATAAAACTCATCCCCTATCATATAGATATTTTTCTTTGCTTTTTCATTTTTTTCTTCAACTTTACCTCCTGATTTATAAGGAGCAAACAATACCCACTCTGCAAAATCTAATGTATTATCAACAATTGAGTCAATTCCCCAGGCATAAAAGGCCATAATGCAATCATTCCAAAAAACCTCCATAATATTATCACCGCCGGATTTTCCTTTTGTTCCGCCTCTATCACGTTTGGGCGGTACTATGGAACCTTTGGATATGACATTTTTTTCTTTTTTATCTTGTGGAGCCTTGGTATCAAACCCATCTAACGGCATTTCATCATATGCTCTTGATATGCCGTCTGGCGTTCTTTCCGGTCTTCTTGGTTGAGGTTCTGGATTTTCGTTCTGGTTACCTTGGGATTCGTTTCGATGATTGTTATCTTCTCCATTTCTGTTGGAACCTGGATTTTCACCTGTTTCTGAGGCTGTTTCACCTGCATTCTCCGAATTTGCTGATGATGCTGAAGGATTTTCTTCATCTTTCAGAGCATTTTCATCCATATTGAGATTTTCTGTAATTTGTTTATCTATCTCTTCTTCCAGTTTTTTATTTTCTTTATCTAAATCATCCATTTGAGAATTAGTTACCATTTTACTTGCTCCTCTTTTGTATTTTATTTATGGTAACACAAAAACATATTCTTGTCTACTTTAAACACCCTAAAAGTTTTCAAACTTTTAGTTTTTTTATGAATTCCCCTATTTTTTGATTAGCTTTTATACCATCTTCTGGCGTTACTTTGATTAATCCAAAAAATTTCGGATGAATCTTATCAAATTCTATCGGAGAGAACATTGCCGGATTCTTTGTTAAAGCCTTATATGCCCCTTCTGCGTCCTTTTGAGCAGCCTTAAAATAATTTCCGATTAATTTTTCTGCATTGATTGGGAATTTCTTTTCTTTTAGCTTCTTAATGAACAGAGCTCGTCTTTCTTGTAATTCCATGTATTCTTCATATAATTCCCTTTTTATTCTATTTTTCTGAACGATTTCTTTTTTTTGCTCATAACTTACTTCGCATATTTCCAAATTTATTAAAATCTCAACATAGGATATTATTGCAAGCTGCATATCCGTGTCGCTTAGGCTTTCCGCAAAAGTAAGGTACTCTTCATCACTGGCATCTTTTGAGAGCCTTTTCATATTTTCTGGATCATATTTATTTAAAATATCCCAACAATCTAACAAATATTGTGCGATTTTTTTGCCAACACTTGGTTTATAGTTGGGGTATAATGAATCTTCTGTATAATCTGTATCTGGCGTCTTTAGATTCTTTTTTTCTGCCATTGCGACAATCCCATCTCTGAAATTTGTTACGGCTCTGGCTAGTTCTTTTTCTTCATCTTTTAATTTACTTTTTTCTTCTGGAATAACTGTTTGTTTTTCCAATGTTATATTTTGTAAGCTTGCAAGATCAGATAAGTTGTTTATCGTTTCCTGTGAAAAAGAATTTTCAACGCTATTTTGTTCTTGTTGTGTGGCAATACTTGAGGTACCAGGCTCTGTCGGCTTTGGCTCTTCACTCGGGGTGATAAAACTATCTAACCCGTTTCCAGTTTGTGACACGAAACTATCTAATGTTTCTTCTTTTTTTTCTTCTTCCTTCTGTGGTGCCGAAGCCTCTTTACCTTGATTTATAAAGTCATTTAGCAGCTTTGCAAATTCATCTTCTATTTTAACTGTTGATGATTCTTCCTTTTTTTCTGTATTTTGATTTAGAAAATCATCCAATGATTTTATATCATCACTCATCTTTGTCATCTCCCTTGTTTAGGTTGATTGTTAAAATATTTTCCTTGTTGTCCTCATTGATAATCATTATTTTATCTGTGGCTGGGGTTGTCATTAAAATATATAGTTTTTTATTTTCTGCCCATATTTGCTTTACTTCCGCATCTTTTGCTATATTTAAATTAATTTCTTTTGTGCTTTCTTCTTGCTCCGCTTGCGTTTTCTTTGCAAAAATTTTCAGAAAAATCATATACGTACATATAACGATACATAAACTTAGTATAATCACAATGCTTTTTAGAATATTTTGTTTTGTCATATTATATCCTTGATTTTATCTTTATTTGTGGTTTATTTTACACTTAAATTTGTGAATATATATTTAACGTGATTTTCCATGGACATCGAAAATAATAAAGTTTTTTATACAAATCCTGTTGATGATGAGCAAAAAGCTTTGCGACTTGATAAATTTATTGCGGAGCAAATTGCTGAATTATCTCGCGCTCAAGTGCAGAGATTAATTGAAAGTGGCTGTGTTTTTGTTGATGATGAGGCTCTTATTGACAAAAACTATAAAACTCGCATCGGTGACATCTACCAGATTATATTGCCCGAACCGCAAGAAGCTACCCCTATCCCTGAGGATATTCCTCTAGATATCCTCTTTGAGGATAATGATGTTATTGTTGTCAACAAGCCTGCCGGAATGACTGTCCATCCGGCTGCAGGAGTTCATTCTGGGACTTTGGTTAATGCTTTGCTCTACCATTGTAAAGGATCTCTATCGGGAATCGGTGGTGTTGCACGTCCCGGCATTGTTCATCGTATTGATAGAAATACCAGTGGTATATTGGTTGTTGCAAAAAATGATTTTGCCCATAGGGGGTTGGCTGAGCAATTTTATAATCACTCAATTGAGCGGACATATTATGCTGTTGTTTACGGCTCCCCTAACCCTCTTAATGGTACTATTTGTGGGAATATTGCGAGAAGTTCTTATGACAGAAAAAAGATGGCTCTGGTTAAAATTGGTGGAAAATCTGCCGTTACGCACTATCAAACAGTTGAACAATATGCCAAAGGGGCTGTTTCCTTGGTTAAGTGTAATTTAGAAACGGGGCGTACACATCAAATCAGAGTTCATTTATCTTCAATCGGCTGTAATCTGGTGGGAGATGATGTGTATGAAAAAGCAAAAAAAACAATGATTAAATTGCCACAGGACGTTAAAACTTATGTTAATTCTTTTCCAAGGCAAGCTCTTCATGCCTATTCTTTAGGTTTTGTTCACCCGAGAACGCAGCAATTTTTATCTTTTCATGCGGACTTTCCTGATGATATGAGAGACTTAATTCAAATGCTAAAAGAAGTCTCTTCTTGCTAATCTTTAGTTCTACACCATATTGAATTTCCTTAATATTTTGTTAACGTAAAATAGAACTATTGTCTAGGTTGTGGAAAAAAATTTAGAGTTATATTCTCTTCTTAGTCAACTTTTAGGAGAAGAAATATGAAAGAACAACTTACTCTAAATGGACTTGACTTTTCACCCGAAGAAAATTTATCTCGTTATTTACAATCTATCAAAAAATTTCCCATTCTTTCCTCTGATGAAGAATATGATTTGGCTCTGCAATATCAATCCACCAAAGACGCTAATATCGCTTATAAGTTGATTACTTCTCATTTGCGTTTAGTTGTTAAAGTCGTCGCCAAGTACAGAGGATATGGCTTACCTGTTGGCGAAATGATTTCTGAGGGAAATATCGGCTTAATGTATGCTATTGATAAATTTGCCCCTGAAAAGGGGTTTCGTTTTTCTACTTATGCTCTGTGGTGGATTAAAGCGTCTGTACAAAAATATATCCTTAACTCTTGGTCTCTGGTTAAACTTGGAACAACGGCTGCTCAGAAAAAATTATTTTTTAATTTACGCAAAATCAAAAACAGACTTAACTTAATTGACGACAGAGAACTTTCTCAGCATGTTTTAAAAGATATTGCTAATTCTCTTGATGTCAGCGTTCAAGATGTTACCGATATGAATATGCGGCTGAAATCTCATGATGGTTCACTTAATTCCGTCATAGACGGTGATTCTGACGGCACAACCGAATGGATGGATTTTATTTCTGATTCAAAACCAAACCAAGAAGAAACATTGGCACGGGCAGAGACAATAAAATATCGAAAGCAGATGTTTAATAAAGCACTATATGTTTTAAATAATCGAGAAAAAGATATTTTATTCAAACGCCGCCTTTATGAAAAAACAATCACTTTGGATGATTTGAGCAAAGCATATCATATTTCCAAAGAACGCGTTCGTCAGATAGAACTAAATTCCATAAAAAAAATTACTAAAGCTATAGAACTTATGCAGTAACCTTGAAACTTTTCCTTTGCTTATTATCTATTTTGTAATTGAAAAACAGATTTTAAGGATAGGATTGATGAATAGCTCTAAAGAACGGTTTATTTACATCTTTTTACTAATTTTTATGTGTCTGGCTTCTTTTGGGTTAGGGGTTTATGTTTTTAAATCTGAAAACCATCTGGAAGCCAGACCATTGCCACAATCAGATAGTATTGTTCTAAAAGCAAAGCCAATTATCCCGCAGGATAACGTTGTAACTAAAAATTATGTTGGTTTTGTGGAAGCCATAAATCAGGTACAAATTATTCCCTACATTAACGGCTATTTACAAAATATCGCCATAAACGCCGGGCAAAACGTTCAAAAGGGTGACTTATTATTTACTATCAATCCTGATGAATATCGGGCAAAACTTAATATTGCAAAAGCAGCTGTTTTGCAAGCTCAGGCCGACTTTGAATACAATCAAACTTACTATAATCGTGTTTTAAAATCTGGCCCTAAAGCGTTTTCGGAAACGGAAATTGATAGTGCCAAAAATAATTTTCTTCAATCTCAAGCCAATCTTGAAAATGCTAAAGCCAGTTTAGAATTGGCTCAAGTTAATTTAAATTATACAGTGGTCAAAGCTCCTATTTCCGGTCTTATCGGTAATTTTACACTTAGCCCCGGTGACTATGTATCGCCTTCTTCCGGTGCTTTGCTCAATATTGTGCAGATGTCTCCGGTACGTATTGTTTTTTCATTAACGGATACGGAATATTTGGATCTAAAAGAAAATAACCCTCCACTTTTTCAAGACTGTTCTATTCGTTTAATTTTATCTAACGGGACGGCGTTTGAATATTCAGGAGATTTTAAATACACTGATAACCAGATTGATAAATCAACAAATTCTCTAGCTGTTTACACTTACTTTAGAAACGACAATTATCAACTTTTCCCTAATTCTTACGTCACCATTGAAGTAAACAGACAATTTAAAAACACCGTTTTAATTTCTAAAGAACTTGTGCAACTATTACCAAACGGTAATTTTATCACCATTGCTCGAAATAATGTTCCACAACACATTCCTGTTCAAATTTTAGCCGACACCGGAGAAAATTATATCATTAAAAATGTTTTTCAATCCGGGGATTTATTGCTACTTGAAAACCTTCCTAATCTCTCTAAAGGCACCCTCGTTCACTTTAATATCATTTCTTAGTTAATTGGGAGAAGTTCCTATGTTTTCCAAGTTTTTTATTGATAGACCTCGTTTTGCTTTGGTTATATCTATTATTTTAATGATACTTGGTGCGCTTGCCATTAAAATATTACCTATTTCGCAATTTCCTAACATTACACCACCGCAGGTCACTGTTCAAACAAATTATTTAGGTGCCAATGCGCAGGTTTTAACCGATACGGTTGCCGTACCTATTGAAAATCAAATCAATGGGGTTGAAAATATGCTTTATATGTCTTCAACTTCTGATGATAACGGGAGTTATAATTTAACTGTTACTTTTGATATCGGTACAAATCCAGATATTGCCCAAGTTAAAGTTCAAAATCGCTTACAACAAGTAAATAGCGAACTTCCTGATGAAGTTATTCAAGATGGGCTTGATGTATCAACCGAAAATGCAGATATTTTGGCACTTATTGTTTTGCGTTCGCCTAATCATTCTTATGATGATTTATATTTGAGCAATTACGCGTATACAAATATCAAGAATCCCCTTTCACGTTTGTATGGAATTGGGCAAGTGCAAATTTTTGGCCCCCAGTATAGTATGCGAATTTGGCTCGACGTTGATAAAATTACCGCTCTTGGGCTGAGCAGCGCCGATATTATTCAGGCTGTTCAAAATCAAAATGTTCAAGCGGCCGTGGGCAGTATTGGTTCGGCTCCGAGTACTAAAGATTCTAAACTTGTTTTTACTTTAACTGCGCAGGGATTGCTCAACAGTGTTCAAGATTTCTCTAATATTGTAGTCGCCACATCTCCCAACGGTGGAGTGACTTATCTAAAAGATGTGGCAAAGATTGAACTGGGTCGAAATTCTTATAACATTAACTCTAAATATGATAATTCTCCGGCGGTCATTATTGCGCTTAATCAAACCCCAAATACAAATGCGCTAGAAACTATGGACGATGTTCAAGCAGAAATAGATAAGTTGGCACAAACGTTTCCGGATGATATGGAAATTAAAATTGCTTATGATTCAACAGATTATGTTCGCGCGTCCATTGCTGCCATTGTTGAAACATTATTCATCACTTTTAGTCTGGTTATTCTTGTTACTTATCTATTTTTACAAAAACTAAAAACAACACTCATCCCGTTAATTACCATTCCGGTTTCTTTAATTGCTACCTTTATTGTTATTTATGTACTTGGATTTGATATCAATATTTTAACTTTGTTTGCAATGATTCTGGTTATCGGTTTGGTGGTTGATGATGCGATTATTGTGGTGGAACGCGTGCAATACCTTATGCTTAATGAAAAACTCAATGCCTATGATGCCTCTGTAAAAGCTATGTCTCAAATTGGCAGCGCTATTGTTGCAACAACTTTTGTTTTGTTGGCTATTTTTGTTCCTGTTGGTTTAATGGTGGGGATTACCGGAAAAATTTATCAGCAATTTGCGGTTGCTATTGCCACGGCGGTTATATTCTCAGCTTTTAATGCCTTGACGCTTAGTCCCGCGTTGTGTGCTATTTTTCTTAATCATGAAAATGACGAAAAAAAATTTGTGTTTTTTAGAATATTTGATGATGCTCTTGATAAATTTAAGACACTCTATGTAAAAATTGTCGGATTTTTTTCGCATTATTTACTTTTAACGACCTTTATTATTTTAGCCATAATTTCTTTTATCTTTATTGCTTTCAAAATTACTCCGACCTCTTTTATTCCGGAAGAAGATCAAGGGATTATCTTTGCAAATATACAATTAGATACCACAGCCAGCATCAACCAGACTAATAACGTTTTATCTGATATGACTGATAAAATCTTAAAGATGGACGGGGTAAAATATGTTATCACTGTTGCCGGATACAGCCTACTTGGTGGCGGCGGTGAAAATGTTGCCTTAGGCGTTATCGGCTTACAAAATTGGTCCGAACGTACAACTAAGCAGTTGTCTATTGATGGGATATCTCGTTCTTTAAGAGATAAATTTCGCTCTTATCCTAATGCGGAACTTAATTTTTTTGCGCCGCCCTCTGTTCCGGGAATTGGCCAAAGTAATGGTCTTTCTTTGGAGTTGATTGCTACTAACACCAATGCAACCCCCAAAGAACTTGATGATGTCTTAAAAAAATATTTGCAAGAGCTTAATCGAAATCCAAATTTGGCTTATGCTTTTAGCACTTTTACTGCCGATACACCTCATTTGTACTTAAATATTGATCGGACTAAATTGCAATCCTATAATGTTTCTGTTGCAGATTTATACAATACTTTGCAAGCAAATCTGGGCGCTACGTATATTAACAATATTACTTTAAGCGGGCAAGTTAATCGAGTTATTTTGCAAGCTGATTTTAATTATCGTCGGACAATTGATGATGTCAAAAATCTTTATGTTAAAACGAATTCTGGAAATTTGATTAAAATTGGCTGTTTTGCAGATGTTTCTACCGAATTATCTCCAACCATTATTTATCGTTATGATTTGTATACAGCAGCAGCTATTACTGCACAAGCTGCTGAAGGGGTAAGCAGCGGTGAAGCTATGGATGCTGTTGAAACTATCGCTCAAAAATCTTTGCCTGACGGTTTTGCTATTGACTGGACGGCTCTTTCTTTGCAAGAATCAGAAACTCGCGGGCTTGTTGGGGCTTTAATTGCGCTTGCCGTTGTCTTTTGTTATTTATTCTTAGTTGCCCTTTATGAAAGTTGGATGTTGGCCTTTTCGGTTATGTTTTCTACAGTTTTTGCCGTGTTAGGAGCTTTTATCGGTTTACATTTATTTGGCCTTCCTCTTAGTATTTACGCTCAATTAGGTGTCATTTTACTCATCGGATTAGCGGCCAAAAATGCTATTCTCATCGTGGAGTTTACTAAAGAATATCGTGAAAAAGGTGATAGTATTCTTGAGGCGGCAGAAAAAGGAGCCGGTGAAAGATTTAGAGCGGTTTTGATGACGGCTTTAACTTTTATCTTAGGGGTATTCCCCATGGTTGTGGCAACAGGGCCCGGAGCAAGTTCCCAAATTTCCATTGGCGTAACAGTGTTTTTCGGGATGATTATAGCTACACTTGTAGGGATTATCTTTGTCCCGTCTCTCTTTGCCTTATTTGAAAATATTAAAGAATTTTTCACTCCAAAACAATCCATTTCTTGTTCTAAACACTCTTCTGAGGAGAACGGTCATGCGTAATTTTGTTCTACTTGTGTTTTTGTTTTCATTGCAGGCTTGTCATGTCGGAGAAGATTACTCTTCTAATTTTCCTCTTTCTGATAATGATATCAAAAGCAATTTAGAACTAACCGAAACAGCAAATATTGTTTCTCCTGAGTGGTATAACATTTTTAAAGACGATGTTTTAAATACACTGATTCAAAACGCCTTAAAGCAGAATTTATCTCTTGAACAAGCTAAACAACGTTTAAGACAATCTCGCTATTCTTATCTTATCAACTCAACAACGACTTTTCCCATGGTAAATGCCAGCGGAGAATATGAATTTAGTAAAGCCAGCAGTAATCAAAATTATGCGTATGATATTAACGCTTTTAAAATAGGAGTTGATGCCTCTTGGGAATTGGACATTTGGGGTAAAGGGCAATATATTTCTGACCAATATTATGAAATGATGCAGGGTGCACAATATTCTATAGCTAATCTTAAAGTTTCTATTACAACTGAAATAGTCCTAAATTATGTTAATTTGCGCGCTTATCAGGAGAAACTCAGAATTACAAGGCAAAACTTAACTTTACAAAAAGAGATTCTTGATACGGTGATTAGTCAACATAAGTCTGGAATTGCGGATGACTTAGCTCTTAATCAAGCCGAGTATACAGTAGAAATAACGAAAGCCTCTATTCCAAATTTAGAGTATCAAATTGAAACTTATAAAAATGCATTGGCTGTTCTGCTCGGATGTACCCCTGATAAGCTTCCTGTTAATTTAGATGTACCCCAAAAGAATATTGTTTCTACTGCTTTTCGTTTTGATACAAAAAAACTTAACCAATTGCCTCTTAGCGTTATTCGTTTGCGTCCTGATATCCTTGTTTCTGAGGCAAATATTAGAAAACAAAATGCTGCTGTTAATGAGGCTATCACAAATTTATATCCCGATATTACCTTAAACGCCACATTTGGCTTTATTTCCTCCAGCGGACATTCTCTTTTTAACAAAGATAGCCAGATTTATGGATATACTCCCGGATTTACTGTACCGATTTGGAATTGGAAACAACTCGTCAATAATATTGAATTACAAAAAAGTGCTAAGGAGGAGTATGTTTTAAACTACAATGAAACTGTACTAACGGCTCTAACTGAAATCAAAAATGCTATCACTGCCGTGAAACAAACTTATAAAGCTAATCAATTTTATCTTTCTTCCGTGTCTAAAATGCAACACATCTTAGATTTGACACAAACGAAATATAAAAATGGTCTGAGCACCTTTACAGATGTTGCAACAGCTGAACAAAATTTATTACAGGCTCAGTTGGAACTGATTAGCAATAATGCAGAAATATTGCAAAATTTAGCTGCCTTTTATAAAGCTGTCGGAGGCGGCTATAATTTTATCTAATCAAGGATATGTGCTATCTAACGGAGCATCTTGGTTAACACTTTGCGGTTTGTAAACGAATAAATTTGTTGTTCCCGGAATATCTGTTGTTCTTTCAACATACCCTTTTCTTAACATACATTTTTGGTATTTTCTTGGACTTGCATCCGTATCATCTCTAACTGAATTTACTAACACAGGCATGGCGCCGGGATATGGAACAAAACTTGCCCAAATTCCATGTTCTTTATGCCATTTCACAACAATATCATATCTTTGTTCTTCTGTATAAAACCAGCTTTTGAAATTCGGAAAAAACTTAAAAGCCTCAGCTTCTCTCATACATTCTGAGTGGTCTCTTGCGAATTTTCCACCACCTGTATTATATCTATCCCAGTGAAAAACCACTTGCCCCTCAGTTGTTGTTGTGCAAGAGCTCAAAAGGAAAAATGTTAGAAATAAATACAGTTTTTTCATTCTTAAAAATCCAAATTTGCATAATTGCTTGAAGGTGTTATTCCGCGAATATTATCTTTTAGTATTTCTTTAAAACTGGGGCGAGATTTTATCTTTGCATACCATAATTTGGCATTTTTATATTCATTCCACGGAATATCGCCCAAATAGTCTACAATTGATAGGTGGGCTGCCACTGTTAAATCCGCCAAGCTTAGTTCCTTACCAGCCAGATAATTATTTCTATCTGCTAAATAATCTATATATTCCATATGAAATTTGAGATTATTTAACCCGGCTTTTAATATCTTTGAATTTGGGGCTTGTTTATACTGAAAGCGTTTGATGATTTTCTCTGCCACAATATATTTATATACTTCGTTATAAAACTTTGTATCAAACCAATCCATAATTCTTCTTACTTCTGCACGAGAAATTGGATCTTCCGGCAATAGTTTATATTGAGGATTACTTTCTTCCAAATATTCGGTTATGGCATAGTTTCCTGCTATCACTTTACCATCAAATACAAGTATAGGTAAATCTCCCCCTGGATTAATATCCAACATCTCTTGAGACATTTTCCACGGCTCTTCTTCTTTTAATACAAAAAGCATTTTCTTTTCTGTCATTATTAGTCTTATTTTCCGTGATTGCGGGGATATGCTATGATGAACTAAAAGAACCATTTTATCTTTTTCTCCTTTTTTTCGTATGTTAGCTTTCTCTTTTTGCTTTTGCAAGTATTATGTTTTATTTTACTTCCTAGGTTGCTTTTGAGCTTTTTCTTCACTTGTTTCCAAAGCTGTTTCTTCCGGCTGTGATGTGTTTATGTATGTTGGCGGAACGATACCTTTAGTACTTTCTTTATAAATGTTCAACAATTCTTGAAATCCTTCCTCTTTTACCTTTGCATATGATGCACTTTTTAGATATTTCTTTAAATCTGATACCCTTGGGTGGTTGGCTAACTCAGGCTTTACTCTCATAAACATCGGCATTTTCCAGATAGGTGTTTTGCTATAAGCAACATAATCATGTATCCCTAATTTATATAGCTCTATTTGGCTGGGATAATAACTTCCAACAACATAATCTACTTCTCCGGTTAATAGCTTTTTATATGCTTCAGGAAAGTCTTTTACCTTTGTTATTCCTAAATTTGCGAAGTCTTTTAGGACAAAACTAGAAAAATAATCTTGTTCTACATATATGCCTTTGTAATTTTTTAATTCTTCCTTTGTTTTTAGATTTAATGTTTTCTTTGCTGATGTTATCACGTGCACATTATTTTCAAAAAATGCTGGGTAAATATATTGATTCTTTGAATATGGAATATTTTCATAATATGTTGTAAACAAACCTTTTATACTTCCATCACCTTTTTCAAATAAGTTTACAGTTTCTTCATAACTCTTTCTCAGCGGATATTGCTGCGTGATGACTATATGTTCTTTTTCGGCTAAATCTCTAAATATCTTTTCAAAAACAGATCCTTGTCGTCTGGACGACCACGGAAACATATCCGGATTTGCTGTTAATTCAATATTGTATCGATCTTTCCAGTCGTAGTGATAAACACTCTCCCCTGCTAAATATTTGGGTTCACTGTATCCATTCTCCTCTCTGCCAATCATCCTTATTACACTATCTTCAGCAGCCTGAATGTTTGAACAGGTTAACGTTAAAATTGCTAAAGATAAGTACAATATTTTTTTCATCTTTCCCCCACGATTAAAAAAGAATCTTTATTTGTTTAAACTATACTGTTATTATGTTAAAAAATAATTTATCTGACTTCCATTTAGTTTGATATATTAGTTTTATAATCTTTGTATGGGTGCAAAATTGACTGATGATGCTGATGTAATATACCAAAGTTTATTTTTAAGCAAAGGAATGCCTAGAAATATATCGCTTATCATCTCGGGCGCAGAGAGAATCGGATCGTCTTGGTGTGCTCTTAGTTTGGCTCATGCTCTTAATTTAGATAAAAAAAAGATTTTACTCGTTGATGGAAACGGTAAATTTTCTAATATTGCTTCATATCTTATTTTACAACAAAATCATGTTATAGAAGATTATATCTCTGGAAGAAAAACATTAAACCAACTTGTTATCCCTTATAAAAATAAAAATTTTCATATTCTTACAGCTCAGCAGGGAAATAATTATCTTTCAGAATTACCTTTAGGAAGAATTCAAATTTTTTCAGAAGATTTACAAATTCTTGCTGAAAATTATGACCATACAATTATTGATATTGGGACAGAATTAAACAGCAAAAATTTAAGCCTCTGCCAAATTGCTGATAACATCTTGATTATGTCTTCAGAGAACAATGCCGATCTAATTAAAACCTTTGAACTTATTAAATTTCTTAACGAAACTAATATCGATGCTAATTATAATTTAATAATTAACAAGGTAAATTCTTTTGAGGATGGATATAAGAGCTATGAAAAACTGAGCAAAGCCTCCGATCGAACTGGTTTACGATGTCCTGATTTATTAGGTATTATTCGCATAGATACAAGAATACGTGATACTATTCGAAATAAAGAACTGTTGTTATCACGCTATCCAACATCTGAGGCTGCTCTTGATATTGTTCATATTGCAAAAAAATTATATCAAGGGGTTTGATATGGAACAAAAAAATAAATATGATAGTTTAGGTTATTATAAGATATTAAATGTATCTTTTACTTCTTCTGATGAAGATATTCGTCAGAAATATCGTGAATTGGCTAAGTTTTGGCATCCGGATCATAATACAGATCCTAAAGCGGTTGATATGTTTCAAAAAATTTCTGTTGCTTATGATGTTTTAAAAGATGCTAAATCTAAACTAAAGTACACTCTGCTCTCCATCATTTATAATAGTCAAAACTTTCCAGATATTAATGCTTTATGTACTTTGAAAAATATGAAGGGACAGGATGATGTTAATTTGAGAGCTCTTCATCTTGTTGAGGTCACGGGAAAGGTTCTTGGTCATTCCAAGGTTGATAAAATCTATTACTGCAACCCCGCCGAGGCTACTCATGTTGTTAGACAAATCACAAAGCATAATTGGTTTTATGGTTTTTGGGGCGTTAGTGCTTTTTTTGTAAATATTTGGGCGATATTCCGTAACTTTTTTGCCTTTAATAGTAAAAAAGAAAACCTTTTCCTTTGCATACATAATGCTTTGGCTTTTGCTGATGATAAAAAATACCCAGAAGCATTAACTATGGCTCTTTTGGCTAAAGAGTTTGCCAACAAAGATGAAATTTATTTCATTAATCTTTTTATTCAGCAATTGGCTAATTATTCTCCTCAGAGTGTCAAAAAATGGAATCTCGCAAAATTAAAAAGAATACAGTTGTTTTATCCTTTTGTATTACTCTTGCTTGCTCTTATTGCCTTTGGTGGTCTTTATTTGAAAAATGTAGGAGATTTAAAAAAGAACTCTGTCAGTGTTAAAGAAATTGTTGTTTTCAGCGATGGGCGAAAGGCTTTTAGTGACGTTGCTGTTGCCAGAATATTTGACATTCCGGTAGATATACATGATAAAAAATATCTTTATCACCTTACTCAGACGACACAGGCAATGCATGGAGCTGATGAAAGTTTTGATGTTTATGCGATTATTGAGATGGGAGAAACAGTTAGATTAACAGGGTATACGGCTGATAAAAAATGGTCTAGAGTTATGTTTGACAATGGGGAGATGGCTTTTGTAAAATCGGAAGTATTACAACAGGGAATCGGAAAAGAAATTCCTTTATGGAGTAAAATTTATAAAGAATAAAAAATAAGGAAACTAAAACTATGGCTTTGAAATTCGAAATTATAAAAAAACATCATAAATCTCGCTTGGGAAAACTCTATACAAAACATGGTATCGTTAATACTCCGGCTTTTATGCCTGTGGGTACTTGTGGTACGGTTAAAGCTATGCTTCCGGAATCTGTGGAATCTACGGGTGCGGAAATTATTTTAGGTAATACTTATCATTTGATGCTTCGTCCTGGAGCCGATTTGGTTGAAAAAATGGGCGGACTGCACAAATTTATGAATTGGCATCGGCCGATTTTAACTGATTCCGGCGGTTTCCAAGTTATGAGCTTAAAGGGATTGAGAAAATTAACAGAAGAAGGCGTTACTTTTAAATCGCATATTGATGGTAAACAGTTTTTCTTAACACCGGAAGAATCCATTAGTATTCAGCATAAATTAGATTCAAATATTACGATGAGTCTTGATGAATGCACGCCTTTCCCTTCTACTCATGCAGAGGCACAGAAATCTATGCAACGTTCTATGCGTTGGGCTCAAAGAAGCCGAGATGCTTTTCAAGATAGAGACGGTTATGGCATTTTTGGTATTCAACAAGGAAGTATTTTCCAAGATTTGCGTCAAGAATCTGCAGAAAAATTGAAAAAAATAGGTTTTGACGGTTATGCTATTGGTGGATTGGCTGTTGGTGAGGGGCAAGAAAAAATGTTTGAAGTTCTTGATTATGCTCCTGAAATGCTTCCTGATGATAAGCCGCGATATCTCATGGGTGTCGGAAAGCCTGATGACATTGTTGGAGCCGTTCTTCGTGGTGTAGATATGTTTGATTGTGTTATGCCGACTCGTTCCGGACGTACCGCTCAAGCATTTACGGAATATGGACCAATTAATATTCGGAATGCTCGTCATCGTGAAGATCCAAGACCGGTTGAAGCTAACTGTGATTGTCCGTTATGCCGCAATTATTCACGCGCATATATTCACCATTTGCAAAAATGTAATGAAATATTGGCGGTTATGCTTTTAAGCTGGCACAACATTCGGTATTATGAACGCCTTATGCAAGGTATTCGTAAAGCGTTGGCCGAAGATACTTTAGATGAATTTGCTAAAGAGTTTTATAGGAAGCAAAGTTTAGGCGATATCGAAGAATTGGCGTAATTGCGTTTAGGAGGAACTTATATGGCTACAACTAAAAAAACTGATAAAAAAGATGATTTACTTTCTGCGTTTTTGAAAGAAAACAAAAAAGAAGGTATTCGCGTTTTTGTAGCCGGAGGTTCGCGTGGCGGACATAATCCCGTTTATGTCAAAGAGGCTTATACTCTTGGCAAAAAAATTGTGGAGATGGGATTTAAGCTTGATTTTGGCCTTTCTAATGCCGGTATTATGGGAGCTGTTGCAAAAGGTGTTATGGATGCATGGAACCAAAAGCAGCATTCTGCAACACCTGATTTTCCTATTCAAGGTATTACTACCGAAGAATATTATAAGCTTTACGACTCTGATGATGCCATGTTGAAACATATTAATGTTATTTTTGCTAAAACCTTGGAAGAGAGAAAACGACGCTTGCTCAACGCCGATTTTGTTGTTTTTGCTCCGGGAGGCGTCGGAACGTTGGATGAACTTGCTTATGACTGTGTGGCTATGCAAGACGGTCTTTTGCAAAAGAAGCCCTTCATTCTTTATAATATAAGCGGCTTCTTTCACCATCTCCTTGAGTATTTGAAAGCTATTTCTAACAAAGGTTTCTCTGATCCTGTTCCTTTTGTTGTGGTTGATAATGATTTTGAGTTAGAAGTTGCGTTCAGTCTTCTAAAAAATCGTTATTACAAAAGCGAAAACGATAGTGGGGTTTATGATAATACTCGTCAACTTGTTTATGAACTTCCCTATTTTATTCAGCAACGTCAGAAAACAGGAAAAGATGTCGTTGATATTATTCGCGAGGTTTGTAGTATTCGCGGCTTGGGGGATGATGAAGAAAAGGCTGCTCTTGATAATGCAATTGAAACGGCTTATTTGGAAAAAGAAATTGAAAGAATGTATGATCGTTTAGCTAAAACCGGACGTGATACCTCTGTGGTTAGTTATAAATTATCACGCTTAAAAAGAAGGCAAGGGAAATTATAAGTTAATTCTCTATCTGTTTTTTGATTACTTTTTTTTCAAAATAAACTGGGATTTTTATCTTTGTTTACCAATACTTCTGCCGCTGCACGCGCTTCCTTAGTGATTTTTTCACCTGCAAGCATGCGGGCTATTTCTTCAATTTTTCCGGAAGAATCTAATTTTTTCAGACTAGTGG
Source organism: uncultured Alphaproteobacteria bacterium (assembly GCA_949297145.1). Classification (GTDB taxonomy): domain Bacteria; phylum Pseudomonadota; class Alphaproteobacteria; order RF32; family CAG-239; genus CAG-267. The sequence goes on from CASFQO010000012.1 coordinate 80,115, forward strand.
TCGTTTGATTATCTATCGTGTGCTTTTCTACCTTAAAATGTTCATTGCTAAAGGCTGCCACTTGAGGAGAATGGGTTACAACCATTACCTGGACTTTTTCTCCCAGTCTTGCTAAGCGCTCTCCAACAGCTTCTGCTGTCGCTCCCCCTATTCCTGTATCTATTTCATCAAATATAAGTGTTTCTTGGCTGGAATTTTGTGCCAAATTTACTTTTAAGGCCAGCATAAATCTGGATAATTCTCCTCCAGAAGCTATTTTATTCAATGCTCCCATGGGGGTGTTGGGGTTTGTTGATACTTCAAAGCAGACTGTATCCCATCCTTTTTCTGACCATTGTGTCTCCTCTTTTGGTGTGATTACTGTTTTAAATACAGCTTTTTCCATTTTGAGAGGCGGGAGTTCTTTCATGATATTTTTATCTAGTTTTTGTGCTGTTTCTTGTCTTTTTATACTCAACTTTTGTGCCGATGAAATATACTTTTCTTTTAGTTTCTTTACTTCTTCGCGCATTTCATTCAAATTATCTTCACCGCTTTGCAACGAGTGCAGTGCCGCTGATAATTCATCTAATTTTTCTGGCAATAGCTCTATTTCTGTTTGATGTTTTTTGGCAACGCTCCGCAATGCAAAAAGTCTTGTTTCTATGTCATCTATTTCACTTTGATTAAGACTTATGTCTGCAGAACTTGCTTCAATACGTTCCACCGCGTCATTCAAGCTATACAGCGCTGTTTCTATGTTCTGCTCAATATCCGCATACTTACCATTTACTATCTCGTTTGCTCGCGATATGGCATTTTGCGCTTTTGATATTTGATCCAATACTGAATTTCCGCCATTTAGATATGAATAAGCTGCGTTTAATTTTTCTATTATCTTTTCTGCGTTCATCAATTCGCTGCGGCGATTGCGCAGAATTTCTTCTTCTCCTTTCTTGGGAGCAAGCTTTTCCAGCTCTTGAACCCAGTGTTTTAGATTATCCTCATCTTCTTTGGCTTTATTTAGTTGAGCCTCCTTTTCTTTTAATTTTTTAGAAGCTTCCTTGTAATTTATAAAATCTTCTTTTGTGGTCTGAAGTTCTTTTTCATATTTTCCATAGCTATCTAATATATCACAATGCGTTGCAGGGTTTAATAGTCCTTGATTGTCATGTTGACCATGTATTTCTATTAAATTTTGACTTAGTTCTCTTAATAGTTTTAGCGTGATTATTTGGTCATTAAACAATATTTTGCCTTTTCCCTCCGCTGTGATGGTTCTTTTGATGATTATATCGCCATCTATCTCTAAATCATAGTCTTTGGCGATTTCATAAATCTTATTATTGGGTTGTACTTCAAAAATGCCCGTAACGGATAATTTATCTGTTCCGCTGCGTACTAATGATGCTTCTGAGCGATTTCCCAGTAATAATCCCAGAGAATCCAGCAAAATTGATTTACCTGCGCCGGTTTCACCACTCAAAACCGTTAGTCCTTCTTTAAAATCTATGTCTAAGCTATCTATTAAAACGACATTTCTTATTGATAAGGTTTTGAGCATTGTTTGATATTAGTCCTTTGATACTAATTTTGAAGCCATCTTTGACCATTTACTATCAGGATAATTGCGGCGCAAGATTGCTTCTTTTTTCGTCGCTTCATCATCCAAGCCTAGCAATGTGTATATTTCTACTTCTCTATACAAAGCTTCTTCTATTTGACTAGTTGTTTGGTAAACATCTGTTACAGTTGAAAATCTATTGAGTGCGGAAATATATTCTTTATTTTCTAAGTAATACCGACCAACACTCATTTCGTGTCCAGCTAAGTGATCTTCTATTAAAGCCATTTTTGCTTTTGCATCTTTGGCATATTCGCTATCAGGAAACATAGCTATAACTTGCGAAAATGTTTCATAGGCGTCTTTTGTTGAGGATTGTTCTTTTTCTGACGGCGCTATTTGATCATAATAGCAAACACCTTTTAGGTAAAATGCGTAGGCAATATCTTTATTTCCCGGATGCAATCTGATAAATCTATCTAAAGCAGCGATTGCATCATCGTACTTTTCATCTTTATAATAGGCATAAGCACTCATCAATTTAGACTTTGTTGCCCATTTTGAGTATGGGTGCTCCATCTCTACTTTATCAAAAGTTTCTGCCGCTTTTTGATATGAGGTTTTGTTTAGATAGTCATAAGCTTCATTATACAAAGTTTCCGCACTTTTATCTTCGTCATTAATCGTTTCTTCTGTTTTTGTTGCGCACCCACCTATGAACACCAGTCCAATTATAGGCAAAATATACAGAAACTTTCTCATCTTTCCCTCTCTTACAAAATTTCATAATTATCAGTTGATGCAAACAACCGTTTCAATACTTCGTTATTATGATAGTGTCCGCTTTTATTAGCAACAACTTTTGCTAATATATAGTATCCGGATGTATATAAATCACCTATTGTATCCATTACTTTGTGATTAACACATTCATTTTGCAGACGAAAGCCACCGGGATTTAATATTTTTTCTCCATCTAAAACCACCGCATTATCTAGAGACCCGCCTTTTATCAGGCCGATGGACTGCAGATAGTCTACTTGATATTTTTCACAAAATGTCCGACATGGTGCTATTTCTTCAGCAAACGTCTCTTCTGTTATATCTTCATCAAAATGTTGATGTCCTACTATCTTTGAAGGAAATTCAATATCAAAGCAGATATGCAATTTATCTGCCGGATATAAGTGCACACTTCCGCCTTTTCCGTCTTCAAAAGTTATTTCTTTTTTGACTTTCAAAAATTTTCGAGGAGCTTTTTGTTGCTCTAACTCTTCTTTTTGAAGGATTTTTAGAAACTCTTGCCCACTACCATCAAGAATCGGTATTTCCGGATTGTTTATTTTAATAAGAGCATTGTCTATTCCCAAAATGTAAAACACAGACATTATATGTTCTATTGTACTCACAATATTTTGTTTATCTGTTCCCAAACAGGTGCAATTACGTGTATCAACAACATAGCTATATAGAGCCGGAATTATTTTGGCATCTTTAATATCGGTTCTTTGAAAACGGATTCCATAATTTTCAGGAGCCGGATTTATCTCTATCACCGAGGCGCAACCTGAATGTAATCCAATACCTTTAATTTCTATCGTTTTTTTTAGGGTGTGTTGATATTGCATATGTTTCTCCTTCTAAAATTTTTAGGTGGTCTATAAGCCGAGTTCTGTTCTTATCATTTGCTTTACATATTGTAAAGATTCTAAGCGATAGCTATTCATCTAGACCAAATGTTGCCATTTGGTTCGAGCGACCTACCTCTGGAGCAGAGTGGAAACACTCCTTATAACGATTTGCATCGCCCTCCTAATTTGGTCTTGCGTCAAGCAGGGTTTACCTTGCCAAAGTATATTGCTATCTTTGCGGTGAGCTCTTACCTCGCCTTTTCAACCTTACCAAAACCTGTTTGGCGGTAATTTTCTGTGGCACTTTCCCTTGGATTTCTCCAGCCGGACGTTATCCGGTACCTCGTTTCCATGACGCTCGGACTTTCCTCACCAAGTGCTCTTGGCGCAGCTATCCGACCACCTCGTTTCTAGGCTTATCACACTTTATTATAAAATCAATATTTTTAAAGCTCTTTATAGAGGGTAAAAAAAATTTACCTTTTATTAACTTTTTACTTGTTTTGTTTAAATTTTGTGTTATTTTGTCTACGAATCGATTTTAGGACTATTTTCTCGGAGTTTTCTTTAATGACAAAAAATAATAAAAATATTTTAAGTTTATTTGTAGCACTTGTAGTTACTTTTATAGCACTTCCTGCATTTGCTGAGTGTGATGGCTTCTATATAGCCGGTCGTGCAGGTTTTGCTAAGTATGAAATTGAAGATGATAGAAGCGGAGTCACCCAAAATATTTCTGACTACGTCGTTGATAAAAAAAGATTTATTGCTAGTGGTGCTCTCGGATATAGGTATGAGCATTTTAGAGCGGAAGTAGAATATGTGTGGAGAGACAAAAACAGTGGCAGTTTATCCGACTTTGCAGATGCAAAGTTCAGATCCCGCTCTTATATGTTTGTGGTCTATTATGACTTTTTCCCATATTCTTGGTTTACTCCTTTTGTTAATGCCGGTATTGGTTGGTCTGACCATAAACTTACTATTGATAACAGGCTTGCTCCCAAATATGAAAAAATTGATAAAACAAACTTCACTTGGTCTTTAGGTGCAGGTATTTCTGCTAAAATTACTAATAGATGGAATCTTGATGTTGGCTATCGTTATTATGACATGGGTAGCTTGGACGCCCATAACGGCGACACAAGCGTTACAGACCAAGAGGTTTATGTTGGTTTGAGATATGTTTTGTAAATCAATTGTATTTTAACATTTTTCATAACGTAAATATTTCTTGAAATAAGTATCCCTGAGCTTTATCCTTAGGGATATTTATTTTTATAGAGGAGTTTTCTATGAGTAACAAATTGTTTGGAACAGATGGCGTTAGAGGCGTTGCTAATATATTTCCAATGACTGCTGAATTTGCACTGAAGTTAGCTAGAATTTTAGGCAAAACAACTTGCCTTACACATAAAAAAGTTGCTATTGGTAAAGATACCAGAGCTTCGGGTGATATGTTAGAGGCTGCTTTGAGTGCTGGATTTATGTCTTGTGGCATTTCTGTTATTTCTCTCGGGGTTGTTCCTACACCCCTTGTTACTCTTAAAACGCCTCAACTTGGTGTTGATATGGCCTTGATGATTACCGCATCTCATAACCCTTATCAAGACAACGGTATCAAGCTTATCAATGCTAACGGAGATAAATTTCCGGATGATTTTTATGCTCAAATTGAGCAACTTCTTGCTGACGAATCCGAATCTAATATGCAAAATCAGACGGCTTCTGTTGGCGTTTTGCAAAAAAATGATGATATTGTCGAGCAGTACATTGGTGATATGCGACAAATCGCTCCTAATTATAAGGCATTACAGGGGCTTCGGGTTGTCTTAGATTGCGCAAATGGCGCTTATTCTTATATTCTTCCGCAGACTTTTAAAGATTTAGGGGCTGGCGTCATTGCTATTAATAACCAGCCTAATGGTTTTAATATCAACGAAAATTGCGGTTCACAGCATACAGAAGGCTTATCTCATATGGTTGTGGATACGCATGCTCATTTTGGCGTTGCTGTGGATGGCGACGGTGATAGAATTATTCTCGTGGATGATAAAGGTAATATTATTGATGGCGATCAATTGCTTTGCTTTTTGGCGCTTTATTTGAAAAAGCACAACCAACTTACTAATAATACCGTTGTTAGTACGGAATGGTCTAATTTGGGTTTAGGTCAATATCTTACTGCTCATGATTTTCTTTATTTTAAGAGCAAAGTCGGAGAAAGATATGTTATTGATTTGATGAAAGAAAAATCAGCCGTCCTTGGCGGAGAAGTTGTTGGGCATATTGTTTTATCCCAATACGCCAAGACAGGTGATGCTTTAGCGACAGCTATAATGATTGCTTTGGCTTATCTTGAAGAGAAAAAGCCGCTTAGTGAAATCTTTCCGATTTTTACCCCGTTCCCTTGTCTTATTGAAAACATTCGTTTTTCAAACGCTCAATATATGTCTGACAGTGTTGAACATGATGATGTTAAAAAGGCACTCATAGAGTGTAAACAGCTACTTGGTGAGCCAAGTACACTTATTGCAAGGAAATCCGGTACGGAACCGGTTATAAAATTACGCGTAGAAGGACAAGATGCAGATATTGTTCAGCAAGTTGCCCGACGTTTGAAACAACTTATTTCTCAGTACCAAAAGTAATTAAAAGGAGCCTTAAAGGCTCCTTTCTTTATTCTGTTATGTTATTAAGACTATGCAAAGTCTCTCTTATTTTTGCATCTTTTATAGTTAGACTCGGTGTCTTTCTTAAACCGTTCTCTATTTTGCTTTTAACCTTTTTAACATTCAATTCTTCTTGATCGTCTTTTTGGGTTAGTGCTTGTTTCCACAAAAATACTGCTTCATTTTTTCTTCCGCCGTACCAATAGGCATCCCCTAAGTGATCGCTGATAATTGCATTTTGCGGATTTAATTCAGATGCTTTTTCCAAATATATAATGGCATTATCGTAATCGCCGGTTTTGAAATAAACCCAACCGAGACTGTCCATAATAATCCCATCATTCGGGTCTTTTTCATATGCCTCCAGAATCATTGCTGCCGCATTATCTGTGTTGGTATTGTATTTTAGCCAACTATAGCCCAAATAATTTAAAACTTGAGGATGGCGATTGCTTAACTTCAAGGCTTTTTTCAAGCTTTCTTCCGCTTTGTTCCATTCATTGTTGCGGTCATAAGAAACAGCTAAAGCATAATAAACAGGCCAATATTTTTCACTTTCGTAAAAAATTGATTGCAAGGCTTCATTATAGTATTTTATCGCTTCTGGTTGATTATCGCTAATACGCAATATATCGCCTAAATTGAAGAGTATTTGAAAATTATTCGGATTATCTCTAAGCAATTTTTTCAGCACTTTAGTTGCTTCTTTATATTTCTTTTCTGCGGCTAAATTATTTGCTTTTCTCATTTGAGCTGGATAATACATCTCTGATGTTTCATTGATAGCATCATAATATTTATTTGCTTCTTTAAGCATCTGGCGTTCTTCAAAAATATCCGCCATGGCAATCTTGGTTATATCATTGTCCGGATTAAAATATTCCGACATGGCCATATATATCTGGGCATAGTCATATCCAACCGGTATTGATTTGAACAATAAAGCTATTTCTAGGAATACCTCACCGGCTCCTTTGCTGGCTGTGTCTATCAGTTTTGGTGTTTTAGAATCGCCATTTTCCACTTTATTTTTTAAACAGGTCAGCATTTCTTTTAGATTTGCTGAGCCATAATATTTGGTCACAAGTTTTACAGCTTTTTCTTTTTCACCGGTTCTTACATAAAAATTGGATATAATTTGCAATGCACGAAAAGACATATCGCTTGCTTTATCATTGATTATAAATGAATAATATTTATCAGCATCTTCGTCTTTATCAAAATATTCTGCTATCAGACCTCTATGCAGGCTATATACCGTTTTCATATCTTCTTCTTTTGATATCTTATCCAGCTCTTTTGTGGCCTCCTCATAATTATTTTCTCCGACATAGCTCCACGCATTAAAAAGAGGTGTAATCAATTTGCGGTATGTTTTTTCTTGAATATTGTTCATTTCCGCTCGAGCAAATTTATAATTTTCGTGCTTAAAGAGTTTTACCGCATTGATAATGTCTATAAAATTATTTTTATCTCCATTTTGGCGGGCAATATTGGCATATTTTGCCGCTTCATCTATTTTTCCTTGTGACGCTAAAATGATATATGTTTTGCCTAAAATATCTTTATTAACCATTCCTTTTTCAATGGTTTTTACATAGTATCGCGCCGCATTGTCATAATCTTGGCGCAAATGTGCTACTCTACCGGCTAGATAATTGCCATAGGCTGTTTCTTTTCTCTGCAAGTAAACTATTTCTTGTGAATACTCAGGCACACTAATAAAATTTCCCGTACAAGAATTAAATAAACCTATTCCGCTTAGAAGGGTGATAATGTAGCTTGCTTTTAACATTTCCTTTAATTTTCCTGTTGATTGCTTAAACATTTTATCATTTTACTCTTAACTTTAAACCAAAATTATTATATTTGTGTAAATAATTGCTTTATATTGCAATAAAAAGTGTCTTATATATAATCTGGTTGTGATGGATAAACAAATTAACATAAAAGAAACACTTGATTGGTATATCTGGGCGGGCGTTACAGAAACTTGCGCAGATAGCGTTTGTTTATGCAAAGAACCGGAAAATATTCATTCTGTTGTTGCCGATAAAAAGGATCCTCGTTCTGAAGCACCTTTAGTTAAAGTTGTCTCTCCGGAAGTTTCTCCGGCTAAAACAACTCTTAACACCGCTTCTTTTGATAATATTGCAAAAAATGCTCGTGAGCTATGCGCTAAGGCAAACTCTCTTGAGGAATTAAAGAATTTAGTTCAACAATTTGACGGTTGTAATTTGAAAAAGACTGCGGCCTCTACCGTTTTTGGTGATGGCTCCGCTCAGGCTAGACTTGTTCTTATTGGAGAAGCTCCCGGAGCTGATGAAGATAGAATCGGTTCTCCTTTTGTTGGAAAATGCGGTAAATTGCTGGATAAAATGCTTGCGGCTATTCATATAAATAGGGCCGATTGCTATATCACAAATGTTTTGCCATGGAGACCACCGGGAAACAGAACCCCTACTGATGAAGAAATTGCTATATGCCTGCCTTTCTTAAAGCGGCAAATAGAATTGATTCAGCCAGACTTTTTACTTTTGCTTGGGGGAATTGCTCTTAAAAGTTTGTTAGATATGCCTGATTCCATTTCCAGAACACGCGGAAAATGGTTAGAATATGTTATTGATGAACAAAAGACCGCCCAGGTATTGGCAACTTATCACCCATCTTATTTATTGCGTTCTCCGGCTCAAAAGGCAAAGGTCTGGAGTGATTTATTGCGTTTACAGAAAAAAATGAACAATGATGAGTGATTTTTGTGTATTTTTATTTTAATTAATAAAAATTAAACATTCTTTTGTTTATGATACACGCAAGACATAAGAATTTATGAGGTTTGAAATGAAAAAATCGATGAAATTGGTAGCTGCTTTCCTTTTAGGCGTGGCTTTTATTCTTCCAACAGCTTCTTTTGCCGCAGAAAATGCTGCAAAGCCTAAGACTGCTGCAAAAAAAACAGCAGAGCCGACAACTCGTCCGGATGCGGTTATTTTTAAAATTCACGATATTGATCCTGTTTTGGAGGATGGTGTTGTTAAAGGGTGCAACTATATGATTACACTCTATAACAGAACCTCTATTAACTTCCGTACTTTTACCATTAACCTTTCTTGGCCGGATACCGTTGATGAACGTTTTAAGTTTGACCGCTATGTAGAATCTCTCTTGGGGGTTGAAGAGGCAGACAAGCAACGCTCTTTGTTTGCTAAAGAAGAGCCATCCAAGCCTGTTCAAACTTCTGTTACGGTTAACGCCTTTGGTGCAGATAAACAAATCTCTTTGCGTTCTTATATGGATAATGAAAAATGCTACTTAATGTTATCTGATGCTCAATACACCGTTTCTCCTTGTGATATTGCTCGGAGTATGGATACTGTCGGGAGTTTTGGTGTAAGTGCCGAACAAAGCAATTGTACAGATCTCTTCCAGTTTGTAAGTACAAAGAATCCTGAATATTTTGGCGAGTTTAAGCGTATCTCTGCTACAGAAGAGGCTGCTGCCAGCGAATCTGAAGAGAGCCGTGAATTATCTGACATTGACATTATTATCGGTAAAATTGTTGAAAATATGGGCACGTCAGATAAGACTTTGACGAATATGTACTAAAACTATAAGCCGAATTTTTGTTCGGCTTTTTTGTGATACTTTAGGGAGAAATGCATATGAAAAGAATTTATACCCAATTATTGGTAGCTCTTTGTGTTGTATGTTTTTCTTATCCCGTAAAAGCGCAAATTCTTGACGAAGCTCCTGGTGATTTTGTGGCTCCTTCTCCATCGATGGAAAATAGTAGCTCAGCTGTTCAGACTAATAATGACAGTGAGGAACTTTTTAATGAAATGTTTAGCGACCACCCTATCAGCGAGCGAGAACCGGACAGAGTTGAAAATTTTGATAGCGCCGTTGAAAACACTGCTCAAACTTTACAAGAAAGTGATGCCTTGAATACGGCAACAAGAAAGCGCCCTGTGATGGAGCCGATTACGGGTGATTTGAAAATTGGAGTGGTTAAAGGGAGTTTTAGAGTTTTTCAGAGCTACTCGGGAAAAACTCAATGTACATTTCATGTTTTGCTGAAATCTGAAATCAATCGCGACATTAAATCTATGGGCGTTAGATTGATTTATCCACATAGAGCTTTTGCGTTTGTATTTAGGAATGTTGCCGCGAACACATCTCAAGAGCGCTCTATCACAACATCCGGAAATATTTGTTACACTTTTGGAGGGGTGCCGGATATGGAAGTTAACCTTTGCCGTATTGTTAATACCATTGATACGGAATGCGCAAAACGTCTAAAATGGGATAATAACATGGAAGCGGCAAATCCTCAAGAATAGCTTTTGCGGTAAATTTTTACCTTTTTTTACTTATAGGGGCGTTTTTCTCTCCTTTTTTGTTCTAAAAATCTTGAAAAATGCTGCGAAATATGGTATAATTTTGTCCAGAAACATTATAATTATTATATTATGAAGGAAAACATTTTTTCGTTCATTTGGGCTGGCATTTGCGCCCTCTTGAGCGTCTTGCTTCTGGTATATCTGGACGGCAAGTTAAATTTTTCTTCTGACTACTTCTTTCCAGCTATTGTGGATACCATCCACGGTTGGGGGATGTCAGTCAGAAAGGTGTTATTCTTTGCTTTGTATCTCCTGTATTGGTTGACAGGAATACATAAGCTGTTCGGTAATGGTATTCTTTCTCTTATCGGATGGGTGACACTTTTAATTATTATCGTTGTGGTATTGATTGCCGGCTATTGGTTTGTCACCTGGTTGGCAACGTTTCTCTAAAAGGAAGAGTTGTTTTTTGGGGTTAATCCTTAAAAACAACTCTTTTTTGTTTGATTAGTTAAATTTTTACAATTATATGTTAATGCTAATTTGAATAATTGAAAACTGTCACAATAACGAGGATTAAAATGGATACACAGGTTGCTACCGAGGTTGTTAATCAACTCTCTATGTGGGATATGGTTTGGTCTTCCGACTTAATTACCAAGGCGGTTATGATTGGATTGATTGCTGCTTCGGTTTGGTCGTGGGCTATTATTTTTGAAAAAATCAATACATTACGGCAAGTTAAGCGCTTGTCTAAACATTTTGAAGAGCGCTTTTGGTCCGGCGGTTCTTTGGATAAACTCTATGATTCTATCGGGAATCCACAAGACCCTATGTCTGCGATGTTTGTTGCCGCAATGAAAGAGTGGCGCAGAACGAATATTATGAAGTCTAAAACGGATAGAGGTTTGCGGGGCGTTTCTCTTCAACAACGAATCGAAAAAGCTATGATGGTTTCTATGGATAAAGAATTGGATGAATTAGATAATCATATGGGATTTTTGGCTTCTACCGGTTCGGTTGCTCCTTTGGTTGGCTTGTTTGGAACCGTTTGGGGTATTATTTCTTGCTTTAACGCTATTGCCGTTACACAAAGCAACTCCTTAACATCTATCGCGCCAGGTATTGCAGAAGCTCTGTTTACCACCGCTTTTGGTTTGATTGCCGCTATTCCTGCCTATATTGCGTACAATATGATTACTTCGGATATTGACAGATATGCAAAAAAACTTGAAAACTTTATGGCTGAATTTTCCAGCATCTTATCTCGCGAAATTGACGATACCACAATTAAAGCCGAAATGGCCGGAGAATAAATATGGTAATGATTAACGGAAGAATCCAAAGACGCGGCAGCCGTCGTAATGCTGATATCAATATGACAAACCTTATGGATGTTATGATGGTGCTTTTGGTTGTGTTTATGGTTGCGGCACCTTTGATGACATCTGGTATTCCTTTGGATTTGCCAAAAGTCGGCGGCGGCACCCTAAACGGAAAAGACACCTCTATTAATATCAGCGTTGATAAAGATGGTTTTTATTATATCGGGCAAAGCCAGATTGATCCGGACACTATTGTTGATAAAATCATGGCTATTAAAGGGGAAAATAAAGATGTTACTATCACCATTTCCGGTGATGCATCTTCTTCTTATGGTAGTGTTATCGGTTTGATGGCGCTGCTTAAAGACGCCGGATTTAGCAAAGTTGGCTTAAAGACAGAAGCTCGTCGCGATAAAAAATAATATAATAGAAAGCTGTTTTTATGATGAAAAAAAGTTACGTTTATAAATCGGTGGCGCTACACATTGCAGTTGTTCTGCTTTGTGTCTTTGATGTACCGTTTTTAAGTCATAAGCGGACTTTTGATGAACAGCCGCCTATTATTGTAGATTTGGAAAATATCAAAATCACCGACACAACTAACTTGCCTGAAAAAGCGGTGCGCGGTAAAGAAAGAAAACCGGCGACACGTAAAGAAAAACCGATTGAAGAAAACTTTACTCAAAAAACAGCTACACCAAAACCGGAGGCAAAGCCTGTTGAAACGAAACCCGAGCCGGAAGTTAAAGCGCCGGAAATCAAATCTCCTTCTTTGATAGAAGAAGCTCCCAAAGAAGAAATTACTAAAGAAGAACCCAAAAAAGAATCTAAAGAACCGCTCAAGGAAAAGAAAAAGCCGGCACCCATCCCGCAAAAGAAGCCGCAAGTAAAACCAAAGCAAAAGCCGGCTCAGCCGAAAAAGACAGATGACAGCGCGGCAAATAGCGCACCGACGTCTTCTGCAAAATCTAAAAAGCCTGCTTTGCGTAGCGCGAATCCGTTACAAAGTTTGATGAACTCTGTTGATGATTTACAAAAACAAATTGGTGAGGAAGATGCTCCGGCTCAAGTTCCTGAAGACGAGCCTGTAAATAATCTTGGTGTTGAGGGCGGAAACAGCAAAGGTTCTTATTTCAGTGAACTGTCTGTTTCTGGTATTGATTTTGTAAAATCTAAAATTCAAGAATCTTGGAAAACAATTGCCGGTGGTAAAGATGACCGCAATATTGAAGTTATCATTAACGTCAAACTAACCAAAGAAGGATTGATTCAATCTGTTGATATTGAAGATATGTCCAGATATCGCTCCGACAGATATTTTCAAGCTCTGGCTGACAGTGCGGAAAGAGCTATTTATATCGCACAAGAAGTGCACAATGTCTTTAAGGTTTTATCTGCACAAAATGGCTCAAATTACAACGAGTGGAAAGAGATACGCTTCACATTTACGCCTTTGGGGTTAACCAAATAATCTCTTAAATGTTCAGGCGATATCCGTTGTTTTCTGTTAAAATCAATTGACTACCTCCCTCTTGTTCTACTTTTTGGCGGAGGCGATATATATGGGTTTCTATGGTGTGCGTCGTTACGTCTGAGCAATATTCCCAAACGTCCTCTAGCAAATCTTCTTTACTCACACACTTGGGAGCGTTTTGGTATAGATATTTCAGAATTATAACTTCTTTTTCGGTTAATTTTATGATTTTTCCTGAGGGGTGTATTTCTATTTCCTTTTTAGCGGGATAGAGATTGTATTCTTTGAAACTAATACACTCTTTTCTCCGGATTTTCGGAAGCAGTGTCCCTTCTTTAAAATCATGCAAAAACTTATCTAGTCTAAAGGGCTTTTTTATCACTATATCGGCTTGTTCTAATGTATCTAAATGATCGGAAAGTAATATTATCGGGGTTTCTTTATTCTCGGCGCGCATAGATTTTACTAAATTCTTGTCTTCATCTATGAGGATGAAGGATGTATCTTTATCCGGTGTATCTTGAATTTCCGTTTCAGGTACGCTGATTTCTATCTGACCTTTTATATCTTCTAAAAAAGCGCTGTCTTTTGAGTAAATACATATCTTGTTCATATCGCCAACTCCACTCCGAAAATAAAAGCATATCCTTTACTGTTATTGGTTATATCATTGTTTTCGCCATCCGCTTTCAGGTGTGCGGCCGTGAATGACAGGGTAACATATTTGTTATATTGGTAACTGTTGGAAAAACTAATGATTTCATTTTTATTATCCGTCTTTTTCGCTTTTGATACAAAATATGATATGCCGGTTGTAAAAGGCCCGATTTCATAGCTTAAACCGATATTATAGGCATCTCCTTCTCGGTACGAATCGTAAAGATTTTCTTTATTCAGAGCATAATGCGTTGTATCTGCCTCTGTTTTGCGATATGAACCACCTAAAGTCCACCCTTTGCGATAAATGCTCATACCGGCCGAATACTCTTGGTCATTGTTTTTGTAATCTGCATATCCTAGTGAGCTTTCTAATTCATAACCCCATATATTCCATAGGCCGTATGCGCCAAAAATATAGGCTTCATCATCTTTATATGGTGCATCTTTGGCTACAAGACCTGTTTGGCTATATGTTTTCGGAACATAGGTAGCTCCTAATTTTATTCCGTAAAATGATGTGGTTACATAACTTATTTTAGGAGATACACCATCCGTATTTATATATGTTGAATTTAGAGTTTTGTATTGCGCATCGTGCCCTTTTTTATACCAATTCGGATTTGTTATAAAATTAACTAAATCCGTATTATTCGTACGGTAGAAACCTATATTCGGCGCACCCACCGCCATCTCATAGGCTACGTTATTCTTTTGTCCGACAGATATTTCACCATATGGGGTTTCCGTTAGTAAATAAACCTCCTCTCCCCAGATGCCTTGATTGTAATTCTCTATTTCTTTGGCTGTGTCTGCCATTAAATATCCTACCAAAGATGTGGCATAATCCTTATTAAACTCATAGGTCATTCGTCCATAAAAATTAAAGGATGAGTTTATATTATTCTGTTTATACAGTTTGTTGTATGGTTTGGCATAATCTGTATATCCATAAAAAGTGTTTACAGATGCAGAATAATCTGTTTCTAATCCTTTGGCCATAACTTCGGGAGACAAGAATAGGGCGCTTAGCAAAAATAGTGGGGAAATTTTCATTTGGTATTCCTCGAAATATTCTCTCTTTTGCTTGAATATAAAACTATCTTTCTGTCTTAACAAGACTAATATTGTTTATAACCTAAAAAATTCTGGATAAATATAATGCTTTTTGCTTTAACTTGACTTATATGATATATAGAACGAAATGAAAATTTATGGAGTAAATATAATGCAGAAACCTGTTATGCTTTTAATTTTGGATGGTTGGGGATACCGTAAAAATATTACTAAAGATAACGCTATTGAGCAAGGTCATACACCTAATTGGCACTCTTTATTGAAAACTTGCCCACATTGTTTTGTGGAAACTTCCGGATATGATGTTGGTCTTCCGGATGGGCAAATGGGTAATTCTGAAGTTGGACACACAAATTTAGGTGCCGGTCGTGTTGTTATGCAAGATTTGCCTAAAATTGATTTGGCTATTAAAGATGGTTCTTTGGAGAAAAATCCTACTTTGGTTGAAATGATAAATAAATTAAAAGAAACTAAAGGTACTTGTCATTTGATGGGATTGATGTCTCCGGGTGGTGTTCACTCTCACCAGAAACATATTGAGGCTATGTGTGCAATTTTACACAAAAATAATATTCCTGTTTGTGTTCATGCATTTTTGGATGGGCGAGATACCCCTCCTCAATCTGCAAAAGAGTTTTTAGCGGAATTCGAGCAAAATATTCATAATTTAACCGATGTTAAGGTTGCAACTATTTCCGGCCGTTTCTATGCAATGGATAGAGATAAACGTTGGGATAGAGTTGAAAAAGCATACAACAATATTGTTTTAGCAGACGGACAACGTTATGCTTCTTCTCAAGAGGCTATTATTGCTTCTTATAACAATGGCGTTACCGACGAGTTTGTTGTTCCGGCTGTTATTGGCGATTATCAAGGAGCAAAAGACGGCGATGCTGTTCTTATGATTAACTTTAGAGCTGACAGAGCAAGAGAAATTCTTTATGCTTTGGGTGATAAAGATTTCACAGGATTTGAGAGAAAGAAAATTGTTCACTTTGTTGAACTTGTCGGAATGGTTGAATATTCCGTTGACCACAATCGCTTTATGAAAACTATTTTTGCACCTGAAGCATTAAAAAATATTTTTGGTGAAGTTGTTGCAAATCATGGACTTACTCAGTTACGAATCGCTGAAACGGAAAAATATGCGCATGTTACGTTTTTCTTTAATGGCGGTGAAGAAAAAGAATTTAAAGGTGAAGACCGTATTCTTATAAATAGTCCTAAAGTTGTCACTTATGACTTAAAACCTGAAATGAGTGTTTATGAAGTTACCGCTGCTCTTACGGATGCTATTGAAAAGCAAAAATATGACGTCATTATTTGTAACTTTGCTAACGGAGATATGGTTGGTCATACTGGTATTATGGATGCAGCCCTTAAAGCTGTTGCCGCTGTTGATGATTGCTTGGGTAAAGTTATGAAGGCCATTAAAGATGTTAACGGGGTGCTTTTTGTTACTGCAGACCATGGTAACGTCGAAAAAATGGTTGATGAAAAAACAGGCGAGCCATATACCGCACATACTGTTGGAAAGGTTCAAGCTGTTTTGTATAATGCAGAACCTCCTATTAAAGGATTAAATGACGGCAGATTAGCGGATGTTTCTCCGACACTTCTTGATTTGATGGGAATCGAAAAACCTCAAGAAATGACAGGAAAATCCCTCATTATTAAATAGGTCTTATATGAAGCGGATATGTGTCTTTAGCATGGTTTTATCTCTTTTGGGAGTAAATTGTTTTTCTTACAATTTATGCTATGCTAAAGACGTATCCGAAACAGATGTTAAAAGAATTGAGGCCGAGGCTAGAAAGAAAAGTATTGAATCAAGACAACTTCAAGCTCAAGCCTTGCAGTTAAATCTTGAACTCTCAAAAATTGATAAAACTGTTATAGGTCTTGCTCACGAGATTCAAAATAATGAAGATAAAATCTCTAGTCTTGAAAATAAATTGCTTGCTCTTAAAGAAAATTTGACAATCAAGGAAGCTGCCTTTGCCAAAGAAAATCAATCTTTGGTTCAGACTTTGGCTTCTTTACAAAATATGTCTTTGAACCCCTCTGAAGCTGTTATTTTGCAACCATTTTCTCCGGTTGATGTGATTAGAAGTGCCATTTTGCTCCGTGAAACAGTTCCGTTCTTAAATAATAAGTCTTCGAAGCTCAAAACAGACTTAGATGCTATTTATGCTCAAAAGAAACAAATAGAGACCACTGTTGAAGAAACAAAAAATAGTCAGAAAAAGTTAGAAAAACAGCAAAAAGAAATGCGCTCGCTTATGCAAAAAAAAGCAGGTATGCGGCAGGTTTTAGAAACAAAAGGTGCTCAAACACAAAAAGAAGCAGAAGAGCTGGCTTCTAAGGCTAAAGACTTAAGAGATTTATTGATAAAACTGGAAAAACAGAAAGAACTTGCACGCAAAAAACAGGAAGAAGCGGAGCGTCTAGCTGCTTTAAAACGACAAGAAGAAATGAAAAAATTAAACGCACAACAGCAGCATACCGTTTCTCAAAAAGAACACGCATCCATAAAACAACAAGTAAAAGGTGGGCGTTTTGCTAAAGCAAAGGGAACTCTTTCTCGCCCAGTTAGGGGGACTATTATAACAGAATATGGACAGCCTCTTTCTAAAGGGGTTACCTCAAAAGGAATTGTTTATAAGACCCGTCCAAATGCTCAAGTTATCTCACTTTATGACGGAACTGTTATTTTTTCCGGTCCTTTTAAAGGATATGGTAATATTATTATTGTAGAACATGGTGATGGATATCTGTCTCTTCTTGCCGGTTTAGGTGTTATTGACTGTGAGTTGGGGCAGATGCTGTTAGCGGGAGAACCTGTCGGCACTATGCCTGATTCTTCTAATGCTAAACTTTATGTTGAGATTAGAAAAGACAGACACCCAATTAATCCGGCTCCATGGATTGCCAGTTAATTTTATTTGATAGGAATGATTATGAAAAAAAATAAATTATTGTTTATCGCTTTGTTTGCGGGGCTGTTCTTAAGCATTGCAGATGTTCAGGCGGCAAAAAAAGAAGATGATGAAGCCAATACCTATGAGTTACTTAACTTGTTTGGCGAAGTTATGGAAAGAGCTAAACTTAATTATGTTGAAGAAGTGAGTGACAAGAAGCTTATTGAATCTGCCATTAATGGAATGTTGACCTCTCTAGACCCTCATTCCAGCTATCTTGATGCCGAAAGTTTTAACTATATGAATGAGCAAACAAAAGGTAAATTTGGTGGGCTTGGTATTGAAGTTACCATGGATAACGGACTGGTTAAAGTCGTTTCTCCTATTGATGATACGCCTGCGGCAAAAGCCGGTATTAAGGCAGGAGATTATATTACACATATTAACGGTGAAACCGTTGTTGGCATGACACTTAATGACGCTGTTAGCAAAATGCGTGGTAAAGTTGGCGAGAAGGTTAAATTATCTATTCGCCGAATTAATTCTAAACCGATTGAACTGACTATCAAGCGTCAAGAAATTAAGATTCAATCCGTTAAGAGTGAAATAAAAGAAGATTCAATTATTTATATCAGAATTTCTTCTTTTACCGAAGATGTTGATGATGCTGTCAACAAAGCCATTAATGATGCTAAAAAGAAATTGAAAAATAAATTACTCGGAATTGTTATTGATGTCAGAAACAATCCGGGAGGTTTGTTAGATCAGGCTGTTGATGTTTCCGATTTATTCTTGGAAAAAGGTGAAATTGTTTCTACACGCTCCAGAAACGAAAGTGATACAGTCAAATTTATGGCTAACGAAGGAGATGTTGCTAAAGGATTACCTATTGTTGTTATGATTAACGAGGGTTCTGCTTCGGCTTCTGAAATTTTAGCCGGCGCTTTGCAAGACCATCACAGAGCCATTATCTTAGGGGAAAGATCTTTTGGTAAAGGTTCAGTTCAAACGGTTATTCCACTTAGAGATTATGGTGCGATGAGATTGACAACAGCTAGATATTACACTCCTTCCGGGCGTTCTATTCAGGCAAAAGGTATTGAACCGGATATTGAAGTAAAACCTGCGAAAGTCGAAGAATTAGAATCCTATGCTCTAAACATCAGTGAGGCAGATTTGAACAATGCTCTTAAAAATGATAGTGATGTTGCCGGTAATTCTGAAAAGAAAAAAGGTAAATCTGCTGAGGATTTAGCTGATTATCAACTTGTTCGAGCTTTGGATTTGGTTAAAGCATTGGCTTTATATTCTAAATCTGATGAATAGGAGATTGGCTTTGAATAAACATTTTAGACGTTGCGCAGGAGCGGTTGTTTTTAATGCTTCAGGTTTGGTGCTTTTAGGGAATCGGAATGATGTTTCCGGAGATAACTGGCAACTCCCTCAAGGTGGTATTGAAGAAGGCGAAACTCCTGTTGTGGCTGCTAAAAGAGAACTTTTTGAAGAGACAGGTGTTTCTTCCGTTATTCCTATCTACACGGACGAAGCACCTTCTCGCTATGAATTTACAGAGGAAATTAAGCAAAATTTTCGCAACCGTGGTATTTTTAATGATGGGCAGGATATCTATTTTTCCTTATTCTTTTTTACCGGAAATGATAAAGAAATTAACTTAGCTATGCCTCATCCCGAATTTAAGGAGTACTGTTGGGAAAGTTTGGATTTTGCTGTTGCTCATATCGTTAATTTTAAAAAAGATGTCTATAAATCTATGGCAGAGCGTCTTTCTCCGCTCATTAAGCAATATCTTAGTCGTGTCTCTTGATATTTTGTTTATCTTAACATAAATTTATTGGAGAGATTGTTTTTAGTTAGAGGGATAAATAATGAATAATCTGCCAGAATTTAGAGATATTCAGTTGCCGGATGGTGTTTCTTTTTTCCCTATTGCTTATGGATGGTGGGTTTTATTAGCTCTTCTTTTGTTTTTATGCATTGGGATAAAAGTTTTTGTTGCCTTTTGGAAATCTCGTAAAAAGTATTATTCCTTGAAAAAATTGGAAAGCATCTCTACGGACAATCCAGTTTTAGCAGCGATGGATATTTCTGAGCTTTTGCGTCGTATCAGTCTTGTAAAATATAGAAAATCTTGCGCTTTAACCGGTCATGAGTGGATTGATTTTCTTAATCAACATTCTTCTGTTCCTCTTTCTAAAAAAAATGCAGAGTTTTTATCTTTTGCGCCCTTCATGAATTCGTCTGATAAGACTTACACGCCTCAAGATGCGGAAGAACTTAAGACTTTTTGTAAAAATTGGATTGGAGGAAACTTATGATTGTTTTCGCTTATCCTAAATTGTTTTTATTGCTTTTGCTTCCTTTGCTGTTCTTTTTGATTATTCCGCCTAAAAAACAACAGTTCGGAGATGCTTTAAGTGTTCCTTTTTTAGCTGATTTAAAAAAGATTAAGGAAGATTTTGCTTTTTCACAGTTTGGGCTAGCAAATAAGTCTTTTGTTTCATTTTTCAAATTTTTTTATTTGTTTCTAATATGGGCTTTGCTTACTGTTGCAGCTGCTCGCCCTCAATTAGTTGGCGAACCCTATCGCCTTAATGCAAATAACAGAGATATTATGTTGGTTATTGATATCTCTACGTCTATGCTCCAACCGGATTTTTCTACAGCTACTCGTCGTATTGACAGATTGTCGGCGGTTAAGGCCGTTGTTAGTGCGTTTATTCAAAAACGTACAGAAGATAAAATTGGTCTTGTTCTTTTTGGAACGCGAGCTTATTTACAGTCTCCTCTTACTTTTGATAGAACTTCGGTTCAAGAGATTCTCCTTAATACCGATGCAGGTATGGCCGGACAATCTACATCTATCGGGGATGCTTTGGGTTTGGCCTTAAAGAACTTGCGCAATGAAAAAAACAAAGAAAATAAGGTTATTATTCTTCTTTCTGACGGTGAAAATAATGATGGCGCACTCAGTATGGCGCAAGCCATTAATTTAGCCGAAAAAGAAGGTATCAAAGTTTACACCATAGGTGTCGGTGCTGAAACGAACTTTATTAACTCTTTGTTTGGATTAAGAAATAATGAGTTGGATGAAAAAAGTCTTAAAGCGCTGGCACAACGAACAAAAGGAAACTATTTTAGAGCAACGGACTTAAATTCTTTAGCTGAAATCTACAATCGAATCGACACATTAGAGCCGGAGCAAACCGAAGGAACTGTTGTTCAAGATAAGACTGATTTATTTTATGTTCCGTTACTGGCAGCCCTTGTTTTGGCATTTTTCTTTATTTTCTTTTCCAGGAGTTTTATAAAATGAGTGAGTTTTTAGCTAATTTTCATTTTATCAGACCGTGGATACTTTTATTACTTGTATTCCCTCTTATTTCTCTATGGTACAAATTTAAAATACACAAGACTGCTTCATCGTGGGAAGATGTTTGTGATAAAAATCTCTTAAACTTTCTTTTAATTAAAGAAAACAAGCTGTCTTTTTTATCTCTTAAAAAAATTCTTTATATCGGTATTTTCTCGGCTATTATTGCCGCGGCAGGACCTTCTTGGAAGAAAAATGAAATTCCTACCTTTGTTATTGAGAATCCAAATATGTTTGTTTTGAGTCTGGCTCAAGATATGGCCTTAAACGATATTACACCTTCGCGCCTTGATAGAGCCAAATTTGTGATTTCTGATTTGGCTGACGCTTTTCCGCAGGGGCAGTTTGGTATAGAAGTTTATTCGGAAGAGCCTTATATTATCTCTCCGATTTCTGATGATGCTAATTTATTAAAAAATCTGTTACCTCAAATTACACCTAATATTGTTCCAGACCAAGGAGATAGATTGGACAGAGCCATTAATTTAGCCATTGAACGGTTTCACTCTGCCGGATATGCTCATGGTAATATTATCATTTTTGCATCAGATGTCGGACAACGTTTTGATTTAGCATTGGAAGCCATTCAAAAAGCGGCTCAATTAAACTATAAAATTTATATTGTTGATTCTTCTTTTTCCGGAAGCGAAAAATTAAAGCTTCTTGCAAACAAAGGTAATGGTTTTTACATATCTGTAAAAGATACAAATTTTCAACCTTTGATTAGCAGTATTAACAGTATGAACGAAGAACAAATTAAATTGAGTCAAAATATGCGGTCAAATTTTATTGATTATGGGTATTATCTTTTGATTATCCCTTTATTATGTACTTTGATTTTCTTTCGTCGCGGTGTGCTATTTTTGTTCTTATTACTCTTTTCGTTTAATGCTCGCGCAGGCTTTTTCCTGAATAACGACCAGGAGGCTTTGCGTCATTTCAACAATAGCGATTATGAAAAAGCCTCTCAAATGTTTCAAAATTCTGTTTGGAAAGGAGCCTCATTTTATAAAGCGGGCAAAATGGAAGAAGCTTTAAAGGAATTTGAAAAAAGCAATACGAGCACGGCTCTTTATAATAAAGGGCTTACGTTAGCTAAACTGTGTCAGTATGATAAGGCAAAAGAGGCCTTTCAGGCTGCCTTGGCTCTTAATCCTCAAAATGAGGATGCTCAATACAATTTGTCTGTCATAAACGATTTATACGAGAAAGCAAAGTCAGATCCTTCTGTTTTAAGTTGCGGAGATAATCAACAACAGAATCCTAACTCTCAAAATGACAAGAAAAATAACGATCAGCAAAATAACCAAGATTCTTCTGATAATTCTCAACAAAATAGCTCCAAAAATGATGATCATGCTAAAAATAATGAGCAGAATTCAGCCAATAATGAGCAACAATCATCTTCAGAGCCAGAACAACAGAATGAAAATCAGTCTCAACAAAATGCATCTGAGAACAATCAAAAACAAGAAGATAATCAGCAGCAATCTGCAAATTCTGATGAAACAACTCAAAATAATCAAAACCAAACGACTGAAGATGCTCGTTCTGAAGAAAATAAAGATGGTGACAATCAAAATACACCCTCTAAAGCAAATCAAGACCAGGGACAAAATCAAAAATCTCAAAATAAAAATGGAAATGAGCAAAACGGAACTGAAAATCAGCAAGAAGAACAAGCTGTTAACTTAGTTAATGCTCAACAAGGCAATAAAGACGACAAATATGATGAAGAGGCGGTTATTATGCAGCGTCAATATCGGGATATTCCTGATGACACGGGCGGGCTTCTTCGCGAGTTTATAAAAAAAGAATATTCAAAAGGCAGGTATCGTGATGAAAATATGTAAAGTTTTATTTTTTTTAGTATTTACTTGTTGTTTTGCGTTGGCTGCATTTGCAGACGAAATAAATATTAGTTTGGATAAAGATGTTATCACCGAGGCTGATACTGTCAATTTAACAATTTCTTATTCCGGTGATAGCGATGAGAAACCTGATTTAAGTGCTTTACAAAACGATTTTCAGATTGTTTCAAATATGGCTTCTCAGCGCGTTAACTATGTTAACGGTAATTTTTCTCAAGTTAAATCTTGGACCATTGGGCTCAAACCGCTTAAACTGGGTAAAATAACTATAAAACCTATACAAATCGGTTCTGTTCGTTCAAATTATGCCGACGTGGAAGTTAAAGAAGTAACAAATGTTGCTTATGTTCCAGATAGTCAGGAAAATTCCAATTCTCCTTATTTTAAAATTGAACAAACAATTTCTCCAACATCCCCTTATGTTCAGCAACAAGCGCTGATTTGGGTAACACTTTATGATAGTTTGGGACTGCAGAACGGTTCTCTCTCCATTTCTGACGAAACCCTCAAAAATTGGAGTATTACCCCCGTTTCTTCCAAACCAATTGTTAAATCAGACTTTATCAACGGCAAAAAAATGAATGTTGTTAAATATGCTTTTGCTGCTTTTCCGTTAAAGAGTGGAGAAATTAATTCTCCTCAATTTATTTTTGACGGCGATTATATTAAAAATGTCGGATTTAATTTGCCTAATTTTAATGATGCTTTTATGAATTTTGGTATTGATTTTCAAAACTCATTTGGTCAGAGAGTTCCTGTCAGAATGAAAACAACACCGGAAAAAATTAATGTATTACCTGTTCCGCAAAATTTTACTGGTGTATGGTTGCCGCTTACAAATCTGACCATTGATGCGCAATGGGCCCCAAATACTAAATTTCAAACAGGGGAAGCTCTTACCAGAAATATTACTGTTCAGGCTACCGGATTACAAGAAGAGATGTTTCCAAATCTTTCTTTCCCTGATATTGACGGTTTTAAACAATATCCGGAGAAACCGGAAATTTCATCCTCTGTCAAAGATGGAAAAATTATCACCACCGCAAAATATAACATTGTTTATATTCCTTCAAAATCCGGAAGTTTCACTTTTCCAAAACAGGAAATTCAATGGTTTAATGTTTTAACAAGGGATTTTCAAAAATCTGTTATTCCTGCAGAAACGGTAAACATTGCTTATAATCCTAATGTTCCGGATATTCAAGAACCAGAAAAGGTCGCTCAACCTATATCAAATTCTTCTATTGTTCAGAACAATCAAGAAGCTCAAAAAATTGTCTTGCCACATAATTCTACTAGTTCCTCTGTGTCTATAATAAAAGCTTATGAAAAGTATATCTTGCTTATTTTGGCTTTTTTGCTCTTGCTGTTTTCATTTAAATTTTTTAGGTCTAAACCCAGTAAAAATTCTTATAGAACTGCCGTTGTTTCTTCTATGCGCAAAAAAGATTATGCGGAAGCTCGTCGCAATTTAATCTTATGGGCAAATACTAAATTTCAACATTCTTCTATTCAAAACTTGAATGATGTTGCCAAAGCTGTAAATAATTCTGAATTTTCTGCCCAAATTAACCGCTTAAATGAAGTTTTATATTCAGATGCTCTTAAAGATTTTAATGTAGCAGAATTCTTGTCTGTTTTCAAAAAAGTTGATAAACAAATTAGAAAGTCCACCAAAAACAAAGAGATTTTACCAAATCTTTACAATTAAAAATGCATTTTATATACTACAGATAATTGATGGAGATGCCATGCTTTGGGTAAAAAGAATAGTTTGCGGAATTATTGCTCTCATTTTGATTTTTTGCAGTATCAAATTGATTGAAGATAGTGTACAAGCGTGGCAGGTTTTTGGGTGTTGTTTGTTAATTGCCGGAATTACTTTGGCGCACATTGCTATTTTTCAGCAATTGCCCAAATATAATTTTTGGATAACGTTGATTGCTATTGGTTTGGCTTTTATTCTGTATTCAACCAATTATAAAACATCTGAAAAAGAGGCTCAAATTATTGAGAATCGATTGAACAATGAATTGCAGAAAAGTAAAAATATTGAAAAAAATCAAACTTCAAAAAAAGAAGTTAAAAAGAAAAAGAAGAAAGTTTCTACCGGATTTAATCCTGCGGCTTATCCTAAAATCAGCGGAAGCGCCTCTGTTATTCATGCTAATGTTTTTTATATAGGCGGAAGATACGTTCGTCTATATGGTGTTGATGCACCTGATAATGACCAAATTTGTTCTGATGTTAACGGGAGTTCTTATAATTGTGGGCAGGAAGCTGTTTCTTGGGTTCGCGGATGGATTGATAATAATGTTATAGATTGTTATTTACTCAAAATTGAACCGAATGGTCAGGATTTAGCTACTTGTGTTTGGGGAGATTATGATATTGGTGCTGCTCTGGTCGGTGCAGGTTGGGCTTTAGCTAATACACGAGAGACGGATATTTATCGTCCTTATGAAGCAAAAGCTAAAAGCGAATCCTCTGGATTATGGCAAGGAACATTTTATTCCCCAGAAGATTGGCGTGATATTAAGCGTAGTAGAAATGATTTTACCATTAAAAGAACTTCTACTGGTGGTGGCTCTTTCTTTAACTTTAGCTCTTGGTTCAAATAAAATGGATATGTTTACAAAAGTTTTTGAGTGCAACACAGAAGATGATACTAAACATTTGGCGTCATGTTTTGGGAAAATCGCTAAAAGAGGTGATATTTTTGCTCTATACGGAACATTAGGGGCTGGAAAAAGTACTTTTGCCCGATATTTTATACAATCTTTAACAGATGCAACAGAAGTTCCCAGTCCGACTTTTACTTTGGTTCAATCTTACGATACTGATGACTTTTCTATTTTTCATTATGATATGTATCGCCTCAAATCTCCGGAAGAGGCCTATGAACTTGGTATTGAAGAGGCTTTTTTTACGGGGGTTAATCTGATTGAATGGCCTGAAAAAATTGGCTATCTTTTGCCTAGAAATATATGGAAAATAGATATCTCAACCAAAGGAGCTTCTCGATATTTTTCTGTTTGTGTTGGTGATACAGAAAAATATCAACGTCTAGAAAGTATTGCTCATGACTATGAATAATATTCATGCAACTTTAGTTTCTTTTCAAAATAAAGGGATTTTACTTAAGGGGAAATCCGGTAGTGGAAAATCTGACTTGGCATTAAGATTAATTATGGCTCATCAAGCGGTTTTAGTGGCTGACGATAGAGTTAATCTATGGAGCGAAAATAATAAGCTATTCGGTTCGGCTCCCCAAGAAATTGCCGGAAAAATGGAAATACGTGGCGTTGGAATTGCTCAATTTCCATTTCTGCATCAAGCTGAAATTTCTCTTTGTGTTGATTTGGTTGAAGATATTAAAGATATAGAAAGGCTTCCCTTACCAGAAAAAATTGAGCTGGAAGGGCTTTTTATTGATAGGTTGCGGGTGTATCCTTTTGAATCTTCCGCAACTTGTAAAATTATTGCAAAAATTAGTGGTATTATTTCTTAATTATGTTAATACTAACTAAGATTGATTTTGTAAGGAATTAAAGATGATTATACGTTTGGGTGAAGCTTTTTTGCGCACATTGGGAAAACCTTTAGTTAAGTTTCTCTATTCTTTAGGGGATTTGACGTCTTTTTTTGTTAAGGCTATTTATCACTGCTTTGTTCCGCCTTTTTATTTTAAGCTCTTTTTTAAACAAGTTTTGGACATTGGCTTTTATTCTTTGCCTGTTGTCGGCTTGACAACACTTTTTGCCGGTATGGTTATTGCTCTGCAAACATATTCGGGATTTTCTGGTTTTAAGGCTGAAAGTGTTATCGCTTCTGTTGTGCTTATCTCTGTTACAAGAGAACTTGCACCGGTTCTCTCAGCCTTAATGGTTGCAGGTAGAATCGGGGCGGCAATGGCTGCTGAAATTGGTACAATGCGTGTTACTGAGCAAATTGATGCTTTGGTTACTCTTTCTACTAATCCTTTCAAATATTTAGTTGCTCCCAGACTGTGGGCCGGATTATTAGTGCTTCCTTTACTGGTTCTTATTGGTGATATTATCGGTATTTTTGGTGGATATGTTGTCGGCGTTTACAAACTTGGTTTTAATCCGGCTAATTATATCACGGCTACTTTTCAGGATTTACAGTATATCGGTATTATTTCAGGCTTGGTCAAAGCGGCCGTGTTTGGATTTATTATTTCTATGATGGGATGCTATCATGGTTATAAATCTAAGGGTGGGGCTCAAGGTGTCGGAAATGCAACAACAAATGCGGTTGTTTCTTCGTCTATCTTAATCCTTATCTTTAACTATCTTATTACAGAAATGTTCTTTTCTCGTTAATCGGAGGCTTTTATGGAAAAAGAAAAAGAAGTAAAAATTAGAATCAGAGACCTTCATAAGAGTTTCGGGAAAAAATGTGTTTTGGATGGGGTTAATCTTGATTTGTATAAAGGAGAGTCGTTGGTCGTCATTGGCGGATCCGGTACAGGTAAATCTGTTCTGATTAAATGCATACAAGGCTTACTTATACCTGACAGTGGTTCAATTGAAATTGATGATATTGAAATTGTTAATGAAAACCCTGATGTTATTGATCGTATGCACAGCAAAATGGGGATGCTTTTTCAGGGCGGTGCCTTGTTTGATAGTTTAACTGTTTGGGAAAACGTAGCTTTTGACTTAATTCAAAATAGAGGTTTTAACAAAAAAGAGGCTAAAATTGTTGCCATTAAAGTTTTGAGACAGGTTGGCTTAACTGAAGATATTGCTGATTTATATCCATCTGAACTTTCGGGTGGTATGCAGAAACGTGTTGGTCTTGCCCGTGCGGTTATTACACGACCAGAAATCATCTTTTTTGATGAACCGACAACCGGTCTTGACCCTATTATGGCTGATGTTATTAATGATTTAATTATAGAATCTGCTAAAGATTTAGGCGCGACGACTTTGACGATTACTCACGATATGGCTTCTGCACGCAAAATTGCAGATAAAATTGCGATGCTTTATCAGGGAAAAATCATTTGGTATGGAACGGTTAAAGATTTAGATAAAACGACAAACCCCTATGTCAGACAATTCATTAACGGTTCCTCTAAGGGTCCTATTAAAGTGGAGAAATAATATGGCTAAAAAATCAACAGTTGATTATGTTTGCCAATCTTGCGGTGCAGTATATCCTAAATGGCAAGGAAAATGTGATGCTTGCGGGGAATGGAACTCAATTGTTGAAGAAAAGAAGCCGTCTGCTGAATTTTCTAATATTTCTACAAAAAAACAAGGAAGCCAAATTGACTTTGTTTCTCTTAATGGTGAGAGTCAAACTTATCAGCGTCTTGTTACAAATTTATCTGAAATTAATAGAGTATCCGGTGGCGGTTTAGTGCCGGGTTCTGTTATTTTAGTCGGAGGAGATCCCGGTATTGGCAAGTCAACCCTTTTATTGCAGATTTGTGCAGATGTCGCCAGTAAACTTCAAGATAACAGTTGCTTCTATATTTCCGGTGAAGAGGCTATCGATCAGGTGCGTATCAGAGCTAAGCGTTTAGGCTTGTCGAATGCCCCTGTTCGGCTCGCAAGCACAACAAGTGTTAAAGATATTGTTGCCACACTTGAAAAAGAAAATCCTTCGTTGGTTATTATTGATTCTATCCAAACGATGTATATTGATGAAATAGAATCGACTCCGGGTAGTGTTGCTCAAGTTAGAGCTTCTGCTTATGAGTTAATTAAAATTGCAAAAAAGAAAGGCTTTATTTTATTTCTTGTTGGGCATGTTACAAAACAGGGAGCCATTGCCGGACCTCGCGTCTTAGAGCATATGGTTGATACAGTACTCTATTTTGAAGGTGATAGAGGGCACCATTTTCGTATTCTTCGAGCTGTCAAAAACAGATATGGTGCAACTGATGAAATCGGTGTTTTTGAAATGCAAGATAACGGTCTTATTGAGGTTGAAAATCCCTCAGCTCTCTTTTTGGCGGAGCGCCAGGGATGCATTTCCGGCTCCTGTGTTTTTGCCGGAATTGAGGGGTCTCGTCCGTTATTGGTAGAGATACAAGCACTTGTAGGAAACAGTGGCTATACCGGTGCAAAAAGAGCTGTGGTTGGCTGGGATTCTAATAGATTAGCTATGATTCTTGCCGTTTTGGAAGCACGGTGCGGAATGAATTTCAGCACACATGATGTTTATCTAAATATTGCCGGCGGATTAAAAATTACCGAGCCTGCTGCTGATCTAGCTGTGGCTATGGCTGTTATTTCTTCTATGACAAATAAACCGCTTCCTGCTGATATGGTTGTTTTTGGAGAAATTGGATTATCCGGTGAAATCAGAGCTGTCAGCCAGCCTACGCTTCGGCTTAAAGAAGCGCAGAAGTTGGGTTTTTCTAATGCGATTATTCCTTGTTCTTTTTCTAAAGATAAAAAACAAAAGCTTATTACAGGTATGTCTTACCACGAAATCGGTAATGTTCAGAGACTTATTTCAAGATTTAATTAAGGGAGAATTTTATGGAACCGTTAAATAATATTGATGTTGTTATTTTAATTGGTGTTGCTTTATCTATGCTGGTCGCTTTTATCCGCGGTTTTGTGAAAGAGGTACTCTCTATTCTTGGTTTGGTTCTTTTTATTATCCTAACAACCTATTTAACGCCTGTTTTAACGCCGTGGATGAATCAATTTATTGCAAGCAAGTTAATGGCCCAGTTTGTTATCTTTTTATTGATTATGGCCGTATTTTATGCCTTCTGGATTATTGGCACAGATAAACTTATTGCTAAAATTCGCACAAGTACCTTGAGCTTTATGGATAGACTCTTTGGCCTGATTTTCGGTTTTCTTAGAGCCGTGCTTATTTTGGGCTTTTGTTTTTTAATTGTTAAAATAACTTTACCAGAAGAAATCAAAGACAAAGATGGTATTTTGAAAAAATCTCAATATTTTATGATGGCGGAACCTTGCTCTGATATGATAGAATCCTTATTGCCTGAAGATTTTATTGCTAATACTGTAAAATCCGTCGAAGATATGAATAAAACAGATAAATCTAAAGGCGAAAAGGCTAAGAAAAAAGAAGAGCCAACTAAGCAAGATAGTATTTCTGAACTTCCTTCTAAACTGGATCAAGAACAGATGGATAAAATGTTTGATTTATTGGTTAAACCTGAAATTAAAAGCAAAGCTAAATCTGAAAAGACTCAGCCTTCAAGCAAAAAATCTGAACCGGAAGGATATGATAAAAAGGAAACGAATAGTTTGGATCGTTTAATTGATATTACGGCTGAATAAATTTCTATTATAAAAAAGGCGGCTATAAACCGCCTTTTTATTTGTATTTTTATTTCAAAACAAGAAGTCCGTGTTTCTTTTTACCTTGTGAAAGCTTTATATTGCCGTTCTCTATATCCTTTTCTGTTATGATATAATTTTCGTCGGTAATTACCTTATCATTTAGTTTTAGCCCGGCCTGCTTGATTAAACGTCTGGCTTCCCCCTTGCTTGCAACAAAACCTAGTGCTAAAAAGGCATCCAAAACACTTATTCCTTCTTTTGAAGCGGTTGCTGAGGGTAATTCATCACCAGCAACGCCTCTTTCAAATGTTTTGATAGCAGTTTCTTGCGCTGCTTGAGCTTCAGCCTCACCACGGCAAATTTTTGTTGCTTCAAAAGCTAATATTTTTTTAGCTTCATTTATTTCTTTATCTTTTAATGCTTCCAGCTTATGAATTTCATCCATTGGCAAATCTGTGAAAATACGAAGACATTTACCAACTTCTGCGTCACCAATGTTACGAAAATATTGGTAATAATCATAAGAAGAAAGTTTATCCTCATTTATCCAGACGGCATTACCTTCTGATTTACCCATTTTTTTACCGGCAGAATCGGTCAATATCGGACTTGTAAAGCCAAACAACTCGGTGTCATACCGTCTTCTGCCCAGTTCTGTACCGGAAACGATATTTCCCCACTGATCTGCTCCGGCTATTTGTGCGCGGCATCCATATTTTTGTAGTAATACGCAAAAATCATATCCTTGCAGCAGCATATAATTAAATTCCAGAAAAGACATTGGTTGCTCGCGTTCTAAACGGCTTTTTACACTATCCATTGTCAGCATTCTGTTTACAGAGTAGCAAGTACCGATATCTCTTAAAAACTCTAAGTAATTTATATCTTTAAACCAGTCAAAATTATCTACCATTAATGCATCATTTTTACCATCACCAAAATGTAAAAATTTCATAAATGATTTTTTTAAGCCTTTTACATTATGCGCGAGGGTTTCTTCACTCAAAAACGGACGCAATTTATCCTTACCGGATGGATCACCTATACGAGCTGTTGCACCGCCTACAAGTGTTAATGGTTTATGACCGCATTTTTGAAACCAACGAAGCATCATCAAAGGAACAATATGCCCCACATGCAAGCTGTCTCCGGTTGGATCTGACCCTAAATACCCTACTGCAGGAGTGCCTTTTTTCTCACAATCTGCTAAGTATTCATCAAACCCTTCTACATTAGTACATTGATTGTAAAAACCTCTTTCTTGCATTATATTCAAAAATTCTGATTTAAAACTTGTCATTTTTACTTCCTTATTGCTAAATTTTGAGTCATATTAACATAATAATTTGATATTGCAATTATATTAGAAGGTTTTTCTTATGCTTATTAGGGGGTTAAATTGTTTGGGGTTGATGGGAACTTCTACTTTTGGAGGAGTAGAGTTGGCACTTATCAAAACAGACGGTATTGATATTATTGAGCGAAAAAAAGCTTATGTTGTCCCCTATTCCGATTATTTAAAAGACCTTATTAAATCTGTTTATGGTTTGCAGAGAAATACTCCCGAAAATGAAGAGAAATTAAAAGCTGTCGATACTGAGGTTTCTGATTTTTATATTCAACTTATTAATGAGTTCAAGAAAGATTGTGACGAGACGATTGATGTTGTTGGTATTGATGGCCTAACTATTTTGCACAACCCAAACATTCCTTATACTTATCAGTTGGGTAACGGTCGTTATATTGCAGCCAAAACAGGTATTAAAGTTGTTACTCACTTTAGAAACGCGGATATTTGTAGCGGCGGGCAAGGTACACCTATTTCTTCCAGTTATTTTAATGCTGTTGCCGTGGATGAGATCAAGCCTGTTGCGTATGTCAATATTAGTGGAAAATCCAGCATAACTTGGATTGGGTCTTTTGGTGAATTTGTTGGCTTTGACTGTGGTCCGGGAGATAATTTTATTAATGATTGGACTGCTAGACACGCCCACATGGAAAATGATTATAACGGACGTTTGGCTATTCTTGGAAAAGTGCACGAGAAAATCGTTAATTCTCTGATGCATCATAAATTTTTTGCAAAATTTCCACCTAAAGCCGCTTATACAGGTATATTTGCCGATAAAGCAGAGCATTTGGAAGGTTTATCTTTAGAAGATGGTGCAGCTACCGCAACAGCTTTTGTGGCGGAGGCAATTTGTTATTCTATTTGTCTCTATTTGCCTGAGCTACCTAAAAGGGTTGTTATTTGCGGAAAAGGAGCTGCTAACCCTACATTAGTGCGTTTTATTAGACAACGTTTACCTAATATTGAGGTTGTTCTTAGTAAAGAGGTTGATATTCCTATTGAAACTGTTAATGCTGAAATCAGTGCTTTTTTGAGTGCCAGAGCTATTTATTCATTACCGATTACATTTCCATCTACAACAGGTGTGGCTCAGCCAATGCCGGGAGGAGAAATTTATGAAGCAATCTAAAAAGAATACAAAAAATTCTTGTTCTCTTGTTATACAAAATGTTTCAAAAAAATATGATGAAATATATGCCGTTAATGACATTTCTTTTGAAACAACACAAGGTGAAGTTATAGCTCTACTCGGACCGAATGGTGCAGGAAAATCTACGTTAATGAATATGATTTCCGGTTTTTTATCTCCTACTTCTGGTCATATTTGGGTTAATAGCAAAGACGTTGAAAAAGATGCTCTTGATACCAAAAAAGATATAGGATTTTTGCCGGAAGGGGCTCCTATGTATGCGGATATGAGTGTTTCTTTATTCTTGAAATATATGATTGAGCTTAAACTTAATCTGACGGAAACGGAACAATGTTCTAAGTCTCAAATTAAAGATTGTTATAAAGAAGAATTTATGCGCATTGTTGATTTAGCCAAGATTAACGATGTTTTGCATCAGAGAATTGATACGCTCTCTAAAGGGTATTTACGACGTGTGGGTTTTGCGCAAAGTATTATCGGGAATCCGCCTATTTTACTTCTAGACGAACCGACAGATGGTCTTGATCCCAATCAAAAAGAGCATATGCGTCACTTAATCTGCGATATGAAAAAAGATAAAACTATCCTTATTTCTACGCATCTTTTAGATGAAGCTGAAACTGTTGCATCCAGAATTATTTTAATCAATAAGGGAAAAATTGTTGCTGACGGAGATTTAAAATCAATTTTGAAATTCACTCATAAAAATTCACTTGCAGAGGCTTTTCATTTGCTAACAACGACGGAGGGGAATATCCATGAATAGTATTAAAACTATTATACGTTATGAATTAATCAGATATTTTTTATCTCCGCTGGCTTATGTTTATTTGGTTAGTTTTTTATTTTTAAGCGGTTCTTGTGCTATTTATTTTGGACACTTTTTTAGCGATGGAAATGCTATTCTTTGGGGATTATTTGACTACCAACCGTGGATTTATCTTTTGTTTATACCAGGTATTGCTATGCGCTCTTGGGCTGAGGAATTCCGTTCTAAGAGTATTGTGCAAATACTAACTGTTCCTGTTTCAATTACAGATTTGGTCTGGGGAAAGTTTTTTGCCTCATGGCTTTTTGCTATTTTTGCTATTTTATTAACTATTCCTTTTTGGATTACAGTCAATCTCTTTGGCGATCCTGATAATACTGTTATCTTTATCAGCTATATTGGGTGCTTTATTTTAGCCGGAGCCATGCTTGCTATTTCACAAACGATGTCGGCTTTGACTAAAAATCCGGTTATTGCCTTGGTTTTAGCCGTTTTTGTTAATTTGCTCTTTTTCTGGAGCGGTTTTGATTATGTTTTATTTTGGGCTAGAGAAATTTTTAGTGATGTTATTGTTGATACGATTATTTCTTTTAGTTTTTTGACACACTTTGCTTCTTTAAGTCGTGGACTTGTTGAACTTAGAGATTTAATTTTCTTTGGCTCTCTTATTATTTTCTTTAATTTAATTACTATTGCCGTTATTAGCTTAAAAACTAAAGGTAATTCTGGGCTTATTTCTTCTTCTAGCTTAAAACATAGTTTTTTAGTTCTTATTCTCCTCTTTATTGGCTTTTTTGGTATTAACATCATTGCCAATAACGTTTTTAGGCAGATAAGTTACGATTTTACTGCAGATAAATATCTAAGTCTTACAAAAAACACTAAAGATATTCTGCGAAAATTAGAAAGACCTATTACTGCTAAACTCTATTATTCTCCTATTTTGGGGCAGCGTAATCCGGAAATTCGGCAAATATTTGATCGTGTAAAATTAATATTGAAACAGTACAAAACCTATTCTAACGGAAAATTTGATTATAAGATTTATACTCCGTCTTTCTTAGATAAAAATGAAGATCGAGCTTTAGCTGAAGGATTGCAACCTATTCCTTTGATTGACATTAATCAAAATGCACTTTTCGGAATTAGTTTTTCCGATACACTTATGAATAAAGCCGTTATTCCTTTCTTCTCTCTTGAGCGTTTGCCGTTTTTGGAGCAAGATTTAACGACCAATATTTATAAAATGCAGCATAAAAAGAAGACTCTCGGTATTTTGAGTTCACTCCCTATTCAAGGTAATATCCGCCAAGATGATGTCTTGATGAAAAAATGGGAAATAGTTAAGTATATCGAAGA
The DNA here is from genome assembly GCA_949297145.1 of uncultured Alphaproteobacteria bacterium. Classification (GTDB taxonomy): domain Bacteria; phylum Pseudomonadota; class Alphaproteobacteria; order RF32; family CAG-239; genus CAG-267. The sequence goes on from CASFQO010000012.1 coordinate 114,947, forward strand.
TATATATGATGTTAAATTTATTACCCAACCTCAAGATTTGGACCAATCGTTTGATGTTTTTATGCTTGTTCATCCTTATGGCCTCACAGATGAACTGATTGAAAAAATAAAAAAGCAAAAGAAAGTATTATTACTTATGGATGTGGCAGATGATGCTTCTCGCCTTTATTCACCGATAGGTGGACAATTTATCACCTCTGACATAGGTGCTTTATCTGATTATTGGGGAATTCAATTTTATGACTTGGGTGTTGCTGCGGATTTTGATAATTCTATTCTTGTTGATGAAACAGTTAACTACCGTACAAACCCTTCTTTTACTCAAGATTTGCTTCAGTTTAAGGTAACTGCAGATGACTTTAATCCAAACCATAGAATAACTTATAAACTCAACAATATTTTATTTTCTTCTGCTTCTATGGTTATGCCTAAAGAAGGTGTGGACGTTTTATATTTTCCTCTTATCAAAACAAGTAGAAATTCTAACCTTTTAAATGTATTGCTTGCTAAAAAAAGTATAAGCCCTCGCGAGGTTTTAGCTCAATATACACCGGGAAATAGCGTTATCGTTATTGCGGCAGAATTTTTAAGTAATGACCCTTCTAAACCTTTTGATGTTATCGCCGTTGGTGATACTGATTTTATGTACGATAATTTTTGGGCAAAAGAATCTAAATTTTTAGATATGTCTTATAATATTCCGGTCTTTGACAGTGCTAATTTTATCTTGAATGCGCTGGATTATCTAACGGACAATGATGATCTAATCAACTTAAGAGGAAAAACAGCTAAGCGTAGGCCTCTCTATCGTGTTGATAATATGCGCAAAAAGAATTTATATCGTTATAAACTTAAAGAAAACGATATATTTAGAGCAATTGATGCTGCTAAGCAAGGGTTAGTAGAAGTTGCTGCAAAGAAAAGTTTTGAGGAAAGAGATACTTTTAGCTCTGACGAGCTTGCTGTTATCGGGAATATCAGAAATGAAATTAACAGCTTAAGGCAAGAATTAAGCTCTTTAAAACTTAACGCAAATAGAGATATTGAGACTCTTGATACTAAAGTTAAGTTCTTTAATATTTATTTTGTTGCTCTAATCATTATTCTTATGGTTATTTTGTACTCTTTCTATAGAAGAAAATTACATCTTTGTGCTGTAAAGAATCTCTTCTATTTTGATAAGAGTTTATGCAAATTGGCTCTTGTTGTTTCTATAATTGTCGCATGCGCCCTACTTTGTGTTTATTTAGAGAACAAAAACAGTATTTCAGAATATGAAGACAGACCTGTTTTTCAAAATTTTGATAAAAAAATAAATGATATCTCGCTTATCAAGCTGCAAAATCGAAATACAACTCTAACTTTTGAAAAGAAAAACGGTATTTGGATTTTAAAAGAACATCCCAATATGCCTGTTTATCAAGAACGTATCAGACGTTTTCTTATTACGGTCAATAATATGACTTTCTATGAGAAAAAATCTGATAAGGTAGCAGATATGCAATATTTCGGCTTTTTACCTCTCAGCAATAAAGAATCACTAATGATTTCTGTGGTTTTATCAGATACGAATAATCGAGAAATAGAGAGCTTTGATATTGGATGGTACGATATGGATTTGGGTAGAGGCTCAAAATCTGCGTTTATTCGTCTTAAAAATAAATTCCAGATATGGCTTGTAGAGGCTGATTTTTATGATTTGTCTTTAGATATTAAAAATTGGACCTATAATAGTTTGTGGAATTTACGCTTTGGGCGATTAATCAGCTACAACGATATTTCAACTGATAATTCTGTGATGAATCTTGCGAAAATATTATTGAATACCTATTATCAAAATATAGTTGAAGGTGTTAAAGTTGAAAAACTTTCTTCTTTGCGAATAAAGGCTGAATATAATAATTTATTAGATATTGTTTTTTATAAAACTTCTGACGGAAAATACTTTGTTCAATATGTTTTTCTAACTCAGCCTAATGGCAAGCATATTGAATTTTTTGAAAAATATGTCAGAGGAAAATTCTTACAAATATCTAAAGAAACATGGAAAGAAATAGAAAATGCAATTAAGTCTAAATGATAATTTTTTGAAGAAATCTGCCGCCGTTGCTGGTGTTTCTTTGGCAGTAATGCTTATCCTTTTGAAGTTTTTTGCCTTTTTAAAAACAGATTCTTTGGCTATTTTTTCATCGCTTGCTGATAGTGTTACTGACTTATTTGCTTCTATGGTATCTTTTGTTGCTGTATATTTTTCAACAAAACCTGCTTCTAAAAGTCATAGATATGGTTATGGAAAAACAGAAGCATTAAGTGCTTTTTTACAAGCTGTCTTTGTAGCGGCTTCCGGTATTTTTGTTATTATAGACGGTATTAAAAGGCTTATATCCCCTGTTGCTATAGAAAAAACAGATATCGGTATATTTATTATGCTGTTTAGCATTTTTGCAACACTGATTTTGGTGTTATTTCAAACGTATGTTGCAAATAAAACAAATTCTTTGGCCATTAAAGCTGACAGAGCACATTATACTGTTGATTTCTTAACAAATTCTACGGTCGTTGTTTCTTTAATTTTAGTGCATTTTTTCGGATTTGTTTACTTTGATGTTATTGCTGCGTTGTTTATTTCGGCTTATCTGCTTTATAATGCTTATGATTTAGCAAAAGAAGCCGTTGAACAAATAACAGATAAAGAACTTTCTCCTGAAATACGTCAGAAAATTCAGGATATTGTAGCCCACAGCGAAGGTATCCACGGAATGCATGATCTTAGAACTAGAAGTTTAGGGGACATTTACTGCTTTGAGCTTCATCTTGAAATCGATGGAAAAATCTCTCTTTTGGAAGCACATAAACTTTCTGATGCGGTTGAGCATAAAATTATTGAGGCTTTTCCCGGAAGTCAGGTTATCATTCATCAAGATCCCTATGGTATACGCGAAGATAGATTAGACCATCAGCTTGATGGCTCTTGTCGTCTTTAGTTTTTTTTGTTCTTGTGATTTTTTAGATTTTAGCTGTCCACATGCTGCCAAAATATCTTGTCCTCTGGCGACTCTGATTGGTGCTGCGAATCCGGCTTTTTCTAATATTTGAGAAAAAACTTCAACATCTTTACGGTCACTAGGAGCAAAGCCACATCCTGGCCATGGATTAAATGGAATTAAATTAAACAAAGCTCTTATTTTATATTTTTTGAGCAAAGATATCAGTTCTTGTGCATGTTCCGGCTTATCGTTGATATTTTTCAATAATAGATACTCAAATGTTATATAACGACTATGGTCACCCTGTTGGTATTCAGCACAAGCTTTCATAATTTCTTCAATGTGAAATTTATCGTTTATGGGCATAATTTGTGAACGAATCGTATTGTTCGGTGCATGAAGTGATATAGCTAATCTAACCCCCGTTTTTTGCATTGCTTCAACAATCCTTGGTGCTATTCCGGATGTTGACATAGTCACTCGTCTTCTTGATATACCTATTCCTTCACAATCTGTGATAATATTCAGAGCTTTTACAACATTATCCAGGTTGTTGAGAGGTTCGCCCATGCCCATTACAACAATGTTTGATAGATAACGTGTTTCATCTGTAGGGCTTGGCCATTCATTATATGCATCTCTTGCTACCATAAATTGTCCGACAATTTCGCTTACTGTCAGATTTCTGGTAAATTTTTGGCTTCCAGTGTGGCAAAATTTACATCCCATTGCACACCCTACTTGAGTTGAAATACAAACGGCCCCCCTATCCTTTTCTGGGATATAAACCATCTCAACCCGTTCTTTATCATTGAATTCCAACAACCATTTATGCGTCTTATCTACGGATATTTGCTCTGCTACTATCTTGGGACGGGTTATTGTATATTTTTCTTGTAATTTATTTCTTAAATCAAGCGACAAATTTGTCATTTCAGAGAAATCTGTTGCACCACGAAAATATATCCATTGCCATAATTGTTTAGCGCGAAATTTTTTTTCGCCTAATTTCTCTATTTCTTCGTATAATTCTTCTTTACTTAAATTCGTTAATTCAATTTTTTCTGTCATTTATTTACACTTTGCGCTGATTGCTTTATATGCATTACTAAAACCGGCTAAGGAATAAGTATCTTTGGTTTTTGTTCCTCTGGAGGATGTTCCTTCAACAATCATTCTTTGCCCTCTTTTCATAGCCTCAACTAATTTTTTGTCTGTTGAAGAATCTGGTGCCCATGCGTTGTCACCATTTGTAAATAAATTATTGAAAGCGGTTGTACCTATTTTTACAATAACACTTGATCCCTTTTTATAATCATATCCAGCTACAAAATTTACAACATTATAACTCTTGTCTGCAGGTCTATGGGTTACAACAGCATAAATATCTCCTCTTTTTTTGTAGTTTCCTTCGTCTTTCTTAGGTGTTGATGCCATGTAGCATACCAAATTTTTTCCTTCTTTATATGAATAAGCGGTCCAATCACCATATTCACCTAATTCTGTTGGAGCACTGTTGGCCTGGGCAGCTGCCGAAATAACCATAGATATTAATAAAATAACATACTTTTTCATGACAATATTTCCTATAAAATCTACTTTTGTTATACTATAATTAAGATATTTATAATAAAGAATTAACAAGTTTCATAAAAATAGAGTTTAAGGAATAAAAATGTTTCATCCAGAATATATTGATCCTAAAAAGCTAATAACAAATGATGATATTTTAAAACTTTTTCAACTTGTTGAAAAACATGGTGGAGTTCTTCGCTTTGTCGGCGGTGCTGTGAGAGACGCTATTGCCGGAATTGATAGATCTGACATTGACTTAGTTACAGATATGTCTCCTGCGGAATTTTCGGATATGTGCTTTGATGAAGGGTTAAAATGTGTACCTATCGGAATTCAATTTTTTACGACAGGAGTTATTGTCGGTGATAATTTTTTTAAGGTTACATCTCTTAGCTCAGATGATGAAAATAGCAAAGACGAATGGAAAAAAGATGCAGCAAAACGTGACTTAACAATAAATGCCGTTTATGCAGATGATAAAGGGAATGTTTTTGATTATTATAATGGTATTAGAGATTTGGAGCAAGGTAATATCAAATTTATCGGTTCGCCTCAGGAGACCATTGAAGCTGATTATATTAGAATTATGAGGTTCTTTAGGTTCTGCGCAATGTTTGGCAAAAATATTGATTCAAAATCGTTAAAGGCATGTATTGACAATAAAGAGCTATTGCATAAGGTTTCTTTGGAAAAAATAAAAGAAGAACTTTTTAAAATAATCATGGCACCTTATGCCGTTACAGCTTTAAAACTCATTTTTGAAAATGGTATACTTGACTTTTTAATAGCCCCACCTAAAAGTATTGATAATTTAGAGAAATTATGTGTCCTAGTTGATAAATTAGGAATATCAAAAAGTGTTATAAGACGAATTTTTGTAATGTTCGAACCTGATGCAAAACGCGCTGTCCGGCTTGCTGATATTTTTCGTCTTACCAAAGACCAGAAAGAGCATCTTATAGAACTATGCAAAGTTCGCATATCTCTCAACAACTTTAAAAACATTGTTTTAATTAAGCAATTATTATTTAAGTATGGGCGAGAAATTTGTATTGATAAGTTTTTATGCTTGAATTTGGATACAGAAAATATTGATTTTATAAAATCCACTTTAAATACACTGTATAGCGAACAAATTCCAGTTTTTCCGCTAACCGGAAAATATTTATTGTCTTTGGGCGCAGATTCTAAACTTCTCGGATTATATATTGATAGTTTAAAAAAGGATTGGTACGAAAACGGATGTGTAGCAACAAGAGATGAGTTAGTGCAGAAATATAGAGAGATATTTTAAATACATTGTTTTTTATTGTAAAATCAATATATTAGTAAATCTTCTGTTTTTTCTTTTTAAATGCACTCTTTTTCTATTTTTGATGTCGTATACCCAAAAGTTGGATAAATCTCTCTACGATAAAAAAAACGTACTTTATTTCGATTCAGCATAAGATGACCTAAAATCTCTTTTCCTGGGATTAAAAAGAAAGCCTCTCTGTTGAGAAGCTTTCTTTTTTCTAACTGTTTTTGTTCTTTTCTAAAATCTCTAAAATTAAATTGAGCTCTGATGGATTTTTATATTCTATCGTCACTTTACCTTTTTCATTTTCTCCTGCACTTATTTTTACTTTCATACCGATATTTTTTGATATGTCTTTCTCAAGTTCCTTTAAACTCGGATCTTTCTTTATTGTTTTACTGATTTGCGACAACGCATTATTTTTAATTTTATTTACCAAATCTTCAGTTTGTCTTACTGTTAAACCTTTTTCTATAACTTTTTTTGCAATTTCTTCAGCATTGTCCAGTCCAATTAAAGCTCTTGCATGTCCTGCACTTAGACTATTATTTTTAATCATATCTTGAATTGACGCTGGTAAACTTAATAGCCTTAATGTATTTGTAATATAGCTCCGAGATTTTCCAACGATTTGCGATAAAGCTTCGTGGGTATGAGAAAACTCATTAATTAAACGATTAAAACCTTCAGCCTCCTCTATTGCTGATAAATTTTCACGTAATAAATTTTCGATTAAGGCGACCTCTAGAACTTCTTGGTTATCTAATTCTTTTTCAATTACCGGCACCTCTCTTAATCCAGCTAATTTAGATGCGCGCCAACGACGTTCTCCTGCTATAATTTCATATTTATCACCTTTTTTTCTAACTAAAAGCGGCTGCAAGACTCCTTTTTCTTTAATAGAATTAACTAAGGCATCCAGAGCTTCTTGATTAAAATCTTTACGAGGTTGATAGTTGCTTGGTTCTAAATCGTCAACATTGACTGTTTTTATTCCATGTTCAGATATGTCTCCGGTATTGATACTATCCAGATTAAAACTTAGGTCATCTTCCCCTAAAAGAGCTTCTAGTCCCCTGCCTAATCCATGTTTTTTGTTCATTGACATATCTATATCTCCTTTTCTCTTTTTAACACTTCTTTAGCTAAATTAAGATAGGCTTTTGCGCCGTTACTCTTAAAATCATAAATCAAAACAGGCTGTCCGTGTGATGGCGCCTCTGATATTCTGACACTTCTCGGTATTACGGTTTTATAAACTTTTGCTCCAAAATATTTGCGCACATCTGTTTCAACCATTTGACTTAAATTATTTCTCTTATCAAACATGGTCAAAACAATTCCTTGCAAATCCAGTTTTGAATTAAAGTTCTTTTTTATTATGTTTATATTTTTTATTAAGTCTGTTAATCCTTCTAGAGCTAAAAATTCACTTTGTAAAGGAACAATCACTGAATCTGATGAAACAAGAGCATTTATTGTGATTAAATTTAATGACGGTGGGCAGTCTATCAAAATATAGTCATATTTTCCATTTAAGACACTTAAAGCATTTTTTAATACATACTCTCGTCTATTTACATCAATTAATTCTATTTCTGCAGCAGCTAGAGCCGGAGCAGACGGTAATATATCAAATTTTTTTATATCCGTTTTTACAATTGCATCTTCTGCTTTGCAATTATTTATCATTACATCATATGTTGAAAAAAGACATTTATTCTTGTTTATACCTAGCGAAGTTGTTGCATTTCCCTGTGGATCCATATCTAAAATAAGCACTCGTTTTCCAATAGCTGCCATTGCTGTTGCTATATTTACTGCTGTTGTTGTCTTACCAACTCCACCTTTACGATTTGCTATAGATATAATTTTTACCATTACAATTTACTCCTTAAATCGCTTATGCGTAAAATTTTACCGTCTTCACTTGTATCACTATCATATACTTCACATTTATATATCCACTTTTTTCTAGCTTCTTCTTGCTCTTGAACCCACTTTTCTCCTTTAAGAAAAATAAGCCTTGTATTATTTGAACAAAATGGTTTGGCATATTCTAATAATTTCGGAAGAGATGCCAAGGCTCTTGAAGTAATTATATCAACTTTTCCTATTTTTAAATTTTCAATTCTTTCCTTATATATTTCCATATTTAGATTTAGTATTTTGTTGACTTCTTGCAAAAAGGTTGTCTTTTTACCTATACTTTCTACTAAATTAATTTTCAAATCTGGATACAATTCCTGACAAGCTATCGCAAGTACAACTCCAGGAAATCCAGCACCAGATCCTAAATCTAGCAATATTTTATCCTTTTGTGTAATAAATTTAATTAATTGCAAGGAATCAACTATGTGCCGTTCCCATATAATATTCTCTGTTGATTTGCTTATTAGATTAAATTTACTATTCCACTCTTTAACAAGAGCTTGATAGCTTTCTAATTTTTTAATAGTTTCACGTGAAACATTGTATTTTTTAATTGCATCAATCATGATTGTGATATTAATCACACTTTCATCTTTTGTGTATTAAAAAATTAACTTATAAACATTAAAAGTTTTCACCTTTAGCTAGTATAAAAAAAAGAAATCAGTTTTTATTTGCTGATTTCTTTTATAGAATTTTATTTCAATGATTAATTATTTTTCATGTAACCAAGTATAGCAATAATTGCAGCAGGTGTTACACCAGATATTCTGCTTGCTTCTCCAATCGTTTCTGGGCGCACTTTTTCTAATTTACTTACTATTTCTCTAGAGAGCCCGCCAATAAGCTTATAATCAATATCTTTTTTAATTTTGATATTTTCATCTTTTTTAAATATTTCAATATCACTGTTTTGGCGTTTCATGTATCCGGCATATTTAGATTCTATACAAATCTGCTCCAAAACATCCTTCGTTACTTTTTCAAACTCTGGTTGTAGGGCATTTATTGTTTCACGTGAAACACCGTTGCATCCCAAAAGATTAAATAGCGTTTTTCTTCCACCTTCCTTTTTTATCGGAAGATTGTAGGCATCTATATCTTTTGCCGATATATAGCTTTTCTTCGAAATATCCATAAATTCACTTAGATTTTCTTTTTTATTTTTAAATACACTGTATCTATCAGAACCAACACAACCAATTTTATATCCTTTTTCAGTCAAGCGCAAGTCAGCATTATCAGCTCTTAAATAAAGTCTATATTCAGAGCGGGAAGTAAACATTCTATAAGGTTCATCGACACCCTTTGTTATTAAATCGTCAATCATTACCCCTATATAACCTTCACTACGATCTATAACAAATTCCTCATTTCGATTGAGTGAATTTAGAGCTGCATTAATTCCAGCTATAACGCCTTGTGCTCCTGCTTCTTCATAACCGGTCGTACCATTTATTTGACCAGCAAGATATAACCCATCCACTTTCTTTACTTTTAAACAGTGATTTAATTCCATTGGATCAACATAATCATATTCTATTGCATATGCATATCTTGTTATTTCAACATTTTCTAGCCCTTTTATAGTGTGAATAAATTCTTCTTGAACATCCGCCGGCAAAGAAGTTGAAATACCATTAGGATAAACAATATTTGTATTATATCCTTCAGGTTCCAAAAATATTTGGTGGCTTGTCCTATCCGCAAATTTAACAAGTTTATCTTCAATGCTCGGACAATAACGAGGACCAACACCGGTGATTAAACCAGAAAAGAGAGCGCATTTTGAAAAATTGTTTCTTATAATTTCATGAGTTTTTTCATTTGTAGCCGTTATGTAACACTTAATTTGTGGCTGGTCAATTTTTTTGGTCAGAAAAGAAAAAGGTGTCGGCTCCGTATCGCCCTCTTGTGTATCTAAAATACTCCAATTTATTGTGTTTCCGTTTAGACGGGCAGGTGTACCGGTTTTCAATCGTCCAACTTTCAGCCCTGCATCTTTTAAATACGCTGTTATACCAGTGCAACTAACATCATTGACACGTCCTCCTATTGATGTTTGATGCCCCGTAAACATTACACCATTTAAAAAAGTACCTGTAGTCAAAACAACAGACTTTGCATAATAACATTCTTCATTATTTAATTTTACCCCCTTTGTAACACCATTATCTATAATAAGATGCTCGACACTACCTTCAATAATATCTAAATTTTTTTGGCTTTTTAGAGCTTCCAGCATAAATTTCTTATACAAATCTCTATCTGCCTGCGCGCGAGGGCCACGAACCGCTGGACCTTTTGAAGAATTTAATAGCCTAAATTGAATTCCCGCTTTATCAATAACTCGTCCCATCAATCCATCAAGAGCATCTATCTCTCTGACAAGATGTCCTTTTCCTAATCCACCGATGGCAGGATTACACGACATTTCACCGATTGTTGAAATTTTATGTGTAATTAAAGCTGTTTTTGCTCCCATTCTTGCAGATGCAGCACAAGCCTCACATCCAGCATGTCCTCCACCTATAACTAAGACATCATATTCGTTCATGTTTAACCCTTCAATGCAAATTTTTTGCGATTTTAATGCAATTTTAGTATTTTTCAAGAGTTATCTTTTGTATATTTTTTGTTTAAACTACTAAAACCTATTGACATATAAAACCTATACTTTATTTTATTTATAAAATCAATTAGGAGTATATTTTATATGTATTTTGAAAAAGAAATAATTGAAAAAAAGAAATTTTTATTATTGGAAAAGCTTCTCAATAGTTCAACAAATAAAAAGCTTTTTGATTTTCTTGACGCCTTAATTCTAGAAAAATGTTTTGATAATGCGTATGAATATTCTTTGAATGAAAATATTGAGTCTATCTATAAACAAAATATATCCTCTAGCTATATTAATTGTATATTAGAAACATTCTTCGTTGAAGTTGAAAATAAAATTATTTACACGACAAGATCAATCTATGAACTTGCTAAAATTTCTAAACTGCCTTCAAAAAAAATAAATAAAATTATATCTGATGAAACTTATCTAAAAATAGAAACTTATCTGCGTTATGTTTCACATGAAACAAATTTAATAAGTTTTGATTTTTTGGTACTTAGAATAACTGATAATTTTTTACTGAAAATAAAAGATAAAAAAAATATCAAAATAGAAAAATCCTACCTTCAATTAAAAAAATCAATCTTAAATAAAATGCTTGATTATTCTTATATTCATGAAAAAAAAGAGAAAGAAACAACTTTTTTGTGCTGGATAGATAGGTTGCTAAAAGCCTTGGTTGACGATGAAATTAATGCGCATCAATTTATATGTATTATAAAAAAAGTTTTATTAATCACGAAACCATCTTTTGAATTATACTGGAAAATCATTAATTCATTGGATTATTTATTATCTCTAGAAAATTTTATTTCAGCAGATGAGTTAAAAAAACTGAAAAAGGAAATAGAAAAACTCATCGAAAAACAATATATATGCTACGATATATCTGTAAAAAATTTACGAAATATTTTTATTTCAATATTAGCAAAACAACAAATAATTAAAGAAGATTATTATTACCTATTTGATACTTTATCCTCAGTTTCTAGAAAATCGGATAAAACAAAACTTTATGTATTAAAACTTTGTGAGTATATGATTTATATTAGTGCAAAAAAACAAATTTTTCATTATAGATTTATTCGAAAATACTTCACCGATACTGTTCTTTCTTTATTTAATCTTCAAGATTCTATAGAAGCAAAAGACGAAGAATTGCAGTTGCTTGTAAGGCTATGGTATATGGACGATTTTTTTTGCTTTGAAAAAAATAGGTTACTTTTTAGTTTTGTCAGTGTTCTTAAATCCATAAATTCAGAAAATACTAAATTAAGTCATAATAATTTCTACAAATATTGTGACATTTTAGATTATATTATAGCTACAACTCCTGACTTGCCTAAGAATAATATCGTTGATTTTTTAGCATACAATAGCGCTAATAAAAGCAAACTAAGAAAACATTTTAATCTGATTTTTATGTAAAAGTATTTAAATACGGTGTTATTTGCCTATACAAAAGCTCCCAAATATTTTATCTAATATTTCATCTACTTCCACATTACCCGTAATTTTTCCTATTGCTCTACATGCAAGTCTGATGTCTTCAGCTGCCAATTCTATTTCTTTATCTAGTGAAAATATTTCCAGATTATCCAAACATTCTTCAAGAGCTTTTCTATACCTAATGCGTGTTATTAAACAATTAGATGAAGATGAAAAATTCTCTTTAATCATGTTAATTATAATATTTACTAATTCATCAATTCCCTGGTTATATTTGGCTGATATTTGTATATGCGATTTATTTATTATATTTTTTCGTATTACTTTATCAACCTTGTTAGCTACATAGACTATTTTACCTTCGTATCCGTTCAATATATTAAAATTGTATTTTTCGTTTATAGAGGCATCATATATCGCTATTACAATATCTGCTTCAGATATCTTTTCTTTTGCTATATCTATACCTTGTTTTTCAATAGGGTTGTCTGTCTCTCTTATTCCTGCTGTATCTGTTATTATAACAGGATATCCGCCCATGTCTAAATTTAAATCTATTGCATCTCGTGTTGTTCCTGCTATATCTGATACTATTACAGCGTTTCTTTTTACAAGAGCATTAATTAAACTGGATTTTCCTGCATTGGCCTCTCCAGCTATGACAATTCTAAAGCCATTGCGTAAGCGTTCATTAACATTATTGTTCTGCAAGTGTTGTTTTATTTCTGTTTTTGTTTTAAATACAGTGTTTAAAATCTCCTCAGATAGATTTTCTGGTATATCTTCTTCTGGAAAATCAATAAAAGCTTCTAAATAAGACAAAACATTTACAAGATTTTCTCGCCAAGATGTATATAAACTTCTTAAATTTCCCTCTATTTGTCGGAGTGCATATTTTTGCTGTTCGAATGTTTCTGCATCAATTAGATCTGCCAGACCTTCTGCTTCAGTTAAATCCATTTTCTGATTATAAAATGCACGCTTTGAAAATTCTCCCGGTTCTGCTAAACGAACATTTTCAAATTTGGATAATTCTCCAAGTATACTGCTTAAAACAGCTTTTGATCCATGACACTGTATCTCAGCTGTATCTTCTCCTGTAAAAGAATGTGGAGCTTTAAAATACAAGACAACGGCTTTATCTAATAAATCTTCACTACCTTTTTTTTTAATTGATGTGAAGTATACATGACGTGGTTTAATTGTCTTTATATCTATATTTGTCATTTCTGAAATTATATTCAGAACTGCGTTTCCGGAAATTCTTATAACTGCAACACCTGATTTTCCGTATACAGTAGATAAAGCATATATTGTAGCAGACATTTTTACTCCTTTTCTTTTTTTCTTTAATAAGTAGCGCATTTTATATTATTCGCAATAAAAATCTTCATACCTCGTTAAAATTATAAGAATCTTAACTCTATCTATTTTATCTTCATGCAAAGGAGATAAAATGAGTAACATTCGTATAGCCTATTTTGATATAGCAAAATTTGTTGCAATGATGATGGTTATTCTGGGGCATTTTGGCGTTCCAGATATTAATCGTTTTGTCTTCTCATTTCATGTACCTTTATTTTTCTTAATTAGCGGATATTTTTTTAAGTCTAATCAAAATACTTGGAGCATCATGAAGCTAAAAGCTAAGCAGCTTTTGATTCCTTATATTTTTGTTATGTTTTCTGTCATCTTTATCTACATTGTTGACGCAGCGATAAAAGGAATTTCCGTAAATACTATTACTAACGGTGTTGTTAGCTATTTAATTGGATACGCCTACGGAAGCGGTTACATTGATAATGTTTGCGGACACTCAATTCAAATTGTTGGTCCAATCTGGTTTTGTTTAGCACTCTTTTTTGATTTTATTTGGTTAAATTTAATCTTAAAAACAAAACGTCCTTTTGTTTGGACTATTGTTGTTTTCACTATTGGCTATATTTCTAGTAAATATATATGGCTTCCTCTGAGTTTACAATCATCGTTTACAGCACTTTTATTCTTTTATTTGGGTTATCTTGCCAATAAGCACAATATTTTTTGGAAAAATTATAGCTTACCACATATTTTTCCACTCTTGTGTATCTGGGGAATCGGTCTGAGTTATGGCAGTCAGTTTTTAATTGTGCAAAATGAGGCAGTCTTTTTATTAAGTGATATTATTGTTGCACTTGCAGCAAGCTATCTTGTTATACTTTATTGCAAATGGTCGGAAAAAGAATTTAAATCAGCAAAAATTATGGCTTTTTTAGGGCAATATACTATTGTTATGCTTTGTTTGCACAGTATTGATGTTAATATTATGCCTTGGAATGAGTATTACAAAACGCCAAATACAAGTGGAAATGTTATTTTATTAAAAATTCTCATAACTTTTATAAAATTTTCACTTCCTATATTTGGCGCTATTATTGTTTCTAAATCTACGACCTTGAAGAAACTTTTTGCTCTAAAATATTAACTGTTCATATTATCAAAGAAGTCTTTATTATCTTTTGACTGACGAAGCTTATCGAGCAAAAATTCCATACCGTCTGTCATTCCCATTTGCATCAGAACGCGGCGTAATACCCACATTTTTGTTAGAGTTGCCTTATCAACCAATAATTCTTCTTTTCTTGTGCCGGAACGAGTTATATCAATTGTTGGGAAGAGGCGTTTATCGGTTAGTTTTCTATCCAATATAATTTCTGAGTTACCTGTTCCTTTAAACTCTTCAAAAATAACTTCATCCATTCTTGAGCCAGTATCAATTAAGGCTGTTGCTATAATGGTTAAAGATCCACCTTCTTCAACATTACGAGCTGCACCTAATAATCTTTTTGGACGCTGCAGCGCGTTTGCATCTACGCCACCTGTTAACACTTTACCAGATGAAGGCAAAACTGTATTATACGCACGTCCTAAACGGGTGATAGAATCTAACAAAATAACAACGTCTTTTTTGGTCTCAACCAAACGTTTTGCTTTTTCTATGACCATTTCAGCTACTTGAACATGGCGAGCCGCTGGTTCATCAAATGTTGATGAAATAACTTCTCCTTTCACGGAACGGGTCATATCCGTTACTTCTTCTGGGCGTTCATCTATAAGTAATACAATCAGATAAACTTCCGGATGGTTTACAGCTATTGCATGAGCTATATTTTGCAACATAACCGTTTTACCAGTTCTTGGAGGAGCTACAATCAAACCACGTTGTCCTTTACCCTGCGGTGCAATTAAATCTATAACGCGAGTAGTATAATCTTTCTCACCGCAAATTATATCAAAATTTAATTTTTCTGTTGGATATAAAGGTGTTAAGTTATCAAAATTTACGCGTAACTTTGATTTTTCGGGATCTTCGTAATTTATGGTGTTTATTTTGGTCAAAGCAAAGTAACGTTCATTTTCTTTTGGAGCTCTGATTTCACCTTCAACGGTGTCTCCGGTTCTTAATCCATAGCGTTTTACCTGCTGAGGAGATACGTAAATGTCATCTGCAGAAGCTAAGTAATTTGATTTTGATGAACGTAAAAAACCAAAACCGTCCTGCATAACCTCTATAACACCATCTCCATAGAGAATGTGATCATCTTCTGCAACTTTTTTCATGATGGCAAAAACTAAATCTTGAACACGCATAGATGAAGCGTCTTCAACTCCTAACTCTTCAGCCTGGCTTAAGAGTTGTTTAGGAGATTTATCCTTTAAGTCTTTTAAATGCATGGATTAAACCTATTTGGTAAGAAATTATTAAGATTTATTTGTTAGTTTGTTTATACGGTATTTTTTAAGATGTCAATTTAAATGTGATTTCTTGGTAAGTAGATAATCATTTTTGCTAAAGGTTGGTTATCTCGGTTGAAGAAAAAAGTTATAAACAGGAAAAAATCCCAAACATTTATTTTTAAATAATTTTTTTGTTATTTGTTTATTCCTGTGAATCATGTTGATAACTTTTTGTGAACAGCTTTTTGCATATTTTTTTTGACCCTGTTTAAAAGGCTGTGTAGGACTCCAAAAATTTGTTTTAAAATCAATTTTTTGATTAAATCGGGTTTCTTGTGGGTAAAGAGTAGTTATTCACATCATTCACAGGTGTGAATATTGATTTAAAAAATGTTTATAACTTGGGTTTATTTTTTGGCTTAATGGTGATTATTTGTTAAAACTTTTTTAAACAATATAGTTATGCACAACGGTGTTTCAAGGTGTGCATAAAAAGTTTTTTTTGAGGCAGAAATGATTTTTGTTGGCATTACAGGGTCAATAGGGTGTGGTAAGACAACTATCTCTAACGTATTGAGGAAATTGGGATATTTGGTTTTTGATGCAGATAAGTGGGTTAAAATTTTATATTTTGATAAGAAATTTTTAAGCCAAATCCAAAAGAAATTTCCAGAGACATTTGTTGATGGTGTTTTTAATAAAAAAATATTGCGCTCTATTGTTTTTGAGAATCCTCAGAAATTGAAAATTTTAGAAGATTTAATTCATCCATATTTAACTCAGAGATTGCGAAATATTGTCAGAAGTCAAAAAAATGGGGGAATCGTTTTTATGGATGCTCCCTTATTATTTGAATTGAGGTGGGATAAGTTTTTTGATTATATTGTCGTGGCTGATGTGGATTATGAAATTCAAAAAAATAGAGTAATGAAACGTGACGGAATTTCAGAAGATGAATTTATAAAAATTAACTCTTTACAAATGTCCAGATGTGATAAAATTTGTCGGGCAGATGTGGTTATAGATACAGGTACTGATATAAATGTTTTAAGAAAGAATATTGTGCAGATGTTGGGAGTTTTTTAAGATGCAGGGCGTTCGTGAGATTGTATTTGATACGGAAACAACAGGTTTTGATCCCGAAACCGGTGATAAATTGGTTGAAATTGGTGCGGTTGAACTAATAAATCATGTTCCAACCGGCAGAACTTATCATCAATATATTAACCCTGAAAGAGAAGTTCCTGAAGAAGTTGTTAAAGTGCATGGTTTAACGACGGAATATTTGAAAGATTTTCCTAATTTTGCTGCTGTAGCTCAAGATTTTATAGATTTTGTGGGGGATGATGGTATTTTGGTTGCTCATAACGCAACTTTTGATATGAAGTTTATTAATTATGAGCTTCGGCATCTTGGATATGAAGGGTATAGTTGGGATAGGGTTGTTGATACTCTGGAAATTGCAAAAAATAAGTTTCCGGGACAAAGAAACAACTTGGATGTCTTATGTAAAAGATTTGGTATTGATAATTCTGCCAGAACTTTTCACGGAGCTTTGCTTGATGCTCAACTTTTGGCCGAAGTTTATCTTGAGTTATTAGGTGGTGCTGAACCTTCTATGGAATTAGATGCGGCCCCGACTTCTAAAAAAGAGCAACATACTGAAACAAAAGAAATTCACCGTGTTTATCGTGAACCAAGGAGCTTTCCTTTGAACGATGAACAAATTGCTCAACATAGAGCTTTTTTGGAAGAAAATATCAAGGATTCTTTATGGTTATCAGATGAGAAAAAAGAAGAAGAGGTTGCTCAATAATGTTTTATTTTTCATTTGTTGAAGGGCATAAAGTTTTAAAATCTGATTTGTTGTGTGGAATTGAGCATTTTTTTACTACTCGTGAACTCTGTCTTTTTGCTAAAGAGGCGGATATGTCTGGTAATAGAAAATTAGTTGAAGACTATTTAGGGCAAAAAATGGCAACAAATCAACCTGTTCATGGTGTTCATATTGCGGATGTTGTTCAGGGGAAATTTTTTTATGAAAAAACAGATGGCTTGCTAATTCATCAAGGGCAGACTGCTTTTATGAATTTTGGAGATTGCGTTCCAATTATTTTCTATAGTCAAAATAAGGGTATCATAGCTCATGCAGGTTGGAGAGGCACAGCTCAGAAAATAGCTCAAGCGGCTATTAAAAAATTAGTAAGCGAATATAATATTGAACCGCAAGATATTAAAGCTGTGATTGGTCCTGCTATTTGTTCAAAATGTTATGAAGTTGGACAAGATGTGTATGAGCAACTACTAGGGACTGTGTCAAATCAAAATTGCGGATTTTATCAAGATAATGGAAAATATTTTGTAGGGTTAAAAGATATTAATAGACAACAGTTGCTTGAGTGTGGAGTTGAACAGATTGATGTTTGTCCTTATTGTACGGCATGCGGTGAAAAGTTATTTTTTTCTTATCGTTTTGAAAAAACAGGATATCGGCATAGTGCCGTGTTGAAATTGTAGCTATCTCTTTGTTTAAGAGATAGCTA
This sequence comes from uncultured Alphaproteobacteria bacterium, assembly GCA_949297145.1. Taxonomy (GTDB): domain Bacteria; phylum Pseudomonadota; class Alphaproteobacteria; order RF32; family CAG-239; genus CAG-267. The sequence goes on from CASFQO010000012.1 coordinate 133,070, forward strand.
CATGAAGTTTTAAAAAAGATATCTAAGGCCTAGTGATAATTCGCTTATATTTTTGATGTAGTCTTGTTTGTTATTTAATAGAGTTGTGTAACGTCCCATAATTCTTACAGCCCAATTAGTATTTATATTAAATTGTAATCCTAGACTGGTTCTCATTCCTAGCGACTCCGCGCTATCATTATCTTCATAATATTGATTTAGGTGAGAAACTTTACCATTTATATCAAAGTCATAGTAGGCTAATCCTAAAGCCATAAGTATTTCAATATCATTGTCTATTGGTTGATATAGTAGTAAATCTCCTCCTAAAGCAAGATATTCAATGTTTGTTTCAATTGAATCTGGTGAATAGGCTATTTTTTTATTTTCATTGTTCGATTTTTGTAAAAATGCCTCTAATCCTATTTTTGGGGTGAAGCGGGAACCCAAATTTACACTGATTGTATTATATTTGTCAGCGGAAATTTCTTTATAAGAGATATTTTCATCTTTATCGAAATCTATCCATGACTGTCCTATATCTATTCCTAATGAATATTTTGGATAGGTATTTGTTGCATTATATTGTCGTTGAGATTGTTGGTTGGTAATATGCCAGTTTGAGGCAAATACGTTATCGGTTAATAAAGTGAATATACCGGCTATTAATATTATATGTTTCATTTCTAACTTCCTTTTTTCTAACGATTAAAGAAAAAGTCATCTTAGAAAAGATGACTGGAAGTTGAAAGCTATGATTAGTATAGTGCGGTATATTCACCGCGTAGGTTTATTTTACCGCCTTCCAGTCCTAGACTGAAGGCTTGTAAAAGTTTCGTCTTTACATATAGACGCTAATCAAGAGGCTTTCAAACCTCAGAATATCTGTGATATTCCTCTGCTATTTTAAGAAGATAAAGTTTAATATATCGTAAATAAGGTTTTGTAAAACAGAATGAAACCGTAAGTTTTTGCTTGAATATTCTTTTTTAGTAGTATAACTTCTTTGCAGAATTAATCGTTCTGCCGTAAAGGCTCTTTTTTAGAGAGTTTTGTACGGTTGTTTTTAACAAATAAGCTGATAGGAGCTGAATAACCATGAATAAATGGGTATATACATTTGGTGATGGCAAAGCCGAAGGCGATGCCAACATGCGTAATCTCCTTGGCGGTAAAGGTGCTAACTTGGCTGAAATGAATAAGGTTGGCTTGCCTGTTCCTCCGGGATTTACTATTACAACTGAAGTTTGTACATATTATTACAATAACAACAAAACTTATCCTGCTGACTTGAAAGAACAAGTTAAAGCCGGTGTTGCTCATGTTGAAAACATTATGGGTAAAAAATTTGCTGATGCAAATAATCCATTGTTGTTCTCTGTTCGTTCCGGCGCTAGAGTTTCTATGCCTGGTATGATGGATACTGTTTTGAACCTCGGTTTGAATGATGAAACAGTTAAGGCTTTGGCAAAAGCTTCCGGTAGCGAGAGATTTGCTTATGACTCTTATCGTCGTTTCTTACAAATGTTCTCTGATGTGGTTTTAGGCGCTGATTTGGATTTGTATGAAGAAGCTTTGGACAATATGAAAAAAGCTAAAGGCTATAAATCTGATACAGATTTAACTGCAGATGACCTTAAAGAATTAGTTAAAGAATATAAAGAAATTGGTCAGAAAATTGGTAAAGTTGTTCCTCAAGATCCTTGGGAACAATTGTGGGCAGGTATTGGTGCCGTATTCGGTTCTTGGATGGTTGATCGTGCTATTACCTATCGTAAATTGAATAACATTCCGGGTGACTGGGGTACAGCTGTTAATGTTCAAACCATGGTATTTGGTAATGCCGGTGATGACTGTGCAACAGGTGTTTGCTTCTCTCGTGACCCTGCTACCGGTGAAAATGTTTACTACGGTGAATATTTGGTAAATGCTCAAGGTGAAGACGTTGTTGCTGGTATTCGTACACCTCAACCAATGGCTTCTCGCGGTGATGGTACTTCTTTGGAAGAAAAATGGCCGAATCTTTATAAAGAATTGGTTGATGTTCGTAATAAACTTGAAGCTCACTATAAAGATATGCAGGATATGGAATTTACTATTCAACACGGTAAACTCTGGATGTTGCAATGTCGTAATGGTAAGAGAACTGCAGCTGCAGCTGTTCGTATGGCTGTTGAAATGTATGAAGAAGGCATGTTGACTAAGGAAGAAGCTATTATGCGTGTTGGCGCTGATCAACTTGATCAATTGTTGCACCCAATGCTTGATCCGAAAGCTAAGAAAAATGTTATTGCTACAGGTCTTCCTGCTTCTCCTGGTGCTGCTGTAGGTCGCGCCGTATTTAATGCAGAAGATGCTGAAGCTTGGGCTGAAAAAGGCGAAAAAGTTATTCTTATTCGTAACGAAACATCTCCTGAAGATATCGGTGGTATGCATGCATCTCAAGGCGTTATCACAGCTCGTGGCGGTATGACTTCTCACGCTGCCGTTGTTGCTCGCGGTATGGGTACTCCTTGCGTTTCCGGCTCTACAGATATTGTTATTGATTATAAAGCAAAAACAATGTCTACAAAATCCGGTGTTGTTATTAAAGAAGGCGATTGGCTATCTTTGGATGGCGCTAAAGGTCAAATTATTGAAGGTAAAGTTCCTACAGTTCAAGTAGAAATGACTGGTAACTTTGGTAAATTGATGACCTGGGTTGATGAAATCAAAACTATGAAAGTTCGTGCTAATGCTGAAACACCGAAAGATGCTAAGCAAGCTCGTGATTTTGGTGCAGAAGGCATTGGTTTGGCTCGTACTGAACATATGTTCTTTGATGCAAACCGTATTGCAGATATGCGTGCTATGATTTTGTCTGACAACGAAGAAGGTCGTCGTAAGGCTTTGGCTCGTTTGTTGCCATACCAAAAACAAGACTTTATTGACTTGTTTACAATTATGGATGGTCTGCCAGTTACTGTTCGTTTGTTAGATCCGCCGTTGCACGAATTCTTGCCTCATACAGATGCTGAAATGCAAGAATTGGCTGATAAAATGGGTATGACTTTGGAACAAGTTAAAACTCGTTCTGAAAAATTGCATGAACAAAACCCAATGTTAGGTCATCGTGGTTGTCGTTTGGCTGTTACATATCCTGAAATTTGTGAAATGCAAACTCGTGCTATCTTAGAAGCAGCTTTGGAATGTGAAACTAAAGGAATTAAAGTTATTCCTGAAATTGAAGTTCCTTTAACTGGTTCTAAGAAAGAATTAGATATTTGCAAAAATATCATTGATACGACAGCTGAAAAAGTTTTTGCTGAGAAAGGTAAAAAAATCAACTATTTGGTTGGTACAATGATTGAACTTCCTCGTGCAGCTTTGATGGCTGAAGAAATCGCTGAAACAGCTGGCTTTTTTGGCTTTGGTACAAATGACTTGACACAAACTACTTTGGGTATGAGCCGTGATGATACCGGTGCTATCTTGGATTGCTACAGAGCAAAAGGTATTTATGTAGCTGATCCGTTTGCATCTATTGATGTTGAAGGTGTTGGTAAATTGGTTAAACGCGCTTGTATTAAAGGCCGTATGACCAATCCGGATTTGCACTTGGGTGTTTGTGGTGAACACGGTGGTGATCCTGCTTCTATTGAATTCTTTAATTCTGTAGGTTTGGATTACGTTTCTTGTTCTCCGTTCCGTGTACCTGTTGCACGTTTAGCTGCTGCTCAAGCTGCTGTTAAACAAAAAGGACAACCTAAAGCTGTTGATGCAGCTAAAGAAGGTTGTTGCTGCAAAAAAGCTTGCTAATTTAATTTAGTATGCTATGGAACCCCACTCTGACAAGAGTGGGGTTTTTTGTATATATCTTTTATTTTTGTTTGATAAGATTTTTTTATGACCTCATTATAAATATAGATATATGGCTTAGTTTGCTAATATGTTCAAATTTTAAATGTAAGGGGGTTTGAAATGGATAAAAGAGTTCAAAGTATTATAGATACTGTTAAGGCAGAAGCTCTTAAATTAAAGGATATTGAAAAAGATAAAGCTGTAGCAAAACAAGTTTGTCAAGATGTTCAAAATGAGCTACCTAAATTGAAGGAATTAAATACTGATAAAGTTAAATCAGCTTTTAATCGTTATTTTGTTGACTATTTGAAGAATAGCTATATGGAATTCGGCGGACGTGTTTCTCGTCGTCAATATTGGATGTTTGCGTTGTTTTCTATTTTGGTTAGTATTGTGATTGGTATTGTTGCAGGCATTATTCCTATTTTAAGTTTTGTATCTGTGTTATATCTCTTAGCAATATTAATTCCAAGTATTGGTTTAGCTGTTCGTCGGTTACATGATATAGGGTTATCTGGTTGGTTCTTTTTGATATCAATTATTCCTTATGTTGGCATGATTGCTTTGCTATTACTGTTGTGTCTTCCAGGAGATGCAAAAACTAATGCGTATGGCGCAGCTAAATAAAAAATTATAAAAAAGAAATGCTAAATAACGCCACTATTTAGTGGCGTTATTTTAGTATTCAATAAGAAATAAAATAATCAAAGTTGAAATTACGATAGATGGGCCATATGCACCTTGGCGTTTCTTATTTATAAAGCAACTTATAGCAAATATTAGGCATGATAATAAGATAACATAAGGAATGTTACTTAATCCTAGCCAAGCACCAACGGCTGAAAGTAGTTTTATATCTCCTCCGCCAAAAGCGTCAGGATGTTTTTTGATTATAAATAGTGAGGCTATGACTGGAATTATATAACCAGCCAATGCTCCTAAGGCACTGTTTGTTGTAGATGCTGCTAAATCAAAACCTAAGCAATTCCCTGCAAAGGTGGCGTATAGAAATCCGACGATGAGTAGGGGAACTGTTAATATATCAGGGAGCAAAAACATTCTTTTATCTATTTCCATAAGCATGAAAAGAATAATAATTAAAAAAGCTATCCAAGGAGTTTCTTGAGGCGGAAGAACTTGAGAAGCTAGAAAAATAACAGCAGATGTTATTATTCCCCAGCCAAGTGAGCGCATAAAATATCTCTGGCGTAAAAGCTGATATTTATGGTTATTTTTTCTTTTGTTGTACGAAACAATTTTGTTTATATGAAATATTCTATATAAAGCATAGGCAAGGGTTGCCGGCATAAATTTTGAAAATCGGCGTGCTAAATATGGAATTGTAAAACCAAAAGCAAAACCAATAATTATGTATAGCATTGTACATCTCCTGATTTGTATTTGCTCTTAGTTTAGAGAAGATTGGTAAATTTTTGTTGAAGAGAAGTTTTTTTATTTATATTAATCCCAATTTTTGCGCTGTTATGACGGCTTGTGTTCGATTGTTTACCTTTAATGAGCGTAATAGGGCATTGATATGTAATTTTACAGTGGCTTCTGATACACCCATATCGTAGGCAATTTGTTTGTTTGATTTTCCTTGTGCAATTAAGTCTAATACTTGGGATTGACGGTTGGTGAGATTCTTTTTTAAGGGATGCTGCTGAATATTTTTGTTATAATCAATATTGTTTTCTAACATGGCTAGAGGAATATATGTTCCTCCATCTAAGATTAGTTTTAAGGCGCCGCTTAGAATGTTACTGTCTGATTTTTTGGGAATGTAACCTTTCACACCATTAGATAATATTTTTCTAATGTTTCTGGTGTCTTCTGAGGCCGAAATGGCTACTATTTTGGTTTGAGGGGATATGGTCTTTATTTTGTTTATGACCTCTGTTGCATTTAATTCAGCAAGGTCGATGTCTAAAATTAAAATATCTATATCCGGTTCTTTGGATAGTAGTTTTTGCATTTCAACCAAATTGGCAGATTGAAGAATATTTATATCTTGGTTTATTTGTTTTAGTCTTAATGATAGTCCGTCTCTAAATAATGATTGCTCGTCCGTTATTAAAACTTTCATTTATATCTCCTCTGAATTTCAAGATATCGGCTAAATGTAGTTGCAATATATGTACGGAATGACGGTTTTAAAGATATTATTTGAAGATTTTTATTCTTGCGGCGGCAGTATCATTAATTCAACTCCGGCTTCTTTTAACATCTGTTCTGAATATGTAATTCTATCTCTCCAGGTGTTTTGAGGAGTGTTCTTGTCTATGACCAGAGGGTTGGTTACAACCAGCTTTATGCCTGATTGGATAATAGCGCGTGTGCAATCGGTGCAGGGAAAATGTGTGGCATATAAAACGCAACCTTTTACTTTTGTTCCACATAAGCAAGCATTGTATATCGCATTTCGTTCAGCGTGTTCAAAAAAGTCATATTTTGTAGGACGCTCAAATCTTTCAAAAACTTCATCGTCAACGCCTCTTACAAAGCCATTGTATCCGGTTGCTCTTATCTCTTTATCCGGACCAACAATTACGGCGCCTGTTTTGGTTGAGGTGTCTTTTGACCAGGTTGCAATTAGTTTTGCTAGTTCCATAAAACGATAGTGCCATTTCATTGTAAACATTGTTTTCTCCTTTTTAGGTTTTATATCAGTGTAGCTTTTTTTTGTTATTTTACAAGAGTTTTATTAAGTGTAGTTACTTTGGGATGTTTGATGAAACTTGACTTTATTAGGCAAAAAGTTATATTTAATTACACTTTAATTTTATCATAGGAGTAAGAAATGAGTACTATTGTTGATATTTTTGCTAGAGAAATTTTAGATTCACGCGGTAATCCTACTGTTGAAGCTGATGTTGTTTTACAATCCGGTGCTTTTGGGCGTGCGGCTGTTCCTTCAGGTGCGTCTACGGGTGTTCATGAGGCTGTAGAATTAAGAGATGGTGATAAATCTCGTTATATGGGAAAAGGTGTTGAAAAGGCCGTTAATAACGTCAATGAAGATATTAGTGATGCTTTAATTGGTTTTGATTCCGAAAGCCAAATTGATATTGACAGAACTATGATAGAATTGGATGGTACGGAAAACAAAGGAAGACTTGGTGCAAATGCTATTTTGGCAGTTTCTTTGGCTGTTGCAAAAGCTCAAGCAGAAGAATTAGGTTTGCCTCTTTATCGTTACTTAGGCGGTACAATGGCTCGTACATTGCCGGTTCCGATGATGAATATCTTAAATGGCGGTAAGCATGCTGATAATCCTATTGATATTCAAGAATTTATGATTATGCCTGTTTCTGCATCATCTGTTAAAGAGGCTATTCGTATGGGGGCTGAAATTTTCCATACGCTTAAGAAAAATCTTAAAGATGCTGGATATAACACCAATGTTGGTGATGAAGGTGGATTTGCTCCGAATTTACAATCAGCAGAAGAAGCTTTGGGCTTTATTGTTAAATCTATTAAAGATGCCGGTTATGTTCCGGGTGAAGATGTTGTTTTGGCTATTGATGCTGCTTCATCTGAGTTTTATGAAAATGGTAAATATGAAATGAAAGGCGAGGGTAAGTCTTATACTAATGTTCAAATGGTTGAATTTTATAAAGATTTATGTGAGAAATTCCCAATCTTTTCTATTGAAGACGGTATGGCTGAAGATGACTGGGAAGGTTGGAAAATGCTGACAGATGCTCTTGGGCAAAAAATTCAGTTAGTTGGTGATGATTTGTTTGTTACGAATCCGAAACGTTTGGCTATGGGCATTGAGAAAGGCGTCGCTAACTCAATTTTGGTTAAAGTTAACCAAATTGGTACATTAACTGAAACTATGAAAGCTGTTGATTTGGCTCAACGCAATAAGTATACGGCAGTTTTATCGCATCGTTCCGGTGAAACAGAAGATACTACAATTGCTGATATTGCTGTTGCTACAAATTGTGGTCAGATTAAGACCGGTTCTATGTCTCGTACGGATAGAATGGCAAAATATAACCAACTTATTCGTATTGAAGAAGAATTGGGCGATGCAGCTGTTTATGCCGGTAAATCTATTTTGAAAAAGTAATTTTTGGGAGTTAAGATTATGAAGGGACTTTTATATTTCATTTTAACTCTTGTTGTTATTGCTGGAATAATTTCAGGTATCTGGTGGTTGATTGATGGATCTACACCACAAGAACAATTAGAATATTTGAAAGTTACTTTTAACGAAACGGTTGAAGGTAGTGCAGCTTCTAATACGGCAGAATCGGCTTCTAAACTCGGACGTGTCTTAAAAGATAATTTTGAAGATGCACAGCAAGTCTATGAACATGGTGCAGAAGCCAAATATGAATAAATCTTTTTAGATTATGTCAAAAGGAGAGAACATTGATTTGTTTTCTCCTTTTTGTTTTGGTATAAAGGCTGTGTAAAATTTTGCTTTTTTATATAAAGTTGTTGAGATATTCAATGTTTGTGTTACTCTTTGAGCAATAAGTTATTTACAGGCGTTTTTGATGAAAGATCCAAAATTTGTACATTTAAGAGTTCATACGGCTTATTCTTTGGCTGAAGGGGCTATCTTGTTACCTAAATTGATTCATGCTTTGCATGATATGGGAGTTCCTGCTGTTGCAGTTACGGATAGTTCGAATATGTTTGGAGGAAAGGCTTTTTCTAAATATGCCTCGGAAGAGGGAATTAAGCCAATTTTGGGTTGTCAATTTTTGCTTAGAAATTCTGATTCTGATGATTTAATGAAATCTAAAGGAAAAGAGCTCAATCCGGATAAAATTATTTTGTTGGTTATGAACTCCACCGGATACAGCAATATCATGAAATTGATGAAAAGATTTTATTTGGATAATACGGAAAAAGGGTGGGCTCCGCAACTAACTCTGGAAAATTTGGAAAATTTTAATGAAGGATTGATTGCTCTTACAGGAGGTGTTGAGGGTACAATTGGGCGCTTGTTGTTGGAAAATAGGAAAAAAGAAGCGGATGATTTTACGGTTAAGTTAAAAGAAATTTTTGGTGATAGACTTTATATGGAAATTTCTCGAATTGGTTTGGAAACTGAAAAACAAACTGAAGATGATTTTATAAATTTAGCCTATAAATATGATATTCCTTTAGTTGCAACAAACGAGGTTTTCTTCTTAAACGAGGATATGTATGAGGCTCACGATGCCTTGGTATGTATTTCTGCCGGTGAATATGTTGCCAATGAGAATCGACGTAAATTTTCAATCAATAATAGACTGCGCTCTGAAGATGAAATGGTTGAATTGTTTTCGGATTTGCCAGAGGCTGTTAACAATACGGTTAGAATAGCGAAATTATGCAACTTCCTTTCTAAAAAAGTTAATCCTTTATTGCCTATTTTTGAATGTCCAGAAGGAAAAACTCAAGATGAGTTTATTACTGAAGAGGCGTATAAAGGTTTGGATGAGCGTTTGAAAAAAGCGGTTTATTTTGAAGGGATGACAGATGAACAAAAAGCTGATATTGATGAGCGTTATTATGCTCGTTTGGAATATGAACTCAGCGTTATTAAAAAAATGGGATTCCCTGGATATTTTTTAATCGTGTCGGATTTTATTAAATGGTCAAAAGGGCACGGTGTTCCGGTAGGTCCAGGGCGTGGTTCCGGTGCTGGTTCCATTGTTGCATGGTCGTTGAAAGTTACGGAATTGGATCCTCTAAAGTTAGATTTGCTTTTTGAGCGTTTCTTAAACCCAGAACGTGTCAATATGCCTGACTTTGACGTTGATTTTTGTCAGGAGAATCGTTATAAAACCATTGAATATGTTCAACGCAAATATGGGTTTGACCATGTGGCGCAAATTATTACTTATGGTAAATTGCAGTCTAAGGCGGTTATTCGTGATGTGGCGCGCGTGTTACAGATGCCGTATTCTCAGGCAGATAAAATTTCTAAAATGATACCGGCAGGTGCGCAAGGTAAAAACCCGACTTTACCCGAAGCTTTGGAACAAGTTCCAGAATTAGAGGAATTAAGGCAAAACGATCCGCAAGTTAATAAATTATTTGAGATAGCTATTAAGTTGGAAGGTCTGTATCGGAACTCCGGTATGCATGCGGCGGGCGTGGTTATTGGCGATAGACCTTTGGAAGAGCTGGTTCCATTATATAAAGACCCTAGAGCTGATATGCCTGTGACGATGTATGATATGAAATTTGTGGAAGAGACGGGCTTAATTAAATTTGACTTTTTGGGTTTGAAAACATTAACAGTTATTCAAAGAGCTGTGGATTGGATAAAAAAAGCACAGGGAATTGATTTGGATATGGAGGCGGTGCCTCTGGATGATCCTGAAACTTATAAATTGTTGCAGGAAGGACGTACAACGGCTGTGTTCCAATTTGAATCGGCCGGTATGAAAGATGTTCATAAACAAATTAAACCGGATAGGTTTGAAGATTTAATCGCTATTGTGTCTTTGTATCGTCCGGGGCCAATGGATAATATTCCAACTTTTATTAAGCGTAAGCATGGGGAAGAGGAAATACAATATCTTCACCCAAAACTTGAGCCAATTTTGAAAGAAACTTATGGTATTATGGTTTATCAAGAGCAGGTTATGATGATTGCTCGTGAGTTAGGTGGTTATACCATGGGTGGCGCAGATAAGCTCAGAAAAGTTATGGGTAAAAAAATGCGTGATGAAATTCCGAAGCAACGTAAAATGTTTACAGAAGGCGCGATTAAAAACGGAATTGATGAAGAAATTGCAAAAAGTATTTTTGATCAGATGGAGAAGTTTGCATCGTATGGTTTCAATAAATCACACGCGGCTGCTTATTCTTTGGTATCATATCAAACAGCTTATCTTAAAGCACATTTTCCAGTGGAGTTTATGTGCGCGGTTATGGATTTGGATATTACAAATACGGATAAATTAGCAGGGTTTAAAGCAGAATGTAAGGTTTTGGGAATCGATGTTTTGAAACCGGATGTTAATGAGTCTTTGGCTAAGTTTAGTGTTCAAAATGGTAAATTACGTTATGCTTTGGGTGCTATCAAAGGTGTTGGCGAATCTAATATGAATGCTATTGTTGAAGCTCGTGAAAAGGGTGGTAAATTTAAAGATATATCAGATTTTATTAACAGAGTTGATGCAAAACAGCTTAATCGTAAGCAATTGGAGCAATTGATTAAAGCGGGTGCTTTTGATAGTATTGATAAAAAAAGAGGTAAACTGTTTGCAAATATTGATACAATTTTAAAAAATATTTCCTCAGCAACAGAAATGAAAACCAGTGCGCAGTCCTCTTTGTTTGGGGCTGAAGAATATTCATCAAAAGTTAAGTTGTCTGATGCACCGGATTGGCCTGATTTGGAAAAATTACGTCTTGAAGCCGGAGCTATTGGATTTTATTTGTCTGCGCATCCATTGGATGTATATGCTGATAGTATGAAAAAGCTTGGGGTTAAAACTTGTCAAGAAGTTATGGCTAATATTCGGGTAGGGGATAGCATAAAAGCCAATATTGCCGGATGTGTTGAAAATTTTCAAAAGCGTTTAAGTAAAAGCGGTAATAAATATGCTTTTTTGGGACTTTCTGATACAACAGGTAATTTTGAGGGAATGTTATTTTCGGATGGTTTGGCAAAGTATGAGGATGTTATAAATTCCGGTTGTCCGTTGTTGGTTAAAGTTACAATTAATAAGCAATCCGAAGAAGAAAATCCTCGTATTATGATTAATAGTGTTAAAACGCTTGATGAGGCAATTGCGGAGCAAGCAAAAGGATTGGTTATATCCGTTGCTAATATTGCGGCAGTTTCCGAAATTAAAAAAGTCCTATTTTCTGATATCAGAGGGTTGAATAAGGTTTATATTGAACCTGAACTCGATGATTGGGATGTACGGATTGAATTAGATGGCGGATTTGCTTTTGCGGATAGCATGATGTTGACTAAACTGAAAAGTATTCCTGGGGTTTCTGCGGTTAAAGAGATATAAATAGGAGGCTAAAATGAGTGAGAAAATTGTACCAAATGATGAAGGCGAAATCATCATGCCGTTTTGGAAAGGTTTCTTTTATCCTTTGCAGAAAATTGCTCAATCGGGTAAAAAATTTTTTATTTTGACTGGAGGAATTGCTTTTATATGTGCGTTAGCATCTTTCGTGCTTGGGCGTACTTCTTTTTGTGGTTTAGGCATTGAAGAATCAGGTATTTATTGTTCTACTAGCTTGCTTAATCTAATAATATCTTGTTTAGTTTTTTTGCTCGGAGCGGGTGCATTTATTAGTTCGTGGTATGATGTTAGCGAGCAAAATCAAACAATTAAAATTAAATTTGGGCCAAAAGAGCTTAAAATAATAGCTTTTGTTTTGGGGTATTGTCTTTGTTGGGGAATTATGGCTTGGGCTTCGTATACTTTAACAGTCAGAAAGCCTGTGCCTGATTGGAAAGAGGAGATGGTATTCTTTTTTGCTGTATCAGCAGTTATTTTGTTTGTTCTGTATATCTTTCTAAATTCCGTGGTGCTCATTCGCTTTTTACAAGGGAAAAATTGGTTTCATTTACGGAAAGTCTTTTGGGTTATTTGGGATAATCTCTATAAGCCATTTTGCTGGTTCTTTATTTATATCTTTGTCTTTTCTCTGTTTATGAGAGATTTTTTAGCCTTTTTTGTGAAATATGAAGGAATGCCTGCTTGGCTTTGTGCTTTTTGTGGCGATTTTTCTTTTTATTTTCTTGTTTATATGGGAATCGCTGTTTTTGTTTCTGTTTTAGCTTATCAGGATAAATATATTTATTTTGATGAAGATTAAAAGCTAAATTCTTTTTTTACTTCATCATTTGGTATGAGTGAGATTATCTCATCTAAGTGGGCTTGTGTCAGCATTTTGATAGCATCCTCTTTCTCTATACCTCGTGAAGTTAGGTAAAATAATTGTTCCTTGTCAATTTCTCCACAACTTGCTCCATGTGAGCATTTGACATCGTCTGCAAAAATTTCCAGTTTCGGCTTGCAATTTAGCTCAGCATTATCATTTAAGTATAGGGCTTTGTGAAGCTGGTGTCCTTCTGTCTTTATGGCTTGAGGGGCAATATGTATTTTTCCTTGAAAAGCTGAAGACGAATTGGTTTCCAGTACGGCTTTTGCATATTGGTTGGAATATGTTTCTGGTTGTAAATGATTTATGTTTGTTGTGATATCGTTTAAACAGTCTTTTTTGGCCATATAAACAGAATATACTTCAGCTGAAGCTCCCTTTTGCTCAAGTTGTATATTTGTTTCCTGGCGGCAAATTTTTGCCCCATTTGCCATATAGTATTGCTTATATGCCGCATTGCTTTGTAGCTTTATGCTGTTTAGCGTGATATGATAACCACTTATGCTCTCTGTTTGTTTTTTATAATGGTTTAGTTGACTGTTTGGTTTTAAGTATATTTCATTCACAATATTTGTTAGATACTTGTTGTTTTGGTCTGAGTAAGCTTGCTCAAAGATTTCTAGATGCGCATCTTTTTCTAGAATAATAAGATTATGAATATTTATTAATGAATTTTGGCTTTTAGTCTGTTTGTATTTTATGTATATTGGTTCGTTTATTTGGGTTTCTTTTTCTGCATAAATGCAAATTCCCTGTTCTAAATAGACACCATTTAGGGCGGCGAAAGGGTGTTCTTCCAGATTAAAACTGTTAAACAGGTATTGTTTACACTCTCCTTCGTATAAAATCTCCGGAAGCGATTTTATATATAGACCTTTAGGCAAATTATATTCTTCAATGTGAAGCTTACCATCGCAGAAAGTTACTTCAATCTTATTGTTGTTTTCATCATGGTGGCAACAATTATCAGAACACTGGTGTTCTTCTGTGTTATAGATAAAATCACCAGATAAAATCGGCTTGATATTTGTATATTTCCAGGCTTCTGTTTTTAGAGTTGGATAATTTGTTTTTTCCAGAGCTTGTTTGGCCTTTTGCCTTAATCCATATACAGAAGGCTTGTCATCTAAAAATAAATTAATATCATGTACTAAAGGTAAATGCTGCATTGCTTATTCCTCTTTGAGGAAATCGGTATAGCCGCTTTTTTCCAGTTCAGTAGCCAAGGTCTTGTTCCCGCTTTTGATGATATGACCGTCAGCAAATATGTGTACGACATCCGGTTTAATGTGATCTAGCAGTCTTTGATAGTGTGTAATTACCAGAAATGCATTATCTGGTGTTCTTAACGAATTTACACCTTCAGAAACAGTCTTTAAGGCATCTATATCCAGGCCAGAATCTATTTCATCCAAGATGCAGAAATCAGGCTTAAGTAAAGCCATTTGCAGGGTTTCGAAACGCTTTTTTTCGCCGCCAGAAAATCCGACATTAACAAATCTCTTTAGCATCTCTGAGGATATATTTAATTGAGATGCTTTTTGTCTTAAGAGTTTCATAAATTCGATGGTGTCTAATTCTTTTTCACCACGATGTTTTAAGATGGAATTAAGAGATTGTTTTAAAAAGTTTGAAACGACGACGCCAGGAATTTCTATTGGGTACTGCATAGATAAAAACAGACCGTTTCTGGCTCTTTCTTCTGTGGTCATGGTTAGTAAATCTTGACCTTTGAATTTAACGCTACCGGAGGTGACTTTATAACCATCTTTTCCGCTCAAAACATAGGATAAAGATGATTTTCCAGCACCGTTTGGTCCCATAATGGCGTGAACTTCTCCGGCGTTTATTGTTAGATTTAATCCTTTTATAATTTCTTTGTCTTCTACTCTGGCATGTAGATCTTTTATTTCTAATAAAGGTGTGGTCATCGTTTTTTCCTAAGCGACTTTTCCATGACAATGTTTGTATTTTTTACCGCTTCCACATGGGCAGGGGCTGTTTCTTGAAATGTTCTTCCATTCTGGATGTTCATCCATATTTTTTGTAACAGTTTTGTTTTCTGGAGCAACATTTTGTTTGTTTTCCATTGATTCATGAACGGCTTCCATCTTTCTGTTTTGAGTCCGTTGCTCTTGTTCTTTTACATCTTGATCGCTGCCTTGTTGAATTGTTGTACGGCAAACAATAGTTGTTATTCTCTCTTTTAGTAAATCAAGCATATCCGAAAACATATTAAATGCTTCTCTTTTATACTCATTGAGAGGATCTTTTTGACCATAGGCGCGTAAAACAATTGTATGGCGCATTAAATCTAATGTGGCAATGTGTTCTTTCCATAGTTGGTCAAGTGTTTGTAAAACAATACTTTTTTCTACAAGGTGGATAATAGCCGGTGGAATCGTTGCATTCTTTTTGGCTATTTGTTCATCTGTTTCTTTTAAGATTCTTTCGACCATGTCAACGCTGTCTATACCTTTTTCTTCTGCCCAAGTTTCTACAGGCAGGTTTAGACCGGTTGTGTTGAAAATGTCTTGTTTTAAGCGAACAATATCCCATTCTTCCGGAGCGGAACCTTCTGGTATGCTGCTTTTAACCAGATTGGTTAAATAATCATGGCGCATATCTAAAATTGTTTCAGATATATCATCAGCTGCCATTAACTCTTTTCTTTGCTCATAGATGATTTTTCTTTGTTCATTCATAACGTCATCATATTTTAAGAGGCTTTTACGAATGTCAAAGTTGCGTTCTTCAACTTTTTGTTGGGCTTTTTCTAGAGCTTTAGTGATGAATGGGTGGATGAGTGCTTCTCCTTCTGGTAAACCCAAGCGGCGCAAAACTTCAGACATTCTTTCTGAACCGAATATACGCATTAAATCATCTTCCAGCGAGAGGAAAAACTTGGATGTACCCGGGTCGCCTTGACGTCCGGCACGTCCACGTAATTGGTTGTCTATACGACGGCTTTCGTGTCTTTCTGTTCCTAGAATATATAAGCCGCCGGCTTTTATAACTTTTTCTTTGTTTTCTGCGATTTCTTTTTTGATTTCTTCTTTTAATTGTGCAATTTGTTCTTCGGTTTCATTTCCGGTCAGGCGTTTTTTTAATGCAACGTCAGGATTTCCTCCTAATTGAATATCAGTACCACGACCGGCCATGTTTGTTGCGATGGTTACTGCTCCATACACACCGGCTTCAGCAACTATTGCAGCTTCTCTTTCATGGTGTTTGGCGTTTAATACTTCAAATTTGATGTCAGTTTGCTCTTTTAAGAGTTTTGCGATAGTTTCTGATTTTTCTACAGACGTTGTTCCGACCAAAACAGGTTGTCCTTTGGCGTGACACTCTTTGATGGTATCAATAATGGCTTTATATTTTTCGCGTTCTGTTCTGTAGATGCAGTCGTGCTCATCTTTACGAATCACTGGACGATTGGTTGGTATTTCAACACAAGCTAAATTATAAATATCTCCAAATTCAGCCTCTTCTGTCATGGCTGTACCTGTCATACCAGCTAGTTTTGGATATAAACGGAAATAGTTTTGGAAAGTAATTGAAGCTAAGGTTTGATTTTCTGATTGAATTTCTACGCCTTCTTTTGCTTCCAATGCCTGATGTAATCCATCGCTATAGCGGCGGCCTTCCATAATTCTTCCGGTAAATTCATCAATGATGAGAACTTTGCCGTCGCGTACAAGATAGTCTACATCTTTTGTAAACATTATGTTAGCACGCAAGGCTTGGTTGACATGGTTGACTAATTGAACGTTTTTGACATCGTATAAACCGCCTTCTGTTATTAAACCTGCTTGTTTTAATAGCTGTTCAACGTGTTCCATACCAACTTCGGTTAAGGTAACATTTTTGGCTTTTTCATCTTTTTCATAGTCGGCAGCGTTTATATGTTTGATGATGTTGTTTACTAAAATATATTTTTCTGAAGAATCTTCAGCGGCACCAGAGATGATTAAAGGCGTTCGTGCTTCATCGATTAAAATTGAGTCGACTTCATCAACGATGGCATAATTGAAATCTCTTTGGACTCGTTCATCTAAGGAAAATTTCATATTATCACGCAAATAATCGAATCCTAGTTCATTGTTTGTAGCGTACGTAATGTCTGCATTGTATGCAGCTTTTCTTTGAGCATCATCTTTTTCGTGAACAATATAATCTACGGTCAATCCCAGAAAACGATATACTTGCCCCATCCACTCGGCGTCACGTTTAGCTAGATAGTCGTTAACCGTAACCACATGGACACCTTTTTGTTCTATGGCATTTAAGTATGCAGCAAGAGTTGCAACCAAAGTTTTACCTTCACCGGTCTTCATTTCTGCTATCATACCCTTATGCAGAACAATACCGCCGATTAACTGCACATCATAGTGTCTTTGGCCTAAGGTTCTTTTAGCAGCTTCTCGAACAGTTGCAAAAGCTTCCGGAAGAATATCATCCAGAGTTTCTCCTTCGGCTAATCTTTTTCGGAATTCAAGAGTCTTATTTCTTAATTCTTCATCGCTTAGCGGAATGAAATCTTTTTCTAAAGCATTGATTTGATCTACAATTTTGTATTGCTTTTTTATAAAACGATTGTTGGCTGTGCCGAATATTTTACGTGCGAGATCTGCTAACATTATCTTTCCTTATTATATATGAGTCTTTTTGCTACATTTAGTGTTTATATAGAATAAAGTCAATACTATCAACAGAAGTTATAAACGCTAATTAAAAAATACTTGGAATATTTTATAAATAAGTATATATGAGTTATTGAGTATAAATAAACTTTTATTTTGGAGGTTTTTATGAAAAAGAGAATCTTAGGTTTTACAATCTCCGCTGTTGCTGTGATTGTTGTAGCCGTTGCTTCTTTTGTATCTTTTAAGGTATATAATGCAAATGCGGGTGCAGATAAAGGTGTTGCCGCTAAAGTTAATGGTGAAGTTATTTATGTTAATGATTTGAAACAAAGTTATGCAGATCATCCACAAATTCAGAATAAGGTGCCTTTTGAGGAATTTTATGCTAAAACATTGGATGTCTTTGTTAACAGTAAGTTGGTTTATCAGGCTGCAAAGGCTGCTAAGATTGAAGAGACTCCTGAGTATCAAAGACAATTGGTTACTGCTAAAGAAGATTTAGCACGTAAATTGTACCTTGAAAAGATGGTAGATGAAAAAGTTACAGATCAAGCTATTCAAGATTTATACAATGATTATAAATCTAAGTTTGAAAGCCAAAAGGAAATTAAAGCAAAACACATCTTGGTTGATTCTGAAGATAAAGCTAAAGAAGTTATCGCTAAGTTGAAAAAAGGTGAGGATTTTGTGAAATTAGCTAATGAATATTCTAAAGATCAAGTTGAATTAGGCTATTTTACTGCTGATATGATGGTTCCGGAATTTTCTAAGGCTGCATTTAGCATGGATAAAGGTGAGTTTTCTAAGACTCCGGTTAAAACCGAATTTGGTTACCATGTTATCTTGGTTGAAGATATCAGAGCTTCTAAGCCTTTGGAACTTAAGGAAGTTGAACCTCAGTTAAGAAATATTGTTACTCAACAAGTTATTGCAAAAATCTTTGAAGATTTGCGTAATAATGCTGATGTTGAACGCTATAGCTTAGACGGTGATAAACTTCCTGAAAAGAAATAATTAGCTGTCGTCTAAAATAAAAAAGGGGGCATGAGCCTCCTTTTTTTGTAGCTAATCTTTATAGCTGAGAGAGTTACAGTAAAAAATAAAAAACTGCACTTTTTATGTGCAGTTTTTAGTAGTTTGAGATCATTTCATCTGGAAGCTATGGTATCCAAAAGTTTTTTGTTAGCTTCTTCAAGAGTTATATTATCACATACCGCAACTTCACTTGCTAAACGTTCTAAAGCGTGTTCGTAAATTTGGCGCTCGCTATAAGATTGATCAGCCAAATTTTCACTGCGGTGTAAATCTCTGATAACTTCTGCGACAGCTATTGGATTTCCGGAATTAATTTTATTCTCATATTCTTGAGCTCTTCTTGACCACATAACCTTTTTTACTCTTGGTTTGCCTTTTAAGGTGGCCAGAGCTTCTCTGATGGTTAAATCGTCAGAAATTTTACGTAATCCGACTTGTTCTAGCTTAGACATAGGAACTCTCAAAGTCATTTTGTCTTTGTCAAAATTAACAACAAGTAATTCCATTTCGTTGCCGGCGATAGTTTGTTTGGCAATATTAGTTACTTTGCCAACTCCTTGGGTCGGATAAACAACATATTCTCCTGAGTTAAATGTAACAACAGAATTTTTTTTCATATGGTATTTCCTCCTGGGTTATTAGTGTTATTATGAAAACGAAGTGACTATACCACATTTTTTGAAACAAATCTATACCTAAAATGAAAAAAAATTATTTTTTATGAAAAAATTATTTGTGAGGGAATAAATTTGTTTGGCGAAGAGCTTCTCCAACAACCATAACAGCTGAAACGGCAACATTTATAGAGCGTGCGTTAGCGTTCATGGGAATTAGTAGTCTGGCATCGGCTATTTGATGAACAGCCTCCGGGACTCCGGCGCTTTCTCGTCCCATTAAAATGATATCGTTGGGATTAAATTCAAATGTTGTATAGGGAACACTCGCGTGTGTGGTCAAGAGAATAATTCTTCCGTACTCGTCGGGGTGTTCTTTTCTATATTGCAAAAAATCTTGCCATGAATTATGGCGCCGATAGTGTACCATATTTAAATAGTCCATTCCGGCACGTTTTATTGCTTTTTCATTAAATATAAAACCACACGGTTCAATGATATCCAGCGGTAAATCAAGGCACGCTCCTAAACGTAAGAGTGTGCCTGTGTTTTGTGGTATGTCTGGTTGAAAAAGAGCTAATCTCATTTTAATTTGGCTTTACAATTTGTTCTTTTTTGCTTCTGTATACAGCGGCGAAATCAACAGGTGTCAGCATTAGTGGTGGAAGACCAGCATTAGCGAGATTTGATGAAATAATTTGGCGTGCATATGGGAAGAGCAATTTCGGTATTTCTATAAATAGAACAGGTTCCAATTTTTCTTCCGGTAAATGAACAGTGCAGGCTGCAGCATAGGCTAGTTCAAAAATAAACAAAGGTTCATCATTGATATCAGCGTTTATTCTTAAGTTTAGGGTTACTTCATAATTGTTTTCGTTTAATTTATTGACATCAATATTTAAGTCTACATTGATTTTGGGTTGATTGTTTAGTTTTGAAAAGATAGCAGGGGCATGTGGTACTTCCAAAGACATATCTCGGATGTATTGCATATTTAAGCTAACTTCTGCAGGTTCTGTGTTACTCATTTTAGAATCCTTTCTCTTAAAAAATTATACGCTTAATATAGAAGTTTATTTTTATACGTCAAATATTATAGTTGATAATAAAGATATTTAACGCTATATTACAAGTATCTTTAACAGAGGTAAGGGAAAATGTCAGGATATTTGGATATAATATTTTTGTTGGTGTTGGTGGTAATTATTTTTAGCAAATTGAAAAGTGTGCTAGGCACCGGCGCTGAAGATGCTAAAGTTATTATGATTCCTAAAGAGCAATTTGAGAAAGTTTATCAAGAATTGAAAAAAAATACGCTTAACGAATCCGCATCAACTGTGGATTTGGAAAAATTGTCTCCTTTGGATAGAGATTTGATTAAAATTCCAAATTTTAACAAAAATGTTTTTATCAAAGGGGCTCAAAAAGCCTTTGAAATGATTTTATCTGCTTTTAGTAAAGGGGATGCTCGCACATTATCTAAATTAGTTAATGGCGAATTGCTCAAAAAATTTGAGGAAGTTATTCAGTCTCGTAAAGAGCAGGGAATTACGTCAGAAACAGATTTAATCGGTTTTGTTGAAACGGAAGTAGAATCGGTTAAATTTGTGGAAAATGATAAAGTTAATTTGGTTGTTAAATTTGTTAGCGAGCAGGTTAATTTGTTGAAAGATGCCAAAGGCGAGGTTATTGAGGGTGATGAAAACTATGTTCAGACAATTTCTGATGTTTGGACATTTGAAAAACCTTTGAATCCGAGAGTTACTAACTGGTTGTTGTGTTCTACAAAAAAATGTTAAAAAAAGGAATTGTTTGTTTTGTTGTTGCTCTTTTAGCTTCTTGCTCCGGTGGAGATAAAGAAGATGTCGTTTCTACGGCGTTTAATTTACAAAAAGCAGACTTCTCCCAATTAACAACATGGTCGGCTGATGATGGAAAGGGATTTGGTAAGGCTTTGCAAGATGTTTGTTTAAAATTGCAAGGATACTCTTCACCTTATCTTAAAAGTGAAAAAATCAGCTATTCGCTGAAATCATATCAAAGGCATTGTCAGCAGCTTTTGAAACTTAACACAGATCAAGAAATAAAGTCTTATATTGAACAAAATTTTTACCCTTATGCGGTGGTGGTTAATGGGGATGTGAATGGAAAATTTACTTCCTATTATGAGGCTACTTTACATGCAAGTTATACGCGAGGTGGAAAGTATCAATATCCTATTTACGGAAAACCTAAGGATTTAGTTGAGATAAATCTTAGAGATTTTGATAGTTCTTTGCCAAATATGCGCTTGGTCGGGCGTGTTAAAGATGGAAAGATGGTAAAATATTACACCAGACAGGAAATAGATGAAGGAAAACTCGATGCGCCGGTGATATTATGGGGGGATGATCCGGTTGATATTTACATTATGCAGATTCAAGGTGCCGGTGTTGCAACTTTGCCGGATGGAAAAGAAGTACGTGTGGCTTATGCAGATAATAATGGGCATAAATTTAAGGGAATCGGCTCTATTTTGTTGGAGAAAGGGCTTATAAAATCCGGTGATGCGTCTATGCCGAAAATTCGTGAGTGGTTGCGCGAAAATGGTGAAACGGCTAAGAAAAATATGTTGCTCAATGATAGATTTATTTTTCATAAAATCGTAACGGCGGAAGGGCCTATCGGTGCAATGGGGGTGCCTCTGGTTGCCGGCAGAAGTTTGGCTGTTGATAAGAATTATATTCCGTTGGGTTCTATTATGTGGTTGGAAACGAGAGGACCTGATAGTGAACCGATAAATAAGTTGGTTATGGCAGAGGATATAGGAAGCGCTATCAAGGGTGGCGTCCGCGGTGATTATTTTTGGGGGCATGGAGAAAAGGCTCTAGAATCTGCCGGAAGAATGAATTCTGTTGGTCGTTATTTCGTTTTGATACCTGATGATGCTGAGGTCAAAATTTATGACTAAGGATGATGAGACGTGGGAAGAGGTTGTTAAGGATGTCAAGCCTCTGAAAAATAATCGTTTTGTTCAAGAGATAGAAGCAAAAGAAGTCCCTATACGCAGCGATAAGGTTACAACGGTTACATTTGATACATTAAAGAAATATCATAGCGTTGAAAAAGACGATTTTTCACAAATGGATGGCTCATTGGCTAAAAGATTTAAACGCGAGGAATTTAGAATTGAGGCGGTGCTGGATTTGCACGGAATGACTGAAAAATCGGCATTTGATGAAGTGTGTGATTTTATTAAATCTGCCTATAATCAGGGTAAACGTTGCGTTTTGATTGTCACTGGAAAGGGATATGACGAGGCTTTGTTTAGCGAAAAGGGGGTTTTGCGCAAATCTGTTCCTAATTGGCTTTCTCATACAGAAATTAGTTCTTTGATTTTAGCCTATAAGAATCCGTCGGAAGCTAAAGGCGGGGCAGGTGCTTTGTATATTCTATTGCGTAAAAAAGTCTAAATTCTATTTTTTTCAGATAAAGAAAACCCCACTAAAAAGTGGGGCTTTGCTTAGTTTATTTTGTTTTAACCAACTTTTTTCTTTTCAGGAACAAAGTTTTGGTCAAGTGCGATATTTTCAACAGCCAATTCTGCTGATGGTTGGTAGGTGATACCGCTTTCAATAATATTCCCAACATTCAACAAGTCTGCATCGTTTGATTTTAGGCAAGAGATAGTTTTATCGTCTGCTTTGATGACCAAACTTAAAACAGGGTTCTTTTGAGATTTATTCTCAATGGTCTTTTGTTTACGAATTTCTGTGGAAATTGTTGAAATCGTATCATACAGAAGAGAATCGTCTGCCTTGATAGAATCTAAGCAACTCAAAGACGTCCAAAGTTCTTTGTGAACAGAGATATCGGTTGCTTTTTTCCAAGGACGAGCTTGATATACTTCTTCGGTAATGAATGGGCAGAACGGTGCTAACAGTTTGATAAAAGTATCAAGTGAAAGCTTTAACGTCGCGATTGCGGAAGAGTTGTCTTCGGAATATGAACGCTTCTTTATGATTTCAACGTAGTTATCGCAGAAGTCCCAGAAACGTGTTTCAATCGCGTCTAACGCTAATGAATAGTCGTAGTTTTCAAAGCTTTGTTTTGCAGATTTTACGGTATCTGCCAGCTTTTTAATCCAAGATTTATCCAAACTGTTTGTAATGTCTTTGAGATAATCGGCGGAAGTTGAATTGCCGACAATCATGAACACAAATTTACTTGCGTTATAAATCTTTACAACCAGTTTACGTCCTTGTTGCATCATCTTTTCTTCAAACGCTGTATCTGCTCCGAGTTTTGCTTTGGCAGCCCAATAACGAACGGCATCTGCAGAGTGATTTTCAATCAAGTGCATTGGAGTTACAACGTTTCCTTTGGATTTACTCATCTTCTTACGGTCTGGATCAAGGATAAAACCGCTGATGAGTGTTTTATACCAAGGAATTGTGTTTTCGTGCATTAGGCTTTTGGCAATGGTGTAGAAAGCCCAAGTACGAATAATGTCGTGAGCTTGCGGACGAATATCAAACGGCAGAGATAAATTTGATTTGTCTTTTGCCATAGCCATAGCAATTTGCGGTGTTAAGGAAGATGTTGCCCAGGTATCCATAACATCCGGATCACCGGCGAATCCGTTTGGTTGATTTCTTTGAGCTTCGGTATAGCCGTTTGGCGTATCTGCCATCGGGTCTATCGGAAGTTGGTCTTTTTCCGGCAAGATAACGCTATTGTAATCAATATTGCCGTTCGCATCTACTTTGTACCAAACCGGGAACGGAACACCGAAATAACGTTGGCGGCTAATGCACCAATCTTGGTTTAAGCCCTCTGTCCATGTTTCATAACGGTGTTGCATATATGCCGGTAACCACTCAATTTTGCGTCCGGCGGAGAGCATTTCTTGTTTCATATCCATCAAGTTGATAAACCATTGACGAGATGGTACGAATTCAAGCGGTAAATTACCTTTTTCATAGAATTTTACCGGATGCATGATTTTTCTGGGTTCGCCGATTAAGTAGCCTTGTTCTTTGAGCATTTCGGCAACTTTTTTCTTAGCGGCTTGAGCCGGCAAGCCAATCAATTGATTAAAGTTTTGTTGTGCTTTTTCTTTGTTTAGTGTTGTGAAAGGACCTTCGCCGTAGGTGATGTTCATAATTTTGCCATCAAGGCCGATAATTTGTTTAATCGGGAGGCCGGACTTTTTCCACCAAGCAACGTCGGCTGCATCACCAAAGGTGCAGACCATCATAATACCGGTTCCTTTGTCCTTTTCGGCGTGTTCGGATGCAACAATCGGAACAGGAATATCAAACAACGGAACAATAGCGGTTTTGCCAAATAAATGTTTGTAGCGTTCGTCATCCGGATGTGCAACGATGGCCAAGCATGCGGCTAAAAATTCCGGACGAGTGGTCGCGATGGTAAAGGTTTCGTCACTATCTTTAACGCTAAAGCGGATATCGTGGAAATAACCTTCCATTTCTTTGTCTTCTACTTCGGCTTGTGAAACGGCGGATTTGAACGTAACATCCCACATAATCGGTGCTTCAACGGCTACGACTCGGCCTTTTTTGTATAAATCTAAGAAGGATGCTTGAGAGATTTTTATGGAAGTCGGACTAATGGTGGAATAAGTTAAATTCCAATCATAAGAGTGTCCGATACGACGGAAAACATTTTCAAAGATTTTTTCATCTTCTGCGGTTAGGGTTTCGCAGGCTTCAATAAAGTTTTTACGAGAAATTTCTTTGCGTTCGTCTTTACTGTTTTCAATATGAACCGGTTTGAAATTCGGATCATAAGCAACTTTGGGGTTGCAAGCGATGTTATAATAGTTTTGAACGCGGCGTTCTGTCGGCAAGCCGTTATCATCCCAGCCGATTGGGTAGAACACAGATTTTCCCTGCATACGCTGGTATCTGGCAATAATATCAGTTTGTGTATAGCTGAAAATATGTCCGATATGCAAAGAGCCGGAGACGGTTGGCGGCGGTGTATCTATCACAAAGCTGTTGTCACGGCTTTGGGTGGCGTCGTATTTGTATATTTCGTTTGCGCTCCAATAGGCGTCGCAGCGTTTTTCTATTTCTTCGGCATTAAATTGACTATCTAATCCTTGTTCTTCTTTATAAGACATTGTTTCGTTTACTCCAATAAAAATCAAACTGTTGCAGATTTTAGCAAGGGCTTATTTAAAAGTAAAGGATTTAAATGGTTTTGAATGAGCGGTTTAAGCGGAAAAAGGCGATTTTTTGAGATTTTAGAGAGAGGGAGATTTTGAGGTTTAAAGTCTATTTGTTTAAAAAAGCGGAGTCAAATTGACGGAATCTACAAAAAGATATTGAAAACAATAGAAAAAGATGCTATAGTTAGAATG
>CASFQO010000013.1 GCA_949297145.1 uncultured Alphaproteobacteria bacterium
AACTGCTGAAACACAGGCTATTGTCAGCAAATATGGTTATAAATATTATACAAGTGGAGATGAATTAAAAGAATTTATTAAATCCACTTATTTAAAATAGTAAAAAAATAAGCCCGATTTGATTAAACTCTCTTCGGGCTTGGTGTTTTAATATTCGTGAGATAACATAATCGTCATAACTCGGTTGGTGATATTTGGATTACTTGGATCTTCTGAACAATACCGATAATTTTTATCATAGTAATCAATTTTCCAATATATTTGTTCTCCTTTGTAGTTAAAACTTCCAAAATCATGCTCGTTGTATGGATCGTTTGCTTTGGTGAAATTATTAAAACATCTAACTTGATTAAGAATTTCAGCCAATTCATTTTGTTTTTTGGCATTAATTCCGCAAGTTAACATAACTTTTCCGCCGTTAAATGTTCTTCTAAAGTTGTCATTTAATGTTTTGATATCTGTCATTATTTTACGCTTTCAATAAGTTTATTTGATACCAAAAACATCTTAAATCTTCTCAAGGCTTGTCTAACCGAAGTATGAGAGCGTTTGCCATAAGCACTTTGTTTACCGTTAATTTCATATTCCGGTAAAATTGAGGCAATGTTTTCGGCCAGATGAGACAGAGTATAGCCTTCTTTGCGACACAATCTTTCAATTCTTCCTTGATAATCAAAAGCGGTGGTAGGTCTGTAATTATTATTTAGCAACCAATTTTCAAATTCCTTCAACATAGCAAATCTCCTTACAAACGAACAATTTCAGTCATAATAGCACCACGGCATCTTGCTTTTTCAGCTGCACAGGCATCCATCGCTTCTCTTAAGGTGTAATAGATTGTTGGCATTACCGCACCATTGACTTTTATTTGATACATAGCATTCCTCCTCTATAAATAGTTGTTTTACTCATTAACTATTTATATCATGCCGTGTATTTTCCCGTTCGCGAGCCCCCTATTTTCTACTTTCTGGTAACATTTTGCTACGATTTGGACGAGATTACTAATTTACAGACAAAATACAATTTTCTTTTATCAGAAAATTCATGCAATGCAGATAATTAGCAAATTCATTGTTCTTATATAAGGTTTAATTAAACAAGGAATACGAATAATGAATTATGCAGAGTCAAAAGAACAACAAAAACAAGCAAATCAAGCTATTTTTATAGGCATCGGTGCTGATACAACTAAGCAATATTTGGAAGTTTTGGACTATTGCAAGCAAGAAAATCTCCCAATCGTTAATATATTTGTTGCTCAAGAAACAAGTGATGAACAAAAACTCTATCAAATAATTAATGAAGCAATAGATTTTGCTGCAAAAAATGGTGTAAAAAATGGTAATAAAACTGCTCTTGTCTTTGCTAGTAAAAAGAATATTCCATTTTTTATTAATATTTCTAATATGAAAGAATTAATATTAGACGATTATACCGAGCTTCATATTGCAAAATCGCGTCTAAAATTCTTTAAAAACTAACAAATTTTTATTTTTGTTATTCACTTTTAACCTTTGTTTTCAAAACAAAGGTTTTTTTATACTTAAAAGCAAATAATTCAAAAAAAATTATTTCCTGTTTTACTTATTTTTTTAATCCCGACATAAAATTACACATGAATAATAATACATATAGCCAACTCAGGAATGAGTTATCAATTCTTTATCCCGGATTTACGGATATTGAATTAAATGAAATGACAGAAAACCTACTTAGTTTTTATAAAATTGCCGTTAAAGCAGTTTTAGAACAAGAAAACCAAGACTTAAATCAAAAAACAACTTATGAACCTTAGCAACCATAAGTTAACATTTTGAAAAATCAGTAAAATATTAGTAAAAAAGTTACAAACGGACTCATTTTTTTGCGTACATTCCCAAATTATCGCGACATAATAAATATAGTGTAAAAACAAAGGAGTAATAAAATGGGTATTTCTATAAAATATGTCGTCACCGATCCTTGCTATATCTTGGATAATGATGTTTGGAGCAAATGTTGTGAAGTCTTTGATAAATATAAAGATGATGAATTTATGTATCAAAGGTTTGATGAGGCTGTTTCCAAGGCTTTGGTTGAATATACAGGTTATCCGGCTTTTGCTTGTGGTACCGGCTTTGGAGATTGGAAAAACAAACTTAGTGGCATTGGTGTCATTAAGTCCGACTTTTTTGCAGATGCAGGAATGGTTTGTGTTTGTCGCCTAACACCCAAAATGCTTAAACTTTGGAAAGAAAAATACGGAACACAAGCTTTTTCAGGTATGGCCATTTTTGAAGCATCGAAAGATATATCTGTTGAATTTGATGTATCAGATAAAAATTGGACAATTGTAAACATCAAAGACAATAAAACCCAAGCTATTATCTCATCAATGGATAGCGATTTTTATGAAGAAGAGGAGGATTATGAATTATGAGAAAGAAATACCAGCGCGTTATAGAAATTGAAAAATGCCAACAAGCAGTTATGCTGGCTCGTGTTTCTAGCCGCAAACAAGAAAGAGGTGCCAGCCTTGATGCTCAAGTTGAATCTATTCAAGCCTATTGCCACCGAAATGACCTAACTATTGTTGAACCAACACCAAAAGCTTTTGTTTTTACAGAAAGTTCCACAAGAGGCGGACGTAAGAAATTTAATGAAATGATAGAGTTTATTGAACATCAAAAACGCAAAACAGCCATTGTTGTCCATACGCTCGACCGTTTGCAACGTGGGTTTGGCGAATGTGAAAAAATCAAAGAATTGCTTAAAGCAGATAAAATTGAAGTCCATTTTATCCAAGAAGCTCTTATTCTTGATAAATTTAGCTCAGATGATGATTTTACCAGATATGACTTTGGTATTTTGTCAGCCAAATTATACCTAACTTCAATGAACCGAAATGTTAGACGTAGCCAAAAACACAATCGTGAAGCCGGTTTATGGCAAGGTTTGGCACCTATTGGTTATCTAAATGCCAAAGATGAAAGAAAAAGAGCCACGCTTATCTTAGATCCAGAAAGAGCTCCAATTATCAAACAAATCTTTGAAGAATATGCAACCGGCGATCATTCCATTCAAAGTGTTTGGAAATCCGCCCTAGATAAAGGTTTTACATCCAAAGAACCAAATTATAACCCTAGATCCAAAAACTTTGGCAACAGATGTCCTGTAAGCAAGAACAAAATCCACGATATCCTAACCAATCCTTTTTACTATGGTTGTATGTATGTGGCTGATGAAGAAATTGATGAAAAAACGAAAAAACCTATCAAAACATTTTATAAAAAGATACAACACGCCTATGAACCCATCATTTCCAAAGAATTATTTGATAAGGTTCAGACTATTCTTAAAAGCAAAAATAAAGAAAATTTCTGCAAAGAGCAAAAATATGCCGGCATTCCCTTTTCTTTAAGAGGATTGATTAAATGTGAATGTGGTTGCATGATGACACCTGAAAGACACAAGAAAAAAGGCAATATCTATACATATTTGCGTTGTCCGCATCGTAACAAAGATTGCAAACAATACTTAGTGCCGGAAGAAACTATCTTAAACCAGCTCAATCAAGAGATTTTCCAAAAGATACGTATTTCTCCAACCATGCACGAACTCTTGAAAACTTCTATTATTCAATCTTTAGAAGATGAAAAGAAGATTAATGCCAATGTACGTAAAAAGATTACTGATGAAATATTTATGGTCGATAGCCGACTTGAAAGACTTTGGGAATCTTATCTTGACCGAGTAATTGATAAACCTAAATATGAAGCTGAAAAAGAAAAATATCTCACACAAAAAAGAGAACTTGAAGAAAAAGCCAATAAATATACGGATATTACCAAAGAATTGAAAGAAAACGTCGAAAAAGCCATTAATTTTGTAGCAGATGTCTCAAATTTAATGGAAGTCGCCTCACCTGATGATAAAAACATGCTCCTCAAAAGACTTCTGGATAATTGTGTTTTGCACGGAGATACTTTAACTTATGAAATCAAAGCTCCATTTGACAAACTCATCTCTTGCCACAATTATAAACAATGGAGTAATGTCGCCTTAGATAATTTAGACGAGTTTGAACAAATAAAACTTTAGCTCAAACCGTTTACATCTCAAATTAACCGCTTACAAATCAATATTTTCACGACACAATACTTATAAATAATATGAAAGGATAAGATTGTGCCCAGAAAATACAAAACGGAAAATAATGAAATTTGTCGCAAAGCGGTGATTTTTGCTCGGGTTTCGAGTGAAAAACAAGAAAAAGGTGCTTCCATAGATGCTCAGAAAAGCACAATTTATGATTATTGTGATAGGCAAAACTTCACAATCATCAAGGAATTTATTATTACCGAAAGCTCATCACGGGGCGACCGTAAACAATACCACGAAATGCTTAAGTTTGTTTTGAGTTGCTCTTGCAAAATCGCCATTGTCGTGAATTGTGTTGATAGATTACAACGCTCATACAAAGACACACCGGTTTTAGATGACTTACGCAAACAAGGCAAAATTGAAGTCCATTTCTTAAAAGAGAATTTGATTTTGAGTAAAGATTCACGTGGAATGGATATCTTATTTTGGAATATGTGCGTATTAATGGCCAATAGTTATATCTTAGCCTTGTCTGATAATGTCAAAAGAAGCATGGAATTCAATTGGTCACAAGGGAAATGGCAAGCCTTAGCCCCTATTGGTTATTTGAATATCAAAGATAAAGAAGGCAAATCACAAATTATTATCGATAAAGAACGCGCCCCAATTATCAAAAAATTGTTTGAAGAATATGCAACTGGTCTACATTCAGGTTTTAGCCTTTTGCAATTAGCTAACAATATGGGCTTAGTTTCCAAACAACCAAATTATCATAAAGAATCAAATAATTATAAAAAAAATGGTTTTCTCAATCGTAACACTATTCTTAACATTTTAAGAAATCCTTTTTATTATGGCATGATGTCTATTAAAGGCAAGCTGATGCCTCATATTCATGGCAATATTATTAGTAAAGACTTGTTTGACCGTGTTCAAGAAGTATTAGATTCAAAACACAAAGAAGGCAAACGGCAACAACAATTATCCAAGCATATTTACATTTTCCGCAGCTTAATAACTTGTGGCTGTTGCGGACACAAAGTCTTTTCAGATTATTGTACCAAACGTAGCAAATACATATATTTAAGATGTTACCATTGTAAAAATCCATCCGTTAATGAAAATATGATTTTACAACAGCTTGAAGAAGAAGTCTTTAGCAAGATTATCTTGTCAAATCAAGAAATTAAGCATTTACAAGATGAGTTAAACAAATATTTTGAAGAGAAAAGAATAAGAAATACTGAACTCAAAGAAGCTATTTTGAAAATCGTTGAAATCCTAGGCAATTTGTCATTATTTATGCAACAATCCGACAATAAAGCAAAAAACATATTGCTTAGCCTTTTACTCTCAAATTGTACCTTAAAAGACAAGAAACTAACCTATACCCTCAACAAACCTTTCAATTACCTCCTCTCAACACCTAACCATAAAGAATGGAAAGATATAATAATCAAACACTTAAAAGAATTTAAAAAGATATTGTTGATGATAGAGAAGATGTAAACTTATTTTACAAAAGATGTAATTTTGCATAAAATGTAAAATAAATTATTTCTTTTTTAAATTTTATAGCGTATAATCTATTTTATAAAACCTGCAATATTACACAAAATGTAAAATAGGAGTTCATCATGAACATTATTAAGAGAGACTTTTATCTTAATCAAATAATTGACCGGAAACACAACGGTTTGATTAAAATTATTAGTGGTATCAGAAGATGTGGCAAATCATTCTTATTATTTGAATTATTTAAACAACATCTCTTAGATAATGGTGTAAAAGAATCTCATATTATTGCAACTGCCTTAGATGGATATAAACAAGAGCAATATCAGAACCCTGATGTTTATTATGAATATATCACTTCTCAAATTAAAGATGAAGACATGTATTATATCTTATTGGATGAAGTTCAGTTGATGGATAAATTTGAGAGTGTCTTAAATGGCTTAATGCGTATTAAAAATTTAGATATATATGTTACAGGTAGTAATTCCAAATTTTTATCTTCTGATGTTGTAACAGAATTTCGCGGTCGAGGTGATGAGATAAAGGTATATCCCTTAAGCTTTTCAGAATTTTATTCTACCAAGGAGACAGATTTTGAAACGGCCTGGAATGAGTATCTTACTTTTGGCGGCATGCCTTTGATTTTGAGCTACAATAAAACAGAAGATAAGGTAAAATATTTGCAAAACTTGTTTAAAGAAACTTATCTTAAAGACATTATTGAGAGAAACAAAATTAAAAATACCGAAGAATTGGAAGAACTATTTAAAATTGTTGCTTCCGGCATAGGATGCTTAACAAACCCTAAACGTTTGGAAAACTCTTTTCAAAGTCTAAAGCATGTAAATCTTTCTGCTCCAGCTATAAAACAATATCTAGATTATTTAGAAAATGCTTTTATCATTAATAAAGTAATACGCTATGATATTAAGGGCAAAAAATATATTAATACTCCATATAAATATTACTTTACTGATACCGGGCTTAGAAATGCTTGCCTTAGTTTTAGGCAGAATGAGGAAACTCACTTAATGGAAAATGTAATTTATAATGAACTCAATAGACGCGGCTTTAGTATAGATGTTGGAAACGTTGAAATTATTGATAAAGCATCAGATAATACCTATGTTCGCAAAAATACAGAAGTTGATTTTGTTGCTAATTTAGGAAGCAGAAGATACTATATTCAATCTGCATTAGAAATGCCTACTGAAGAAAAGAAGGCTCAAGAAGAAAAATCATTACTAGGAATTAAAGATGCATTTAAAAAAATAGTCATTGTTAAAAATAGTGTTATACCGTATCAAGATGAAAATGGCATAACGATTATCGGCTTAAAAGACTTTCTATTGAACTCTAATAGCCTGGAATTATAAAGCTCTATTTTACAAAATATGCAATTTTGCTAAAAATGTAAAATAGAAAGATATAATAATCAAACGCTTAAAAGAGCTTAAAAAGATGGTACTGATGATAGAGAAAGTGTGAATATATTTAATCAAATCTTATATAACATTAAGAAATGACGATTGTTCTTCTGTTAAAAAAGGAACAGATTTTTTTACCTTATCATATAATTTAAATAGACGTGCTTTTGCTCTATTAACCACAACACTGTACGTCATAGGTCTTACAATTAACCGTCCACTATCAAAATCTATTTCCCCTTCTTCTCCTGCTGCAATAGATCTACCCAATACATATGCAATAGTTCTCTGCGTATTGGTAGTTATAACTCCTTTATTTTTTAACTCCTTATAATATTTCCAAGGTTGGTTTTTTTCTTCTGAATTTATAGATACAGTTGGCTTTTTTAGTTCAACAATAACCAATCTTTCTATCCCACTCTCTTCATTATGTTCGTCATAATATGGTCGTGAATAAAAATTACTACAATTTCCATCAGGTAAAATAACAAAATCAGGACGATTCCTTGATACATTAGAAACTTCCTCGCATTTCATAAAGTGTTTTATAACTGTCGCAATTGATTTATTAGAAGTATATTCAATTGACTCAAATTCAGGACCAAAAATCCATAGACCTCTTTCAAATAATGGTTGTAATTCATGAACTTCATCTGTAGTTGCCTCATTTATTTTTCTTTCTAATTCATTAATGAGCTTAATTCGAAATTCTAATTCATCTAGAACTAATTTAGCGGCTTCAATTCCCCAATTTTCTAAAATTTTAGATAGATTGTCATAATCATTTGAGCTCATTTGCGATAATAATTCTATCAACCTATATTTAGTCTCTGACTTTTCCATTTTTAAGATAATATCCGCCAAACGTTCCAAATGTTTTATAGATAAGGATGGACACTGCACTATGATTTCATAAAGAGTTCTTTTCCATTTATTTGTCTTTACTGTACCTATTTGCGAAAGCTTTTGTTTTCTTTGTTGCGCCATATCATCAATGGTATCTTTCGCCTGTAAAATATTTTGCATATTAATATAATTTGATATTGCAAGATTTACCTTGTTTTGTAAATCTTTTAATCCTTCAGAACTAAATCCTGACCAATCAGGTAACACAAAGCTTTTCAATTCATTATCTTTTTCCTTGTTTGTAGCTTTGACTATAAATCCTAATGATTTAGCTTCTTTAGTTCTTCTATCTATATCTAGATCACAATCCCAAGAAAAATCACCTACTAGACGACCATTTACTTGCCATGCAATTCCATGTAATTTTGATGTTACATCAGATTGATTCGTCTTTATAACTAATATTTCTATATGCTGATCATCTATGACAATTGTATCAATTTTATTTTTATTTATATCACAAAACGCTACTTTATGATTATTTACATAAACTTCAAAGAAAGGATCAAATAAAAATCTGGTTCCTAATTCTTCTATAATTGCTTTTTCAGGTATCTCAATGTTTTGAGACCTTTTAACAAATATCCCTGTTCCATGACTTCTTATGCAATTTTCAGCTTTAACAGTATCAACATTAATTGGATTATCTTTGGTACCGACTGTAACGTTATAGCGGCTTGAAATATCATCCTTACTTGTTTTTGTTTCTACATCATAAGAAGAGTTAAAACAAAAAGCTGCATGCCGACCTTTGCCATTTTTCCCAAAAACAGTTCGTTTATAAATAGCTCCATCGTAAACAACATCAACAGACATACCTTGTTTCTTAGACCTATCATATGAAAAGGTTAGCCATCTTTCTTTAAATTCATCGACAGACATACCATGTCCATTATCTACAATACTAAACTGGGGATCTCTTAATGATGGCCATTTAATATTGACCTTGGTTGCACCAGCATCCCATGCATTAGCCACTAGTTCAACTATTGCTGTTATAGGATTTTTTAAAATCTTATTACCAACAACATCACTTAAAAATCTATCCGTTTCATATGTAAATGCTAACTGCTCATTCATTGTTTATCCACTACAACACTTATTAATATATTACACCAATCAGATAACACAGTTAATCAAATTTTTATAGGATTATCAACCTTTTTTATAGCGTTTAAAAATTAACTATGCTGTTTTGTAAACAATCGATTTACAAATTTCACATTAAAATGCCTATTATTTTTTAAATATTTATGCGTATGATATATCTCATATCGTGCCATAAATGGTAATTCTCGGATATTCTTTTTCTGCTCTGCCAAAATACACAATATAATAGTATATTCTGAATCTAGCGGAGGCTTACTTGGAATTATCTCCTTAAACTTTTCTTTTTCTTTTTGATAATTAACATTACCTTGCATTAAAACATCTTTTTCTACAAAAGATCGCATTTGTTCTCTAGCATCAGCCTCAGAAAGAAAAACTTCTGTGTAATATTTTACTTGTACAAATAAATGGCTAATCGATGAAGACCCATTTTCATATCTCTTTACGTGAATTAACTCTTTATCCAAAGATAATAAATCACACATTTCTCCATATTCTATCTTAGCTCTATCAAACATAAATAAATTTTTATTGTTTTGAGCGCACTTTTCATTATATATAGCCTCTTTATATTGAGATTTTTTTCCAGCTTGGCCATTCCAAATAGAAACATTATTTAGAAGAACATTCTCATTATAATCTTCAAATTCTATGCCTTCATCTTTAAAGTAATTATCTATCTTAACTTTCAAATTTTCATCAACCTTGCGCCAACGTCCATTAAAAAGTATGAATGTATTATTATCATAATCAACTTCAGCAACTAAACATTGATAAACAGATGACAACTTATGAAAACAGTTTTTTTCTAAATCATATTTATATATAACCCAACCTTTCAATGTATCTATTGTAGTTGTATCTTTTATTTTATATCTAGAAAAACATTCAGATACCGACAATTCGCTAAATCTATCAATTTTTTCAATATCTTCTTTCTTTTTTGGCTCATTATATGAAAATTCAAAACGTTCATAATCAAAAAAATCTGGCGATGTTAAATAAATGTGTTCAAATTCATTTCGTTTCAAATACTTTAGCAATAGTTCATCTAAAACAATCTTTAACGAATCTTTATCACTAACAAATTGAAAATTATCATAATTTCTAAATATATCTTTATACTTTTGCGAAGTATACAAGGCATTCAACTCGGTTGTTCTTTTTCCTAAATCATCCCAATTTAACTTATGCTCTTTATTAAATTTAATCTGAACGGACTCTGCTCCTGTAATAATAGAGAGATAATCATATTGAGGTAATGGTTTGGTTGAAATTTTACGCAAAAACTCTTTTTCGTCATCAATATCAAAAATAGATAATCGAGCTCCATTATTTATTTGTTTCTCGGAGTGCAGTGCTATTGATTCAATTTTGGATGATTGAACTCTTCTTAATTTTTCTGGATCACAAATATTCATTGCCACTTTTATGCCAAAATCAAATACAATTTGATTTTTATTAATAAATCCATCCGCACCTACACCAAAAGAAATTGCATAAAAATTTTGCTCATCTTTTAACTTATAAAAGAAAACACTTCTAGGATAGAAATTTTTATATTCTCCCGAGATTTTATTATCCAATTTCTCATTAAAAAATTTAATCCAAGATATATCTTTTTTGTTATTTTTAGGTTCAATTTCATCATAATAAAATTTTCCAATTAAAAAATCTGTACTAATATCAATCAATCTATCTTTAGAAACTTTATCAGACATACACTGATCAAAATTTTTTACTGTGCTTTGCATTTTATACATTGAGACTTTATCTATTTGCTCCGCCATTTTTCACTTTTCCTAAAGTATTATCCAAGCTAATTTTAAGACTAACTCACATATTCAACAAATGCAACAAATAAATTGTCAAATCACAAAGAATACACGTAATTAAATACATTCTTATAGATCAAAAACCTCATGCCATCAAAGTAACTAAGTTAAAAATGACCTTAAATGATATAATTTGATAAAAAAATAGTTCGGATTCCGCACGTCGTCTCCAGCCACAGAATACAAACCGTCAGAAATGACGAATTTTCTTTATATATCAAGTATTTATACTGGTTCGGATGTTTAAAAGTCAAAATAGGCTTTTTTTGAGCAACATCCGAACTTTTTTGATTTTCAATCTTTGTATTTCAATAGCTTACGGGATTTTTATCAATTTCGTATCTCATCTGACGTATATATTCAATTCTCAAATGTATAATATACTTTTTATATATTTGTATCTCTAAACATGAAATTAAGTAAATGTCTAAAAGACTTTCTCTAAGCATAAACCCCAATATCTTTCTTTACTCAACTCTGAGAATATGAAAGATATGTATCTTCAGTTAACTTACTATTTTCTTTCAAATCTTTATTAGGTTTCACTTTCACTAAATTTACAATTAGCCTTTTTCTCTATTTTCATTCATTGCTACCCTCTGACACTACCTTTATTACTCTTAAAACCTTATTGGCTAATAAAAACATTATATTGCGACGTTTCTAAAAAAATAAAAAAATTATTTTATCAAATTAATTCTACCTTCTCCCTATCCTTAAGCAATCTATTTGACCTAATAGTACATAAACTACTGTGAAACTGTACAACTCATTAATATACTTATCTATTAATTTCCTCGATATGTAGCATATCCATTTGCTGACATGCTAAGAGGGATATGATAATGAGTATTTTCATCGATTTTAAATACCACCTCCACAAAGGGATATATAGATGCTGTATTTTGAGAAGAAAAGTAACTATTTGTTTCAAAGGTTAGTTTATAGGTACCTTTATTATCTTTATTTTTAGGTAAAAAATTAGCAATTCTTCCATTATCATCTGTTATGTTTTCAGCTATT
The DNA here is from genome assembly GCA_949297145.1 of uncultured Alphaproteobacteria bacterium. Taxonomy (GTDB): domain Bacteria; phylum Pseudomonadota; class Alphaproteobacteria; order RF32; family CAG-239; genus CAG-267. The sequence goes on from CASFQO010000013.1 coordinate 11,906, forward strand.
TTTTGCCAATTTTGATTTTGCTCATCATATTTAAATAATTTAACAGGAACCTTACTCGCTGGTTTTCCTATATTGACATCTAATATATGTGTACTCAGCTGATATTGATTATTCATTTGAGCATAGGATGGTGTGGTATATAAAATAAAAGATATTAGTAATAAAAGGATCTTTCGCATTTGTATTCCCCTAAAAACATGATGATTTATACTACATTCTATTTTCGGTGTTGTAAATAAAAATTCTCAACATCATAATTTTAAATAAGCCGCCCATAAAAGTTTGACTGCATAGAGCGCTTTCTCTTTTTATATACGATAAAATTATGATTGTATTTTATAGAATTTTATTGTCTCTTTTTTTGAAAAACCTCCATATAAATTATAGTTGCCTAAAAAATAGATGATGGGGGAAATTATGAAAAAAATAAAATACAGATATTGAGGTTTTTGGTTCAGCTGGTCTTTATGATTGGTATGATATTGGCTTTTACTCCAAATTATAATATGGTTGGGAAAAAGATTTTCTTAACTATCTTAATTGTCGGCGTTTTCTTTTGCGGATGGGTTTGCCCTTTTGGCGCCATTCAAGATTGGCTTTCTGTTGTAGGAAGGAAATTGAAACTTCCGCAATATCAAGTTCCGGAAAAAGTTCAGAATTATTTGCAACTGTTGCGATATGTTCTCTACGCCTTGGGTGTTGTGGGGATTTCGTATGCGGTTATCAACGCCAGAGCATCGTTTAATCATAAATTATTTACAAATACTTTAACCTTGTGGGCGGGCGTCTTTTTAGGAATATTCTTGGTTCTATCCTTGTTTATTAAAAGACCGTTTTGTAATTATTTCTGCACCAAGGGGGCTAGTTATGGACTGTTGAGTGTGTTACGTATTTTTGGTATTAGCAGAGATAATGACACCTGTATTCATTGCCATTTATGCGATAAGAATTGCCCGATGAACATCAATATTGAAAAAGAAACGTTTATCAGACATCCTAATTGCATAAACTGCTTAACATGTGTCGGAGTTTGTCCGAAAAAGTGCATCAAGTATAAGCTCAAAAAATAGATATTAAAGTTCCATCGGCTTTTGCCAATTTATTTGAACATAAAAGACATTTCCTTTTTGTGCGGTTATGGAATGATAAATAGGTTTATTATGCCAAACTGAAGTTGGTTTTGTTATAATATCTTGTCCGTTGATCGCGAACTTTGTATATTCTACCCAAAGTTCTTTAATACCTTTTTCACTGTTATTTTTATCTTTTAATTCCCAAGGACCGCGAAGAGCAAAATTTATTTTACATTTATCGGATATAGCCGTAATTTCAAGGTTTTCAGACATAGCCTCTTTTTGTATCATATATCCTTGTGAACCCCATTTTGCCATCCAGCCTGCAGCGGGCAAAGTTTTTCCACTTAGAATCTCTTTCACTTCAAAACAAGGTGTCGCATTAGTCGTTTTTTCATAAATATCTATACGAGCTGTTGTGGGGCTTGCCTTACTTTCTCCATGTAGAACACTATACGCCCCAATAAGTGCTAATATTCCGATTATGCTTAAAATAATCTTTTTCATTTTACTTTAATCTCCTATAAATATTTTGCAAATTCACATGATTTGCTGAAAATTAAAACCTGAGATTTCAGAGCATTTCGCTGTTGAGTTCCAAACTTTATACCTAGTGACGTTAGTTTTGCTTGGGTCTGAGCAATTGTATTTTGTTCCCCTGCTCTTTCCGCATCGTCAAACATAATGATGAAGTCTTGCGCCAAATTATGTTCTACCAATTCAACGATATTAGAACGCGGTAACTTTTGTGCACCGCCAAACGGACCGTCAACGATAATCAGGTTGTACTTTTTATCTCCGGTTATTTTATTGAGCTCTTTATATTTACGGCTTTGCTCGCCTTCATAATCAAAAAATTCTATATCGCACTGATGTAATTTGATATTTTGACTTTTGGCTAGCTTGGGCTCATAAACTTTTATCCAACTTTCATCATTTTCGATAATATCCAAATCGGCTGCGGGCTTTTTATTTGCGATATATTGCGTTGTTACCATTGAGGTCTGCCCCAAACCCATTTCTAAAATATGCGCCGGTTGCACATTATCCAAAATTCTGAACAAGGTATAAATAAAACTATAATTTGCCGCCCATCCATATAGAGCAAAGTTTTTATCTTTGAGCCATGAGCTACTGTGCGTACTATCATGTAGCAAATCCGCAAAATTCAACTCTTGATATTGAAGTTGTGCCTTGTTTTGTAAGTTTTGCACTTTTTCAAGTAATTCAGATTTTTGTTTCTCTATATCTTGTGATAAAACATCTAATTCACTCTTTTGCGCAAAATCTATTTCTTTCAAAGCAGATAAATCTTCCAAGCGCTCCTGCACTCTATCTAATATTGCCATCTGCTCTTGGACTAACTCGTGCGATTTTGAGGCTTGCATCTGCAATGATTGTTCTGTTTGATTAATGCCCGCAATGATATTATTTTTGTTTTGCAATGCGGTTTCTCGCTGATTATTCAGCTCGCTTAACATTTTTGCTTGGGCATTATCTAAATATTGTGCAAAATCCGCACAATAAGTTTTTATTTCCGAAATTTCAGAAATACCGGAATTTTGAAGTTTTTCTGTCGCACGTTGGAGTTCTGCGGTTAGCTTATTCTCTGTTGCAGCAAGTTGTGCAATAAAATCACTCAATGTCGCTTTTATTTCGCTTGCTTGAGTTTGTTCCGTGCTCTGAAGCTCATTGGTCGCACGTTGGAGTTCTGCGGTTAGCTTATTCTCTGTTGCAGCAAGTTGTGCAATAAAATCACTCAATGTCGCTTTTATTTCGCTTGCTTGAGATTGTTCCGCATTTTGAAGCTCTGCCGTTGTGCGTTGGAGTTCGGTGGATAGCTTATTCTCCGTCACAGCTAATTGAGCAATGAACTCACTCAATGTCGCTTTTATTTCACTTGTTTGAGATTGTTCGGCATTTTGAAGCTCGTTAGTCGCGCGTTGGAGTTCGGCGGATAGCTTATTCTCCGTCACAGCTAACTGAGCAATGAACTCTCTCAATGTCGCTTTTATTTCACTTGCTTGAGATTGTTCCGCACTCTGGAGCTCTGCCGTTGTGCGTTGGAGCTCGGCGGATAGCTTATTCTCCGTCACAGCTAATTGAGCAATGAACTCACTCAATGTTGCTTTTATTTCACTTGTTTGAGATTGTTCGGCACTCTGGAGCTCTGCCGTTACACGTTGAAGCTCGGCGGATAACCTATCTCCGGTTGCCAGCAACTGTTTTGAACGTTCTTCTTGTTGTTTTTTGAAATCTGTTAATTGCGTGCTAAAAAAGCCCTTTAACACTTCAATTTCTTTTTTTAACTCGTTGTTTTTATTTTCTAAGTTTACATTTTTTGTTTGAATTTCTTGTAAAATCTGCAACGTTTGGGCCTGATTTTTTTGCATCATTTCCATAATCGGTGCAATTTTATGTGCAAAAGACAATTTATCTTGCCATAACTTTATTTTTTCTTGAACATTTTGCTTAACTCTCGCGAATAAAGTTGTTTGAGGAGATGATTTTATAGTTGTATTATTAACTGTTATCTTTTTATAAATTTTATTGGTTAATTTCTCTATATTCTCCTTAATATACTCTGAATTTGGATTGAGTTTTAAAATAACATCTTTCAACTCGTCTTTAGAGTATTGGTGATATTGTTGCACTACTTCCACTTTAACTATTTGCCCGTCTTTAACCGGCATTTCATAGCGGAATGGTTTATCATGCCAAGTTGCGATTGGTGCTGATAAAATCTCTTTTCCATCAATTTTGATAGATTTATAATCAGCCCAAACCGGAAAACGAACTCCCTCAAAACGTTTATCTTGACCTCTAAAGTCTAAACGAAGTTTACCATCTTGAATTGCTTTGATCGTGATATTTTGAATCTTTTTACTTGATTCCACAACTTGTCCATGACCTTGAGCATTGATAAACCACGCTGGTTTAGATACCTTTGCTGAAGTTATAATCTCCACTGCATTATTTTCATTACCAAAATTTTTGATATCTATACGAGCTGACAAAAACCGAGTACAAACAGGTTTTAATGCAAGCTTTTGATAAGTTTTTTTTAACCAAAGAATCTTACATAGGTTATATGGAAAAAGCAGATAAGATAGCAGATTTAATATATTTCCTTTTCTGACTATTTCAAGTTGCTCAATTCTTAATCTTTTTAATATTTGTGGATATTCTTTTAGAATATTTTTTAGTTGAATATCGTTTTCATTATTTTCTAAATTATTGTGCCATAGGGCTACATTTTGTGTTCCTTCTATGCACTCAATTTTTCCTGTACTATTCGGGACGGATACAATACGCTGTCTGTTTAAAACCAGCATAGCCCAAAACCAAATATCATCAGCATTTGGCGATAAAGACATAAATTTATCTTCATCTAATACATCTTTGTATAAACAATATGGAGGATATAAAACTCCTCCGCCTGTTGTGCAGAAATTACCATATTGAGCATTATTTGTATTAATGCTAAAGTTCCATTTTTTATATGGTAGAATTTGAAATTTATTCATAGTTATTTTATGTATTCTATGTGCCCATATTACATTATTTTTCTTGCAGTATGAGATATATAATCTTTCCAACCAATTCTTATCATATAACAAATCATCATCAGCTGTAACAATAATTGCCTCTGGATATTTTTTTAAGGTTGGAATTAGTTTCTTATAAGACTTAATATCATGATACCAATCTATGGTTAAACCTTTATCACATAATGCCAATAATTGTTCCGGCAAATCTTTCTCTTTATTTGGAAATTGTTCTGGTGCTAACCATAAAATTACTTTATCAGCTTTCATAGTCTGATTGAGCAAACTCTCTATGGCCTGATTTACTGTTTTAATGCGAGCTGGATAAGATGTCAGTGATATAATAATTTCTGTCGGTACATCTATATCGTGATGATGACTACTTAAGATGGAAAGAGTATTATTTCTTGCAGAATGCTTGACTTTCTCTAAAGAAAAAATATTAACCTTCTTTTTTTCTATTGTTTCTTGGATAGGCTTTTTATATATTATAGCATCTATTACATCATACCATTTTGAATATATTTTATCAGATGAAAATGGAATAATGCTCTTTTGCGCATTTTTTCCCATTTCAATACGTTCTTTAGGATGTGTTATAAAATATTCTATTTTTCTCGCATATTCTTCATAATTTTCAGAGGTCAAAAAACCATTAAAATTATCCATAATTTGCTCATTTACACCTGAACATCCTGCAAGAGCAACACAAGGTAGACCGACACTTAAAGCCTCGCTTAAACCGATACTAAAACCTTCAAAATATGATGGAAAAACACAAAAATCATAATTTTTCAATGTATCTAAAGGAGTTGATGTACATCCCTTAAATTTGACATATTTTTTAAGAGCCAACCTATCTCTTAATGCCATTATTTTTTCTTTATATTTTTCAGACATAAACTGTCCATAAATATGTAGTTCCCAATCTGAATACTGTTTTGCTATTTTTGAATATGACATTAATAAAAATTCTATCCCTTTACACTCATCTATTCGTGAAAGATATACTATTTTTTTTCTCTGGTTTATCTGTTTTGAAGGTAATACTTGAGTAGGATTACCTATAACCACTACTTTACCAGCTTTTACACACTCTGGTAATTTATCATAGAAAGATGATTGCAAAATTTGTGCCGTTGTATTTACATAAAGTTGTTCAAATTTCTCACTATATTTTTTTTCCTTTTCATAAAAATAGAAATCTGGTCGAGAGTGAAACATTAAAATTCTAGGAATACTATCAAAAAATTTATCTAAGTTTGCTTCTAAAATTAAATCTGGAAAAAACCATATTAATAAGTCTGCAGCATTTTCGTGTAGGTATTCATTGATTGCATGTGAAAAAGAAGCGTTTTTATATCTTTTAGCTAAATTCACAAATGATATATCATCTAAATCTAAATTTAACGTTTCTGTTTTTGCGTAGGTTAAACATGTAACATTGAACTTTTTAGCTAATGTTTTTGCAAAATTCTTAAAAACAGTAGTTGTACCTCCAATATTATTAACAACCGTATAGTTATTAATAAGGTATACTCTTTTTCTCAAAAAATAAATATTGTTTTCTGTACTTGATAAAACAATAGAATTCAATTTATTAAAAGCAGTTAAAAATTCACTTTGCTTACAAAAAGGTTTATAAACATTATTTTCATAAAAATGATTTATTCTTTTAGTAATTATTTGAGTTAATGTATCAAGTTTAAATTGTTGTGCCAACTCTAAACAATGTGATAAAGATTTAGTGTAATCAATAGCTTTTCTCAATGTGGATATTCTGGCTTTAGGAATGTATCGATAAACATAAGTAGCTTCCTTTAGTGCATAAAACCTTTTAGCTAAAGCCATTGCTTTTATAAAAAATGGAGGATCTTGGCCTCTTAAATAATCTGGAAAATAAATCTGATTTTCTTTTAAAAATTCTTTATTATAAATAAATCTCCAATAACCACAATCCCATTGATAATCTGTATAATTGATATATCCGTCTTCTTTAAAAAAATATCCAGTACCAAAATTTGATGCATCTTTTAAAATTTCATTATCTTTAAAACAAGAAAAACTTCCTCCACAAACCCATACATCATATGTTATGGCTGTGTTATATATGCGCTCTAACGTATGATTATTAGGATAAAAATCATCTGGATCCATAAAAGCAATAAATGTACCTAATGCGGCATTTATTCCTACATTTCTTGCAAGTCCTGCTCCTGAATTTTCTTGAGTTAACACACTTATTCGGTTATCTTTCTTGGCGTATTCTTTTAAAATTTCCAAAGAGTTATCTGTTGAGCCATCATCAACGCAGATGATTTCTATTTCTTTTAAGGTTTGATTGACAACACTATCCAAACATTCCCTTAAATACTCCTCTACATTATATACAGGGATGATGACACTAACTTTCGGTGTGTAATTTATCTTGTTTTGAATCAAAATCTTAGCTTCAGTATCCGGCTCACCTTCGGCATTTTTCACCGTTATCATCTGTTCAGCTTGTTTTTTTAATTTATTTTCTGCTTTAGCTAATTTTGATGCTTTGATGCCTTGCTTATTCTTCTGCTTTTTCATGTCAAATCTTCCTAATTCTGCTTTAATGGGATTATTTCATTTGTTGTTCTAATGCTTTGATTTCGGCCTTGAGGCGGTCGCATTCTTCTTGTAATCGTATCGGATATTCCAATGCATAACGCAATTTTCCATACCAACTCATTTCTTCTATCTTCGGTTGGTTTATCTCTCCGCTCACACTGCTGTAATATCTGCCTTCTCTTTGTCCGTTGATGATATAGTGAACGAGTGGGCATATCCCCTTCTCTGCTACTTCCGGATAATCACTCAAATATTGGTTGCCATCAAATTTCGGACTGGGGTTGCGACCTTCTTTCCACCCATATTTCACATAGTGCTTAGCTGCTCCCAACTTTTTCTCTTTCACATCCGGATTAACCGCAAGATACCACTTTGTATCAAACAAATCCGACGCTTTCACCAATTCTATCTGGCGTTTTTGATTATACTTTTCTTTGCTTATCAGGTGAAACAGCCTGATAAACTTTAATATTGCTAATTTCATGCTTATTTCCTTTTCTTGTTTGTTTTTTATTCCTAATATTTTATAAAACTGTGTTTGAAACTGCTTATCTTTGGGGTAATCACTCAAACTTCTTATTAAAAATCTCTCATATTCATATAGTGCATTGTCTGTCAGAGTTTGCGCATCTCTCAACGCTATTGCCTTTTGCAATACTTCTAAAATATCTTTTTTGCGCTTGGTTTGTTTGGCCTCATCCTTACCGATTGAATCTTCTTGGATGGTGTACTCGTAATTCGACGAGGCGGTTAAAACAATGTTATTTGTCTGCAAAAACGCCTGCAGAACAAATAAGTTGTCTGCCGTATATAAACCTTCCGTAAAGCTGATATGTTTTGTATCCAGATATTCTTTTTTATATAGTTTATCCCAAATCGCCCCGTTTTTCAGAACCTTAAACTTATCTGATTGATTTTGTATTTTCTGGAGCCGATGAGGGATATTATTGTATAGGCCGTATACAATATCGGCGTTTTCTGTTTTTGCTTGCTCATATAAACTTTCAAAATAATCTACCGGTATTTTATCGTCACAATCAAAAAAGCCTATATATTCTCCCTTGGCTTGTGCTAAGCCGATGTTTCTTGCGTGGTATGGCCCCTTATTTTCCGGACTTTTTATAATTTGAAAGCTATTATCGCCTTTGGTCTTTGCCAGCAGATATTCATACGTTTTATCACTTGAGCCATCATCAATGATAATAAACTCTATTTCTTTTAATGTTTGGGATTGCAGATTATCTAACAGATTTTCAACCCATTGTTCTCGATTGTATATCGGAGATATCACACTAACTTTTATCATGCGCTATCTCCTTCGCATAAACAGGTATTTTACAGATTTTAATGATTGTTTTGCCGGATTTGGTTTGCTTCTTCTGATAGAAAAAACGCTTAATGTAAAAATCCGCAATTTTGTAGATTAATTCACTAGTACTGGGCAAAATATTCTTTAACTTACGATTTATACGTATTGCCGCCCATCTTGCTCGTAGCAGTTTACCTTCTAAACTATAAGGTACTTCCTCAAATACTTTTTTCTTGATAATAGGAGAGCCTTGCTTAATTAAACTATGAGGGTATAATGTCAGATTACTATTTTTTCTTAAGCGATTATTACTCTCTATGCTCACATTCAAACCACTTTCACTCTTAAAACCTTCTTTATATAGTAATTGACTTAATTGTACCTCATAATTTTCAATAACATCACGCACTTTCTTTTGTGGTTTTACCGAGGCTAAAAAGTTTTCAAATACTTTAGCCTTAAAGACTTGCGGACGGAAAACCATAAAATAACTTTGAATGTGTCGGGCAATTTCTATATTTTCGGTTATCCCCCAAAAATCTATCTGCTCATTTTGCATTTTATCAAATATTGGCTTAAACGGATGTATTGGTGCATAACAGCTGTCATTACACAAAATCAGCTCATCTATATCATCTAATAGTCCATGCTCTTTGGCATACATAAAACCTCGTTTATAGGAACCAAAGTCATACTCTCCATGCTTTTCTGCTTTGATATAGTTGACTTCTTTGGAAATTTTTTCGGCTTCTCCGGCTATTAACTCATTATCTGCAATATAAATGATGTTATCGGCAATCTCTTGTAAAGCTCGGATATAGTAAATATCAGCTTTATCTACAAAGCCATCCGCATCGTATGCAGCATAGACGGCTAGTCTTCTCTTTTGGCTTGGATTTTTCTGAAATTCTTGTTCAATTTTGTGCGTTGGCAAAATCTCTTTACTCTGCCAAACTGGAATTTTACAAATCTTGATAATTTTTTTGCCATTTTTGGTGATTTTCTTCTGTACAGCAAAGCGCTTAACACTTGCCCACAATCTTGAGAACTGGTATTGCTTATATGTTACTCCTCTTATTTCATATCCTTGCGCGAGAACAGCAACTCCAAATAAACGCTCCAAACAGTGAGCCAGCATATAGTCATGAACTTTGCTCTGAACTTTTTCAAAATCTGTTATACGATAAGCTAAAAACGGTTTCATTAACTGAGCTCTTACCATAAACATTGTTCCGGCTATAAATGATATGGTATTAATATTGGGCAATAATATTTTTTGAGCCTCTTGATTAATACGCTTTTCCAGCATTTTATACGTCCATTCTTCATCGGTTAGGCTGAAGGAACTGCCGACCATACCAATTTGAGGATTTTCTGATAAAATGCTATAATTGTTTTTGACAACATCCAAACTACCTAGTAAAGCATCCCAAAGCATATTTGCCCAAGTTTTAGAATCTATACGCACTCCGTTAAAACAACCATAATCTCCGCCCTTTTTATTCTTGGTATGAACTTTGAGGATATAGGCATAGCTATCCAAATTGATTTTATGCAAGAAGTCTATAAACGGACCGATGTCATAACCGCGATTTTCAACTTGCCAGATAGTAGCTTTCGGAAAAGCTTGTTTTATCTTAGTTTCTGCCTCCTCATCTTTTGCGGTCATTGTTACATATAAATCATAATCAATGCCGGCTTTATCCAGATTTTGCAGTTTGGAGATTATCTCGTGCAGTTGGTCCATATAGTATAAATGCAAATGTAGCGCTGTTTTCATCATCACCTACCCACGCCAATGTAACGCTAAATTGCAGGTTTTTAGCAGCAGATTGTTTTCTATCGGTAGCTTTGTCTTTTTCAGTAATTTTGATGAATTAACGCCACCGAACACAATAGCGTTTAAGCATCTTTTCACCAAATACCTGCCGCATACTTGGCTAAATTTTTGAGCAGGAACAAAAGGATGTTTTTGATTTGTCTCGTTGATTTTACTTAAAACTTGCTCTATCGCTTCTAAGGTTTGGATATCCTTGATATGACATTTTCCTTTGGTGACGTATTTATCAAAAATTTCCTTTTCCTCTTCTGTCAGCTCAATCCCCGCACATTCAAACCAATGCGTATGAAAATCACATTGTTCCGCAAATATCTCCGGCTTCATCTTTTTAGAGACCATATCTTTATGGAAGCGATAGCGATACAAAACTTCTGACATATTCGCTAACTTCGCATATTCGCCGATATCATAATAAAACTTACGGTCATTCAAACTCACATATTCTTCTTTGTAGCGGATATGGTGTTCCTCAACCAAGCTGCGACGATACATAGTGGTCGGGTGATGGATGCTTGATTTAAACAGTAACAAAGCCCTGATTTCCGCATCGTCTTTCGGGTTTTCTATGGTCTTAAAGCGATTGATTTCACCAAATTTTTTATATGCTGTTCCAACTAATCCGACTTCCGGATGATTTTCAAGATAAGCTACTTGTTTCTCAAGACGTTGCGGTTGAGAGATATCATCATGATTCATCACCGCAATAAATTCCCCTTTAGCCAAGTCCAATAAGCGATTGTAGCTCTTGGCCACACCTTGAGTTTGCTCATTTTCAAAATATCGGATACGGGCATCTTGATAGGAGGATACGATTTCTTTTATATGCAAATTTTCAGGACTATCGTTTAGGATGATAAATTCATAATCCTCAAAACTTTGCGTCAAAATACTTGTAATCGCTTGCCTTAAATACTCGTCCTTTGTATTATATACAGGCATTATAACACTGACTTTAGGCAAGATGTCTCTCCTTGTTTTTGTAAACCAGTACGATAGAATCTATAATTGTTTGTTTAAATTTAACGATATTTCGCAGGTATCGTGATAAAATTTTCGCTTTTACGTGAGCATATAAAATGTCTATACAAGCACGCTTTGTATTGATTTCCTTATCTCTTGCAAGAAAGTAAATAGCATTTAAATAGCTGATTTTAATTGCATTTTTTATATTTTTCCGAATACAACTTCTATGCATATCCCATCCATGTAGCTTAATAGACATTTTGTTTAATAAACTAACTTCTATTTTTAACATTAAGTAGAGGTATCATAGCAACAATTTTTATATTTTCAAGATAAATGTTTACGCTTTACATTCTTCGGCTGATATGATTTTTTTCGTTTTTATAGGGATTTAAAAAGTTCTATTTATGGCAATAGACCTCTTTTATGGTATTTTGGAGACATATCTGTCTCTCGCACTTTTAACACAACAAAATCGTGTAATATCAATTTCTTGACTTACAAGTTTCATCTCAAAGACAAATTATAAACACCAAGATGCCATAACACGGTATATCTAAACAGAAAATAATCGTAGCTTTTTATATGCACTTAAAGATTATCTTTATTATCCGGTTGTTGTCCATCATGTGCTTTCCATTGGCACGGTTGTATTTCCATATTTGTAAATGTTGCCGTAAATGATGATTCTTCCGGACTGCAGGCATAAATTCCAAATGAAATCTTATCGGTTGCCTTATGCAAATGGCAAATTCTCATTTGCTTAAAATGTTTTCCATCCGACGAGTTCTCAATGCAAAAATCATTATTTCTCCGGCTTAAGCGGTACCACATGGATTTAATTCCGGCTGCAATCTCGGTTGTGGCCCAATCTGAGTATCCGCCATTGGTTACCACACTGCCTAAATGCTGCATTTGCTCATTTTCATATTCTATGGAGGCTTTTAGCCAATTTTCACTATCTAAATAAACAACTACTCCGCACTGGTCAAAGCGATGTTTGCTCGCAAATTCGGTCTTCACCACAAAAGAAAAAAAATTTTCGTCCGTTTCTTGTTGCAAAACCGGCGCATTATCATTTTGAAAGTTGTAATATGTCCTCTGCCATAAATCCGTATGTGGAAGTGTGGTTATTTCTATTTTCTGGTCAGAAACAGTGTATTGTTGCGGTTCTCTTATCCAAAACAGCTTATCTGATACAAATTGCATTTTAGCCTCTTTTCTTTAATAATTTATATGGAGATTACCGCATATTCTTTAATTTTATCCTAATTCCAGAGCCATCTCTCTTTATTCCCAAATTTCCATTTAGCTATAAAATTATCTTGCTGTATCAAAAATATTTGCTAATTTTTTAAATAAATCCTTGACTTAGAGTACACTCTAAAGGTTACGATAAGCTGAAAATTGATTTTTAAGGAGTTGAAAATATGTTCGGATGCGCCGTTACCACTTCTTTTTTGGGAAGTCTTGCCGCTTTATTGCTCTTTTGCAGATATTGCGCATTTGCTTCTGTCGGTATGGGGTGGAAAATAACTTTCTTTATCTTATTTATGTTGATTGCTTGCTTACCGATGTTGGCGGAATATAACTTTGAAGAATATTTAGGCAAATATTATGTTGCCTATCGTTATGTGCTTTATTTCCTATTTATCACCATGGTGATATTGTTTAGTTTGACGGTTGTACGCGATATTATTTGGGGGATTTTGAGAATCTTTTCTACCGAGTTTAAGCCCCTTGCCTCACCTCACTTAAATGTTATTAACGTCATCACGATTGTTTTGGCTTTTGTTATCGGCGGGTTTTCTCTTTATGACGGCATGAAAGTTCCCGCTACAAAATATATCAGTGTTAGCGATCCCAAAATTTTACAAGATAAAAAAATTGTTTTGTTACCGGATTTACATCTGCACCGCGCCTTAATGCCGGCTAAGCTGCAGGGAATTGTGGCGCAAACCAATGCGCAAAATCCGGATGTTATTTTGCTTATCGGGGATATGATTGACGATGATATTTCTCGGGTTTCGGAACAATTGAAAATTTTAGGGGGATTAAAAGCTAAATACGGCGTTTATTTTGTTTCCGGAAACCATGAATTTTATCACGATTTTAACAAAACCTCTCAGGCGCTTCAAAACTTAGGTTTTAAACTTTTAGAAAATGACGGCGTGCAGATTACAGAAGATTTGTATTTGGGAGGCGTTCCCGATATTCACTCTCAATCTTTAAGTCATAAAAAGCCGGATTTGGATAAAACTTTTGCAAAGGCTTTGCCTCAGCAATATAAAATTTTGATGTCTCATACCCCGGCAAATTTTGAAAAAACACCTTTTGATTTGGAAGTTTCCGGTCATACACACGGTGGACAAATCTTTCCGTTTGTCTTTTTTATTTATGCGCATGCTCCTTATGTTGCCGGCTGGTATGACTTAAACGAGACGGCTAAACTTTATGTTTCGCGTGGAGCCGGACAATGGGGACCGCAAATGCGCTTTTTGGCACCGGCTGAAATTGCGGTTTTGACGTTGAAAGCAGGAAATTCTGCGGCTGAAAACAAAACTTCAGCTACTTCTGACCACCAAAAACCTAAGGCTAAGGTCCATTTTACCTCTGAATTGACACCGGAAGCTTTGGTCAACATCTACAACAAGGTTAACCAAAATATCTCGGGTAAAGTTGCGATTAAATGGCACTCCGGCGAGCCGCACGGACCGAATATTCTCCCTATCCCTATGGTGAAAGCCTTGCAAGAATCTATACCGAACAGTAATTTGGTGGAAACAAATACCCTCTATGAAGGGGGACGCCATACGACCGAAAAACATCGTGAGACCTTGAAAATCAACGGTTGGGATTTTTGTAAAGTGGATATTATGGATGAATTCGGAACGGTGATGCTGCCGGTTAAAGGCGGAAAGCACTTTAAGGAAATGTCTATGGGAAAAGGCATTTTAGATTATGATTCCATGGTGGTGCTTACTCATTTTAAGGGGCATCCGATGGGTGGTTTCGGCGGTTCTATTAAAAATATCGCCATCGGCAATGCGGACGGCAAAATCGGTAAGGCTATGGTGCATGGGGCTGATAAATTTAGTCTTTGGAACGCAACACAATCTCTGCTCATGGAAAATATGGTTGAATCGGCAAAGGCTACTTTGGATCATTTTGGTCCGAAAATTACTTATATCAATGTGTTAAGAAATATGTCTGTTGATTGCGACTGTATGGGGACGGCCGCCGCTAAAGTTAAAATCCGTGATTTGGGGATTTTGGCCTCTACCGATATCGTGGCCTTGGATCAGGCTTCTATTGATTTATTAATGAAGCAGCCTGAAACCGAACTTCATGACATCAAAGAGCGTATTTTAAGTCGTGAAGGATTGCATCAGTTGGATTATGCCGAACAAATGGGCTTGGGAACTCGTGACTATGTGTTGATTAACCTTGATTCTTCTCCATCCGGTTATGAGCAAGCTCTCCAAAAAATTAAAAATAACGATGCTTCCGCTGTCTTAGTTAAGGATAACCTTATGGTGGCACAAGGGCATGGAAAAGGTATTAGACCATTGATGGATCTTCATGATAAGTGGCCGGAACTTTTAGAAGATGCTTCCTTAATTGATAAAGTTATCGGAAGAGCGGCGGCTTTTATTGCCATTGATGGAAAAGCGCGGACGGTTTATGGTGAATTGATGAGCCAGGAAGCCTTTGATTTGCTCCAAAAGAATCATATTCCTGCAACTTATGGAAAATTGGTGCCGCAAATCTTAAATCGCCACAAAGATGGTCTATGTCCGATGGAAGAAACCGTTGCGCATACGGATAATCCGAAAAAAGCTGTTGAACTTTTAAAACAAAAGATGGAAACTTTGGGACTATAATTGCATCTTAAAACATACTATATCTATTGAGGAGATTAGTGATGAAAAAAAGTATAGTCTTGATTATTGTCCTTCTGTTGGCGGTTTTACTTATTGTTTGGGGAGTTTTGATGATGAAGTCACAAGATGATGCTTTTCAGGTTACAAGTACGGATATTCAACCGAATACGATGCTTAGTCCGGCCCAAGTTTATAATGCGCACGGATGCAGCGGGCAAAATATTTCTCCTGAATTATCTTGGAGTAATGCTCCAACCGGCACAAAAAGTTTTGCGATTATCTGTCATGATCCGGATGCGCCGCGTGAGCATGGATGGTATCATTGGCTGGTTGTCAATATTCCCTCTCACGTGTCTGAAATTAAAACTGGCGGCAATATCCCTGGCGCCCTCTCTACGATGACAGATTTTAAGGAAAATGCTTATGGCGGGGCTTGCCCTCCGGTTGGGCATGGGGTTCATCATTATAATTTTACGGTGTATGCCTTGAATACGGAAAAGCTTGATGTTTCCGCCCAAACAGCACCAACCGAAGTGGAAAAAGTGGTTAAACAACATGCTTTGGCTCAAGCAACCTTGACCGGTTTGTATGAGCGCAAATAACTTGTTTCTTTACCTTAAAAAATCCTAAGAGCCTCGTTGTAGGCTCTTTTTTTATACCTTTATGGTAACTTTTGAGTTCTTTTCCAATTTTTTCGCTATTTACACTTTATAAAATTTGTGGTATTCTTGGTTAATAGTAGTTTTGGAGGAGATTTATTATGGAAAACGATACTAATCAAGCAGAAAACGCAGATTTTGATAATTTTGTTTGTTCATGATGAAACTATGCTAAAAGATAAAAGACGCCAAATTACTTTATATGTTCCAAAGGATATGATTGGGCTTATTATCGGTAAAGGCGGAAGTAAAATTAAGGAATTTGGCAAAAAATATAATAAATTCTTTAAGGTTGAACAAGATCCTGCCGAAAAGAAGCGCGATCAGCTTCGTGAGTTAAACGACAAAATTTCGCATATCATCTATAATGATGAAACGAAAAATCCAATGGAGCAAATCAATGAGATTGTGGGCGCTTCCGAATGGCTTTCATCTCAGGAAAGAGACAACCTTTTGAAGGACTCTTCAGAAAAGTTAACGTCTTACGAAGCATATCGCAAAGAACAAGAAGTCGAGCGGCATAAAAATGGTGTTTTCCACTTAAAAATGAAGCTTTATGATTATTTCGGCGAGAATTTGGCTGATCAAAATAATCAACAGATAGATGAAGGTATTGCAAACTATTTACAACAAAATAAAGAGACTATATCGGTTATTCCGACTGTTGAGGAGCTGAATAAAATCCGCGATGAATTTCGTGATGCTCGTGATCTAAATGTCAAACAGAGAGAGGCTCAAAAACAAGAAGAAATACGGAAAATGAATGATGCCGTACATCGTTTTATTGACAATGCCGAGCAAGACGGCAAAAAGGCAGAGGCTCCGGCTGTTGAGCAATATATTAAAGAAAATTTTGCCGATAGCGCTTATATGCAAACTGTGCTTGAAGCTGGGTAGAAAGAAATTCAACTTCGTGAAGAACGTCGAATTATTAAAGAAAAAGCGGCTGAAAATTTTGATAAAGTCGTTAATGAGGAATTTGAGAGATTTTTCCACGATCCGCTTCGCTCTGGCTCGCATGGGGCTTATTTCTTCTCTTCCGTTGGGAAAAACAGACGTATAAACGGTTATTCTAGTATTGCATATGCTACCGGTAAGCGCTTGAATTTGATACATGGCTCTTTTGATGAAGTTTCTGACTATTCACATCCTGAACATAAGGATTTTATGGAGCTGTTTTGCAAGGTTCGTACGTTTGAGGAAAACCGTCAGGCTGCTAATGAGCATAACGACGATGATGAGTATGTTGATATTAATGATTATATTGTTAACCCGTCTTCATCTTATTATTCTGCCTATAATGAGGCAGAGCCGGAGGATAACCCAGTTGAATTAACACCTGAAGAAAAAGAAGCGCGTAAGCAGCAACTTAAATCTGCTAAAGCCGCAGCTAAAAAGGATATGACGGCTAAAGGACAAAAATCTAAGCAAGCTACAACGATAAAAGGCGGTCTGTCCGGATTGGCGGCTTTGCTTTCTTCTGAGCGCGAATAATTTTAATTGTTGTTTGTCACGCCAAAGGGCTTTGAGAAATATCCCGAAGCCTTTTTTATACTCACATCATCCTTGTCTGCTCTGTATTTTTTTCTGACTAACTCTTAATTTTGCTTGTATTTCGTGTTGTGGTGTATAATATCGTTTTCATATGGATTTAATTATGTTGCTATAAAGGAACTTTTTATGAAAAAAATAGCTGTCGTTGGTACCGGTATTTGGGGAACTGCTTTGGCTTTAACTGCGGCCAGAGCCGGTAATCAGGTCCTTTGCTGGGCAAGGGAACCTGAAGTTGTGGAAGCCATTAATCAATCACATGTCAATAAGGTGTTTTTGCCGGATATCCCTCTGCCGGATGCTATTCGGGCAACAAACAATATTGCTGACGTTTTTGATTTTGCTGATGTTGTTTTGCTTACAGCTTCCGCACAATGGACGCGGGCTACCCTTAAATTGATGAAGCCGTTTGTTAAACCTTCCACAATTATCGTTCTTTGCGCTAAAGGAATTGAAGTTGATACGGGCAAAATGCTTTCGGAAATTGTTGATGAGGAGATTTCCGATGCTACAATTGCCATTCTTTCCGGTCCGGGATTTGCTATTGATGTGGCGCAACGCAAGTTAGCTTCTGTTACCATTGCATGCGCAAAAGACGGTATTGCCACTCAGTTGGCTAATATGCTCGGAACCCCCTATTTTCGCCCTTATACCACAACAGATATGATTTCTCCTCAAGTTGGCGGAAGTGTTAAAAACGTTATTGCTATTGCTTCCGGTGTGGTTGAAGGTGCGTCTTTAGGCGATGGTGCAAGAGCTGCTTTAATTACTCGTGGTTTTCATGAAATGGCTAAATTTGCGGACGCTCTTGGCGGTTCTCTTACGACGATGATGGGGATGAGCGGTTTGGGGGATTTGGTTTTAACGGCCAGCTGTTCTCAATCTCGTAACTTTAGTTTTGGCTATGAAATCGGTGTTCAGGGGCATGCGAAAAAGTTAATTGAAGAAAATACACGTACTGTGGAGGGAATTTATACAGCTAAGGCAGTTATGCAACGCGCAAGAGCGCTTAGTATTGAAATGCCTATCTGCGAAATGGTTAATCGGGTGCTCTTTAACGATATGGCTCTTAAAGACGCTATGGCAGAGTTGATGTCCAGACCTTATCGTGAGGAAGGTTTTTAAGTTTTTAGTCTTTTTTAGAGCTCCGTTTAATCTAGACGGAGCTCTTTTTGTTGCTCTTTTATAGCTCTATGGTCATACCATCATAGGCCAATTCTACATTTTGAGGTAGAGATGTTTGTATTGCATTATAATCCACACGACAAGATAAATGCGTTAAAATAACTCTTGAAGGGCAAATTTTCTCTATCACCTTTTTTACATTTTCTAAATCACTATGTCCGTTCTTTTCCGGATACAAGCCATTGTTACATTCAATTACCAGCAACTTTATGCCCTTTAGCATATTAAGTCCCTGCTGGGGTATTGTTTCCCAATCGGTTACATAAGCAAAATCTTGATAACGAAAAGCTGAACAATGGAACTGATGATGCGGAACCTGAAAAGTTTGAAATTCAATCCCCTGACTGATAAATGTTCCTAAATCCGGCAGTCTGCACCATTTTAATCCGACACTTTCATGTTCGGCGCCATTAAACATAAAACCATAAGTTTGGCGTAATTCTTTTTCTGTTTCTGCACTAGACCATATTTCTATGGTATGTCCTTTGCTGGAACTGGCTCGCGATAACTCCGGAACGCTTGCTATATGGTCATAATGTCCATGTGTTAGAAACACCGAATCTATGTCGGTTATATTGTTCTCATTTATCTCAAGACGAAACTCAGGCCCTGTATCTATCACAAATTTTTTGTTTTCTATTTCCAAATATAAAGAAGCACGGTTACGGATATTTTTGGAATTTTTTGCGTCTAATAAATTCCATTGATTAAAAATCATCGGGCAACCATAAGCCGAACCGGAACCTAAAATTACTATTTTCATTATACTTCCCTTCTTTTTTAATGCACAATCTGTTTGATAACGCCTGCTCTTTTATCAAAAAATGCGCCTTGAGGCGCATTCTCTTGCTTAGAAATCAAGCGGATTGCCACCCATATCTATTCTTAATTGATGGGTGTCATAAATTATGGTTTCTTTGCAGATTTGGTTGTTTTCATTAAATTCAAACACATCGCACACTTCAAAGGTGGTATTTCTTCCATCTTTTACCGCCCAGTGATAGGTGAAATGTTTAATCATAACCGGTTTTCCTTCCGTGCTGATTAACGTGTTATGCGGTTTTTGCCAAGATTTTTCGACATCCGACAGTACACACATTTTTTCAAAGAACACTCTTGGTTCTAACCATCCCAACAAAGGCGAATAAACTTTTGCTTCCGGTGTAAATAAATTCCATCTAAATCATATTCCGCAAGAGCTTTCATATATTTTTGAATAATTTCTTCATAAATTGCTTCTTTACTCATCATTTTCTCCTGTTTATGTCTTGTTTTGATTATATTGGTGATTATATGGGGCTATATTTGAAAATAAAATGGATTTTTGGGGCTATGCTCAAGTTTTTGCAATTTGTTCTTTTGTTTTGGCTGTGCCTTATACCATATCATTTGGTCTGGGCTGATACAACCTATGCGCAAAGTGAGCAGGAACTTAAATTTAGCGAGGCAAACAAAACTCTTGATGCCATCTTAAAAAGGCTTAAAGAACAAAATATCTCCCATGATGACAGTTATGGTGTTTTACAAGTCTTAAACCAGCTTCAATCACAAATATTATCTCAGCAAAAAAGCGACAATGTTATGTATCAATCGCTTAAGCAAAAAATAACGGCTCTTGATGAACTTTCTCTCGGAAGCGGCAAAGATTTGCCGGAAGTTTCTAAAGAAAGGAAAAATCTCAACGCCGAACTTTCTCTTTATAAAGAAAAATTAGCTCAAGGTGCTTTTATTCTTACTAAAATTGATGAGGCTAATGCTTTGATTTTTGCTTCGCGCAATCAAGAACTGCTCTCTAATTTGCTCACTAAGCAAAACGCTCTTTTTGAACCACAACAATTTGTTGCTTCGCTTCATGGATTTCAGCACTTCTTCTCAGAAGTTTCATCTTCGCCTCGTGTTTGGTATTCGGAATTAACGGCTTATCAAAAAGAACAAATTGCTTATCAGGGATTTAAGCTACTTATGCTCATGGGCGTGTTGCTTCTCGTGCTGATTTTTTTGAAAAAAATAATCTTAAAGCGCCATATTTCTTTCTATGCAAATCTTATACGTCCTAACTATCTGCAAAAAATAAAAAATGTTCTCTATATTTTTTTAACGTATGCTCTGATGCCTGTCGTTTTTTTATATGTTTTAAAAATGGCAAGCGTACAATTGCTTTTCCAGAACTCCTCTCTTTTTGAGGTTTTGATTGCCAATGCTTTGCTATATCTTTGCTATTTCATCCTCATCAAAGTTTTAATCTACGCTGTGATTGCACCTGATTTTCCGGAATGGTCATTATTTGAAAATCTTGATGATAAATTTGCCAAACGTATTTATCAAACGCTCATGACAGCTTTGGTGCCTATTATGCTTATTGCCTTTTTGCAACGCGTCATTACCCTTTTTCCGATGCAAAACGATATGGTGTATTCTTTTCAGCTCTTAAATAATGCCGTTAAGGCGTTTGCAATTATATGGGTTGTGCTCCGAATCCTTTACCGCACGCAGGAACTTTCTGATGAAGATGCTAATAATGATGATTTTCAACAACTTTCTTTTTCCTCGCAGGCTGCGTTGGCGATTGCCTTGTTTATAGGGCTTAGTTTCGGATGTTCGTTATTTGGATATCTTCAATTATCTTCGTATTTAATTAATCATTTTATCCTTTCGGTGGCTGTGATTGCTCTTATCTATGTCATTAAAAGATTGCTGCTTTTTTTGTACCATTGGTTTGTACATCGAAGATTTTGGATTTCTGCCTTTCGCATCCGCCCGAGGACATTACTTAAGAGTGAGATTTGGTTTAATATCCTGCTAACCCCGATTATTTATTGTTTGGCGCTACTCTTTCTTTTAGCCTCTTGGGGCGTTTCGGTGGATATTCTTTTGGCACGCACAAAAGGGTTTTTAACCGGTTTTCATATCGGCGGTGTTTATGTTTCTATCTCTTCTATTTGCTTGGGAGGATTGGCTTTCGGCATCGGGATGCTGCTTGTAAAATTACTTAAAAACAGTTTGATATCCGGCAATCTTAATAAACTTGATTTAGATGAGGGGATGAAAAGCTCTTTGATTTCGGGAATCGGATTTTTTGGCTTTATCTTTGCGGTTATTTTGGGAATCGCCGTGGCCGGCGGGAGTTTTCGTAGCTTGGCCATTATTGCCGGAGCTATTTCTTTTGGAGCCGGATTTGGTTTGCAAAATATGGTCAGCAACCTTGCTTCCGGATTGACTATTTTGTTTGAGCGTCCCATAAAAGTCGGGGATACGGTCATTATTAACGGTTTTGAAGGAATCGTTTCTAAAATCAGTATGAGAGCAACGACGCTTGAAACTTCTGATAAATCTAATGTTATTATTCCAAATGCTCTTATCATTTCCGGCTGTGTGGTTAATAAGACTTATGAAAACAGAATGACGCGCGTGGATATTCGAGTTGGGGTGGACTATAACTGTGATATACAAAAACTTAAGCAACTCTTGTTACGAATCGCTCAAGATGATGCGGAAGTCTTGGCTTTTCCGGCCCCTACTCTGGCCTTTCTGGACTTTGGAGACGGGCAACTTAATTTTGTTCTCAGCTGTTTTACTTCTAACATTACTTTGAGTGCGGGAATGGCGTTTCGGCTTCGCGAAAAAATTATTGATGCGTTCAAAAAAGAGGGTATTTCTCTCCCTTATCCGCAGCGTATTGTTCATCTTGAAAAAAATATTTCTTAATTTTGATAAATTTTATTTGAAACTAACTTGTTGATTTTACTAATCTTTATCTCTTAATTTTCCTTCTTCTCAAAAAAAATCAAAAAATTATTTTGCCTTAAGCGTTTCTTAAGTTTACAATGCAGAATTAAAGTTGTTCTGATAAACAAACTTTATTTACAACTTTTATTTAGGAGAAAAATTATGAATAAAATTTTAGCTGTTTCTGCTCTTGTTTTAACTTTCGCTGTTGCTTCTAATGCTCAAGCTCAAATGAATATGGGTGGTGGTTTCCAAGGACCGACTATCGCTTCTACCACTGTTGCCGATGCTCTTAAAATGAATGATGATACTCCGGTTGTTTTGGTTGGTAACATTCAAAAGAATTTGGGTAATGAAAAATATCAATTCGCCGATAAAACTGGTACAATCGTTGTTGAAATTGATGATGAAGATTGGAGAGGCCAAGTTGTTAAACCGGAAAACACCGTTGAAATCAGAGGTGAAATCGATAAAGAATTGCTCGGCACACCTGAAGTTGACGTTGACTCCATTATCTTGAAATAATCCTCTTGAAAGGATTGGCGATGAGAGTGCTTTTAATTGAAGATGACAGTCTTATCGGGGACGGAATTAAAGTCGGGCTTTCTAAGCTCGGCTTTACCGTCGATTGGTTTGATGATGGGGCTGACGGCAAAGAGGCTTTATTGCAAACGCCTTATGACGCCGTTATCTTAGACCTGGGACTGCCTACCATTGAAGGTTTGGATATCTTGAAAGCATGGCGTAACGCCGGAATTGATACGCCGGTTCTCATTTTAACCGCCAGAGGTGATGTCGATGAGCGCATTAAAGGCTTGAATTCCGGTGCCGATGATTATCTCGGCAAGCCTTTTGCGCTTAGAGAAGTACAAGCACGGCTTAATGCCCTTATTCGGCGGCGTAACGGCGTTACAAAACCGCTTATCCATTTCAAAAATATTACTTTTGCCCCGGATACCAAGACCGTTACGCTTAATGGGGAAAAAGTTACTTTAGCCCCGCGTGAAGTAGCGTTGTTAGAACTACTGTTGCTCAATAAGAATAAAGTTTTATCTAAGGAGACGATTGAAAATAAACTTTATTCTTGGGATGATGATGTGGCGAGCAACGCTGTTGAAGTTCATGTCCACCATTTGCGTAAAAAACTTGGCAAAGATATTGTCAAAACCATCAACAAAATCGGATATACTTTGGAGGATTGATATATGCTTAAGGTTGTCCCCTATCTTGCTGATTTTTGCAAAAAAATTGATATCAAAAAGCTGAAATTCAGTTTGTGTTTTCGGCTCATGTTCTTTTTTGTGGTGATATCTGCCATTGTGTGGGGAATTGCCGGCTATATTTCTTATAAGGAAACTAGAGAAAGTATTGATGAGTTTTTTGATACCTATCAACTTGCGCTCAGCCGTCAGTTGGCGGCGGCAGACTGGAGCGCTGTTTCGCAAAATACGCAAGATGTGACGGATAAACTTATTAAAAATGTTGAAAATGCCGACGACGATGATGATGCTATCGGGTTTGCTATTTTTACGCGTGACGGCAAAATGATTTTTCATGATGATGAAAACGGCAAATATTTTCCGCTCAATACCACCGCTTTCGGCACATTTGTTAATGAGCGGTTGGAGCGTGAAGGAGATAAATGGCGGTTGCTTCGTTTATATTCGGCAGACGGACGTTATATTATTACCGTCGGGCAAGAACTGGAATATCGTGAAGACTTAGCGATGGATATTGTTGAGGAGTTTTTGACTCCGTGGCTCTTTGGCTTTATCTTTTTGTTACTTTCTATTGCCGGACTGACTTATTTTGAATTTAGACCGCTTAAAAAGTTGGCGGCCTCTATTAATAATCGTTCGGCAGATGATTTGGCTCCGGTTAATATGGATAACGCGCCGGTTGAGGTGAAACCGCTAATTGGTGCTATGAACCATATGTTTCAGAAAATTACAAATCTGCTTAAACGTGAACGTAGCTTTATTTCTGATTCTGCTCATGAACTCCGCACACCTTTGACCGCGCTTAAAATACAACTTGAAATTGCACAAATGGCTGATGATGATGCATCCATGCGTCAACAGGCTTTGGATAAACTGCAAAAGGGGATTGAACGTGCCGAACGTTTGGTGGAGCAACTCTTGGCGCTTTCTCGTTTGGAAGCAGACAACGGGCACTATGACAATGTTGAGATATTGAACTGGAATGAAATCTGCTCGCACTTGATTGATGAATATAGATTGATGGTCAAAAATAAGACCATTGTCCTTGAAGCTGATGATAAAGCTCAACCGCCCTTTTGCACCGGAAACCATATTTTAACAGCTTTGCTTATTCGCAATCTTTTGGATAATGCCGTTAAATATAGTCCTGAAAACGCACGTATTACTCTTAAAATCGCTGATGGGAAATTTACGGTCACTAATTCTGATACCGTGGTTAATGAAAATATTTTACAAAGACTGACTGAGCGTTTCTTCCGTCCGGCCGGACAAAAAGAAACCGGCAGCGGATTGGGGTTGGCCATTACGGAAAGAATTGCCGAACTCTACCATTGTCAATTAGTATTTGCCAACACTGATGAAGGCTTTGCCGTTACCATTCAGGCAAAAGAGGATATTTAATATTTAAGGGCTATGCCGGTAATGATGGCGTAGCCTTTATTATTGTTATTGCTTGCTCGTGCATAACCTTTTGAATTGCGATAGGCATTTACCCAATACAATTCTACATATTTATTTAGCTGATACTTATTGGACTGTACCCATATATCATCCCGATGACGCGTATTTTCCGCTTCCGTATGCAAATAAGCTAAATTACTCTCAAACTTTCCAAAATTGTAGCCAATACTGAAATCCCACGCTTGACCTTCTCTATAATTATCAAAATACGCCGGCAGGTGCTCATTTTGAGCTGTTGTTGATATCGGATTTTTATGACCATCTATCCACGATTTTTTATAGCCGCCGGACATTTTTAAACCTTTATAAATCCAGCGTATGCCGCCTGACCATACGTTATCGGTGCGATTATACAGCCCATAGCCTGTTGACGTGTATAATTCTCCATACGGCAAATTCCAATGATTTTGCATAGAGGCGGTATATCCGTCTTGTGTTGTTTCATAATTGCTGTAGCGGCTCGTCATACCGCGTCTGGAGGCGTTATCCGGCGTATAACTGAAACCTAATATGGTGTTGCCTATTTCCGGCGTGAAGTAACTCAACTTGAAAGCACGTCCGTCATCTAAAATGGTTGTTGATTTGGGCGTAGCAAATTTCGTTTTTTTCTGGCCGTTCGACCAGTTAGCGCTGCTTAAAAAATATGAAATGTTACTATCTTGTATGCCAACCCAGGTGATGTCTTGTGCCCCAACGTGCATAATTCTTGCGGCATTATAAGTATAACCTACCGTCATCTGCCCTTTTCTTTCATCAAAAACGTGTGCGTAGGGGTAAAACCGCCAATCCCCTTGCTCATAGTCCTTGTCATGTTGACGCATGACGATGGTATAATCTGCATTTAACCCTATTTTTGTTTGTTGTGAGAACGGATAGTATCCGCTTATTTTGCCATCTGCCCGAAAAACGAGGCGATTGGCCATATTATCTAAATTATTATCTTCTTTTGTTTCCATTATACCGTAGTATATGCCGGCAATGCCTGACTGTGACAGGGTCCAATCTTTTGCTTCTGAAACTTCTGCCGCAATAGTCATCAGCCCTAGCGGTATTAATATTCTTTTCATTCGTCCTCTCTTGTGTTGAGTATATTGTACAGAATACTTTATTTTTTGCAATCTGTTTTTATGGCTTGACTTTTTTATCTTTTCCTGTATCTTATAATCGTTCTTGGTGCTTGCAGGGCTTATAAGCACGGAACTTTGGTAAACTGAGCCGGTTTAATGAGATTTGATTTGAGTACTCTTTATGAGTTTCATTGGCGGCTCCTTTTAAGGAGTTTTTTTTATGACTGAATATAAATACAAACATGGTTTGAGCATTATGCGGGCGCAACCTTTTCATATCGGTCATCAAAAGTTGATTGATAAGATGCTTAAGGAATGCGAACATGTTACTATTGTTCTCGGTTCTATCCAAGAACAGGGAACAGCCAGAAATCCTCTTAACTATACCACTCGCAAAAAGATGATCCAAAATATCTATCGGGCAAAACCTGAATATGATAGGTTGAAAATCGTTGGTATTTTTGATATTAATAATCCGGCAGAATGGGGGGAATATGTTCTTGATTTTATTCAAGAGAGCTTTCCTAACCTCCCGAAACCCGATGTTTATTATGCGGGGTCTTCTTATGATGCACATTGGTTTAGAGAGTGTTTTCAAAATATTGAATTGGTTGATCGTACGGATCCTAGTTTTCCGTTTGTTACCGGTACGATGGTTCGTGATATGATTAAATTTGGCGATGAACGATGGAAAAACTTTGTCGCACCCGAAAATCATCATATCATTGAAGAATACTTTAACAAGAAAAAAGGTATTATTTAATTTTTTTTTAGCCTATCATCTGCGTCTTCTGAAGGGCTTATAGAAGACAGATGTTTTAACCCCAATAAGCCTGAAGGGATTTTTTCTTATGAATAACCGTATTTTAATGCGAATTGATTTTCAAAACGATTTTGTTCATTCACATGGTGCGCTTACGGTAAATGCGCCGGAATTGATTGAGAAACATCAGAAATTTGCCGATAATCTGTTCTTAGACAGTTTTGATAAAATTATTGATACTTATGATACGCATTTTTCCGAAACTTATCCGCACACCATTGAGGCACAAAGCTTTCCTCTGCATTGTGTTTTCGGGTCTTGGGGATGGCAGCAGGCGGCTCCGTTTAAGCCCGAGCTTAATGTCGTTAAAATGTATAAATCAACAACAAATATTTGGAACGAGGTTCGCTCTTATCAAGATTTGGCACAAGATTGGAGGGGCAAAAATGTTTATCTTTGCGGGGTTTTAAGCAATATTTGTGTGCAACAAGCCATGAACGGATTGCTTAAAAAAGGGGCTAATGTTACTGTCATTGAAGATTTATGTTTGGGTAAAGACAAACAAATTAAAGATATTCTGCAAGATGATGTTTATGTTCCTTTTATTAAACAAGGGAAATTGAAAACGATTACCACCGCGCAGTTCTTTCGTTCTACCCTTTTAGAAAAGAAAATGCAACATCAGTTTATCAGCAGAGCTTTTGAAAAATAGAAAAAGCTTGTTTATTCACCTTTTGGGAGCCATGCTCCGCGTTACTTTTAGGAGATTTAATGATGGAAAAGATTTGGAAAAAACTTCAGCAAGGTTTGATTGATTATTGTCAAAAATATGGCTTTCAACAAGTTATCTTAGGCCTTTCGGGCGGACTTGATTCAGCTATTACGGCCGTTTTGGCGGCGGATGCGCTGGGCGGGCAAAATGTGATGGCGCTTATGATGAAGACGCGCTATACTTCCGATTTAAGCCTTAATATCGCAAAACGTATTGCCGAACTCAATCATCTTCATTTTCAAGAACTGGATATTGAACCGCTGGTACAAGCGCATACAAATTTTCTTAAAAATGCGTTTCATGAAAATGTTAATGGGCTTACTTTAGAAAACTTGCAAGCCCGAATTCGCGGGCAAATTCTTATGGCTTATTCTAACCAACAAGGCGGTTTGGTTTTGGCTTGTGGCAATAAATCTGAAGCTTTAACCGGATATTGCACACTTTATGGTGATACTTGCGGCGGTTTAATGCCTATCGGGAATTTGTATAAAAGTACGATTTTTGATCTGGCGAAATGGCGTAACAATCAAAATATTATCCTTCCCGAAGAGGTTATTTCGCGCGCGCCGTCTGCCGAATTGGCTGAAGGGCAAAAAGATGAAAATACACTTCCGCCTTATGGAGTTTTGGATGCTATACTCAAATTGATGGTAGATGAAAACAAATCTGCGGAAGAAATTTGTCATCAAGGTTTTGATTTGTCTTTGGTTCAACGCGTGCAAAAATTGGTTTGCAATTCTTCGTTCAAGCGTAAGCAAATGGCTGAAATATTACCTTTGTAACATTACCATAACGATTATAAAAAACACCTCCGTTTGGGGAGGTGTTTCTTTTTACTTTAATTCCGCTTTTAATATTCGGAGGGCTTTTAAGCCATTGGGAAAACCGACATAAGGCATACACTGGATTATGGCTGCCGTTATTTCTGCCAGCGTGTTGCCTGCTTTTAGGCTTCCTTTGATATGGCTTGACAATGTGTCCCAATTACCAGCAGTTACAAGGATACTTATGGTTAAAAGCTCTCTGGTTTTCATATCTAAAACGCCACGCGTGCAGATGTCGCCAAAATAAACTTCCGTCAACAGGCGTGCGGCCTCTTTGCCCATATCTTCCGGCAATCCGGACAACGCATCTTTGATTTCTGTTCCATATAAAGGTTGCTGCAAGGCCAGACCTTTTTCGTGACGATTTTCTTCGGTCACTTTATTTTGGTTCTCTAAAGGCAGCTTTATATTATTTTCTGCGAAGACTTCATTGATGGTATTCAGCGCATTTAGGGTTTTCGGAAAGCCTATAAACGGTGCACATTGATAAACTGCCTCACGTAGCTCCAACGGGGTTACGCCGGCATTTAATGCGGCTTGGGCGTGGGCCTTTAACTGGGGCAAGGTTTGCTGCGTGCTTAAAGAAACAACGGTTAGCATTTCTCTGGTTTTTATCGGTAAATCACCTATGGTAAAGACTTCTCCAAAAATATATTTTTGCAAAATTTGCATCATCTCCGGATCGGTTCCCGTATCGGTTAAGGCCTCGCCTTTAAATAAAATACGATAATTTCTTTTACATATTTCTGTTCTGGTCATATCTTTTTCTCCATTGGTTTGCGCAAATGTTGTCGTGGAAATGGAAAACAACATCATGATACTTAATAGCGCTCTTAAAAATTTTTTACTTTGATGCATTCTTTCCTCCGACTTTGTGTTTGATAATCTCTACAATCGTTTTTTCATCCTCTTGAGATAGTATCCCATATAGCGGTACGGCAAATGAGGTAAATTCGCCATTATGCTTTTGCAAAAAGTTATAGTGATATTCTATATTTTCACGTGGGTGCAAAATAAGAACTTTATATTTTTGAAAGCAGCAATGAACTTCTTTTTCTTCAATTCCTGCAATATCTTTCCACTTTAGTTTATTGCTCATATCCAGTTTGATACCTTCATCATCCACAACGACAGCCTGATGCTTGAGGACATATTTCCATATCCAGCCGAGCCAAGATAATATGCATAAACCTATTAAAATTTGTGTTTGTATCCAATAGAGCAAGCATACACACTTAATGCTCCAGTAACCTAACGTTATGGTTAGAGCTAAATTTAAAATTAGCCAAGCGTTTATCTTGTTGAATTTGTAGTAAAAAATTTGTTTTTCTATCATCGTTTCTCTCCCTTTTTATCGATTCTTGTTTTAGTGTAACTCTTAGAGTTTGCTCTAAGTCAAGTATTTTCTTTTAATTTCTTGGCTTGATTATTTTTGTTTCTCTGGTATTTTGATTTTATGGCAACGAAAGGTTTGATGATGCTCTATTCTTCTACATATATTTCACCGTTTGGGAGTCTCTTTTTAGAAAGCGACGGGCAGGTTTTGACTGGTCTTAAAAACGGCTTTGCTCAACAACAAATTAAGTATATGGATGTTTCGGCTTCTGACGGTCAAAACCTTTTTTGCATCAAAAAAACCAAAGAGTGGCTAGATATTTATTTTTCAGGAAAAAATCCTTCCTTTGTTCCGCCGCTTGCTTTATCCGGTACGGATTTTCAAAAGGAGGTTTGGAAGTTACTCTTGCAAATTCCTTATAGTAAACTCGTTACTTATGGTGAGCTTGCACGACAAATTGCACAAGAACGCGGCTTAAAATCTATGTCAGCTCAAGCGGTCGGCGGCGCTGTGGGGGCAAACCCTATTGCCATTATTGTTCCCTGTCATCGGGTTATCGGGAAAAACAATAATCTCGTTGGGTACGCCGGTGGTTTAAGTTTTAAATCTAAACTATTGCAATTAGAGAAAATTCCTGTTTCCTCGCTTATTATGCCGAAAAAGAGCCGTTTTTTAGAAACAACTTGTGATGCCTTTGATAACACGTTATAAATTTTTGTTATACGCTAAAAGAGCTATTGACATCTGCAAATCATTATTATATGCTGTAGGGTATGTTTAATGTATTTGAGGTAGTTCAAAAATAATCACATGAGTCCCGTTTATGGCTATGTCTTTAATTTATTTTTAGTTTTAGTTTTAGTTTTTTGTAATGCTTTTTTCGTTGTTTCTGAATTTGCTATTGTTAAAATTCGTCGCACAAAGCTTGAAGAGTTGTCTCACGCCGGTAATAAATCGGCTAAAATAGCACTCAAAATCAATGAGCATATGAATACTTATTTAAGTGCTATTCAGCTTGGTATTACGTTGGCTTCATTGGGCTTAGGTTGGCTTGGTGAACCGGCTGTTTCTCGCTTGTTGGAAGATCTGTTCTCGGGATTTTTTGCCGATAATAAAATTTTGTTGCACTCGTTGAGCTTTGGTATTGCCTTTACGTTTATTACCCTTTTACACGTTGTGTTTGGTGAATTGGTGCCAAAGTCTATGGCTATTCAGGATACAGAACGCTATGCCATGATTATTGCACGCCCTCTTTATACGTTTAATAAAATTTTTGCACCGTTTATTTGGGTGTTTGACCATGTTACGATGTGGATTTTGAAATTGATGGGCGTTAAGCAAACAGATGAAAATGAAGATGCTCACTCTGAAGAAGAAATCAAATTGATTATTGATGCTTCGCAGAAAGGCGGGGTGATTGACGACACGGAAAGTGAGATTATTCAAAATGCCATTTGCTTTTCGGAAATTTCCGCACACGAAATTATGATACCTCGTCAAGAGATGAAATGTATTTATCAAAACAGCAGCTATAACGAGATTATGGAATTTGTTAAACAACATAAACATACTCGTTTTCCGCTCTGTAACGGTGATAAAGACCAAATTATCGGGATGATTCATATTCGTGATTTGTTAGAGTGCAAAAACTCTCCGCATAAAGATATTTTAAGCAAGATTGTTCGCAATATTTTGTTTGTGCCGGAAAATAAATCAATCTCTGAAATTTTGCATGAGATGATGAAAAAGAGAATCCATTTGGCCGTTGTGGTTGATGAATATGGCGGAACAGCCGGTCTTCTTTCTATGGAAGATATTTTGGAAGAGCTGGTGGGTGATATTCAGGACGAACATGATGAAATTACCGATACACCGGTTAAAAAAATCAATGAAAAAGTTTGCGAATTTGACGGATTGTATTTGGTAGAAGATGCGTATGAGTGCTTAGGTTTGCCATATTGCGAACATGAAGAAAGCACCATGGGCGGATATGTGTTTAACCTCTTGGGGCGTGAACCGGTTGTCGGCGACAAGACAGAAGATGATTATTGCATCTATGAAGTTTTGGAAGTTGACAATATGCGTATTGCTCGGGTTAAGACCACCGTCAAAGAGCAATGCCAAATGATTAGCGCCGAGTAGTATTTTTACAATAATAAGTTATTGGGAGTGGCAATGGTTTCTTATAAGCAATTAACTTTTTGGGTTTTGGCTTTGACCGTTGCCTCTTTTTTTGATGCGCAAGCAGTTGATAAGGTTAAAACTCGTCAAAAATATGGGGCAGAACTTTCTGCTACAGGTGAGATTTATGCCAAAATTGTCGCTCCGGTTGCAGTGACTTCTTCCAATGATTTACGGTTCGGGACGATTGTAACAAATAACGCCGGAGATGTTACCGTTGATGAAGCAGGAAACCGAACGACAACCGGTCCGGGGTTGGCGACAAGCGGTTATTCATCAGGAGCTATTCACCTTAGCGGCCCTAGGGCGCAGGCGGTGTCTGTGGCTATTCCGGGGGCGCACATTTATGACAATGACGATAATTCTATCAATGTTCATTCGTTCACAACGAGCGCAGATAGCGACAAGCTCATTACGCTAGGCTCGCAAGACGGAAAAGCGGACATCAATGTCGGGGCGACACTCAACGTCTCCGATACGGCAAAAAGTGGTGTTCGTTCAGGGGTATATCGCATACAAACTTCATACTAATTAATTATTTATTTTTTTCATTTTATTTTAAACCGAATTTTAACAATTTTCTCTTATAGTTAGATTGAAATTACTTATTGCTTTTAGGGGAAAAATGATGAAAAAGAATTTACTTTTGACAGTGGCCGTGGCTGTTTTGGCTTTAGGTAGCTCTGCTGCTCAAGCCGCTGAAGAATCGGCTACAGGAAACATTAAGGCAAAAATTGTTGCTCCGGTTAGCATTTCCGAACAAGATTCTCTTGATTTTGGTACAATGATTGCGCCGACAGATACATCAAAAAAAGTAACTATTGCTACTAATGGTACAAGAAGTGGTGACTCTTCTATTTTAGTTGGAAACGGTGGTCAGGCCGGTTTGTTTAATGTGACAGGTGCTGATCGTCAATCTATGACTATTTCGGTTACAGATTCTACAACTTTGACAGGTGCCGGTGATCCTATGACCGTTAATAATTTTGTTACAGAACCTGCCAGCACACTTACTCTTACAGGCACAAGCGGACAAATTAAAGTTGGTGCAGATTTGACTGTCGGTCAAGGACAAGCTGAGGGTGACTATACCGGTACGTACGAGGTTACAGTTAGCTACTAATTTTGGTTTAGTTTATTATTAGGTATGCTACAAAAAAATGACCCTTTTTTATCAGCAGGGCAGTTAAGAAAATGATTGTAAATTAAATGGGATAAGTCTTTATTCTTGTTAATAAAAAGTTAATCTTAATTGCTTTGGGGAGAAATCTTTTTATATTGATAAAAAAGGGTCATTTTTTGTGTGAAAAATATGTTTAGAAGATGTGTCTGTTTTCTTTTATTTACTTCTGTTTTTAAAGTAGCATCGTGTTGGGCTGTTGATGCTGATTATGTTAGTGTTATTCAAAATCTAAATTTTGGAACGTTTATACAAACTTCAGAAAATGCTCAAATTGTTTTAGATTATAATGGGGCTGTCTCTAGTTCTTCTGGTATTACGCTTCTTAAAAATGGCAATGAAGCAAGACTTGAATATGAAGCGGGACGTTGGTCTGCTGCACATCGAATTTATATGCCTGAAGATTTAAGTTTAACTCTTAACGCTAATGGTTGTTCTATATTAATTCATAATTTTTCTTTTTCTGCTTCCTCTCTTTATTTTATCATTGCTGGTGCAACTGATGAGGTTTCTGTTGGCGCGACATTAGATATTCAAGGATGGTGTAAAGGTTCTAATGGCAGTTTAGTTGATACGCCTTTTACTGCAACTCAAATTATAGCTCCTACTGCTAATTTGGGTTATAATGTTGAAACGGCAAATTTACAAATAAATTTTACCATTGAAGAAAAAATTAGTATTACAAATATACAAGATTTAAATTTTGGCTCCATGATGTCTCCTTCTAGCAATTCTAGTGTAACAATTTCTCTGGATGGGCAAAGACTTTCTACTGGAGGTATTTATTTAATGGAAAACGCTTCTGTAACAAATGGTCTTTTTATTATTGATGGGCAGATTGGAAGAACTGTCTATATTAATTTACCAGATAAGGTTCTTATTTATAATGAATATGGTGATACACTAACAGTTGATAATTTTATTTCAAACAAAGGTTCTTCCTTTGTTTTGGATGCAAATTCTGTTGATGCTTATATTGGGGCGACTTTAACTGTTCCTCGTAATGCTGCTGAAGGTAATTATTCCGGTACGTATACGGTCACGGTTTCTTATTAGTCTTTGAAAGGAAGAACTTATGTTAAAAAAAATTTGCAAAATCTATCTCTTGTTTTCTGTTCTTATGATGCCGACACTTGCTTTTGCTAATATTTCGGTCTTTCCTTATAGTATTGATTTTGAGGCTAATTCAAAAAAGCGCGTGCAAAGTGTGCGTATTATCAATACTTCTCAGGAAACTCAAACGTATCGTGTTTCTATGGTGAATTTTGTGCAGGATGCTAACGGGAAACTTACTGAAACAAAGGACCCCTCTCCTTTTTATGCCAATAAATATTTAACTTGGTCGCCACGACAGTTTACTCTGAAACCTAATGAGGTGCAAACTATCAATATTGCCCGCAGAAGT
Organism: uncultured Alphaproteobacteria bacterium; assembly: GCA_949297145.1. Taxonomy (GTDB): domain Bacteria; phylum Pseudomonadota; class Alphaproteobacteria; order RF32; family CAG-239; genus CAG-267. The sequence goes on from CASFQO010000013.1 coordinate 46,451, forward strand.
TTGGCGCAAGCTCCGGATGGGGAATTTGTTTCTCATCTCAAAATTAGCGAGGTTTTGTTGGGTGCGCCTAAGCTCAAAAGTAAAGATGGCGGGCAATCTAACACCATATCCATGCAGTTGCGCGCTCTTTTTGCTATCACTATTCCGGTTACCATTACCAAGGGGGATAACCTCTTTAGTAAAACGGAAGTGGTTAGCTATAAATTATTGCCTAACAATCAACTCAACCTGGTCTTAAAGCGTTTGGGGAACAAATCTTCCCGCTTTAATGTGGTTGTTGCGGATCAAAAGGATAAAGATATCGGGAGGGTTAACGGATTGAAGATTTATATGTCTACGGACACGCTCTCGGTCAATGTACCTCTTGATAAAAATGTTCAAATAAAAAATGCGGTTTTGAAACTTGAAGATGCTAAAACGAAGGAAGAAATATTGCGGAAGGCTATATCGCTATAGTTTACTATTTCTTTTGCTTGGCGCCTTCTTTTCTCCGTGGGGCAAAGCCGAAGATTTAACCGATTATAGTGAAGATCCTCTTATCTTGGAACCTATTATTCAGGGTTTCAATTTAGATGATTATGCCTATGTTTATGAAAAAAACACTAAGCAATATATTTCTTTGCCGCAAATTGCATCTTATTTGGGAATTAAGTATTCTCTTTCTGATAATGTCATTCGCGGCTATTGGGTCAATACACCGGATAAACCGTTTGTTATCAATCTCAATAGCTATACCGTTGAACAAGATGGCGAAGTTACACCTTTTGCTACTAATGAAGTGATTGTGGTTGATAACACTATCTTTTTTGCAGCTGATTTCTATATCCGTGTGCTCCATATCAATATTAAGATTGACTCACTTAATATGCAGATGTTGATTACGGCACAAGATGAATTTCCGACTACTCTTAAGCGTAAAGCGGAGAAAAAAAGAGGCAAAAATAATTTTTCATTCAGAAAAGACAGTTTCAAAAATTATGAATTCGATAACCGTTGGTTTGGCGCTCCGGTGGTTGATTTAACCCTCGGAAAAGGCTGGAGCCGCTATGATAGCGTTGATAAGAGTTTTAACAGTGATTCTTATTCTTTGAATGTGGCTATGCTCGCGGCCGGATTGGATGTTAATGCGTATATTTTTGGAGATTCATATAATGACAGGCAGCCGAGAATCCGCTTAACCGGCAGCAGAACTTTTTTGGATGAACCGGGAAATGCGCTTAACCTGAAAACATTAAAAGTTGGTGATATCAGCGGGCTTAATTCTTCTTATTTTGCAGATGCATCTTATGGACGAGGTGTTGCGGTCAGCAGCTTTAAAAACTTAGTTATGTCCGCGAATAAAACAATTGATATTACCGGTCCGCTTTTAGATGGGTGGCAGGTTGAGCTCTATTGGAACGAACAATTGGTTGGATATCGTCAAAGCGGTGTGAACGGGCAATATAACTTCCCCGATATTCCGGTTTCGTATGGCTTAAATACGTTTAAACTCGTTTTTTATGGACCTTATGGTGAAACACGGACTGAATATGAGCGCTATTATTCCGGTACAAGTCCGGTTAAAAAAGGTGAATTCGGATATACGGCTTCTGCTTATCAACCTTATAGATATCTCTTTGAAAATAATGAGCCGTTCACTTATAGCGGTGACGATACACCAGTGCTCGATTTTACCGGTTATTATGGTGCCACGGATCATTTGACACTTATGGGCGGTTTGACGCAAACGCCCGATGCTGAAACGGGAACGGAAACTCAACGTTTTGCTATGGCCGGTGCACAAGTTGCCGTTAAAGGTAGCTCTTTACAATACAACTTAGAGCAAAATTTGGATACGGATGATTTTGCCCATCACGCAGAATGGCAAGGCGACGTCTATATCGGGTCTATCTATGCCGGATATGATAAATTTAATAATATTCACTCGCCGGTTTCTTTTTATGGTGATGAGTATTTAGATGAGCAATTTGAAGCTCGTTTATCCGGTATGTTACCATGGAGAGTGCCGTATTATTTGAGTTGGCGGCAGGGAACTCTTGAAAGCGATGAAACGTCTTTTAATAATGTTACGGCCAGACTTTCTAAACAGTTGATGAATAGCTTGAATTTGACTTTAGAAGATAGCTATTACGACTATAACAGCTCTCGCGGTGCTTATAATACCGTACGCTTCGGCGCTTATAAATGGTGGGGAGATTTTTCTTCTGAAACTTGGTTGACGTATGAAACCTCTCCAGAATCCCGCTTTACGGAATTTTCAACACGTCTTGATTGGCGAACCGGACGAAATACTTATCTTTCCGGAAAATATACTCGCAACTTAATTGAAGATATGGATTATCTCTCTTTTTCGGGCGGACAAATCTTTCCTTTCGGCGGATTGACGGCCACCCTTGAATTTGATCGAGATTTTAATATCAGTTCCTATCTGACTTATAATATCAGCTTTGCTAAGGCGCCGAATTCTATGGATGTGATTACTTCGGCTAACTCAAAACTCAGTAATACCGGTACGATGTATGTTCAGGCAACCGATGAGTCCGGTCAACCTTTGGAGGGTATTGGCCTTAACGCTAATGGCTTGGAAAAAGAAATTTATACGGATGAAAATGGTGTAGCGGTTTTGACCGATTTGCAAACTTATGAAAAAACGGTACTTAACGTTGATACGGAAACGCTATTGGATATTGCATTGCAACCGGTTTATGATGAGAAAAAGTTAGTTTTAAGACCGGGAACTATCCGAACTGTTTCTATTCCGTTTACGCATCGGGGTGCGGTTGAAGGTAAAATTGAAAACATTGATGATACGCGTATGTTTGGATACCAAATTATTGCGCTTGATGCGGACAATAAAGAAATTGCTTCCACTTTTGCTGATATTGAGGGTTTCTTTATCTTGGATGCGGTTCCTTATGGAACATATAAAATTGTTATCTCTAAAGATGGAAATCAACTGGCTGAATTGCAAGATGTTAAAGTTGATGATGTTTCTATCTATCTTCCTGATGAGATTAAACTTGATAAAAAAGCTCTTGATTTCTTTGCTGAAAAAGATAGTGCGGATGAACTTCAATTTGTAGAAGAACAACATGATCTCGGCTATAATAATGTTGACTACAGAAACAGAGATTTACCTATAGATATTCCTCAAGCGGTTTCTGAGCCTCAACCGCATATGCCTAAAATTCAAATTGAAGAAATTGAAAAAGATATTTTTGTGCAGACTGAAGCTCCGGTCTTTCAATCTGTTGCTTCCGTACAATCTTTTGATAGATACACAACCGTGCAAGATATTGAAAAAGGTATTTTCGCGGTAGCAACTCAGAATAGTTCTGTTTCTTATATTCTGCATGACTTGGAATATAATGTTGCACTTCAAGATGTTTTGGAAAAAGAATAGCTCTTTCTTTTAACTTTTTTTATACATAAAAAAGCAGCCTTTTAATAGACTGCCTTTTTACTTTACCTGTTTTGATAAGTTATTTATTCTGGTAACAGCGGGGTTAAATATTCCATATACGGATCATCTTCACCGGATGTCAAGGTTAAACTTCCATCTTTATTTTTTGTTTTAGAATCTATCTGATTATATGCATAACCATCAAAGTCATTCAAATCAGCCTTTTGAGTACCGTCTAAGTATATATTTTTAATTGTTACCTTGCCTGGGTTAGAATCAAAATCTATACGTACTCTAAAGACCTTATCCGACGGAATTACAACGCTATATTTATGAGTTCCTGCTTCTCCCGCATATTCTACAACATGACTAGCATCGTACCATACTTCTCTTTTTACCGTATAAAATACTTGATAATTCAACGGTTTTTCTGAAGTTGCTTCAAAAGTTAACACAGAATTCTTCGGCTCTACTTCTATGATTTCTTTCGTTATTTCCGGAAGCTTTTGCCCTTCCTCAGCCTTTTGAGGTGTTTTCTCTTCTTTGGGCTCCGCCTTAACCTTTGCTTCTGCTTTGAGTTCTGCTGTTTTTGCAGCTTTTTCAGGCAATTTCTCTTCTACTTTTATCGGAGCCGACGTTGTTTTTGCTGGCTCGTTTTTCTCTCCGCTAAATACGGATACAAGTAAAATGACTGCAACGGCAACAATGATGCCTGCAACAATTTTTTGCTTTTTGGTAATTTTTATTTCTTTATCTTCCATAAAATCTCTCCCTTTTCTATTAACTTATGAAAGTTTATGCAATATTTTTTTTATTTTCAACTCTTTTATGCAAAACCCTCTCTTTTTGTATCCATTAGAGAGGGCTTTACTCGACTTTATCTAGACCAGACGGCTTTGTTTAATCGCCGCTTTAACAAACTCTACAAATAGAGGATGTGGCGCAAATGGTCTTGATTTTAATTCCGGATGGAACTGAACGCCTATAAACCACGGATGATCCGGACGTTCTACAATTTCTGGCAACTTTCCGTCCGGTGATGTACCGGAGATTATCATACCACCCTTCTCTAACTCATCTTTGTATTTGATATTAACTTCATAGCGATGGCGGTGACGTTCAGAAATGTGTTCACACCCATAAACTTCGGCTGCTTTTGAACCTTTCTTTAAGACCGCTTCATAAGCACCTAAACGCATGGTTCCACCCAAATCTCCATCTTTATGACGAATTTGTTTGGCACCGTCTTTATCCCATTCTGTCATTAAGCCGACAACAGCTTCGCAATTTTCATCCAACTCTGTCGTATTTGCATTTTTGACGCCCAAAACATTGCGCATTGTTTCAATAACGGCCATCTGCATACCGAAACAAATACCTAAAAACGGTATTTTGTGCTCACGAGCATATTTTACTGCGGCTATTTTTCCGGCTGTTCCACGTAGTCCAAATCCCCCTGGTACCAGTATGCCGCTCACATCGGATAAAATAGAATCGACATCACCTTTCTCTAAATCTTCGGCGTCAATCCACTTGATGCGAACTTTGTATTTATTCGCGATACCACCGTGAGTTAAGGCCTCACCTAATGATTTGTATGCCTCTAACAATTTAACATACTTACCAACAACGGCTATTTTTACTTCTCCTTCCGGAGCTTTTATTGTTTCTACAATGTTTTCCCAGCGGCTCAAATCGGCTTCAGGACAATGCAAATTAAAGTGATCGCATACCGCCTTATCCATACCCTCTTTCGAATAAGCCAGCGGTACTTGATAAATATTACTTACATCCAAAGCTTGAATAACATTACTTTCTTTAATATTGCAGAATAAAGCGATTTTTTTACGCTCATTTTCAGGAATCGGCATTTGTGAACGACAGAGCAGCATATCCGGCTGTATTCCATATTCTTGTAACTTCTTCACAGAGTGTTGGGTCGGTTTGGTCTTTAACTCTCCGGCGGTCGGAATATAGGGTAATAAGGTCAGATGCAAAAACATTGTCCGCTCGCGTCCTAAATCATAGGCTAGTTGACGAATCGCTTCCAGATATGGTTGACCTTCAATATCCCCCACGGTTCCGCCGATTTCGCATAAAACAAAATCTTCATCTTCCAAATCGCTCACAATGAAATTTTTGATTTCATTTGTAACATGCGGAATGACTTGTATGGTTGAACCTAAATAATCGCCGTGGCGTTCTTTATCTATAACCCGTTGATAAATTTTGCCGGTCGTGGTGCTGTCGCTCCTTTTGGCTGAAACGCCGGAAAATCTTTCATAGTGTCCTAAATCCAAATCTGCTTCCGTGCCATCATCGGTTACAAAAACTTCGCCATGTTGAAATGGGCTCATTGTTCCCGGATCCACATTCAAATACGGATCTAATTTTCTTAATCTTACCTTAAACCCGCGACATTGCAAAATGGAGGCTAAAGAGGCTGAAGCTAAACCTTTTCCCAGTGATGACACTACACCACCCGTGATAAAAATAAATTTTGTTTTTGGATTTAAACTAGACATTTTTCTTCCTTTATTTCAGTTTTTTGCAGTGAAAAAGGCACCTCCTTGAAAAGGTGCCTCTATTTTGTTTTTTGTAACCATCCTTCTATTCCGCCGTCGGTACTGTTGGCGCTGCTGCTGTATCTGCCGCAGGCGTGGTCGGCATTGGAGTTGTCGGAGCCGGTGTTTCTGCCGTATTAGCGGCTGCATCAGGAACAGTCGGAACCGTCGGCTCTGTTTGAACCAAAGGAGCTACATCCGTAATTGATTCCGGCTTTCTTGTTTCTCCTTTGTAGTACAGAGATAATAAAATTGATGTGATAAAGAATATTGTAGCCAATATCGCTGTTGTGCGGGTCATTAAGTTGCCTTTACCACGGGCTGACAAAAAGCTGTCTGCTCCGTTGCCACCGCCTAAACCGCTCAACGCATTGCCGGAATTTCTTTGCATTAATATTAAAATAACCAGCAACAGGGCTACCATTAAATGAATTACTAACAATACTGATCCCATTTTTATTTCCTTGTTATTTATTGTTTACTTGCTTCGCCGATTGCCATGAAATCTGCTACTTTTAAGCTTGCGCCGCCGATTAAACCACCGTCTACATCCGGTAATGCTAAAAGCTCTTTAGCATTTGACGGTTTCATGCTGCCGCCATATAAAATACGCATTTTATTAGCATTGGCTCGACCCAGTTTTTTAGCTACGACTTTACGAATTGCAGCATGAACTTCTTCAACTTCCGCAGTTGTCGGGGTTCTTCCCGTGCCGATAGCCCATACCGGTTCATACGCGATGACCGTATTTTGTCCGTTTGAAATTTCCGGAACGGAACCTTCTATTTGTGCGCTGCAAACGGCAATTGTTTTGCCTGCATCTTTTTCTGCTTCTGTTTCACCAATGCAGATGATAACTTTCAGGCCGGCATTGATGGCTGCTTCTGCTTTTTTCTTAATCAATTCATTTGATTCATAGTGATTGGTGCGGCGTTCTGAGTGTCCAACAATAACATATTGGCACCCTAAATCTTTCAACATAACAGGACTGATATCACCTGTGTGTGCGCCTTTTTCAGCATAATGGCAATCTTGTGCCCCAAGCATAACTTTTGAACCTTTAATTGCTTTTTTTGCCGAACTTAACAATGTAAACGGCGGACATATCAAAAATTCACAATCTTTTCTACCCGCTTTTTTTACTTCTTGCGCTACACCTTTGGCAAGTGCAACGCCATCTTCTAAAAGACCATTCATTTTCCAGTTGCCGGCAATTAAAGTTTTCCTTACCATCTTAATTATCCTTATATTAAAATATCAAATTGAATTTAACTTTTCTTCTTTTAGCACACCTTTTTTTATTTTCCACATAAAAAAAAAGTTGTTTACAGAAAAATCATCAGTCTCGAAAAATATAAAAAAGTATGAACATATTTATATTTCAGATTGCATAAATTTTTTTGACCTTTATAATAAGCCGCAATCACACTATTTTTGGGATGGAAAAAATGATAAGTAAATTAGCTAAAGCTCACGAAAGTTGGATTTTTAAACTTATTTCTGCGGCGGTTGCCGTCAGCTTTATTTCTCTGTTCGGCGTGACAGGTTATATTAATAGTGCCAGCCAAAACCAAACCGTTGTGGATGTTGACGGGATTAAAACAACTCAAAGTGAATTTTCTTATCGCTTGCAAAAAGAATTAAATGCCTTAAAGAATCTGACAAGCGATGATTTTGAATTAACCGATGATATGCGTAACGCCATTACCGAGGGCGTTCTTAAACAAATTATTGATGAAAGCGTTTTAGACCAAACGATGCTTTCTTATAATATTTCTTTTCCGAAAGCCTTTATCCAACAGGTTATTTTTTCTCAACCTGAATTTGCTAACCCGCTTAACGGTCAGTTTAATCCGGATATCTTTAAGCGTTATCTGTCTACGGCCGGTTTGAGCGAAGAAGAATACGTTAGCATGATTAAGAGATTGATGGCTCAAAAAATGCTCGTTACAGATTTGGTTCAGCCTTTTGCGGTTCCGGCTGTTTTGAGTAATGCTATTCATAAAATGGATAACCAACGCAAATCTTTTAAATATGTTTTGGTTTCTCCTCAAGATGTGAAGATTGAACGTCAAATTACAGATGATGAAGTTGCTCAATATTTTGAAGATTTTTCGGAAAACTTTATGTTGCCTGAAACAAGAAATGCACAAATCGTTTTCATTCCTAATGACGTTGTTTTGAAAAAATATGCTGCAACGGATAAGATGGTTGCCGATTATTATAAACAAAATGAGAAGGACTTTGACCAACCGGAAAAGAGAGAAGTTTTGCAGATGGTCTTTATGGATAAGGCAACAGCAGAAAAAGCTCTTGCCGAAGTTAATGCCGGTAAAGCGTTTGAAACAGTTGCCAAAGAGCTTAAGGCTGAAAATGCCGATGAGCCGACTTTAGGGCTTGTGACGCAAGATGAATTGGCGGAAGATTTGGCTTATGATACTTTTGAAATGGCCGTTAACCAACCGAAACTTTTGCAAGTTGCCGACACATGGCAGGTCGTCAGCGTCAAACAAATTGTTCCTGCGAAAAAAATGACTTTTGAAGAAGTTAAGCCACAAATTATTGAAATTTTGAACAATGACAATCTTTATGATGCTTTACGCGATGCCAGAGCTGACATTGACGATGCCGTTAACGGCGGAAAATCTTTGGCAGAAGTTGGGCAAATGTTTGGTGTTGCTCCCGTTGAAGTGAAAAATATTCCGGAAACATCACAAGTTACTAATTTACCGGAAACTTTAAAATCTTTGGCTAACACCTTGGATTTGAATGAATTGGTATTCTCTTATGGCGTCAATGAAATCAGTTCTGCCGAAGAGTTTGATGAAGGAATTGTTGTGGCTCAAATTACAGCCATTAACGATGCTCATTTACCGGAAATTGCTGATGTCAAAGATAAAATTATTGAAATGTGGACCGTTCAGGAAAAAGATGCTTTGGCTAAAGAGCTTGCTGACGGAATTATGGCAGATGCTGAAAACGGTAGTCAGTTGGGCGATACAGCTAAAGCCAGAAATTTGGAAATGTTCCGTTCTGAACCGATTAGCCGTAACGAAACTTTTGCAAATTTAACACCGGCGGAAATCAGTGACTTATTCTTGGCACAACAAGGTGAAGTTAAGATTTATGAGCATGACGGCAATAGTTTTGTTATCGCAACACCTTTTGAAACCGTTAACTATAGCGATGAATTAAATTCTACTTCTCTTGACGAGGTTAAAAAACGTGCTTCTACGCTTATGCTTTCGGATATGATGAGAAGTGCTTTGGATGCCTATGCGGAAGGTATGAAAATCAAAGTTGACTATAAACGTGCGGGATTTTCTGAATAATGAAAATTGTTTTTATGGGCACACCGGATTTTGCCGTTCCGGTACTGGAAGCTCTTGCTAAGGAGCATGATGTTGTTGCTGTTTATACACGTGCTCCAAAGGAAAGCGGTCGTGGAAAAAAAATAAACAAGACACCGGTTCATCTGTTGGCCGAGAGGTTGGGCATTGAAGTGAGGACGCCTCGGACGTTGAGAAACGATGATGAGCTTAATGTGCTTAAATCTTTTCAGGCTGATATAGCTATTGTGGCGGCGTATGGTTTATTATTGCCACAGACGGTTTTGGATGCTTTTCCTAAGGGGTGTATTAACGTACATGCTTCTTTGCTCCCAAGATGGCGGGGCGCCGCTCCTATCCAACGTGCTATTGAGGCAGGTGATGCGCAGAGCGGTATCTCTATCATGAAAATGGCGTTAGCTCTTGATGCCGGTGATGTTTTGAGGCAAGCTATTGTACCTATTTCTGACACGATGACCGGGGGCGATTTGCATGACAAGCTTTCGGTTGTGGGAGCGGATTTGCTTATTCAGGTGCTTCGGGATTTAGATACCATTGTTCCGATGAAACAAGATGAGGCTCTGGTAACGTATGCCGAAAAGCTAGATAAATCTGAGTGTTTGCTCAACTTTAATCAGGATGCGGAAGTTCTTTGTCGCAAAATTCGCGCCTTTTCCCCCTACCCTGCGACTTACTTTATGTATCATGGCGAGCGTTTTAAGGTTTATCAAACAAGTGTTGTAGATGGTGTCGGTGAAGCTGGAGAAATTCTTGAAGGTTGCCATAAATTGGTTGTAGCCGTTGCTTCCGGCAAAGCCTTGCAAATAGAAAAAATTCAGCGAGAAGGTAAACAGCCGATGGCTATTTCCGAATTGCTTAAAGGATTTACTTTTGCCGAAGGCGAGATGCTCAACTCTTAAATAAATCTTGTTTATATTGTTTTTTTGCTTGATTATATAAAAATGTTGTATATACTCGTGGCAAATTTGTGGTTGTAATCCGCGGGCGTGGTGAAATTGGTAGACACGCTAGACTTAGGATCTAGTGGCTTTGCTGTGAGAGTTCGAGTCTCTCCGCCCGCACCATTTCTTTATTGAAGTGGTCTTTTTGGAAGAGATTAAAAAATGAAAATTAAAGAATTAAAAGCAGACGGTTTGTGCCGTGAATATAATGTTACAATCAGTGCTGCTGATTTTAATGCTGAAGTTGAAAAAAAATTACACTCAATTGCTAAAAACGTTAGTATGGCTGGTTTCCGTGCCGGCAAAGTTCCTTTTGCTATGGTACAGAAAAAATATCAACCGACCGCTATGAGCGAAGCTTTAGACGATATGGTTCGTGACGGTGTCAACGAACTCTTAAAAGAAAAAGAATTACGTCCAGTTTTCACTCCTGATGTTGAATTGAGCAAGTTTGAAGAAGGTAAAGATATTGAATTCAAAGTTTCTATGGAAGTTATGCCGAAAATTGAATTGAAAGATTTCTCTTCCATTAAACTTGAAAAAGTTGTTGCCGATGTTCCTGCCGAAGAAGTTGAAAAGGCTTTGAATTATATGGCAGAAAGCCGTCGCGATACAATCAAAGTTGAAGAAGACCGCGCAACCGTTAAAGGTGATGTTGCCGTTATTGATTTTGTCGGTTCTATTGACGGTGTTGAATTTACGGGTGGAAAAGGCGAAGCTTATCCTTTGGAAATCGGTTCTAATTCCTTTATTCCGGGATACGAAGATCAACTTATCGGAAAGAAAGTTGGCGAAGTTGTTAATGTTAAAGCTACTTTTCCTGAAAATTATCATGCTAAAGATTTGGCTGGTAAAGAAGCTCTTTTCGTTACAACCATTAAAGAAATCAGAGAAATTAAAAAAGCTGAAATTAACGACGAATTCGCTAAATCTTTGGGCGAAGAAAATTTGGATAAGTTAAAAGAAACTGTTAAGTCTAAAATTGCTCAAGACTACGAAGCTGCTTCTAAGATGAAATTAAAGCGCGCTTTGTTGGATGCTTTGGATAAGGCTTATAAGTTTGATGTTCCGGCTAAATTGGTTGATATGGAATATGATTCCATTGTTAAACAATATGAAAATGCTAAAAAGAATAATCAGCTTGATGAAGAAGAAAAAGCTAAAAAAGAAGAAGATTTACTCAAAGAATATAAAGATATTGCTGTTCGCAGAGTAAAACTCGGTTTGTTGCTCGCTGAAGTCGGAAATGAAGCTAAAGTTGAAGTTACTCAAGAAGATATCAACAAAGCTATTATGGGTGAAGCTCAACGTTACCCAATGCAAGCTAAAGCTATCTTTGATTTCTATTTGAAGAATAAAGAAGCTATTGAACGCTTACGTACTTCTGTTTATGAAGAAAAAGTTATTGACTATGTTCTTTCTAAAGTTGAAACAAAAGAAAAGAAAGTTTCTGTTGAAGAACTCTATAACTTTGACGAAAAAGCTGCTTAATTACTATTCTTTCACTCTAGGAAGAATTAAGCCCTTGCGCAAGTGAGGGCTTATTTTTTTATTTGTAAGCGTCAAGTACCTTTACTCTGTACAATGTGGATGCTATTTTTTTATCTAATTTATGTTGCATCTTTTTATTTTTGTGATATGTGGAAGTTGTAGATTTTAAATTATTTAGTTATGAAAAAGTTATGTATTTTATTTGTTGTTGGTATAACAACTTTTTGTTCTTGTATTCAGAGATCCGACAACAAAGAAGAGACATCCTCAGCAGATACGGTTGTCTCCAACAATGATCAGGCTAATATGGTTTCTCCTCCAAACGAAGGGCATATCACTGGTATGGTCGGAAATGATACGGTTGTTGCGGCAATGATTGCTCAAGGACGTACCTATTCAACGGATCCCAGTGTTGCTTATGTTCTCCTTTCTAGCGGAAGAGTCTTGTGCTTTGATAATGCTGTTAATATTATTCCGTTTACTCTTTATGAGGCAAAAATTCTTTTGACAGCGATGGCCAAGGAAATTCCTGCACATAAACAGAATATTGATACTTGTGCGTCAAGTGAAAATTCTGTTGTGACCACGTTGATTGCTCATGGACGCACTACTTCTGCCTCTCCGAGCGTTGCCTATGTACTTCTGTCTAGCGGTCGTGTCTTGTGTTTTGATAATGCTGCTGTTACCGATCCTTTTACCCTAATGGAAGCAAGAATTCTCTTAGAAGCCAAGGCTCAAGGAAAACTTGTTTATAATAGTGCAGACTAGTGTTATTTTCTTTATTTAGACGGTCCATTGTGACCGTCTTTTTTTATTGACAAAATATTTATTACGAATATGATGTTCGCCGATTAAACATTATTCTAGGACTAAATTTTACTATTATGAACAAGACTGAATTGAAACATGTTGGGAAAATTATCTTAGCATTTTCGCTGTTTTTTATTATCGCTATTTTAGCCATTGCCTGCGTCCATTTTATTGGAAGTACGCAACCGATACATCACTTTGGGTGTCATGTTTGGTAAAATACGATATGTATTGCAAAAGACTGTTTGAAAAAACTCAAACGGTCTTTTATTTTTGTAAGATAGTGCGGTTGACAGGCTTTTTTATATTTTCTCTTTAAAATTCGATTGACAAAACATGTTTCATTTTCTATCATTTTGGCAAAATAAAATTATTGTAAAATTTAAATTTTTGTGTGTTATGAAAAATACTATTCTTAAACAAATTAACGTTGTTGGCGCTGTGCTTGGCTATCCTTTTTACATTTATCCAGATGGGACATGTGGTAAAAACTTTATTTTCCAAAATGAACAAGCGGCTGCCGTGGTTAAATGTAAATTTCCTATGGGGGAATTGAAATCGAAATTTGCGACTTCCTCTCCGGAAGATGAAAAGAATGTCCTAAAATATCTTTCTCATATCGGAAAGAACATCGGTTTTCCTTTTTATATTCTTCCTGATGGTACTTGTTCAAAATCCTCTTTTGATAAAGATAATTTTGATATCAAAACTGCTAGTTCTTCTGCTATGATTGTACAACATCCATTTAATGTTGCACAAATTCTTGTTAATCCTAATCTCTGCGGTTCTTTATTTAACTCTTCTTCAGATGATGACGATGATTGTGTTGCAACGGTTTCTGTGGACGGAAATCTTATTTCATATGCTGCCAGTACGCCTTTTAAACCGACAATGTATGATTTACTACATTTGGAGAAAATTCGGAAAGAACTTCTTAGATCCCCGTCTTCTTCTTATATATTGCGTAATTCTGATGATGAACGTGTTATGATTTGCTTTGGTCTTGTTCGTGATTTGAAAAATTATTTTTCGCATCATCTCACTTCTGAAAAAGGACCTATCTATCTTATTATGAGAAATGATTGGGGGGCTTTTAAAGCATATTTTAAATCCTTTTCCTTTTTTCAGGAGCATGAACGTTTGTTGATCAACTATTGCAGCGAATACGTTGTTATGCTCTACATGGAACGCCATGGTCTTTACGCTAGAGCACAACGACTGATGGTGCAACAATGTTCCGATAATCTTATCAAGGCTTTTCAAAAAAAGTACTTCTTGGATTATGGGGCTAAAATTCTTCTACAGAAAAGGGAGGAAAATTTCTTTAGCTTGCTCCATCTGTAACTTATATGCATCTTAAATAGGCTTTCTCTTCGTGAGAAAGCTTTTTTTATTTGTCTCGGCAATTTTATTTTTTAGTTGCAAAAATATCTTAGTTTTGATAGATATGTCTTTAGTTTGTTTTATTTCCAAGAGGTTGCTATGTTTAAGGTCGGTATGGATGTATTGATGGATTCATTGTACGAAACTTTAGCCTTGTTTCCGTATCTGTTTCTGACTTATTTGGCGCTGGAATTTCTTGAACATAAGATGTCGCGTAAAACGCTGGCTTATATACGTAAATCCGGCAAATATGGACCTATTATCGGCGGCATTCTCGGGCTTATCCCACAATGTGGTTTTTCTGTTGCTGCGGCTAACCTCTATACAACCGGAATTATTACACTTGGTGCGCTTTTAGCGATTTTTCTTTCGACCTCGGATGAAATGTTGCCGATTTTAGTTTCCGGTGGTGTCAGTGTTCCAATCATCACTAAAATTCTTTGCTTAAAAGTTTTTTTTGCAATTATCAGCGGCGTGTTGATTGATATGTTTTTACCTCAAAAATTTATTCGGCATAAACGTGAACCGGAAATTGAAGCTTTTTGTAAACGTGAAAATTGTTTATGTGAAGATAAAGACAATATTTGGTATTCGGCTTTTAAACATACCGAAAAAATCAGCTTATTTATCTTTTTCTTTTCACTTATTATCAATGCGCTGTTTGTTTTGGGCGGACGGGATACTATTCATAATATGTTGGTAGGCTTTCCGATTTTCAGCAAATTTATTGCTGCAGCCGTGGGCTTGATTCCAAGTTGTTATCCATCTGTTTTGTTATCACAGCTTTATCTCGATAATGCTATTTCACTCGGGACGATGCTGGCTGGAACTCTCAGCAATGCCGGATTAGGGTATTTTGTGCTTTATCGTGTTAACCCTGATAAACGCGAGAATTTGCGTATCCTCGCGCTATTATATGTTTTGGGTGTCGGATTTGGTATTATTGCCGAACTATTTGCTTAGTTACTCTTTATAATTGCGACGTAATAAATCTATTTCTTTGGCGTACCCATCCAGCTCATTTGGGGTCTCTAAGTTAAGCGGTATCCCTCTTAAGGCCGGATGATTGATAAAGCGAATGAGCGCCTCTGTTCCTAAACTTCCTTTACCTAAGCACTCATGACGGTCCTTATGAGAATTGAATTCTGTCATACTGTCGTTTAAGTGAATTGCCTGCAAACGATCTAATCCGATCACCTTATCAAATTCTTCCAAGACATCATCCAAGCGGTTTACAATATCATATCCCGCTGAATAAACATGGCAAGTATCTAAGCATACGCCCAGCTTCTTCGTATCATTGATTTTTGCTTTGCTTATAATCTCGGCCAGTTCTTCAAAACGTGAGCCAACTTCGCTCCCTTTGCCTGACATTGTTTCCAAGAGGACTGTTGTATTTTTAGCTTCCGGCATAACAGCATCCAGTATTTCTACAATTTGAGGAATCGCAACATCCACGCCCTGCCCTACATGTGAGCCGGGGTGAAAATTATATAAATTTCCCGGGATATTTTCCATTCTTTGTAAATCATCCGCAAAAACATTTTGCGCAAATTCTCTTATTGAAGCATCTTTTGAGCATGGGTTTAAGGTATAGGGTGCATGAGCCAATATCTTGCCGAATTTGTTTTCTATTGCTATCTTTTTATATTCCGCTATATCTTCTTGCTTTATATCCTTTGCGGCGCCTCCACGCGGATTACGCAAAAAGAATTGAAATGTGTTAGCGTGTATTTTTACAGCCGTTTTTCCCATTGCTGCAAAGCCGCCGGCCGATGATAAATGACATCCGAGATATAGCATTGTTCCCTCTTTCGTTGGTTAATTTCTTCTATTGCTAGCCCTTTTTATAAAAATCGTCAATTTTTTTTGTGAACATATCAAAAAAAGCTTGTAATCTTATTTTTTTTTGTGTAGATATATTGTCGTTGAACATCGGAACGTAGTTCAGCCTGGTAGAACGCTGCGTTCGGGTCGCAGAGGTCAGTGGTTCGAATCCACCCGTTCCGACCATCTTTATACCGCTCTTCGGAGCGGTTTTTTATACTGTTTTTTTGTGCATGCTATAGTGAAAATACAAAACTATTGATTATATAGCTCCTAAGGAGTTTTACTGATGGTCAAAGTTTTTGTTTCCGGCTGTTTTGATGTTTTACATAGCGGGCATGTGCGCTTTTTTGAAGAGGCAGCGCAATATGGAGATTTATACGTTTCTATCGGCTCGGATAAAACGGTTTTTGAGTTAAAACATCGGCCTACCCTCTATAATGAACGTGAACGTCTTTATATCATCTCTGCACTCAAATATGTCCATCGCGCTTTTATTGCTCAAGGACATGGAAAACTTGATTTTTTAGAGGAGCTACAAACTATCTGTCCCGACATCTTTTTTGTAAATTCTGATGGGGACAGTATTGAAAAAAGACAAGCTGTTGAAGCTCTCGGTATTCGCTATATCGTGGGGCGCCGTCTTCCTAAAGAGTTACTCCCCGTGCGCTCAACCACGGCTATTCGGCAAAACCTTCAGAAATGATTTTTTATACGAAAAACCCCGCTTGATTGCAGCGGGGTTTTATTTTCCTATGAGCTATGCCCTAGTCTGCATTCTTTTTGTTTTGTGCGGACAAATCGTCTGCAATACGTGCAGAACGACCACGCAATGCGCGCAAGAAGTATAATTTTGCTCTTCTTACTTTACCAACACGGGTAACTTCAATTTTGGCTACATTCGGAGAGTACAACGGAAATACACGTTCTACACCTTCACCAAATGAAATCTTACGAACCGTAAATGATGAATTTAAGCCATCATTCTTACGGGCAATGCATACACCTTCGTAAATTTGGATACGTTCACGATCGCCTTCTTTTACTTTGGTGTGAACTTTAAGGGTATCACCAGCTTTGAAATCAGGAATATTCTTTCCTTCAGTCAATTTGGCTACTTGCTCTTGTTCAATATTCTCTATAATATTCATCAGTTTTACCTTTTTATAAAATTTTTTAACTTTATACACCTAACTATTTTTAGAATCAAGATATTTCTTAAACAGGTCAGGCCGTTTAGCTTTTGTTGCGAGTTCTGCTTGTTCTCTTCGCCATTCTTCTATTTTTTGATGATGGCCTGATAGCAATATTTCCGGAACTTTCCGCCCCTTCCATTCTATCGGACGGGTGTATTGCGGATATTCCAATAAACAGCTTTCAAAGCTCTCATCTTCTATAGATGCTTCATTTCCTAACACGCCGGGCAATAATCTGATTATTGAATCTAACATTATTTGCGCCGCTTGTTC
The DNA here is from genome assembly GCA_949297145.1 of uncultured Alphaproteobacteria bacterium. GTDB lineage: Bacteria > Pseudomonadota > Alphaproteobacteria > RF32 > CAG-239 > CAG-267. Next base: position 63,689 of record CASFQO010000013.1, read on the forward strand.
GCCTCCGGTTAAAATGTAGTCGCCTATGCTTATCTCTTCCACATTATATTCTTCTATGATACGCTCGTCTATACCTTCAAAACGTCCGCATATTATCGTTATGTTCTCTTCTTTTGAAAGTTCATGACTTAACTCTTGCGTCAGCGGTCTGCCTTTTGGGCTCATATATATCATGCGGCCGCCTTGGTAATTGGCATCTATCGCTTTTCCCAATATATCCGCACGCATTATCATGCCGGCGCCTCCGCCACAAGGGGTATCATCGACCGATTTGTGTTTGTCTTCAGCATAATCGCGAATGTTTATCGCGTCTATTTGCCACTTCTTTTCTTCTAACGCTTTTCCGGTTAAGGAATATCCCAAAAATCCGGGGAACACCTCTGGAAACACCGTCAGAACTTTTACACTTAGCATTCTTTAGAATCCTCTTCGTCTTCTATGAACACCATACCGGTGGATGCAACAATAATATAGCCTTCTTCAAGATTTATTTCCGGTACATAACCTTTATTAAAAGGCAACATCTCCGAACGTCCGCTCTTTAACTTAATTTCTAAGATGTCACCGGCACCGAAATTATAAAATCCCGTTACCTTGGCGACCTCTTTCTTTTCAGCATCAAGTACTTTTAAGCCGAGCAAATCAGTTTCATAGTACTCTTCTTCCGTCTTAATTTCCGGAAGAACGCCTCGGGGTGCATAAAGCTCCGTTCCTATCAGAGTTTCTGCAACCATACGATCTTCTACTCCGGAGATTTTTACGCGAAGCAAATCTTTTGAATGGCCGGTAACCTTTAGGTTAAAATGCTTTGTTGAGGTTTTGTCTTCCAACATGCCATAGCTTGCGATGTCTTTGTCTACAACTGTGTAGCTTTTGACTTTGACTTCGCCTTTTATGCCATGAACGCCGACAATCTTGCCTAAACAAACGCGCTTTTCACTCATCGGATTACCTATCGCAACATATTCTTATTTTTTACAAAAGAAACTCAGATTAAGCTTCTGCAGATGCTTCTTCAGCAGCTGCTGCGGCTGCTTCTGCAGCGGCTTTGGCTTTTTCTTCTTTTTCTTTAATTCTCTCTAAAGCTTTTGCTTTCGGAGCAGATTTCTTTGGCTGATTGTGAATTTTCGGTGCTTCACAAATTCCTAAATTTGCAAACAATTTTTGCAATCTTTCTGTCGGTTGTGCACCTTTTGCAAGCCAAGATTTTACTTTTTCAATATCAAGAACTAATCTGTCTTGATGATCTTGCGGCAATAATGGATTGTAAGAACCCAATTTTTCAATAAATCTACCGTCACGAGGAGCTCTTTGATCGGCTGCTACAACGCGATAGTATGGGTGCTTCTTTGATCCACCGCGAGAAAGTCTAATACGAACTGTCATTTTTTTCCTTTCCAGTTATTTATTTGTTTCGTTTCTTCCGCTTAAAACGGAAATTTGTTGTTAAACCCGCCAAAGGAATTTCCCCCGAACGGATTGTTTTTCATAAAACGGGTTGCAAGAGAGTTCATCCCCCCCAGCTTTCCCATTCTTTTCATCATGGTTGACATTTGCTCATAGGATTTAAGCAACTTGTTAACTTCATGAACTTCTACACCGGCTCCGGCGGCTATTCTTTTTTTGCGGGAGGCTTTGATAATATCCGGATTGCGGCGCTCGCCCTTGGTCATAGACAAGATAATTGCCTCTTGTCTTTTCATCATTGCATCTGCATTTGCCGCTTCTATTTGTTCTTTATATTTACTTAATCCGGGAAGCATCCCCATTATATTGGATACGGAGCCCAATTTCTTCATCTGGCGAATTTGATTGAGCATGTCCTCTAAATCAAATTTGCCTTTCATCATCTTTTTGGCCATAGCTTCTGTTTCTTCTTTATCCAGATTTTCTACGGCTTTTTCTACAAGGCTGACAACATCACCTTTGTCTAATATTCTGCCGGCTAGTCTATCAGCATGAAATTCTTCTAAATCTTCTAATTTTTCACCGGTTCCCAAGAACTTTAACGGCGCTCCGGAAACCATCTTCATGGATAATGCGGCACCGGCACGAGATGAACCGTCTATTCTGGTCAAAACTAACCCGGTAATACCGACTTTTTCATTAAATTCTTTTGCAACATTGCAGGCTTCTTGCCCGATAAGAGAATCGGCTACCAACAAAGTTTCGGTCGGGTTAGCCAACTTCTTAACCGCGGCCACTTCGTCCATTAATTTTTCATCTATTTGTAAACGGCCGGCCGTATCCAAAATCAAAACATCATAAACACCTTTTTGACCGGCAGCTATTGCGCGTTTGGTTATTTCTAACGGCTTTTCTCCGGCAACTATCGGCAGAACATCAACATTGATTTGTTTTCCTAACTGTGCCAGTTGTTCTTGGGCTGCGGGACGGTAAACGTCTAAAGATGCCATTAACACACGTTTATTCTTTTTTAATTTTAAGGCTATCTTTGCAGATGTGGTCGTTTTACCGGAACCTTGCAGACCTACCATTAAAATAACCGCCGGCGGAACGGCTTTGAAATTTAATTCCGTATTATCACCACCCAACAGCTCTATCAACTCGTCATAAACAATTTTTACAAGTTGCTGATCTGGGCGGATGGATTTAATTACTTTTTCGCCAAGAGCTTTTTCTTTTACTCTGGCCATAAATTCTTTAACAACACTCAAGGAAACATCTGCTTCCAATAATGCTAAGCGAATCTCTCTTAAACCCTCTTCAATATCCTTTTCTTTAAGGACACCGCGAGAGCCTAAACGACTGAATATGTCACTCAACTTTGTTGTTAATGCGTCAAACATTTGTTTCCTTTTTGTTTTTCCTCACTATTAGTAAAAAAAATTGCGCCAGTGTGCGAACCCTCGCTGACTGACGGCACTCCGTAGAGTGTTATTTTTTTACTTAAATCTGCCTAGATACTAGGGATTTTTTCCTAAGAGTCAAGTCTTTTTTTTAGGCTATTTTACTTTTAAATTGCTACTTCTTTTGCGAAAATTTATACTTGCATATTCCTTTTTATTTGTTATTATGCGCTTAACTTTAGTATATTATCCGTTTTTTTGAGAAAAATTATGCCAGAAAATATTGTGAATAAAAGAAAAACTTTTGCGATTATTTCGCACCCTGATGCCGGTAAAACAACTTTAACCGAAAAACTCCTTTTGTTTGGCGGAGCCATTCAACAAGCTGGAGCGGTGAAAGCCCGCGGTGAAAACAGACGTGCACACTCCGATTGGATGAAAGTGGAACAAGAACGCGGTATTTCCGTTGCTTCTTCCGTGATGACGTTTGAATATAAGGATATTACGTTTAATCTTTTGGATACTCCGGGGCACGAGGACTTTTCCGAAGATACTTATCGTGTATTAACAGCGGTTGATTCGGCTGTTATGGTGATTGATTCGGCTAAAGGTATTGAAGCGCAGACAAAAAAATTGTTTGAAGTTTGCCGTTTGAGAAATATCCCTATTATCACCTTTATTAACAAAATGGATAGAGAAGGACTTGATCCGTTTGTGCTTCTTGATGACATCGAAAAGACTTTGGCTCTTGATGTTTGTCCGGCCAGTTGGCCTATCGGCAGCGGTAAAGACTTCCTCGGGTGTTATGACTTGCTTAATGACCAACTGATTTTAATGAATAAAACCGGTAACAAAGGACAAATCAACTCGGTTATTGAAACTTGCAAAGGACTGGATGACCCGAAATTGGATGAATTGCTTCCGGCTTATGCTGTGGCTAAATTGCGTGAAGATGTTTTGATGGTCAAAGAGCTATGCCCGAAATTTGACCGTGAACTCTATCTTGCCGGTGCTTTAACCCCTGTTTTCTTTGGAAGTGCCATTAATAATTTTGGTGTTAAAGAGGTTTTGGAAGGATTGCATACACTTGCACCAACACCTAGACCTCAACCTGCTGTTGAACGGATGGTTAATGCCGATGAGAAAAAAGTTACCGGTTTCATCTTCAAAATTCAAGCTAATATGGATCCGAAACATCGTGACCGAATTGCATTTATGCGTATCTGTTCCGGACATTTCAAACGTGGTATGACACTTTCGCAAATTCGCACAGGTAAGCCTATTAAAATACCAACTCCGGTTATGTTCCTCGCGCAAGAACGTGAATTGGCCGAAGATGCCTATGCCGGTGATATTATCGGTATCCCTAACCATGGGCAACTGCGTATCGGTGATACATTAACCGAAGGCGAAAAATTACACTTTACGGGCATCCCTAGTTTTGCTCCGGAATTACTTAAATCCGTGCGTGCACTTGACCCGCTTAAATCCAAACATTTGGGTAATGCACTGCAACAAATTGCCGAAGAAGGCGGAGCAAGCGTCTTCAAGCCGGTTATCGGTTCGGAATGGATTGTCGGGGTTGTCGGTGTTTTGCAATTTGAAGTTATGGCTGACCGTATTCGTACCGAATTTAATATTCCGGTGGTATTTGAACCAACTCAATACTATACGGCTCGTTGGATTTCTTCTAACGATAAAAACGCATTAGCTAAATTTATTGATGCTAACCAAGCAAATATTGCACAGGATCACGACGGAGAAACCGTCTTCTTAGCGCGTAATGCTTGGCACCTTAATAAAGCCAAAGAAGATTTTCCGCAAGTTGAACTAAAAACAACGCGTGAACAAGTTTTTTAATTTGTTCTTATTAGCAAAATTTTCTACATAAAAAGATAAGACCACACTTGTATCTGCCAACTGTGGTCTTATTTTTTGGAACTCTTTTGCTTGCTTCTTATTTGTAAAATTGAGGGTGGAAGTTTTGCGCGAATACTTTTTTATCCATTCCGTTGATGCTGGTTATCTGAGGATTTTCCATAATCTCTTCTAGCTCTGTGGTACAAAATGTGCTGCGTTCATCTGCTCCTTCTACAAAAGCATTGATGTTTCCCTTGGCTTCTTTGATGTATCTTGATGAGGCTATTCTCCAAATTTTGGTTATTTCTTCCCCTACCTCATCCACACGACCATCAAGCCCTAATCCGATTAGAGCTTGACCGCACGGCGTGTCATCCAACATTTTTGCCTTTTCATGGGTTTGAATAAACGCTTTTGCCGCCTCTTTGTTTTTAGAATTAGGCATATAGCTTACACTGTAGACTACGGCATAATCCGGCTCTGTTGCTACACTTTCATGTTTTGCAATTTCATATGCCTTTTCCAGACAATTATTCATCTTTTTTATCTTCTTTTGCATCTAATGTTTTATCGTCTTGTGCTTCTGCTGATAGCGCCGCTGGTGTCGCTATCTCCTCTGCTTTTTCTTTACTCGGTGTAAAATTAAACACGGTAATTTCTGATGGCGCAAAAATTCTTATTGGCGGCCCCCAATATCTTGTTCCTCTGGATACATACATCTCTACGCCGTTTTTATTATAAAATCCGGCAAGAACACCTCCATTGGCACGCTCCGCAAAATAATGAAACGGGTAGATTTGTCCACCATGTGTATGTCCCGATAATTGTAAATCTACATTATCTTTATTAACCCCCGCAGCTATCTGCGGAGTGTGAGACAGTAATATTACATAATCGTCTTTTTCTGCCTTATAAAGTGCGTTGCTGATATTTACTTTCATCTTTGCCCATTCGGCCGCACGAATATCCGGAATACCTGCTATATAAATCCCCGTGTTTCCAAGCTTTGCCCCGTAATTATTCAGAAATTCAAACCCTAATTGGGCAAAACCTACCGCCCATTGCATGGCTCCGGAATAAAATTCGTGATTTCCTAAAACAACATACACATGATCCCTTGGTGATAACTGTTTTAGTTCCATCATCTGAGCAAATAATTTTCCCGGGGCATTATCAATAATGTCTCCGACTAACACAACGGCATCCGGTTTTAAGGAATTAACTTTATCAACTAATTTCTTAACGGTTTTCGGTGAAGTATCTGCATCTATATGTAAATCTGACAACATAACGACTTTTGTTGCTTCTTTAATTTTAGGGGAGCTTATGTCATATGTTTTTATGGCTGGCATCTTTTCAGCTTCATATAGACCATACAAGCAGAACAGCAGGCAGAATACAATCGTTCCGACATTCACTTTATTTAATAACGCCGTATTTTTTAAATCTGAAACCGGAACGCGTCTGATAAAATCAATCAGCGCCCAAATCATGTCGCGTATTACCGTTATGGCAAATAAGAAAAAGACAAATCCAAACCAGAAATAAAGTATCTTAGTTATATATACAAAACTATCTTCTAAGCTGGTGCGGTGAACAGCAAAACCGATGAGCGGCGCAAACCACCCAAAGGCTACAAACAAAAAGCACCCTAGTTTTGTATACCAATGATATTCCCCATACCCGACATAAGTTTTATACGTGATGGCGATTGCAGCAAGAGCTACAACTAAAAAAGCTACTTCTACAGGCATAAATCTTCTCCCTCTTTTCATTGCCTAACAATTATGCTTCTGCAACTTTCTCTTCTTCTTTTTTTGCCTTGCGCGGTGTGCTTATTCTTCTTCTCACGGTCCGCTTTGGCTTGCTTTCATTTTCCGGTTGTGGTTCTTCGGCTATTTCTACAACCTTAAAGTTTTTGACATTTGTTTTTTCAACAGCCGGTAAAGTTTCTACATAGCCGTTTGCTTCCGGTATCGGTTCTATTGGTGCAGTATCTTCTGCTTTTACCTCATCTTCTTCTGAAGATGTATCTTCAGCACTATCTTCTGCATCGCTTTCGTTATTCTCTTCCACGCGATTTTGCTGCTCTTGTCTAAACTGACGGCGCTCATTAATCTCGGTGACAATTTTACGATAGTGTTCAGCATACTGACGATATATTTCCATATCTACATAATTTCCACTGCCCTGAGCTTCTTTGGCCAAATCATTATACTTTCTGATTAAATCTAGAGCAGTACCGCTTATCTTGCCGGCGATGCTTACGCTATCAAATTTATAGTTCAGCGTGTAACCATTATTGTTACCGCCATTGTTACGAAATCTATTATTTTGCTTTTTCATATATTCCTACATTCATCATAGAGCGCTCGGCTCTTTTCTAATTCATCATAAAAAAAGGAAACTTCTTGATATGCCTAAACAAAAACCGCATATCACTTCTTACAGGTTTTGATATTATAGGCTAAAAATTTTTTTTGCAACCTATTTTTTTAATATCACACATCTGTTTATCCCTCCTAAATCTTGGACGATTTTTTGTAATACTAATCCTTCATTTTCAAATATTTCTCCGATTTTTTCTGCTTGTCCTATTCCTGCCTCTATTAGAATATATCCCTCCTTTTTTAGCATAGAAGGCGCAAGCTTTGCTATTTCTCTATAACACTGATAACCATCCTTGCCACCATCTAAAGCAATCTTGGGATCGTAGGTTTTGACTTCTTCCTCTAAATTTGCAATTTCACTGCTTTCTATATACGGCGGATTGGTTACAATCATATCTAGGCTATTATCTAACTCTTTCAACTGCATCCAGGAGCAATTCTTAAATGTACATCTTGTGGCAACCTCTAATCTTTCCGCGTTCTCTTTCGCTACGTCTAATGCTTTTTTTGAAATATCAACCCCTATTCCGCGGAGCTTCGGATATTCTTTTAATATTGACAGCAAGATACAGCCACTGCCGGTTCCTAAATCTAAAACAGTGCCCTCATTTTTATCCTTGAGCAGATTGATTGCCTCTTCCACTAAAATTTCTGTATCCGGTCGCGGCGTCAATACATCTTGATTAACCTTAAATACAGATTTATAAAATTCTCTCTCCCCTATTATCTTATCCAGTGGCTCATGATTTATTCTTCTTTTGAGCATTTCATAAGCTTTCGCTCTCTCTGTTTGGTTCACCTCCGGATATGATGGGGCTGCGTGTTTTAGAATAATATCTGTTTCTAACCGCGGAGAAGGAATTCCCGCTTTAATCAGCGTTGATATTATTTCTTCGCGCAAATTCCCTATTTTCGCATTTTCAGTCATCTTATTATGCTGCCATGGCCTTTTTTACTTCTGCCGATAGTTTTTCAAAGGCTTTCTTTTCTATCTGACGAACACGCTCGCGACTGATATTAAAGTGCGTTCCTATATCATCCAACGTCACAGGATTTTCTGTTAACATTCTGTTTTTTATAATATATTGCTCGCGTTCATCTAATTTCTTTAGGCATTGAGCCAAAATTTTAGCTTTATATGCTTGTTCTTGACGTGCCGCTAATTTACCTTCAATATTTTCACGGCCGTCTATAACCATATCTATTTTTTCGCGACCGTCTTCATCGTCCCCGACATTAACATTTAACGAGCTGTCTCCACCGATACGACGGTTCATCTCGGTTACATCTTTTTCATCAACAACCAACTCTTTGGCTATTTCTTTAACAACTTTGGGCTCCAGCTCTTTATTTTCGTATATACCCAAACGCGCCTTAATACGGCTTAAATTATAAAATAATTTCTTTTGCGCGGCTACCGTGCCAATTTTTACCAATGACCATGAACGCAAAATGTAATCGTTTATAGCGGCTTTGATCCACCAAATGGCATATGTTGCCAAGCGAACTTTTTTATCCGTATCAAATTTTTTCACTGCCTGCATTAAGCCAATATTTGCCTCAGAAATAACATCAGACATCGGTAAGCCATAACGACGATAAGTTAAGGCTATTTTGGCGGCCAAGCGTAAATGCGACGTTATCAGCTTTTGGGCTGCCATTAAATCACCTTTGGTTTGAAACTCTTCAATCAGCTTTTTTTCTTCGTCTTCGGTTAGCACCGGAAAGCGTTTAATCTGCTCCAAATAGGTATATAACCCATTTTCCTCAACCACCATAGGCAGTTGCGGTTTGGGATTGACGACGACTAAATTTTTATGTTCACTCATACCTTTTCCTTACAGACTTTCTTACACACAGTTTTGTTTATTTAGGGTGTGCCTCAAGCTTTCGCAAGTTTTATTTATATAAAAATGATGTCTCTTTGCCGGAAGGCTTTAATTCTAAATTGATAACATCCACACGATAACTTTCCCCTTCCGGATAAACTAACAAATATAATTTTCCGGCTTCATCATTTAGGCTTTGATTTTTACACAACAGCATATTTTCTTCTGCCACGCTTTTATTGATGATGCGGTCGGCTATAATATCCGATACGGGTTTTGTGCTTTCTGTTTTATAGTTGGCAATGTTTTCTTTTGCAAATTTATCCAGATTATGCATTACAAAGTAACGATGTCTGCGTTGTTTTACGTTTTTATTCTGATCGTTTTTATAAAATTCTGAAACAAACTCTTTGGTGGCAGTCAACAATTTTTCATCATTGCATGTCGGCATCGGCACTATTTGCTTTTCAACTTGATGAACAATTACTTCTTGTTGGGCCGTGGTTTCTTCTGCAGCCACGGTTACTTGCAAAGGCATGAGCAATAGCGCCGCTAGTCCAAAGAGTTTGTTTCTCATGTGTTTCTCCTAAAAGTTTAGTGATTTCGGTGTTCTCGGGAACGGGATAACATCACGAATATTGGCAATACCCGTCAATAACATCATCATCCGCTCAAAGCCCAATCCGAAACCTGCGTGTGGAACGGAACCGTATTTACGCGAATCGAGGTACCATCCATAATCTTCTTCGTGCATCCCCAATTCTTCAATACGCTTTTTCAACAAATCATATCTTTCTTCTCTTTGGGAACCGCCGATTAGCTCACCTATTCTCGGAACAAGAACATCCATGGCGGCGACGGTTTTGTTATCTTCGTTCATGCGCATATAAAAGGCTTTAATTTCTTTTGGATAATCGCGTACAATCACCGGCCGCTTAAAGTGTTCTTCGGCTAAAAAGCGCTCATGCTCTGTTTGCATGTCTATGCCATATTCCGGTTCATATTCAAATTTTTTACCGGACTTTTTCATTATCTCTATAGCCTCTGTATAGGTAATGCGTGCAAAACTGTTATTTTTAATGGTGTTTAGGGTATCCATTAACGTCGGATCTACAAATTTTGCAAAAAGCTCTATATCATCATGACAATTTTCCATCACATCCGTTACACAATAACGAACCATATCTTCGGCTAAATCCATATCATCATAAATATCAGCAAATGCCATTTCCGGCTCTATCATCCAAAACTCTGCCGCGTGACGCGCCGTATTGGAGTTTTCGGCTCTGAAGGTCGGACCAAAGGTATAAATATCGCCTAATGCACAAGCATACATTTCTCCGTTTAATTGTCCGGAAACCGTCAAATGTGCCGGCTTGCCGAAAAAGTCTTGGCTATAATCAATATCACCATTTGGCAACCGCGGCGGATTTTTGATATCTAAGGTTGTTACTTGGAACATCTCGCCGGCGCCTTCGCAGTCTGAACCGGTAATAATCGGCGTATGAACATACTTAAAGCCGCGTTCTTGGAAAAATTTGTGAATAGCATAAGACAGTGCCGAGCGAACTCTGAAGGCCGCACCATATTTATTGGTTCTTGGACGGAGGTGAGCGATGGTGCGCAAATACTCATCAGAGTGTTTCTTTTTTTGAAGCGGAAAATCTTCCGGAGCTAAGCTATATATCTCAATCTTTTTGGCAACGACTTCATATTTTTGGTTGCCGCCTTGCGACTCTACTAATGCGCCGGTAACGGCTACTGATGATCCGGTAGAAAGATTTTTTACTTCATTATAATTGGGGAGATTATTATGAGCGATTATTTGCAAATTCTTTAAACATGAACCGTCGTTTATTTCTATAAATGAAAAATCTTTGGCATCTCTTCTGGTTCTAACCCAACCTTTTGCCAAAACTTCCGGTTGCGTCGTTTCTGATTTCAATAAATCTACAATTTTTGTTCTTCTTAACATTTTCAATAATTCCCCATTTGTTAAATGTTGTTTTTTAAAGCAAACAGGAGCATAGAACATTTTGTTTTAAATGTAAACAGATTTATCTTTTTGTGTTTTATATTATTTTTCTTTTTTACCTTTCTTTGCGGCAATACGGCTTAACCATTCCGTCACGGTTAATTCTTGACTTTGCGGGGATAGACTTTCGTATGCTTTTTGTGCGTATGTTCTATAATAGATTTTGTCTTGTGTTTGTTCTGTTTTTTGTTCAGCTTTGCAGACGGCGATTATGCTTTTATACAGGGCATTTTTGCTCTGAGATTTTATCTCTAAATTCTTAAAACAAATTTCCGCTTTTGTTATTTCGGCGATGCGCTTTAATACGAAAGGTTTGGCTATTTCATCTGCCGTATTGAGGCAATAACATTGCTGTGCGTAGCTTTGACGGCGTACAACCAACTCTGTGCTGCTACCATTGGGTAGACGTGCTTGGTTGATATGGGGGTGTTTATATATATATTCAAACCACTCTGCCAATCTTTCTGAAGTGTACTTTTTATATTCCTTTCCCCTGTTTCCTACTTTATGAAATATTTTGGCACAATCTCTTGGTGTTAGCTCTCCGAATTGTTTTTCCGGCAAATTCTCCGGTTCTTCTTTTTCTGGACAATACTTACAATTTGCCCATTTTGCAAAGGCTTGGATAATTTCTTGACGATATTTTGAAGTGTTTAAGCAGTACATGATCTTGTTATTGACGCCCAATCTTTCTACAATAATCGGAAGCTTAATCCCTGATATCATACATATATTATCTTTCGGGCGTTCATACAGTTTTCTGAACAATCCATTCAACCGGTCTTGCTTTTTAAAACCTGACAGTTTTTTGCCATCCTCTGATTTGACATCATTCAATAAATGTTTGGTATCGCTTACAATCAACTCTCCTGTTTTTTTTCGCTTCCGGGCGCCCTAAACGGCATGTAATTTTCATTTGTTTGGCAAACGCTTCTAATATTTCTTCTTGAGGGGCCTCCGATGTATTTAGATAATAGGCGGAGGCTCTGCCTTCTTGTCTATGGTGCACGACAATCGGAACGACTTTTCCATCCGACAAAGTACATTTGTTCTTTTCTTTATTTTGATATAATTTCGCAAACAAAAAACGCAGATGACCACGTTTTTCGCTCTGCGTTAGTTTTTCTCCGTTTTCATTTCTGATGTTATCAAAAAATTTAACGGCTTCGGATGCGTTTAATTCGCCTTCTTGTTTTATCTCAACGTTCTCTGTCATTTTCGGTTACCTTTTGCAATTTATGCCAATATAGCATATTTTATCTTATTAGGCAACACGATTTTATGACTTAAAACATAAAGCGCATCAATTGTATCCAGTAGGCATAAACAGCAATGGCTATGATTTTATACAACACGGCCAAGCTCATCAATGTGCCGCTTAGCACGACGACCTCTATAATTATGGCTGCAATAACCGCCACACCCAACATTTCCAGCCAATAATACTTTTGCTTTATCAATAACAATGAGGCGATGACAGCGGTTAAAGCAATGTACATATTTTGCATTGCAGCAAATGTCCGCGCAACCGGAGCTGTTACCGGGCTGAAATTTATAACAAAAGATGCCATCATCACGATGGTTGCAATGATAAAAATAATAAAACTACTTCTTCTTGACATTTTTTTCTCCTTTTGGGGTTTTCTTGATACTTTTTGCCGATGATTTAGCTTTTACTTTCGTTTGATCTGAGGTTTTCGTCTTTTTAACCTCTGCTTTTTTAGATTTTACCGAAGTTTGTTTTGGTGTGGTCTTTTGCTTTGATACGCGCTTCTCGGCTTTGGGCTTTTTATATACAAAAATCTTTTCTGGAACGCCATATATTGATGACTCTATTTGTTTTGTCTCCTCAAGGTGGCCAAGCGGAAACATCTCCGAGATCACCACACAGCTCTCTTTGATATTGTCTGCCAAAATTTTGCCTAAAGGGTCTCCTGTTACTTTCAAGACATAGCACATGATTAAATCCATATCTTTATAGTCTTGCTTCATGTAATCGCCTTTAACAAAGGTGATGTTCTTTAGGCCGGCAGCTTTTATCTTTCCCATTGTCAGAGGCACTATATCCCATTCATAACCGATAAATTCGTGTTCCGGAAATTCTTTTGCCAAAGGCAATAAAAGCGCACCGCTGCCGCAACCTAAGTCGGTGACTTTCATTTTGTGTTTGGCTTTTTTCAAAACACTTCTTGCCTCTTCTATCATATCTTCCTTGATTTTTCCGTATGATGATACAAAAGGTCCATACTTGCCGCAACCGCATTTGATGTATGAATATGTTTGATACAGCAAATATACGATGGCCGCAAAACCTATTAACAACGCAAATATTACAATTATTCCGTTACAACACATTACTTGTTCTCCACGATATAAAAAAGTTGCATCTTTTTGTTGGTGTTATATATAGTAAAAATTGTTTAAGAAAACATTTAAGTTTTATTCTTTATGGAGCGTTGTATGCGGCAAAAATATAATCGTATTATCTTTCTGACCGGTGCCGGTATCTCGGCAGAATCGGGCTTGGCTACTTTTAGAAGTGAAGATGGTTTGTGGAACCATCATCGGGTGGAAGATGTTGCAACTATTGAAGCCTATTATCGTAATCCCGATTATGTCCATGATTTTTATAACAATATGAAGCCTGAACTATGGAATGCCAAACCTAACGCCGGGCATCTGGCCATTACACGTTTGCAACAAGAATATCCGGCGGAAGTGAATATCGTGACACAAAATATTGATACGCTTCATGAAAAAGCTAAAAGCAAAAATGTTTTTCATATTCATGGGCAGATTAACCAAGCTGTTTGTATGAATTGCGGTCATATTTTAGAAACTTGGGGCGACGTTACTTCGGAAACTTGTTGCGATAACTGTCATGTGATGGGGATGATGAAACCTAACATCGTCTTTTTTGGAGAAAATCTCCTTTATATGGACAAGGTTGAGACTTTGCTTAAAACCTCTGATTTGTTTGTTTCGGTCGGGACGTCCGGTGTGGTTTATCCGGCGGCCGGTTTTGTACAAACGGCTAAGTATTATGGGGCAGATACGATTGAATTTAATTTGGAGCCGACTTCAAATAATTTCTTTTTTGATAAACATGTGATGGGAAAAGCCGGCGATACGTTGCCTAAATTTGTTGATGAACTTTTAGCCGCCCTTAAGGGCAATTAATCTTTAGCAGATTTTTATAAAACGGAACTGTGAAAACATTTTTATCACCAAGCATTTGCAATTTTTCACAGGCATTTGCTTGATAGAATTTTTGTGGATTTTGCGGAGATATTCTTTTTCCCATTTTTTCTCTTATAATAACATTTCCGTCTTCATAGCTTGCTTGATAATATTTTTTACTGGCGCCGTTTCGCTCCAACACATCATCTTTGAGCGCTGCAAATTTTGCTCCCGAAAACAACATTGCCAACCAAAAATCCCAATCCTCACTGGTTTTTAATTTTTCATCATAATGTATTTGGTGTTGCTTTGCAAAAGCACTTCTATACATCACGTTAGCATTTCCGAAATTATTATATTGGATTAGGCCCATGGCTATATTGTCATGATTTTCCGGTATGCGCGGCAGACCTTTAATTTGTCCGGCAACCACTGAAATATCTTTATGTTTCTCCAGAAAATCTACTTGCTTTGCCATTCTTTCAGGTTCGCTTTTATCATCATCATCCATAATCATAATATACTCACCACGTGCCAAATTTGCCGCTTTGTTACGTGAATAAGCTATGCCGCGATTTATGTCATTTTTATAATAGCGAATGCGTCTGTCTTGATAATTTTTAACAACCTGCTCCGTCTTATCTGTTGAGCCGTCATTGATAATTATCAGTTCAAAATTTTTATACGTTTGCCCCAAAATACTCTCTATTGCTTGCGGCAAAATCGTTTCACGTTGGTACGTTAACATGACAACGGATACCTTTGGCTTTGCTTGCCAAAGATATCCGCCATATATTCCGATTGCCAGCACAACACCGGCTATGAGAACTCTTTTGATATTCATTTATTGTGCGATAACACGATTGGTGCTTCCGAACAAAACGAGACAACGTTGTCCGACACCTAAGGCTTGTCCTGTACCTTGTGTTATGCTTATTACTTGTCCATTGTCTAATTTAACAATATATTCCAAACCGGTTTGTGTTGACAGACCTTTTTCAGCTGCATTACCGACAACGCCGCCCAATAGCGCACCACCAACGGCACCTAATGTATGGGCTGTGCTGCCTCCGCCGATTGTTGAACCGGCAACACCTCCGGCCAATCCGCCAATCAAAGTACCGGCGCCACTATCGCTATCTACCGTTACATAACGTACGCTTAATACCGTGCATTGTGCTACAGTGGATACTCTGCCGGCTTGATTGGTGTAATAGTGATCTGAATTGATATTATCTGCGCAACCTGCCAACAATAAAGCTGTGCATGCTATTCCTAACATTGTTTTGTACATCATAAATCTCCTCTAAAACTTTATTTTCTAATAATGTAGTTGATTATTTTCTGTTGTCAATCTTTTTTCAAAGTTACTTTTTCTCTATCAATTAGGCTTGTTTGCGGTGTAATTCTTCTAAAATACGTTTTTCATGTTCCGGTTGATCTTGTTTGGCCTCGATGACATCTTTTCGTATCTTTTGGGTACGCTTAAATAACTCAAACATTTTATCCCCCTCATCCCAGCGGATATTTCTTTCTAGAGCCACCAAATCTTCTATAAACCTTTGTATCAACTCTAAAACCGTTTGTTTGTTGGTCAAAAATATGTCGCGCCACATGGTTGGGTCTGAGCCGGCAATACGCGTGAAATCACGAAAACCTCCGGCGGAATATTTGATTATCTCTTTATGCTCATAACCTTCTAAATCCGCCACCGTTACAACGATAGAATATGCAATAAGCTGCGGCAAATGGGATACGGCTGCCATTACTTTATCGTGGTGTGCAGGCGCCATGGTATCCACTTTCATATCACAGCTTTCCCACATTTTGGTTAATTTTTCTATTGCTTCCGGTGTGGAATTTTCATCTGGGGTTAAGATGCACCAGCGGCCTTTAAATAATGATGCAAAACCATTCTCGGGGCCTGATTTTTCAGTTCCTGCAACCGGATGGCCACCCACAACTATAGTGCCTGTCGCTTTATTGAGGTATTTTTCAATTTCTTGCAGACTATATTGTTTCACCGAACCGACATCGCTCACAATCGCGCCTTTTTTGATATATTTGGCAATTTCTTTTGCCAGTTCGCCAAACGAACATACCGGCGTTGCTAAAATAATCAAATCAGCGTCTTTTGCACCTTCTTCAATGCTTGTTGTATAAACATCCGCTAGGTTTAAACTTTTTGCTTTTTCTAAATTTTCTTTATTTTTATCATACACAACCAATGTCTTCACCAGTTGTTTTTCTTTTAAATTTCGTGCCAGTGACGAGCCGATTAACCCAATACCTAAAATGAACGCTTTACTAAATAGCATTATTTTTCCCCTTTGTTTAACTTGCGTGTTAATTTAGCAACACCTCCCTGTTATGTCAATGTTTTCACTTTCTCTATCCTCTTTTCTTTCTTGACAGTATTTATTTACGACGTATGATATTTTTGTTTTCTTAAATTTATGTTTTATTATTCAGAGGATTAGGAAAGGACCGAACCTCTTTTAAAAAATTTTTTTATGCAAAATATTTATCATAAAATTGTTTTTTTAACCGGCGCCGGTATTTCCGAAGAATCCGGTTTGGCGACTTTTCGTGATGCCGATGGATTATGGAATAAATATGATGCCGAGACGGTGGCTTCTCTCTGTGGTTTTGAAGAGAACCCTCCCTTGGTGCACCAATTTTATAATGAACTACGGCAACAAATGTTTGTGGCTCAACCTAATCCCGCGCATTTGGCTATCACTTATTTGCAACAGAAAATTTCTGCAGATGTTCATGTTATTACCCAAAATATTGATACTCTGCACGAAAAAGCGTCTACTCAAAATGTTTGGCATATTCATGGTCAGATTAACCAGCTCAAGTGCTTGTCTTGCGGGAAAATTTCTGAAACTTGGGGATATTCAACGCCCAATTCATCTTGTCCTTATTGCAAAGGGAAGCTCAGACCGAACATTGTCTTTTTTGGAGAAGAGATTTTCTTTTCTTCACAAATTGAAAATTTGCTTAAAAATGTAGATTTATTCGTTGCTGTGGGTACGTCCGGCACCATCCCTCCGGCTTCTTCTTTTGTTTGTGAAGCTAAGCAACATCATGCTTTGACTGTCGCCTTAAATTTGGAACGTCCTGCTAACTTTGATAATTTTGACATTTTTATACAAGGCCGCGTTGCAGAAACTCTACCTTTGTTTGTTCAAGATTTTTTTTAGTTATCATATCAAAAAAAACAGGTTCTCTTGTGAGAACCTGTTTTTTATTTCCTTCAAGGATAAACTTATGCGGATTTACCTAATTGTGCAGCAACTTCTGCAGCGAAGTCTTCTTCTTTCTTTTGTAAGCCTTCACCAAGTTTGAAGCATACAAAACCGCCAAGTTTGATATCTGCATTATATCCTTTTGCATATTCTGCAATGACATCTTTAACTTTCTTTTCTGGATCCATGATGTAAGCTTGTTCTTCAAGAACTACTTCTTCATAATATTTACGGATACGGCCTTCTACCATCTTTTCTACAATATTTGCCGGTTTGCCAGATGCTAAGGCTTGTTCGCTGAAAATATTCTTTTCATGCTCAACGGCTTCTGCCGGTACTTCTGCAATGGTCATTGCTATCGGATTTGTTGCGGCAATGTGCATAGCAATGTGTTTACCCAATTCTTGCATCTTTGCTTTATCAGCATTACCTTCTAAGCTAACCAATACACCAATTTTGCCAACATTCGGACGTACGGCATTGTGAATATATGAACATACAACACCATTATTGACACTTAAATATGCCGCACGACGCAAATTCATATTTTCACCAATCTTTGCAATCATATCTGTTAAAATGCAGCCCATTTCTTTGCCGCATACCGGACATGTGTATGATTTTAATGCTTCAATGTCACCTTTTACAGCTAATGCAGCTTTGGCTGAATTTTCTACATAATCTTGGAAAATATCATTCTTTGCAACGAAGTCTGTTTCTGAATTTACTTCAACAACTGCTCCGGCATTTCCTTCTACATATACTGCAACTAAGCCTTCTGCTGCGATACGACTTGCTTTTTTGGCTGCAGATGCTAAACCTTTTTTACGAAGCCAGTCTATTGCTTCTTCCATATTACCTTCTGTTGCTACCAGCGCCTTTTTGCAATCCAACATGCCGGCACCAGAGGTCTCTCTTAAACTTTTTACCATAGCTGCGGTAATTTCTGCCATTCTTTTTCCCCTTGTCTTGATTGTCTTTAATACATCAACTCGGCGGCAGCTTTACGCCACCGCCGTTTTTACTTAATCCTAAATTAAGCGTTTTCTACATTTTCAAATGTGTTATCAGATGATGCAACGACATCGTCAACTTTAACGCCTTGTGCTGCAACTTCTGCTTGCATACCATCCAAAATGGCTGATGACATCAATTCACAGTACAATTGAATTGCACGAATTGCATCATCATTTCCCGGTACAGGATAATCTACATCATTCGGATTTGCATTTGTATCGGTAATGCCAATTACAGGAATACCCAATTTTTTAGCTTCTTTGATGGCTAATGCTTCTTTCGGAGTGTCAATTACGAACAATAAATCCGGTTGACCACCCATGTTTTTAATACCATCCAAAGAAAGAGCAAGCTTTTCTTGTTCTTTTTTGATGTTTTGCATTTCTTTTTTGGTGTACCCTTCGTATGCGTTCTTTTCTTCCATTTCGTTTAATTTAACGAGACGGTTGATTGACTTGTTAACTGTCTTCCAGTTGGTCAACATACCACCTAACCAACGATAGTTAACATAGTACTGTCCACATCTTTCAGCACTTTCTTTAACAATATCTTGTGCTTGACGTTTGGTTGCGACGAACAATACTTTTCCGCCTTTTGCTGCAACGTCACGTGCTACTGCCAATGCTGTATACAACATTGGATATGTCTTTTGAAGGTCTATAATGTGAACATTATCTTTTTTACCATAAATGTATGGTGCCATTTGCGGATTCCAACGACGTGCGTGGTGTCCGAAGTGTACGCCGGCTTCTACAAGCTGACGTAATGTAAATGTAGGAAGTGTCATATTTTATTTTTCCTTATTTTCCGGTTAAACCTCCGCAGAATATCGGCCCAGAATATTCCAGACACCGGAGCGTGTAGCTTTGCTTAATTACTTAAGTTCTGCCGACGCTTTCTCTGCGTGTGAATTATATAAAAAACAGCACCATTGCTGTTTTTCGCGTGCTTTATATCTTATTTTTATTTATTTTGCAACTCTTTTTTAACTTTTTATTCAATTTTTTCTTTGTTTTTACATAAAAAAACCGCATTCTCTTTGTTGAGAAAATGCGGTTCTTGGGCCTTTGACTTACAATATTACTCTCAATTTTACTCTCTTTCGTAACTTGAAATAAAATCGTAAATCTTTTGGTGAGGTTCTCCATGCAGCGTTGCCAGCATCAAAATTTGGCGAAGTTCTCGTTTGCGTGGGTGTTCCAAATCTCCATCGGCCAAAGCCAAACCTATCAGCGAATCGGCAATTTGTACCGATACGGCAGAAAACTTTTCACCCAGCAAATCCCTTAATGTGTTTGCACTTACCGAAAACAAAGCGTCTATAGCCTCCGGATCTTGCGACATCCGTAAAATGTTCAAAGCCTCTTTTGCAAAATCTTCACGTAATCCATAATAAGCTGACAAACCCAGCAAAATCGTTATGACGCGTGGAAGCTTATCTTGCACCAAAACTTTTTCCAAAGCGGGAAGCTTTTCTCCTTTGGATATCCAAAAGACTTTTGAACCATTCTTAGATTTGTCGTCTTCCATCTTTTGAGAAAACACCAGAACAACGCGTTCTTCATCAGTCTGCTCCATCGACGTAATCTCTTGCTCATCCGCACGGTAATACGTGATGTAATCGCCGCATTTTAACTTACTTATATCTGCTGAAATCGGAAGAACAACCAAATCCTCCTTCTGCAAAATATAACTCTTTACTTTGATTGACTGAAAACCTCCAGCGATGTCAATTCTTGTGACACAAGCTGTAATTGGACCTTTTGACATAATAAATAAAAAATTAAAGTTATACAAATAATACAAAATTCTTTCGTTCTATACACCATCTTTTGACAGAAAGCAAGTTTTTTGTGTATTTCTTTTCTTCATCCCGTCATATTTTGTAAATTTCTGTTTAAGATTTCCAGTTTTTGCTTGTATTCGCGCTTTTCTTTTTATATATTTCTGCCAGTTTATATATGTGTTTTTGTCTTAATCTGAGGAAAAATATGAGTGATTTGTTTGAAAATTCCGCAACGGCTGTTAAGGAAGAATATTCAGCTCGTGATATTGAAGTTCTGGAAGGGCTTGATCCAGTCAGACATCGTCCGGGTATGTATATCGGCGGCACCGATGAACAGGCTTTGCACCATTTGGTCGCGGAAATTTTGGACAACTCAATGGATGAAGCTGTCGCTGGTTATGCTTCGAGAATTGACATTACACTCAATGCCGATTATTCCGTAACCATTACCGATAACGGACGTGGTATTCCTGTTGATGACCATCCGAAGTTTCCGGGAAAATCTGCTCTTGAAATTATTTTGACAACTTTGCACTCCGGTGGTAAATTTGGCGGTAATGCTTATAAAGTTTCCGGTGGTTTACATGGTGTTGGTTCATCTGTGGTCAACGCGCTTTCTTCTAAACTTGTGGTTGAAGTTGCTCGTGATAAAAAACTTTATCGTCAAGAATATTCTCGCGGCAAACCTCTCACTCCTCTGGTTTTGGTCGGAAATGCCCCTAATCGCCGCGGTACAAGCATCACCTTTTTACCTGATGAAGAGATTTTTGGTGCTGATAATAAATTTGTACCGGCGAAGGTTTATCGTATGGCTCGCTCTAAAGCTTTTCTCTTTAAGGGAATTAAAATCTTTTGGAAGTGCGCTCCGGAGCTTTTGACCGAATCTGACGGAATTCCTCAAGAAACGGAATTTAACTTTCCAAACGGATTACTTGATTTCTTAAATTATCAAATCGGGACAAGACCAACGATAAATCGCGCTCCTTTCTTTGGGGAAGCAGATCTTGCCGGTGATGAAGGTAAAGTTGAGTGGGCAATTACGTGGCCTGAAGATGAAAAAGGTTTTTGCTCTTCTTATTGTAATACGGTTATTACGCCGCAAGGCGGTACGCACGAACAAGGCTTCCGTACAGCCTTACTCAAAGGGCTTAAAGAATATGCCGATATGGCCAATATTAAAAAAGCGGCCGGTATTACGGCTGAAGACTTTTTAAGCGACGCGGCGATTATGCTTTCAGTCTTTATTCGTGATCCGCAATTTCAAGGGCAAACGAAAGACAAATTAACCTCCACAAAAGCTGCTTATTTGGTTGAAAAAGCCGTTAAAGATTCTTTTGACCACTGGCTTTCTTCTGATAAAGAAAATGCCAGCGCGTTGATTGAATATGTTGTGGACAGAGCGGAATTACGCAAAAAAAGAAAAGAAGAAAAAGTACAAAACCGTAAGTCTCCAACAAAGAAATTGCGTCTTCCGGGGAAACTTGCCGATTGTTCTAAATCTGCGGCTGAAGATACTGAAATTTTTATCGTTGAGGGAGATTCCGCGGGCGGTTCTGCTAAGCAAGGACGTGACCGTATGACACAGGCCATTCTGCCGCTACGTGGTAAAATTCTTAATGTTGCCAGCGCAAGCCTTGATAAAATTACACAAAACCAAGAAATTAAAGATATGATTGAGGCGCTGGGTTGCGGCACGAAGGATAATTATAAAGAGGAAAATTTGCGTTATGAAAAAATCATCATCATGACCGATGCTGATGTTGACGGTGCGCATATTACCTCGCTATTGATGACGTTCTTTTATCAATATATGCCGAAGTTAATTGAAAATGGGCATTTGTTTATTGCAACACCGCCTCTTTATAAAATCGTTTTTGGAGGCAAAAACTACTATGCTCTGGATGATGAGGAAAAAGATAAAATCTTAAGCAAAGCCAAAGCTAATCAAAAACCGGATATCAGCCGCTTTAAAGGTTTGGGTGAAATGAGCGCTTTGCAACTTCGCGAGACAACCATGGATAAAAATAATCGTGTTTTGTTGCGTGTTGTTGTGCCGACGGCTAATACGGAAGAGGCTCGCGATGAAGCCTTTGAAACCAGACGTCAGGTTGAGCGTTTGATGGGGAAAGATCCGGAACAACGTTTCAAATTTATTATTGAACGAGCTAAGTTTGCCGAGGATTTGGATATTTAGGGGCTACTTCTTGCCTTGAAATAATGAAGTCAGTTTGCCGACAGATAAGAAAGCGGTTATCCTCAAAAGCATATGGAGTTTTTACGATAGATAAGAAAGGCTGTTTTTACTGTCTTTCTTATTTGCGCATAGTCTTTCATCTTTTGAGAAAGAAGTATTTCTATCCGTTCCCTATTCCTTTTGATATTTAGTCATAAGCACGGTAATATCGCTTTTTATAGTCAAAATCACATTTTAATTGGCTATATTCCGGTTTTAAAATGTATATGACGTTGGAATTATCAAAGGGCTTGTAATATTTATTTATAAAATTCATATCCGGTGTATGGACATTTTTATCTATGCCGCGTTCGGCAAAATATTTATCTTTATACGGCGCGACATAGATAATTTTTGGCTTATATGTCTTAATGACTGCATTTATATCCATTAGCGGATGTATGCCTACCTTTGCCCCGATAACGTCTAACTGTCCGAGTAAATTCCAATAGTAATGCGGGTCGCGATTATATAAGTTATACAAATTACCATCTCCGTTGATGACGTAATCGCATGGCGTTGTGACACGAACGATTTTTTTATTCAACGGGTCATAAAAGCGTCCAACTTTATCTCCCAAATTTCCATTATATACAGATGGTTTATACATACAAAATGCAAGGGCTGCTATGAGCAGATAAATTAAGGCAAAATGTTTCTTGAACACTTTTTCCTCTAAAAACATTGCACTTAGTATCGCCGCTAAATATATCAGCAAATAAAAATAATAGGCAAAAGCAGAAAAATACAGCAAGCGTTGCGCCAGCTCCGTTAGAAATAATATGGTCAGTATATTAAAATAAATATTTCTTTGACGTATAAAGCAAATTATCGCTAAGAAACTTCCGACCAATAACAATTTCAACTCCGGCCAAATCATCCCTTGCCTACGCTCTTCGGCAAATAAATCCGGTATGTAGAGATTAAAAATAAAATTTGAACGGAACCAAATTGCCAAAATATCATTGTACCATAAATACAAGGCATAACCGAGGCTCAAGCCTACCGGCAAAAGCATGGCGTAGATGACGGCTTTCCACCTGATGACTTTTTTATATAGTAAATAAAAGGTCACCAAAGCTAACACCGCCAGAGCAAAAATGATTTTTTGCAAAAACATAAACGATACCCAAAATAACAACATCGCTATGCTTAACTGACTTATTTTTTGTTCCTTAATATGGCAAAGATAAAAGTAAAGGCCGGCAAAGAAAGCCGTCATCATAAAATTATCCGGTCGAAAGTTTACAACCGATACGACAACATATGGCGTCAATGCTATAGCTGCCGCAATTATTCCACCCAATTTATCGGTTAAAAAACGCGAGGCTATCAAATATAAAAAGTAATAATTCAAAAACGAACTTACTATTGCCGCGCTCACAACCGTGGCCGTAATGATATTATCATCCAATCCTTGTGCGTGCAACCCGACAAAGGGGGCAAACAAATACCATAACAGAGGGTTATGATGTTGAAAAAAATCTTTGTATGGGATAAAATTTGCATACACTAACCACGAGGAGTGAATATGCTCCAGTGTATCTCCGCCTAAGGTGTTTGTTTTCCAGGCAATATACAAACAAAAAAGTAACCCATAAGCCAGGTGCCCCAGTAAAAAAAATGCCGGAAACTTTTGATATATTTTCTGTAATATTTGCGGCATTTTTTGCTCCTTATGGGATAAATATGGTTTGCTTAAATACATTTTCCATGAAAAACAGCGAAATAAAACTTAGGGCAAACGCTATTATCGGGGTGGCTATCCAGCCCGATACCACGCGCAATATCAGACTCCATTTAATTCCCTTGCCGCCCTTTACCAAGCCTATCCCCACGATCGCTCCAATCACGGCTTGGGTGCTGGAAACAGGAACAGCCGGTATCGGCGGCAAATTCATGGAAATGAGAAAACGCTCCAAACTTTCTGATGAAAACAAAATCAACACCAGAGATTGTGATAAAATAACAATCCATGCCACCGTCGGCGAAAATGACAATACATTTTTACCTACCGTGCGAATAGCTCGTTGCGAATATGTAAATATCCCGACACATGCGGCAATAGCTCCCAATAAAAAAAGAACTTGTATACTGCTTAAGGTATAAAATGTCCCTAATTTTATCGGCTCCAAGACATTCGAATCTATAAATACACCCACAACGTTTGCCATATTATTTGCTCCCAGCGCAAAACCTCCCAGTGCTGTGGTTAAGACCATTCCTACGCGTACGGCCATATCTTGCCACAAGATGTGCACTTTACTATGATGCAGGAGCTTTTTCACGCAAATATATAAACCGACGGCTATAAAGCCTGAAATTATCGGGCAGAATATCCATGTCGCACAAATGTTGGTTAAGGTTTCCGTATCGGTTGGTTTGTGATTATAGACGTTCCAGCCGATAATTCCCCCCACAATTGCCTGTGAGATGGATACACTTATGCCGGATTTTAGCATCATCAGTACGGCTAATGCTGATGACAATGACACGGTAAATGCGGCTGGCAGAGTATTTACCTCACCTAATGTATTTAATGTTTCCGCCGTATTTTGACCGCTAAACACAGCGCCCAATACTAAAAATATACTGGCAATCACGGCCGCTGTTGTGAAGCGTAGCATCTTTGTACCAACAGCCGTACCAAAAATATTGGACGCATCGTTAGCGCCTAATGACCACCCGAGAAATAATCCACTTGATAAAAAGAACAGATATTCCAGCATCGCTTAAATTTCCCGTTTGATGGCAAAGATAAGCAAAGCATCAATGCAGTCTTCAGCTAAATCCGCAATATCAGCTACTTCTTCAATGAAATTATTTATTTGCATTTTGTGCGCTAAATCTAAGTCTGAATCAAAAACTTCATTACGCAATTTGGCTGCGGTTTTATCGCTTTGATGTTCCAGTAAATAAACTTTTTTGGAATAATCGCGAAGTGTCACCAAATCTCTGAAAAAGGCTCTGGAAGCTATTGCCATATTTTCGGCACAATCTGCAACTTGGCCGACCAGCTCTTGCAGTTGAGCATGATATTCTTCAGGAATATTTGGACGCTCTATATAAAATTTATGAGCAACTTCATCAAACAGATTGATGACCCTATCCAAATTTTCTACCAACTCCAAAATGTTTCCGCGTAAATCCGGTATTAAATTTTGTTCGTAGAGTTTACTTTCTATCTCGCGGCGCAAAATATCCGAATCATGCTCTATTATCTTTATTTTTTTGCTGGTGTGACGATATTTTTCACTGCGCTGCTCTTGTAAATATATACTCACGGCTTCTTTGAAGACCATGGTCATTTCGATTATTTTATCGTGGAGGCTGTCTATATTATGTTCCAAATCTCTGGTTCGCGCAAATAATGATATCTTCACATTAAACATTTATCTTTTGTTCCCTTCCTTTTATCTTTTCAGAATCGTCTTTTTTTCCCTATTATTGTTTATTTGATTTTAAACCGGTGCACTTTGTCAACATATTTTTATTTTTGACTTGCATTTATTTTTTTATTCTCCTACTTTTTAAGGGTTATATAACATTTTTTAAGGATGGGAAATATGCAAAAAGATAATATTATTACCGTTTTGGTATCTGTTATTGCGAGCGTTGTTGTGTCTGTCGCTCTCTGCTCTACTGTTTCAGATTCTAAAATGTCAACTTCTGCTTCTGCCGGTTCTCAAGATATCAACCAGGCTATTGAAGATTATTTGATGAATAATCCGAGCAAGGTTCGTGAAGCTTTGGAATTGGCTGCTCAACAAGAACAAATTGAAGCTCAAAAACGTATTGCCGAACTTTATAAGGCTAACTGGAAAGATTTAAGTTCTTATGAAGGTTCTCCTTTTGTTGGACCAAAGGATGCAAAAGTTACTATCGTTGAATTCTTTGATTTCAACTGCGGCTACTGCAAACGTTTAGCTCCTGAACTTTTGAAAGTTATTAAAGCTAATAAAGATATTAAAGTTGTTTTCAAACCAGTAACTTTCTTGGGTTCTATGCCTGCTGCTAAAGCTGCTATGGCTGCTAATAAACAAGGTAAATTCTTGGAAGTTTATGAAGCTTTGTTAACTCATAACGGTCAAGTTACAACCGCTGTTATTGATGAAATTATCAAAAAAGCCGGCCTTGATGTTGAAAAAACAAAGAAGTTAATGGAAAGTGATGAAATTGCAAAAGAAATTTCTGACATTTCTGCACTTTCTCAAAAAGTTCAAATTCGTGGCGTACCGACTTTGATTATGAATGGTGAAGCATTGCAAGCTATTGATGCTGCTACTATTCAGACCGCTATCGATAATGCAAAATAATTTTATTCGATTGCACTCCGGCCCGTTCTCTTTGAGGACGGGCTTTTTTATTGCGAAAATTTGATGATTGTGCTTAAAAAATATTGCATCTATGGTAAATGACGCTAAACTTAGACGTGTTTTTGATATGTTTGTGAGGGTGTTATGAAAATCTTTTTTAAATATTTAATGGTTTTGATTGTTGCTGCGCTTGGAGCCACCGCTGTTCTTTATGCCGATGCGCATTGTCCGAAAAAAAATGCGCAACAAGAACAAATGATGAACCAAGCTATTGAAAATTACATTCAACAGAATAAAGAAAATATTGCCAAACTTGTTTTGGATAGTGATGCTTTTAAGGCGGCTCAACAACACAAGCAAGAAACGCTTGATGCACAAAATGGTGAACAACAAGAAAGTGCTGCTGTTGAAGAAAACAATCCCAACAAAATCTATTTGGATCATTGGGATGAAATGAAAAACAGTAACATTGCGCCTTATGCCGGCCCGAAAAATGCTAAAGTGACGGTTGTTGAGTTTTTTGATTTTGCTTGTGGACACTGCAAAGCTTTGGCTCCGGTTATGGCTCAATTGATTAAAAACAATCCCGATGTTAAATTCGTCTTTAATCCGCTCTTTTTCATGAGCGAACATTCACCATACGCCGCAAAAGCTTCTTTGGCCGCTTTTCAAAAGGGTAAATTTGTGGAAGTTTTTGAAGGCATTATGACACTTCCTGAAATGAACGAAGAGACAATTAACCAAATTCTTGCTGATGAAGAACTTAATGTTGACGAAATTAAACAAATGATGGAGCAAAAGGAAATCCGTCGTGGGATTCAAGATATTGATGCTTTATCGCAAGTTTTGGGAATTAACGGCGTTCCTATGGTGCTTATTAACGGAGAGCCTTTTTATGGACGTAGTTTTGATGAGCTACAAAACAAAATCAATAGCTATAAATAAATGGGCTTAAAAAAATCATCCCCTGAAGCTTGCAAGCTCAGGGGATTTTTTGTTTTCAAATCAAGGTTTGAACACCTGTCCGGATTCACCATATATTTCGCCATCTTCAAATAAAATACCCAAAATTGCGCCATCATACAGTTTATCCAACGTTTTTGTTTTGGGATTGAAACGGCGTACTGTTCCATATACTCCGCTAAAACCTTCTTTGTCATACACTTCACAAATCAGCGTTGTTGATTTTCTTCCCAGAGACATTCCTCGATATAATTCTGTGTACTCAAAGTGTTTACCAAGAAGTATAACAGTTTCCATACCTTCATGAAAAATGACAGATGATACAGACAATGCATAGCATGATGGATTATGTTTCTCATCGCTATAAATTCCCCAAACTTGATATCTGTCATCATCTTTTATGATTAGATACTCATTTGGGACACCCGCTCGTATTACTTCTCCGTTATAAATCACTTCTATCTCATCCTTTTCAGGCACTAAGATATTTTCGCAAGTGTATTTATCGGCTGAGATTTCTGTGTATCCATCGTCCTGTAGGATATTTAAAATAATCTTTTCATCAGCTTTATTTTTAGGCGATAAAAAAACATTTTCTCCTACTCTTTGTCCGAGCTCTTGGATATCTTCGCTATACTTATTTATAAGCATCCATATCTCTTCTCCGTCATTGCTTTTGGAGCTATAGATGAAAGCATTGTTGCTTCCGGCATAAATTTTCCGATTATACTTGCTTGCAAACACCATATATTCTGATTTTTTTGTCTGAATCAGAATTTCATACGTTGCGGGGCGATATTTATGCTCTATGCGGTAAACATAAACTTTGCACCGTCTAGTTCCCATCTGCACTGAAAAGTAATCATCTGCGCACAATACCAGCGATAGTCCTTGTAAAATGAAAAATATTCCACAAACAAACATTAACCATACAAACATTTGCATATCTGTATCTGGTAATAGAAATATTATACATAAAATGCTGACTATAAGCCCCACTATAGCCATGAAGCCATCTGCACTACATACCTTTTTCCATGCGGAGCGTTCGCTTATACGCGACAATCTCCAAGACATCAATCTATCCATAAAACATTATAATTTAAGTGATACAATAATTGTTAACTGGCGTGAATTGTATCTATTTTTGTTGATTTGTCAAATATTTTGTGAGAGTAAATAACGCTTACTAATTTAAAGTTTCACTCAGTTCCATCCACTTCTCTTCTGTGGCGGTTATTTCTTTTTCCAAGTTGTATAGTTCTATTTGTATTTTGGCGACTTCGCTGCCGGAAACTTGAGCAAACTTTTGTAATAATTCCGCTTTTTTAGCTTCCAATTTATTTAATTCTTGTTCAATTTGGCGCAGCTCCGCTTTGACTTTGCGGTCTTGCTTATTGTTTATGGG
This sequence comes from uncultured Alphaproteobacteria bacterium, assembly GCA_949297145.1. Taxonomy (GTDB): domain Bacteria; phylum Pseudomonadota; class Alphaproteobacteria; order RF32; family CAG-239; genus CAG-267. The sequence goes on from CASFQO010000013.1 coordinate 92,770, forward strand.
ATTTTTTTCTGTGGGAGGTGTTGAAGGTTTGGGCTGCGTTTTTATTTCTTTTTGTTCCATTTTTTTTTCTGTCTTTCTTTGCTTATTTAATAAAAAAGAACGATAATCTTCCAAATCCCCATCAAAGGCGGTGCAGGTATGATTATGTACCAACCAAAGATTGTCTACGACCATTTCTAATAAATGGAAATCGTGCGAAATTAAAATAATAGCTCCATTATATGCGTTTAAGGCTTCCGCTAGGGCGGTTCTTCCCTCCATATCCAGATGGTTGGTCGGTTCATCAAAAATCAATAATTCCGGCTTATCTATGGAAATTCGCGCAAACAGCAATCTTGTTTTTTCACCACCGGATAATGCTTTAATTTGTGTCACGGCTTTTTCTTGCTCTAGGCCAAAGTGCCCAAGATGTGCACGGATATTTTTCTCGGGTGTTTCCGGCTCTAGGGATTTCATATATTCGGTGGGAGTCAAATCCAGCGGCAATTCTTCGGTTTGGTTTTGATTAAAGTACCCGATTTTGAGTTTACCGCTTTTTCTCATCGTTCCTTCCATCATGGGTAGATGTGATGATAGCATTTTTACTAGTGTTGATTTACCATTACCGTTTTTCCCTAGCAAGGCAATTCTATCATCTTGATTGATGTAAAAATTTAATTTCCGTAACACAACCTTATCACCATAACCCACAACTCCATTTTCTACAGTTATCAGAGGGGATGGCATGGGTTTTATATCCGGAAACAAAAACTTGCTTTCTTTATCTTGCGCGACTTCTTCTATATCTTCCATTTTTTCTAGCATTTTCAGGCGGCTTTGTGCCTGGCGCGCTTTGGTCGCTTTATAACGGAATCGGTCTACATATGACTGAAGATGCGCTTTGCGTTCGTTTTGTTTTTTTATCAGCTTATCCACCAACTCAATCTTTTGTGCATATTGGCGGGCAAAAGTATCATAATTGCCCCCGTACTGGACCAGTTTTTTGCCTTCAAAATGGATTATACCTTCACATACATTGTTTAGAAAATCCCGGTCATGGCTAATCAGCAATACTGTTCCTTTATATTTTTGCAGATAACTCTCAAGCCACACAATCGCCTCTAAATCCAGATGGTTTGTCGGCTCATCCAAAAACAAGATATCGGAACGCTGAAACAATGCTCCGGCCAAGTTCAAACGCATTTGCCATCCACCGGAAAAGTCTTTTACCGGCTTTTCTAAATCTTCTTGATTGAAACCCAGGCCTATTAAAATTTCTGCGGTTCTGGCTTCTGCCGAATCGGACTCCATTATCCATAATTGTTCCATTATTTCGGGCAATTCTTCAGGTTTGGCGGTCTTTTCTCGTTCACGTAAAGCCATCAATCGTTTATCTTTGCTTAAAACATATTCCAATATCGGCTTTTGCAAATCGGCTTCTTTTATTTCTTGTTCTACAAAGGCTTTTAACTGGTTTTTGCTACACTGTACTTCGCCACTGTTTACATCCAACTCGCCTTTTAAGACTCTAAACAAGGTAGTTTTTCCACAGCCGTTATGGCCGACGATACCTATCTTTTGCCCGTCGGATATTTGCGCGGAAGCCTCTTCCAATAAAAATTTTGAAGCTATTTGAACCGTTATTTTTTCCAGTTTTATCATGTGTTTCCTTTTTTATTCTTTTTTGTATGACGGATATGTTTTCGCTTTGTAGCCCTGCTCTACTTCATAAAAACTCATCGGCTCTTCTATGTGCCGATTTAAGATTTGGCTTGCTTCTTCCGGGGTAAAATAAAAATCTGCAAAAGTTTCCGGAAGCTCGGCTATTTCTGGAATTTCTATATCTGCCAACGGACTTTCTGCCATTTGTTGTTTTAACCGTGGCAAAAAGCGCTGCATGCTCGTATCATTTTTTACATCATTTTCATTATGAAAGAAGTAATACCTAAAATCTATTGCTGTTCCCTCAGGATGTCCGCGCTTTTTCTTATTTAAAAACTCTGCAAATGATTTTGTTACATAATGATTTACTCTTGCTTTGTCTCCAGAAATATTAAAACTCAGCATATAGCTGACCGGCTTATGATACTCGTTTACGCTTTTACCTCTGACCGGTATATAATGATTGGCTCCGAAAGCCTTAAAATCAATCACCGAATCCGGACGTACTATTGATTTTACCGTGTGATTGAGTTTGGCGCCGTGAGATGTAAAGGCTTCCGTTACCAAGCCTTCTTGGCGTTTAAACAGGCCATTATCGCCATAATTCATCCATTGCAGGCTGACCTCGGCAACATCTTCAAATTCTCGCAAAAAGTCTATCATATTATCTGCTTTGAGCGGCACTAAAAATTCATCTAAATCAATAAATGCCATCCACTTGCTTTTAGCACCATATTCTTTGACTACTTTATCATAGCAGACCAGTTGCTGATTTTTTCCTGTCATCGGAATATAGGTTATCAGGCCTTGTTGTATATAGGGCTGCAGATAGGCGTGACTTCCGTCCGTACTATCATTGTCACATAAATAGAAATGCTCTACCCCTTGCAGTTTGTGATATTCAATCCATTCTTTTAAGTATGGCTTTTCATTTTTCATGATGGCCGTAATACTTAAAGTATATTCTTTCGCATAGATATATCTGTATCCGGTATACAGCAAAGCTCCGACTACGAAAAATAATCCTATCCCAACTGCCAGTTTTTTCATGCTTTATACAAAATTTTCCATAATGTTATGTTCGTGGCATGCGTCTTTTACCAACAATGTGGTCACAGGCGCTTCTGAATATTTTTGAAACAAAATTCCATGTCCCAAACATAAACCGAAATTGATATTAAAATCTGTCTTTTCTTTATTCAAATATTCGGCTTGAGACTTTGGATCGCAAGAGGCGCCGGAGAGTTCCGGTGATAACTCTGAGGCGTCTAATCCGGACTCTTTACAATTAACAATAACAGATTCAATTCCTTCTTTTTTTAGCATTGCTTTTAATTTTTCCGCAAAATCTTTAACCGAAAAACAAGAGGCAATGCCAATCTTTTTATATCCGTTCAATTTGATGAAGTTAACGAGCTCTATCATCCGCGACGGATTGCGGGATTGATTTGTTAAGCACATAAATTCTTTATCTTCTTGTGTGTAATTACCTTTTTCCATAGTCCTTACCTTAAAATTATATTAACCTTGTTCGTATACTATAACAACTATTCTATAACACAAGACAAATAAGCACACTTATTCCATATTATTTCCGTTTTTAAGGATATGGACTATAAAATGCTTTAAAGAGAAAGAGTTAAGTCTATGAGTAAATATTTATCTTTTGTTCCGCTTAGTATGTACAATATTGCAGCTTTTTTGCGGTCACAACTTTTTTTATTGCCGGTTTTGTTGTTCTTTTATCAAGAAAATGGACTGACTGTCGGTGATTTTTATCTTATTCAGGGCTTAATTGTCTTTTTTGCTTTTTTGTTTGAAATTCCAGCCGGATATCTCGGAGATATCTTTCCCAGAAAATATATTTTGATTACCGCCTATGCACTCTTTCTCGGACGGCTGTTTTTGTGGATTTTCTTCCGCGGGTTTGAAATTATTCTTATCGGTGAATTTCTTTATGCCTGCTCTAAGGCTTGTTTTGATTCGGTTTCTTCCTCTTTTATTTATGATATTCTAAAACACAATAAAGAAGAAGCCAAAATGGTTAAGGCTTATTCTAACTTTAATGCCGCTATGTATATCGGAACGGGAATCGCTGCCCTTCTTGGTGCCGGGCTCTACGAAAAACTCGGCTCTCATGTGTTGTTAATTGCTGAATTTGTGATTTATTCCACCGCTATTTTATTGCTTGCACTTCTTCCTAATGCGCATCAGCCTTCTCTAAACGCTGTTATTTCACTTAAAGACAGATTGAAAAGATTTTGGGTGGCTGTGCGCTATATTCTTAAATCTCGCAAATATTGCTATTTAGTTTTGTTCTCCGGATTTATGGTTGGTGTATCTCACTTTTTCTTTTGGAGTTTTCAACCGCTTATGAAAAGCTCCGGCATCAACCCTTCGGTTTCTTTAACCGACTTAGCAGATTCAATCGGTTGGGATGCTCGAGTTTTCGGTGATGTTGTCTGGAATTATCTCATCAGCTTAAATTGGCTTGATTATATTAAAGTTATGGGCGTGGTTATTTTTATCAATAATCTTATTCGCTCGTCCTTTAGCTATTTTGCAGCATCTATGGCTAAAAGAATTTCTTTGTTTAATCTTGGTAACATCTCTTTTACCATGGAGGTTATCGGGTGTGCACTTTCGTTTATATTGATGAAAATGGGACATATCTCCCCGCTTAATTGCTTGCTCTTTATTATCTTTTTATGTGTTTGCATCGGTTTGCAACTTATGTTTACCATCACGCACATCAGCCGGTTACATCGCTTAATCAACCCGAAAATTCGTTCGCTTTCATCTTCGGTTAATATGATGACGGGGCGGCTTATGACTTCGATTATGTTGATGGCTCCGAAATTTTTGTTGGAGCATGAGGGTGAAGCTACCGGACTTCGCGTGATTGATATTTTTTGGATTTATGCCCTTATCTTTATCCCTATCGGGCTGTACTTCATCTATAAAATATTTAAGTATAACGTGCATGCCGAGCACTCGCTTATGCATGTCAGCGATGAAAAGGCCTGAGTATGTCTGTATCTAGTCGGCTCACGATTTTTGTGTTCTCTTTATGGTTTGCCGCTACGGCAAATGCCGCCGATATCGGGCTTAAAATTTCTGCCGGTCAGAATTGGTTTTCTTGGGGAGATTATATTTTAGGCCAAGATTTAAAAAGTGGGTTTGAAGCTATCGGATATTCTGTTGAACCGGCCTATATGGAAAATTTTTATAGTGAAAATACTTCAAATACCCCGATTGATGTGTATATGCACGGCTTTATCCCTTTTAACCCGCCTGTTTATCCTGATAAAATCAACGTGATGTATCTTTACTATCCGCTTGAAACGGCGCAGATGCAAAAATATCATAACCTTAAAAATGTTTCTGAACCGGATTGGATGTCTTTGCAGACGGAGCTTTGGGATTTTCAACTTATTGCCGTTGCTTCCCTTACTTATCAAAAAGAAATTGAGAAACTTGGGATTAAAACTATCTTTGTGCCGCAATTTACTAATCCGCGCAAATTCTTTTATGAATACGATAAGGAGACTTCCTATGATATTTTATTTGTCGGGAGGCCGGGATATGAGCGCATTAGTGCCAAATGGGCGATAGAATCCGGTTTTGATGTTGCGCTGTTTGGTGAAGGCTGGGAAAATCAAGCCCCAAAAGAAATGGTTAAAGGGACGTATATTGATAATTCGGAACTCCATAAATATTATGCATCGGCCAAAATCGTCTTAAATGATACACGAGCCGATATGAAAAAAGCCGGTTTTATCAGCAATCGAGTATTTGATGTGACGGCAAGCGGCGGCTTTCTTATTTCTGATTATATGCCTGAAATTGAGCAATTCTATGGTGATAGCATCCCGATGTTTAAATCTAAAGAAGAATTAAAGCAACTTATTGATTATTATCTGGCTCACCCTGAAGAGCGCGCTAAAAAAGCAAAAAAAGCTCAGGAAATTACGCTAAGTCTTTTTACCTCAGATTTGGCAGCGCAAAAGATTATTGACGCCGTCAAAACACTTCGGCCTCAGAAGCAAAACACTAATCAGCTTGACTATTCTAAACTTGTTATCAAAAGTCCATGGCCTGCCGAAGCACGCAATATCGGTGAATATTGGTTGGAATTGGATTTGGAGGACGGGTTGAAAAAAAGCGGGTTTGACACCAGAACGTATTATTTCAATCGGCAATTTTATCCGGATGATTTTTATCACCAGGCCGGAAATCTCCTTTATATGCAATTTAAGTATAACCGTGCAGAATTTGAGGATGAAAATAAAAACCGAATTATGTACCTTTATTTTCCGACAGAAATCCCCAGCACGGCAAAATTTAAAAACACTCCTGATACATTTCATTTTAACACCGATGCTTCTCTTAATGATGAATTGCAGTATTTTGATTTAATCGCCACCCCTGCCGCGGCGCTTATTCCTGAGCTCCAAAAACAAGGGCATCGCGCTGTTTTTGTGCCACAATTTACTAATCCTGATAAATTTAAATATGATTATGATGACAGTGTTAAGTCTGAATTACTTTTTGTCGGGTCTCCTTGGTATGAGCGAGTTAGTGTTACGTATGCTCTTGAAAACGGCTACGATATCTCGGTTTATGGTCTTAAATGGGAAGGAAAAATCCCTGCCCAATACATTAAAGGCGGGTATATTGACAATAATGATCTCAATCGTTATTACTCCTCGGCTAAAATCGTTTTAAGTGATCATCCGGATGATTTGGCAAAAATGGGGCTGGTTATTAACCGATTATATGATGCTTCTGCCGTTGGCGCTTTTATTATTTCTGAATATAGTCCCTACATTGAGCAAATTTTTGGAGATGCTATTCCGATGTATAAAAATAAAGAAGAATTTAAACAACTCGTTGACTATTATTTGGCTCATCCGGAAGAACGCTTAAAAAAAGCAAAACAAGCTCAAGACATTACATTACATCGCTTTACAAATGTGGCGGTAGGACAGCAATTAAAACAACTTTTTGAAAATATCGGGAGAAATAAATAATGAAAAAATATCTTTTACTTTATTTGGCCATACTTTTGGGTGGCGCGTTATTGCTCTCGTATTCCAAGGTTTTAGAAAAAGTCACAGCCCCTGCTGCTGACACCCAAATATCAGATAAAACTCCGCAGTCTGACAAGCAAATTTATATCAATGTGCAAGCCTCCAAAATGGCGCAACTTTATCGTCAAGCAGTCAAATTGCAAAAAGCCTTTCAGGAAATCGGAAAAGAGGTTACTTTGTCGGATATACAAAAAATGCAAAGCGGCAATTTTAATCTCTATATCGCGGAAAGTTTGGATAACTTGCCTAAGGTTTTAGATACCAATGCTATCAATATCTTATGGATTCCGGTGGTGCGCCAGGATGATGATGTGGCTTTATTAAGAGCTTTTGATGTGATTGTGGTTAAAAGTATGGCCTCTTTTAATCATCTCAAGGCAATTAACGTGCGGACGGCCTTTATCCCCGATGCTTTTAATATTAAATCTTTACCTCAACGTCAGCCCAACGGAAAAGCTATGTTTTATGGAGATAATGTCGGATTTTCTTTGTCGCTCTATCTGGCCGGACGAAAACAACATAGTTTGGATGTTTATGGAAAGGGATTTGAAGCTCTTTGGCCTAAAGATGAAATTAAAGGCTCATCTCCTTCTTTAGATGATTTTGCGCAATATTCCGCAGTGCTGACAGATCAGAGTGATGAAAACATTAGAGATGAAATTATCAATGCTAAAATTATTGAGATTATTGAAAACGGCGGCGTACCGTTGCTCCGTTTTAACAGTGCTGTTTATAAGATTTTTGAAGAGGGTTTGCCGCTCTATCATGATGAGCAGGAATTTATACAACTCTTAACAAGATTAGAGCAAGATCCTACTTTTGTTAAGCAAATCAGGCAAAACCTTATGATGATTGCACAACGGTGGAACTCTGCTTCGCAAGCGCAAAAATTTGCGGAAATATTTGACATTATGCAGAAAAAAAGAAGGTAATTTATAACTCTTCCACAAATTAAAAGGCTGACATTTCTGCCAGCTTTTTTTTTATTTTTTAATTATGATAAGATAAATGTCCGTTTTCTAACTTTGCATGCCCACCCAAAGGTATGGTCAACAAGGGTGCAGAGTGTCCAAAGTCTACATTGGCCAAAATCGGCAAATTCTTTAATTCCGCTTTGGTGTTTAAGATAAACTCCAGACCTTCTCTTGTTACTTTTGAACCTTTTTGGAAACGACCGATTACAATTCCTTTTACATTTACAAAGTCATCTTGATAAATCAGCGCTTGTAAATTACGTTCAAAATCTGCCAAAGAACTTCCTTCCGTATCTTCTATAAACAATATGGTGTCCTTTTCAAATTTCGGGCGAAAAGAGGTACCGAGAAGGAGATTATATGTACCGAGGTTTCCCCCAATGATTGTTCCTTCGGCTGAGCCTTCGTGAATATTCCAATAGCCTTCGTTTGCTTCAAACTCGCGTTTGTCTTGGTCTAAAAACCACAAATCATCGCTCCAGATTTGAGAGGGCTCAACATCATCTTTGCCGTCTTCTACCAACATTTTGATAAAGTGTGCAAAGGTATAATCGCATCCTTTTTTCATCCCTAATGAGCTAAAATGTGGACCATAATATGTTATCAAGCCTGTTTTTGCCAAAATAGCATTTTCTAGGGCTGTGATATCTGAGAATCCGCAAAATACTTTTGGATTTTGACGAATTAAATCATAATCCAAATACTTTAGCAGTTGGTTTGAATTAGCGCCGCCGATTATCGTCATTATCCCTTTTACGCTTTTATCGGCAAACGCTGTATGGATATCCGATACTCTTTTTTCTATTGAGCTTGACCCCATATAATCCCAGTTTTCATCAATCGCATTGGGGGCAAAAACAACTTCCATTCCTAGGCTTTCTAAACGCTGTTTGGCTATTTCTCTCACATCTTTGCCGATGATTTTGACACCTCTTGCCGGTGCAATCACCATAATCTTATCACCTTTTTGCAATCTGTTTGGTATTATCTTTTCCATTTTTCTCCCTTTCTTTTACTGTTCTTGAATTGAATCTTCGGTTGTATCTTCCTTATCTTCATCTTCTTCCCAATGAACGTGAAGTGTTGTTACCGGCTTGATATCCGTTGCATTCAGCACGCGACGACGAATTTGCCCACGGATAAAATCTTCGGCAGCGTTTCGATTGGGCTTTTCGGATAATTTTTGCGCTATCAACGGTTTTACCTGTTTCATTATTTCTTCATGCAACACATACCACTCATTTTCTTCCAAAATATCTATAGAGCTGAATTGAAGTGATTTTAATTTGTAGTCCTTGCTAATCACAGCTGATATAAACAGGGTGCAGTTAAACATTATCCGGCGACGATTTTTGACTAATTCCGAGCCCAGAGATACACTTCTGCCTCTGTCTACGCCCATTATCTCCGCAACTATCTGCTCTATCATCTCGATTTTATGGTCGTGATAAAGGCAAATATCGCCATTTTGCGCTGAAAAGACATCTTCTACACCACAGCTCTTTGCAAATTTTTTATGTTCTCTGATGAATTTTTTATCACCATGTACCGGAAGCACAATCTTTGGATTTAATAACTCATACATGGCCTGTAAATCTTTTTTGCAGGCATGACCTGATGTGTGAACCAAATAATCTTCTTCGGTAACTAAATTAACCCCTTTGGCTAATATTTTTTCTTGCAGACGTTCTATCTTATCCTCATTGCCGGGGATAATCTTTGATGAAAAAATCACATTATCTTCTGCCGCCAATTTGATATATTTATTTTCATCATTGGCAATCATGGTCATCGCACTACGATAGTTAGCTTGTGAACCGGTACAAATATACAACGCCTTGTCTGACGTGATACCATCCACCTCTTCTAATGTATGCAAATCGCCATATTCCGTCAAATAACCGCATTGTTTGGCAATTTTGACATTCGTTACTAAACTTCTTCCGGCCAATATCGGCGTTCTTCCGGCAGCTCTTGCCGCTAAAATCAAACTCTCCAAGCGCATGATGTTTGATGCAAAGCACGTTGCAACGATGCCGCCTTGCATCTCGGGAATTATCTTAAGCAAATTCTCACGAACATCCTCTTCACTGGCTTGTGGTTCATCTACCATCACATTTGTTGAGTCACATACGAAAATATCTACGCCTTCTTTTGCTGCACGTTTTAACGAATCGAAATCCGTTTTTACCATAGAGAGCTTGTTATCATCAAAGCGCCAATCTGTTGCGTGCATTATATTCCCGTAGGGGGTTTTGATAAACAATGCAGAGGTTTCCGGTATGGAGTGAGCTATTGGAATAAACTCTACTTCAAAATCTGCTAGCTTCACGTGTCTTTCTTTATTCACGGAAATAAGCGGAACCATATCTTGCATCTTATATTCACTTAAGCGCTCTTTAACCAAGCCTAATGAAAAATCCGTGCCATATACCGGACACTGCAACGTTGGCCAAATTTGTGCTATTGCGCCTAAATGGTCTTCATGCCCATGGGTTATAAACAGGCCTAAAATATCTTCTCGGTAGTTTTCTAAAAATTCCGGTGACGCATAACACATATCCATCCCCGGAAAATCATCATTCAAAAATCCATATCCCGCATCTACCACTATCAATTTACCATTGACCGCGTATACAAACATATTCATCCCGATTTCATCGGCGCCGCCTAACGGTATAAAATATATTCCTTTTTTCTTAAAATCGTTCATTTCTTTTTTATTCCTTTTTATATAAACAAATCTCCGGCAATGATTTTTTCGGTTCCTTTATTTGTTTTTAGTATTAAATAACCATTGTCGTCAATATCTTCAAAAAAACCTTCTTTTACTTCTCTTTCTGTCTTTATTTTTATTTTTTCTTTATAACCTTTAGCCATATCTAGCCATTCTCGTCGTATCTTATCAAATCCATTTTTACGGTATTCTTGCATATCCGATAAAAACTGTTGCAGATAATAATGCAATAATTCTATCCGGTCAAGTATCAACCCTGACTCTTTTAGTGAGGTTGCTTGATAGGGCATTCCTTCTAAAACCGGCGCTTTCTCTACATTAACGCCGATACCTATCGCCCATAGCGTGTCTTTTATATTTTCCAATAATATTCCGGACAATTTTTTCCCGTTTAAAAAAACGTCATTCGGCCACTTTATTTTGATATCACCGGCTTTATATCTTTGTTTGATTGTTTTGGCTAGGCTTAATCCTACTATGCAAACAATTTTACTTAATTCCTGAACTTCTGCTTCTTGAGTATAAGTAAAATAGAGATTTCCGGTTATTTCTTGCCACTTGTTCCCGCGGCGGCCGCGGCCACCGGTTTGATGTATGGCACTCACAACTATGTTTTTCCCTAATTTTTCTACATATTCTTTTATCGTATCATTAGTTGAAATGACACTTTCTTCTTCATACCAGTCCCAAATTCCGATTTTTTCTTTATAAGTTGACGACATCAAACATATCTTTCATTATCGCAAATAAATCTTGCGGATTAAACGCTATCAGCACAATGCATATCACGCTAAATAGTGTATACATCATGACTGATTTATTTTCACTGTCATATATTTTGATTTTATGTTCAAAATATGCGGTTTTTATGATATCTAAGTAAGCTTTGGATAATATCAGCAAGAAAAACAAAATTATCCCTAAGCTTATGTAATATTCCCGTTTTAAGAGTTCTGACACGGCATTTAATTGCCCTAAAAATCCTACCAACGGCGGTAACCCTATAAACGAAAATAGGCTAACCAGCAAAGCTCCCGTTGTGTACGCTCTTGTTTCGGCAAGACCTGATAACGATGTTACGGATGATAAATATTCGCCATGGCTCTTTAAGCTATAAAAAACAAGGTAACTTCCGTTTAAGCTTATTATATAAACGAACAAATATACAAATGCCGCAAAATTTGTCTCCGACTTAAAAAATGATAAAAGGATTAAAACAATCCCAAAGTGATACATGGAACTATATGATAAAATACGATGCAGATTGATTCTGGCATTTGCACCCATTGCACCAAAAATAACTGACAGCAATGCGAAACCTTGATATACCGGGGATAACTCTGCAGACAATGGCTTAAATAATTCTACATTTAACTTAATGAAACAGCCCCAAAAAGCAAGTGGCGCAATTAGAGCAAAGTAATGGCTTACAGGCAGAATTCCTTTTCCGGTTTTATCTTCTGCTATAATATGAAAAGGGGCTAATCCCAAAGAGTATAAAAAAGGAATAATAATCGCTACTGCCGATAAATAGAGCGGTAGGGATTGCGGGGCATTTAAGAATAATTCCCTTAAAGCTGTAAATTCGACATTTCCATCTTCATAACTGTTCAGATATCCGAATCCGGCTGCAAAAATGATTACAACCATTGCAGATACCCCCATATAACGGCTGGCGGCCTCTGATGGTAATTTTTCGTAACTTATTCCTAGTAAGCGATAATGTGTATAAGTCAGCAAAATATAGCAGAACAATAATGCTACCAAATTGCTTGATGACAACAGTAGATTTATCCCTATCAACGAACTTAAAATCAAAATATAATATTTGCATCCTGTTTTATTCTCGGTGCTAAACCATGTTGAAGCCAATCCTATCATAATATACGCCAAGAAACCAATGCATAAATTAAACAACAGCGTGTATGCATCATTTGTAAAATATAGCGGACTAAAGCTCTTTTCTTGCCAAGCTACAGCCCAGAAAAGAGATACCAACAGCCAAAATCTTGCTATCCTTGCATATATTTTTGCAGAATCATACGACAACAGATACATAAAAAACAAATGCAATATTCCGATAATTAACGAAGCTTCCGGAAGCGCATATCTTATATGTTCCCAAATCATCTCTTCCTTGCCTCCTTAAAATACAAACCATAATGGTTTGAAAAATGATAAAAACAAGATGACCAAACAACTCAAATATACAAAAAAGTGTAAATTCGGCAAGTCCCCACCTAAGACACAGGCTGCCGAGGCACTGCTTTTATCCTTTAGTTTATATAATTCTTCCAACAACGCCAGGGCAACCACAAATATAGACAACATCACCATTATTCCCAGTACTAAGTTATAATTAAAAATCTCTGAGATGATGATAAAATTATTCCAGAACAGCGATGTGACCGGCAAACCTACTCCGGCCAAGATAAATAAAGATAAACATTTTGAGGTTCTTGGCATATAACACAAAATTCCTCCTGTTCCATATATGCCCAATTTTTTCTTCTGATATTCTATATGACTGATTAAAAAAGATAAAACCGTCACAATAATGATATACGAAAATAGTGAGTAGCCTATATTGAGTTTCAGCACATCCGTCGGTAAAAAGACACTGGTCAGATATAACAAATAATAAACGGTCGTGTAGGCAAATAATTTATAGCGTATGTCTTTGTGGCTTAGGCTTACTAAGGCAATAAACAACATTGTGATAATGCAGATAATTTCAAATATCGGTGCATGAACGGCGATTGATTGCGGTACGGTATTCGGCCAAAATCTGATAAACCCATATAGCCCGATCAAAGGTATCAAATTGCCTACCAAAAATACCAACGGATTTTTTAGGCTCGAGTTTATGGATGAAATCCAATAGTGAAACGGCCAAATCGGTAAACGTGAAATAAAAGCAAAAAAGATGCTGAGCCAGACAAAATATTCCGTTCCGCCTTTGAAATTTAACTTGCCGGCTTCATTGAGCAATATATTGTTTTCTTCAGAATCGCACATCATCACAATAGCAACAAGCAATAATAGCGCACCTATTAGGTTATATATGCTAAAACGTATCAGTACCGTTTTTTTTCTTTGGCTGCCATATGTACTTATCAAAATCATCAAAGGCATTCCCGATGCTACAAAAAATATATAAAAAGATAAAACATCGGCCGCAATAAAGTATCCGTTGACCAAGCCTATAAACAGTAATTCCGATGTTATAAGCGTTTTGGAGCGTTCTGTGTGGCGACTTAAGCATAACTCACCTATCAAAAATGATAAATTCACACTCAAAATAATCAGCAGAGAAAATACGTCTACGCCCAAACTTATGTCTACTTCAGGATAATCTATCCATTTAAAATGTTCCACAAGTTGCAAATTGTTGTCGTGTAGGTTGCATTGCGAAAAAATATACAATATCAACCCCACATTTGCCAATAAAGTCAATATAGAGACGTTGTAGACATTTGAAGTTGCGTAATTTTTATCATCACGAGCCGTCAAGGCGAAGATTGATCCGATTAGTGGAATTAAAACCAGTCCTAATAGTTGATACATACTCACGGTAACTCTCTCCTATAAAATGACAGCAGAAAACATACAATACCGATTATGATAAATGTAAAACAAGCCATATAGCTCTTCCGGTTAATCTTGAAAAATAAAGATATACCCGTTTTATGCAGCCCGGTCAGACTTGCCGTTATTACCTTTTCCGAAAAGATAAAGTCGACCATCAGCCACAGTGTCCTACTCAAATACATAAATGGTGTTACCAAGGTGTAGAAAAAGAAACTCTTACTTAAATCTTCTTTTTGCAGCCACTCTATTTCGTATAATGTCCGCATTTTGGTCAGTAGCGGGCACCAGCATAAAAAGATAAACAGCAAAACGAAAATAATATTATAAATTGTGTATGCTTGCATTTCTACATTAGTATAAATAAACAAGCTTATCATTACTAAAAGCGATATCGGGCGCAAGGGATTTGGCGTTAAATTATCTAGTTTTCTGGAATATGGCGATTGATAGATATGATTTAAGACTGTCGCAATCGTTGCCAAAATGGCTATACCCGCTATCAAAATCCATGGCTGCGTTTGCTTTTCGGCAATTTTCCAGATAAGTGTGAGGAAGATATTTGTGATTAAGATGAACTGTAATAAAGTCGCCTGAAGCATAAAGGCGTTGGTTCCTCGGCCATTTAACATTTCACTTACTTTGGCTTCATGATTTTGGTATAAGTACATTTTTAAGAACAGTAGATTTATGAAATATCCAACACTGTAATAAAACGAATACTGCCAATTCCACCGTAAATTATGGTTTGTCAACATCAGCAAAAGCAGCCCTAGCAACCCCATATTCAAGTAAACAACTTTTTTCTTGATATTATCAATTATAATGCAGTTCAAAAGTCCAAAGACAAAGGTTAGGATACTCATGATTTTCAGCAAAGGAATCGTCAAATCTGAAACATAGACTAAATCATGCAATTTCAATAGTACAAATATGGCTGATAATGGGGCAAACAAAAGATTAACCGTACTCATACGCTGAAATTTTGCCGCACTTAAATCCAGCAAATAGCTTTGAAACATAAACAGTCCCATTTTAATAAACACGGATATCAGCAGCATCAATCCTACAAAATCTTTATGACGGCCAATTTTTTCGTATTGAGGTAAATCTGCCAAAGATAAACTTTGCAGCTTTCCACATACCAACGCCAACACCATAAACAAGCAAGTGTCTGCAAAAAAATTATACACCACATAGCGATGAGATGAATCGACATCTTTTAAGATTAAATACCCTAAGATATCCGTTACAAAAACCGCCGTTATCAGCTGCACATAGTTTTCTGAACAAATCAGCAATCCGAGAGAAGTCAAATTAAGCAACACAAAGGCATTAAAAGCGCTCTTCTTTTCTTCATAGCGAAAGATATTATTATGAAGAATAGTCACGAGCGATAAAAAGAACAAAGGTAAGAGAAGCCTATGTTCCCCTTGTTTGGGGCTAAAATCTATAGTGATCTCGCCGATTTTTGAAGTGTTCCATAGAAAAGAAAACGTTTCTTTATTTAAATTAACCGCACTGGCAGCAAAATCCATAAACAGAATCGTTGCGACGAAAAACATCAGCCACGACATCAACCGGTCATATTTCATCCGTTGCTTAACTAAGCCGACAAAGCTTAAAATAATTAAAGCGGCTATTATATGTATCATAATATACTATCCTTTCTTTTGCCACAGAATCTGCAGACACCACCAGACTAAAGGATAGATATTATTTTATCAAGGATTTTACATCTTTTACAATACGAACAGGAACTTCATATTCTCTTGCAACATCTTCATTTTCCACCTCTACGATCAACATAGAGCTGACTGATTTTAGCGGCATTCTTGCTTCTTTTGCTATACTTTCAAAAACAACAGCGCTATCTTTTGTTCTATATAACAGCGCAGTTGCACCTCCGTCATATACAAAGCGCGGATTTTCCGGCCCTCCGGCGCGAGAATTAATGATGATTAAGATATCCCCTGCTTCATTTTGCAAAATATCATATCTGCTTTCTTGATCTATTTCTTTAATTGTGGACATTCTTCCCTCTTCTAAAAGCTTGTTATTTTGTTGTTTAGTTTATTTTTAGCACATAATAGTTAACAAATAAATAGCTAAATGCAAAAAAATTTAATTTTTTTATTGACTATCTAAAAATTATCCTTTATATACCCTTTTCAGTTACATTGTGGGCCCGTAGCTCAGTCGGTAGAGCATTTGACTTTTAATCAAAGGGTCATGGGTTCGAATCCCGTCGGGCTCACCATTTAAGGAAATCTCCGTAGAAATACGGAGATTTTTTTTGTGCGCTAAGACTTAGGAAATCAGGGGATTTGAGAGATTGAAAGACGGGATTTTAGTCTACGTGTTCCATTCTTAAAACCCAAAATTTCGGTCTAAACGGATCTAAAGTCTCAAATAAGAAGGGAACAATGTGTCGTCGTTCCTACATCGGTTTTATTGACTTTGAGGGCAAAATGGTTAAAATCGGTTTGATAGTAAAAGCCGCTTATCGGTCGCCTAAAAAGCCGGTAATTCTCGAACTTTTGCATCAAGAGTTCCATCATTAAACAAGTTTTAAAAAATTGCCTATATTTTATAAAGTGTAAGTATTTTAATTTTTAAGGAACAGATAAATGAAAAACTTCACTGAAAATGATGTGTGCGTTGCGGCTTATTATAACTGGCTGAATTCTGGCTGCCAGGATGGAAACGATTTACAGAACTGAAATAATGCTCTGACACAGTTGTCAACCAAGATATCCGACAGCAAATCAACCTGCAAATCATGCTTCAACAAAACGCAGGTTAAGAAATCTTCTGCTAAGAAATCTAAAAAATAATTTTTCCGTTTGATTTACCGACTTTCTTAAAGAACTCCGAATAATCCGGAGTTCTTTATATTTGATAATCCCAAGATACCTTTGTCGTAAAATTTTCTTCTCTAATTTAAAAATATCCCAGACAAGTATTGATTTGCAGATTGGGTGTATCAAAGGTATCCCAAGCCTCATTGGTAAGGGAATTACCGTGAGTGATGCGGGCAGACAAGCCCAAAATACCGAGCTGCAGATAAGCCATATTGACGCAAAGGCTGTCAATATCGGTGGCGAGAATCACCAGTTTGCCTCCAAGATTAGCCATACCCTGCTTTTGCAGATGACGAATCAGACCGATGATCATTGCCTCTGAACCGCAAGCCGGTTCGGCAACAGTTATATAAGGCTTTCCTTGCGGCAAGCCATCGCCAAAAGCCACGGCAGCCATAAATTCACAGACAAGAATCGGCGTGAAAAACTGTCCGTGAAAATGCTTATCCAGCCGCATTTGTCCGAAATAACGCCCCAGATAATCATCCGGCTGCCACGCCAGAAGTTCGGACAATGTCTTAAGCATACTTAAAATAAGGACTATCTGCGGCTGTTTGTAATATTTTGCCCGCTCATGATATTCGGTATGGCATTGCTCGTATTTGGGCATATAACGAGCCAGCAGCGGTTCCTGCATGCCGAAATTATGAATGATGCACCGCCCCATCAGGCAGAAATCATCAAAAACTGTATGTAAAGCCCGGTTACTTTCCGCCGCCAGCTGGTCAAACATTTTGAAAAATTCGGCTTCTTTGGCGGAACAGCCGCCATACATGAATTTGTCTTCTTTCGGAGCGGCAGATTCCGACATGGGAAGTGATGACTGCTGAACGGCAGGTGTTTGCTGAAGTGCCGGAAGCGTAAAATTAAAAGCAAGCTGATCAGACATTTTGTCCCCTCTCTATATATAATAAGTATGAGGGTTGCTTAAGTATTGGCTTTAGTCCAGTTATTTAACATATTTTATCTCCTACGATTGATTTTTGGAGCGTTCTGCACCTCTTCTGACAAGCGAAAAAACGGAAAAATATCGTTATAGCGTATTATTGTACGCTTTTTGAAAATGTTTCGCCGTGTGGGCGGATTTTGGCCAATGCGGCGGGCGTTTGCTGTTTTCTGACTTTGCGACACAATAAAAGCCTCGGTCAAAACCGAGGCTTTTATTCTGAGCTTAGGCATTTAATACTCTAGTGTCATAGCCCATTTTTTCCAGAATCCGGAGCTTTTCGGCATCCGAGGCTTCACCTACCCAGTCCATGGCACGGGAATGATTGAAGATGGGACCGTTTTCAATCAGATTTTCGGCTAACAGAATATCTGTCAGCGTGTCAATATCATTGTACAAGATTTTGATGAGCATGTCCTTTTTTTTCTTAGTCATTTGATTTTCCTTTCCAAATCCGAAACGACACCGCGTCGTTCCTTATGTTTGGAGTTTTGCTTAATGTTTCGGAAATGTCCAGTTATTTATTAGCTAATTTATTGATTTTATTTCACTTTTTGGCTGGACTTGTGAAATTGTTTCCGGCTTTGTTTGTTTAGCGGCGGCGATGGCGTCGCCTACAACAAACGAAAGGAAAAGACAATGTTAAAATGTGAAAGCATAAGTGAAACAATCAGAGCTTACCGCAACGGAGAATATGACAAAGACAGAACAGGCAGCGACACAAAAGTCAAAGAGCTGTGGTGGGACTGGTTCTGCAAAGACAGCAGCCTTGTCAATAAAGGGCGCAACCTACTGCAAAAGCTCAACCAAATTGCAGACAGCAAGAAGATTGATGCAGGCAAAACCTACGTCTGGTTCAAAAACCACTGCCCCGGTAACGGTACGCTCTATGACAGCATGTCAATCAGCGACATTGAGACCAAAGACGTTATCTATTGCATTATCCCAAAATCTGGTCACTTTTGCGATGAGGGCAAAGCCTTCCTCTACGGCAGAGCGGACAAATTTAAAAAGCCGATTGTCGAGGGAACATGGAAAGACATTAAGAACTGGTTCCGCAGCTAAGCAAAACAACCGTCTGCCCAAAATGGCAGGCGGCTTTTTGTAACAAAAGAGACCCGTCGGCGTAGCCGGCGGTTCTTCATTAACGGGTATAACGCGTTTTTTTCCCCTTACAAAAAAGCCCCGGACTCAGCCGGGGCAAGAAAATCAGAAACAGACCTTAACTTCTACCACCTCTAGCGCGGCATTGCGCGCCGTGAAACTTTGCAGCGGTATGGAAGCGGACACCGTCCCCTCCTCGTCAAGCAGCTCTGCTGTATAACGCGGAGAGCCAAGCGGTGCTGATGGATAGTGATAGAGATTGGCAAAACGATAGGTCGTGCGCAAAGACTGCCAGACCATTTGAAAAACAACAGGTTCGGTATCGGTTTGCGGTTCGGCGACACGGTGAAGCCGGAGTTTGTCGCCAGATGTGAGATGGATAACCATTTCGTTGTTGGATTTAAGCATTGTATTTCTCCTAAAAAATGGGCTCCGGATTGTACCGGAGCCAAATGGTTAGTTAAAAAGCTTGAAAGACAGCAAGGCGATGGCAGCTTCCGTGAGATTGGCAGCTTCGAGTGCTGATGCGCTGCCGAGATTGCCATCTTCATCGCTGAGTTCGGCGAAAAAGCAGCTGGTGCCGCCGCCGAATACCGGCTTGGGCGCGACGGTCAGGCAGCCGATGCGTTTTTTGGACGTATTAACGGTAACCGCAACGTCATAGCGGGCGGTGGTGCAGCCAAATTCTTCGGCAGTGCCTGCCGGAACCAGCCGGATGGCAACGGGGATTTGGATTTCAATATCGTTTGGGGGCATTTTATTTTCCTTTACAAAAGCGGGTTAGATTTTAGCGGAGTTAACCAAGTCGGACAGAACCTGCAACGGCTCTTCAATTTCCATCAGGCATCCGCCGATATAGTTAGCCTGGCGTTCGGCGTCTTCCGGAAAAGCATTTTGAACGGCTGATTCGACACGGCGATTAATTTTCTTGAGTAAAACTCGGGCTGTTGCCAGCTTTGCCTGAATGACGGCTAAACGTTGTTCTGAAGTAAGCATTTTATTCTCCCGGCAGGTTCCGGGGCCAAAGCCCCGGAAAAGATTGACAATTATTTGAGTTTGTAGATGGCGTCGGTTGCCTGAGCCAGACTGTTGAGGTTGGCAGCCAAATCGGACAGATTGCCAAGCCCGCCAACAAGGTGGGTATAACGACGGCTGTCATCATAGTCTTCCGGAGCAGGTTCTGCCGCATGGCGAACCTGTTCAATGACCTTTTGAGCAAGCATCTCAATGGCAGCGAGGTTGGATTGCATAACGGTTAATTTATCTTTTTCAGTTAACATTTTGATTTTCCTTTCTTAAATTCCGGTGCGACACCGCGTCGCCCCCTGTGCTTGTTGTTTTTGCTTAATGTTTCGGTATTGTCCAGTCTTTATTTGTAATTAACGCATTGTTTTTGCTTTATTTTTAAAATACAGGGCGACAGAATCGCCCTTAAAGATTAAATTTTATCCAGCAAACCGATATAACGCGCATAATCGTAACCTTCCGGATCAATCAGCAGGGTCGGCTTGCCATGGCAACAAAAAGCAATGACAGATAGCACAGGCTTCCCCTGATATTGGGTACAACCACCCTTACCGCAAAATTCTGGACGGCTTTTCAGACAAGAATTGCCGAAGTCACTGTATTCAGCAGCGGTCAGTTCCCAGACTTCAGTTATGAGAACGGCTGTGCGATTTAGGATGTGGCAACTAAATTCTTCAACTTCCCGCAGAGAGCTTGGCTTGCGGACAAGACGGGTGTGGATCAGCGTATTAATCAGCGGACGCCGAGAGGTTTTGATTTCCATAATTTTATTCCTTTACAAAAAGCGATGGAGCAGCTCCGGCGGCAAAACACTGGAGCCGCAGCGATTATTTTTCCAGATTCAGAATGCTGAGGTCATAGCCCATTTCTTTAAGGACAAGAAGTTTTTCCTTAAGCGGTGGTTCTTTTTCCAGCCAACACATAGCGTCACTTTCGGAAGTATAGCCTTTCCAAAGAGGTTCAATCAGCTTCAATTTGACCAGAACATCGGCAAGATAAGGCTCATCATCGCAAATAGAGGTAGCCTCATGCCACAGTACTTCGTCAATCAGAGATTTGAGAGTAACTTTTGAATTTTCAGTCATTTTAGTTTTCCTTTCTTAAACTCGGGAGCGACACCGCGTCGCCCGCCGGATGTGTTTGTTTTTGCTTAATGTTTCAGATTAGTCCAGTCTTTATTTACAGTTAACGCATTGTTTTTGCTTGTTTTATTTTACAAAACATTTATGAAAACGAATTTTGCAGACAACAGACGGCTTTTCGGGGCGGCTGAAAAGAAAATTTTGTTTCGGCGTATTATTGTACGCTTGTTTGTCCGTACGCCCCGTTTACGCAGCAAAGCGGCTATCTGGTTTCGGCCAAGGCGGCAGTGGTTTGCTTGAGCAAAGCCGGAGAACGGTAGGTTTCAAGCAGTTTGAAAACAATCTGCCGCCCTTCAACGCTGCAGGAACGCAGCAGGCGCAGAAAATCAAGCTCTTCATCGGTCAACGGTGTGGCGCTGGAATTATCGTAATTGCCAAAGAACCACGTTACTGGGCAGGAATATTCAACGGCAAGCTGATGGAGCCGGCCGGCAGATATTCGGTTTTGTGCTTTCTCATACTTTTGAAGTTGCTGAAACGTGAGTCCGAGGGCAGCGGCAACATCCATTTGCGAGCGTCCATGCAGATTACGCATTTTGCGGAGACGATTGCCGACGATGACATCAACTTCAAGACGGCGACGGGAAGTTTTAGTCTGAGTATTGGTCATGATATTTTCCTTTCCTTAAACCCATAGAGTTTGCGCTGGTCGTTCCAGAGCAGCGGTATGGGATGTTGTTTCATAAAACGGTAGGTTAAAAATTCCGGAGCTTGTCCGGCCAAAACAGCCTCAATGATCTCTGGATCTATCAGGCTGATACGGAGTGCGAAGCGAATATCGCGTTCGTTGATTTTTTCGGAAGAATAGATTTCCTGCAGTGTCCAGCCCGATGCCAGTTTCTTTTGCCATTCATAAGCTTTGGCAAAATGGCGTGCCAAAGTCAGCGAGCCGTTAAAACGATTTTCCTGCGGCGCGGTGGATGGAACGATGATCTTGGCTCCGTTAGGCAGCCGCTTTCCTACATAACTGACACTGATTTGGAATGTGTCGCCTTCATGATATTGAATACCGGCGATTTTGTTGTTTTCCATCAATTCAGCAAAGACGTTGCTTAATCCAGATTTTTTCACATCAATGGTAATACGGTCTTTATAAACCGTTATACGGGAAACAAGTTCCTGCAAAATGCGATTTTTTTCAGTCTCAAATAAACGGTCCCAAACGTTGTCCAGATTACAAAACAGAGAATGAACCGTAGAAACTTCAATTTCCCGCTGGGTTGAAATATATTTGATAAAGAATTCGCGGGTTTTGAGGATTGACAGAACCTGCTCCATGACAACACGTTCAATTTCGGATGCGCGAATCTGGTTAATCGGGCATTTGTCATCAAGTTTCCGCGCCCGACGGTAACAGCGATAATAGCGGTAACGGATATCGCCTTTATTGCAAAAACTCGGCGTCATGGCGGAACCGCAGCACCCGCAATAAATAAGTCCGGTTAAGAACGCCTGTTCGCTGACGCGATTTTCGGTCTTAACCCTTCTGGCCGGACGCTGAACAGCATGAGATTGAAAGATTGCCTGAACGACATCAAATGTCTGCGCCTCAATAATCGCTTCATGCTGCCCCGGATACAGTTTGTCTTTATGAGAAACCAGCCCTTTATATAACGGGTTTTGCAAAATGCGCTGAATGGAAGCCGTGGAAAACTTCCTCCCGCCGGAAACCCGCCCTTGTCTGGACGTGTGGCATTTGGTGCGATAACCGGCATTGTTAGCCGCATCCGTTGTATCGGCAAGAGAATGGGTAATAGTAAACGTTTGAAAAATGGAGCGAATGATGGCAGCTTCTGTCTCGTTGATGACCAGACAACGGTTGCCAATGTTATACCCCAAGGGCGGAACGCCCCCCATCCACATTCCTTTGGCTTTTGAATTGGCAACTTTGTCACGGATGCGATCTCCGGCATTTTCCCGTTCAAACTGGGCAAAGACCAAAAACATATTGACCATTAAGCGCCCAATTGCGGTGGTCGTATTGTAATATTGATTTTCCCGCACCGACATGAATTCTACATGATATTTCTCAAATATATCAAGCAGCTTGAAAAAATCCCTGATTTCACGTGTCAGGCGGTCTATCCGATAAATAATAACCCGGTTAACCAAACCATTGCGAATATCTTCCAACAGGCGCTGGATGGCAGGCCGGTTCAAAGTGCCGCCGGAATAGCCGCCATCATCATAGCGGGTCGGAACTATATGCAGACACGGATCATTTTGGGAAACAAGGTAATTGTGACAAAACTCGTATTGGTTATCAAGCGAGTTAAAATCCTGATCCAGACCTTCTTCGGTGGACTTTCGGGTATAGATGGCGCAATTTATTATTGAATCGGACATGGAATTGTCTCCTTTACAACCAAAATGCGGGTTTGGTGGGCTGCAAAAAAATCAATTATTTTGACAAGCTGCCATGAACGGCGGCTTAATAAAGAAATATCTTCGACAATTACGCCGTGAATATGGCCTGAACGAATATCGT
The DNA here is from genome assembly GCA_949297145.1 of uncultured Alphaproteobacteria bacterium. Classification (GTDB taxonomy): domain Bacteria; phylum Pseudomonadota; class Alphaproteobacteria; order RF32; family CAG-239; genus CAG-267. Next base: position 116,373 of record CASFQO010000013.1, read on the forward strand.
CAAAAAGATTTTCCATACCGTTGACGGCTCCACCGTCCGAAACTTTCAACGTATCGGAATACTGCGGCAAAAACGAACCGAGATGGAAGCGTCCGGCAAAGTCCCGACAATGGCTGTATTGTATCTGGTCGGCTTTGCAGTCTATATCACCCGGATGACTGCGGGTATAAATGGCATAACGCATTATTCTGTCTCCGAAAGTTTGAAAAAACGTTTGGCATTCCAATTGGTTCCTCCGGTAATTGTCCGGGCAATTTGGGCAAGTGACGGGTAATGAATTTCATTCATGACAAAATCACTGTCTGTGACCCGTATTTTATAAGTCTGGCCGTGATATTCCTTGATAATGATGGTTCCGGCCGGCAGGGTCAGTTTGGTTTTTGGACGCGCATAATCCGGCACTTTTCCTTTATTGATATCTTCCATCATACGGATGGCTTTGGAACTCAGCCCACCGAAAGCTAAAGCCTGAATCTGATAGGCAATCTTCGGAATCAAATGCCGACGGCTGGCTGTGGCAGGCGGTTTTTCGTTGAACAGTTCCTGGTATTTTTTACGAAGTTCGGGCATTTTCATTTTATTAACGGAAATCACCTCTTGTAATACGCTATTCATTATTTGCTCCTTTAAGGTTGTTAAAATCAAAGGTAGTTGTGCTTACATTTGAAATTAGTTCCAGTCCTTTCTGCGGGCTTTTCCCTTGTTTTCTGACTAAATAGCGATGGAAAGCCAATGTGAGCAAATTAGTGACAACTTTGAGGTTATCCGGCAGTTCTTCCGTGTTTGAATTCATGACAGCAATCTCCGTTGGTTAAACTTTATTTTGATGGCTCAACGGTTGCACAAACAAAAAAATTTGTCGCGTGGGGAACTGCGGGGAGTGGGGAATATTATTTAACTCTTTGATTTTATTTGTCTTTTATGCTGGACTTATAGGTTTGTTTCCGGCTTTGTATGTTTACAGGCAGCGATGGTTCCGCCTGAAACAAACAAAGAAAGGAAATAAAAATGAGTAATGAAGTAAAATACCCGGAAATTACGGTAGAATTGATTGGACAGAACGGAAACATCTTTAATCTGATTGGAATCTGCACAAAAGCCATGCGACGGGCGAAAGTTAGTATGGAAGAATGTAATCGTTTTGTTGATGAAGTTACGAGCGCAAAAAATTATAACGAAGCTCTGGCGGTTATCATGCGCTGGGTAGACGTAGAATAAAGAAATGAAGCACGGAAACAAAAACTTCCGGTGCTTTTTTGGGAAAATGGCAACAGTTCTTCGGCAATTTATCTTTTATGCTTGACTTATAAAAATGTTTCCGGCTTTGTGTGTTTGCAACCCCAATAAAGCATAATATACAAAGGAGAAAAAACATGAATATTAAACTGACACCCGCACAGGAAAAACTCATTAATGCATTAAAAGCCAATCAGGACAGTGATGTCTATGAACACTTAGCTCATATACGTAACCGGCAGATAAGCGACAACTTGGTTAATACAATGCTTCATCTTAACTTGTTGCAAAAAGACTCTGAAACCGGCAAGATCAACCTGAATTATGAAAATCCCGTCATAAAAGGCAACATGACGATGGAAAGCAGTATTGCCGCAACTTCCGACAGGATGACTGACAACCAAACCGGCGATGGCAGCGAAATAATTGCAGAATCTGGTAAAGCTGAGGAAAACTCCGCCGAAGAAACCGAAATTGCCGTCCCAGACAGCAAAACGGAAATGGTGCCTCCAACCCGGAATAAAAAAGCAGTTATCATGGAAATGCTGGCCCGCAGAGCATCGCTGAGCGAAATGATGGAAGCGACCGGCTGGCTGGAAAAATCTGTCCGCGGCGTTATCAGCCAACTGAAAAAAGAGAAAAAACTGGTAATTATCAGAGAAAAAGACGAGCTCAAACAAAATTACTACTCCATTAAAAATCTGAATGCCGAGGCTCTGCGAGCGGCGGAATAAAGAAAACCAAGCAGGCCTTTTATATAAAACATAAGAAGCCTGTTTGTTTTTTGGAAAAAAAATTCAAATTTTACTTGAAAAATTTACACAACACACTTAAAATGGACATCAAGAATTTAATATCTACTCAAAGTTGTGCAACAAGTTAAAGGTTTAAAATGCAATTACCACTAAAAGAATACTTTAGCTTACAGGAAATCTGCAGTTTTTGGTCTGTCACAAATGATGATTTACTATATTATGCTGAAAATAACTTGCTGGAAATTTGTGTCAGAACCACCGCAATTATAGCGGAATTAGAGCAAATAAACTCTGAAAATATAAGTTGGGGAGATTTTGAGGGGAAAAGCTTGTGCTTTTCCCCTCAATCTTTAATGTTAACAGACATATACCGAATTATAAAAGCCGGAGGAAATCCGGTATTGGTTTTTCAGACTAAAAACAGCGGAATGGATAAACTGTCTGAGCTGATCCGAAATAAAGGGATATCACTCTCAACGTTGGATTTGATTATTACCCGCAAGGAAAAAATCCGTTTTGAACAATTTAACGGAATAGACGACAAGCAATTGCAGTATCAAAGTTTTTCTTATTCCCCGGACTTTCGTGAAGTTTGGCACTACGGAAAACGGCATTTATTCGGACCGGTACAGGCTAAAATTATTTCGCAGCTTTATAGTGCCAGCAAAACAGACAAACCTTGGGTGCATGCTAAAACGCTGCTTTCTCGCTCAGGATCCGTCAGTACACGAGTTTCTGCGGTTTTCCATGGAAACCGGTCATGGAATGAGATTACTTATTCTGATCATAAAGGGTATTATCGTTTAAAAATTCCGATAAACGAACATCTATATCCAACCCAAATGTTGTTGAAATTTTAGCCAAATAACTGATAGCCCGGATTTTCCGGGTTATTTTATATTTAAAATCAAATGATATTAAAAGAGATGCTATATAAGATGTTTCCTAACCGATTCCTTACTTTCGCCATGAAAAAAATAGATTTTGAGTCAAAATATTTAATATTTTATATAAAAAATTAAAATTCTCCATACCTGTCCCTGAAGTAAAGATTTGTTTGCACATACCGACAAACACAATTTTTTATGTTAAAGATTTCTACGTTAACGGAGGTATAGACAGATATGCTTAATAAAAAATATTTTTCGGTAACCGAATTGCTAGAACGCTGGGATACAAACTTATATGATATTCTCTATTTAGCAGAAAACAAGGTTCTTGACTTAAGAATAAGAGCATTCGGGATTTGCGGAACTTTTTGCCAATTGCAAAAGAACGGCGAACTTTCCTATGAGCTTCCTTTAAAACGCTGCGAAATGAACGGAATATTTCCAATATCGCTGAAATCTGCCCGACAAATTATTCTTAACCGTGCAGTCGAACTGAATACATTGTTGCCGACGCAAAAAGATTGCGATTACATTAAACTCGGAGAATGCTTAAAAATCGGACTTGAAGATTTGGTTGTATTAGAAAAAGATAAGGAGCGGATTGAAAAGGATTTTGGCTTTTTAGACAGTATTTGCAAAGTTAAAAATATCTCGCCAGCAGATAATATTGATGATTTCTTTATTGAAGAATTGCCGAACGGCCATACAAGGTTCAGCTATCATGGTAAAACCTACACGTATGGCAGGGTTCAGTCATCTATCATCAGGCAGCTCTATGATGCGGCTAAAGACGGACGAGTTTGGGTGTATGGTAAAACGTTACTGAAAAATGCAGGTTCGTCAAGCTTTCGGCTTGGCGATATTTTTAAGCCGCACCGAGAGTGGATGGAGATAGTAAAAGGCAATAATCAGGGGTTATACCGGCTTTATTTGGAATAAGAGAAAAATCATTGTGTGTTCTGTTTGGGAACAGCTCCCCTTTGCTTCCCGCTGCTCCCTGCATCGTGTTTTCAGCCGGGACTGCCACAATAACCTCCGTAATCTTAAACTACCTGTGGAGGTTATTATGCAACCGACTAACATTATTTATGAAATATCATCAAAACCTATCGACGAGCTGGCTGAACTACCCGCAGCCGAACTGGCAGAGATGCAAAAGGAAGTAGAGACCCTGATTGTGCTGGCAGACAATGTGCGCAAATGGCTGAACGGAGCTTTGCAGCTGAAATATCGTGACCGGCTCGATGCCAGACGGCGGGAACTTGGTCGCACGTTCGGCGAAATCCGTTTGCAGGAAGACGGGATGGAAATTACGGAAGACCGACCGCTGGTGCTGGAATGGCAAAAGGACAGGCTTAAGGAATACGCCAAACGCATTGCAGCCAATGGCGGTAATCCGGAAGACTACATGGATATTGACTATACAATTTCAGAGAAAAAGTACTGTTCGCTCAGCGATGAAGCCCGTAAAAGCCTGAACGCTGCCGGAAACATCCACCCTGGATGTGCGGTCATAACTCTGACCAAAAGGGAAACTGCCGATGACTAATACCGAAAACCTGCATGAATGGCCGTTGTCCTCTTTTGCCGAATTAGGCAAAGTTGCTGTTAATCGGTTGGCGGAAAACAAAATCATAACAATTGCGGATTTGCTTAAGCTCACCAAAAGGGATTTGCAGTATATTCCCAATTTTGGCCCGAAAAGTATTGATCAGGTGCTGAGACTGTTAAAGAAATATAACCTGAAAATCCGCGAACGCTAAAGTTTATCGAGGGGGATAAGCCGATGCAATTTTATTATGATAGCGGGCTCTTGAAAAAAAGAGTTCTGCAGGATTTGGAAATCTGGCTGCCGCAATGGTATCCGAAAGGACGCGGCCGCAAAGGATATTTTGAAATCGGAGATATTGGCGGTACACCCGGCGACAGCCTGAAAATCTGTCTTACCAGTGCCAAGCGCGGCCTGTGGTACGATTTTGCCACGGCCGAGGGCGGCGACGTTTTCTCCCTGTGGGGAAGCAACCGCGGCATCTCCGGTTTTGGCAATATTCTCAAGGACATTGCCGGATATTACGGCATCAGTGGTTGTGAAGTCCCCGGAACCAAGGAAAAACGCGGCAGTCCGGATCGACGGCATGTTTATCTTAACGCCGACGGCGATATAATATGTTATATCTATCGCTATGAATATACAGATGGCAGCAAAGAGTTTCTACCTTGGAATGCGGCAAACGGTAAGACCGAATTTCCGTCCCCGCGGCCGCTTTACCGCCTACCGCAGCTTCTGAAAAACAATGTAATCATCTTAGTTGAGGGCGAAAAATGCGCCGATGCGCTGGCCGCTACCGGATTTGCAGCGACAACACTGATGGGGGGTGCCAATACCCGGATTGAAAAAACGGATCTCTCGCCGCTCAAAGGCAAAGACATCATTTTGTGGCCGGACAATGACGAACCGGGGCGGAAATATGCCGACAATGTGGCTGAAGCTCTATTGAAGCTGCCGGTGGCTTCTCTCAAAATTACCCCGCCGATGCCAGATAAGCCTGCCAAATGGGATGTGGCAGATGCGGTGGCTGAGAAATTTGACATTGCCGGACATCTGGCCAAAGCGGAAATTTATGAGCCAATGGAAAAGTTCAAACCAAGCGGACGTTTGAAAATCGCTGATTTTACCGGAGAAATGTTCGCTACCGAGCCGCCGGAACTGCAATTCGTGGTCAAAAACACAATTCCGCGCGGCGTGGTCGGGCTGCTCTCTGCAATGGGAGACACCGGCAAAGGTATGCTGTTATTGGATTTGGCGCTCAAAATCTGTCAGGATAAGACAGGAATGGGTCTTAAAGCCTTCGGTAACCCGGTAACGGCTACCGGCAGCGTGGTTATTTTTGCCGGAGAAGACACCTCCGATGAAATTCACCGCCGGATTTACAAGTTGATGCCGGGCGGACTGAACGGACGGATTGATTCGGCCAAACTCCATATCATCCCGCTGCCGAATACCGGCGGACCGTTTGCAATTGCCCGAAAATGCCGTGGCAGCGACGAATTCTGCCTGACCGAAGAATTTGAAAACATCAAAACGCAGCTTGAAGCCATTCCGGACTTGGCGTTGGTGGTGTTTGACCCGCTGGCCTCGTTTGCCGGATTGGATCTGAATTCTGATCCGCGGGCGGCAAGTTATATTACCGGACAGCTGGCCGCGCTGGCGACCGCAACCAATGCTGCGGTTATTGTTGCCCACCATATTCGCAAAAATGACGGTATTACCTCGCCGCAGGAAGCCCGCGACGCCATTCGCGGCACAACCGCAATTGTAGATGGGGTGCGGTTTGCGATTGCCTTTTGGGCTAACACAGCGGAAGAAAAAAAGATTTTTGCCGAACTGGACCAGGAATACCGTCCGAATGCCTGTTTCAAAGGCGCGGTGGTTAAAGCAAACTTTGGAGCCGACCGGACGGTGCGCAACTATATCCGCAGCGAAACCCGGGCGGTGTTAGAAGAAGTGCCGGTCAAGATTGTGCCGAAAACCCTGTCGGCAGAAGAATTTGACAAGTTGCTAGTTGAAGCTATCGGCGAAGCGGAGAATACCGGAACGCCGTTTACAATTTCGGGAATCTCCGGACTTTACGAAAACCGCGAGAAACTGCCGTTTGAACTGCAGGAAGCTTCCCGCGACTTTATCCGCAATACGGCCAAACGGCTATTGGCTTCCGGACAAATTTGCCGTATCGGCCAGACCGGCAGCAGCGATAAAAAATGGCTTGGTATCCCCGATGCCGGGAGGTGCGCATGACGGCGCCGTTACCATACTTTTCTGAATGTAAAAAGCAGGAATACGCCGTCAGGAATCCGCAATGCAGGAAAACTGCGGCTTACAGCGAAATGACCGCTAAGGTAAAAACGGGTTTTCGTCATGAGCGTGACGGATCCCGGTATTTAGATTTTGGTTCAGAAATCGCTTTTAACTCATTGAAAAATAATTATTACTATTTGGAGAAATTCACAACAGCGCGGTCGGTATATATATTTTTTAAAATATATATACCGGCTGCCGTGACCGTCGTCAGGAACGGAAAACAGGAACAGCAAAGGAAATTGTCATGGCAGAATTAATTTGGACACGAGAGATGGTCAAAGACTGGTTTGAGAGCGCCGTCTACACACTCAAGAAAATGCCGAGGGAACAGGTTCAGGGTTACAAAACCTATTGGCCGGGCATCAGATATACCGAAATGGAACTTTTGCAGATGGACAGAAAACCCATCCGTCTGGTGGCCAACAGTCTGGATATTGCCCGTTTAGATGCGGTGCTGGAATGGATCTATCTGGTGGATAATGTAGACCAGCGGTGGATTATCTGGCAGCGGGCCAAACGTTATCCCTGGCGGCTGATCTGCAAAAGATACGGCAAAACCAGCCGAACGTTGATTGACTGGCACAATGCTGGGATTGATACCATCGTCAAAGTGTTGAATAATCCGAAAAGTGATCTTTTTGCCAGGAACCGTGTTCTTTTAAGCAAATATTTGTCTTATTAGCTGGACTTAGCAAAATGTTTCCGGCTTTGTGTTTGCTGTAACGAAAAACAGTAACAGAAAGAAAAATACAATGAGGGATGAAAACATCAAACTGACGATTGACCCGACAGCTGGCCTTTTGAAAATCAAAATGCCGGACGGAACTGTCCGCAGAGTGGAACCTGAGAAAAGCCTGCCGATTTCGGCAGATTTGGCCGGATTTAGAATCAACGGGGAGCATTACAGCAACGGTCTGGGCGACGGGTTCGGCTAAATCATTATCTTCCGCCTGCCCAAAGACCTGCAGCCGACGGAAGAAGAAAGCCGCAGGCTGACTGCCCTGAAACCAATGATTGATGATGAAGAAGACGAAATCAGCCACTTCTTAAGTTCGGACAGCACGGCAGGACAGTTTGAAATCTGCGAGTACGACTTGGACGATCTGCCTTCTTACAGGATCAGCGGCTGTGCATCGCTGACAACATACATCTTTGATATCTTCGCCATTCTCGGCAAGGGTGCCAATGTGCGGGAAATTAACAAAAACAGAAAAAAATAAGCAATTGGAGCGGTGCCGGAGATTTCCGGCACTGGGTTTCTTGATAGATTGAACAGCGTACTATACATTATAAGCAACAATGGATAGTGTACTATACAAAATGTGACTGTTGCTAAAAAAAGGAACAATACGCAGATGAAACGGGGGTATTTACGGCAAATGTAAACATTTGGCGTTTTTAACGCTTAAAAAACGAAAAAGTGCAGACATTTGTCGAATATAACATAAAAAATGCAGACATTTACCAAATATAGATTTATACAGGAAGCCTTAAGCGGGCGGTTTCGTCTTCACTGTTCTCGATAAAGGCGTTTGTGGCACAAAGCATATCCGTTGCCCGCGAGAGATCTGTCCAATCAATCATAGCAGTGTATTTTTGGGCGAAATCAAGCGTTTTGATAAAGGCATCGGTTATCTGATTATGCGATAATGCTTTGAGCGACTGCGTGTAGTTTAGCCGGTAAACCGTCGGAATAATAATGCGTTGTTCGGCTGCGGCAACCAGCTCGGCATTCATCATAATGCGGGCTAAGCGTCCGTTTCCGTCGTTGAACGGATGGACTTCGGAAACCATAAACATCATAAAAACGGCACGGTTGAACGCATTATCCAGACGTTTATATAATTCAAACCCCTTGCGCAAAGTTCCCTCTATCAGATCAGGACTGACGAACAACGTTGTTCCGGCCTGATTGCATTTGGTTTTGAAGCGGCCGGGAGCTACTCCGGGACGACCATCCATAATAATTTTATGGCGACGGCGCAGCAGAGCAAGAAAATCTTCAAATGTGGATGGCGTTTTTTTCATCTCGGTTAAATCGGCCAGCACGTTATATGTTCCGGCAATATCATGAGCATCATCGGGACGGTGTTCGGGAATTTTGTTGTTAAAGACGATATCGTGCGCTTCTTCAACCGTGAATTTGGTTCCTTCTATATAGTTGGAAAAATAAGCTTCGTAAAAGCACAGAACCGAACTGGCGTTGTTGTCCGTCTTGCGGAATAACGGCGCCTGAGAAGATAAAGCCTCATACAATCGGGTAAACAGGATTTCACGCTGCGGGTCAAAAGCATCGCCACTGCTGCGGGCAATGGCTACATCGGACTGAAGCGGCGCTTCCCGTGTGCCTTGCATGGCCCCCATAATATCATTTATAGTTTCAAATTCCTTTTCTAAATTAAGAACGGGGGCTATGGCTCGCATTTCATCTCGCAGGCGGTTAAATGCGGTTTCTCCATATGTGCGGAGATAGGCGTCAAGCCTTTCTTCCAGTTCGTGTTTGGTCAGGTAGCGCGGCATACGGCTGGTTCGGCGGCGCACAGTTTTGACGTTTTCCAAAAACTTACGGGCAACCGAGGGCTGATACAGATTATTGAGAAAAGGCAAGTCGCTTTCTAACGGCGCGTTGCCTTTGCGCGGATATACCGTATATTTTCCGAAAGTTGACACTTTAGCCTTTTCGGAAATAATAAAAAGCTCATTCGTTGCGGTGGGCTGCAGGTCAAAAGCCGAACGATCAGCAATCATGGCACCGGGATAGACCAGACTGACAAGCTCTAAAATGCGCCGTTCAATAAACTTGTCCAGGTCGTCATCAATATTGGATGTATAAATATTGGCCGTAATCTTGCGTATCTTTCCGCTTTTTTGCCAACGGGAAATATTGTGAGAATTTTCTTTGGTAGAAAGAATAAATGTCGGTAAATTGTCTATATTCATAGCACCCTCCTTGGTATCAGGATATGCAAACTTTTTTAATTTTAGGTTAAAACATGCAGACATTTGCAGAATATAGCATAAGAAATGCAGACATTTATCGAATATGGATTTTACGCAGGGAGCCTTAAACGGGTGATTTCGTCCATGTCGTGTCCGTCATTGTAAGCGGTATAAAAGCAAGGAGCTGATATTGTGGAGCAAAAGCCGATTTTCTTGACAGTGCGGAGAGAAGTTTATATAAAATAGGCATGGGTAAAATCCGCGACTTTGGTTTTGGATTTTGGCAGAACCTGATTGATGTTTTTCCCAAGTTTCAGAAATATTACAAACAACAAAAGCCAATGCCTTGCTGTAAAGGTATCATAAACAAAGTATGAACAGTCAGAGATCGACCGTCATTCAAGTCTATGTGGTATTGCCAAAAAGATTTTGGAGACAGAGAGATGAAAAAAATAAGTTTTGCCGTCGCAGTCTTGCTTTTAGCCGGATACGCCAAAGGCAACGGATATTATAATGGAAACAACTACAATACTTATCATAATCAGGTTTCCCAGTCCTTGGACGATATCCACAATACGGCTCAGAAAATCAAGGAAGCCAAAGATGAATACAGACGCTACGAAAACGAAGGCGATGATTATCTGGAAAACAAGATTAAAGAACGTTGGGAGCAGCGGAGTTATGATGTCAGATATAAAGGCGAACGCCTGAAATAGGACTGGAAAGACATTTTTGGTTAAGAGACTAAAGACCCCCCTGCTTCGTATGAACTGTCCCCCAGAAAGTGGAGGAAAAAAGAAAATCCCCTTTGAAAAAAATTTTTTCAAAGGGGATTTTCTTGTTAAACTTACATTAAAGGAGAAAAGAATGAGCAAAATAAGATTTAGTAAAGAAGAACAAGCCAGATTAAGGACACTAATAGCGGTAGAAAAAGTAAGCGACAAGACATTAGTTTTTACGCAAGCATTCAAAAGGAGAGCTGTATTATTGAGCCGACAAGGAAAAACCGCTAATCAGATATTCAGGGAAGCCGGTATTGATATTGACTTATTTCCGGCAAAATATTTTCATCATGTTATCAAGCGATGGAAAAAGAGTAATTTGCAAGACGGAATAAAGAAAGGTCGTCCCCCTAAAGTGTCAAAAAAATTAGATGAAATGAGTATAGAAGAACTCAAAGCCAGAGTAGCCTACTTAGAAGCGGAGAACGACTTCCTAAAAAAACTGAAGGCCTTGGGAATGGGAATAAATCCGGAAGATTTGGATTAATTTCCAAGGCCAAAAATAATAAAATTCAATTATCTTTATTATGCAAAATGGCAAAAGTCAGTATAAGCGGCTATTATCGGTGGAAGCTACATGGAAAAGATAAGCAAAAGCGAGATAAAGAAGCAAAAGAGCTTATTACAAAGATATTTCAAGCTAAGCAAGAAAAAGCAGGGATTCGAACGATTGCAATGATTTTGGAACATAAATACGGGATAAAAATGAACTTAAAAAAGATAGCGAGAATAAAAAGAGAATATGGTTTAATCACAAAGATTCGCAAGAAAAATCCTTTTAATATTGCTTTCAAGAAAGGCTTGGAACACCGAACAGCCCCCAACTTGTTGAAACAAAACTTTAAGGTAAATCAACCAAATAAAGTTTATTCAACCGATATCAGTTATTTGTTTTACAACAAAGGGAAACGGGCTTATTTGAGTGCAACCAAGGATTTGGCTACCAAAGAAATTGTTGCTTTCAACATCAGCAAAGAGCTTGATTTGAACTCAACTTACGGCAATTTTGCCAAATTTCTAAAAAGCAAAAATTGCTCCGGTTTGATAATCCATTCCGACCAAGGCTGGCATTATACTCATCCTTATTACGTCAATAAACTCAAAGAGTTAGGTGTAACACAAAGTATGTCCAGAAAAGGAAATTGTTTGGATAACGCCCCGATTGAAAGTTTTTTCGGACATCTCAAAGATGAGGTGGATCTCAAATCCTGCCAAACCTTTGAAGAGCTCAAAATTAAAGTTGAAAATTATATCTATTATTATAATAATGAACGTTGTCAGTGGAGCTTAAACAAAATGACACCGGCTCAGCGCCGATGCCTTTTGCTTAACTCTCCTGCTTGACTGCCCCTCAGGGGATCTCTTTTTTATTTCCACTTTTTGGGGTACAGTTCACCATATGAACGCGGGGCTTTGCACATTATCAATTATATTCTGGTTTTAAGCAAAGGATTTATTCCGCCGGAATATATAACGTTGTAAACGATAAATAAAAACAAATGCTCTTGTGTTGAAAAATATCCGAACCTATATATCTGCTGACAAGCAAACCAGAACAGCAAAAGGACGGAAAAATGTATTCACTTCAAATCAGATTCAAACTATTAAACAAATCCTGTAACCGACAGGAATTGAGCGATAACCTGAAAATAGGCCACATCAGCATTATGTCGGACGAACAAAGTCCTTTTTCGGTTATCATCCAAGGTTATCGTTCAGAAGAAGAAGCTCAAAAAACCGTTGACGAAATCAGAGCCGGAAATGTTATTGTTCCGCCGAAAGGCTCCAAGGAAAGTCCATTTGTTCTAGGAAATATGCCCGATGATTTTATCATTGTTGAAAAACATAATCCGCAAAACACTTACACATTAAGAATTGATGAATTTAACTCGCCAGACGAAGCTCAGTGTGCTCTCGGCAAGATTCAGGCCGGCTTCTGCAAGTTTATGCTTGAGCGAAAATATGCTTATCAGGCGATTTTTGATAATCCACAAATTGTTAATAGCGAACAGCCGATGATTGCAGACAACGGCAATCCGATAATATTTGAGACCGGCCAAAAATTCCCAAACATCAGCGGCGGAGAGGTTCGTGTACAGTCGTTCACCTCTTCTCAAGTGCTGATACGGGATATTGATAAATTTTTGAAAACAGGCAGTCCGATAAATGATGAGAAACTGAAGCTGGCTTTTGACATTTACCGCCTGTCATTTTATGACGACGTGCCGTCATCGCGTTTTTTGAACCTGATAAACATTTTGGAAGTTCTGGCTCTGAAAAAGAAAAAGGACAGCAAGACCTTAGAATTAATTGACAGCTGGGAAGCAGAACGAAAAGAAAGGCTGCAAAATAGTGAAAAAGGCAGTGCTGAAGAGCAATCGCTTAAGGATCTTAAGAGTACCTTACTTTATGGCCGAGACCAATCCATTCGCAGCAGCATATATGATTTTGTCTTAAGCGAACTCAATGATACGGATAAAGCGACCGCCGCAAAAAAATGGTATGATGTTCGTTCTCACCTCGTTCATGATGGTACTTTTGAAAAGCCTAAGGGAACTATAATCCCGATTGAAACCATTATTGAAGAAATTTTGAAGAAGAAGCTGACAGAGTTGTTTCATTAAAATATGATACAATTTGTTACTTTATAATTTTAATAGACTTAAACCATAAAAAAATAACCCGGAGAAGTTTCTCCGGATTATTTTTTGCAGAAAGACTTAAAAATCTGCCTTTTCAAGTGAAATGTACTTCAAAGCCTTATTGGACAAGGGATTGCAGCGGAACAGACAAAGGAAAATTTTATAGACAATCGGCTGCAAAGTCCCGGATTTCCTTGAATTGTACTTCACATATTCTTTTACTTCACATATTCGCAAAAATGGTTTATCAAATCAGGTATAATCGGGGCGTTGTATAGATACCGCTCTGGCGAAAAAGAAAAATCCCCCTCATATGACCATCACCGAACTTCAAATAAATGACGCTGCGGAACGGCAGCTGCATCTGATTGCTACACGGCAAATTCCCTTTGCCGTGGCGGCTTCTCTGACGGCAGTGGCAAAGATTGCCCAAGCTGAAGTGCGTGATCATATCAACGAAACCTTTACCATTCGCCGTAAAAGCGGTGGTTTTGCCAGCAGCATTGCCGTTAAATCGGCAACCAAGCAAAGCCAGACAGCAGAAGTTTATACAATGGCCCGATTTGCAGCTTTACAGCAAGTCGGTGGGTTGCGGCAACCACAGGGAAGCAACTTGGCAATCCCCTCCTATCAGAATCTGAGCGAGGTTAAGTTGCGGCGGTCAGTACGCAGTATTGCCGATGCCTTTGAAATAAAACTCCAAGATGGTCAGACAGCTTTGGTTCGGCGCAAGGGAAAAGGCTTGCAATTTCTGTATTTCCTCAGAAAACAGGCTGATGTTCCGAAACGCTTCAAAATGATTGAAATTGTTACGGAAACAGTCCGGCGGGAATTTGAGAGAAATTTAATACAACAGATAGATAAGTTATGAATCATGAAGATATGATTGGAGATATTGATCAAATAATTCCCCGTAATCTTTATTCTTCCTAATTTTTTCTTGAATTAGTCTTAAATTTCGTTTTCTAACCTTTCGAATCACTCTGCTCCGGTCATGGCAGATATAAACATTACCGGTGAATGGATCAAGAACTTCACAATGGCAATGTGCATGAATCGGAAATGGCCATATATCATCTGCATCGCTTTTATGAATACGCCATTGATGGTTACCGATTGTTGCAGTACCTTCTTGGACACATTCAAGTTCATTAACCTTCTCAACAACAATATCAAAACAGCATTCATAAGAATGACATAATTTTATAAAAAAATCTTCGACTTTCGGTATATTTTCAAATTCCGCCTCGAAAATAATATGATAGTTAGAGGTTTCGATTTTTATATTTTCTAAAGGAAGGTTCTGCAATAAAGTATTATGATATTTATCTTCAAGCTCAAAAAAAAGCCGAAATTTAATATGATTATTGAGTGGGTTTTGAAAAATGGACCCTGCAAAATAACCATTGACGAATAACGTCTCGTTTACAATTCGAATTAGCGAGTTGTCACCAAAAACTTTATAGTTTTTATCTGAAGAAGAATTATTTGGCATTGCTGTCCAGGCTGAAAAACAGGGTATCTTCCTGCGATATTTTGATATTTTGTGTCAGAGTGTTGACAATGATCGGCTGCGACGGATCTATGTCCAAGGTCGTATCATTTGGCCTGTTAGGCTGTACCGATTTGAAATCTATAGAAAGAATCGGTGTGCTGCGGCCATCCGCATCAGAAATATAGGCGTTGCGCCCGATAAACTTAATAGAATACTGTTTCATTCATGCCTCCGCCGCGTATTAAAAAATAAAAATCGGGAATGGGCAAGAAAAACCGGACGGTTACTAACTTTAATATAACTTAATAAAGTATGTTTCAGGCGTCATTAGAAAGTAAGACTGCCTCAAAGTGCTGTTGGGTTTTCCATTTAGATTTAAGTGGAGAGCCGAAAAACACACATTTTTTATTTATTTCGTTGAAAAAAGGTACTGTCGGAAGATTTTTCGACGCGGGTAACGCGAACCCCGCCGCGTCGCTACCGATAGACTAAAAAAAGGGTTCGCACCAAGTTCGCACCGAATTTACGTCAAAGCCTTATAATATAAGTCTTCGCGCGAATATTATTATAAAAAAGACAGGTTCGCACCTAATTCCGCTCAATCCCTTGTCTTGCAAGCAATATAGCGGAATTTAACCTATAACAACACAGGTTCGCAGTTGCGAACCTCTTTTTTATATAAGGAAGCAAGAATTGTGGATATACCTACCTGCCGAGTGTTATCACTCTGTTCCGGGGTCGGAGGTCTTGACCTTGGACTTAAACTCGCAATGCCAACTAGCCGAACAGTCGCTTATATGGAGATCGAGGCCTATGCGTGCGAAATTCTGGTTAAACGCATACAAGAAAAAGTCTTGGATTCAGCACCTCTTTGGTCAAATGTCAAATCCTTCGATGGCAAACCGTGGCGTGGAAAAGTGGATCTTATCACTGGCGGATATCCGTGCCAACCGTTTTCAGTTGCAGGAAAGAAACTCGGAGAAAAAGACCCCAGACATCTCTGGCCCCATGTGCGGAGAATTGTTTCCGAGGTTGAGCCAACGCTCTGTTTCTTTGAAAACGTCGGCGGACATCTACAGTTGGGCTTCGAACAAGTCCACGATGACCTACAAGGACTGGGTTACAAAGTTAAGGCAGGCTTGTTCACTGCGGAAGAAGTCGGTGCTCCGCATCGCCGTGAACGGCTCTTTATCTTGGCCTACCGTGATGACAGCAGATGCAACGGTTGCGGAAACAATCACGCCCAACGACAGGTATGTCCAAACCAAGAACGGCACCCTGCGCCGATACATCAAGAGCGGACACAACTGCAGTCTGGGATTAGCGAGAACAGCACGTCTCTGGCCGACAGTGCTAGTATCGGAAGCCAACGGCGCTTCACTCAAAAAAGTTCAGGCCGGATATTCGCGAAGCCGTCTGAAAGAGGAAGTTTTGTTGTGGAAACAGCCGAAGAGATGGCCGACACCCAGAGCTCAGGAACCCGGCAGTGTTTCTCCGAACTATACTCCGGGATTGAAACAAGTAGCAATGAACTGGCGAACACCGAATGCCTCGGATGCCGAGGGCGGTGTTATGGAGATCAGAACGGGAACTTCTGCCCGGATAAAACTTCGCGATCATTCCGTACATGTTGCCAATTGCCTCTGTGGCCACCCAGACCAAACGACTTTGATGACTGGCGAAATATCCCAGAGAACCTTAAACCCGCGGTTTACCGAATGGCTGATGGGCTGGCCGACCGGGTGGACAGAGTTAGAGCCTGCGGCAACGGCGTGGTGCCTCTGGTGGCGGCGTATGCGTTTACAGTTCTTACGTCTAACCTTGAATTTACAACAACAGGTATCTTAAATGAACGAGAAAGTTAAATTAAAAGTTGAATATGTCAAACTGGAAGAACTCATCCCCTTTGAGTTAAATGCCAGAACGCATTCCAAAGAACAAGTCGGACAGATTGTCAATTCCATCGGAGAGTTCGACTTTGTAAATCCTATTCTGGTCGGTGTCGACAATATGATTATTGCTGGTCATGGGCGTTTGATGGCAGCAAAAAAGGCCGGATTGGAAACGGTTCCGATTATCCGCCTTCCACATCTTGACTATAATCAATGCATGGCTCTGTCTCTGGCAGATAATAAAATTGCTGACAATGCCGGTTGGGATGAAGAAAAAATCGTTGAAATCCTCGGAAAGCTAGAAGATGCGCATTTCAACATTGATATTTTGGGCTTTTCCAACAAAGAGCTTGAAAATTATCGGGATGAATTTGAGACCAATGATGAAGAACTTGAATTTGAAAACGAAGTCCCTGATTTCGTGGAAAAACCGGTTGCCCGGCGGGGGGATGTTTGGATTTTAGGCGATCACCGTTTATTGTGCGGCGACGCAACAAGCCAGACAGACGTTGAAAAAGTTATGGACGGCGAAAAAGCGCAAATGGTTTTCACCGATCCGCCATATAACGTGAATTACGGAAATGCCTTGCGAGATAAACTGGCTGGAAAAGAAGGCGAACGCTCAATTCTGAATGATAATCTTGGCGAGGGTTTCCCTGCTTTTCTGTATGACTTCTGCTGCAATATCCTTGATGTCAATGTTGGCTCTTTTTATATTTGTATGGGCGGGTCGGAGTTGCACACTCTGTACCAAGCCTTTACGACGGCCGGTGGCAAATGGGAGGCCTACATTGTCTGGGTTAAAGACAAATTTACGCTTTCGCGTTCCAAACACCAACACCAGCATGAATGGATTTTATTCGGCAATCCTTATGAAGAACAGCATGAGGAAATCCTGTTAGGTGCGAAACCCGGTACGGCTCCGGCCTGGTATGGCGGACGAAATCAAACAGACGTGTGGGAATTTCCCCGGCCACAAAAAAGCGCTCTGCATCCGACAATGAAGCCTATCGCACTGGTTGAAAGAGCTATCCGCAACTCCAGTCGGGTAACAGACATCGTCTTGGATACCTTCGGCGGCAGCGGTTCAACGCTGATTGCCTGTGAAAAAAGCGGTCGGCGCTGCCGAATGATTGAACTCGACGAGAAATACGTCGATGTCATCATTAAGCGCTGGGAAGAATATTCCCGAAAAAAAGCCGTTCATGAACAAACCGGCAAAAGTTATGAGGACCTCAAAATTGAAAGAGAAAAAGAAGAAAATCAAAATAAACTGTGATAAACAAATGATGAAAACATGGAAATCTCGATCAGAGCTTATGCCGCCCGCAAAGGTATCTCCGATACCGCTGTTCGCAAGGCAATCAAATCCGGGCGGATAACGCTCACCAAAAACGGGAAAATCAATCCGGCCTTGGCTGACCGGCAATGGGAAGCTAACACTGACCCCGCTCAGATTTATGCTATTAAAGAGGATTCATCGGCACGAACTGCTTTCTCTGAAACGGCATCGTCGGCAAATTCTGGCAGTATCGGCGTTTCCTATCAACAAAGTCGGGCTATCAGGGAAGCCTACGAAGCCCGCCTTAAAAAATTAGAATTTGACGAACGCACCGGAAAATTGATTTCCACGGAAACCGTCCAACGGGAAGCCTTTAATGCCGCGCGGAAAACCAGAGATATGATCCTGAATGTCCCGGACAAGGTCATTCCGCTGCTGATTGGCAAGACTGACATCCATGAAATGAAAGAGATTTTACGGAAAGAATTGCTGCGAACCTTAGAGAATCTGGCGAATTTGTTTGATGGAAATCGAGACTGACAGCTTTTTCAACTATGGATTTGCAAAAGGAATACGCCCAGATCCGGACTATACCGTCGACGAATGGGCCGATGCGCATCGTATTTTGTCTTCTGTATCTTCAAGTGAACCCGGGCCGTGGCAAACCTCCCGCGTTCCGTATCTTCGGGAAATTATGAGGTGTCTGTCGCCCTCGCATCCATGTGAGCGTGTCATTTTAATGAAAGGCGCTCAAATCGGCGGTACCGAATGCGGCAATAATTGGATGGGATTTGTCATCCACCATACTCCCGGCCCGATGTTGATTGTCAATCCGACGGTTGAAATGGCCAAACGTACCTCAAAAATGAGGATTGATCCGGCAATTGACAACTGCCCGTCACTCAGGGAATTGGTTAAAAGCCCGCGAACCAGAGACAGCGGCAATACGGTCTTAATGAAAGAATTTCCCGGCGGCGTTTTGGTTTTGACCGGAGCCAACTCAGCGGTCGGCCTGCGTTCCATGCCTGTCCGCTATTTGTTTTTGGATGAGGTCGACGGATATCCGAATGATGCCGGGGACGAAGGCGATCCGGTAGATTTGGCCATCCAACGTACGGCAACATTTTCAAACCGCAAGATTTTTCTGGCTTCTACCCCGACGCTCAAGAACTACAGCCGGATTGAAAAGGCTTTTCTTGAGGGAGATCAGCGTTACTTTTTCGTTCCCTGTCCGGTTTGCGGTGCAATGCAAACCTTAAAATGGGCAAATATCAAATTTGAAAGCAGACACCCGGAAACGGCATGTTATGAATGCGAAAAGTGCAAATCGCTATGGCAAGACTATCAAAAAGCCGAGATTTTGCAAAAAGGCGAATGGATAGCAACGGCTCCTGACCGCTCAAACGGCAAAATTGTCTC
Organism: uncultured Alphaproteobacteria bacterium; assembly: GCA_949297145.1. Classification (GTDB taxonomy): domain Bacteria; phylum Pseudomonadota; class Alphaproteobacteria; order RF32; family CAG-239; genus CAG-267. The sequence continues at coordinate 135,565 of CASFQO010000013.1, forward strand.
ATTCCACCTGTCCTCGCTCTACAGCCCGCACGGCTGGACATCTTGGGGAGACATAGCCAGCGAGTTTGTGAAAGTCCATAAAGACCCGGCTCGTTTGCAGGTTTGGACGAATACCAAACTGGCCGAAACTTGGGAAGATCAGTCCGGAGAATCCATAGATCCGACCGGATTGATGTCACGGCGAGAAAATTATGGCCCGAAAATCCCGATGAATGTGGTTCTTCTGACCTGTGGCGTTGACGTGCAGGATGACCGCTTGGAATTGGAGATTGTCGGTTGGGGCAAAGACGAGGAATCGTGGTCGATTGATTACCACGTCTTACATGGAGACCCGTCAACCCCTCAGCTCTGGGACGATTTGGACAGCATTTTGCAAAGGACATATGAGCATGAACGTAATATTGCACCTCTTTCTATTGCTGCAACTTGTATTGACAGTGGTGGTCATTATACAGATCACGTTATTACATTCTGCGGTGAAAGACTGCATCAGCGCGTGTTCGCAATCAAGGGAAGCAGTTCGGGCTTTGGTGTACCGATTTTTCCAGCGAGAGCCTCCCAAAACAAAAGATTGAAGAAACCAGTGTATGTTATTGGCGTGAATGACGCCAAACAAACGCTCATGCAACGGTTGCGAATTAAAGAACCCGGACCAGGATGCTGGCACTTTCCGATTGACCGGGATGCCGAATGGTTCACACAGGTTACGGCAGAGGTTATCAAAACCCGGATGGTTAAAGGACGGCCGGTTCGGGAATGGGTACCCAGAACAGAAGGACATCCCTGCGAAGCCTTGGACTGCCGCGTTTATGCTTTTGCAGCGTTGCGCGGGTTAATGCGAAATTGGAAGTTTGACCTGAATGCTGCATTTGAACGTCTCCAAAGCTATCCGCTTAAAAACGGTCAAATTCCGGCAGGTAAAGCCGTTAGTCAAACAGCAGCTGCTCCGACAATTCGGTCGAGAGTTAGAAGTAAAGGAATCAGTTTATGAAATCTTATAAAGAACAGCTTGAAGAAATCCAAAAAGCGATTTCGGATATTCTTTCCGGTGCGCAGGAAGCTTCTTACAACGGGCAAAAAGTCAAAAAAGCGGACTTAAATGTCCTGTTTACGCAAGAAAAGTATTTGCGGGGCAAAGTTTCCCGCGATCCAAGCGGCGGTGGAGACGGAGAGTCCAGCGGCGGCACCAGCAGCGGCCGCAGCGGCATCCGTGTTCGCGGTATTACTCCGGTATAATGGTCAGGCAATATGAAAAAACTTGAAATAAAACCAAATTTTATTGACAAAGCGTTCTCGTATTTTGCACCGGTTCATGGATTGCGACGCTTGGAAGCCCGTACCCGGATGGCTATGGTAGGCGGATATACCGGAGCAAGGCTCGACCGGCGGCAAACAAAAGCTTGGCGGACAGCTGACGGCTCTGCGGACAATGTAACTTTGCCGGATCTGCCGATGTTGCGCGAACGATCGCGAGATTTGCTGCGCAATGCCCCGCTGGCAACCGGTGCGGTCAATACGGTGGTCACCAATGTTGTCGGTACCGGACTTCGGGTACACAGCAATATTGACCGTGAGGTCTTGAAACCGTTTATGAAAACCGAGGAAGCTTTTGACAAATGGGAACGGGAAGCCGAAAGAATCTTCCGGCACTGGGCGGAAAGCACAAATTGCGATGCTACGCGCTACCAAACTTTTACGGAACTGCAAAACCTGATTATCCGCTCCTGTTTGGAAAGCGGCGATATTTTTGTTGTCCGCCGCTACATCAAACGGCCCAATGCTTTGCTGGGCTTGAGTCTGCAGTTGGTTGAAGCTGACCGGGTGGCAAATCCTAATTTTCAAATGGATACGTCAAAACTCAGCGGCGGCGTGGAACTAGACGATAACGGAGCGCCGGTTGCTTATTATATATATAAGCGTTTTCCCGGTGATTATACCGAAGGAAGCAACGAATATGTCCGGGTTCCGGCTTTCTCAAAAAACGGAGAACGGCAGGTATACCATATTATGAACCGTATCCGGCCGGGATTAACCCGCGGTGTTCCTTACCTGGCACCGGTTATTGAAACGCTCAAACAGCTCGACAAATATTCTGAAGCGGAAATCATGTCTGCCGTGGTTTCGGCAATGTTTACCGTCTTTGTCAAGAGCGAATCTGAAGACGGGCTGGCTCCCTTTGGCGGGCAAACCGACAGCACGAATGACAATGATTATAAGCTTGGCGTAGGTGCCATTCTGGATTTGCAGCCAAACGAAAGTATTGAAATTGCCGATCCTAAGCGTCCGAATCAGGCGTTTGACCCATTTGTTCAAGCTGTTTTGCGCCAGATTGGTGTTGCGTTGGAATTGCCTTTTGAAATCCTGATCAAACACTTTACCGCCAGTTATTCCGCAGCACAGGCGGCATTGGTGGAAGCCTGGAAGTTCTTTTCGGCACGACGGCGATGGCTGGCAATCCAATTCTGCAAGCCGGTTTATGACATGGTTATCAGTGAAGCAGTAGCAAGGGGCATTTTAGATGCCCCTTGTTTTTTCTCGCATCCGCTTATTCGGGAAGCTTATCTCGGTGCAGATTGGGTCGGGCCGCCGCGTGGACAGATTGACCAGTACAAAGAAATCCGTGCTGCGGAAAAGAGAATCGAAATCGGCATAACTACGCTGGCTGAAGAAACAGCAGCCCTGACCGGCGGCGATTGGGAGCGGAAACATCCGCAAACAGCCAAAGAACATATGATGCGCAAATCATTAAAATAAGGAAAACCAATGAGAAGTTTATTATCACTCGGCAAATATTGGGCAATTGAGCCTGATACCTTTAATAATCTGGAAGCGTTAGTTTCAAAGGATGCTCCGGTTTTGGAGAATACGCGAACCGTCCGAATCCAGAATGGCGTGGCAGTTATCCCGGTCAGCGGAGTTATTACCGGCAGGATGGACTTTTTGACCTATGTTCTCGGTGGGACGGCGCTTGATATTCTGGCGAAAGATTTCCGAACCGCTTTGGAAAACAGCAATATTCGGGCAATTATACTTGATTTTGACAGTCCCGGCGGAATTGCTGTCGGACCGGCAGAGATGGCAGATATGATTTTCAATGCGCGTGGAAGCAAGCCAATCATCTCATATGTCGGCCGAAACTGCTGCTCGGCAGCTTATTGGTTGGCCTCGGCAGCAGATAAGATCGTCGTGCATCCGGCGGCTTTGCTCGGCAGCATTGGTGTGGTAACCGCTGTACCAATACAGGAACAACCGGACGAAAGTGGCACTAAATGTTATGAAATCGTTTCTTCTAATGCCAAAGCAAAACGTCCTGATCCGCGCACGGAAGACGGAATTAAAACAATTAAGGCAGAGCTTGACGCTCTGGAAGCACAATTCATCGGCAGTGTTGCCAAATTTCGCAACATCTCGGAAGAAAAAATCCGAAATGATTTTGGCAAAGGTGCCGCCATGATAGGTCATGAAGCTCTTCAATGCAGCATGGCCGACGAGCTCGGCTCGTTTGAGAGCGTTCTTGCTTCTCTAACTGTAACCTCTAAAAATGAAAGAAACATAACTATGGATAAAACGAAAACAGACACTCCCGCTGCTCCGGAGATTACGGCTTCTTATATCCAAAGCCAATATCCCGAAGTTGCAAAAGCCATTGCAGATGAAGCCTATAATAAAGGCATGGCAGATGGCAACAAAACAGCTGAAGAATCCTATAATAAAGGTGTTTTAGCCGAACGTGAACGTATCCTGGCAATTGAAAAAATTGCCATGCCCGGCCATGAAGATTTGATTGAAAAAGCCAAAGCTGACGGTTCCGTGACGGCGGAAACCGTCGCAATGCAAATGGTAATGGCCGAGAAAAAACGAGGCATAAGCCATCTTGCCAATTTGCAAACTGCCGAAAAAGAACTTCCGCCAATTCCTGAAGCTCCCGCCCCAACTGCTTCGAAACAGATCGATTCCGAAGCCCCTCTGGAAGACCGAGCCAAAGCCGAATGGAATAAATCAGCTGATCTCCGCCGGGAATTTGCCAATGAGTTTGAAGACTATTTGGCCTACAAGCAGGCGGAAGAAAACGGTTCGGTCAAAATTTACTCAACCCGTAAGTAAAGGAAAATCAATATGGCAAAATTAACCAATGATATTGCCCGGACTTATGAATTGGGCGATACGAGCGAATATCCCATGCTCGGCGGAGAAATTATCTATGAAGGCGCTGCCGTAGGGATTAATAGCAACGGATATGCCCATGCTTTGCAAACCGGCGATAAATTTGCCGGATTTGCCGAGGAACGGGTAGACAATACTTCCGGAACGGATGGAGAAAAGACAATTAGAACCAAATTTAAGGGAACAGTTGTCCTTCCAGCTCCCAACGGCGTGTCTTTGACAGATGTCGGCTCAAATTTATTTGCCTCAGATGACAACACGTTCACAACAACATCTGCCAGTACACCGTATATCGGCAAAATCCGCCGCATATCCGATAACGAGATCATTGTAGATTTTCAGGCTTTTGCCGACGCCGTGCCGACAGCCTAAAGTCTATTTCCCTCTATATATTGTAAAGGAATTAAAGAATGAGTGCATCTGCATTATCATCAAGAGCCATTATTGGCTCTTTTTACCGTAGACTGAAACAGGATACGGGAATGAAATGGGTTGCGGCAATCAGCAACTATTTTCAATCAGATCAAGACAGCGAAACCTATAACTGGCTTGGACAAGTTCCGGTCATGAGAGAATGGGCCGGCGGCCGCCAGGCAAAAGGCTTTACGACTAACGGGTTGACGATTGAAAACAAGCATTTCGAAGCAACGCTTGAAATTTCAACCAAAGACATCCGCCGTGATAAAACCGGTCAGATTAAAATCCGTATTAACGAATTGGCCGATCGAACGAACTCCCATTGGGCGCAGTTGCTGTCAAAACTTATTATAAATGGCGAAAGCACTGTATGTTACGATGGGCAGTATTTCTTTGATACAGACCATGAAGAAGGAAACTCCGGGCAACAGAGCAACAAAATCACCTATACAGCCGAAGCCGGGGAAACATCTTTGAAAGAAGACCTTTTCCGCCGAGCTATGTTAAAAGGAATCGAAAATATCCTGTCATTTAAGGATGATCAGGGCGAACCTTTTAACGAAAATGCCAGCCGTTTTCTAATTATGGTACCAACAACCATGTGGCACGTTGCGAAATCGGCAATTGCAGTGCCTTTGGCCGTTGGCGGCGGTACCAACCCGATTAAAGTTCTTGATGAACTTGACATTACTCTGGTTCAAAACCCGCGCTTGACCGGTTGGGAAAACAAGTTTGTGGTTTTCCGCTGCGATTCTTCGGTTCAGGCTTTTATCCGCCAAGAAGAAAAGGATGTGGAATTGCAGGCTATTGCTGAGGGTTCCGAATTGGAATTCAAAGAAGGCAAGCACTGGTATGGTGTTGATACCTGGCGCAACGTTGGTTATGGATACTGGCAGAATACCTGCCTTGTCTCCATTGAATTGGCAGGTGACTAATGGTGAAATATATTGTTACCGGTTCCAAAGTTGTCTTTGGAACCGGGCTTGTTCTGGGACTTTCCGACGAACAAGCCAAAATCAGATCCTTACAGCTGAAAAAATCAGGCAAGAACTACCAAGTTCTGAGCAATGTTGAATTTAAAAAAGGCGAAATCATTGATATCGTCACTAAAAATTTAACAAAAGCCACGCTTGGACAGTTGGAACTGGCAGAGCCTCAGGAAAAAAACACTCCTCCAAAGGAAAAGGCTGCTTCTCTGAAACCTTCGGCTCCAACCAAACCTGCTGCGGCAAAATCATCGCCGAAAAAGACTGAACCGAAAAACGCAGAACAAACAGAAAAACCTAAAGATGTTTGATTTTGATAAATTCATCAATCGTCCCTGTATCGGAGAAGGCCATATAGAGGGCATTTTCGGCAGAAAAGCCCTCTATATCCCGGATAATAAGGAGTTTCAGCCTTTTGACATTTTGGTTGACTTTCACAAAGGCTATCAGGAAGTCAAACTTAAAACAGCCGAAGCTCCGGTTACTTCAATGGAAATCGCGGCTTTTATCAGGCTTTGCGAAATGCCGGAGAATTATCCCAAGATCCTGCAGGGAGACCATTTGCAAGTTGAAAATCAGACATTTGACATCATAAACGTGGAATATCACATTCCCGGAACAGAGAAAGTTATCCTCCATGAGCAATGCGCCTCATCCCCGTTGTATTATCCGTAAAGCCGTTGTCGAGAAATTGAAAGAATCCGATACTCTGGCCAAAGACCATGTTTACGACAGCCGGGTCAAGCCGTTGTTCGACCAGCATTTACCGGCGCTTCTGGTTTACACCCGAGACGAAAAGGTTTTGGAAAGCCAGTATGACGGCGATGGTTTTTTCCCCTACAAACGGCAATTGGACATTGCCGTTGAAGGAATTCTGGCAAACAGCCCGGATCTGGATGAGCTGATTGACAAGTTGGCTCTGGATATAGAAAACGCATTGCTTGGGTTTGAAATCCCGGGCTTTTTGAATGCCATCATCAAAATGATTTCAACGGAAACGGATGTAGTGATTGACGGAGCGCATTGCTATGGTGCGGTGCGAATCAACTATACCATCACTTATTACACAGCAACAAATAAGGAATAAACAATGAAACTGAGAATCTTGAGAGATGTTCACAATCACAAAAAAGGCGAAGTCAAAGATATCAAAGAAGCCGAGGCTAAAGCTTTACTCACGCAGGGATATGCCGTGCGCATAGTCAATAAATTTGCCAAAAAACAGACGTCTTCGGCTCCGATTAAGACCGACAAGAGTAAAATCAAGGGCTTAAATCGTGGACTTTGAAGATAAATACGAAATCGCGGATCTGCGGCGGAGATTGAGCAATTTATTAAGAATTGGCACAATTTCCGCCGTTAATTATAAGGAAGCCGTGGCACGGGTTAAAATCGGAGATTTGGAAACGACTTGGCTGCCGTGGCTGCTCCGGGATGGCGATGACAAGGCTTGGCATGGCGTAGACCTCAATGAACAGGTTTTGGTTTTATCTCCCTGCGGCGACCTTAATCAAGGGTTGATTTTGCCAAGCGTTTACAAAGAACCGATTTCCGATGACGGTAATCTTCTGCTCTGGCATTTTAAAGACGGTTCGGTACTTTCCTTTAATCGCAGCAGCGGAGAGCTGAATGCACAGATTACCGGAAATGCCGTAATTATTTCTCAAAAATCTATAACCGCCGAAGCAAAAGTTTCAGCGGTTATTAAATCTCCGAAAATCACTTTGGACGGCGACGTAGAAATCACCAAAAGCCTCACAATCGCTCAAAATCTGACGACTTACGGCACTGTCAGCCTCAGCGGCGGTACGCCGGTTGCCCGTGTCGGCGATGCGGTTTCCGTCGATGCGAATACCCATCAAGGTACGATTTTGGCCGGTTCGGCAAAAGTAAAGGCGGGATAAATGCGCGGTATGAATGACAGAACGGGCAAGCACAATGACGGGTTTGAATATCTGAAGCAGAGAATCCGAGACATTCTTTCCACGCCGCTCGGCTCAAGGGTTATGCGCCGCCACTATGGTTCTGAGCTGTTCAAAAGAATTGATAATCCGACCAACGGCGAACTGATTGCCAACATCTATTCCGACTGTGTCACGGCTCTTTATAATTTTGAACCGGAGTTTGAAATCGTAAGCGTTACCGTGGTTTCCATTGACCGCGGCAGGATCATTTTGGATTTGGAAGGACAATTTCTCTCCAACGGCGAAGTTGTCAAATTGGATAACATTGAAATCAAAGGAATCTAAAGAATAATGTCGAATTCTTCCGTCATTGACCTGTCTAAGCTACCGACCCCGAAGGTCATTGAAGAATTAGACTATGAAGCCCTGTTTCAGGAATATTTAGACGATTTTACGGCTCGAGATGAGGAATATGACGGTTTGCTTGAAAGCGATCCGGCTATTATTATCCTTGAAGTCATGGCCTACCGTGAAATGTTGGTTCGTAAAAGAATCAATGAATCTGCTAAAGCGACCTTATTGGCTTTCGCAACAGGATCCGATCTTGATCAGATTGTGGCGGAATATGGCGTTGAACGCCTGGAAGGCGAAAAAGATGACCGTTTGAGAATGCGCGGACAAATGGCTTTGGACGGCTTTTCGACTGCCGGACCGATTGACGCTTACAAATTCTTTGCGCTTTCTGCTTCCGTAAAGGTCAAATCAGTTGACGTTCGCAGCGATGAACCGGGAAAGGTTATTGTAACCATCCTCTCAACAGAGGGTGATGGCACTGCGATTCGCCGGGAAAGCGTACCAGAAACCAAAATAACGGTAACCGACGGAAAAGCGACACTGCCCGGTAAAAGTATTGACCATCTGGTTGTCAAAGACGTTTCCGGCGGACAGACATACAAAGAAAATTTTGACTACACTTTTGATAAAGCGAATTCGCTGCTTGCAGTTACGGTTGACTCCAAAATATCAAACAACACCGAGCTGCTGGTTTCCTATGAACGGGCAGACGTACTGGAACTGGTAGAGCTGGCGCTCAACCATGAGGATGCCAGACCGTTGACCGACCATGTGAGTGTGGTTTCGGCGGAAATTATCAAATACAGCATTTCGGCACATATTACCGTTTACTCCGGCCCGTCATTCTCGGTGGTCGAGGACGCAGCCAACGACGCTATTAAGATATATACCAATGAACGCCACGCCATGGGCGAACTGGTAGCTATTTCCGGCGTTTATCAGGCTTTGCACGTCAACGGCGTCAAAAAAGTCCAGCTTGATCAGCCATTACAGGATATTGAGACAACCAAATTGCAGGCAGCTTATTGCGAAAAAATCAGCTTAACAATGGAAATCTATAATGGATGACGAATTCAAAAGCCTGCTTCCGCCGAATGCTTCAAAATTATTAAGAGATTTAGAGAAAACCGGCAGCAGGCTTTCCTTTCTGGAGATTGTAAACCGTTATCTGAGAAATCCGGAAAAATGTCCTGAACATCTTCTGCCGTGGCTGGGTTGGGCTTTATCGGTAGACGTTTGGAATGAGACCTGGGCGGAATCTATCCGGCGCAATGTCATCAAGGCCAGCATCAGCGTTCATCGGCACAAGGGTACGCTCGGCGCCCTCAAACGGGCATTGGAAGCCTTCGAATTTGACCATGTCACAATTGAGGAATGGTTTGATTATGGCGGCGATCCTTATACATTCCGCGTTTTTATTGAAGTTGTAACTGAAGGATTTGACATCAACGACCTGACGGAAGTTCAGGCTGTCATTAACCAAACCAAGAATGTCCGCTCTCATTTAGAAATGCTGCGGGCTTTTCTGTGTACGACTTCGGAAACGCCCCGGCTGGGAAGCGCTTTTTCTACCGGCGAAATAACAACAATTTACGGTCTTGAGGTTTTTGAGATATGACAGATGCCACTGCAGCAAAAGAGTTTTATTCAATCGTTACGCAAAAAGGGCTTGAAAAGCTGGCTAAGACCAAAGTAACCGGTAAAAATGTCAGCCTGACCCATATGGCGGTCGGCGATGGAAACGGTAATTATTATACCCTGGATAAAAGCCAGACAGATCTGGTGCGAGAACTTCATCGATGTGAACTCACTTTAGTTCAAGTAGACAGTCAGTATCCAAATCAGATTATTATTGAAGCTGCTGTTGCTGCCGAAATCGGCGGCTTTTTTATTCGGGAAATCGGTATTTTTGATGAAGACGGCGATTTGTTTGCTGTCGGCAAATATCCGGTTACATATAAGCCGCAGAGCGAAAGCGGTTCATCCAAAGACCTGTATATCCGCATGGCGCTTGGGTTTTCGGAAGCTCCGAATATTGACATCTATATCAATCCGCATAATTCAGTGGTCAGCTCGGACAAGTTTGAAGCTCTGCAGCTCAAGCTAGACGATTATGCCCTGAAAGATTTCAGTAACGCGGCAGAACACCAGAAACTTCCCGGATTGCAGGGCGGAAACGCTACAGAGCGGTATCATCTGACCAAACATGAGCAGTCAACGGTTTCCTCTCTGGATATTCTGATTGCTGGCGACAATAAAGAAAAAACCGTTATTCTTAACGAAAAAGGCGATGGTTTTACGGTTACGCCATCCAAAGAAATCTTCCAGAATATCTTTGTCGTAACCGGAAATACTGTCGAAGTATCTGAAAAATACTCAATTTATAAGAAAACCATCAGTGCTAATACTGCTTTGGACTTCAATGTTACCAAGGCAAGCATCTACCAGAAAGTCATTACTTTTGAGCTTTTTATTGAAATGCCAACAAAATTCAATGTCTCTTTTGTTCAAGCAGCAAAGATACATTGGCTAAACGATGATGTGGCAGAGTTTGACGAAGCCGGAAATTATCTGCTGGCTTTCCGTTCTTTTGATAATGGTGCTTCTTGGGTAGGCAGTTTACAGGGAATGTGGACATGACGATAAAAACCAAAATCACGCCTTTGGGTGCCGGAAATACTGTATATCCTAAAGATTTTGTCGTCTTTGAAAGTTCTACTCCCGGAACATATACATTCGAAATCAAGAAGGCTCAGTTTGAAGTTACCGGCTCCGGTGCCGGCGGCGGCGGTGGCGGTTCTGCAGGAAAACATGCCTGGTATGGCCAAGTTGGCGGTTCTGCCGCAGCTTTTAAGGGAATTGTACAGTTAGAAAAAGGCACTTTGACAATAACTGTAGGTACTCCTGGAGAAGGAGGATACGGTTCAGGGCGAAACGCCGGCCCCGGTACAAATGGTACTGCAACAACGGTTTCAGTAAACGGTATTACTTTATTAACGCTTGGTGGTGGTAATGGTGGCGGAGGTACAGGAAGCGGTACTGGAGCTAATAATGGAGCTGGTGGAATTCTAACAATCAGCAAAGAATTGAAAGTTATTTCAACACAACTTCAGGAGAATGGCGTTGCTCACTCAATGGTTTCTATTTTGGGCAATGGTTTTGGAGCCGGAGGTAATATACGTGCCGCCAGTAGCGGTTTGCCCGGAACTGCGGGATATATCAAAGTACAATTTGTTAAATAAGAAACAAAAGAGAGCTGAAGTTCAGCTCTCTTATTTTTTATGAAAGGAAAAAATATGCCGGATCAGTATTTACACGGTGTTGAAGTCATCGAGATTGACGACGGTGCGAGGTCTATTAAAACGGTCAAATCATCCGTCATCGGGCTTGTCGGCACAGCTCCGCAAGGACCGGTCAATACACCGATTCTCATTAACGGTTCTCCTACCGAAGCGGTAAAATACTTCGGAAACCATGTTGACGGCTTCACTATTCCCCGCGCATTGGATCAGATTTTTGATCAGACCGGTGCAATGGTCGTTGTCATCAATGTTGCTGATAAAACAAATTCTGAACAAAAATCTGATGTCAAACAGGACAATGTAAAATTTGATGATTATGGAGAAATCGTCCTTGATCATAAGATTGTATCAGATGTCGTCGTCAAAAAAGCCGATGAAAGCGTTACTTATACGGAAACTACCGACTATATGTTAGATGCCTTTAATGGAATTCTTACCAAAACAGGAGAATCGACCATTCCGGAAAAAGAGGCTCTGATGGTAAGCTACAAATATCTGGATACCTCTAAAATAAAATCAAGCGACATTGTGGGCGGGGCTAACGCCGATGGAACATATCGCGGCGTAAATTGTCTCTTAGCCGCTCAAACCGAAGTCAGCGTTCAGCCCAGAATCCTAATAGCTCCCGGATTTACACATGATCAGCCGGATGATGACGGAGAAACACTGGCAAATCCTGTTGTTTCCGAACTTCTGGGAATTGCCGAACGGTTAAAAGCCGTCATCATCGCCGATTGTCCGAACGGCAGCGAACAGGATGCAATTAAATATCAGAAATGTTTTGGTTCTGCCCGGGTTTATAGTGTTTATCCTTGGATCAAAATTCAGGACGAAAACGATCAGATTGTCAGTTTTCCGTCTTCTGCGGCGGTTGCCGGGCTGTTGGCTAAATCCGATAATGAGCGCGGCTTCTGGTGGTCTCCGTCCAACACGACCATCAACGGCATTATCGGCATATCGAAGCCAATTGACTTTACTTTAGGCGACACAAACTGCAAGGCAAACTTCTTAAATGAAAACAAAATTGCGACAATCATTCAGGAAGACGGTTTCCGCCTCTGGGGCAACCGAACGGCTTCTGCTGACGAAAAATGGGCGTTTCTTTCCGTCCGACGAACTGCCGATATGATTAATGACAGCTTGCAGAAAGAACATTTGTGGGCGGTGGATCGCAACATTACCAAAACCTACGTCGAAGACGTCTGCGAAGGTGTCAACAATTATCTTCGGTATCTTAAAAACATCGGAGCCATTATAGATGGCAAATGTTGGGCAGACGCAAGCATCAACACGCCGGATCAGGTTGAACAGGGCAAAGTGACCTTTGATTTTGACTTTACCCCGCCGTATCCGGCAGAACACATAACTTTCCGCTCCCGGATGGTTAACGACTACCTTGAAGAAATCTTCAAATAACGGAGAAAATCATGACAGCAAAAGTCTTAAAAAACTTTTCGCTTTTCGTTGATGGCCGAGGCTATGCCGGAAAAGCGGAAGAAGTCACGCCGCCGAAACTTACAATCAAAACCGAAGAATTCCGCGGCGGCGGGATGGATGCTCCGATCGATATCGACTTGGGCATGGAAAAAATGGAATGTCAGTTTACACTGGTCGATTTTGACGCGGAACTGATGAAACTCTTCGGTTTGGTTGACGGAAATGCGGTGCAAGTCACGCTCCGCGGCGCTTTGTGTGATGACAATTCGGTCACTCCAATGGTTATCAGCCTGCGCGGCATGTACAAGGAACTTGACTTCGGCAAATTCAAAGCTGGAGACAAAGGTACCTTAAGCGCTTCCGTTTCCTGTCGCTACTACAAACTCAACATCAACAACAGCGATGTTATTGAAATCGACGTCGATAACATGATCCGAAAAATCAACGGTACCGACGTTATGTCTGAAATCAGAGATGCATTGGGAATTTAATCATGGAAAATACAACAAAATTAGAACTTCTGTTTCCGGTTACCGTAAACGGAACCGTTTATCAATCCTTAAATATCCGCCGTTCAAAAGTCAAAGACCGTTTGGCGGTTTCGAAGCTCAATCTGAGTGATGAAGAACGCGAAATCAGACTTTTATCGAATCTTTGTGAAGTAGCACCTGAAGTTCTGCAAGAGCTGGATGAGAAAGACTATCAGGCTCTGCAGCGGGCTTATTTGGATTTTTTCAAATAAAGGGCGACCTCCAAGAAGCCGTAATAACCCTCTCACACATTACTCACTGGTCTTTGTCCGAGATTTTGGATTTGGACGAGGAAGATTTTGTCGGCTGGTATGAAAAAGCCGTTAAATTTTATGAAAGTATAAATAATGGCTGATACCAGAGCCGCAGTATCAATCTCAATCGGAGCCAAACTTGGCAGTACATTCAAAAATTCTTTTACCACTGCCGATAAACAGCTCTCCAAACTCGGAGCGACGATAAAGAGCGTAGAGGGAAAAGCGGCGCAAATTGAGGCCTACAAACAGCAATCCCGTGCTTTGAACCAAGTCGGACAGGCTTATAAAGAGGCACGGGAACGGCTGAACCGCCTCAAACAGGAGATGAATACAGTCGGAGCTCCGACTAAAAGCCTGTCTCAGGATATTAAAAAGGCTGAAAGAAACTTTGACAAGGTCAAAACAACCTTCCAAACGGTAGGACGTCAGACGCGTGAAATGGGAAACGCGTTGCGGCAGGCTGGTATTGATACCCGGAATTTATCTGCAGAAACATCCTCGTTAAATCGATCCCTCAATACGCTTAGAAGACAGCAACAGCAAATTCAAAATATTGAAAATGCCAAGGCTACTAATAAAACCAAGCGTGCCGACTTGCGCGGACAGATGTTCGATGCTGTGGCTTTAGGCTCTACTATGTATGGGGCTTTGAAACCGGCGGTTGATTTTGAATATGCTATGGCTAAAGTCGGCGCAATTACTAATGAAGCTGCCGACAGTGAGGGGTTCAAAAAATTATCCGATAAAGCCAGAGAGCTTGGCCGGACAACGCAATATACCTCGGCTCAAGCCGCAGAGGCCATGCAGTTTCTAGGTATGGCAGGTTTCAATACAGAACAGATCCTGAAAGCATCTCCGGCAGCACTTAATCTAGCAATTGCCGGAAATATGGATCTGGGCAGAACTGCAGATATTGCCTCCAATATCTTGACCGGATTTAATCTCAAAGCTGAAGAAACAACCAGAGTAGCTGATGTTTTAGCCCAAACTTCACGAACGACAAACGTGAATGTTGAAATGCTGGGAGAAACCATGAAATATGCTGCTCCGGCAGCGGCAGCCGTAGGCGGCACATTGGAAGAAACTGCAGCTCTGGCTGGCGTGCTCGGCGATGCAGGTATTCAGGCGACGATGTCAGGTACTATGCTCCGTGCAGCCTATCTGCGATTGGCGGCTCCGGTCGGCAAAGGGGCAAAAGCCTTAGAAAAAATGAGAAATGAACTCCATTTGACGGCAGAGGAAATGCCCGATGTCGCCAAACAAGCCGCTTTTACACAGGCACATTTGAAGCAGATGGGCGTTAAAATCTTTGATGATAAGGGCAATATGCGCTCAATGATTGATATCTTCAAAGATATGGGGGCTGTTCTCAAAGATGCAAGCGATCAGGAAAAGCTGTCAACAGTCAAAGCGGTATTCGGCGACAGAGCTTCTGCCGGTGCATTGGCTATTTTTAACCATATTCAGACCGGACGTTTGGATGAGGTCCTGACTAAGGTTAAGAATGCCGATGGTGCAGCTCAGCAAATGGCAGAACGAATGCAAAATACAACAATCGGCGCATATAAAGAATTTTTGTCTGCTGCTGAAAGCATTGCCATTTCATTCGGTTCGGTTCTTTTGCCGCAGTTAGCGGAAATTATGCGATACGGCGCAGGCTGGGCAAATCAGCTTAGCACTCTGGCCGAACAACATCCTCAATTAAGCAACGCTATTGGTTATACCGTTATTGGCTTAATCAGTCTTAAAATTTCTGCAATTGCAGTTGGATACGCCTTTACATTTGTGCGAGGAGCTTGGCTTTCTGCAGCAAGCGTCGTTCTTAAACTCAAGACATTTTTAGGATTTTTATGGACTCAAATGCTGAAAAACAAAGCCCTTGCTTTGGCAAGCGGCTTCAAACAATTTGGAATGACACTCTGGACACTGGTCAAGGGCGCTATTCCGGCGGCAATTACAGGAGTTAAACTTCTAGGGCGGACTTTATTTTTAAATCCGATTGGTTTGGCAATTACAGCAATAGCTGCCGGGGCTTTACTTATTATTAAATATTGGGAACCGATTAAGGCATTTTTTGTAAATCTCTGGGAAGGAATTTCTGCTGGAGCGCAGAAAGTCTGGGAAAAAATCAAAAAAGTTACCGAGCCGATTGCCAAATTGAAACAGGCAGTCGGAAGCGTATGGAACAAACTGTTTGGCAGTGATGATGACAAAAAGGCTGTCCCTGCGACAGCACGCCAGCCTGAAGTCGGTCAGGCCGTTGTTGCGGATGTCGGAAAAAATATCGATCCGCTCAACAGCAAGGTTAAGACGGCAATTGCCAACGACAATTCTGCCCGGACGACGGTTCATAACAATATCACAGTCAACGCGGCCAAAGGCATGGACGAAGCGATGTTGGCCAGAGAAGTCGGCCGCGTGATGGATGAGCGAGAACGCCAAATGGCAAGCAGAAAAAGGGCATTAAACTATGGTTAACGTAGATTTGAGCGTGGTCGGGGCAATTCTGAATGAAACCGGACGTCTGAAAACCTCAATACCGATTGACAATATGATGTTGCTCGGTGCTTACCGATTCTGTCTTAAAAATGCGTCCTATCAGGCTCTGAAACGGCAAAATGAGTACAAATGGGCGGAGTTGGAACGTATTAACACCAATCCGTCTCTGCAGTTTACCGGATTCGGCAGTGAGACAATCAGCTTGGATGGGATCATTTATCCGCAGCTTTTCGGCGGGCTCCGGCAGCTCAATCTGATGCGGACATCTGCAATGCAGGGTAAACCGCTGATGCTGATTTCCGGCTATGGCTTTGCATTTGGGCAATGGTGTATCACCTCCGTGCAGGAGAATCAGACGATTTTCTTTAAAGACGGCACGCCGCGGCGGATTGACTTCACCATAAATCTGAAGAAGTACGGTGATGACAAGAAGCGCGGCATTATGGGAATTGTGCAAAAGGTCGGGAAATACTTATGATTATTTACAATACCAAAGACGGCGACGTTTTGGACGATATCTGCTACCGCTTTTACGGACATCTGGACGGCACGGTCGAAAAAGTGCTGGAAGCCAACGATTTTCTAGGATTTCAGCCACCCGTACTGCCGGCCGGGCTGAAAATCCAGCTACCGGAAATTAACGATAAAAAATCAACCCAAACTATCAGGTTATGGTAATGCAACCAGTTTTTAAAATCATTGCTAACAATAACAATGTCACGGAACTGATTAAAGAACGGTTAATCCGGCTTTCAATTACGGATGAAATCGGCTTTGTGTCTGATATGGTGACAATTGTCATAGATAATCATGACGATCAGGTGGAAGTTCCGGCACGCGGGGCTGAACTGGAAGTCTATCTCGGCTATGAGGTAGATGCGCTGGTTAAAATGGGCAAATTTATGGTCGACGAAGTCGAACTTTCCGGGCCTCCGAACCAAATCAGCATTACGGCCCGCTCTTCTGACACTTTTGAGAAAAGTAATCTCGGAAACATTATCAGTCCTAAAAGCCGATCATGGCATGACATAACTTTCCCAGACATGGTGGCTGCCATAGCCAAAGAAAACAAACTGTCCCCTCTGGTCTCGCCAAGACTTGAGGGGATTATTGTTGACCATATTGACCAGACAGAGGAAAGCGACCTTGCATTTCTCAATCGTGTTGCGCAAACGGTTGATTCTTATGTGAAACCCGCTGACGGCAAGCTGATTGTCGCCCTGATCGGCACGGCGATTTCTCCGAAAAAGGAAGAAAAGCCGATGCCAACCACGGAACTGGACGTTACAGACATTAACAGCTGGCGGATAAGAATCGCCGAACGCAACAAAATCAACAGCGTCGAAGTTAAGTATCACGACAAGAAGAAGGGTATTCTTGACACAGTTCGCACCGGAAAAGGCAAGCCCTGCTTTTGTGTTCCGCATACCTATGCTTCGGCGACAACCGCGATGCGGATTGCCAAATCAAAATTGGCGGCGCTTATTCGCGGCATTTATGAGCTTGAGCTGACAGTTGCCGGAAATACGGCAATCTGTGCCGAAAGCATCATAAAAATCTCCAACTTGACCCAAGCAGCCAATGGCGAATGGATCATCAAATCGGCTACTCACGAACTCTCTAATTCGGGATATGTCACTCAAATCAACGCAATTATAAAGGATTAAACATGGATATTACAAATCTGGACGCCAATGTCTGGCAGTATTTCTTTGCCTTCATGGAACATAACAAAATCTTTACGCTTATCTTGGTTTTTATGACAGCTGTTTTCTTGCTGCTTATCAAAAAAATCGTGAAAATCCCCTGTAACATTTTCACCGGCAAGATTGACAGCACCAAAATGATGCTCTCGGAATGGGAAAAGGACATTCTTATTTTTTCTGGAAACAAACATCATTTTGCCGATGATTACGCCAAAAACATCCTGTTCAATCGGTTGGCAGAAAAAATCCTGCGCAGCTATTACCTTTGGAAAAAACAGGAATTGGATGACATTAAGCAGAAAAAGCTGTCTGTTGACACAGCTGCTTCATCTGAATATCAGACATCCAAACTGGATGCTACCCGTCAAAAATGGCAGGCGGAATTTACGGCTTGGTGCAAATTCCAAGGAATCGCCAAAGATAAAATCAAACATATTATTCGGGCTTATAACAAGGTTTCGGCCGGAGATATTAAAGCTTTAACCTTTATGCTGACCCGGTTCAACGGCAACTACAATTACCTCAACCTCTGTATTTATGCGGTTTTGAACGCTATTGAGTTCGACCTGGAACAGGCTTCTGCCTCGTTTAACGGGGATTTGGCCGGTATCAAAATTGATGGATACACAATCAAAGGAGGTCATCATGGCACTGAGAAAAATTGATAAAATCATTGTTCATTGCGCAGATACTCCGGATGGCAAAGACTTTACCATTAAAGATATTGACCGCTGGCATAAGGAACGCGGCTGGCAATGCTGCGGATACCATCATGTCATCAGATTGGACGGAACGATTGAAAACGGACGTCCTCTGGCTCAGATCGGCGCTCATTGCAAAGGTTATAATGAAAACAGCATTGGCATTTGCCTGATTGGCCGCCGGGAGTTTACACCGGCCCAGCTGGTCTCGCTGAGAAACCTTATCGGCTCCTATCGGAAACTCTTCCCCGGTTCAGAAGTATTCGGACATTATGAGTTATGCCGGTATAAGTCTTGCCCCAACTTTAATGTAAAGGATTGGTACTATGGCGGAATTTTTAAACAAATTTAAGGCCTGGATTATTGCCGGAGTTGGTCTTTTGCTTTACTGGCTGGGGCGAAAAGATGAAAAAATCAAACAGATCGACACTAAACAGAAAGGACAGCTCAATGCGATACATCAAGCGAACGTGGCTCGCAATACTCGTTTTGAGTCTGAGCGGATTAAGCGGCTGCACGACAAATATCGCCGACCTTGAATTCTGCCAGATTTATGAACCGATTTTTGCTGATTATGACCATGACACTCAGGAAACCATAGACCAGATTGACCGCAACAATCTGGTTTATGATGACCTTTGCACCTGAAAAAGCCCCCTGCTCTACGGAGTAGGGGGCTTTTTGTCGTTTAAATATCTCCTTTATTTAGATAGCTTTTCTGGTCAAATCCTGACTGGCGGCCAGAGAATACATATCACTGACATTCTCAGTCGGATTAGACAAAGCATCCATTGTTGAAGACGTATTTGCTCCAAAAGAGTTCATCGCCTGAATCAGCTGATCGGCATTACTGATATTCAATGTACTACCGTCATGGAACTCTATAGTTTCGACTTTAGAACTATCATAACGGAAGTGATCATTTATCTGAATTCCCTTAATTTCATCGCTGTTGATAGAAATTTTCAGATTGTTGCCTATTTTCTCAAATGACAGGTCTTCTTGGCTGATACCTTCACCAAAGACAATTTTATCGTTGCCACCGGATTCCGAAATAGTATCAAAGCCATCACCTAAATTATAAATATAGGTATCATCACCGTTTCCTCCATTAAGAATATCATTGCCGATACCTCCAACAATTGTGTCATTACCTTCTCCGGTGTTGATAGTGTCATGACCACCGTTTCCGTAAATAACATCGTTATAAGACGTTCCATTAACTGTATCGTCAGCATTGGTTTGTTGCAACGTTATCCCCTGAGTTGAAAGATTGAATGTCGTGTTATCCGCAAACTGGAGCGTTTCAACCTGATAATTTGTTCTTCTGTAAAAATCATCTATTAAAATGCTTTGACTTATGTCATTTTTGATAATGATTCTTAAATCATTACCTTCCTGAGTAAATTTAAGATCATCCAAAACAATCCCGGAACCAAATTTAATTTTGTCGTTACCTCTGGTCTCGCTAATCGTATCGACGCCATCTCCTAAATTATAAATATAGGTATCCCGGCCATAACCACCATTTAAGATATCATTACCTTTACCGCCAGTGATAATATCGTCATCGTCTCCGGCATTGATGGTATCGTTTCCGGAACCACCGATAATCGTATCATCGTAATCAGTTCCGCTTATGGTCATATTATCTGTTCTGTCTGACTGATCTAATGTCAATCCCGTTTCGGAGAGATAGAATACCGAATTGTCAGCAAAATGGATTTCTCCTATTTTATAAGAATCATTACTGAAAAAGCTATTGATAACAACTCCCTGATTTTTATCTCCATTCAAGTAAATCAACAAATTATTGCCAATTTGGGTGAAACTAAGATTATTCTGAGCAATACCCTCGCCAAAAACAATCTTATTGCTGCCGGCATTATCCGTAATTGTATCTAAACCATCACCGAGATTATAGATATAGGTATCACTATCTCCGCCACCATTCAGGGTGTCGTTACCTTGGCCACCAATGATGACATCATTACCATAACCACCATTTATGGTATCATTTCCTCCGTTGCCATAAATCGTTTCATTGCTATTGGTTCCACTGATAGTTTCGCTTTCTTCTCCCTGTTGTAGAACCATATCTGTCTGCGGCAACAATAAACTGGAGCCATCAGAGAATAGAAGTTCTTCAATTTGATTAGATACCTGATAATAATAATTAGCAATTTCAATTCCTTGAGAAGTATCCTGATTTAATGTTATGACTAAAGAATTTCCTTTTTGGGTAAATGTTAAATCATCTTTAGAAATACCTGTTCCGAAAATGATTTTATCACTGCCTTGAGAATCATTTATAACATCAAATCCGTCACCTATATTATAGATATAAGTGTCGTCTCCCTTGCCTCCGCTTAGGCTGTCATTTCCTTTACCGCCACGAATTATATTGTTACCGTTTCCAGCATTAATGGTATCGTTGCCATCACCGGCAGTAATATCATCACTTCCATTTCCGGAATTAATAGTTACGGAGTATGTGTTCTGTGCATTTATGGTATCATCATAATCTGTTCCGGTAATTGTATTACCACTAGAGAAATGCTGATCAAATGTCAGACCTGATGTTGCTAAATTAAAGGTACTACCATCCGAAAAACTAATATGATTAAGTCTATATCCACTATCATTTAAGAAGTTAACCAGAATAATGCCTTGAGTTTCATCATTGTTGACTATGATTCTAAGATTATTGCCTTCACCCCGGAATGTCAGATCATCACGGGTTATTCCTTCGCCAAATTGTAGTTTGTCTATATTAGAGGCTGTGATGGTATCAAGGTCATCACCTAAGTTCCAGATAAAGGTATCGACATCTGTTCCTCCATCTATAATATCATTACCTTTCCCTCCGATGATGGTGTCTGTTCCATTACCTCCGGAGATAGTATCATCACCATCTTCTCCATAGATAATATCATTACCATTTCCACCAGAAATGCTATTATTGCCTTTACCTCCGTAGATAGTATCAGCATAATCTGTTCCCGAGATATTTTCTGATTTGTCATTATGATGAATAATTAAACCGGAATTCTGAATGGGAAAAATCGAACCATCAGCAAAGATGATATTTTCAGGCCTATAATCATTACCGGAGAAGTAGTTATTACAGATAATGCCTTGACTCATATCCCCCTTGACAACTATTCTCAAATTGTTTCCTTCTTCGTAGAAGGTTAAATCCTCAAAAGTAATTCCTTCCCCGAACTTGAGATGGTCAATATCCGAGAAAGTGACGGAATCCAGATCATCACCTAAATTCCAAATGATGGTATCTTCTCCAACACCTCCATTTATAGTGTCATTACCTTTACCACCATATATAATATCAACTCCTCCTTCTCCATTAATTGTATCGTTGCCGGAACCGCCATATATAGTCTCATTATTGGCTGTCCCATTAATAGAATCATTATTATCGGTTCCGTGTAGCGTAATGGTTCCTTTGGACAAGTTTATGGTTGAACCATCGGCAAACTCAAGTTGTTCTATTTTATGGTTATCATCGTAAAAATATTGAGAGATTCTAATGCTATCATTGTCATTATTGTTAAATGAAATGAATAAATCATTTCCATCTCTTTGAAACTTCAAATCTGATTGTGAGATGCCTACACCAAAGATGATTTTATCGCGTCCATAAGGATCAGAAATGACATCATAACCATCACCCTGATTATAATAATAAGTATCCTTATCATAACCACCATTTAATGTATCATTACCTTTGCCGCCGGTAATGTCATTATAACCGTCTCCTGCATTGATTGTGTCGTTGCCGTTACCTCCGGTTAAGATATCATCATCGGCTGTACCCTCAATCACCTGATCGGGCAGAGAAACCAAGTTACCAATAAGATCAGCAACGGAAGCTTCTGAACCATCTGCAAACTCAATCGTTTCAATTTGACGCCGGGTATCACTGTAATAACTTTCAATAATTAAACCTTGCGATGGATCATTATTGACGATAATCCGCAGGTTATTGCCGACCTGAGCAAAAGACAGATTTTCTTGTGCAACATTGGCACCAAATTTAATTTTATTGGTTCCCTGATAGTCGGATATGGTATCAATACCATCATTAATGTTCCAAACATAGGTATCGTCGCCAGAACCTCCTTCCAGACGGTCATGTCCGGTTCCTCCCGAAAGGATGTCATTGCCGTTTCCGCCATACAATGTGTCATTGCCGCCATTGCCATAAATGACATCATCATAATCCGTTCCGGTAATGGTCTCTGCGCAATCGTACTGATCAAAAGTCAGGCCCATTTCAGATAGATTCTTCGTTGTTCCATCGGCAAATTCCAACTGTTCGATCCTGTAATTACCGTTGGATATGAAATTGTTGATCTGAATCGCTGCGGTTTTGTCATCACTGAGGAAAATAAGCAGCGAATTATTATCACCGTTAGCAAATTTAAGATCTGTAAAGGAAATGCCTTCGCCAAACTTTATTTTATCAGTTCCGGAACTATCTGAAATGGTATCGAAACCATCACCAAGGTTATAAATATAGGTATCGTCTCCAGCACCACCACTGAGTGTATCATTACCAGCACCACCTATCAGCGTATCGTTACCTTTTCCGGCATTGAGCGTATCATTTCCATTTCCGCCGTAAATAGTATCATTGCCATTACCAGCATTGACCGTATCATTACCCCCATTGGCATAAATGACATCATCATAAGCTGTTCCGGTGATTGTTTCAGAACCATCATGCTGTTGGAATGTGAGACCGATTTGCGTGAGGTTTACCGTTGAGCCATCTGCAAACTCTAAAATTTCTATACTATAACTGCCACTGAAATAATTGTTTATTTTGAAACCTTGTTTTTTGTCTCCATTGACATAAACAGTAAGATTATAGCTGTCATTTTCAAAAGACAGATCTGTAAAAGAAATGCCTTCGCCAAACTTTATTTTATCGGTTCCGGAACTATCTGAAATGGTATCGAAACCATCACCAAGGTTATAAATATAGGTATCGTCTCCAGCACCACCACTAAGTGTATCATTACCAGCACTACCTATCAGCGTATCGTTACCTTTTCCGGCATCTATTGTGTCATTACCACCATTTCCATAGATAACATCATCATATTGGGTGCCGGTGACATTGTCATAGCTGTCTGTCTGCTGGAATGTAAAGCCTATCTCAGTCAAATTTTTAACAGTACCATCGGCTAACTCAAGATATTCAATGCGATAATAATCAGAATTGAACTGATTTCTTAGTATAACCCCTTGGGTTCTGTCTCCCTTTACATAAATAATTAAGTCATTTCCAGAACGTTCAAAGGTTAAATCTTCAAAAGAGATGCCTTGACCAAACGAAATACTATCCATACGCCCATCTGTTGAACTGCTTTGATAATCCTCAATTGTATCCAGACCATCTCCTAAATTCCAAACATAGGTATCGTTTCCATTTCCTCCATTTAATGAATCGTTGCCTTTACCCCCAACGAGGATATCATTTCCACTCCCGGCATTAATTGTATCATTACCTCCATTTCCATAGATGGTATCATCATATTGGGTGCCGGTAACATTGTCATGGCTGTCCGTCTGTTGAAAAGTGAAACCATTTTCTTTTAAGCTGAACTGGCTTCCATCTGCAAATTCAAGGTATTCAATACTATCATAGTCAGAATTGAACTGACTTTTTATTACAATTCCTTGGGTAATATCATTGAATAAGGTGATGATTAAATCATTACCATTTTGGCGGAATGTTAAATCACTGAATTTAATATCTTCTCCAAATTTGATTTTATCATTTCTGCCTTCTGTCGAACTGTTTTGATAATCGCTGATTGTATCCAGTCCATCTCCGATATTATATATATAGGTGTCGTTACCTTCGCCTCCATTTAGCTGATCATTACCTTTGCCACCGATAATGATATCATCACCTTTTCCGGCATTTACCGTATCAAAACCACCATTGGCATAAATCGTATCTCCAAATTCTGTACCGGTAACCGTTTCACCTATATTTTTCTGCGTCAGAACCAACCCTATTTCAGACAAACGAATAACAACGTTATCAGCAAAATGCAATTCTTCAATTTTATAATCTATAGATGAGAAGAAGTTTTTAATCAACACTCCTTGCGTTTCGCTACCGTCAACCATAATTCTCAGGTCACTTCCTTCATTACGATAAACTAACTTCTCAGGATCAATACCCCGATTGAAGATAATGACGTCGAAATTACCATTATCAGAGATGGTATCCATACCATCACCATAGTTGTAATAATAAGAATCGTTTCCGCTTCCACCATCAATATAGTCATCACCGGTGCCGGCAAGGATGGTGTCATTACCAGAGCCTGCCGATATATTATCATTTCCGCCATTGCCGATAAGAATATCATTCCCGGAACCACCGGAAAGACTATTATCCTCATCATCTCCTTCTAAGGTTATGCCTCCATCAACAGAAACCGGATTTTGATTCCAGGCCAGACGTACATCTTCATATGTCCATGTCGTGCCATCAGCAAATTTGATATATTTTATTGTATTATTTGTTGCACCCGCTTCGACAAAATAACTAAATATCCGGAGCGTATTTGAGCCGTCTTGGGTGCTCAAGATCAGATCGTTTTCCTGTCGTTTGATGACGATATCATCAACAGAAATATCTGAGCCAAATTGGATTGTATCCTCACAAGAGGAGGGATCATCATTACTTGAATTGTCAATGGTATCATTACCCCAACCGGCGTTGAAAATATAAGTATCATTTCCATTGCCGCCAATTAAGCGATCATTACCAGCATTGCCAATGAGTGTGTCATCACCATCATTGCCATAAATAGTATCGTTACCGGCTAAACCATCAATATAATCATTTCCGGATGTTCCATTGATGGTATCGTTGCCGTTTGTAATATAAGCATTCAAATCGCCAAAGTTCTTTAAGTAAGTTGAAATATTATGATCCAGATTTTCTCCGGCTGCTCGAATGGCATCAATGATATAAGGGGCAACAACAGACTGTTTCTGAATTAATTTTGCCAAATTTTCCATTATGCCTAAAATATCTGTCGGATTCTGGTTATACATAGTTTTTAATTGTTCTACAAAACCAGAGACATCTGCAGACATGTCTTCAATCTCATCATCATAATGTACAGAAATTCCCTCAAACAATTCCTTATAATGCGTCTGCATATCCAATTTTCCCATCATGGAATCGCGCAAATCTTCAAACGTCTTGATTAAAATGAGCGAAGCTTGGTGTCGAGGATTGCTCTCTTCATTTCCGAGCCAGTTTTTATTTACATAGTCGCTTCCCCAAAATTCTTCCAAAGCTTCAATAATTCTGGCATCTTGAATGTAGTTAGCTCCTGCTGCAGCTCTGCTTTCCGGATCAATATCTTCAACACCGGTCCAATGATAGATAATATCCGTCATTAAATTCCGGCGCTCTGCAATATTAGTCGTATTCAGATACTGCTCTACTAATTGTTTTAACTCTCCCGTTTCGTCTGACGCCATGGCCTCCCACAAAGAGACAACATTTCCAAATCCCTGAAGGTTTGGTAAAGTTTTGATATTCTCGGGAACATCTATTGCTTCATATTTACTATCTGCAGTATTTCTGTCGAACCAAATATCTGAAACTTGTCCTGTTGAGCCATCTGTTTTGATAAAAGTACTTTCCTGTTTACAGGTATTTCCATGTTCATCACTATGATCACCCCAATAATTATGGTCTGTATAATTGAGGTTTATGCCTGTAATTCCAGCTTGGGTTAAACTGAGAAGCTCTCCGTCATCAACAATCCCATTGGAATTGCCGTCTTTCCAAACTTTTATTTCGTTCCATGCAGTATCATTTTGATCAAAAACATTATCGTTATTGCTGTCCAATTCTTTTAAGGCTTCAAAACCGTTCTTTGCCTTTTCGCCATTTGAGAGAAGTGCATTGTTACCAAAAAGTTCTGAACCGTTATCAATTTGGCCATTACTATTAATGTCTCGAACAAGCAAACCATCATCTTTTCCTACCCAACCAGTATCTTCGGAAAACCCATTGTTGTCATGGTCGAAATAAATTCCAACGCCGCTTCCTAAAGTTTCTATTCCATCTCCATCTAAGTCTACTACTAACGGTGAACTTTGACTTTCCGCATGTTTTTTACCATCGGTGGTATTTCCTTTGTCTTTATCGGGTTCATCTGGAGTAAAAGGAGGCAGGCCAGTATCTACCGGACGATATTTTCCTTCTCCGTCCGGCTTATATAAATTACCATCACCATCAAAAACATTCGGCGGTAAATTGGGCTGTGGATCATCATCTTCCGGATCTTCCGGTTCTCCGCGTCCTTTTAAGACAACCTCTCGTCCGCTCGGGGTAGTAAAAATAAGGTCTCCATTTTCACTTCTATTATCTGCGATACCTTCCGGAATTATAATTGTATCGTTATCTTTGAAATTGGGGATAGTATCTTTTCCTGGGCTGGTACCGGCAATCACAGTGTCATCATCGTTATCATTACCGGGGTTTAGTGTATTTTCACCGCCTTTGCCATTTAAGATATCTTCACCTGTTCCCCCATCTAAAGTATCGTTACCGGATCCACCATTTACACGGTCATCACCAGCTCCGCCATTGGCTGTATTATTGCCATCACCGGTATCTATTATATCATTTCCTCCACCCGTAGAAATATTATCATCTCCGCTTCCGGCTGTAACATTATCTTGTGCATCTCCGCCAACATAACTGTTATTACCGTCTCCTAAATCTATATTTTTATGGTTATTGTTCGTATCACTGCTGGAACCTGATGTAACATGGTCATTTGCAACACCTCCGGTAAATTTATCATCACCACCACCGAGATGTATGGTTTTATTTTCATTTTCGTTATTGGTATCATTTGTATAAACATGGTCAGCGCCTTCTCCGGTAGAGATATTGTCATTACCCGTACCGGAATAGACAATATCTTTCCCTATGCCGCCGATGTATATATCATCACCGCCGCCCAGATAGATTGTATTTTCATTATCTTTACTATCTCTCATATTGTCTGGATCGTAAATACCTTCAATATCCGGATTTTCACTACCGCCATCGACAATATCAATACCATTTCCACCATGAAATTCGTCATCCCCTGAACCAAGAAAGACCGTATTGACATCATTTGAATCTGTACTGTCATCGGTATAAACGATATCATTGTTGCCACCGGTATTGATTGTGTCGTTGCCTTGACCAGAGTAAACAATATCAATACCAACACCACCGGTATAGACGTCATTACCTGCTCCTAAATGAATCGTATTGGTATCATAGGAGTTGTCTTTTAATTTATCCATAGTTAATTGGGAAACTTCAGTATATCCGGCATTGATCAGATCTTCTTTAATTTTTATAACACTACCTGATCCGCCATCAACGATATCCGCGCCTGAGCCACCGGTATAGGTATCTGAACCTGCACCTAAAATAATAAGGTTGTCTCCTGATGTGGCACTAACCTGATCTTGAGAAAGACCTCCAACATAGATATCATCTCCACCTCCAAGACTGATATCATTAATGTTAGAGGTTGTATCTTCCATAATTTCTTGGCTTATTCCAGTCAAGCCACCTGTCGCTCCCGTTCCTCCATCTACAATGTCTACACCATCTCCTCCGGTAAAGTTATCATTACCGGCACCTAAATAAATATGGTTGGTATCATTTTCTGTATTTGTTCCTGTTGTAGAAACTGTGTCTTTTGCATTTGAGCCATAATAAGTATCATTCCCAGAGCCTAGGTTTATAGTTTTTGTCGATGTTGCTGCAGTTTCAGTATCTCCATTCAAATCTATTCCGTATACGGTATCATTTCCTGCACCGGAATTGACTGTATCATTACCGCCGCCAGTATAGAATATATCAGCTCCGTCTGTTCCCGTCATCGGTAGGGAAGTAGAATGGTTAAAGGAATCGACTTTAATTGCTCCGCCATTTGCTTTTTGTGTCTCTGACCATTCATTAATTTGAGAGATTATCTGATTGATATTTGCATATTCTGAATAATCAAGCTCTTGATAGGCTTCTCCCTTATTTAGACAATAGGCTTTGTAAACATTTTCAAATGTTTCATTTGGGGATGTTAGATTGCTATTATTAAAAAAACTTTCAGCTCCTGTTGCAATATCTTTAATTACATAATAAGCATAAAGTGTTGAATGTATTTCATTTATACTATGTTCATTTACCCAATTAGTATTTCCGTTTAGGCAGTATATTTCTTCTGTACTATTCCAGCTTCCTGCAATATTTTCAGAAAAGCCTCCTCCATAATTATTTTGATAATGAGTTATATTACCTTCTTTACTGTCAGGATTACTAATATTTAATAATTTACATATCAAGGCATCAAAATCAGACGTAGTTTCTTCTATACTTCCATCTGTCTTTACATACTCACATCCGCTAGAAAGAATTGTATTCTCCTTATATGAAGGGGCGTTAAATATTGTAGCTTCTTTTCCTGTTATAATGGACATGATACCAGCTAAATGCCCTCCCAACGAGTGTCCTGTGAAGCTCAGATTGTTTGCATCTATCGCAACAAATTCATCAATAGGTAATTCATTATTCTCAACGGATTCTAAAAGATAATAAGTGTATTCATCTTCTGCTGTTTCAATTCTAAGATATGGTTTTTCTGGCTCATAAGATGGATTTTCAAGCTTTGTAATTTGTAAAATATTTTCTCCATATGCATGGGTTATTTGTTGATAATAATTGTAAAGTTCTATAAATTGTTTATGTGCAATACCTGTTGCCCCTAAAGATAGATCATTTCCCCAATCTGCTGCAGAATGAATATCTGTACCAGCAATGCTAATTGTGTTTTCACCAGTAACTAGGTTTTTAAAAATTACTAAATCCAAACCACTTTCAGTATGTTTTGTTCCAATTACCTCATAGTTTTCATTTAAATATTCCCGTTCAGCATTTGAAAATTCAGTTCCAAGGAAATTAAAATTATAACCAACATCTATACCATTTTCATATGCTACTTTACTCAGCAAAGATTTTATATAAGCATTTTCTAAATTTTCCATGAGTGTTACTCCTTATTTAAAAGTTTAACTGTGTTGATACAGACCGATTATGAGTAAAGGAACTGCTAAAAGGGCCATTATGTATACAAAATAATTTTTGCTGTTTCTTAAAAAAATAGCAGCAGACAGTAATAACGGAATGTATGTCG
>CASFQO010000014.1 GCA_949297145.1 uncultured Alphaproteobacteria bacterium
CATTTGTGCCGCACCGGTAATCATGTTTTTAACATAGTCAGCGTGACCTGGGCAGTCTACGTGTGCGTAGTGACGCTTATCTGTTTCGTATTCTACGTGAGAGGTGTTAATGGTAATACCACGTGCACGCTCTTCCGGAGCTTTATCAATATTTGCATAATCTACGAATTCTGCATCACCTTTTTCTGCCAATACTTTTGTAATTGCAGCTGTCAAGGTTGTTTTACCATGGTCTACGTGACCGATGGTTCCAATGTTGCAGTGTGGCTTACTGCGTTCAAACTTCTCTTTTGCCATGAATCTATACCCTAAAATATTGTGTTACGACGAGGTTAAGTATTAAAGGAAATTGAATGGAGCGGGTGAAGGGAATCGAACCCTCGTCATAAGCTTGGAAGGCTTCTGCTCTACCATTGAGCTACACCCGCTCAAACCAAAAAACCTGAAACAAAAACCTATAGTAAAAAACGAAATTAACTGGTGGAGGGGGATGGATTCGAACCATCGTAGACGAAAGTCGACGGATTTACAGTCCGTTGCATTTGACCGCTCTGCCACCCCTCCGCTAAAATCGCTTTGCGAGGGAAAAAGAACAAGGTCTTTTAACCTGACAAGAGGAATAAGAACGTATTTTTACAATAAAGTCAACACTTTTTTTCATTAAATCTTAAAGTTTTGTTGATAGTCTAAATTTATTAAGTCAAAATAGGAAGATACCATGCAAAAAAATATCTTAACAGAGCGCTGCAATCCCAGCACGCGTAACATAGATTTGATGACAACCCAAGAGATTATTCAAAGCATAAACAAAGAAGATAAAAAAGTCTCCGCAGCCGTTGCCAAAGCAGAACCGGAAATTGTTAAGGCAGCCAACCTCATCACACAAACCATTTTGCACAAGGGCAGAATAGCCTATTTCGGCGCCGGTACAAGCGGACGCTTAGGTGTTTTAGATGCCTCTGAGCTGCTACCGACATATTCGCTTCCGGAACACATCATACAAGCCTACATTGCAGGCGGTGACAAAGCTCTGCGTCACGCGGCCGAACACGCCGAGGATAATCCTCGCTTTGCCTTAAAAGATATAAACACTTTTAACCCCACCTCAAACGATGTTGTCGTTGGCATTTCTGCCTGTGGCAACCCAACTTATATATTAACGGTACTGGAGGAAGCACAAAAAAGAGGTGCACAAACCATCGGCATTACCTGTAATCCGGAAGCTAAATTAAAACAATTCAGCAACATCTGTATAACTGCCGTTGTCGGGCCGGAAGTCATCACCGGCTCCAGCCGTATGAAAGCCGGCACCGCACAAAAGATGATATTAAATATGCTCTCCACCACAGCAATGATAAAAATCGGCAAAACTTATGGGAATTTCATGATTGATGTCACCCCAACCTGCAACAAGTTAATTAACCGCAGCAATCGCATCATCTCAAGCATTTGCAAAATTTCTATTGCCAAAGCCGATGAATATCGTATAAAAGCAGACAATAAAGTAAAAATAGCTTGCGTGATGTATAAAAAACAATGCACCAAAGAAGAAGCCGAACGCCTCTTACAACAACAAAACGGGATTTTACGAAAGGTCATCTGAAATGAAAAAATTCCACAAACAAAGCACTTCTGCACCGGAACCCAAAAATCAACAACTGATAATCTACGGGCACCATGCCGTTTTAAGTGCCCTTAAGAACCCCAAAAGGAAAATCCAAAAATTACTAATTTCTGCAGAAAACAAAGCAGAAATAGAAAAAGCCGCGCCCTCAATTCCTTTCACAATTATAGATAAAAAAGACTTTGCAAAATTTCTCCCAGAAGACGCCGTGCACCAAGGTTTCGCCCTATACTGCTCGCGTCTGACGAGTTATGATGTTATGGATTTGGTTGAAATGTCCGAAAACAAAAAACGCTGTTGCATTTTAATATTAGACCAAGTCACCGACCCACAAAATATTGGCGCCATTATCCGTTCGTGTGCTGCTTTTGAGGCTTTAGGATTGATTGTGCAAGACAAAAACTCTCCTCTTGAATCCGGGGCCATGGATAAAGCCGCTGCCGGCACCATAGAATTTGTTCCGATAGCACGTGTAACCAATTTAAGCCGCGCCATTGAAACCTTAAAAGAAAATGGTTTCTGGGTAATGGGGATGGATGGATACGCCGAAACAACCATTGATAAAATAAACAAAGACGGAAAAATTGCGATAGTTATGGGTTCTGAAGGCAAAGGAATGCGCCGCTTAGTTCAAGAAAATTGCGATTCTTCCGTTAAGTTACCGATTTCTCCAAACGTTGAGAGCCTAAATGTTTCAACCGCTGCAGCAATTACACTTTATGAGTTGAGCAAAAAATAAGCACGAACCATCAAAAAAGGCTGCCTAACAACAAGCAGCCTTTTCTAGTTATTGAGAAATCACTATCAGCGACTGCCTCTGCTTTTTTCCTGAACAACATGATGAATCAAAGCATTAACCTCGTCTAAATTCATAGTTTTATCCTGCTCTTTTTGCTTGCGAAGAGCTTCTTCAGCCTGAGGAACTTCCCGATTCTGCGAACGAATATCATAACGAAGACTTTGTGCTTCCGCTACTCTGTTTTTAATAGAGGTTGTACCACGCTCAACACTCTTCTTATATTCTTCCTCTTGCCGTTTCATAATTTCCGTCATTTTATCACGACTGATTTCTTCAAGAACTTGTTGTTCTGGAGCATCCAAAGGAGTTTTACCCGTTAGTTGCTCCCAACTAAAATTAAAAGTTTGATGAGGATGTTCATGTTGATAAACATACGCCTTTTCTAGATTACTTGCTTTACCCTCAGCAATTCTACGTGTCATTTCTTTACGAGCCTGAATATTAACGTAAGAAGTTATATACGCGTTTCGACGACTATAACCATCTTTAGGCCGCTCATTAGGATGAGCATCAAAATAGCTTTCAGCATCTCTGTATACCTTATCATACAATCTATCTCGACGTTCGGCACTGGCATTATCATGTACATCTACATCTGGCCCATTGTTAATAGGGTAGACGGTATATCCTTCAAATTTACCACCGGCATTAATTCCGGGTTCACCCTCGCCCCATTGTTGTGTCTGCAAATCAAATCTTAACCGATTTCCATTTTCATCAATAAAACTGATTGGCTGCTCCATATATTTTTTTTGTTCATCAACTTTTATCAAATTACCATGTTCATCAACATGATTTTCTCTTGTTGTAGACATATCTCATCTCCCAAAATTTCCCACACAATCAATTATACCACAAAAAAAGGAATATAACAACCTATAAACTTAGAAATTATAGCGTACGCCAACCCCGCCTTCTATACTACTTTCTTTCTCTGCATTATGAGAAACTTGCGCTGCAACAGCAATATCACCATCTTTATAAATAGCTTCAGCCGTTGTTTTTAGGCGATTTTTATCTTCATCATAAGCATCAATACCAAAATCAACCGGAGAACCTTCAGCTCCAACTCGTAAGTCTTTATACGGATCTAAAAATTCGTGATAATATTTCGTTCCGATTGCCAACATCAATGAACGGTTTTTAGCCAACTGAATACGCTTCCGAAGTTTTAATCCAATACCTGCTTCCATTGACAATGAATCGTTAGCTTCCAAGTTAAAGCCTTCATCTTCTTCGGCTTTGCTCATAGAGCTTCCTTGCAAATTAAGTTCTGCTTCAGCCACCAATTCAGCCACTTTCATATCAATACTATATTCAGCATGGTTATATAACCCATAGTAAAAATCTAGCGTATCTGCCTCATATGTACCGGATAAAGCATGGCGTTTGTATGTACCATAACCAGCACCGATGCTTGGCATTGTCAAAAATTGAAAACCGTCATTTTGATATAAGATTGGCAAAAACGCCATCAAAATTTTATTATCTCTAGAAGAAGACGCCTCGTCATATTCAGCATCAGCATAAGCCGCTCTTAACGTTCCGCCAATATGCCAATTATGATTTAATTTTTCACCAAAACCGATGTATGGACTATAAACATTATCAGCATATCCGCTCAATCCGTTCTGCGCATCTTTACCCGTTCTATAAAAATCCATACCAAAGTACGAACCGCTCAAACCATCTTCTAAGATACGATTTTGTTCCTGCTCATTCAATCCGCGCAAAACGGCCATATTTTCTCTTGGCAAATTAGCATAAAACTGTTTACCTGTTTCAATTTCAACCGTTTCATCAAATGTACTCTTATCTCCCGCCCCTTTAAGTGCATCAAAGACTTTCTCGTTATTTTGCAAACCGTAATTCGTTTCAAAGAAGTTAGCAATTTCTTTATCATCAATAATTTCTTCAAATTCTTTACGATTAAGTTCCACATCCGTTACATCACCTTTTGTTGTTGTGGCGGCATTAAACATATATGAACCGGACGTAACATTAATCCCTTCATTTTTACCGACAAAAGAATCTTTATTGACATAGGTATCATCAAAACCACCCATAACAATATCACTATCTGCCACAACATTTCCCTTAAAGCTATCAGCCTTATAAGAACCACCATCTGCAATAATATAAGAAGCGGATTCGTCTGCTTTCATATCATCAAAATCAACCACAGTGCCAACCATATCAACAACACCGGAATTGATAAATAAACCATTTTCTCCGACAAAGATTGCATTTTTAGAAGCAGTGGTTCCCGTTGGTGATGCATCAACACAACTACCGGTTCCACTAACAGAACCACTATTAGAACAAGCGCCGCCTACACTGCTATTAAATGTAATAGTACCAGCATTAGTAAAACCTCCTTTATCAATTTTAACACCATACCCTTCACCGGAAACAGTAATAGTTCCTGTATTTGTATTTATACCGATACCATCAATAACGTAAACACCATTGCCATCGCCAACTGAAATATCCCCGCTGTTAGTAAACAAACCTCCGTCTGTAACAACAGCTCCGTCCCCTTTACTAATAGTAATTGTCCCTGTATTCGTACCACTACCATAAATACCAGTACCAGTTTCAATAGCAATATTATTCTCATTAGTTATATCAATACCACCGACACCAAATTTTCCTTCGATAGATCCACTATTAACACCGCCGTCCATACCATAACTGCCAGCATCATAAACCTTAATTATACTAGAATTGTTTCCATCCTTTATACCATAACTATTATCTCCGTAAACAAAGATTGTACCATTATTTTCACCGTCATACATACCTATAGCATTACCGAAAACAGCAATCTTTCCCGTCTGCGTAGATTGACCAAAATTAGGTGCATTATAAATACCATAAGCATATTCCTTTCCAGGCTCACAATCCGGGCAAGAAACAGAAATTACTCCTGAGTTATTAAAATGAGCACCACTCCCAACTAGAACGCCCTTACTGTCTGCACCTGTAACCAAAATCCGCCCAGTATTAGTTCCACTTGTATTTAACCCCACTGTTGCATCCGTCAAATACATTCCATGACCGGAATTAACCTGAATCGTTCCATAATTATTAGCCACAGAATATAGGTTAGCATACATTCCCGTACCACCATCAACAACAATAACTCCGGCATTATTATTCTGAATTGTTGTACCGGCATCAGACGCTTTCATACCAATACCATTACCATTTTGAATATAGATTGTACCGGAATTTACAGCTGTTGCATTGTCAGATACAACAATAGGAGAAGCACCTGCCATTGAATAGACCGTTCCCCAGTTGGTAAGTTGTGAACCGGCATTTTGCCCAATCATCAAATAAGAATTTTCACCTTTAACATAAACTGTCGAATCTTTTGACAACGATAACTGTCCGCTATTTGTAGCTTTGCCCACTATAAAGTCTTCCACTTCCAAACCATCTGGATAATCTAGCTCATAACTTGCGCCGCCATTAACCCAGAAATACGTAATATCGCTACATTGAGAATCATGATAAATATTACCTTCTACTTCCAAGTGAGCCGTATTTCCGTCTAACAAAAATCCCGTTGCCCCATTCGCTTGCAAATAAATTGTACCATAATTATAAGCCGTTCCCCCTTTAATATACATCGCTGTGGAATTCTCTCCGGTAACATAAATAGAATTAACGCTATCAGCTGGAGAATCATATCTTCCATTAAACAAAGAGCCACCCGAATTCGTAACAGCCATGCCGTAGCCATACAAACCATTCACATAAATACTGCCAAAGTTCGTTGCTGATGCTCCTGCAGTAGAATCATTTCTTACACCTATAGAGTTAGTTGCATTAACAACAATATTACCATAGTTATTAGCATAAGCCTCAGCCGTTGTTGTAGAATCCAACCACATCCCGACATTAAACTGAGAGAAATCTCTGTCAAACATTTCAAGTGTAATATTTTGATTATTAACAGCCGCACCTTGTTTTGAAACTTGAACACCCGCCGTACCATAAGTACCACCATAATCGACATTTTTATCAAATTTATCACCAACTGTTAAACTGCCGTTATTGGTAAATAGTTGTTTTGTAGAGGAATTGTCACCAGAAACAATAACGCTCGCAGCAACAACTCCGGCGCTAGCATTCAGTCCAACGGTATCTCTAGTCCCTACTGGCTTAGAAAAAGTATCACTGTTCCCCACTTTATAGAGAATAGATTTGTTGTTATACGCTGAAGAAAAATTTCCTCCAAAAACTGTTGAATTTGTTGCTTTATTAGAAATATAGATAGTACCATCATTAATCATCTCAACCGAACCGGCAAATGCATTATAAATTGCCGTAGACTCCTCGGAATAAACGTTAATAATTCCCTCATTTCTAAGCAAAACTTCGTCCGTTTTATCTTCACCGGCCGCATATAAACCATAGTTATTATTGTAACGAGATTGACCATTTTCAATACCCAAATTAATAACGCCATAGTTAATAACGTCACCACCTGCAAAAGACGCCATACCATAGCCGTTACTGGTTTGCATATCAATCAAACCATAGTTAGAAAGTATTGGAGCCTTCCAGTCATACACTCTTGTTTGCGAACCTTCACCTTTTGCCGCCAACATACCGTACGAAACACCGCCGGAATTAGCCTCATTAATAATCCGAATAGTACCACCCGTATTAGAGCCAAGCCCATTATACACATCCTCAGCATTGCCGTTTGTCAACTCCGCTCCATGCACCGAAAGCATACCGGCAGCAACATCAGTCCCCGTCTCCATAGTTGTGGAAGTCAAATCAACTGTAATATTTCCTTGATTCAAGGCCTCAGTCGATGCATCGGCACGCATTCCGATTAAACCGCCTTTCCCGAGTTTTAAGGCATCTTCGGCTAATTGATAACTTCCCTGATAAGAAAGCTGAATATTGCCATAGTTATTCAGCACCATTTTTTCTGCTAAAGCAGGATTATTGTTTCCATCCAAAAATTTATCATCAATATAACTTCCCATACCAATCAAACTAACCGCCACATCCGTTGCACTGTTATAGCCGGCACTAAGTTCTATATTACCATAGTTATCTGCCGTAACAGTACTGCCACTTAAATTCGTACCTGTATACAAATCAAACAAAACCATCCCGAGCAATGTTCCGGAATTATTTTCCAAAACTTCTTCCTCACCTTCTGTGTCTTCAGTGGTATCTGGATTAGTTACCGTGGAATCTCCATCACCGGTACCCGTTTGCGCATCTCCATCTGTCTGTGAAGAACTGGTATTATCTACCACAGTTGTTCCGGTAATATCTCCATAATTAACAATTTTTGCCCCTGTATCACCATACATTCCAATAACAGCATGGTTATCACTATTTCCCTTAAAAGAAATATCTATTTTACCATTAACCCCATCACTATCACCTTCCGGTGCATTAATAACCTGCCCGCCATTACTGGCAACCAAACCAATTGCCCCGTTTGTTGCACTGATTTTTATATAACCGTTATTAAGAGCCTGAGAGCCTTCTCCATATACAGAAGCGCCCACAGTTGCATCGCTAAGCTCTAAGGAACCTCCAAACAGATTATTAAAATATGCTCCATCCGTAACAGAAACATACGAAAGTAAATAATCGGAATTCGTCAAAACATTCGGCAACAATTGAATTTTATCCACATAAGAAGATGCATTAGGATTTTGAATAATTCTCGCGATATTATTTTCTAAACCACCTGTATTAATCAATTGCTTATAATTAGTAATTTTAGTTGCTAAACCATCATTTGGAACAATTGGCGCAATCGTATCATCCGATGCAACAGAATCACTGCCACTGCTGCTGCCACCACCACCACTAAAGGCCAATATACCACCACCCAAAGCTGCACCGCCTAAAATCCACGGCCACCAGCTTCTCTCTTCTTCATTATAATATAAAGATTCCTCATTACCTACAATTTTATCGGTTTCAGCCGCTTTTCCTTCTTGCAAAAATTCCCGATATTCTCTCCAAATTTCATACGTACACCCATGACGCGGGTTTGCACCGCTCATCCGAAAAGTATTGTAGGCAATGTGATCTTTACGCTTAATCGCAATACAAAGCCCCGTATCACCATTAGGGTTAACAGCATCAATATTAAGTCCGCGATTAACCGCTTCTCTTAAGATTCCAACCTTTCCCTGAGCTGCCAAATAATACATTTTATTAAAATCGCGCGGAGACAAGCGCCCACCGATAGCATATGCGTTATCGGACACAAAAATTGCAGTTAAGACAACCGCAAACGAATAAAAAGAGGCGCCAAATTTCATCTCATAGACCATAAAAAACAATTGCTTTTAAGCGATTCTAAAATAATGTTTCTTAACAAAGAGTATATTTTCACAAAATTATAACCAATTATCGATTTTTTTTACGAAACAAATAAAAAAGCAAGGCTCTAACTTTCAAACCTTGCCCTACAATCTGCTAACAAACGAGTTATACACTGCTAATATGAATAGTCTGTATTTTCCCGATGATTACCCTGAGATTGATAAGCATTCGGAACAACACTATTCTTCCCTTCCACCTCCAAATGCGGATTAACATAAGCGGTTGCTCCCTTTTCATAAAAATAGAAATCACGTCTTAATCTCGTCTGATCACGAATAGAAAGCGAGTTCCACTCTTGCTCTGTCAAGCCATAAGGATATTCAACTTTTGCCGAAGAACACGCCGCCAACAAAAACAGCAATAAAACAAGACCTGTTTTTTTCATCATCAATCTCCAAAAATCACAACATAAAAGCTCTTATAGGCCATAATAAATTGTTTTTCAAGCAAATATTTCACCTATAAGAGCTCCAAGCAGAACTTAAATTTTAAGCAACTGAGTAACAAAAGCCTCTACATAATCTTTCCGACGATTTTGATAATCAAGATAATAAGCGTGTTCCCACACATCCACGTTTAAGAGAGGTTTAAACCCTAAAACCAGAGGCGTATCGCCGTTTCTCGTTGCCAAAACAGAGAGTTTTCCGCCCACGCCTTCAACCAACCAAACCCAACCGCTGCCAAAGAGTTTAACAGCCTCATCAATAATTTTCTGACGAAGAGCCTCTCTTGTTTCAAAATGCTCTTTAATTTTAGCATCCAAATCAGCATCAATGCGTTCACCAAAACCGATAGAATTCCAATAAAAATTATGGTTAAACACTTGCCCGGCATTATTATAAAGTACCTGATATTCCGGTTTATCATAAGTCCGTTCAATAATTTCCTCCAACGACATATCCTGAAATTCGGTTCCGGCAATCAATTCATTAACCTTATCAACATAAGCCTGATGGTGCTTCGCATAGTGAAATCCAATCGTTTCCGCCGAAACAACCGGTGCTAACGCATTATCTTTAAAAGGCAATTTCATCAATTCAAACATATTTTCCTCCAAAAAGCAAAACTATCCCTTTTATAATATCACCTAAATATTTATTTTAAATAGGTGTTTTAGTTTTGTTAATAATTATTAACAGGGTATAAACAAAGATTCACAAATAAAATTTATGTATTATGATGAACTCAAACAATAAACAAAACGGAGAGGAAAAATGAGAGTTTTACTAATAGAAGACGACTATGCAGTTTCCCAAAGCGTTGAAACAATCCTCAAAAAAGAAGGCATGGTCGTAGACACAACAGATGACGGAGAAGATGGTTTAGACTGTGGCAAATTATATGACTACGACATTATCATCTTAGACTTAAATTTACCGGGAATGAACGGTTACGAAGTACTAAAAAGCCTCCGCAACGCCAAAATCAACACTCCGGTATTAATTTTATCAGGTTTATATGAGCCGGATAAAAAAGTAAAAGGCTTAGGCTATGGAGCAGACGATTATTTGACTAAACCGTTTGATAAAAATGAATTATTGGCGCGTATACAAGCGATTGTTCGTCGTTCTAAAGGTCACTCCAATTCCATCATCCAAACCGGACTTGTTGAAGTAAACCTAGACACACAAACCGTAAGTGTTGCCGGCAAAGATTTACACCTAACCGGAAAAGAATACGGCATTATGGAATTGCTCTCATTACGTAAAGGTTCAACACTAAACAAAGAACAATTCTTAAACCACTTATATGGCGGCATAGATGAACCGGAACTAAAGATTATTGACGTATTTATCTGCAAGTTGCGTAAAAAGCTGGAAAAAGCATCCGGCGGCAAGAACTATATTGAAACCGTTTGGGGCAGAGGTTATATATTAAAAGACCCTGACGAACACAAATAGTTTCAATAAAAAGGATTAAGAGGCGGTTGCTCCCACATTAGACCGCCTCTTAATTTTTTATACCAATCACAAATAAAAAAAGCAAGTTTAAAAACAAATAACCGATTTAGATTAGTACGAATATCTATACCCTCGGCGAGCATTTGTTGCTCTATTCATTTGACGCCCTGTATTACATTTATAAACAATTGATTTCGTTTCTGTAATTCCAAACAACAAAAACCACATATGAGATAAATCATATACAGAAACTGTATCACCTCCCAGCGATGCCGCCTGTTTTTTAACATCATACAACACACTTTGATCATCCACAAAAAACAGAGGCCAAAAACTTGAATCTCTTGTAAGCGCAATCTGTTTTGCCGCGGGACAAGATAAATTGTAATCTAAATCTTTATCAAAAGACCCCATATCTTCACGCAACTTCAAAACAACATCCTTTGGATTTGTCGGACTATACGGATCATTTATATAAAGCGGACTATAGCACCCACATAAAAGCAAACACAAAAACAAAACTTTTTTCATGATACAACTCCCTTAACAAATAGCTACAACAAAAAAACCACCTGATTAAGGCGGTCGGAGAGTTCATCAATCATATCTAGTTAAATGATTCCTTTAACCTTTAAAGTCAAAAAACTTCTGAACATACGCTAAAAGCTCCCCGACCTTTGACAGTCGGGGATATATCTATTGAATCCGTAAATTACAGATGCAATATAACGATGTTATACCCTAACACCGAACTAGATAAAGAGCCGATGAAAGCCCGCACCACCTCTGGTGCTGACAGATAAAATCTGCTAATTAAAACATTAATAAAATCTGATTAAAAAAGAGTAAACTTTAAAAATTAATCTTCACGCCAAGGCTAAATTCTTCATCATCGTGATACTTGGAATTAAACATTTTATATCCGGCATAAAGCATCACATCGCGCGTTAAGCCATAAGCCCCTTCGGCCTGATAAGTCTGCCCGCGCGCAGCATCACTTGTTGTAAAATTCTGCATAGCATTCAGGTTAAGACGTATTTTATCAAAATTATAATAAACGCCGCCCTTAAACCCGATACCTAAATAGCCATTATCATGCAAATCACCACCATACGCCACATTAGGCACGCTCATCGCATATAACAAGGTATTTTTCGTCAATGCATAACTTTGCCCCACACCTGTTTCTAACATAACCGCCCCTCTGTCATCGCCGGTCTTGGCATCAAACAATTCCCTATATCCAAACTTAATATCATACGACAACGGCGCAAACATGGCATCCGCTCCGGCAAGCGATTTAATGCTCAAAAGATTAAACTCACTTATTTCCCATTTATTCCGAGAATCATAGTGGCGGATTTTTCCTTCCAACAAATTGATTTCCGCCCCTTTCAACAATCCATAACTATCATCTAGCAACGAGGTATAAACCGGTTTGAAACCAATTTCCTGAAACCCCTCACCGTTTCTATACCCAAAAATCGCCCCAACTTGCTTAGCTTTGTGCGCTTCAACCGGATTTTCTCCTTCCTTCAGCTCATCAAAATATTGCCGTTGATTAACAATTTTACTCCGCGCCATAAGGAGCTTCAAACTTTTTTTGCGATAATCGGCTAATTCCAAATCGCCATCCACATATTTATACTGCACATATTGATACGCTGTTTCCAAAACATCCGCTTGTTCTTCCTCATTAAGAGAAGATAAATCAATTTTGTTATCATGAATAATCTCAATAAACGTACCATACTGCCGAGAATTCATCTGCTCGGCGCGATATTTCAATTTAGATTGACGTGATGGACGATAATTAGAGTTTTTAACCAATCCTGGAACTTCATCAACAGCTTTAAGCGTTGCTAACGGAACGGTATAGCCTTCAAATTTCTGACTAATCTGCAATTCCGGCTTTACGGCATCAAGCATCAGCAATAAGACATACGAACAGTTGCGAGACAAAAAATAATATCTGATTTTGGCCCGCTGCATTTCCCACATATGCGCGGTAAAGAGTTCCAACTCCTCATCAGACAAATTGAGTTCATATTCCCAAATATCACGATTCTCAATATTGTTGTAGAGATTTATCACGTCATAATATGGTTTAATCCCGAATGTTCCGTAATATCCTCCCCATAAACCTTTAAGCGCATAGAGGACACCGGTTTCATCACCTGTATCCGCTCCAAAATTTGCCCCGTGTGCCAAAAGCTGCGTTCCTTTGCGCTTCGTATCAATACGAAACAGAGTGTGCCCAAACAAAGAAGACGGATTACTCATATAAGCATTAGTAAAAAGCATGGTAACAGCTTTAGGCTGAACGTCTGCCAAAAATTTCTGATAATCTTTACAATCGCGCAGATTTCCCTGAACCAAACCTTTTCTCTGTAAATATAAAAAGCGCGCCGGAAATGCACATTTTTCCTGATTGTTCTTTTGATTAAAAATCTGCATGGACGATAAAAATTCCCCTTGAGGATTTGCTCTTCCCTCATCATTCAAAAAGAACTCTTCATTTTCCACAAAAGAAAGATAGCCATCTCCTCTTTTCTGATAATGGAGCAAGCTTAGCCACCCCTCATCAAAAGCCTCTGTTTTGCTTATTTCGTCAAGATTATCCATACAAACACCGCTTGGCATACCGCCAAACAGCTCCAAACCGACCAATAAGAAAAAGAGATAGCCACGCATC
Organism: uncultured Alphaproteobacteria bacterium; assembly: GCA_949297145.1. Lineage (GTDB taxonomy): Bacteria > Pseudomonadota > Alphaproteobacteria > RF32 > CAG-239 > CAG-267. The sequence continues at coordinate 13,401 of CASFQO010000014.1, forward strand.
AACAAAACCTAATCAAAATCAGATACAAAAAAGGCGCGAAAGTTCATCTCTCTTCCGCGCCCTCAAAAATAAAATTAAGCCTGAGCTAATTCCATAATTTTAAGTGTCAAATCAACAGCTTCAACATTTTCATCTGTAAAGAGATAAGCGAAGTTCTTTTGAGCTTTAGCACCCAATTCTGCGCTATCCACATCAAGCAAGCCGGCAATTGTATCAATTGTTTCGCCTTTACCTGCAGACGCATCCATAGCAAACTGTTCCATATTATTTTCAATCACAGCCAAAACCAATTTGCCTGTACCGCCGGTAACACGACCGTTTGGATCACATCCGGAAGTACCCAAAGTAACACCGATAGTATTTAAGAAAATACCGTTTGTTGTCATCGCCAAAACTTGAGGAATAATACCGGACTGACCTCTCCAAGCCATAGAACCCAAACCGCAACCACCGGTAGAGTCAATAGCTTTTGCCGGAGCACCTGCCAACAAAGCAACTGCAAAAACAGCGCTTAATAACAAATTCTTTTTCATCAAACATTCTCCTTATTTGAATAATACATAAAGAGTTTACCACGCCCAAAGTGGTTGTATAGCACAAAGTTTAACTAATCAACACCCAAAACACAACCTTATGCCGCCTAATTCTCCCTAAAGCACCTAAATTTATAAAGTAAAAACAAGTTGTTGAAAATAAGCTTTCAAACATTTTCACACACCCGATAAAAAATTTCACTTGATTTATTATTAAAGTCGTGCTATATAGATAGAACATAAAAACAAAGAATGTCGGCTGGCACCATAAAGGTGGCAGTCAAATTTTTTCAAACTTTTCAATTAACCACTCATCCGCCCAATAAAGGCGGAGAGGATATTTTTAGGAGAAACAAGATGGATAAATTTCCACTGACCAAAAAAGGATTTTTACGGTTAGAGCAAGAACTCAAAACCTTAAAAGGTGTTGAGCGGCCGAATGTGATTGCCGCCATCGCCGAGGCACGTTCCCATGGTGATTTATCAGAAAATGCGGAATATTCTGCTGCAAAAGAAAAACAAGGCTTTATTGAAGGAAGAATTCAAGAATTGGAAGCCGTCATCAGTCGTGCACAAGTTATTGACCCAACCGAAATGGGCGGAAACATTATTCGTTTCGGAGCCACCGTTTCTGTTGTAGATGTAGATACCGATGCTGAAAACAGCTATCAAATTGTCGGCGATTATGAAGCAGATATAAACGAAAATAAAATATCTTTATCTTCTCCGTTAGCCAAAGCCCTCATCGGCAAAGAAGTTGGGGATGAAGTCGTTTATATGGCACCTGGCGGCAAAAAAACTTTTGAAGTATTAGAAGTTTCGTATATCTAAAAAAAGCCAGAAACAAACTTATATAAAAAGCCGGAAAACATTTTCCGGTTTTTTTAATATAAGGAGAAAGAGATGAAAATAGCCCCCGCCGCCACCAAATATCATTACAACTACAAAAACAAGTGTGACTGTGCCGACGATGATAATTGCGGTTGCACCTATCCCAACAATATGGCACACAATTTTAGCCCTTCTGATGATTTTACAACAGAAATATCTATAAAAGCCCAAATCGGGGCCAAAGCTCCGAACTTTACGGCTCCGGCCATACTTGCGGATAACACTTTGCAAGAAGATTTTAATCTTTATAATGAAACAAGAGAACGAGCCGCCGTATTGTTTTTTTATCCGGAAGATTTCAGTTTCACCTGCCCGTCCGAACTTTTAATGCTGAACAAAGAAATAAACGCCTTTCAAAGACGAGAAGCCGTAGTCATTGGCATTTCAACAGATTCCATCGGCTCACATTACACTTGGAAGGAACTTCCCCCCGAAAAGGATGGTATTTCAGACCTAATATTTCCACTCGTTTCAGATTTAGAAAAAAGCATCAGCCAAAGCTATGGCGTTTTGAACAAAAAACAAACCGCCATGCGCGCAACCGTTATTATAGATAAAAACAGAATTATCCGCCACATTAGTCTTAATGATAATAAGATATGGCGTTCGCCGGAAGAGACTTTAAGAATTTTAGACATCATCAACGCCACCACAGATAGCATGACTTCTTGCCCCTTAGGATGGAAACAAAACTTTTTCTTTGAGCGTCCGGAACAAGAAACCTTAGCAGAAATGTTCGCCCACCGCAGCGAATGTTAAAAAAGTAGCACATATTGAAAGTAGCACATATTGACCAAAAATTAACCCTCCGATAAGTATAACAAACAAAAAATAAACTTATTGGAGTAACAACAATGCGACAATTTTATCCGATAATTCTTTTAACCATATCCAATATTTTTATGACATTTGCCTGGTACGGTCACTTAAAATTCAAATCCACGGCACTTTGGGTTGTTATTTTGGCAAGCTGGGGAATAGCCTTTTTTGAATACTGCTTTCAGGTTCCGGCCAACCGCATCGGACACGATTATTTTAGCGCTGCCCAATTAAAAATTATGCAAGAAGCCATAACCATCATAATTTTCTGCTTTTTTTCGGTTTTATACTTCAAAGAGGAGCTAAAATGGAATTATCTCGTAGGTTTCGCGCTGATTTTACTGGCGGTTTTCTTCGTTTTCAAAAAATGGGATTAAGAAAACGCCTGTCTTATCTTTCGTCATAAAATATACGCCTGCGCCTAATATTTGCCGGCCATGGCCTTATAGACATAGTTCTCATACTTGATGGTCTGATATTTCTGCTGAATCAAATCTTTATAGAGCGCATTTTCACTATAAATCGCCTCTAAGTAATCTTTAAATTCAGCCTTTCCGTTATCATACCGACTTTGATAATATTGCGTAATCAGCTTTGAATTTTTGTAATTTTTTTCGGTATTTTGCAAAATCTGATTAGCATTGCCATAAGCAAAATAATAGTAGACCACTTCGTTTACCGCTTGATTGAGTGTATCCTGAAAATCTATCAATGTAATCTGATAATCTGCTTCTGAAAGTTTAATATTATCTCTCACTCTGTTCCAATCCAAGAAAGGCAAATCAACCGCTACACTCCCCAAGATATAAGGAAAATCAAACGTTGTACGCGCCTTGTCGGAAGAAGTTCCGAGCAGTCCTTGTAAAGAAACACTCGGGTACCAATTTTTATTTTCGGCCTCTAAATTTTTAAAAGCCTTTTCCAAACGATACTGACTAGCCAACAAATCCGGACGATTAGCTAATACCGCCACCGGAACATCTAAACTAACCCCCAAATTCTTTTGCTCTAAAATATCCGTATACTTAATCCCCAAACTATCTTCTTGTCGGATATTTAAGATATTTTTCAAGCTCGTTTCCATTTCCTTAAATTGCGTCTGAGCATTCAAGAGCTTATTTTGTTCTGCCAGCAAACTTTGCTTTGCTTGCAAATATTCCAAATTATCAACTTTACCGTTTTTGTATTTAACCTCTGAAATATTCAAAAGATTTTGATAGGTTTTGACATTTTTTTCAGAGATATCAATGGTATTTTGCAAATACTCCAAGTTAAAATACAAATCAACCACGCTATAAATCAAGCTCAAACGAGCGCTTTCTTTATCCATCACCGTCGCTTGATATTCAAACGCCTGCGCATCGTATAAATCTCTGATTTTGCCATATAAATCAGCTTCATAGCTTAAGCCTGTCTCTCCCGAAAAATTACTGGAAAAATTATCTCCGGTATGAATTTGCCGTTGAGAAGAAGCATTCACCCCGCCGGAAAGCGTCGGAAACAAATCGTATTTACTCAAATTAAGGTTATAAAGTTCTTTGCTGATATTGATAGCCGCTTTTAAATAATCCGGATTATTAGTCAAAGCCAAATCCACCAAGCGATTTAATTCAGCATTATTATACTGCTTCCACCACTCGGCATTAGCCTTATATTTTTCTTTCATCTCGGCCGTATAATTCAATTCCTCCGCCACATCTGAAGGATACTTTTCCGTCAGCGTGCATCCTGCAAACAAGAAGAAACAACCCAATAAAGATAAATATGTCAGTTTCAATTTCATTTTCATACTACTCACTCGCCAAAGCATCAATAGGGTTAAGATTAGAAGCATTTTTCGCCGGCATATATCCGAAAATAATACCGATAGCCGAAGAACAAACCAAAGCCAAAACAATAGAGGCCGTAGAAAAGATCATACCGAAATCTTCCGAAAACGTATTAAATCCGACTCCGATAAGCATAGATAAGGTAACGCCCAAGAACCCTCCGACCAAACAAATCAATATCGCCTCTATTAAAAATTGCTGCAAGATATCCGCCTGCTTTGCGCCAATAGCCATACGAATACCGATTTCCTTTGTTCTTTCCGTAACCGATACGAGCATAATATTCATAACGCCGATTCCCCCGACAATCAAAGAAATAACGGCAATACTGGCAATCAACAACTTCATCGTATTGGTAGTACTTTCAATCGTCTGCTTAATGCTATCGCTGTTACGTGTAAAGAAATCCTTTTTACCGTGTAAAGAGGTCAAAATATGCTCAATACTGGCCTCTGCCACTTGAGAATTAACTCTATCAGAAATTTTAACGGTAATGGAATTAATGTCGGTGCTGCCATTAATCTTATACATAGCCGTTGTGTACGGAACCCAAATATTCATAGAATCAGACATAGGCCCCGGGCTGTTATCTTCCTCAGTCACGCCAATAACTTTAAGCGGTTTTTTGTTAAAAATAATGATTTGCCCGATAGGATCAGGTCTATCCGAAAATATTTCCTCGTATGTATTATGGTCAATCACCACCACAGATGCAATACTATTAACCTCATCTTGCGTAAAGACGCGGCCCAAAGCAATTTTATTTCCCTTAACGTCAAAGTAAGAAGCCCCGACCCCACGAAGTTGCGCCGTGAGCGAATAATTTTCATAAACCAACGTTCCGCTGGCAGAGACACTTGGTGTAGAACTATCAATAAAACTTTGCTTCCCCAGATAATCCGAGTCACTAACCTTAAGCGTCTTAACTTTACCGGAGCGCATATCCCCAAAGCTGGTACCGGGCATAATATCAATCGTATTCGTCCCCATAGAGCTAATCCGCTCCAATATCTTAGCTTGTGAAGCATTACCGAGTGCAACCACCGACACCACCGAAGCAATACCGATAATAATTCCGAGCATTGTCAACAAAGAGCGCATTTTATTAGCCAAAATAGCATGTAGCGACATTTTCATAGATTCGGCAAAACTATATTTGAACGCATCAATTTTACTGCGTTTCACATCTTTAATACTGTCTTTCAACTCAAAGAACTCAGAAACTTTGCGTTCATCGGCAACAATTTCACCATCTTTTATTTCAATAATTCGGCTAGCCTGAGCTGCAATATGGCTGTCGTGCGTCACCAAAATAATCGTATGTCCCTGTTTATGAAGATTTTTAATAATCTCCATCACCATCTCACCGCTTTTAGAATCCAACGCACCGGTAGGTTCATCTGCTAAAATAATTTCGCCCCCATTCATCAACGCTCTGGCAATACTGACGCGTTGCTGCTGCCCACCGGAAAGCTCATTAGGCTTATTCCCTAACTTCGCCCCTAAATCTAATTTTTTAAGCAAATCAACCGACCGAGAATTTCTTTCTTCGGCATTTAACCCCAAATAAATCGCCGGCAACGCAGCATTTTCCGTCGCATTAAGGCTTGAAAGCAAATTATATCTTTGAAAAATAAAGCCAAATGTTTTACAGCGCAAATCAGCCAATTGGTCTTTGAGCATTTGCCCCACTTCAACACCGTTGATTTTATAAGAGCCCGAGGTTGGCACATCCAAACAGCCGATAATATTCATCAAAGTAGACTTTCCGGAACCTGATTGCCCGATAATGGCAACAAAATCCCCTTTTTCCACTTCCAAATTTATCCCTTTGAGCACATGAACGCGGTTACCATTATGCCCAAAATATTTATGAATATTTTTTAGCTCAAGAATATTCATGCTTAAAACCCTCTTCTGCCTCTCATATTAGAAAGCTTTGAAGATATTTCCGATGATGACATATAAGCCAAAACAACTTCATCACCTTCCGACACACCTTCTTTAATTTCAACCCGCAAACCATCTGACACACCGGTAACAACTGTCCGTTTTTTAACACCTTCAGCCGTAAGCACATCCACATATTTCTGAGTACCATCGGTTTTTAAGGCTGTAACAGGAATAGTCAAAACATTGTCGGCATTTTCAACATAAATCACATTTTGAGTTGTCATACCAATTCTTAATTTTCTCTCATCATTCGGAACAACCAATCTTCCGTAATAATAAATCGCTTCACTCGATTCGACCACTTCGGTATATTCGTTGTTTGTTAAAAGAGTTAATCCCGGGTCAATAGATTTGAGCGTTGTTTCATGCACATCATTTAAATCCGCCAAAATAGAATATGTAACTTTAACCCCCGGTTTAATATTGCTGATATCGCCTTCAGATATTTCTATTAAAATTTCCATCTGCGACAAATCTGCAATTTGAACGATAGCCGGTGTATCCATCGCCGCATTAATGGTTTGCCCTTCTTTGACGGGAATAGAAACAATCGTACCATCCAGTGGCGCCGTAATCTTGGTATAGCCCAAGTTTGTCTCTGCCGTACTTAACGAAATTTCCGTCTCTTTAATAGAAGATTGCAATTCCGTCACTTTAGATTTAGCTGTTTCAAAAGTATCCTGCGCATTTTCCAAATCTTCATCAGACGCCGCTTTTTTAGCCTTCAATGTTTGTGTACGTTGATATTGTTTATCAGCTATTTTTAAAGAAACCTCTGCAGCATTCAACTGAGCTTTATAACTCTCTAATCTGGCTTTATTAATATCCACTTCATTTTGTTGCGTGGTAGAATCAATTTCTGCGATTAAATCACCTTTTTTAACATTTTGCCCCATTGAAACATAGAGTTTTTCAATTTTACCGGAAACCTGAGCACCAACTGTAACCAATTCAATTGCTCTCACTTCACCGGTTGCATTAACCACCTTTTGCACATTTTGCCTTTTAACCGGCTCTGTGATATAAGAAATTTCATCATCTCCCGCATGTATCCAATAATATCCGATAACGCCGACAAATATGATTGCCAATAAAAACAATTTCTTATGATTTTGAATAAACTTTGCAAATGTTTTCATCTTTTCAACCTAAATAAACAATATCTCTACCACGTAGTCTTAAATCTAAAAACTTAAAATCTGTTAAAACCCACATAACTATAAACGAAGATTTTTGATAAAAGTTCAGAAAATTCTCATAAAAAAATAACTTTTTCTTCTTTCAACGAAAAAAGACGCTATTTCAAGCGTCTTTTAAATCAAAATGGCGGACAGAGTGGGATTCGAACCCACGGTACCCTTTGGGGGTACACACGATTTCCAATCGTGCACCTTCGGCCTCTCGGTCATCTGTCCGTGTCGGGATATGTATAACGTTTTTTAAGATTTTGCAAGAACTTTTTTTATTTTTATCAAAACCGCCCAACACCTCAATATCAACTAACCTTTTGGATAACCGATAACCTGATTCATAATCACAAATTCATCTCTGTTAAGATGTAATTTATCCTTCAACTCATCTTTATCAATATACGCACGCACAATGGTGTTTAAGCCCTTGCTCGTGGCATACAAATAAACATTTTGCGCAGCCGCACCGGCATGAAATGAAGAATAATTTTTATCACTACCGGTATAAATCAAATTAAGCGGAGCATCTTTTACAAAATCTTGCTTAGCAATATATTTACTGATTTCTTCATCGCTAACCTTCACCAACGAGTTGGCCTTGGCATCATATGACCAAATAGAATTTTGATATACCACAAATACTTTCAAATTCTGTTCATTCATCGCCGTTGGGACCGTTCTTGTTCCTTTTTTATTAATACCAAACGAAGCCCACAACAAATCACTCAATGTCTGTTCACTGATATCCTTATTGGAATATTCTCTGGATGAATGACGATTATCAATCAACTGCATCAATTCCGAACTTTTGTCCGGTTGCGGCAATTGTTTAATTTCAGCCCCCTGCACACTGAGCGGAGCACTAACCGAAAACAACATCAAAAAAAGTTTACGCCACATCACACATCTCCCATAAAATAGCATATGCATATTTATAGGCTCTTGATGCTTTAAATTCAGTTAAAATCTATAAAGAACTACTCGCGACTTCCCCGCCCGAGATTAACGTTAATCGGAACATATTTTTCATTAGAATTTGCTTTTTCGCGTCCCTGCTGCTGTTCTTCAAGCATCTTTTGTTTACGTTCTTCAATATTTTTGCGCTGTTCTTCATTATAAGCCTTACGTTCTTCCTCAAGGCGCTGTGCATGAAATTCTTTAGCCTTTTCAAAAATAACTTCGTCTTTTTCTTCGGGTTTCTTGGCAATAACGTTTTTCATCTTCAAAAAAGCCTTAACCAACTGATCGGTACTAATACTGTTTTTTGTTAAATCAATCCACCCCGTAAAACGACCATTACTCAAAAATTCCGTAAAATCTATATAAAAACGTTTAGCTTTCTTTCTATTTTTAGGGGCTAAAATTTTCTTCAATTCATCTGCACTGGGCACGCGTCCCAAAGCCTGAGCAATTTGTTGAGGTGTAATAATACACTCACTCAAATCCAGCTCCATAATATTCACCCCTGTAAAATCAAGCCCCGTAAAATCAACCCCGCGCAAATTAACTTGCCGCAAATCAATTCTTGTCAAATCAAGCAACGATAGATTGATGCGCCGTAAATTCAGCTTATGCGGATAATAAATTGCCAAATATTCCACCAATGCCTGCAATTCCTCAATAGCCAACTCATCCATACGGATATCAATTAAGATGGCATCTTCGATATCGGCATCCCTAAGGATAACGCCTTCCATATTAGCACCGGTAAAGTTGGTACCTCTTAACTTAGCTCCGGCAAAAATAGAGTCGCTTAAATCAGCCCCAGATAAATCGGCTCCGGATAAATCGGCTCCGGTAAAGTCTGTACCGGATAAAGTTGCGCCTTTAAAGTTGGCATCTTGCAAATTTGCCGCAGAAAAATCGGCATGAGACAAATTCTGACCGGAAAAATCCATTCCAACCATATTTTGGCCCACATGATATTCCCCATCAGCCAAATTTTTCCGCCGACCGTTTAAGTCATCATATTTACTGATTTCGTCTGCAATAGAGTGCCACGAGTGGCTAAATTCATAGAGTTTTGCCTCAACTTCACCTTCAACTACGTGTCCGGAAAGAGTTGCTTCCAACTCTTGTTCCATCATTTCGCGCACCTGACCTAATTGAGCATAATAGGCACGCAACTTTTCCATACGTGGAGAAACAGGCTTTTCTTTTACTTCAGAAACAACGGGCATAACTTCAGCATTCTGAACATCAACAACAGCAGAAGAAACATCGGATGTTTCATCTTCTGCAGACAACTTTGCCACACTCCCCGGACGAGCTCCGCTAAAGTTTTCGGTATCTATATCGTCAGAATGCTCCATAAAGCCTCAATCCTCATTAAAAAACTGAAACCATAATACACCACTTTATCCAAAAACTCAAGCCCCAATTAAATAAGCAGGCTTTTTCCGATATAAGAACCAACAAAAAACAGCCCCCGGAAGTGTCAACAAGGCGCTAACCACAAAAAATTCCGGCCAGGACGTCTGATCTAAGACCCACCCGGAAGTAGAAGCAAAAATATCACGAGCAAACCCCGGCAAAGACGATAATAGAGCATATTGCGTTGCCGTATGTCCCTTATGACACAAAACCGACATAAAGGCGATAATCGCCGTTGTCGCCATACCGGAAGAAAGATTTTCAAGAGAAATCGTCAACATCAAAAACCACACATCGTGCCCGATATAATAAAGCGGAATATAAAGCGCCGTTGTCAAACCTTGCACAAAAGCAAAGATTAACAAACCTCTCAACAATCCAACTTTTGTTAAGAAATATCCTCCGAGCAAACCGCCGATAATCGTTGCTCCCATACCGTATAACTTAGAAATATAAGCAATTTCAGCCTTTGTGAAACCCAAATCATCGTAAAACGGATATGCCATCGGTGCAAAGTACGAATCACTCAAACGATAGCAAAAAACAACCACTAAAGCCGCCAACCAATAAGGCCTTTCCATAAACAACCGAAGAGGTTCTATCACCGCATATGTGAACACATTTTTCTCGCGTTTTACTTCTTTAGTTTCAATAGATTTAGGCTCCTTTGCCCATAACACGGCAGCCATACCTGTCAACAAAATCAATGCGTTAATAAAATAAACTTCATTCCAAGTCAAAACAGCAGCTAAGCCTATAGCACCGGCACCCGAGATAACATTTCCGATTCGGTAGCCTAAAACATACATCGTTGCCCCATCAATTTCTTTTTCTTGATTTTGTTGAAACAACTCAACACGAAACGCATCCAAAACAATATCCTGCGTTGCAGAAAAAAAGCTCACGCAAAACGCCGCCATGGCCATCATCAAAATACTCTCATGAGGAGATAAGAAAGACAGCCAGATAATAGCAAAAAACAACCCTAACTGTGAAAAAATCGCCCAACTTCTTCTCTTTCCCAAGCGCGAGAGTATAGGAATTTTAACAGTCTCTACCAACGGCGCCCACAACCATTTAAAAGAATAAGGCAACCTCAGCAAAGAAAAAGCGCCAATTGTCCGATACGCAATATGATAATCTTTAAGCCAAAGAGAGAGTGTTCCAAAAACCAAAGCCAAGGGCAACCCGCTGGATAAACCAAAAGCAACGGTAATCATCATTTTTCGTGAAAAAAAGGATAGGAGCTTATTTTTTGTCATCGCTGATATTGACCTCTTTTTCTACAATATAAAGCGGCCGATGTTTAACTTCGATGAAAATTCTACCAATATATTCTCCGAGAATACCCAAAATAATCATCTGCACACCGCCAACCAACAAAATAAAGACCAACAGAGAAGCATACCCCGGTACATCCGCGCCATAAGTTATCGTCCGAATAATAATGTATAAAGCATAAAGCAACCCTAAAAATGACAGCATAGACCCCAAATACGTCCATATGCGCAGCGGCAAAGTTGTGGATGCGGTAATTCCATCAAGCGCAAAATTCCACAATTTCCAATAATTCCATTTACTGACGCCGGCCACTCTTTTTTGCCGAACATATTTAATCCCGCAAGACTTAAAACCGGTCCAACCGAAAATGCCCTTCATAAAGATATTACGTTCTGGAAGTTCCAAAATAGTATCAATAATTTTACGGTCGATGAGTCTATAATCACCGGCATTATAAGGAATAGGCGAACGCGTCATCAGATTATATGTTTTATAAAAGAGCTTAGCCGTCCACCGTTTAAGCCATGTATCACTGGCGCGGTCATTACGGATTCCATACACCATATCATAGCCTTCTTCCCATTTTTCAATAAATTGCAAAATCAACTCCGGCGGATCTTGCAAATCCACATCTATCGGAACCGCTGCCCTTCCGGAACAATATTTAAGCCCGGCCATAAGTCCGTATTCTTTACCAAAATTGCGAGAAAATTTAATCACTTTAATTCTGAAATCTTCCTGTGCATATTTCTGGAGCAAAGAAAATGTGTCATCTGTTGAACCGTCATCAACACAAATAATTTCGTAATGATATTCTTTTTTTTGCTCCATCGTCTGACGAATGGTTTTAAAGAAAATATCCAAACTGTCTTCTTCATTATACACCGAAACGATAATAGAAATATCCGGTTTTTCAACAGCCTTGGTCAACACTTTATTCATCTTCAAACTCCAGTTTCACAAAAGACAACCTGTTGTTTTTACAAAAAACAGCAAAGCCTTTTAAGTCCTCAAGGAAAAAATCCTCTCTAAATACAGCTTTTATTTGCCCTTTATTAACAGATTTAAAGTTAAACTCTCCTTAAGAAACGAAACTTTTTTAACAGGAACCCACACAAATGTCATTTATTAAATCAATAGCAACATTCGGCGGATTTACCATGGTAAGCCGTTTAACCGGTTTTTTACGAGATATGGTTATCGCGAGTTTTCTGGGAGCCGGCATGGTATCCGATGCTTTTTTGGTTGCCTTCAAATTACCTAATTTATTCCGAAGCCTATTCGCAGAAGGCGCCTTCACATCGGCATTTGTGCCCCTATTTTCTTCAAAACTTGTCGCCTCCGGACGCGATAAATCTGTAGAATTTGCCGCCAAAGCCATTTCTTTGCTGACTTTTTTCCTCATCCTTTTTACCATTATCTTTGAACTATGCATGCCTTGGGTTGTAACGATTCTGGCACCTGGTTTTATGGAAAATCCGGAAAAAGTTGCCCTAACCATAGATTTATGCCGTATCACTTTTCCTTTTTTGCTGTTTATTTCCATTGTATCGTTTCAAGCAGGAATACTAAATTCCTTTGACCGCTTTGCAGCCCCTGCCGCCGCCCCGATAATCTTAAACGTCGGGATGATAATAGCCGGACTTGCCTCTATTATACTTTTGGATATGCCCGTGTATGGAATGGCTTGGAGCATAACGATAACCGGAATGATAGAAGTCCTTTGGCTCAAATATTTCTTAAATAAAGACAGCGTCAAAATTAAACCTGATTTTCACATCATCACCTTATTAAAAGATAAAGAAATCCGCACGCTGTTTAAACGGATTGCCCCCGGTGTGGTCGGCGCCGGAATTTATCAAATCAATATGGTTGTAGATACAATTCTCGTATCCTTAGTTTCAGGCGGCGCTGTTTCGTGGTTATATTATGCCAACCGCCTGCAACAACTTCCTTTAGGCGTTATCGGCGCAGCCATAAGTGTGGCTTTGCTTCCATTATTATCAAAAAAATTAAAAGCCGGAGAAACAAGCGAGGCCGCCAACGTTCAAGACAAAGCCATCATTTATGGGTTAATCATGTCTTTACCGGCCGCCGTGCTATTCGTCTGCCTAGCCGATTCGATAATAGAATTGCTGTTTGAACACGGACGTTTTACCGCTTCAGATACATATAAGACCGCTCTGGCACTAAAAGCATATGCCGTAGGTTTACCTTGTTACGTCATGGTAAAAGCTCTGATGCCGAACTTCTTTGCCCGTGGAGATACCACCACCCCCGTCAAATATAGCATTGTCGTTTTCATCACCAACCTGATTTTAAATCTGGCCCTGATGAAACCTTTCGGCCACATCGGCATTGCCACTGCCACATCTGCTGCAGCATTTGTTTCATTGTATCAATATATACACGGTCTAAAAAAGAGAGGATACTGGTCTTTTTCCCAAGAGCTCAAGAAAAAATTTTTAGACATTGTCCTATGTACCACGATTATGGGAATATTCGTCTACGCAACCCAATACCTATTAAACACCCTCTATCCGGAGCATAACATATGGATGCTGATACTTAAACTGGGAATTATTGGCATAATAGGACTTGCAACTTTTTTAACCGGCGCTAAAATAAGAGGTATCTTGGATATAACGACAATTATCCAAAATCTGATTTTAAGGAGAAAAAAAGCATGACAGGAACGCTTTTAACCAAATTAAAAATCCAGTTAAAACGATTAATTGGTAAATGCGTTTACTTTTATGTATACTTAAAAAACTCCTTTATTGCCATTCACGAAAAAAACAAAGATCCAAAAGAAAAGAACAAACGCAAACACAAAAATAGCATTTTAAACCTCTTAGCGATATTTAGCGAAAGATGGCGTACCTTTACGTTTGGGATTTTGGGCTTTTTATTGATTTACTATGGTCTCGGCGCCACAGTCAGCTCCACTATCAACAACCAACTAGATTATACGCTACAGACGACACAAGAATCTCCTCGCCACACCACCGAAGCCCTTAGCCATGTTCTGAAATCACAAATTGATGACACACCCTGGACACCGGCTCTGCCGATAATTTTCCCTGCGGCTGTTTTGGATAATCTACCTAATTTTCAACTAGGCGCAAAAGAAAGTGCCAAATATCTAATCAAGCGCCTTGCCGGCTACCATACTGACAATAACCTCAAAGAAGCGGGAGAGCTTTTGGACTATCCCGCCAATATTTGGTTATTTTCGCAAACAGCTGATGACAAATTAGCTCCAGGCTCCGCCAAACAATACCGCAAAGCCATCGCCAAATTATCCGACTTTGCCACCTCTGAAAATAACAACAAAGCCACCGGAAGTCATGAGCTCCTATACATTTTAAGCGGTGCTGAAAATCTGATTGATCGCCGCCTGAATGCCCTGCATCAACACGTTTTAGAGCATAATTCAGAGATATTGGATTTCAAAGCTGATGATGTATTTTACCAAACCGAAGGGTACATCTACACCATCTATTATATTTTGGAAGGATTAGCCAAAGACTATCAGGATATTATTGTAGAAACCGGACAATACGAAAACTTAACATCAGCTTTAAGCTTTTTAAGAGCTGCCTCAGAATTAAATCCGCTCTCTGTCAAAAATGCTTCACCTCAAGATACCTTTGAAGCCAACCATTTATTATATTTAGGGTATTATCTGTCTCGTGCCCAAAACTACCTCAAAACCATTCATAACAACATAGAACTTTATAGTCGGAAATAATCATGCTAATAGAACAAAAAAAAATTAGTCCGAACGAGCTGGCTCTCTTCTTTCCTCAACGCTTTCCCATGAGAGGAACAATTTATTACAAAGCAGCTCAAAACGCTCAACCAACCAATTGTCAGCTTATTGACAACATACTGGAAGGTGGCAATATTGAGTGTCTATTGCTAACTGAGAATTTTCTTTATCTCAAAAGTAGCAATGCCGATACACTTGATGACATTGAGGCTCTTGCCTTAGCAGAAATTTCGGAATATGACTTTAGCACCTCAAAAATAGAGGCTGAAGCTCCAGAAAACACAACCGATAAAATAAAATTAATCCTAAAGATTATCGTTGCTCCGTTCCTCCAAAAAGACGGCGGAGACATTGAATTGATATCCTTTGATAACGGAACAGCTACAGTGCGTTTCCTCGGAAAATGTCATGGTTGCCCCTATGCCCAAAGAACCTTAAAAGAAAGAGTTGAAAAAAATCTTATCTACTATTTACCGGAAGTAAGAGAGGTTACCCTACAATGAAACACCTCCGCCTATTTTTCCTATCCGTATTATCATTTATAAGTAGCATCACATACCTATATGCAAACGAGGCAAAGCTAAAGGTCACCGATTTTGGTGGAACATTATATGTAGAAAACGCCACCGTCCAAGAGCTGGAAGATTTATATAAAAAAAACAAATACCAACGAGCAAGAGCTTTGGATAATGATGAATATCCGGCAATTTTCATCAAAGAATTACCCCTTGATTACCAAGATATTAAATCCCAAAAGTATCGTAACGAGCTTTTTATCAGGATGCTGGCGCCGATGGCCTTAAAAGTAAACGAAGAAATTTCAAATGAACGAAACACTTTATTACGCCTTGAACGTCGCTATAAACAAAATAAGACTTTAACCACCAAAGAAACAGAAACATTAGAAAAACTAGCCACAAAATACGATTACTTTACCCGCCAAAAAGGCAAAGAGCGCATTGAATCTCAGATTTACAATCTAAAAAAGCGCATAGACATCGTTCCCCCGTCAATACTGATAGCCGCAGCCGCTATGGAAAGCAACTGGGGATTTTCTCGCGTAGCCAAAGAAGCAAACTCGTTATATAAAGAAAAAGTTTGGTTTACAACAGAAGGTCTTGAACCTCTTGAAAACAAAGAAGATGGTTATAGATTTAAGATATTTGACAGTTTATTAGAATGCATGAGAAGTTTCGCTCTAACCTTTAATTCTAATCTAAACTACAGCAACGTATGGCAAGCCCGAGAAGGGCTAACCGAAAGACACGGCGTCATCATCGGAGAAAGCATAGCTTATTCTCTGTCGCAATCATCAAACCTGCCCAATTTTGCAGGCATCTTAGATTACACCACCGCATATTATGACCTATTAGCCGTAGATTTAGGACACCTTAAAAGAGGATTAAATAAATGACACATCAAATAATTCCTATTTTATGTAACGAAAAACATATGGCAAACTACGCCTATTTGATAACGACCGATAACTCAACCGACACTATCATCATTGACGCGGCTGAAGCGAACCCGATTTTAGCAGAACTGGAGCAAAGGCATCTAACCCCCACACACATATTAACCACCCATCACCACTTTGACCATGTAGAGGGAAATATTGCTCTAAAAGAAAAATATAACTGTGAAATAATCGCCCCTGAAAAAGAATTTAACAAAATCCCCGGCGCAACCCTTGCCGTTAAAGAAGGTGATATACTAAACATCAACGGTCTTGAAATAGAAGTAATAGAAGCACCGGGTCACACTTTAGGCCATGTTCTTTACTATTTACCCAAAGAGCAAAAAATATTCACCGGTGATGTTTTATTTAATTTATGCGTCGGCGGTTTATTTGAAGGCAACCCAAGCCAAATGTTCACGAGCCTTCAAAAAATAAAGTCCCTACCGGACACAACAGAAATATTCCCCGGCCACGAATACACACGGTCTTGTCTTCCAAAAGATTTTGCGACCACGCTTCAAGCAAAAGCTTATATAAACAAGATGTTAGCACGCGAACAAGGCCTTTTAGCACCGACAACACTGCAGGAAGAAAAAGAATTTAACCCCTATCTAAAAGCAAATACACTATCAGAATTTATAGAGCAGGAATAACCCGATGTTTTTTAGCTTAAGCAAAAAGATACTTCTGACCATTTTAGCCTTTTTAGGACTAAGTGCTTTTTTATTCGTCATTTTCTTTGACAACGTTATTGGCAAAAAAATACGTAATGAACAAAGTAACCTCATCACCAGAAACCAATACGTTATTGAGCTCTTAAACGAAAATATATCCTTACGCCAAAAAATCGGGAAGTTACAATCGCAAACAACCACAGATGCAAGCCTCACCCAAAAGAAAGAAGAATTAAGCCGCGAAAAAAAATTAAACGAGGAGCTCACCCAAAACTATGATGAAAGCTATGCAACCATACAAGAAAGCCTTCGTATTTTAGGATTAAGTGCCACCCTAACATTTCTAGCACTGTTTATTTTGTGGATTCTGTTAAAACGCTGGGTAATATCACCTGTTGACAAGCTGACAGAATTATCCATTGACGTAGCAAACGGCAACTTTAATAAGCGCCTAAAAATCAATAAAGGACACTACACAGATGAGTTTAACACCTTGATGCAAACCATCAACTTTATGTTAAACAATATTGAAAACAACATCAATGAAATTAAAGAAAAAGAAGTTTTTTTACAGAGTTTAATAGACACATTACCGGATGCCATCCGCGTCATTGATGAAAACTATAACATCACTCTGTATAACAAAGCCTACGCCGAATACATCAAAAAGCAATATCTATTTTCATCACCCAAATGCTATGGAGCCTATTCCAAGGACAATCAATGCCCGTGCAATGCCTCGCAATATATTTGCCCCTTAAAAGAATTAAAAACAAAAAACAAGAATACCTTAAAAATCATACATAGCATAAACAACCGACCTTTATCCATAAACTCGGCACGAATACACTTAAATGGCCAATATGGCATTGTAGAATCAATTCGTGACTTAAGTGACAACGTCAACTACTCGCATCAACAAAAGATTTCATCTCTTGGCTTTCTGGCAACCTCTCTTGCGCACGAAATGAAAAACAATCTTGGTGCTATAAATATGATATTAGACGGTATCTTACAAAAATACTACACCAACGCCAAAGCCAACAACAATGAAGAAAAGCAATATCTGGAGATGATATCAAATCAAATAAAAGATTGCATAAAGGTACCGGAGCGTTTGCTAAAACTGTCGCGCAACACCGAACAAACAAACACCACTTTTAATGTCACAACAGAAATCAGTGATATTTTATCATTGCTTGACTATGAAATTAAAAGCAAAGGAATTGTTCTCACCAAGAACTTTTCCAATAGCAAAGAAAAGATTTACGGAAACGAAACTGATTTCAAAATGATTATTCTGAATTTAGTCCAAAACGCCATTCACGCCATGCCCAATGGTGGCAATCTTGAGATAAAGACCAACACCAACAAAGAAAATCTTATCATCAGCATCAAAGACAGCGGTTGCGGCATTCCCGAAGCGGCAATAAAACACATATTTGAACCTTTCTTTTCAGCATCTTCAACCGGAGAGAAGAAAGGAACCGGCCTAGGCTTAGCCATTGTTAAAGATTTGGTTGTAAAACTAAATGCTCAAATAAACGTAAGCAGCCAAGAAAATGTTGGAACTTGCTTTGAAATTACTATCCCAAGATTGAAAACGCAAAAAACACTTGTAAAATAAGATAATACGGTATATATAGCTGAAAAAAAGAATTGATAAGGATATAAAATGAGTAAAGAAGAACTGCTAGAATTTACGGGAGAAGTTATAGAAAAGCTTCCCAATGCCATGTTTAGAGTAAGGTTAGAGAACGGCGTTGAAATTTTAGCGCACACCGCAGGAAAAATGCGCAAATTCCGCATCCGCGTAATGGTTGGCGATAAAGTTGATATCGAAATGACGCCTTATGACTTAACCAAAGGACGCATTACATTCCGTCACAAAGATTAAAAACAAAATTCTCTAATTTCAAAAGGACATACAAGAAAGTATGTCCTTTTTTGATAAAGAGGCATTTTAATTTTCTAAAGTTAAAGATTTCACCTCTACTTTTTGGCTGGTTAAATCTTTATCAACTTTACCGGTAATAAGAATTTTATCCTTTGGCGTAACAGTCTGCCCCATCCATCTTTTGGCATCGATTTCTACTGTCATATTATTCACACCATCCGTAAAATTATATTCATCATCACTAAGTCGTTTAGTAATATAACCAGATAAAGTAACATAAGCATCATCCGGAAGTTTCTGCACTTCAGCCACAGTCATCGGCTTGACGGAAGCATCAACAAATCCGCCTTTATTTTTCATCATTTTATGCTCCATCTGAGAGCAACATTCACGACAATCACAATCATGCTTTGCGTACACATTTCCGGAAAAACACATTGCAACCGCTAACAAAAACAACAATTTTTTCATATTAACCTCCTTTATATACGAACACATCTCATATATGAAAGAGACTGATTTTTTCAATTACATCAAAGGATTAAAATAAATTTCATCCCCCACCGAAAGATTATATTTCTGAGCACTTCCGCCCAACAACTCCACAACATAACAAAAATCTTTAGCTGATG
The DNA here is from genome assembly GCA_949297145.1 of uncultured Alphaproteobacteria bacterium. GTDB lineage: Bacteria > Pseudomonadota > Alphaproteobacteria > RF32 > CAG-239 > CAG-267. The sequence goes on from CASFQO010000014.1 coordinate 32,707, forward strand.
AAATTCTCTTTAACGAAAGAGGCTCAGCCCGAGCATAAATATCAACCACTCTAAAAGCACAATCAACAAACAACATATCCAAAGGAACATACGTATTTTTCATCCACATACTAGCCTTTGGGAACGCCCGCAAATCAAAAATCATTCCCCGATTCTCCGGCAATGTTTTAACAAACATCAACCCTTTTTGTAATTCCTCAGGTTTCTGTGCCAATTCCACCTCAAAAACGGCTTTATCAGCAATTTTCAAAGGCTCAGCATAAGAAAAACCACTGTAGATACAAAAAATTATCAAAAAAACATATCGCATAAAAACCTCTTAAAATTTACTATAAATTATACATTTAGCGATTAACCTGTCAACAGAGAAACAAAAACGACAACAAACAATGCTTGAGCTAAAACAATACATAAACAATATAAAGTCAGAGTGGTACCTATGGGTAACAGCTTTTCTTGTTTTGTGCTTAAGTTTTTCTCCCTTGTTATTTAATTTCATCTGGGGTAATCATGACTGGCTGCCGCTCATCCAAGATAATCGCTTATCATCCGGCTTAATAGAAGGACGCTTTTCGCAATATTTATTACTAAACGTCATCTTAGACGGAAAGATACTCCCTATCTTCAACATCATTTTTGGTTTCCTGCTATATGCGCTCGCTTTATATGGACTAAGCCGTTACTACTTTTGCTACAAAAATTCTAAATTGACTGCCGCAGTGTTTATCTGTACCGTCGCAAGCATGCCGTATATAACAGAAATCATGTACTTTCACTTTATAACATTGAGCTTACTTTCCTGGCCTTTATTCATCACCCTCTCGCTTATAGCCACCCAAAAGAGCACCGAAAAACATTTTTTATTGTGGGAATTATGCGGATTCGGACTTTTATTTTTAAGTTTGGGTGGCTATCCGGGGTGCATCAATATGTACGTAACAGCAGCCATCTGCCGTTTAATTCAAATACAAACCTCACACAAACCAATCTTTACGCAACTGCTAAAGAAAGCTCTTCCCTATGCCCTAAATATCATATTGGCACTAGGGTCATTAAAAATCACCTACAGCTATCTCCAACAAAACCACCTCATGATGAGTTTATATAACAGTCAAGGCGCCACACCGCTTGAATTATTACAAAAGCTCCCCGCGATTATCCAAGCAAGCCTAATGAGTTTTACGGAAACACAACCTTTTATTTCTCTCACCTTTAAAATATTTTTAAGCCTAATCTTTACATTGTTCATCACCACATTGTGCTTTTCCTCAACCTTGCGCAAAAAAACACTTTCAAACACACTCATTCTAGCAGGTTTAATACTATGCCTCCTCGTTTGCCTAAAATTTTCAGCATGGCTCGTATCAGAGCAAGCAGACAATCCTTTTGCAACGCTTGACCCTGCAACATCAATGCTGCGTACAGATTTTTATAGCTACCCGATTCTAACGCTATTTTGTTTATTTTTCATACATCAGCAAAAGCCAATTCTCTTAAAAAACCTAAGTTTCATAATGGGCTTAATCCTCCTCATCACCAACATAAATAACAACCTCATTTTTAGCAAAACACACTTACTGGGTTTTAGCGCAGAAAACAAACTCTTAGAACGTATAATCAGCCGCATACAAGAAAATCCGGAATATCAAACCCATAACTTATACACCGTCATCCAAGCTGGAGAACTACCGCTCCGCTCTAAATTTTATATGAAAAAAGCTCATGAAAAATATGGATATTACACCCTAAACACCCCATATTCTCGTCATTGGATTGCCTTTGAATATTACAATTTCTACGCTCCACAATATTTTGTACAAGAAGGAACTTCCATCACTCCTAATGACATAACCCCTCAGATGGTAAATTACCTCTCCAAACAAATGCACTCATGGCCGCATCCGAATGCTGTCTATGTTGATAAAAATTATGCTATCATTGCCCTAACCCCCGAGGGAAAAGACCTTTTAAGCCGACAATTCAGATTATTGCACCTCCCTCTTTCTAATCAGGAGACAAAATGAAAGAATTTCTAAAAAAGCTCAATCTTCTCCCAGACAAAACAGACCTCAAAGCATGGCTAATCAGCTTTTGCATCATCAACTTTGCTTTTTTGTACCACACCCTGAATTTTATGTGGGGAAACCATGATGTTAAATTCATCAAAGAAGAATTACTCCTTTCTTCCGGACTTTTTGAAGGCCGTTTTACACAATTTATCCCCTACCGACTTCTAACCTCCGGACAAATTCTCCCCATCTTGAACAACCTTATCGGATTTGCCTTTCTGACAATAGGATTATGGATTCTTGCCAAATACTGGAACATTCAAAAATCTCTAATCGGATACATTTTATTCATCACCTTTGCCGCCACTCAGCCCTATACACTCTCGTGGATGTACTTTACCTTTATCACCATCAGTTGCCTGCTTTGGGTATTTCTGGCAGCCTTAGGATTGTATTTATCTGAACGCGTACATAACGCCTCACATAAATGGATACTAAGTTTTATCTCCGTTTTATGCTTTTATTTAACTTTAGGAGGATACCCCCCTATCATCAATATGTTCTTTGTCTGCTTAGGTGGGAAATTGATAATAAGCTACACTTTTGAGCAAAAATCCCTCAAACAATTATGGCAGATACATAAATACACGCTTATAAACATCATATTTGCAGCAATTTTATTCAAAATCAGCCTAATTATTCTAACCCCAAACGATGTTTATAATCTAAAAACAGAAAACCTAACCAACCTCCCGCACAAATTTTTGCAAACCTTAGCCATCGCGTTCAAACAATTTTTCATCACTGTTCCTTTTATGGAGAGAGGATATAAAATTTGTTTAGCCGTAATGTCTTTGCTTGCAGTCATCGGAACTTTATTTTATCCCTCAAGACCAAGAAAAAAATATCTCACCTTATTCTTCTTAGTAGGAACAATTTGGACAACCTCTTTAACCACCTTTCTCGTTATTCCGCATACAGAATATGTGTCACGCATAGACTTTTACGGCTTTGGGTTCTTATATGCACTAATGGCCGGCATCTTATTGACACTAACACCCAAAATTTATCAGAGCCTTGGCATCATCATCATCACGCTCTTACTATGCATAAATATTCTAAACGATTATCAAGCCCTAAAAATCTGGAAACAAGGTCATGACGCCGAGTTTCAAATTTTAGATAACATCACGGAGCGCATAGAAAATCACCCTCTTTTCAACGCTCATCACCAATATCGTTTTTATCAAGTCGGAGACCTGTCTTTACGTCCCAACTACTACAACGGCTCGTATGATTTTAATGACGTTTTCCTGCTCACCATCCCCTATTTGGCCATGTGGCAAGGAAGCAATTTATTAGAATTTTATACCCCCACCGCCTACATCAATCATAATCTCCCTTTACTGCCGGAAGACATCACACCAGAAGTATATGATTTCTTTATGCAAAAAGCAGAACCATGGCCCTCGCCAAATGCCGTATATGTCAACAAAGATATCATCATCATTGTCTACAACCAAGCAGGACTAAACGATTTCAAAAACACCCTACGCACGCTTGAGCCTAAAGAATAAATAAGAATGTTAATAAAAAACTTACGGTTTTATGCTAAAAGAAATCAAAAGTGTTTTAACAAAATCATTAGGTAACCCTCATGAAAAAAGCTGCAAAACTTGCCTTAATCATTCCCTGCTACAATGAAGAAGACGTTCTTCCCTCAAGCATCAAAAAACTGTCTAAGTTATTTGAAAATCTGCAAAAAGATGGCACAATCACCGAAACCAGTCAAATTGTTTTTGTAAATGACGGCTCAAAAGACAAGACCTGGCAAATTATAGAAAATGCCCACAAAAAAGCAAAATACATCAAAGGGATTTGCTTATCGCGCAACTTTGGTCATCAAGAAGCCCTGCTCGCGGGATTATACAATACCGATGCAGAAATATACATCACCATAGACGCCGATCTGCAAGATGACATTGCCGCCATCAAACCGATGATAAAAAAATATCAAGAAGGCTGCGAAATTGTTTATGGCGTCAGAAACAAACGTGATACCGACAGCATATTCAAAAGAAGTTCTGCCGTTTTATTTTACAAACTAATGAAACTATTGGGGGTAGAATTAGTTGCCAATCATGCAGACTTCCGCCTGCTAAGTCGCCGCGCCGTAGAAGCAATGTCAGAATTCAAAGAAAAGAACCTCTTTTTACGAGCCATCGTACCGCTTGTTGGGTTCAAATCAGATTGCGTATATTATGAACGCAAAAAAAGAGAAGCCGGACAAACAAAGTATCCTCTAAAAAAGATGATTTTATTCGCCTTAAAAGGGATTTCCAGTTTCTCCGCCATGCCCTTACACTTAATCACCCTATGCGGAGCTTTAATATCAGCCCTAAGTTTCCTTTTAATGATATGGACAGTATATGGTTACTGCACCGGCTCCACCATAGTCGGTTGGGCCTCACTCATGTCTGCCATAACCTTTTTCAGCGGCATCACCATTTTATTTATGGGAATTATCGGCGAATATGTTGCAAGTATTTTTGTTGAGGTCAAAAATCGCCCCACTTATATTATCGATAAAAAGCTGGATTAAACATGGTCAAAAGCACCTCCACATTAACCGCAAAAAAAGAAGCGTCATTTGACATAAATAACGTTATTAAGCTTTATCTGATAAGTTTAATAGCCTACCTGCCGTTTCTGTTTGCCTTTATGTGGGGAAATCACGATTGGGAATGGATAAAGACAGGAACTCCACTAGATAGTGGCTTATTTGAGGGGCGTTTTTCCCAATTCATCTTGCAAAATTTACTGTTTGAAGGACAAATTTTACCCCTTTTAACTCTCGCCGCAGGATTAGCCTTTTTTTGCATCGGGACAATTTTACTTCTTCGCCTGTGGGAACTTCCCCAAGATACAAAATTATACATCCTTGTCGGAGCTCTGACCATCACAACGCCCTACACCTTATCGTGGTTTTATTTTGCTTTTATCACTTTAAGCTGCCTCTCTTGGGGATGCGTTGTAATATTAGCTTACTATTTGCTGGAAAAGAAAACCATCCTCCGCTTTTTGGGCGCTATTTTATTACTGACACTGGCTTTAGGCGGATATCCCCCCGTTATCAACCTTATCGGCGTTCTTTTATTTACACTAATCTTAAAAGACCTCTGCTTAAAAAAGCTCACAACCGCAAGCCTTATTCACAAATATGCTTTCCACATATCTGCTGTCATTTTGAGCGGAATCATATTTATAGCCATCCAACACATTCTTAAGTTCTACCACCTACAATACGAAACCTACAACACCGATGAACTGAATATCTCCCAAATTCCCGCAAAAATTGCCTTTTGCATAAAGGTGATGTTCCAACAGTTTTTCGTCACCACCAGTTTTATAGATAAATTTTACAAATATTGCGGTTTTTGCTTATTTTTGCTAAGCACAATAACCTTGTGGTACAATCTACCCAAAAAGTTCTCCGCCATTATCCTTTTTATCGTATGTCTATTTGGTCTGTTATTTTCAAGCGTGTTAACAGTTTTCTTAACGCCAAACACGGCTCACGTTTTGTTTGAGCCACGCATAGATTTCTTTGGATTAATGTATATTTATACTTTTGCAATAAGCACCCTATTATATAGCTCAAACAATTTCATCCGCAACTTTTGCTATCTAATCGGACTTTGCCTCATATTCATCAACATCAACACCCACGCTTTTGCCGCCAAAGTATGGAACTTAGGCTTTCAATCAGAAATGAAATTAGCCGACCGAATTATAAAGGATATAGAACAAAATCAACACTTTAACCCAACCGAAAAATATACCTTCATCCAAAGCGGCACAACGGATTTTCGCAGCCGTTTTTACACACCTAATTCAAATAACAAAAAAGACGGCTACACTCTAACAGCTCCCTATATTCCATGGCATTTGCCATCCAAAGCCTACCAATTTTATTATCCGCAAGAATTTGTATCGTCAGACTTTGATGTTTACTGGAGTTATGTTGATAAAAATCAAATTTCCCTCACCCCTTCGCTTATCAAATATTTAAATAAGCGCGCTAAACCTTGGCCTGCACGCCAAAGTATCTATCTTTCACCGGAACTTATCCTCATCACCATAAGCTATGATGGCAAAATCCGCGGACAAAATTGGCTCAACAAACAAAAGCCGCAATCCGCCACATCAACATGGCCTAAATAAAATTATCCTCACACTAAAGAATTTTATTGTCAATCAACAGAAGCTCGCATAAAATCCGACCCATAAGGGATAAAAAATGAATACAACAGAAACTCAAGAACTCTCCATAGGGGGCAATATCTGGAACATAGCCGACACAGATGAACGTGAAACCGAACAAATGTGCCGCCAGCTTGGCTTATCGCCAAATTTAAGTAAGTTGTTGCTTTTACGCGGAATAAACACAAACTCCGCCCCCTATTTTCTAAATCCGAAACTTTCCACTTCAATGCCCAATCCTAGCGTTTTGAATGATATGGATAAAGCAGCCGAGCGCATTGCAAATGCCATCATCTCGCACCAAAAAATCGGCATCATCGGCGATTATGATGTAGACGGTGCAACCTCAACATCAGTCTTGCGCCTGTTTTTAACCTACAACAATGTAGAAACCGCTGTCCATATTCCGGAGCGAGAAGAAGGCTATGGCCCAAGCGATTTAGCTTTTCAAGAATTTGAGAATTTTGGCGCAGATTTAGTTATTACCGTAGATTGCGGCACAACAGCGTTTGATGTCTTAGAGAGAGGCGCCGAAAAATTTGAAATTATCGTTCTTGACCACCACGAGGCAGAAACCAAACTCCCTAAAATATATGCCGTTGTCAACCCCAAACGCCTAGACCAGAGCGATGACCACCCGGATTTAGGCTATATGGCAGCCGTTGGCGTTGTATTTATGACGATTGTAGCCGTCAATCGTATATTAAGAGAAAAAAATTTTTACACCCCAGAACATCCCGAACCGAACCTAATGCAGTGGCTTGATTTAGTTGCCTTAGGCACCGTATGCGATGTGGTGACTTTATTGGGAATAAATCGAGCTTATGTTACCCAAGGCTTAAAGATTATGTCCAACCGCCAAAATTTAGGCTTAAAAACCTTAGCCGATTTATCCGGTATCAATGAAAAACCGGACGCTTACCATTTAGGTTTTGTGCTTGGTCCCCGAATAAACGCCGGCGGCCGGGTTGGAAAAGCAAGCGTTGGCAGCAGGCTGCTCTGCTCAACAAACCCTCTTGAAGCGCAAAAGCTGGCCGAAGAGCTCAATACATTCAATCAAGAGCGAAAAGATATTGAAGGGTTTGTATTATCTCAATCCATTGAGATATTAGAAGGGACGCCTCAAAACTGGCCTATGGCTTTTGTATACAATAAAGGGTGGCATCAAGGCGTTATCGGAATTGTTGCCGGAAAATTAAAAGAGCGCTACAATTTGCCTGCTTTTGTAATGAGCATAGAAGATGATGAAGTCAAAGGCTCAGCACGCTCCATCCCCGGGGTAGATTTGGGAGCTCTTATCATTGCCGCCAAAGAAAAAGGGGTTATCACCAAAGGAGGCGGACACACAATGGCGGCAGGTTTTTCCCTAACCGAAGAACAAATCCCTTTGTTTGAGCAATTCGCTAGAGAATATATATCCAAAAGCCTAAACAATACCGAACCACACCCGATATTAAACATAGATTTAAGTTTAAATCTGACCGCCGCAAATAACAACTTATGCGAAGAACTTGAGAGATTAAAACCCTTCGGTACCGGCAATCCGGAACCCTTGATTTTAATTCGCAATGTTTATATAGAAAAACCTTACATAATCGGCAGCGGACACATTAAATGCGAGTTAAGCACGCTAACCAAGGAACGCTTATCCGCCATTGCTTTTAAGGTAGCAGATACAGAAATCGGTAAAGAAATTTTAAGCCGACGTCACGATTGCTATGACGTAGTCGGAAATTTGCGATTTAACCATTGGAACAATCGCACAACGCTTCAATTTATGATGACAGATATTAAGAGGGCAAGATGAAAAAATCTCAAATCAAAAAATTACGCAAAACCATAAAAGAAAGCCAAAAGAAACCAAGTTTTTTCGGCTATGTCGTTTCTAAGCTGAAAACATACTTATTCACCGGTATTTTAGTAACCGCCCCCGTAACTATAACCTTTTACATGGCCTATGAACTATTTATCTGGATGGATAAATGGACCCGTGCTTTAATTCCGCCGCAAGTTGTCGCTCATGAGCTCATTCCGTATATTCCGGGAATTGGTGTGATTATTTTAATCGCCGTTTTAATTTTAATCGGTATGTTCACAACCGGTTTCATTGGTGGATTCTTTGTTCGTTTAGGCGATTATATCGTTTCAAAGATGCCTTTGATTTCAAGCATATATTCCCTCCTAAAGCAATTATTTGAAACCATTTTTTCCCAAAAATCCAAATCGTTCAAAGAGGCTGTTCTCATAGAATACCCACGTAAAGGCATCTGGATAATCGGTTTTTTAGCCGGAGACACAACCGGAGAATTGGCTCATAAATTACACAACAAAAAGATGCTCAGCATTTTCGTCCCCACCACACCAAACCCGACATCCGGATTTTTGGTTATTGTTCCGGCAGAAGATGTGATAAAACTAAAGATGAGTGTCGAAGATGCGCTAAAATACGTTGTTTCGTGCGGCATTGTTGTTCCGGAAGAAGAAAAAGACACATTTGCGCGTAAAGCTCTTGACAAACATCATCAATAGGTTTCTAATCACTCCGAAAGCGGAAAACAACCGCTTTGTGTGGATTTAACCTAACTTGTCCGACACCTGATAGGACTAAACAAGGAGAACTAAGATGAACAGGACTGCCGAATATGTGTCATTAGGACACCCGGATAAAATTGCCGACTTTCTTTCCAGCTATCTTTTAGACGAATGCCTCAAACAAGATAAAAAAGTACGTTATGCCGTAGAAGTTATGGTCAAAAACAACAACATCATTTTTGGCGGAGAAATCAGCGGCAAAGTCAAAATCGGTAATTTGAAAAATATCGCCAAACAAGCCTTGCGAGAAATCGGCTACGACGAAGAATATAACCAAATCTGGCAAGAAAACGCCATAGACATAAACAAAATAAAAGTCACCAACCTCATTAGTGCCCAATCAGAAGAAATCAGTCAAGGGATTGATGCCAACGGCTGGGGAGATCAAGGCGTATTTGTGGGCTATGCAGAAAAGAGCCAAGGTCTAATCAATCAAGAGCTATATTTAGCCAAAAAATTAAACCAAGCCCTTTATGAAAAGGCCCTATCTTCAAACAATTTAGGCTTGGACATCAAAACACAGATAACCTTAGATGAACACGGAAAAATAGTCACAGCCATTGCCGCAGTTCCAATGTTAGAACCGGAAGATTTAAGCAAATTTATCACAGATATACTGGAACAAAAGCCACAAAATTTAATCATCAACGGCACAGAAAGCTATCGCTGCCACTCATCTATTGCCGATTGCGGTATTACCGGCCGAAAATTAGCCTGTGATTTTTACTCAACAGCTTGCCCCGTTGGTGGTGGTTCCCCATGGACGAAAGATCCAAGCAAGGCCGATTTAACCTTAAATTTATATGCGCGCAAATTAGCCATTCAATATCTTGAAGACAATGATGCTTGCTATGTTTATTTATCCTCGTGCATAGGTAAATCACAACTTCCGAGTGCTGTTATCAAAACAATAAAGAACGGGAAAGTTAAGATTGCAGACATCTGCCCAAATTGCGCCCCACAAACCGTAATTGAAGAATTGAACCTAGCCCGCCCGATATATAAAGAACTATGTCGCAAAGGTTTAATGAGCTATTTTAATAATCAAGGAAATCCAACCTTTTAAAATAGGCCTACCTTTTAAGCGGACCAACCAACGCTAAGTCTTTAAAAAATTTTAAAAAAAATGCATTTTTTATCCTTTCAACTATTGCTTAGCGAAAAACTGCTCCCTATATAAGGTAACAGAAAGATTTTATAAACGTAACAGAGGATTTAAGAAATGAGCAATAAAGTATTAGGTATTGACTTAGGTACAACAAACTCCTGCTTTGCCATTATGGAAGGCGGCGAGCCGAAAGTACTGGAAAATTCCGAAGGTGCAAGAACCACACCGTCTATGGTTGCTTTTACAGATACAGAGACCTTGGTTGGTTACCCTGCAAAACGTCAGGCTGTAACAAACCCGGAAAACACATTGTTTGCTATTAAGCGTTTGATTGGTCGTCGTTATGACTCACCTGAAGTAGCTAAAGACAAACAACTTGTTCCGTTCAAAATCATTGAAGGCGACAATGGTGACGCTTGGGTTGAAGTTAAAGGCAAAAAATATGCTCCTTCACAAATTTCAGCTATCGTATTGCAAAAAATTAAGGAATACGCTGAAAGTTATCTTGGCGAAAAGATAGAAAAAGCCGTTATTACCGTACCGGCATATTTTAACGACTCACAACGTCAAGCCACAAAGGATGCCGGTAAGATTGCCGGACTTGATGTATTGCGTATCATTAACGAACCGACAGCTGCTGCTTTGGCCTATGGTATGGATAAAAAAGCCTCCGGCACAATCGCCGTATACGACCTCGGTGGTGGTACATTTGATATTTCAATTTTGGAAATCGGTGATGGCGTATTTGAAGTTAAATCAACAAACGGTGATACGTTCTTGGGTGGTGAAGACTTCGACCAACGTTTGGTAAACTACTTGGCTGATGAATTCAAGAAAGAAAACAACATTGACTTGAAGGCAGATCGTTTGGCTTTGCAACGTTTGAAAGAAGCTGCTGAAAAAGCAAAAATCGAATTGTCTTCAACAACTCAAACAGAGATCAACTTGCCGTTTATTACAGCTGATATGAGCACTGGTACACCAATTCCGAAGCACTTAAATATGAAATTGACTCGTGCCAAATTAGAATCAATTGTTGAAGATTTGATTGAAAGAACGGTTGAACCTTGTAAAAAAGCTATGGCCGATGCCGGTGTAACACCGTCAGACATTAGCGAAGTTATCTTGGTTGGTGGTATGACACGTATGCCGAAAGTCCAAGAGAAGGTTAAAGAGATATTTGGTAAAGAACCACACAAAGGCGTTAACCCGGATGAAGTTGTTGCCGTTGGTGCTGCAATTCAAGGTGGCGTTTTGATGGGTGATGTCAAAGACGTATTGTTGTTGGATGTAACTCCGTTGTCTTTGGGTATTGAAACCTTAGGTGGCGTATTTACACGTTTGATTGATAGAAACACAACCATTCCGACACGTAAGTCACAAGTATTCTCCACAGCCGAAGATGGTCAAACAGCTGTTACAATTCGTGTCTTCCAAGGTGAACGTGAAATGGCAGCCGACAACAAATTGCTTGGTCAATTTGATTTGGTAGGAATTCCGCCTGCACCGCGTGGTATGCCGCAAATTGAAGTAACATTTGATATTGATGCTAACGGTATCGTAAATGTTTCAGCAAAAGATAAGGCAACCAACAAAGAGCAAGCTATTCGTATTCAAGCATCCGGCGGATTATCTGATGCCGACATTGAAAAGATGGTAAAAGATGCAGAAGCTAACGCTGAAGCCGATAAGAAGAAGAAGGAATTGATTGAAGCTAAGAACCAAGCTGAAGGGCTAATTCACACAACAGAAAAAACCTTGAAAGAAAACTCTGACAAGATTTCATCTGCTGATAAAGAAGCCATTGAATCTGCTATTACCGCATTAAAAGGCGTAATGGAAGGTGACAATGTTGCTGCCATCAAAGAAAAATCAGATGCTTTGATGCAAGCTTCTTTGAAACTCGGTGAAGCTATGTACAAAGCTCAAGGCGCCGCTGCTGGTGCCGCCGGAGCTCAAGAAAACGCCCAAGGAGCACCGGAAGCTGAAACAAAGAAAGATGATAACGTTGTTGATGCAGACTTTGAAGAAGTCAAATAATCAACTTAAGCTATCAAAAAACGCAGGCTTAAAAACCTGCGTTTTTTATTATGTTAATTTCGCCCCTCTCGCTTTTTCTTAGCCATAATCAAACCATCATTGTCAATAAAACAAGCCCGATAAAATTCCGTTCTTTTTTTATTAAATTGCACAAGCAGATGATTTTCATCATACATTTTTACACATTCCTTTACAAACTTCTGGTAATTATAAAAACGCACCAAAGGATTATAACCGGCATTTTGACACATTTTAAAACCGACAAGATCGGCAAAACACTCTTCTGCCAAACGCATTTCTCCATAAAAATTATCCGGCCGGCTACTATCATCAAGCCAGTGTCCTAATTCATGACACATAATACCAACCAATAGTTCTTTATTATCCTCCATCAAAAGCCCTCTATCGAGAAGCATAACGGGTCTACGTTTTCCATTTTGAAAAATACTAGCCATCGCCGCATCTGTACTATCGTGTTCAGTATAATAAAAAATAATCGGATTATCTTCCACCAATTCTGCCAATTTTTTATTTGGATATACACCAACTGCAAGAATATCATTTAATACCGCATCTGTTTTCATTTGGTATTTTTGCTTTGTATCATCATCAATTTCTTTCACTAAATAAGAAATATCACAAAACTCCGGAATATATCTCACAACTTTCTGCTCTTGCACCAACTGACTAAAAAGTGCCTCCTGATGAGGAGTAACCTGACCATATTTTTCCAACAACGAGATCATTTGTTTCTTCACATCAAAATTCGTAAGAAGAGGAAGAGACAGCTTAGAATCCAAATACTGCAACGTTTTTTTCGCTTGTTCATCACCTTCTTTTGCCGCGAGGTATAACCGAGCATACTCAACTTTTTCGTCAGCATAATCTTTTTCATCTAAACAAGGATACCCCTCAGTCGACCATTTTTCTAAAACATCAACCAAATGCTGAACATTTTTATCAAACACGAGTATCACTCCTCTTTATTCAACTTAGCAAATTCCTTCTTTTGCTCATCGGTTAAGATATTCCAAAACTCCTCAAAATAGCGTTTTTCAATTTCCATAATCCGATTGCGTCCGCTTTCAACTTCTTCCCAAATCGGCTGAACTTCTGCATTAAGATTTTCTTTTAGCTCAATCAACTTTTTATTTTGTGCTTCGGTCAATTTTAACTTATCCGCCGTGATTTCTGCAGCAGACACACTTGATACCGCCAAAAATAGCACCGCCGCCACCATATATCCTAATTTTTTCAACTCTACTCTCCTTGAACAAAACAACTTTAAACATATATAAAAAAAGTTCCCGTCCACAACAAGAGTAGTATAAAGTAATGTCAAAAAACTTCAATGGATATTTACTAGCCCTGTTTGCAATTTTTTTCTGGAGTTTCAATGTCATATACTCCAAATTTTTATCAAACACATTTACCCCTTTTGAAATATCTTTCATACGTTGGCTAATTCCAAGCGTCACATTTCTCCCCTTCGTATACAAAACCATCTGGGCAAACCGTCATATTTACCGAAAGTTTGCTCCGTATATTTTAATCATTTCACTCACGGGATTGGGGTTTCAAAACACATTCGTATACTTTGCCGGTCACACCTCAAACGCCATAGATATGGCTTTAATCGGGACAATTGGTCCGATTATACTACTCATATTCTCAGCCTTATTTTTACATAAAAAAATACATATTCATCAAGTTTTGGGAATTTTATGCGCTATAGGAGGCGTAACGCTTGTCATATTAAACGGCAACCTCACCAATATAAACAATATAACCCTAACCATAGGCGATTTATGGATGTTATGCGCAGCATTTTCATTTGCGATTTACTCCATTGCCCGCAAAAAGCTGCCTCAAGACCTACCGGCAATTCCGACTTTTACACTAAACATTTGCATCTCAACCATCATTTTTTTCCCTCTCGCCGCGTACGATTTTAAAACAGAGCCACATACCATAATCACCAAAACCGACGTTTTAATCTTGATCATCTTAGCCATATTTAATTCGGGAATAGCCTATTTATCGTGGAATAAAGCACTCACACTCATCGGCACCGTCAAATCAGGAACACTTTATTATCTGATGCCGATATTATCTACAATAGAAGCTCATTTTTTCTTAAACGAAGAAATATATACCAACCAAATCTATGGTGCACTATTCGTATTGCTTGGCATATTTATCAGCAACATTAACTTATCATCTCAAAAAAATCTGCATCACCACCAACCAAATAAGTAACTATTTAAACGTTATAAACACCTAAGTTTTAATACTTGAAAAAGTCATATGATTAGCTAACATAGCCCTATCAAAAACTTAGGAGATTTATAATGAAAATTACAGTTATCGGAACAGGATATGTTGGTCTTCCAACCGGTGTCGGACTTGCAGAATTAGGCAATGATGTTATCTGCTTAGACATTGATGAAAAGAAAATCAATATGTTGAAATCCGGCAAAGTTACTATTTTTGAAGAAGGACTTGAAGATTTATTTCAAAAAAATACCGCAAACGGTAAGGTAAAATTTTCCACTTCTTTTGCAGAGAGCATCACGGATGCTGATTTAGTCATCTTGGCCGTGGGCACACCACCCAACCCGATAACCAAAGAAGCTGATATGAAATACATCAAAGCAGCCGCAGAGGAATTGTCTAAATATTTAGAGGGATACACGGTTGTTGCCATCAAATCAACCGTACCGGTTAATACGGGCGATGCCGTAGAAGATATTATCCGCAGAAACAATCCAACCGCAGATTTTGATGTTATATCTTTGCCGGAGTTTTTGCGCGAAGGTTTTGCCGTTCATGACTTTTTTAATCCGGACAGAATTATTGTCGGCGCAAATTCAGAACGAGCCAAAGATGTTATTCGCACATTGTATGAACCGTTTAAGGATAAATGCACAATTTTATATGTTTCCCGCCAATCATCAGAAACCATAAAATATGCATCAAATGCCTTTTTAGCCATGAAGATTCAGTATATAAACGAAATGGCAGACTTTTGTGAAACATCCGGAGCAGATATCTATGAAGTAGCCAAAGGTATGGGCTTAGACTCTCGTATCGGTTCAAAGTTTTTAGTTCCCGGCCCGGGATACGGTGGGTTCTGCTTCCCAAAAGACACTAATGCGATGGCTTATATGGGCAAATTTAACGGAGTTGATTTATCTTTAATCGAAACAACTATCAAGAGTAACGAACGCCGCAAAATCAATATGGCAAAACGTATTTTAGATATGGTTTCTGACATAAAAAATCCAACCATTGCCGTATTAGGCAGCGCATTCAAGGGTGGAACGGATGACTGTCGTGAATCTCCTGCTTTACAAATCATTGAAATAATGCTGGCACATGATGTCAACATCCGCTTGTATGATCCGCAAGCTATGCCAAACACAAAAGCTATTTTAGGTGATATGATTACTTATTGCAATTCTGCCTATGAAGCAATGGGTGGCGCAGATGCTTTAGCGGTTTTAACCGATTGGGCTGAGTTTAAAGATTTGGATTTAGAGAAAATCAAAATGCTTTTAACCAAACCGCAAATTGCCGATTACCGTAATGTATTTGATTGCAAAAAAGCCAAAGACCTAGGATTTGAAATCAAGAGCCTTGGCCGAAAATTGTAAGCCTTCAAAATTAAAGGCCTCAGAAATGAGGCCTTATTATTTTACTTAAAAAACACTTAGCTAATACGCTTCGTTGATGAGTTTCAATTCTTCATCAGACATCAACACCGGATCTTTACCATGATTTAAGCTATATCCCTTAATAGCCTCATCCTTATTAAACAGAACTTTTGCCATCAAAGTGCCATCTTGGTTATAAGCATCCAACATACCATGTTTTTTGCCTTTTTCATAAGAAACTTCGCCCATCAACTCACCTGTCGGATAATAACGCTTAACTTTGCCTTCCTTACGGTTCTTCACATAAGGGATTTCATAAGATAAATTTCCTTCTTCATCATAAACCAGCGTTAAACCTTCCAAAATTCCATTTGTATAATTTGCCGTAGATTTTATCTTACCGGAATCATAAAATTCCTTATATTCGCCATTCATAACATCATTTGTAAAATTACTTTCAGAAATTACTTTACCACTTTCATCATAATTTTTCTGCAAGCCGTCTTTCTTACCGTCTTTATAATTAGCTTCTACCGATAATTTGCCGTTTTCATCATAAAATTTAGCCACACCGTTAGCCACCGCGTTGACATACGTCATTTCCATCTTTAGGCCGGATGTTTCATAATATTCACGCCCGATACCATTGACAACACCGTCCACATAAGGCATTTCGGTTTTAATTTTACCATCTTCAAAATATTCCGTTTCCACACCATTTTTCAAATCATTTTTATATTCTACTGCTAATTTTATTGAACCATTCGGATAATAAGCTCTAGCCAAACCATCGCGTACATTATTTTTATAATGAACCGTCAGATTAAGCCTGCCGTCCTCAGTATAAAAAGAGCCTTCCCCGTCAATCACGTCATCTTTATAAGGAACAACCGCAGCCAACTCTCCATTCTCAAAATAATTATGCATATTGCCGTTTTTTTTGCCAAACTCATAACTCATACGAGATTTAACCCGACCGCTTTTATAATAAACAGTTCTCTCACCAACAATAGCATCACCGCTATAATTTAGCTTTTCTGCAACACTGCCATCATAAAAATAAACAGTTGCTTCACCTTCTTTTTGACCATCTGAATAATTATAAACTTCTTTGAGTTTGCCATCTTCATAATAAGACTTCGCCACACCGTTTTTAATATCTGCGTCGTAGGAAATCCGCTCTTTTACATGCCCATTTTCATAAAAAGACCGCATCACGCCGTTAATTTTACCACCACGATAAGGGATTTTCTCTTTCATATTACCGTCTTCATAATAAACCAGAGCATTTCCCTCCAATTTGCCATTAACAAACGGCATATCAGCCTCTTTTACACCACGTTCATTATAAAGCGCACCAACACCATTTAAGATCCCATCAACATAAGGCATCAAACTTTTTCTAATATTATTTTCATAAAAGAGCTCATAATTACCAGTAACCGGATCTCCGTTAATATCATACAGCACGCCGTTAACCATACGTGTATCATCTTCTTTATAAGTATATGTAGCCCAAGCATCATGGAAATTAAAAACCATGCATCCCAAAAGCAAACAACAAAAACGAAAAGACATAAGAGCTCCTACCTTATACATCAATCAACATAGTATAAAAGTAAACTACATTACGCAATATAATCAAGCAAAAAGATAGTTTTACCCATTATATACACAAAACAAAAATCCCCTTAAAGAAAGGGGATTTAGTATAATCGGCCAAGAAATAAAAACTTATTCAGCTTTAAGCATAAATCTAAAGACAAATCCCCAAACCAAAATAAGAGCAATAACAAAGCCAACCAGTCCGGAAACGGCAAAAGAAAAGACATTTTCTAATAAAAAGAGAATAAGCTCGACCAAAGCCACGGCAACCGCACTTAACCGCATAAGAGGTTTATTAGAAATCAAATCTCTCTGCTTCAATAACTTTAAGGCAAAAATTGTAAATAAGAGCACAAATCCCGCTTTAATCAAATAAGCCATAAAGAACATAACCAAAAGAACTAAGGTAACAACGGCAGACACATATCCCACAAAATCATCCATAATACCGGGGAAATTTTCCTTTGTATATGAGCCATCCGGAAAGTTAACTTTTTTAAGTTGATTAGGTGAAACCAAATAAATATTGTCCGTCAAAATGTACAAGCCTAAATCATTAATAGATGGGGTTTGAGCATCAGGCCGTGTATCAAGCACAACAGAAAACAAATCTTCGGGCCTTCCTTTTTGTCCTAAATCAATATCAATTTTTTTGTACGAACCAGCAGGTTCCACAACTTTACCATTTTCAATCGTCAACGGCAAAAATTCATTGGCAACCAACAAAACTTCCGGTTTAGCATCAGAATATAAATTTTTAACCGACATCATCAACACCATCGTCACTAAGACAGCCGTTGCTAATAAAAAGAGAGCCCCGATACCCTTTCCTTGTTTAATATATAAAATAAATTTTTCCATGCTTTCCTCTCACTTAAAATTTATATTGAATACCAGCATCAATTAACAACCCATCATCGCCTGATGTTTCTTGCTCAATATTGCCGTAAACCGTAATGTCTTTATAATTGTAGTTGACACGAGCCGATAACACGGCACGTCCGTCATCAGACTTATGCGATAATTTATATTTACCATCCAAAGCTGTAACAGACGCATCAAAACCATCATCAGGATCAAGAAATTCAACATAATAAACGCCACCGATTTGAACCGTTAAATGACTATCTTGAGAAAAATCAACTTTTTTAGATAAATAAGCGCCCAAGCCTCCTTCTAAAGATAAATCATTCTGACTATCTGTATGAATAGCACCTTCACTATCACCTTCGTCATAACCGTCACTATAGACACCAAACAAATTCAACTCCGCCAAAGGACTAAACGTAAATCCGCCACCCACATTGATATTATAGCGTACTTCATTACTTACCCCATATTGATATTCGTTCATATCTGCCGAATATTTTTGCAAATCAGTCAATCTATCATAAGAACCGTCGACATACCCGGCATAAAGTTTAGAATACCACTGCGCTCCATTGTTAAAATCATGTCCGATAGGAGCCCACAAACCAAAAATATTAGCTTCACGACTAGACCCGTTATCATAATCACTATCAAGCCGGGCAATACTTGCCCCCAAGCCATAAGTAATACCATTATCCGCCTTATTTTTCAACATTCCATAAGCCACATGAGCCTGTCCATCTGTTCCCATCAAGGTACCATCCGCATCGGTTGAAATATCAACATATTTATAGCCGCCAATGTAATTCTGATTAGGTTGATTAAACAAATTATCATTAAACTGCCTGCTCAAATTCCGATAAAGCAAACTATCTTCGCGCCGGAAATTCGGCAACATATCCGTTCCTAAGATATTAGCAGCCTTTTGATTAAGCGTTTCTTTTGTTGAAGCCGTCTTTAAGCTATCAAAAATATGACTTCCGTTTTGTTTAGTATAATTATCTTCCAAATAACCGGAAATATGACCGTCATCAATAACATCATTAAAATTCTGCCGGTTCATCACGACGTCATACCCGCCATTTTCATTTGCAACAGAATTAGCCGTAAACAAAGCCGATTTAGAGTTAAGATTAAGCTCATCCACACTATTTGCCTGCAAAGCACCGCTTAAAACATATTTATCCTGAAAATCACCCAAAACCGTCTTTTCGGAAACACTCAAATCACCTTTTAAGTCATCTGCAAAAAAGCGTCCGTTTTTCCCTAAAACAATTTCGCCCCCCATAGTATTCAAGTCAACAGAGGCTCTCTGTGTTCCTTCTCCATAAATATCAATAGCGTCTCCCTCTTGAGAGATATTAGAAGATAAGCCATTAAAACTAATCGTACCATTGTTTTCTAAAGTAGCTCCATTTTCTAAATAAACGCCTGTTCCGTTTTCAGCACCGGTAATTGTGATGTTGCCGGTATTTGTAACCAGTGAACCGGTTTCTGCATAAATACCATACGCAGTTCCTCCTGTAGCACCTTGAGGATTATAGTCCTGCCCGGTCACTTCATCATGATAAGCAGTACGATAAATATTAATATCGCCACTATTCTCAATTTTGGATTGAGCTCCGCCGTAAATACCAATAGCCGTCCCATCTCCTAAATTATTAATATTAATCGTACCGGAATTAACCAATATTGCATTTTGCCCGCCACGCAATCCGGTTGTAACACCATTTCCTGTATTAACAATATCAATAATAGAACGAGCACCTTCATTTGAAATATTTCCGATTGTTGCAGGCGAACCATCATTTCCCCCCAAAGTATACATACCGTATACATCGCCATCACCATGATTAACAATATTGATTTGCCCCTCTGCAAATCCTACTAAATTACCACTTTCGTCAAATGCTCCATCATGAATAGCATTTTGAAGATCTTTTCCCCCATACATACCATAAACATTACCATCTCCGATATTATGGATATTGATAACACCTGTAGTTGATGTATCGCCCAAAGGTGAATCATCTCCCCTCCAATAAACACAAGAATTATAAGCAAACCAATTATTTAATATGGAACCATCTTCAGGCTGCCCTGCACCAGGAATTCCATCCGGACTAACAGCCATACCATAAACATTACCATTACCTTTGCTATACAAATTAATATTACCTTGAGCTGTCCCTGAACTATTAACAGAAACAACATTAGTTGCGTTGGTATATCCACTCAATCCGTAAATATCCCCATCACTTTGAATTGTAATATCCCCATACGCATTACCACCTCGCTCAATTCTGGCATTATAAGCGCGCACATCGCCATAAACACCGGTTGCGGTCCCTCCGCCTTGATTATTTATCTCAAGGTTGCCATACGCTGTACCACCTTTTGTTGCCATGGCAATATATGCTTCTTTCAAAATAGAAATATCTTCAACATGAGAGTAAATTCCAAAAACATTACCAGTACCTTGATTATTAATAGTAATATTCCCTACACCAATATTGGCTTTTCCATCGGCTTCAGCATCTGAAACGCCTGCATTTTGGATATTTCCAAACCCATAAATACCATAAACATTACCTTTTCCCTTATTATCAATTGCAATGTTCGCTTCATCATCCGGATAAGTGGCATCTGAGCGTAAATTATAAACATCTTCCTCTTCTGAATAAATACCATACACATCCTTGTCGCTGTCGTTATCAATATTAATATCATCGGCAACACAATCATTTCCAACCAAATGTGTATTTTCTGGGCAAACAATTGCCACACATTGTGAACCATTCCACTTTTGACCGGTCGGACATGAGACACAATTATTTCCCTCTAAATGAGTTCCGTCCGGACAAATAATCGGAATACATTGTGCGCCATCCCATTCTTGACCGGTAGGACAACGACTTGTATTACCGGAAGAACCACCACTACCGCTATCTGCCAACAAAGCAACCGCAGCGGCAGTTCCTGCCAAAGCCGTTCCGGCAATTAAATATTTTTTAGTTGTATCTGAATCCGTTAAATTAGAGGCATAATTAGGATGAGAAGCGACAGCATCATATCGCTGCGCCAAATCTTTCGCAAACGCTGGATTAACCTTTTGCATACAAGCATGATTTTCATCCGCGCCCAAATGACGCAACCGGCTATATGCACCAAAATCATTATACGCCGCCGCATAACACAATGCCGTATATCCATTAGGTGAAACCGTATCAATATCATAGCCTTTTTTAAGATAATTTTTTATAGCAACAACATTAGCCTGCTTTGCATTTTGATAAGCAAAACCGGCAAAAGAAAGAGCGTGTGCATCATTCACAGCACATAAAATCAAAAAAAATAAAATATTCA
Organism: uncultured Alphaproteobacteria bacterium; assembly: GCA_949297145.1. GTDB lineage: Bacteria > Pseudomonadota > Alphaproteobacteria > RF32 > CAG-239 > CAG-267. The sequence continues at coordinate 54,216 of CASFQO010000014.1, forward strand.
CGCCAAAAATACGTTTTAATAGTCCCATAATTACACCCTAAATACATTTCTTATTTTTGAATGTAACAAATAAACCTTAAAAATCAGTTTATACAAACAAAAACAGCCGGAAAAATCCGGCTGCTTTTAGGATATAATCTAAATATTTAGAAGCCCATTGCACCAGCACCGCCAGGCATACCGCCATGACCGCCGCAACTGCATTCTTTAGGTTCAGGAAGCTCTGTAACCATAGCTTCTGTTGTAATCAACAAGCTGGCAACAGAGGCTGCATCTTGCAAAGCAGTTCTAACAACCTTCGTCGGGTCAACAATACCAGCTTTAATCAAATCAGTATATTCACCGGTTGCAGCATTATAACCGTAGTTATAATCAGAGCTTTCCAACAATTTTCCGGCAACAACAGCTCCGTCAACACCAGCATTTTCAGCAATTTGACGAATAGGAGCTTGCAAAGCACGACGAATGATATCAACACCGACATGCTGATCTTGGTTAGCAGGTTTAACCTTATCCAAAGCCTTTGTAGCATACAACAAAGCTGTACCACCACCGGCAACAACACCTTCTTTAACCGCAGCACGAGTAGCATTCAAAGCATCATCAATACGGTCTTTCTTCTCTTTAACTTCAACTTCAGAAGAACCACCGACCTTCAAAACAGCAACACCGCCGGAGAGTTTACCCAAACGTTCTTGCAATTTTTCACGATCATAGTCAGATGTTGTCTTTTCAATTTCCTTCTTGATTTGAGCCTTGCGAGCTTCAATCGCAGCTTTATCACCGCTACCGTCAATGATAGTTGTATCATCTTTAGTAATAACAACACGTTTAGCAGTACCAAGCATATCAACTGTTGTATTTTCAAGTTTCATGCCCAATTCTTCAGAAATAACCTGGCCACCTGTCAAAACAGCCAAGTCTTGCAAAATAGCTTTTCTTCTGTCACCAAAGCCCGGAGCCTTAACAGCACAAACTTTCAAGCCGCTTCTGATACGGTTTACAACCAATGTAGCCAAAGCTTCACCATCAATATCTTCAGCAACAATCAGCAAAGCACGACCGGCTTGCAAAACAGCTTCCAATATTGGCAAGATAGCTTGCAAATTAGAAATTTTCTGGTCATACAACAAGACATAAGGAGCTTCATATTCAGCCGTCATCTTATCAGCATCGGTAACAAAATACGGTGACAGATAACCTCTGTCAAACTGCATACCTTCAACAACGCTCAATTCAGTCTCAAGACCTTTAGCATCTTCAACAGTAATAACACCATCATTGCCAACTTTCTCCATAGCTTTGGCCAAATAATCACCAATGCTTGTATCACCGTTAGCAGAAATAGTACCAACTTGAGCAATTTCAGCTGAAGTTTTTACTTCTTTAGAACGAGATTTAACGTCCTCGACAACCGCTTCAACGGCCATATCAATACCGCGTTTCAAGTCCATCGGGTTCATACCGGCAGCAACAGCCTTGCAACCTTCTTTAATGATAGCTTCAGCCAAAACTGTAGCTGTTGTTGTACCATCACCGGCTTTATCAGCTGTTTTCTGAGCCACTTCTTTAACCAACTGAGCGCCCATATTTTCAAACTTGTCGTTTAAGACAACTTCTTTGGCAACAGAAACACCATCTTTTGTAATCTTCGGAGCGCCATAAGACTTATCCAACATAACATTACGACCTTTAGGGCCTAAGGTTACTTTGACAGTCTTTGCCAAAATTTCCACACCTTTGAGCATTTTTGCTCTGGCATCAGTACCAAATTTAATATCTTTAGCAGCCATAATACAAAATCCTTTCTAATTATCTTTCAACAACAGCCAAAATATCGCCTTCTTTGATAATCAAATGAGGCTCGCCATCAATTTTAACTTCAGTTCCGGACCATTTACTAAACAAGATATGGTCACCAACCTTAACACTCATCGGCAAAATTTTTCCATCAGGAGTTCTGGGTCCTTCACCGGCAGCAATAACAACTCCCTCACTTGGTTTTTCTTTCGCTGTGTCGGGCAGGATAATACCACCTGCAGTTTTATTTTCTTCTTCAACGCGTTTGATTAAAACGTTTTCGCGTAAAGGCTTTACTTGCATTTAAATCACTCCCATAAAATAGGTTACACTAAAACTAATAGGTTAGTTAGTGTTTCATTTTTACAAAATCAAGCCTTTCAGAAAGATTTTATCATTTTTTTATATTTTTAAAGAGCGCATCAAACATTTCTGCAATTTTTAAATTAGAAAAGTTCTTCAATGTAATCTCACGAGCCCTTTTCACCATTTCCGCGCGTTCTTCGGGATGCGCCAGATAATACTCTAATTTTTCTTTAAATTCGTAATAATCCTTATAAGTTGCAACGCTATCACCGTAAACTTCCTCAATTTCGGGCAAATAATCCGTTAAAATAAATCCCCCCGAAGCTGTCACATCAAAAATACGGTTGGACATAAAGCCATAGTAGCGCATATCTTCACGATGATCATTTAGGACAATATCGGCACTTGCATAATAGCGATAGAGCTCATTATTTTCAATAAAATTACCTTTTAAGACGTCAGGTTGCAAACTTTTTTCCCAAAACTTGCCAAAAACACTCAAATTAGCATCTGCCAAAACGGCATAATCAACACTTTTGCGTCCAAATCCCGAATGGTCAGAACCAACAAACAACACCGGATAGGCTTTATCAGCTTCTTTTGTTGACGGTTTAAATCTATCCGGATTTGTAAATTGAGGAATATACGTCGCCGCAACACCGGCCGGAGTAACCACTTCTTTAATAAACTTTTTAGAGGCACAAGCCACTGCATCAACTTCACTAAATATCTCAGGCTTTAACCCTTCAACATAATAAAGGTAGAGAACGCGCTTACGCCCGTCACCTTTATCTTCTGCATCCGGCAAATGCTCAAAATTATAATACCCTTTAAAATAAATAACATTTCCGATATCGCCTAACTTTAAGTCCTCATAGTTTTCGCGAAATCGATACTCAACTTTATAGCCAAGTTTTTGCAACCCTTGTTTTAAATCATCCGCCAAGAAAAAATCTCCGTCTTTTTGATAATAATAAGGAGATGAAGCCCGTTCGGAAGATGGCAAAACTATCGCAATTTTAGAATAATCTAAGCGATTTAAAAACAAAAAAGCTCCCACGAGCATTAAAACTAAAACAACCAAAACGGCAATTTTCTTCATCAAACAGCTCCCTTTATTTTTTACTTGACAAAAATATTTTTTTGACTAATATACACACATCTTAAATTTTTAAGGCTATTTATTATGGATATTAGAACGCTTATATTAAAAAATCTTAAAAAATGTAAAAAACTGTTTATTCTTTTTTGCATTACCTTCATTTTGACCTGCATCATTTTACCATTAGAAACATGGCTTATCAGCCGCCTTGTCGGTTGCTTTGAAATAAAAAACTCAACCGAAGCACTTAATCAATGTTTCACAATTTTATTGATATTAGTTGGATATTACCTCATCCGCGCCCTCATAAACGGCTACTATGCCACATATATAAAAGACGCCTTTTCTCAAACATTCTTAAGTCACTTAGTAACAGACATCTTCACCAAAATTCATGCTCATTCTGTACGTTACTTTGATGATGAGATGAGCGGTCGCGTATCATCAGCGTTAACAGGATTATGCCAGAGTTTAACCAATTTATTCACCGATACTTGCTTTTTACTCATTCGTCCAATAGGAATTTTAATCGTATCTTATTCCATTATAGCAACATTCAGTCCATCACTAAGCGCCCTATTATTTGCGATAAACATTCCTTACTTTTTCGCCGTATATAAAGTAAACCGCCACTTTTTTGATTTAGGCCGAAATCGTGTAAATTATGAAAACATAGCCAGAGGCATTTTAGTAGACAGCATTGCCAACGCTAATTTAGTCAAATACAGCGGTTCATTTTTCAGCGAACAACTTTATTTTTACAAAAACTTAAAACAAGCCCTTTTACGCATAGCCGAACAAGGACGTTATCAAATTGTATCCCGCTTTGCCTTTCATGCAATAGATACCGTCTTTTTGACCTCCGGAATCTTTTTAATCTTATATTTTGCACAAAAAGACAATATCGCTTTGGATAACTTGTTTTATGTATACACCACTTTGGTCAATCTCGTTCTGGCCACCATGGGTATAAACAACTACTGCCAATTTATATCTGATCAGCTGGGAGGAATTCGTGCTAATTTCTCAACCCTAAACCAACCTATTGATATCAAAGAAAAAGAAGACGCTATAAACATACGCCCAACAAAAGCTGAAATAATATTCAAAAACGTAAACTTTGCATACATCAAAGGCAAACCGATATTTGAAAACCTAAATCTACATATCAAAGCCGGAGAAAAAGTCGGCATAGTCGGACATTCCGGTTCAGGAAAATCCACTTTGATTAACTTATTACTCCGCGCTTATGATGTAGATAACGGAGAAATATTGCTAAACCAAACCAATATCAAAGATTTATCTTTCCGCTCTCATCATAAAAATATTGCCGTTATCTCACAAGATACCGCCTTGTTTAACCGCAGTATCTTGGAAAATTTGCGTATAACCAATTCACAAGCGAGTGAAGAGCAAATCCGCCAAGCCACCAAATTAGCGCAGATTGACGATACCATAATGAATTTACCGCACGGATATAACAGTGTCGTTGGCGAAAGAGGAACAATGCTTTCCGGTGGAGAAAGACAACGTATAGCTATCGCCCGCGCTATTTTACAAAACGCTCCGATTTTAATTTTGGATGAAGCCACTTCCGCCCTAGATAGTGAAGCGGAAGTCATGATAGAAAAGGCGTTACAAAATATCATCAAAGACAAAACCGTTATCGCCATTGCTCACCGTTTATCAACCTTAAGAAGCATGGATAGAATAATCGTCTTAGAAAATGGCAAGATAATTGAAGAAGGACTCATTGATGAACTGCTAAAAAACAAATCCGGCACTTTCTATAAACTTTATCAGCTCCAAAATAATGGCTACCTTTCTTATGGAGAAGAAGCATGACTGCAATAAAATTTATTTTCCAATACTTAAGACAAATTAAATGGTACACCCTCGCCACCTTTGGTTTATTTGGGCTGAGCCGTGTTTTCCTTTACCTGGACAATTACTACATCGCTTCGTTATTCGGTTATATTGTTGAAAATCCAACGCAAATTATAACCGGCGCCTCTTTAACCTACATTGTCATATACGCCGCCTTGCATTTCAGCTCAAACATCTGCGACGGATTACGCACCATTTTTGAAGTTCGCATGGATATTTTCCTAAAACGCAATATTTACAAAGATGCATTTAAACACACACATAAACACTCCTCCTCATATTTCACGGAAGAAATGTCCGGAAAAGTATCCAATAAAGTTATTCAACTCGTCCTTCAAACCATAAATCTCTGTTGGAGTTTCAAAGGTGTATTAGAAGCTGTCATTATCCCTTACCTCGTTGCCTTACCGATATTATTCAGTGTCGATAAAGGGTTAGCTTTGGCAATCATGTTCTTTTGCGTCATCACCAGTTACTTCAATTATTATCATTGCAAAACCCTAAAACCAATCTCAAGAGAAAATGCCCAATTAGAGTCCGAAGCCGCCGGAATTATCGTGGACAGCATCGCCAACGCCCGCTTAGTCAAAAACTGTGGTGCTGTATTACATGAAAAGGCTTACTTAGGCAAAGCCCTCAAAAAAGTCGTCAAGAGTTACCTCAAAAAGGGGCAAGAAACCGGCATATCAAACAGTTTCAATATCTTATCGCTAATGGTCTTGCGTGTTATATCTTTACTGATTTTAGTTTACTTTTGGCATATCAAAAACCTCAACATCAGCCAAGTATTGATTGCCTTGACCTATATTCACTTACTTTTATCTCCGATAGAAAGAATGGGGAATTTTATCATACGCTATCAACAAAACCTAGGCGGTTTAGAAGATGCTATAAATGTCATCTACAAACCAATAGAAGTAAATGACGCACCCAACGCTAAACTGTTAAAAATAAACAAACCAAATATTTCCATCCGAAACATGAGTTTTGCCTATGAAAACAAAGCCCCATTGTTTGAAAATTTCAATTTAGAAATAGGTGCCAAAGAGAAAGTCGGTATTGTGGGTTTATCAGGCGCCGGCAAATCCACTCTAATAAATCTAATCCTCCGCGCTTATGATATAAAAGGGGGAGAAATTAAGATTTCCGAGCAAAATATTGCCGACGTCACTCAAAGTTCTCTACATAGACAAATTGCCCTTATCCCACAAGAACCAAGTTTGTTCAATCGTTCTATAATGAACAATATACGCTTTTCAAACCCCAAAGCCTCTGACGAAGATGTTTACAAAGCAGCCCAAATGGCACAAATTCACGACACCATCTTAAAAATGCCCAAAGGCTACCAAAGTGTTGTCGGAGAAAGAGGCGTTAAGGTATCCGGCGGTGAAAGACAAAGAATAGCCATAGCCTCTGCTATCCTAAAAAACACTCCGATTTTAATTTTGGACGAAGCAACCTCTGCCTTAGATAGTGAATCCGAAACAGCCATCCAAAAGGCTCTACAAAATATCATGAAAAATAAAACCGTCATTGCCATTGCCCACCGCTTATCAACTTTAAGAAACATGGATAGAATAGTAGTGCTGGAACATGGAAAAATCGTAGAAAGTGGAGAACCTCAAGAATTGCTCAAAAACAAATCCGGTAAATTTTCTTACTTATTCAATTTGCAATCAGACGGATTTATTAAATCCTGAATATTCATACCCTCCGGCATAACTACATCTCCGCACCACCACGGCTAGGTATCGCAGAAGGCGGGTTAAGCGGTTGTTTTTGCCTCTTTTCGGGTAAAGGTTTACCAACTTTACGACGTTCGTTTTCAATCGTTTTTTTCCGCACATTGACATAAGCTCTTTTATGCGCCTCCAAAAGTTTTCTTTTTTCCGCTCTTTCAATATCGCTTAAAACTTTTCCTTTAGACTCTTCATTAAGCACTGTTGCAGCCTCTTGCATCGGATTGACCCCATTAACACTCGTTTGATAAAGTTTATTTTTATTTTTAATATCATCTTTGGTTAAAACGTTCCGCAAAAATTCACTGGTTTTAATCAAATCCATAGGTTTTCCATCCGCAGCAATCTCCCCTTTTTCAATCACCACCACTCGGTCAGAAAGGGCCACTTCAGTTGGATTATGTGTCACCATAATCACCGTTTTATCTTGAGCCATATCTTTAAGAGACTTCATAATTTTAAGACTAAGATTTGGATCAAGACCTGTTGTCGGTTCATCCATAATCACAATAGGCTTATCGGTCAAGAAAACACGAGCCAAAGCCAAACGTTGTTTTTGCCCACCGGAAAGTTCCGAACCATCTTGTCCGATTTTACGAAAAAGTCCATTTTTAAACTTCTGAATATCGCTATTAAATCCGGATTTTTCGCAAGCCTGCATAAGTTCCTCATCTGTTGCATCCGGTTTAAAGTATTTAAGGTTATAGCCCACACTTTCATCAAAAAAGTGTACGTTCTGGTCCACAAATGCAATATGCGCATTAAGTTCATCATCAGATAATTCACGAATTTCCTTATCTCCGATAAATATCTGCCCCGATTGCGCATCATAATCATGACGAATAAGGCTCATCAACGTAGATTTACCGTGACCAGATGTCCCGACCACAGCCGTTAAACCACCTTTATCAAACTCAACACTTAAATCTTTAAGTACCTCTTCACCTCTTTTAATTTCGCCATCTCTATCCATGGCCTCAACCAAACTCATATCAGTTACATCTTTAATTTGCGGATAAGCAAAATTAACATGACGTACACTGATTTTTGTATCTCTTTCCGTTAGTTTTTCTTTACCTGTAACACGTTCAAGTTCTTTTGGCGTAATCAACTTTTTAGAAGCATCAATAAGTCTATACGTACCGGCTTGCATTGCGTTCCATAATTCCGAAAGTCTACTTCCCGAATTAATCATCTGCCACGACGCCGTACTAATCAGAGCAAACCGCCCGATATCACCGGTTTTAACCACATCCGCAAACGCTGCTGCCATAATCAAGCCTTGCATACAGACATTAATAGCCATACTCATTTTCAAATATGCCTTACTACTCGCATATGTAATTTTCTGCATAGCTTTAGAAGATTTGTTTAAGCGACTTTCCATCTGTTTCGCTTCCATTTCAACCCGATTCGTATCTTGCACAAGTGGGGTATTTTTAATAGAATCACGATTTTCTTTAGAAATTTTCTGAGATAAAGAACGCATTTTACTATTGAGTTTACGATATGCATTATTCATAAACCCGCCAAATTCTGCCGTCACCGCTGTAACACCCAACACGCCCGCCGCCAACATCGGGTCAACCGCCACCAAACTTGCAGAACTAATCCCAAAAACAACAGCTTTAGAAAGGCACTCCACCGATGTATTCAGCAAAGCATTTTTAGCCGAAACAATTTCTGATGTTACCCCACCCAAAGAAGCCGGTGCATTTTTTTTAAAATACGGCCGTGGTTTATGAAGAATATCTTTATAAATTGTACTGGAAGCCGCATTAGCGTGCGTATCAGTTAAAACAATCGTGGCCATTTTGGATTTAAAACGACAAAACTCGCCCAATCTCTCCCGCACCACATTAAGGGCCGCCGCACCAATGAACTTTGCCGTTGCCCCACTTGCACCGGTAACAATTCCCGGAAGTGAACCGAATAACAAATTCTGACAATAAGGCAACAATCCCTGAAAAACCGATTCCCCCATTTTATAACCGACAGATTTTCTAAAATCTTTACCGGTTTTCGCCCATGCTTCTTTAAAAACTTCCCAAGCTGTTTTGAGTGTTCCTTGTTCTTTAACCTTCTTTTCGGGAGCATCTAAAACATCTTGTCCGATTTTCTGACCGGCAGATTTCAAATCCTGAGCAATTTTCTTCGCTTCACTTGCCAAATTTTTCAGGCGTTCCTTTTCATATTCGGCGAAATTAGGAATTTTATTTGATTTTTTATCGCTATTTTTTTCCTGAGGCATTTTTAAATCTCCCAAATCAATCTCAGTCCATTAAAGAGATTTTATCATAAAAACACGCAAGAAACAAGTACAAAAAAAGACCTCAAACGGCCCCCACAAACACAAATTTTAAAGCGACAAAAACCTATAAGCCCCAAAGAGCTACTTCCCGCTAAAATTAAAAAAATACTTTACCAATATATAGGGGGTAAAGCCGTCAATCTTCCGACACCGCCATCAATAACTCTGGCACGTGCGTTTTTATATCCATTTTGTTGCGTTCGTTCTTCCACAAAACACATTTCATTACCATATCCACGTTTAAACGTGCTATCTTTATAAATAGACGGACGAATGGATTGATAATAAAACACGCCTCTGCCGCGAAACTGTTTTACATCTAAAGCATCAACTCTATCCAGCATATTTTTCTCCAAATTCTAAAAAAATTTGCATATCAAGAGCAATATATACAAAAAATAGAAAAATTGCAATAACTATTTTATTTAAAACAAAAATATGGGATGACTCACGTCACCCCATACAATCGTTCTTTAGATATTACCCTTCAGTTTCGTTATGATAAACATGCGAAACTTCCGCTTTCTTAATATACTCCTTCCACTGCAGAGCATATTTTTTCATCGGTGTCTGCAATAGTTCCTGATACTGCACTTCCGTCAGTCCCCATTTGGCTACATATTTGCCAACCAAAACATCAGGAAAAACCACCTGATCTTGAAGTTTAACAGCCTCTCTATGTATCAAAACATTAAATGCCTTTTCAGACAATTCAAATTTTTCAACATAGAGTTTCTGGTACTTCCATGTGTACCTCGGATCCATCAGCATCAGATAGATTTCCGCCTCCGGAAGCAAATGATACTCAACATTTTTTAAAATATCTCCACTTACCAAAGCAGAAATCTGCGCAGATACTTCCAACTGATATTTGGCAAATTCCTGCAAATCCTCAGGAAGCTCCTGCATTTTTGCCAGAGGAAGGCGATTATCAGCAATCACAATACGCAATGCACTTTTTACCAACTCTTTATCCTCCCATGAAGAGAAAGGATATTGAGCAGCCAAAAGTACTGCATATTTTTTCTCCACCATTTTACGGTAGAGACTTCTCTTGCCCTCATCGTCTGCTAGGTTCAACAGACGCGAAACATCTGCCGGACAATTTGCCAATGCAATCAGTCTATCAAGAAGCTGACTGTAAATTGGCTCAGACACCATCGGCTTAATATCGCTCATCTTGGAAATGATAAGCTCATAAACCGCCGGCTCATTCAGCCTGTAATAGGCAATACAGAGCCAAGCATAGGCGTCATAAACTTCTTCTAAAGCCCCATGCACAGACACTGAAGGAAGATCATCGAAAGTCTCTTTCCCCTGTTCCAAGTATCTCAACTTCGCCGGTAGCATTTTGATAATATACGGCGCGAATTCCTTATATGAGAAAAAATTCGCTCTCACCTGAGCATAAAGCTCTGGGAAGAAAACCGCCATATATGGCATTAAAAACGCCACATTCTCCTTCGCATCATAAGCGAAGTTGAAGAAGAAGTTGAATTTCGCTTGCCCAAGTTCGCCAAGTTGTTGCGGAGACATCTTACGGATCTCCTCCAAAAACTTAGGTGCCCAAGATGCACGTTTAGACACCAATGCCTCAGCAAACGCCCAACGCGGACTATCCAGAGCACAAACCTCGCTTGGCTTGATACCCAAGATGTCGCAGGTCTTCAGTCCGTCAAACGCCGCCGGAGCTTTATTAATCAGCTCCACTGCATCTAATCCGAACTTAGACAGAAGTTTCAACGCCATTTCTTGTGTCGGTGTATAATATTTCATCGCTTGCGCAATGATATTGACCCGACCGACATTGACAAGAGCGGCAAACTCTTGCTCTGTTTTAATCTCCTGAATCAGGTCGTAGTGTTGCTGTAGCAACCTTTTGACCTTGGTTTGCAAAGACCAAACACGCGCTCGTATCTGGTCGGTGTCAAGATCCAGCTTTTCAATTGCCCGAAGCTGCTGTGCCTCACTCGGCAAAAACAACTCTGCATACTGGTTTGATTTCTTGGTGAAGTACTTAACCGCCATAAGCGGAAAAATTGATCTCATGATTGCGGCAAAAATCCGCACAAAAACATTTTGTCTCATGGTTAAAAAAATTTAAAAAAAAACAAAATACATTAAGAAGATTTTCCCCTTAACGGCTCACCAATTAAAGTCCAAAACCCAAATCACTCCCTAAAGCAGATACTCTAAAGAACGTTCAAATCTATAGAAACAATAATACAGTAAACAAAAAGATAATACCATATTTTTTGTCCAAGGTCAATACTATTCCATGAAAAAAGAAAGAAAACTAAGCAGTTTGTTTTAAGAATTTATCCAAATACACCAGCCACTCATCAGCCCGAATCTCATCAAAAAATTCCCTTAAAAACGCAATCATAAACAAATGCCGCTTTTCCGCTTCTCTTTTCCCGACTTTTGTCTGCATCGCACCTTTAAGTTTCAGCAATTTATCAAAAAAATGGTTAATAGCATGATTAGTTGCCCTATTTTTATTCTGATACTGTTCAGGTGTCAAATTTTCATCCGGAAAAATTTGCTCATTAAAGAGCGGACGCTTTGTCGCTGCCGAATACATTACTGCCCGACAAACTCCAATCGCTCCAACCGCATCCAATTTATCCGCATCAGATACAATCGCCTGCTCAATCATCTGAAAATTTGGATGACTACCCGATTTAGAAAACCCGATAGAACTAACAATATCCAATACTTTCTTGGCAAAATCTTCTTGAGCGCCGATTTCAGATAAAAAACTTTTAGACCGCTCGCCGTCAGAACCTAATTTGTAATCATCAACATCATGCAAAGCCACCGCCACACGCACTGCCTCAGCATCAGCCAGAGGTTCTTCTGCCAAAATCTTTTCGGCATTAGCCATCACCCGCAAAATATGCTCAAAATCATGTCCGGAATTATCTCCTGCATGACATTTTTTAGCAAATAACAATGCTTGTTCAACAATTCCGGACATTTCATTTCCCCTCTAAATAAAAAATAATTTAGAGAATATTACGCAACCTTCAAACAATGCGCAACAAATAATTCTCGTTTACTCAACACATCCTGCTCTGTCATGGCTGACTTCAAAAATTCCGAATGAGCCACCAAATGAAGTGGTTCCCCATCCGCAACAATATGTTTATCTTTGATAATCAACACTCTATCAGCCAATGCAATTTCAGTTGGATTATGTGTAACCAACAATACCGTTTTATACTTCGCCAATTCTTTAAGAGATTTCATCACCTGAAAACTCAAAACTTGGTCCAATCCGGTTGTCGGTTCATCCATAATCACAATCGGACGATGAGTTAATAAGGTTCTCGCCAAAGCCAATCTCTGCCGTTGCCCTCCAGAAAGTTTATTCCCGTTAATTCCGATTTTATAGTCAAGCCCCTCTTCAAACTTGGCAATATCTTCGGTTAAACCAACCGCATCCAAAACCTCATACAAACGCTTTTCATCCGTTACATCGCTAAGATATGTTAGATTATAACGAATAGAAGCATCAAAAAATTGCACACTTTGCCCAATAAAAGCAATATGCTTGTTAATTTCTTCATCCGGCAAATCACAAACATTCTGCCGTCCAATAAAGACTTTACCTTGTTGCACATCATAATCATGCCTAATAAGCCTCATCAACGTAGATTTACCCTGTCCGGAAGTTCCGGCAACAACAGTGACACCCCCTGCTCGGATATCAAGCGACACATTTTCTAAAACCGTAGCGCCATACTTAATCTCTGTCAAATAACCGACATCTTCCATACGTTTCAGTTCCGGATACGCAAAACTAACATTTTCCAAGCGAATAAAATTATCCGATGCGCTTAAATGATTATGCCCCGTAACTCTCTCTAAGACTTTAGGAAGTTGCAAATGTTGTCTTGTATCCGCAACCTTATTTTTATACTCGTCAACATTAAAATAAAAACGAAATACACTCTGCCAACGTCCTTGCATTTGCATCGCCGCACCGGAAATTAAAGCCAATCGCCCAATATCACCGGTTTGAATAATATCTCTAATAGCCACATAGCAAACCGCAACAGCTAAAAGTGCATCCAAAATTAAGCGAATATTTTCTTCCCCCGTTAAACGATTAAAGATTTTTAACCGCAATTTAGCAGAACTACGCATAAGCCTGGCATAAATACGTTTACTTTCTTTTTCCACCTTATTCGCACTTTGCACCAATGAAGCAAGAGTACTGATTTGTCCGTTTTCGCGATAAACTTTCGCCGAAAACAAACGAAACCGCTCATCAACTCTTCTAAAAAACTTATTATTATAAAGAGCAAACTCCATTGAAATAAATTGCAACAACAAAATAAACAACGCCAACTGCGGAACAATAGCAAACAAACTAGCCGTACAAACAACTAAAGAAATAAACTCTCTATAAGAAATGAACAATCTATCCAAAATAAAGCGTTTATACCTAAATATAGACTCAGCCATAGCAAGCAATCCCTCAACACCGTTAACATTAAATAAGGCTCTGGGTTTATGCAAAATTTCAACATAATTTTTCGCCCGCACAGAATTATCATATAAATCCATCATTTCATCCTGGATAAATCTGGAACGCGTAGAAAAAATTGATAATAAATAACCATTAAGTTCACTAAGCGCCATAAATAAAGAAAAAATAATAATAGCCCGAGTTGTTCCGTTCAAAAGTTCAGGAAGTTCCCCCATATAAAGCATCCTTAGATAAGGGATTATTCCGCTCAACAACCCGCATACAGCCATTGCTAACAACAGTTTTTTAAAAGGCTTAAACGCATATAATTTAAGCTCCGAAAAAATCTCCTTAATAATTTCCTTCACCGAAATATCGTAACTGTTTTTCTGTTCTACATTCCCCTTTCTTAATCCCCATAAAGACTTAATTCTTTGAAGTTCAAATTTTACAAAATTATACTTTTCAAGAAAAACTCTCTGTTCTTGCATAAAAAAGTCCTCCAAAATTTGATGAGAACTTGAAAATACACAAAAATAAAAAGCAAAATCAATAACTTATTTTAACAAAACTACAAATAAAAGACTTGACAAAAAAGTTTCATCTCTTTATAATAAAAGCATAAAGCAAGGGAGCGATATTTCGCCCCCTTTTTTATTACTGACAAATATTTTTACTTCAAAATTTTCTGCAAATTAACCTCTAAAGTGCGATATCCGTTTTTTTCATAAAAAGCCAATGCCCGCTGATTAAACATAAAGACGCTGAGCTCCACCGCTTCAACACCTTTCGTTCGCAAAAAGCTCTCTGCTGTTTGTAGCATCTTTCTACCAATACCATGGCTTCGCATAGCTTCATCAACCCCAAAGTTATAAATATAAGCAACTTTGGAATGTACATAACCATTGCGTGATTTTTCTTGAATAAGCAAACACATAAACCCACAGATTTTACCGCCATCAACCGCCTTAAAAATAACGGCGTTTTCATCTTTCAGCATATTCTGAATAATCCGTAAATGCTCTTCTTCGGGCGTCGGCTTAAAATAATCCGGCAACGCATCATCGTGCATTTTACCCACTTGATAAGAAAGATGGGCAATATCTTCCGCATCGTCTTCGTTTGCTATTAAAACGTCAATATTCTTACTCATTCAAATTCCTTCACATCATAAAAAAGGAGAGCAATCGCTCACTCTCCTTTGTATAACACTATTTTCTTAAAGCATCAATCAATTTTTGCGGGTTAACAATCACTCCCACCCCGGCACGATAATCTCCGGTTTCAAGAGAAAGCTGCCAAAATGCCTCAGCCGTCAAATCATTTTTAATACTCCTCGCCAAAACGAACAATCCGCATTCATAGGGCTTGAGGTAAAACCCCGGAGCTGAAAATACATAAGCATCTAATCTATCATCTTTAGCCACTGTACGACCGCCTGCCGGAAAACATAATCTGTTTTCCCAAAATTCACTAACTTCTAAAGGAATTTTTGGCGCATTTGGCATTGCATCATAATCCATCGGATTATCCAAATCTCCGCTATAAACACAATGAATACGCCCTTCTGACCATGGTTTACCCTCAAACTTCAAGTCACCACTATTAACCCAAATATTCAAGTTTTTAGCACGTTCCAGCGCTTCTTTCATCTCCGATACACCGTCATCCTGCTGAAAAACAGGGCTTGTAATTCCCCATAAGATGCAAACCGTATCAATACCATTCTTCCCTTTTTGCAGAAGTTTCTCGTGAATATCGCAAATTTTCTGCAACGCTTGCGCATAATATCGCTGCGTCCGATGATTATTTTCCATCTGTTGTGCCGAAAAATAATAAACATCGGCAAACGGAGTCACGCCACAAGTTTTCCCCACAAGAGCCGAAACAAGCGCCCCGCCATTTGCACCGCGCCCCAAATCATCAGAACAAACCCGCTCATAGTCTTTCAAATTTTCATGATACTCTAAATGATCACACAACAAAAAGCCATCAATAACAGCCACCGCTCGCCCCAAACCGGTAAGATTTTGCTTATGTAAATGCCGAACACCAAGCCCCGGATTTTTTCTTTGTTCCATAAATTTTTGCGGATTAAAGTTTTGCGGCAATTTAGCAGCATCTTCCGGCCAACGTGTATACTCATCAAAAGACACAAACAACGGATTCATTTTAGCTAAATCATAATCGGATAAATCAAACTTTTCTAATTGTAAAAAAGGAGACACAATACCACTAGGCGATACATGAACAAATTTCTCTAAATCTATCCCCTCCCGACTTTTAATCAGGCCAACATCATAGCGTTCTGCCCGAGAATAAACACTCCCTTTCCTTTCATCGCCATAAAGAGGCATAGCCAATATTTGATTTTTAGACTTTATCAGCGCTTCGGCAAGTTGCCAATTTTCAGCTTTACTCAACGCGTTCCAGCTATCAAAACCATATTCTTTAGCCACCACATGTTGCATATTCATCAACGATAAATCTTTTTTATCGCCAAACACACTTGCACATCTGGCAACAGCACTTTGCTCATTTTTCTGGAAATTTTTTAATAAAGATTTAGCTTCCACACGGAAGAATTCAAGATATTTACGCATACCAATTCCTTTCTGATAACTTACCACTTTGCCTGTCCGATAAGCAGAATAAGTCATCTCAAGAAATCTATGTAAAAACAATAACGGCAACGAACCCTTTGGCGGACAATCCGAGCGTTTGCCAAGCTCATACTCTGCTTATACAAAAAAATTTAAGCAAAGTCAAGCCCGCACATCTTTAAAAACTCAAATCCAATTCAGTTAGCATAACTTTCAATAATTGTCTCAACCTGACTTTTAACTTCCCATGGATTGTCCACCGCGGCAAAGCGAACCTTAGCCGTTCCGGTTCCGGAAAACATCAAAGTTCCATAGCCTAAAATCCGCCCCAAGATAGACTGTTTAATTTCCACCGATTCAATTTTATTCGTTTTAAGTTCTTGTGTTTTAACGCTGATAATTCCTTTTTTACAGATAACGCGTTTATTGGTAATAACCATCTCAATTGTAGCCAAACGCAAATAGTCGTAGACAGCCCACAGCACCGCCACGCCAACAAAGATTTGGCACTCTAAACTCTGCCGCAACGTTGCATCAACCAACCATAACAGAACCAACAAAAAGACCAGCAGACACAAAAACCAAGTAAAAAGATAGTTCACCCAATGCAACCGAACTTTTTCTTTAATTTCTTCACCCTGAGATAATGTACCTTCAACATATGACATTAGCGCCTCCTAACTATGACCATTTAAAATATAAATCATCACACAAATTTATCAATCATTTTATTCCGCTCATCAAAATAGTAACTTGCAAAATAAAAATAAAATCATAAACTACTAAAATACTTAATTTTATAAATTTGGTAAGAAAAATAATGAAAAAAATTTTTATTTTTTCAGACACGGCCAACGAAATGGTATTGATATTGAATCAACTCTAAACAAAACAGGTCTAACCCAAGCCCAAAAACTAGCCGAATTTTTATCTGATAAAAATATTGAAATAGCTTATTCCAGCCCACTTAAACGAGCGATTGATACCGCAAAATTAGTATTAATAATCCTTCAGTTAAAATTATAACAGATAATAGATTAATTGAAACAGCTTTCGGCTTTTGGCATTGTGACACTCCAGAAAAACAACAAAGAATTTCAGAAAACTTCAATCGTATAAAATCATGCTTAGATGATATTTTATCCAACGATAAACACCAAAATATAGCTATAGCCTCTCACGAAGGGGTAACACGAGCCCTATGTTGGGCTTGCGGTCATAAAGTTGGAGAAATTAAACATTGTGAATGCTTTCATTTTACGTTAGATAAAGACAAACGGGAATTTATTGAAAAATTTGACACTCAAATTGATGGTCCAAATGAATACTTAGAAACCCATAAAATTTCACAAAAACACGACTAAAGCTCCGCTACAATGAAATTAACTGATTTTGACAAGTGTGCTATAGCTATATAAGACATTTCATTTTTTCAAAATCATAAAATAATAAGGAATAGCAATCAATTTTAATATCAGAGAGGCAAAAATTGCCCAATAAGCAGAAGTATATTGAGCTACAAGGCTAATCAATAAAACGGTTATTCCAGCAAAAATATTTGAACTCATAGAATAGATGGATTCCATAGTTGCGCGTTGAGTGTCTGTAAATTCATTCTGTTTAATTTTGGTAATACTTGTGTATTTGATGCCATGCAGGAAGAAATCAGCCAGAAAAACAATCGGTGTTGTGATATTATTTAATATCAAGCCAAATAAAATTGATGCAGGAGCAGAAATAACCGACCATATATAGCATTTTTTGAAACCAAATCTATTGATAAAGAACTGAACAAACCAAGAGCTACAAAAATTTACACTCCTTCCGATAAATCTCCAAAGCCCCATTGCCCAAAATGGGATTAATGTTTGTAGGTAAATCGGCATGGTATCAGCTTGCCCGCGGCTTCCGGCACTATTTAGAACTTCTGCAATAAATAGTGCGTTGAGTTTGCCATTTTTCCAAATATATAGACAAGCTTCCCAAAATTGCTGAAAATTTTTGCGTGATGAAGGTGTAAAACCGGTTTCTATAAGCCGCCAACTAAAATATAAATGTAAAAATGTTCCAAATAAAGATAGCCACATAACAGCGTACATTGAAAATATTGAGGCAACCAAACCACCAAGTAATGATGAAAGAGCCAATCCTAAAATATGACAGGCTTTTATTTTTCCATAATAGTCTTCAAAATTATCTAAGGCTTTTAATTTTTTTACATTTTCATAAACAACGGCATTATTTGTTCCACTACTCAAACTCTCTGCCAAACCATAAAAAACACTTGAAATAATAAGAAAAACGAATGGATAGCAGAAGAAGGCCAAAATATAACTTATTTTTACAAAAGAATAACACAAGGCACTAAAAATCAAACTCAAACGCCGACCATACTTATCTGATATAATACCGGTAGGGATTTCAAAAAACGAAATGAAGAAATAACGCAACAAAAGAACGACACCGGACAATGCGTAAGAATTAAGCAATTCTCCAAAATAAATAATTAAAATGACATTTTCAGGCAACCACCCCCAAAAGAGAAATTGGTAGCGTAAAAATTTTAAGTTTTGCCGTGCTATTTGGTCCTGTTTCATCTATTTTATTATTAAATTAAAGCCTTTTATTCGTTATTCTTAATAAATTTTTTTTAATTATGCGTTAAAAGTATTATAGAGAAACTTATTTATTTAACCCTAATTTAATAGAATAATGCTTATTTTAATTAATAGGTGTATTTCTTTAATGGTATATTTATATGATAAAATTATCTCACAATTTAGGGTAGTTGCACAATTTTAGAACTTTCCCTTGTCCTCATGGGCTTGATTTTGAAAAAACTATTGAAGCTATCCATAGTAAAGGGATATCTGCTCTTGAGTTTTTTCCCACACTTCTTGAATGTTCTCACAATCTAAAACGAATTAAAAATGTAGTGGAAAAAAATCATTTGTATTTTTATAGTGGACATCTTCCCATGATGGGCGGTGTTTTGTCAGATGATTGTTCAACGAGAGAATATTTATGGAAATATATGGAAGAATGGCTGGAAACTTAAGAAAAATCTTCCAAGAGAAAATGTCGGATTTTGCTTTGATACTGGACACGTCTTTGGAACATCTGATAATAGATGTTGGAAAAATCCGCAAAAGCATTTAGAAGACGTATTTATGCTTATAAAAGATAATATTTATAATTTTCACGTTCATGATACGGATGTTAATAGTGATAAACATTTACCTCTTGGAGAAGGAAGTATTGATTTTGAAAGATTTTTTAGTTTAATTAAGAATATGCAACCAGATTTTCCAATAACTATAGAGATTTCTCCTCGTCATATAAGCGGAAAAATAAACTCTCTAAATATAGATGAAGCCTTAGATAATCTTTATAAACCATTTAGGAAATTCATAAACGAATAAAACTTGCATATTATTTGTCTTCATTTCCCGATCACATATAAACCGCTTTTCAGAATACAAAAAAGGCAGAGTAAATAAACCCTGCCTTTTTCTAAATAAAGTATGCGCTAAAATTAAGCGTTAACAGTAACTTTACCGCCAGCTTTTTCAACAGCTTCAATAGCTGCTTTAGAAGCTGAATCAACAGTGATGTTGATAGCTGCAGTCAAAGCACCTCTAGCCAACAAACGAATACCATCCATTTCTTTAGCAACCAATTTAGAAGCCAACAAAGTTTCTTTATTGATTTCAGAAGCATTCAATTTACCAGCATCAATAGCTTTTTGGATTGAATCCAAGTTAACAACAGCAAAAGTCTTAGCAAACGGATTTTTGAAACCACGTTTCGGCAATCTACGATAAATAGGCATTTGTCCACCTTCAAAACCGTGAACAGCAACACCAGAACGAGATTTTTGACCTTTTTGACCACGACCAGCCGTTTTACCTTTACCGCTTCCGATACCGCGACCAACGCGAATACGGTTTTTAGTAGCGCCTTCATTATCTCTTAATTCATTTAATTTCATTTTATTCACCTTTTTACAAAAACTCAAAATAAAATCAAAAACATTTGCTTCGGGCTAACCTCAACTGCTTGGGGCAGAGCGGCAAAGCCGCTCAACGCCCGACAACTATTATTCTTCAACTTTAATGAGGTGAGCTACCTTATTAATCATACCTCTAACAGCTGGAGTATCTTCCAAAACAGAAGTTCTGCCAACTTTGTTTAAGCCCAAACCTTTCAAAGTAGCAATTTGCTCTTTGCCATGGCCGATGGAACTTTTAACTTGAGTAACTTTAACAGTCTTTTTAGCAACCATGATTAAGCCTCCTCTTTTTCCATCTTAACGTTAGAAGTATTTTCGCGGCGACTTACAATATCACCAACTTTTTTACCACGTTTAGCAGCAACCATACGCGGGCTGTTGATAGATTGAAGAGCAGCAAAAGTTGCTTTAATCATGTTGTAAGGGTTGTTAGAGCCCAAAGATTTAGCAACAACGTCTTGCACACCCAAAACTTCAAATACAGCACGCATCGGGCCGCCGGCGATAACACCGGTACCGGCAGGAGCTGTTCTCAAAACAACTTTACCAGCACCGAAACGACCAGCAACATCGTGGTGTAAAGTTCTGCCTTCGCGCAAAGGAATGCGAACCATGTTCTTTTTAGCTTCATTAGTAGCTTTAACGATAGCTTCAGGAACTTCAGCTGCTTTACCGGAACCAAAGCCGATACGACCTTTTTGGTCACCAACAACAACCAAAGCCGCAAAAGACATAGTACGACCACCTTTTACAGTCTTAGCTACACGGTTTACGAAAACGAGTTTCTCAACCAATTCTTCTTTTTTATCCGCCTTATTATGACGATCTAAAGATTGTGCCATGATTACCTCCTAAAATTTCAACCCGGCTTCACGGGCAGAATCTGCCAGAGCCTTGACACGGCCATGATAAACATAACCGCCACGATCAAACACAACTTCACTGACGCCATTTTTAACAGCGCGTTCAGCAACTACTTTACCAACATACTGAGCAGCTTCAATATTTGAAGATTTAGTAATATTGGCTCTTACTTCCTTATCCAAGGTAGAAGCAGAAGCAATTGTAGCACCTTTAGCGTCATCAATAACTTGCGCATAGATATGTTTTCCGCTACGAAATACGGACAATCTCATCTTTCCATTCGCAGCAGCTTTCAAAGCCGTTCTAACACGAGCTTTTCTTTTTTCATATAATTTCTTTGGTGTATTCATTGCTTTACATCCTATTTCTTCTTGCCTTCTTTGCGGCGTACATATTCACCGTCAACACGGATACCTTTTCCTTTATAAGGTTCAGGTTTTCTGTACTTACGAATTTCAGCCGCAACCTGACCTACCAATTGTTTATCAACACCGCTGATTTTAAGAGTCGTCGGAGTTTCACAAACAATAGTAATGCCATTTGGTGTTTCAAACGGAACATCATGAGAAAAGCCCAAAGTAAGAACTAACTTCTTGCCTTCCATACGAGCTTTATAACCAACGCCGTTCAACTCAATGCTCTTGCTGTAACCGGCACTAACACCTTTTACCAAAGAGTTAATTTGAGCTCTTGTTGTACCCCAAAGAGTTCTAGCCGTACGGCTTTGAGTGTGAGGAGTAACAACAATTTTACCATCATTGAGTTCTACATTGACATGAGAATCATCATAAGCAAAGCTTAATTCACCTAATTTTCCTTTAACGTTAACAACATTCCCATTAACGGATGCGCTAACACCTTCCGGGATAATTACAGGATATTTTCCAACTCTTGACATCCGCTATCTCCCTAGAAAACTTGGCACAAGATTTCGCCGCCGACATTAGCTTTTCTGGCTTCATTATCGCTCATAACACCTTTCGGAGTAGAAACGATAGAGATACCGAGGCCATTATAAACTCTAGGCAGGTCTCTAACACTGGAATATACACGACGTCCCGGAGTGGAAACACGGTAAATTTCAGTAATTACACTTGTACCCTCATGATACTTTAATTGAATATGAAGTTCATCAACACCAGGACGAACGTTAGTTTTTTCATAACCAGCGATATATCCTTCTCTTTTCAAAACTTCCAATACATTTTCACGCAAGCGAGAAGCAGGTGATACAACATCACTTTTCTTCGCTCTTTGTGCGTTTCTAATGCGTGCGAGCATATCGCCCAAAGGATCAGTCATAGACATAATATCATCTCCTTACCAGCTTGATTTTACCAAACCAGGAATTTCACCGAAACTAGCCAATTGTCTTAATTCAACACGGCTAACACCGAACTTCCTGCTAACACTACGAGAACGACCAGTAATTCTGCAACGATTTCTAACTCTAACCTTTGAAGAGTTACGTGGTAATTCAGCCAATTTCAAAGTAGCCTGAAATCTATCTTCTTCAGGAGCATTTTTGTCATTGGCAATGGCCTTCAACTTGGAGCGAACGTTTGCATATTTTGCAACCATTTTCACTCTTTTCAAGTTTCTGTAAACTGAACTTGTTTTTGACATCGTAAAATCTCCACTTATTTCTTATATGGTAAGTTGAAAGATGTAAGAAGGAATTTAGCTTCTTCATCAGTTTTAGCAGAAGTGCAGATAACGATATCCATACCTCTAACCTGTTCAACTTTTTCATAGTTAATTTCAGGGAAAATAATTTGCTCTTTAATGCCAAAAGCAAAGTTTCCTCTTCCATCAAAGTTCTTTCCGGAAATACCGTGAAAGTCTCTGATGCGCGGAAGAGCCATATTAATCAAGCGTTCAAGGAACTCATACATTCTGTCAGAACGTAATGTTACTTTACAACCGATCGGCATACCTTCTCTTAATTTGAAAGTTGCGATAGATTTTCTGGCTGTAGTTACAACTGGTTTCTGACCAGCAATCATAGCCATTTCCTCAACAGCATTATTAAGCTTTTTCTTGTCTGTAATAGCGTCACCAACGCCCATATTCAGAACAATTTTAGTCAACTTCGGAATCTCATGCGGGTTCTTGTAACCGAACTTTTCCACAAGAGCCTTCTTAATGACATCATTATATAAAGTTTCAAAATTTGTCATCAAATTATCTCCTAATTATCGATTACTTCACCGGATTTCCGAGCGACACGCTTTTTAACACCATCAACAACTTTGTAACCTACTTTTGAAGGTTTACCGTCAGCTGTCAATGCTGCCACATTAGAAACCTGAATGGCTGCTTCTTTAGTAACAATACCGCCAGGATTTGTTTGACTTGGTTTTGTATGTCTTTTAACGAGGTTAACGCCTTGAACAACAACTTTACCTTCTTTCGGCATAGCTTTCAAAACTTCACCTGTTTTACCTTTATCATCACCTGCGATAACGATTACTTTATCACCTTTTTTGATTTTCATTTTGCTCATTACAAAACCTCCGGCGCTAAAGAAATTATCTTCATAAATTTTTTCGCACGCAACTCTCTGGTTACCGGGCCAAAGATACGAGTACCAATAGGTTCACCATCTTTGTTAACCAAAACAGCTGCATTACTGTCAAAACGGATTACACTTCCGTCTTTACGTCTGATGTCGCTAGCCGTTCTAACGATGACTGCACGTTGAACGTCGCCTTTCTTTACACGCCCTTTAGGCATAGCATCTTTAACGGAAACGATAATAATGTCACCGACTGAAGCATGCATTCTCTTGGAACCACCAAGAACTTTAATGCACTGCACCTGACGTGCTCCAGAATTATCCGCAACATCTAGGTTGGTTTGCATCTGTATCATAATTCATTCCTTCCTAATTAGGCATTTTCATTATTAGTTAACACAGTCCAAGTTTTAGTTTTGGAATAAGGTTTAGATTCGATAATAGAAACCTGATCCCCTTCTTTGAACTGATTATTTTCGTCGTGAGCAGCAAATTTCTTACTTTTCTTCACGATTTTCTTGTAAACAGGATGCATAACTTGACGCTCAACGCTGACAACGACAGTTTTATCCTGTTTAGCACTTACTACAACACCTTGAAGAATTCTTTTAGGCATCTGTTTTTCTCCTAACTATTCTTCTTACGCTCTGTTAAAAGCGTATTGATTTGAGCTACTTCTTTACGAACTTTAGAGATAGCAGACGGGTTTTGAAGTTGACCTGTAGCCTGCTGAATACGCAAACTTAATTGCTCTTTCTTGCATTCTACGAGTCTGTTTTCTAACTCATCATCACTCATAGCTCTCAAATCTTTAATTTTAACCATTATGCTTCTCCATTATCAGAATTCAAGCGTTTAACAAACTTGCTCTTAACGGGCAATTTTGCAGCACCCAACGCAAATGCTCTGCGTGCGGTATCTTCATCAACCTCACCAATTTCGAACATAATGCGACCAGGTTTAACTCTTGCTACCCAAAATTCAGGAGCACCTTTACCTTTACCCATACGAACCTCGGCAGGTTTATCTGACACAGGAACATCTGGGAAAATTCTAATCCATAGTCTTCCGGCTCTCTTCATTTCACGAGTGATAGCGCGACGAGCTGCCTCAATTTGGCGAGCGGTAACGCGCTCCGGTGAAAGAGCTTTCAATCCGTATGAACCGAAACTTAACTCAGCACCGCCTTTTGCAACACCGTGAATACGGCCTTTATGTTGCTTACGGAACTTTACACGTTTTGGACTTAACATTTTAAAACCTCATTCTTACTTTTGTTCAGCCAATTTCTTGTCTTGTGCCATTGGATCGTGAGCCATAATCTCACCTTTGTAAATCCAAACCTTAACGCCGCAAGCACCATATGTGGTGTGAGCAGTTGAAGTAGCATAGTCAATATCAGCACGAAGAGTGTGCAAAGGCACTCTGCCTTCACGGTAATATTCAGTTCTTGCGATTTCCGCACCGCCTAAACGACCGGAACAGCAAACTTTGATACCCTCGGCACCAAGACGCAAAGCAGATTGCATAACTCTCTTCATTGCACGACGGAAAGCAACACGTCTTTCCAATTGTTGAGCAACGGAATCAGCAACCAACTGAGCATCCAGTTCAGGCTTTCTGACTTCCAGAATATTTAATTGAACTTCAGAATCAGTCAACTTTTGAATGTCTTTTCTCAACAACTCAATGTCTTGACCTTTCTTGCCAATTACAACACCTGGTCTTGCTGAATGAATAGTAACTCTAGCTTTTTTAGCCGGGCGTTCAATAACGACCTTGCTAATGCCGGCTTGAGCCAACTTTTCTTTCAAAAATTTTCTAATTTTCAAATCTTCGTGGAGGTAATCAGCGAACTTCTCATCAGCATACCAACGAGAGTCCCAAGTGCGGTTAACACCTAAACGAAGACTGATAGGATTTACTTTCTGTCCCATTTAACTTACTCCCCACGCTCTGCAACAACGATAGTCAATTTAGAGAACGGTTTCAAAACTCTAGCGCCTCTACCACGACCACGTGCATGCATACGTTTCATAACAATGCCATTACCGGTATAAGCTTCAGCAACAACAAGTTTATCAATATTTAACTTGTGGTTGTTTTCAGCATTAGCAATAGCTGATTTCAATACTTCCAAAGCAACTTTTGCGATTCTTTTCTTAGAAAAGCTAAGTTCTGCAACAGCTTTTTCAGCGCTTAAGCCTCTGATTGTCTGAGCAACAAGGTTTAATTTACGAGAGCTTGAGCGGATAGAGTTGCATACAGCCATAGCCTGGTTGTCGGCAAGTCTTCTTGTATCTTTAGATTTTCCCATAATTAACCTCTCTTAACTTTTTTATCTGCAGCGTGACCATAGAAGGTACGTGTCGGAGCAAATTCACCAAATTTATGGCCGACCATTTCTTCGGTAACGAGTACCGGAATAAATTTATGACCATTGTGAACACCAAATGTTAAACCAACAAATTGTGGCAACATTGTGGAACGACGAGACCAAATTTTAATCACTTCATTACGAGTAGATGCTCTTGCTGCATCAGCTTTTTTAAGAAGATAACCATCTACAAAAGGTCCTTTCCAAACGGAACGTGTCATCTGTTTACCTCCTTATTTCTTTTTATTTTCATGACGAGATCTCATAATAAAGCGATCTGTCTTCTTGTTAGAACGAGTTTTAGCACCCTTAGTTGGTTTACCCCAAGGTGTAACCGGATGACGGCCACCAGAAGTACGACCTTCACCACCACCATGTGGGTGGTCAACAGGGTTCATAGCAACACCACGAGAAACCGGACGTGCACCCAACCATCTAGCGCGACCTGCTTTACCCAAAGAAACGTTTTGATTATCTGGGTTAGAAACAGCGCCGACAGTAGCCAAGCACTCTTCACGAACGATTCTCAACTCACCTGAAGAGAGTTTCAATTGAGCATAGCCTGCATCTTTACCAACAACTTGAGCATAACAACCGGCAGAACGAACCAATTGACCGCCTTTGCCAACTTTCAACTCAACATTGTGAACAATAGTACCAACCGGCATACTCTTCAACGGCATTGCATTACCCGGCTTAATATCAGCTTTCTCAGAAGAGATAACTTTATCGCCGGCTTTCAATCTTTGCGGAGCCAAAATATAAGCCTTTTCGCCATCTTCATAATTAATCAAAGCGATAAAAGATGTGCGGTTAGGATCATATTCGATTCTCTCCACAGTTGCTTCACAATCAAATTTATTACGTTTGAAGTCGATTACACGATATTTGCGTTTATGACCGCCACCGATTCTACGACTTGTAACGTGTCCGAAATTATCACGCCCACCGCTTTTTGTCAGACCAACGGTCAGACTTTTTTCCGGATTACCTTTATACAGTTCACTTCTGTCAACAACAATAAGCTGACGAAGACCCGGAGTGGCAGGTTTATAAGTTTTCAAAGCCATGACTAAATTCCTGCTGTAACATCAATATTTTGACCTTCGGCAAGAGTAACAACTGCCTTTTTATAATCAGAGCGAACGCCCTCATAACCTCTAAAGCGTTTTACCTTACCGGCTTGTTTAACGGTATTTACTTTATTTACCTTAACATTAAAGATAGCTTCAACAGCTGCTTTAACGCTTTCTTTCGTTGCAGACAAAGGAACCATAAAGACAACTTTGCCATTTTCGGAAGACATCATAGACTTCTCAGTAATTACCGGACGAAGTAATGTATCATACATAGCTGCAGTTACATTGTTTGTGTTATTTGATTTTTTCATTGTAATCTTTCCTCCAAGCAAGCAACGGCCTCTTTAGTCAATACTAACTTCTCTTTTCTCAAAATATCGTATACATTGGCACCGATTGTCGGCAAAACATCAACACCAACAATATTGCGGCTAGCCAATGCGAAATTAACATCAACTTCCTTACCATCTATAAACAAGCAGTTATTCAAACCGCAAGCGTTCAATTTAGCGAGTAAATCTTTCGTCTTAGGATTTGAAAGCTTTGCTTCGTCAATAATGATAAGATTACCCTCTTTGGCTTTAGCCGAAAGAGCTGTTTTCAGACCTAATTTTCTGAACTTTTTGGTCAAGTCGTGAGAGTGATCTCTTACAACCGGTCCAAATACAATACCACCTTTTCTAAATTGAGTTCCTTTACGGCTACCTTGACGAGCATTACCAGAACCTTTTTGCTTAAAAGGTTTAGCAGGAGTCAAAGCAACATCAGAACGGCCTTTAGTCTGGTGATTACCGCATTGGCGCATAGCGAGCTGCCAATTAACAACGCGGTGTAAAACATCGGCACGAACTTCTACGCCAAAGATAGCATCGTTAAGCTCAATGCTGCCAACGTTTTCATTATTTAAATTTAAGATGTCCTGTTTCATATTCAAAATTCCTTAAACTCTTTATGCATTATCAGCTGCTGTTTCTTCAGCTTTAACTGCAACAGGTTCATCAACCTTTTTCAAACCAGCAGGCATCGGCAATTTAACATCTGCAGTTTTCTTAAGAGCGTCAGTAACACGAACCCAAGCATTTTCACCACCAGGAACGCCACCTTTAACCATAATCAAACCACGGTTTGCATCAATAGCCACAACTTTAAGATTTTGAACAGTTACGCGTTCATCACCCATATGTCCGGCCATCTTTTTACCTTTAAATACCTTACCTGGATCTTGTCTTTGTCCAGTTGAACCATGAGAACGGTGAGACAAAGACACACCGTGAGAAGCCTCAAGACCGGCAAAGTTGTGACGCTTCATAACACCGGCAAAACCTTTACCGATAGAAGTAGCGCAAACATCAACATATTGTCCCGGTACAAAGTGTTCAGCAGACAACTCATCGCCAACAGACAAAAGGCAATCTTCAGAAACTCTGAATTCAGCCATTTTCTTTTTAGGCTCAACATTAGCCTTAGCGAAATATCCTTTTAACGGCTTAGATAAATTCTTAGCCTTTACAGCACCTGTTCCAAGTTGAACAGCGCTGTAACCGTCTTTTTCATTTGTTCTGACATTGATAACTTTTAAGCCTTCAACAGCCAAAACTGTTACAGGAACGTGTGTTCCGTCAGCTTCAAAAATTCTAGTCATTCCAAGTTTTTTTGCGATTAGACCAGTACGCATTATTATTTTTCCTTTTTCAATAGGTTGATTTTATCTTTCAAAAACCAACATTAAAATTATAACTTAATTTCTACATTCACACCGGCAGCCAAGTCCAATTTCATCAAGGCATCAACGGTTTGAGGAGTAGGATCTACAATATCAAGAAGTCTCTTGTGAGTACGGATTTCGAACTGTTCACGAGATTTCTTATCTACGTGAGGAGAACGGTTAACCGTAAACTTCTCGATTTTAGTTGGAAGAGGAATAGGTCCTCTAACATTTGCCCCGGTTCTTTTAGCTGTATGAACAATCTCTTTGGTTGACAAATCAAGCAAGCGATGGTCAAAAGCCTTGAGGCGGATTCTTATGTTTTGTGTATCCATCATTTTAACACTTTTCCTATAACTAAATGGCAAATATCTCCACAATGGGAACTTGCCATTTACAAAAATTACTGCAGATATTCGCAACAACCAATCTGCATTATGGGTTATATTTGATTCGCAAGAAAGTTAACACTTCCTTAACATTTGTTGCGTTGCCTTTGTAACATTTAAATTTTAAATTTGCAACAAAAAAATGCACAAAAAATCAAAAAAAATCACATTTTTTATCTTTTAAAACACCTTAGAAAGATTCAACTTAAAAAGGTTTAGACAAAAAGTGATTTTTTACATTTTTACACCAAATTTCAAACATTTTTCCTACCCTCTTCAAAAAACAGAAATAAGAATTACCTAAATAAAAAAGGAGTAAAAAAATGCTATCTTTAATCATATCTTCAATTATCCTAACCTCAGCTCCCGGTGCACCGACGGAAATAATAGGCTCTGCAGCAACACCGACAGGAGGCAAAAATGAAATTATCGTGGAACAACCGCAATCAGCCAATGATCCATTTGGATTACCGGCCTCAGCCGAACAACCCTCAAATAATTTTGATGAACAGCCAGACACAACGCTCCAACTAAATACCTCTCCTTCATCGGTACTGCCTCAATCAACAACTTCAAACAACCCCATACCGTTCGTAAGCCAATCATCAGAAGTTAATCCGACAGACATGAACCCTTTAGATTACAAAAATCAAATTGAAAACACAATTTATCAATCCGGAGACAGACTGATTGACGTACAATCAATACCGCTGCAAGACATAAGCTCTGCCATCCAGCCTAATTTACAACCGGAGCTAACCGATTATCCGGCTTTTTAGGTAAAATTATCGAAAACAAATCTGAGAAAAGAAAAAGAGCACTAATTATAGTGCCCCTTTACAATCTGGGGCGGACGATGAGGCTCGAACTCACGACAACCGGTACCACAAACCGGGGCTCTACCAACTGAGCTACGTCCGCCATTGCTCTGAAGTTTTTACAGACAAATATTTATAAAGTCAAGCGAAAAAATATAATTTTTTTATCAGTTAATAATCCAAAATTAACAATTTATTTTCTTTTTAAAGTTTATTATACAGCATTACAAGATCAGGGAAAGGATTCAACACGAAATGAAAGCATTAAAAATCTTCTGCTTAGCTTTATTATGTTTAAGTTATACAACAACTTCATCAACCGCCGCAAGTGGAACTTCTTCAATCGTTATTGATGCAAAAAGCGGTAACATTTTATACGCCGACAAAGCAGAAGAACTACGCTACCCAGCCTCTTTAACCAAATTAATGACTCTCTATATAACATTCAATGCGCTAGAAACCGGAAAATTAAAATTAACCGATAAATTAAAAGTATCAGCAACAGCTGCCTCTCGCTCTCCTTCAAAACTTGGAATGCCGGCAGGCTCTTATATTGATGTAAAAACTCTTATTCAAGCCTTAATTGTCAAATCCGCAAATGACTGCGCCACTGTTTTAGCAGAAGCCTTAAGTCCATCAGAAGCTGAATTTGCAAAATTGATGACTCAAACTGCCCGTCAACTCGGGATGTATCGCACAACATTCAAGAATGCATCCGGTCTTCCTAATTCAGCACAAAAGACAACTGCCAAAGACTTAGCTATTTTAGGTGCGGCAATGTACCATCACTTCCCACAATATTATCACCTGTTCTCACTAAACCAGTTTCAATACAATGGTATTACATACAAAACGCATAATTACTTGTTAAACGATTCGCTTGGGACAGATGGTATGAAGACAGGTTACACAGCAGCTTCCGGATTTAATATTTTAACATCTGCCCAACAAGGTAACTATAGAGTAATCGCAGTTACGCTAGGACATAAAAAAGTAAAAGAGCGTGATGAAAACGTATCCAAGATGATGGAAGTTTCTCTGAATTATATGAAGCAAAATCCGGAAAGGATTAACACGGCTGAATTAAAGAGTGCCATTAACAGTTCTCTTCGTGGTAACAAAACACAAACAGCCTACAATCATCACTCTCAAAACAAATACCATCGCTAATATATTATGTCAGAAAACAGCCCTCACATTATAATTATAGATGGCGAAAAAGGTTCTGGACGCAAAACACTATGTTTTGAGTTGGCTTTAATTTTACTCTATAATCAGCAAAAAACAGCACTTTTGCTAAAACCGGATTCAAGACTTAAAACCATAATAGAAACACGCCATCAGAAGCATCCGGAACTACTTTCTCCGGATATACTAAGCAGAGAAGAATTTCTAGAGAAAGCACACACGTATAATGCGGTAATAATTCCTGAATCTAATTGGGAAGACACTTTGGCAGAGCAAGCCTCAACTTACATTACCGTTTTAAAACATAACAAGAATACCGCAAAAGATTTTCAAAACAATCTAACCTACATTAATAATGTCTGGGAATTAAAAAAGAAAATTGCAGCAAAACACAACCACAGCCTAAATTGGATAGTTTGTCAAAACAATCTTTATCCGACCACAAGGCGGGAAACCTATGAAGAGTTAAGCAAAAAATCAAGATTATACGGTTTTAGAACGCCGCCGCCGCTAAATTTTCGTTTTGCCTATCAAAACACGACTTCAGGCATTTCTGCACAAGACCGAACAATGCCTTCACTGGAAAAAACGCTGACATATGAAGATATTTGCGCCAAAAGAGAAATCACCAAGCTTGCAGAATTTATCTTTAGCTAATAAATAATCTTTACAAGCCAAGCATTTTATTCTAATGTGGCAACAAAAGTTTTTAACATTTAATTCAAAGGGACGCAAATGATAGAAACAATCGCAACAAATCCTTACACCGACCAAAAAATGGGCACTGCCGGATTAAGAAAAAAAATAGCCGTCGCCATGCAACCCAACTACATTGAAAACTTTCTGCAAAGCATTTTCAATACGATTCCAAATTTAAAAGAAAAATCGTTTTTAGTCGGCGGAGATGGACGTTATTTTAACAAAACAGCCATACAAAAAATTATAAAGATTGCAGCCGCCAACCATGTCAAAAAGCTTTACATCGGTCAAAACGGTTTAGTTTCGACACCAGCGGGCTCTTGCATTATTCTAAAAAACAAGTTGGACGGGGGACTGATTTTAACAGCTTCGCATAACCCAGGCGGTATAAACGGAGATTTCGGCTTAAAATATTCCACATCCACCGGAGGCCAATGCCAGCCACATGAAAGCCAAGCTATTTTAGAACAAACCTTAAAAATAAAAGAATACAAGATATCCGATTCTCCGGATTTAGATTTATCCCACCTTGGCGTTTTCCATTGTGAAGAAACAGAAATAGAAGTCATTGATCCATATACCGATTATATAAAGATGATGGAAGGCATTTTTGACTTCAACCAGCTTCGCTCGTTATTGACTTCAAAATTTAGATTTGTTTTTGATGCGATGAACGGTGTTACAGGGCCTTATGCTAAAAGGATTTTTGAAGAAATTTTAGGCGCCCCACAAGGAAGCGTTCTTAATGCAACCCCAAAAGAAGATTTTGGCGGACTTCATCCGGATCCAAATCTAATCTATGCCAAAACCCTTGTAGATTTGATGTACTCAGACAATGCGTCTGATTTTGCCGCTGCCAATGATGGAGATGGAGACAGAAATATGATTCTCGGTTCCCATTTTTTCATCTGCCCCAGTGATAGTTTAGCTATTTTAACAGACAACTATCGTTTAATACCTGCCTACAAGGATGGCATTTACGGCGTAGCCAAATCTGCAGCAACTTCCATGGCTGTCAAAAGAGTTGCCGATGCTTTAAAAATCGGTTTTTATGAAGTTCCAACCGGATGGAAA
Source organism: uncultured Alphaproteobacteria bacterium (assembly GCA_949297145.1). Lineage (GTDB taxonomy): Bacteria > Pseudomonadota > Alphaproteobacteria > RF32 > CAG-239 > CAG-267. The sequence goes on from CASFQO010000014.1 coordinate 87,164, forward strand.
TATTTCGTAAATTTAATGGATTCAAAGCGTATAACATTCTGCGGAGAAGAAAGTTTCGGCACCGGCGCTGCACATATCCGTGAAAAAGACGGCATTTGGGCGGTATTGTTCTGGTTGAGCATCATTGCCAACACACACAAAACCGTCAAACAAATCGCCATAGAACACTGGCAAAAATACGGCCGCAGTTATTTCTTAAGAAACGACTTTGAAGGTATTGAACAAAGTGTAGCTGATAAACTGATGTCAGAATTGGAGCAAAGATTACCTCAGCTTTCCGGTAAACAATTTGGAAGTTTCACGGTTTCCACCGCATATCCATTTGTTTACAATGATCCGGTTGATAACACCTCTACACAAAACGGTTTAATTGTTCACTTTACCGATGGTTCCCGCATCGTATACCGCCTGTCCGGTACCGGCACCAATGGCGCAACACTAAGAACATATATCGAAAGATATGTTACTGGCGACATTGATGAAGATCCGAACAAAATGTTACAAGAACTGTGCGCAGTATCAAGAGAAATCTCTAATGTAACCGCCTTAACCGGCAAAGAACAACCGGATATTATCACCTGATTAAACTTATATTGAGGGTCAATAATGTTTAAGAAAGACCAAAATATTCGTCCTGATAAAATATTGGAAGAGCGGTTATTACTACTCGTGTTTATGCTGACAGCAACCGTTGTCAGCATAGGCATTTTATTTGCCTATCCCACATTTTTACGACCGATTATTTTGTTTGTCTTCTTTTTCATTATCCTAAGCATCTATATCACCATAACCATTTTGCAATCTGGCGAAACAGCCATTTTATATGGCGGACTGGCCAATGAGATTTTGAAAAACAAAAAAACGTGTTATACCATAGTAAATGCGGCCGGAAAAACAATTTTACAAAACGAACTGGCCAAAGATTTTCTAAAAGGCGACGACATCCTACAATTTTTAGAAAATCATATTGTCAAGAGTGAGAGCAACCTGCAGCGGTTAAAGCAATTAAGAGCTTCAGCCGAACACTTAAAAGAAGACACTTTGGAAATTGCACTCAAATTTGACACAACGGCAATTTTCTCCGGTGAAGAATGGTATCGCGTAAGTATCCGTCCGATTAGCTTAAATCAAATCAATGATGTTGATGATGCCAGCAAGTTTGACTTAAAATATAATATTTATCTATTGTGGAGTCTGGAAAATATAACCTCAGAAAAGACCATAGATAATATTTTTCAAGAAGAACGACGCGCTTTTTACAACTTTTTAAATTTTATGCCGTTGGGACTATATATTTTAAACTCCAAAGGTAAGATAGAATATGTCAACCGCACTCTAAGCCGTATTTTAAATATAGAAAAAGAAAATTTATTAGGAAAAGAAATAACGGAATTTCTCCCCATCAGCAGCGAGGGTGAACAACACCTAAACAATGCTTGCACGCAATATACGACCTACATAAAAGACGCAAACAACGTAACCCATGAGTATCTCGTCAAAGTAGACCGCTTCAAACAAGGTGATGAACAGCAAACCCGAGGGACGGTAATCGGAAATATCCCGACAGATACAAGTCTTAAACTCTCTTATGAAGAAATCACTTCAGAAGCCAATAGTGTGTTTAATTTTTCCCCTTTTGGCATGATGTTATTAGATACAGATTTAGTCATCAAGCGTATTAATCAAAAATTTACAGAGATATTGGGCGTATCTTCCTCATCTCAGCTTTTAGATAACTACCTTTCAAATTACTTAGATGATGAGAGTATTAATAAAATCAAAAAGCAGCTCGCAACCTTTTTATCAGAAACAGAAAAATTGCAACCAGCCTATTTTGATTTGAACTTAAAAGGGAAAAATAAAAATAAGATACTCCGCATTTACATATGCCCGCTATTTTCATCCCCGATACAAACCAAAGAAAACATCAAAGGTATTGTCTTATTCTGCATTGATGCAACTGAGCAAAAGAATTTGGAAACGCAATTTGCCCAAGCCCAAAAGATGCAAGCCATGGGACAACTTGCCGGAGGCATTGCACACGACTTCAACAATTTGCTGACCGCGATGATTGGTTTTTGCGATTTACTCCTCCAAAAGCACAAAATTGGCGATTCTTCATTTGCCGATATCATCCAAATCAAACAAAACGCCAATTGCGCCGCAGAATTAGTAAAACAATTATTGCAATTTTCTCGTAAACAACCGCTGCAACCAGAATTGAGTAATATTACGGATATTCTCGTAAATTACACCCCTCTTCTAAAAAGAACAGTAGGAGAACAGATTGATTTACGCTTCCGTCATGGAGAGAATTTGGACTATATTAAAGTAGACAAAGTACAATTCCTACAAGTTGTTCTCAATCTCTGCGTAAACGCCAAAGATGCGATGAATAAAAAAGGAACTCTGACTATTTCCACCCAAAAAGAAACTTTACTAGAGCCCTACCATTTTGGTGCAGAGACGATAGAAAGCGGCAGTTTTATTCGTATGGACGTAACAGACACAGGCTGTGGTATTCCTCTTGAAAATCTATCCCGTATATTTGAACCGTTTTTCTCAACCAAACAAAATGTTGTTGGTTCCGGAACAGGACTTGGTTTAGCAACGGTTTACGGTATTGTCCGTCAGATGGAAGGTTTCATCAAAGTCAAAAGCACCATAAACGTCGGTACAACTTTTTCTATTTATTTACCAGCGTATGCTGCTGAGACAGTTGCAAAGAAGGAAAACGACACAACAGCTCGTAGAGTTTTAAATGATAAAAGAGGTCGCGCGGTTTTAACCCCATCGGCCATCCCTTCTCCACAAAAAGATAATGAAAAAGTCATCTTAGGACTTAATTTATCAGCGGTAGAAGACCCAAATCAAAATCCGGAAGACATAGAGAACACCAGAATATTGTTTGTTGATGATGAAAACTCCGTCCGCACTTTTGCCTTACGCGCTCTCCGCAAAAAAGGTTATGACGTTGTAGGCTGCAGTTCGGCCGAAAATGCGCTGGAAACACTAGAGCATGACAAGAATTTCCAATTGCTGATAACCGATATGGTTATGCCCGGTCAAAACGGTATCGAGTTATCCAAACAAGTACTGGAAATGTTGCCGGATATCAAAATCATTTTAGCTTCCGGCTATTCCGAAGATATCCTAAAAGGTGAATTTAATGATGTAGATAATTTATCTTTCATCCCAAAACCGTTTAGTTTAAGCGATTTAACCCAAAAAGTTTATGAGGTCATGAAATCATAATGAATAACCGCTACAACGATAAAACCGGACAATATAAACTCAAATTCGCTCCGCGCAACGATCTAAGCGAAGAAGATTTCATGGTAACTTCTTGCAATGAAACCGCTTACAAAGCCATCAAACTTTGGCCCTATTGGCAACACTTTGCCTTGAGCATCTATGGGCCACAAAGTTGCGGCAAATCACACCTTGCCCATATGTGGGTAGACCGCGTTCAAAAGTCTTTACCGCGCCCAATACAAATTCCAATAATAGAAGCGCACAATCTGAATATGAAAAACGTCAATAAGATAGCCCACGAAAATAACTATCTCGTCATAGAAGATATGGACACTAATATAAATGAAGAGGCCTTTTTCCATCTCTATAATTTTTTCAATGGTCCCGAGCGCTATATATTATTTACCTCAGAGCTGCCTCTGTCAAAAATACCGCTCAAATTACCGGATTTGCGCTCACGTTTAAACATTATTCCAAGTGTAGAGATAGAACAACCCGATGATGAAATGCTGACAGCACTCATTGCCAAACTATTTAATGACCGCCAAATCATCATCACCCAAGAAATATTGGATTACATTTTAAAACATACCGAGCGCTCTTTTTCATTTGTAACCAGACTTGTAGAAGAAATTGATGACATATCCTGGACATACGGGCGCGCCGTATCTATTCCGATAATCAAAGAAGCCCTAAAGAATTTAACCAAGAACCAGCAACTGGAATTATTCATATGAGCAGCCACTACACCGAAAACATCAATGGTTGGATTATCTTAGACAAGCCGCAAGGCGTTAGTTCAAATCAAATTTTGCGCAAAATACAATACGAATTACGTGCTAAAAAAGCCGGACATATCGGAACGCTAGACCCATTTGCAACGGGCGTTTTACCCTTAGCTTTTGGAGAAGCAACCAAACTAATCCCTTTTTTAGAAGAAGGAAATAAGACCTACGAGTTCACCTTAAAATTTAAAGAGGGGACATCAACCGATGACACCGAAGGCGAGATAATAAAAACTTCTGATTATCTCCCTTCAAAAGAAGAAATAGATAAAATATTGCCGCAATTTATCGGAAAAATAACGCAAATTCCACCCAAACACTCAGCTATTCACATCAACGGCCAACGCGCTTATGAACTAGCCAGAAAAGGAACAGAGTTCGAAATACCTCGCCGAGAAATCACGATATATGAGCTAAAGATGACAGACTACCGCCAACAAACATCTGAAGCTGATTTTTGCATAACCTGCAGCAAAGGCACCTATGTGCGAACACTGGGACATGATATTGCAGAAGCACTAAACACCTGCGGGCATTTAACCTCGCTAAGACGCACGCAAAATGGAATTTTCAAAATATCTGATACGATTTTGCTGGAAAATTTAAAAAATATATTGTATAAGGAGCAAGGAGTTTCAGTAATTCTTCCTGTAGAAACGTTTCTGTGCGACATCACGGATATCGCTGTAACAGAAGAAGAAGCTCAAAAGCTTAAACATGGGCAAAGCCTCTCTGCGCAACGGTTTCAGCCGCTTAGCGGAAGAATTGCCGCGCTCTATGACCATAAGCTCATAGCCCTGTTGGAAAAGAAAGAAAAAACTTTGATTCCGATTCGGGTTTTTAATCATTGATTTAAAAAAATTAGAAAAAGGAAATAAAAGATGTCGATTACAAATGAAAAGAAACAAGAAATTATTGCGCAATATGGTACAAAACCGGGCGACACAGGTTCTCCTGAAGTTCAAATTGCGATCTGGACATACAGAATTAACGCATTGATTGAACACTTCAACACTCATCAAAAAGACCTTCACTCACGTTTAGGTTTGATGAAGATGGTAAGTCGTCGTCGTCACTTGCTTGATCACTTGAAAAAGACAAGTGAAGAAAGATATCAAACATTGATTAAGAAATTAGATTTACGTAAGTAATGTTTGAAACAAATAGCGGAGCAATGGGGCTCCGCTATTTGCAAAAATCCTGGTATCATGCCAGGTGAGGTATTTTAGAAGGAAAGGTAAAAAATATGGTCAATTGGAATGTGTGCCGCAAAGAAATGGAATGGGGCGGACGCAAATTAGTATTAGAAACAGGAAAAGTAGCAAAACAAGCCACCGGCGCTGTCTGGGCAAGTTATGGAGATACAGTTGTCGTTGCAACAGTTGTTGCTGCTAAAGAAGTCAAAGCAGATCAAGATTTTTTCCCTTTAACTGTTAACTATCAGGAAAAATATTATGCCACCGGAAAAATCCCCGGCGGATTTTTAAAACGTGAAGGCAAGCCATCCGAGCATGAAGTTTTGGTATCACGTTTAATAGACAGACCGATTCGTCCGTTATTCCCTGATGCGTTTAAGAATGAAGTACAAATTGTCTGCACCACAATCGCTCATGACAAAAAGACTGATTCTGATATTTTGGCCATGGTAGCTGCTTCAGCTGCATTAGCCATTTCAGGCATTCCGTTCTTAGGACCGATTGGTGCCGCCAAAGTTGGTTATATCAATGGCGAATATGTCTTAAACCCAACAGTTGAAGAATTGAAAAAATCTGAACTTGAATTAACCGTAGCCGGAACAGAAGAAGGTGTTTTAATGGTTGAATCAGAAGCCAACGAGCTTTCAGAAGAAACCATGTTAAACGCAGTAATGTTTGGTTTTGATAACTTCCAACCGGTTATCAAGTTAATCAATGAATTAAAAGCAGAAGCCGGCAAAGAAGCATGGGAAGCTCCTGTATTTCCGCCGGAGTTTGATGCTCTGTATGAAAGAATTGAGAAAGACTTCCGTAGCAAATATGAAGAAGCCTTCAATGAAGTTGACAAGCAAAAACGTTCAACCCGTTTAGGTGAATTAAGCGCAGAAGTTAACGCCACGATTGATCCGGAAAATGAATTGGAAGTTCGCTATTCTTTGGATGCGATTGAAAAGTTAATGCACTCTGTCATGAGAGAAAAGGTTTTAACAACCGGCAAGCGTATTGATGGCCGTGACACAAAAACTGTTCGCCCGATTACATGCGAAGTAAATGTTTTACCAACGACTCACGGTTCTGCAATATTTACCCGCGGTGAAACCCAAGCTTTAGTGGTAACAACTTTGGGAACAGCCGAAGATGCACAAATCATTGACGGTTTGATGGATGAAGAGCGCCAAGATTTTATGTTGCAATATAATTTCCCTCCATTTTCAGTTGGTGAATGCGGCAGATTAGGTTCTCCGGGAAGACGTGAAATTGGACATGGGAAATTAGCTTGGCGTGCAATTCACCCAATGATGCCAAAAGATAAGAGTGAATTTCCGTACACCGTAAGAGTTGTATCTGATATTATGGAATCAAATGGTTCATCATCCATGGCAACCGTATGTGGATCCGTGTTATCATTAATGGACGCAGGCGTTCCGTTGAAAAAGCCGGTAGCTGGTATCGCGATGGGCTTAATCAAAGAAGATGACGGCAGAGTAGCCATTTTGACGGATATTCTTGGCGATGAAGACCACCTTGGCGATATGGACTTCAAGGTAGCCGGAACAAAAGACGGCGTAACCGCTTTGCAAATGGATATTAAAATCACTTCCATCACCAAAGAGATTATGAAAAATGCCTTAGCCCAAGCGCATGAAGGCAGAATTCACATCTTAGGTGAAATGGCAAAAGCATTACCGGCACCAAGAGCAGAAATTTCTCCGCGTGCTCCACGTATTATCTCTATCAAGATTCCGGTAGACAAGATTCGTGAAGTTATCGGAACAGGTGGTAAAGTTATTCGTGACATCATTGAAAAGACCAATACCAAAATTGATATTGACGATGATGGAACCGTAAATGTTGCCGCTGTAGATAAGCAAGATGCCGATGCCGCTATTGACATCATCAACGGTATTGTTGCCGTTCCAGAAGAAGGCAAAAACTATCATGGTGTCATCACCAAAATCATGGACTTTGGCGCATTTGTTCGTTTCTTAGGAACAACTGAAGGTCTAGTACATATTTCAGAAGTTAAAAACGAACGCATTGCCTCAGTCAGCGACTTCTACAAAGAAGGCGACAAGATTTGGGTTAAATGCTTAGGCACCGATAACCGTGGAAAGATTAAGCTCTCTGCAAAAAGAGTAAATCAAGAAACCGGTGAAGATGCTTAATTTAAAAACAGTGTTCTAAAGAAAGGCATCTGAAATAAATTCAGATGCCTTTCTTTTTCCAATAAACAAAGATGCAGATAAACATAAAGTCTTTCGAGAATTATCTCAAATATTGCTCATTAGCCCTTAAAAAGTCGCGTGCAATATCTTTCCCTTCCGCAGTACCTTCATACCAAAAGAAATTATGATTTTCTTCCTTGAGCTCCAAAACTGCCGGCTTAGTCATTTGTTCATATTCAGCTAAACGCTCCGGCAAAACTTCATCATCTTTACGCTTAATAAGACGCCCGCCGCAAGAACATTGCCCATCGCTAACTTCATGCGCCATCCCGCATTTTTCACAAATACGCCGATTTTTAACCCTCTCCAAAATTAAATCCACCGGGGTATCCCTAAAAATAACTGCGCTGTTATATTTCGCCACAAGCTTATCAAACTCTTTAACTTGTCCGACGGTTCTCGGGTACCCATCTAAAATCAACACCTTAGCTTTCAAGCGCTCAAACAAATCACTCAGCATTTCATTGATAATAGAATCTGGAGCCAATCCCCCCTCTTTCATATTAGCCGCCAGTTTTTTACCTAATTCTGATTGAGCTTTAATTTCTTGACGTATCATAGCACCAACCGAAATAGAAACAATATCACCCAAAGAAAAACCATATCTTTGTGTTAAAACCTCAATCAAAGACGATGCTATATAGCCTTTTCCTGAGGCCGGCGCACCGATAAGTGAGATTACAAATTTTTTATCCATTATTATTCCTCAAAATTTTCCTTACTTAAAACCGTAAAAAAGCTCCAAACATCCATTTGAAGCTTTATAAGAATACAACATAATCCTTAAAAATTATTTTATATATTCATCCAAATCATCCACATAAATTTCCTCAAACTTCGGTTCATACTCTTGACTATCAACCTCATACGGGCGAATTTCCTGTGGTTGTTCAGGTTTTAAAATAACCCTATCAGACTTAACAATTGTATCTGGAGTTATTTTAATAGGCTGAGCCGGATTTATATATTGCTGCTCATCTTTATTTTCAAATGCCTGAGAAGATTTCTTTGCAACATCATCCTCAGTTCTCATATCTTTAGGAAGTTTCAGCTTTTCACGAGGCTTAGTTTCTGACGTTGCGGCACTATCCTTTTGCACAGAAGCATCCGTTGCTTTATCGCTTTCAACAGGTGCAGCCACACTTTGCAAAGCCTTTTCATCAACATCCGGTTTAACAACATCTTTCGGTGCTGTAGTTTCAGATTTTTTATCATCTTCCGGTTTCATCAATTCTGGATTAAGCGGATGTGCATCTTTAGGTAACCTAATCAAACCATAGCCGGAACCACCACCATTAGCCGGTCCTGAAAGACCAATGGAATAATAACCGCCGATATATCCATAATCCAAATCAATATAGTCAATATCAAACATAACACGAATGATAGTCGTTCCAACGCTGGTCATTTCGCATTTAAAACCATTACCATTGAGTACAACATCGTTATTACTCTTAACATACATCATGGCTGTATCAGGCTTACAAACCGTAGGTGTCTGCCCATTATAGCTCAAATTATACCCCAAAGCCAAGTTAAGAGCCGTTTTTCCCTTCACAATAGAAGCGTCTACAATTTTCACCCCATCAAAAAAGACATACGCTGGTGTAACGCCAACTTTAGCCGGTACCGTCAAATACGGATTCGTACAAACGTGAGCTTGCGGATTGGCCTCACAAAGAAGAGCCGTTGCATCCAAGTTATTGTCCACCAAATGAGCTAAAGAGTTAAAAATATATTCTCTAGACATAGATAATTCAGCCGGAGCACATTGTTTATCACGACAAACAACCAGAGAATTAAGCGGCGGAACTCTTTTATTATAAACTTTTGCAGCATTAAGCGGACTATCCATATACATAGCAGCATCTTCTGCCGTCATATTTTGACCATTAAACATACTATCTTGAGGATTTGAAATATATTCATAATCTCCGTCATTCCACCAAGACGAAGTTTGAGAACAAGAAACAAGCGCCAGTGCACCAGTTGCACAAAACAGCTTCAAAAACAATTTTTTCCGCACGCTAACTAACCTTTAAATAAATTAACTGTACTCTATTAATGAAGAAATTACATTGAAAGTCCGCCAATGGGAAGAAAATTGTCACAAATATGCACATCTTGCCGTCATTTATTCGTCGTAAGTTGCTGTTTAATCGCCGCTTCAGCCACATCCATAAATGCCAAAGAAGTCGATTGGATAATATCATCTTCCACTCAACCGGTCAAAGTCATAGACGGAGACAGCCTTGAGATAGGCTCAAAACGGATACGTTTGATTGGGATAGACGCTCCGGAATATGACCAACACTGCAAAGACAAAAACAATAATTTATATCCTTGCGGCAAACAATCTGCACAATATTTACAAACTCTCGTCAATAGAGTAGCCATAAAATGCAAACCCCACAAAAAAGATAAATACAAGCGTTTGCTCTGCACCTGCTATGCAGACAAGACCGATATAAATTCCGAAATGATAAAAAACGGACAAGCCATCATCTATTTAGAGAGTCCTTATCAAAAAGACCAAGCAGAAGCGAAAAAGAAACACCTTGGAATTTGGCAAGGAATTTTCATGCACCCACGACTTTTCAGGCTCATAAAAAGCCATTTACAAAAGTAAAAAAACAAATTAATTTAAATTTTACATCAGATTCTTATTGACACCTTTAAAAAGTTATGTATAGTGCACAAAAAAGTTATGTTTAAATTTCAAAAAAACAGGTGATTTAAAATGTATGCAGTAATTAAGACAGGCGGCAAGCAATATAAAGTAGCATCAAACGATGTTATCAAGATTGAAAAAATTGCTGGCGAAGCCGGAAGTGAAGTAATTTTTAATGAAGTATTGGCTATGGACGATACAATCGGCACACCGTTAGTTGCCGGTGCAAGCGTAAAAGGCACCATTGTTAAGCAAGCCAAAGACGCAAAAGTAATTGTTTTCAAAAAGAAAAGAAGACAAAACTATCGTCGTAAAAATGGTCACAGACAAAATATCACAATCGTAAAGATTACCGATTTGTGTAAATAAGAAACTAGGAGATTAAAAAATGGCACATAAGAAATCAGGCGGTAGCTCATCAAACGGACGTGATTCTATCGGACGTCGTTTGGGTGTTAAGAAGTTTGGCGGCGAGTCTGTAATCTCCGGCAACATTATCATTCGTCAACGTGGAACAAAATTTCACCCGGGTGAAAATGTAGGCATGGGAAAAGATCACACCATCTTTGCAACAACTGAAGGAAAAGTTGAATTTAGAACAAAAGCTAACGACAGAACCTATGTATCTGTTGTCCCTGCAGAATAATTCAACAATTATAAAAAGAATAACGGGGATGGCAAACATCCCCTTTATTTTTCAAAAAAACGGCATATACTGTGCTTAGAGAGTGTAACAAAGCGGAACAATACAATGAAGTTTTTAGATCAAGCAAAAATATACTTAAAATCCGGAGATGGTGGCAGAGGATGCGTCTCATTTCGGAGAGAAAAGTATATTGAATTCGGCGGTCCAAACGGCGGCGACGGAGGCAAAGGCGGCAGCGTCTATTTTATTGCCGTAGAAAACCTCAATACGTTAATTGATTTCCGCTATCAACAGCACTTCAGAGCGCAAAACGGCCAACACGGCATGGGTTCAGAAATGAGCGGCGCCAAAGGAGAAGATCTTATCATTAAAGTTCCAGTCGGTACCGAAATCGTTGCAAACGATGGAGAAACCGTTTTAGCCGATATGGTTGAACCAGGCCAAATTTATATGGCAGCCAAAGGCGGTGACGGTGGTCGTGGTAATACCAGATTTAAGACCTCCACCAACCAAGCACCTCGCTATGCCGAACCGGGATGGCCCGGAGAAGAAATGTGGGTTTGGTTACGCCTAAAAATCATCGCAGACGTTGGTTTAATTGGTTTACCAAATGCCGGAAAGTCTACTTTTTTAACAGCTGTAACTAAGGCGCGTCCAAAGATTGCTGATTATCCGTTCACAACCTTGCACCCAAATCTCGGAGTCGCATGGGTTGATGGGAAAGAGCTAGTTCTTGCAGATATTCCGGGTTTAATAGAAGGTGCGCATGAAGGAATTGGCCTTGGAGACCGTTTCTTAAAACACGTAGAAAGATGTTCTGTATTTTTACACCTAATTGATGCCACCGCAGAAAACATTGTTCAAGACTACAAGACGATTCGCAAAGAACTTGAATTATACGAAAAGAAGTTGATTGAAAAACCGGAGGTCGTTGCATTAAACAAAATAGATTCGCTGACACCGGATGAAATCAAAAAGAAGCTCTCTGCTCTAAAAAAAGCAACAAAATCTCCCGTATATGCAATTTCTGCCATAGCCAATATGAACACAACAGATTGTTTAAGAGAAATTGCGCAATACGTCCCCACCAAAAAGAAGAAACAAACCGAAGAACCGGTATTTTCAGAGCCGGAAACTACAGCACCCAAGAAGACGTGGTCACCGCTGGATTAGAAAACACAAGGAAGAAATAAATGACAACTGAAGATACAAAACTACTAAATTTAGTTCAAAAAGTATTAGATGACAACAAAGCAAACGACATCGTTACGATAGACCTAAAAGGCAAGACCTCAATTGCCAATTATATGGTTATTGCAAGCGGAACTTCAAATCGTCACGTTGCCTCTTTAGCAGACAAATTAAAATATGAACTCAAGCAAAACGGCTATGCATGCTCTTCCGAAGGTGAAGAAAAAGCAAACTGGGTTTTAATAGATGCATTTGATGTGATTATACACATTTTCTGCCCGGAAGTCAGAGAATTTTATAATTTGGAAAAGATGTGGAGTTCTGTAGCAGAATTACGCAAGAACTAACCTGAAAAGAGAAACAAGAAATTATAGTGTAAATTTATTGACAACCTGAAAAAAGACTTGATTTATTGTTTCTAACCGTGTATCACAGTTGAAGTAACGAAAGCTACTAAGCAAAAATAGGGGTATAGCTCAGTTGGTAGAGCATCGGTCTCCAAAACCCCAAATTGATTTTCCCAAGTATTTAAGTTTCCTACATTTTTATTGATTTTTCAATACGTTTAAGCAAAAAAATTTTTTTGCTTGGCGTACTTAGGCG
>CASFQO010000015.1 GCA_949297145.1 uncultured Alphaproteobacteria bacterium
ATATTTGGTTACCCACACTATATGGTAACTTAAACTGTATACGCTATGTGAACTCTCTACAAATTGCATATCTTTATTATATCGCCGACTTTTTATTCATCCACCACTAAAGTGGTGGTTTTCTACAAGGCATTAATAAAGCAAAACAGCAGCCATTTTCATGACTGCCGTTTGAATTGGTGATCCCAACGGGATTCGAACCCGTGTTGCAGCCTTGAGAGGGCCGCGTCCTAGGCCTCTAGACGATGGGACCATTAAAAACAGTTCTTTGATAATACAAATAAATTCATATTGCAAGCATTTTCTGCCTTATCAAAAAAATATCTGTAACTGGTGAATTATTTATAATCATTCCCTGGCATTAACATAAAATCAGACGATAGCTGAGAATAAAAAGAATAAATATCTCTTCCCAAACGCTTATCAAAATAATCTTTAAGCAGATTAGCCCCACTTACCATATAATCAGGAACCGGCATATTGTATCTTTGAGAAAACTCCTCTTCGCGCTGTTCTAATGTCACAAAACCACTACAATTCGCCAAACTATCACACATTTGTATCAATTTATCATATTCATTTGCCGAATGTTGCGCTAAAAAATCGGCCACAAAATTATAATCCTCACGCCTTCCAAAAAACATTTTTTCAACCTTTTCATAAGGAGGAATATGGTTAAAATGAAACGTATGCGTTAAGGAAATACGCGCGATTTCATCGTCTTTACCTTTAAAGAAGTCATACCCAATCAGACCATGAAACCGCTTCTCAAGCCGTTCATGAATTTTCCCGGCATCGTGCATAACACCTAAAATCCAAGCTTTTTCAGGATCAATATCTCCCAGAACATCAGCCAATTTTTGTGCCAAATACCCCACCCCATAAACATGATTATGAAATTTATACCATGTACCGGGTTCTCTGCCGTGTGCTAAATCAAATTGTAATAAACCGCTGATATAATCCTGCGCATCAGATTTAGAAAACATATATCCCTCACAAAAAAGGAGCGACGCCTAAGCACCGCCCCACTTAATACGATTATTTAGATTTTTTCCGACGCTCTACAATAGATTGAATCATAATGTACAGCAAAGGAATAACCACAAGGCCGAATATCGTACCGACCAACATTCCGGAGAATACCGGTACACCAACGGCTACACGAGAACCAGAGCACGCCCCGGTTGCCCAAACCATCGGAGCCACACCAAGAATAAAGGTCAATGCAGTCATCAATACGGCACGGAATCTTTCTTTTGTTCCGACAACCGCAGCATCAATAATAGATGCGCCTCTTTCGTGTTCCTCTTTAGCAAATTCGACAATCAAAATAGCGTTCTTTGCAGCCAAACCAACCAAAAGTACCAAACCCAACTGAGCATAAATACTTAAAGGCAATCCGGTTACAAACATACCGATAAAGGCGCCCAACATTGCCGTCATAACAGAAAGAATAACTGACAACGGAATTGTCCAACTCTCATATTGAGCAACCAAGAATAAGTAAGCAAACAAGATAGCCAACGCAACCAAATATCCGATTTGACCTTGGTTACGTCTTTCTTGCAAGCTCATTCCTGACCATTCATAAGCATATTTGTTAGAAAGAACTTCGTCAGCTAATTTTTCAACCGCCTGCATTGCAGCACCAGAGCTGGAATCTTCCGCAGCCATAATGTTAATTGTTGCTGCTGCATATTGGTTATATCTATCAACAGAACGAGGCAATGTAACACGACGAATATCAATCAAGCTGCCCAAAGGAACCATCTGACCGGAATTACTTTGAACATACAAGTTTTTAATACTGTCCAAATTTTTACGATACTTCCAATCAGCCATAACCATAACTTTGTTAGCTTGCGTACCGATATTAACGTCATTAACGTACATAGAGCCTAAATATGTCTGCAAAGTCGTATAAATATTACCGATAGAAACATCCATAAGCTCTGCTTTTTCACGGTTAATATCCAAATAAGCATGCGGGGTTTGAGAAGTAAATGTAGAATAAGCCATAGCAACTTCAGGAAGTTGATTTAACTTAATCAAAAATTCATTCAATGTTTTTTCCAACTGGTTCATGTCTGAATTTTCAATAGATTGCAATCTCAAATCCATACTGTTACTGTTACCCAAACCAGGAATAGCCGGCATTTCAAACAGCATAATGTTTGCTTCGGTAATTCCCTGCAACGCAGCGTTTAAGCGCGCTCTAATATTAGAAGACTTATCTAAAATATCTTCACGCTCTGCCCATGGTTTCAAAGCAATAACATTAAAACCAACGTTCTCACCTTGACCAGCCAAAATACTAAAACCACGCAAATTCATCACAGAACGAATTTTATCTTCTGTTTTCATAATATCTCTGGTTTTATCAATAACATCCAAAGTACGACGTCCGGATGCACCTTCCGGCAATTGAATATTAGCCATAATCATACCTTGGTCTTCATCCGGCAAGAATGATGATTTAATATTCAATACAGAAAAGATATTCAAGCTAGCCAACAACAAGACAATCAAAACAATAAATACCATCTTACGACCAAGCCAAGCAACAGTTTGAATATACTTATTTTTCGTTGAATTTATCATTTGTTCAAATCTGAACAAGAAACCAGAAGTTCTAGGCTTAATCGGCTTTAACAAAGTAGCACTCAAAGCAGGACTTAAGGTCAAAGCATTAATACCGGAGAACAATACCGCAAAAGAAATTGCAATTGCAAATTGTTGATAAATTCTACCGGTTACGCCACCCATGAATGCAATAGGGACAAAGATTGCTAACAATACCAATGTCGTTGCAACAACGGCCGAAGACACCTGTTCCATCGCTTTTGTTGCAGCCTCTTTTGGTGAAAGGTTTTCTGTCTGCATCAAATACAAAACACGTTCAACCACCACAATAGCATCGTCCACAACCAGACCAATAGCCAAAATTAAACCAAACAGTGTCAAAATATTCAAGTTATACCCTAAGGCTAGCATAACAGCAAAAGTTGCTAAAATTGACACCGGAATAGCAATAGACGGAATAAGCGTAGCACGCCAGTCTTGTAAAAAGACATAACAAACCAAAACCACCAGCATGAACGTTAAGAATAACGTAAACACAACTTCTTCAATAGATACGCGAATAAATTCAGTCGCATCAAAGAATACTTGAACATCAAAATCTTCAGGATAATACTTAGACAAACGTGCTAATTCAGCATTAACGGCATCCATAGCTTGCAAAGCATTCGCGCCGGAAAGTTTGTTCAACATCAAAGCAACGTTCGGTTGTCCGTCAACATCAGATACTGTCAAATAACTTTCTGAACCAATCTCAACTTTAGCAATATCCTTCAAACGAACCAAGCCGCCTTCAGCTTCTGTTCTGACAATAATATTTTCAAAGTCTTTTGCTTCGTTAAGACGTCCTTTTGTTTCCAAAGAAAAAACGATTTCACTTGAGCCATCACTAGGTTCTGCACCAACAGACCCTAGTGATGGTTGATAGTTTTGGCTTGTAATAGCCTGCTGAACCGTACTAATCGGCAAATTCAATGCTGCCATTTTATCAGCATCCAGCCAAACTCTCATGCTCAAATCAGACCCCATAACGTGCACATCACCAACACCATATTGACGCGCCAAGTTATTTTTAATGTTATTAGTTACATAGTTGTTTAAGAAATTACGGTCATGCGTTCCGTTTGGAGAAACTGCTTGCAAAAAGGCCAAAATTTCTGAAGAACGTTTAATAACATTAACACCTCTTGTTTGTACTTCATCCGGCAAGCTGTTAATCGCCTTTTGCACACGGTTTTGAACTTTTACCTGAGCCAAGTCAGGATCTGTACCAATTTCAAAACTAATATCCAACTGATAGTTACCGGAGTTATATGATGAAGAGCTCATATAAAGCATGTTATCAACACCATTAACTTCCTTTTCAATAGGAATAGCAACCGTATTTGCAACTGTCTCCGCACTGGCTCCTGTATAATCTGCAGAAACCGTAACCGTCGGCGGGGTAATTTCCGGATACATTGCCACCGGCAAAGTAAAAATAGCAATCAAACCGGCCAAGCTCATGACAATGGCGATAACCACCGCAAAACGAGGCCTCTCAATAAAGAACTTAGAAAACATTCCCCTATCCCCTCAAAATTAGTTTGCACTTACAATATTAACAGTAGCTCCGGAATGCATCATACGGTTCTGCATACCGCTGGCAATAACTCTATCACCGGCTTTTAATCCGCTAACCACAATTTGCTTACCATCAAAAGCTTCACCTAATTCAACCTTTCTAAGTGTTGCAATATTTTGGGCATTAACAACATAAACTTGAGATACTTCTTCATTTTGGATAATTGCCGTTTCAGGAACAACTAAAGCCTTTTTCGGGTTTGAAGAAGTAATAAACATTTTAACGTATGCACCAGGCTTCAATAATCCTTTATCATTTTTGATATCGGCATAAACTGCAATCGTTGCCGTACCTTGGTTAATTTCATTATTAGCAAAAACTCTTTCCAATTTTTCACTAAAGATTTCACCACTAGCCAATTCAATGTTGATTACAAAATTTTCCAACGGCTTATCAGAACCGGCATTAAGCTCCAAAAATTCTTTATCAGTTAAAGAGAAAGCGATTCTAATCGGGTTAATTTGCACAACACGAGCCAAAGGCTCCGCAGAAGCATTAACATAGTTACCTTCCGTAACTTGTGTCTTTCCGATATATCCATCAATATATGCTTTAACTTCTGTATTATCTAAATCAATCTTAGCCAAGTCTAACTGAGCCTCTGCCTGAGAAACAGCTGCTTTTGCCTGCAAATAAGCACTTTCTGCACTATCATAAGTTGCTTTTGAAGCAATATTTTTAGCACTCAACTGTTTCTGACGATTATAATCACGCTCTGTCTTCGTCAAATTAGCCTTTGCACTTTCCAATTGTGCCTTAGCCAAATTGTAGTTAGCTTGATAAGTATCTTTATCAATAATAAACAAAGGATCATCTTTTTTAACAAAGCTGCCTTCAACAAAATTTACTTTATCCAAGCTACCGCTAACCTTAGCAACAACATCAACACTATTAATAGCTTCAACCAATGCCACATAAGTTTTGGGGTTATTTATTTCTTCTTCTTTAACATCAGCCACCGTCACATTAACTGCCGGCATACCTGCCATTTCAGATTTTTGCCCATAAAAATGGCAACCTGCTATAACCGCAAGCAAAGCGACGACGCCCGCAAATAAATAACTTTTCTTCATAATTTTCAACCCCTCTTCTTTATCAACTTTTTTAATAACTTCTGCCAACTTAACTTTGTGCATTTTGACCTTCCTACTTTTTAAGCCCTCTAAGCAGCGCGCTTAGACCGGCCCGAACCATTTCAACCATACTAAAATTAACTCTTTTACTCAAAACAGAAAAAATAATTCCGACATAAGTAGACATAATCACGTGAGACATAATTTCTATATCAATATCATCACGCAACTCACCCTTGCTCTTTGATTCTACCAAAACTGCGTTAATTTTTTCTAAATGATGATTTTTACTCAAAGCTCTGGCTTTATCTACTCTATCAATAACGGCCTCTGACCATTCCATTTGACAAGACATAAACCGATTAAAACGAGAAAAGCGTTGATCTTTTTCACTAGCTTCTGCCCATAAAACGAAATAATTAAGCAAATCATCCAAAGTATTTCCTTCTGGTACAACCGGAGCTAATTCTGCACGTTTACGTTCAACATATTCTTCAATCAAAGCTGCGACTAAATCTGCTTTATTTCTAAAGTACCAGTACACTGCTCCTTTTGTAAAACCTGCACGTGCAGCAATTTCATCAAATGTTGCTTTTGCAAATCCTTTTTCTGAAAAAACATCCAACGCAGATTCCAATACAGCCTGCCTTGTTTTTTCAGCATCTTCTTTGCATTTTCTAGCCATTAAGCCTCCTGAAATTATAGATACATACTAAAATGTATGTTACAAACAGGATAAAAAAAACAACATTTTTTTCAACTTGTCAAGAAAAAATTTTTCCATTTAAAACAAATATTTTTACGGCTTATTAAGAAAGCGATTCCTTTAAAAACAAGCACTATAGTCCTAATTTTAATCCAGAAAGTTCCGCAAAAAAATTCTCACAATTCGGGCTCGCAATATAAGCCCCAACTTTTACTTCTTCATAACTCTGCAAATAGAACATTCTACTTTTAATAAACTGAACACCGTCCAAAGAATAGGAAAAAATATAATCGTCCCCAACACGATTGAGACGATACCAAATTTCCTCCACATCTTGAGGCAAATCAACACCAGCCCAATCAGAATGTCCGGCCACGGTATAAGACGAGGCCAAAACATTCTGATGAGCTTGTTCATTCATCAAAGAAGCCTTAAACCAATTACGTTCATCAATTCTTACCATAATGCCGCATTGTGAAAATTTTTCTAATTGACTGAATTTCCACTTTAAGGTCAAAATGAAATCTCCATTTTGTCGGCAAAAGAAAAAATGACCATCATCCTTTTTAAACCCTCGATGTATACTCTGCCAAAAATCCGTATCGGGACGAGCGTAAATAATCATCGCATCGTCTTCAAAGCGGACATTTTCAGGATCATTATACCATTCAAAATTTTCTAAGGCTTCAAAATGCATTAAAACGTCCTCAACTGTTCATCCGGCATATCGTTAAGAGCCGCTTCCAAAGCAGCATCTTTAGCTTTCGGCGCCATAATAGCCAAATTTACAATTTCATCGCCTACACCATCAGCCGTTTTAATCCCTTTGCCTTTCAAACGCAATTTTTCACCGCTAGAGGCATATGGCGGAATTTTAACGCTAACCTTACCGCTAAGCGTAGGCACAATAACCTTAGCCCCCAAAACAGCCTCTTTCATCGAGATTGGCAAATCGATAAGGATATCACGTCCTTCCGCTTTAAAATATGGATGTTGCCCAACTGTTAACGTAATCAACGCATCACCGGCCGCTCCACCATTAATTCCAGGCATTCCCTGCCCTTTAAGACGCAACGTTTGACCAGTCGTTGTACCGGCAGGAATTTTAACACTTAATCTCTTTCCATTAATAGAAATATATTTTTCAGCACCTTTAGCTGCATCCAAAAAGTCTACATCAAGTGAGTATGATACATCCTGACCTTTTTGAGCCCTTCTGGTATTAAATCCGGCAGTTGAGCCAAACCCCGCTCCACCGGCGTTGCTAAACTGGCTAAAGATATCATCTCCAAATAGTGACGAAAAATCAAAGCCACCTGCACCACTAAAACCTTGAGCGCCATTAAACCCATTTGTAGAATACGTTCTATATGTTCCACCCCCGGGATTAAAGCCGCCCGCGCCAAATCCGGTCGGTTTTCCTTCTTCATCTATTTCATGGTTATCGTACTTCTGTCGTTTATCCTTATCACCCAAAATATCATAAGCGGCAGAAACTTCTTTAAATTTCTCCGCAGCATTTTTATCATCTTTATTTAAATCCGGATGATATTTACGAGCCAATTTACGATATTGAGACTTAATTTCTGCCTCAGTAGCCGTTTTAGCTACACCTAACACATCATAAAGATTTTTTACCATAACATCATATCCCCTTTTGATACTATATAGGGAATAAGCTTTTAGATTGCAAGATTAACGCAATCAAACGTTGCCCGCATAAAACCATTATGATACATTGTAACTTCTCTTAAGTATGGAGAGCCGCCATAAGCAACATCTGCACAATACATAGAAGCTAACGGAGAAATCTCATCTACACGGACATTCTTGTATTGATAGGTAACAAAATCGCTTCCTTCACCCACAACAAAAACATTATTTGCCGTAAGTTCCCGCTCTGATACAGTCAAGACATCCTGACTAACAAGATTTTCATCAAAAGAAGATTTTTCACCATCCAATTGAGTATAATATCCTTCCTCAACAGGATTAGCATTTTCATCCATCAATACATATTCCGTCGTACATGCACCCAGCAACAATGCTAACAGACACACAACTTTTTTCATAACTAACCACCTTCCTTATTTAAGTTCGTTATAAATTTCTTTACCAGCTCTTTCCAAAATTCTTTTAATTTTCAAATTTTTAGCGCTATTAGGCTTATCATTATCCAATTTAGCCAACATCTGAACCAAATCTCTATTAAAATTTTTATTTTGCCGCAACTTATCAATATCTGAAACCAAATCCGCATCTTTCATTTTGTGATCAGCGACCACTTTTAGAGTTGTAATATATTTAGCCTCATTTAATGCAGCAACTTGTGCATGCGCGGAAACAACCAAGGAAACTGTAAAAATAGCTGTAAAAATTAAACTCTTAAACATCTTCGTATACTCTCAAAATTCTTCTTGCAAATATATCCATATCATATATAACTTAACAAAAGATAAAGATTTGATTTCATTTTAAAAGTCAGGCTCATGAGAAGTATATGGATTCTGTTAGACAATCGTGCCGGAAGCCGTCATCAGGCAGAAGGAATTGCAAACTACCTTAACCCCTCAGATATAAATGTTATATATAAAGAATTAGAATACACAAAGTTAGCAGGATTACCTAATTTTATCCGTGGCAAAACTTTACTTGGGTTAACACCTCAATCAAAAGCAGAAATTAACGCTCCTTATCCAGATATCGTACTCTCTTCAACCAGAAGAACGGCTCCAATTGCGCGCTACATAAAAAAACACCACTCCGACACAAAATTAATACAATTAGGACATATTGGAAGAACTGGGCTGAAAGAATTTGATTTAGTTTTCACCCCAGAGCATGATAAAAACAAAATTCAAACCCCAAACATTCATTACACAATCGGCTGTCCTCATTTTGTCACCAAGGAAAAGTTAAACTCTGCTTACCAAGAATGGCATTCACAATTTGCCAATCTTCCTCACCCAATAACAGCTCTTATTATTGGAGGTTCCATAAAAAAGAAACCTTTCACAATAGAAAATGCAGAAGCCCTGGCAAAAGCTGTCGTCAACTTAAAAGAGCAAGAGGGAGGATCTCTACTCATCACCACCTCACGCCGCACAGGAGTTGAAGCAGAAAAAAAGATAATGTCGTATTTAGAAAAATATCCTCATTATGCCTATTTATGGGGAAGCAAGGATAAAAATCCCTACTTAGGATTTTTGGCCTGCGCCGATAATCTGATTGTCACCGGAGATTCCGTCTCCATGTGCAGCGAAGCCACGGCAACAGAAAAAGATTTACGCATTTTTATAGGCACAAACTGGCTCACCCCAAAGCACTTACGCTTCGTACAGTCACTTTTTGACAACGGATATGCCTTTGATATAGCAAAAATAAAACACAACGAAAATAACGCCAAACCATCGCTTTTAAATACGGCTAAACAAATAGCTGAAACAATCGCTGCATTATAGCTTTTACATAACTTAACATATATTCTCGTGCAATAGTGTATTAATCTTATTTTTTATTTCAAGAGCACTCTCCTTCTGCTCCAAAACATGCAAAATTTGATAAAAATCCTGTAAATCCGGAGCACGAGAGGTCTGACGCAGCCCCAACTCATTATCATCTAGCTTAACAACATCATCTGCATCAAGATATCCATCAGAATACAACCATGGAGAATAATATGCGTCATGAATAATTTTATTTAATTTATCTATTTTAGTTATAGTAAGCTGATTAGTTTCCGACTCAAATTTAGTTATGATTATAAGTTGATTTTGACACCATTCGCAAATATTTTCAAAAATATCCGCAGCAGGATCATCCGCATTATTCCAAAACAGTTGCACACATCTATCTTGAATTTCTCTAATAACTTTTCTAAAAGCTAAAATATCACGTCCATATATCATAACATCTCCAAACCAGTTTATATTCTAATACACATTTGCACAAGATATTCAACAACTTTTTAGAAAAAAAATAAAATGTTACAAATATTAGTTGCATAAAATTAAATAAAATTTTAATATCTCAATATATAACCTAAAGCAAAGGAGACATCATGGCATCACTATCAAATAAAGTTATTTCAATATACAACCGTAAAACGAGTATACGCTTAGCTCCCGCAGAGTGGAAAGCACTGGATACCATTTGCGAGCGCGAGAAAATAAAAAGAAAAAGCCTCTTTGAAGTCATTGACGCCAACAGAGATACAAAATTGGGATTAACATATTCCGTTCGCTTATTTGCGCTAGTTTATTGCAGAACAGCACTAAAACAACCTCGAAAAAAAGAACCATCGACAGATAGAATGTCCCTTATTTACGAAACACTCAAAGGATTAGCTTAAACTACCACCAAGACTTTCTCAAATTAAAAACATCGCTTCCAGAAAGCTCGCTTCATCTTAATTCTCTTTTAAGAACAAAATCCCCTTGGTAATTTTTATCTTCATACCATTCTGGAGAACCATTTTTACGTTCTTTAACAACAACTTTACCAACCTTATCAATTTGTTGATTTTCTTTCATTTCTCTGGACATTTTATCTCCAACCGCCACAACACCTATCATATCCCCCTTATTAAGCATAAAAACAAAAGGCCTATTTGCATTAAACAAAGCGGAAGTATTTGTCGATGGATTTTTTATATCATTATCAGACAAAATACCATCCTCTGCAGCAGAAACACCTTCATCAATTCTAAATCTAGTATTAAGAATAATATCTGAAACCTGCGCTTGAACATCATAACTTATCATCTTAGCAAAATTATATATTGGAGAAAAGATATTCGAAACACCAAATTCACCAAAAACATCTTTAATATTTTTCCAATTATATGAAAGTTGAAATCTCGGAATAAATAAATCCAGTTCAATAGAATACATTTCCGGCATCATTTTATAATCTTCAAAATTCGCTATAAATTTATCAAAATCCGCATTTTCTCTTGGAAGATAAAAAGTAATGTAATCTCCTGAACTAAAAAACAGACGAACCACCTGCATAAAATCGTTTTCAAAATATTCAAATGTACCATGCTGATACATCATATTAACTACCGTCTCTTCTCCTGTAGCCGCATAAAAAATTTTCTCCTTTGTTAATTTCTCATCAAAAGCCTGTTGCCAATTCTGCTGAAACCCCAATGATGAAACAACATACAATTCATCATCATTAACAGGACGCGAGGCAACCACTTCATCAACTATTCCTTCAGTCTTCTCGCTCATCCAAGAATTAAGAACATCTGTACTTCCTTGCATACTCCAAGTTTCAGCCCCCAAAATATCACCAATCATTGTCCGATATCTTTGACTAAAAACGTTTCCCCAAAGTGATATATTCCACTCGTACGATTTATTTTTTGAAGCCAAATAAGATTTCAACGTTGCATTTACATCAGTTAAACGAAAAATAGAAAAAAGTTTAGAAAATTCTAGCAAAGTTGAATCAACCACCCCATTTGCCAGCAAAACAGACGTTGCATAAAAAGACAAGGGTGCAATCACAAAATTGTTACCCTTATTTGCATTGTATTCTTGCTTTAATAATAAAGAAGCGAATTTAAGTTCACTCTCACTCAAGGCAAAGCCACTGTCCGTAACATTTTCCATTTTATTACGAAACTGCTGTTTTTTTGGTGCTTGATATTGAGTTTGTCGTAAGGAACGTTTTTGTAGCCTATTCGATACTTGTCCGCTGTTTTCAATACTTATTTCTTGATTCATTTCTACAGCATCACCAGCAACAAACCACCCTGGTTTAGCATACTGTGCAACACTATTTTCCGCAAAAAGAATCAAAGCAACAAAACACAAAATTTTCTTAATCATAGCACCCCCTAAGAAAACATAATTCTATAATGATTAAAAAAAATTAATTTTATGTTAGCAAAATTTTTCATTTTTAGAAATAAAATACAAATATAAATTGAATATTAATAAAAATGTACTATATACTAGATAAAAAGTACAAAGGAGATAGGTATGACCCAATTATTGAGCAAAGTAATTTTTATTAATCACCACAAAACAAGCATGCGTCTCGCCGCTGCAGAATGGGATGCTGTCGATAATATATGCAAAAGAGAGAATATCAAACGTAACACATTAATCAATCTAATCAATTCACGCAAAAACACACAATTAGGCCTAACCTGTTCCGTGCGTTTATTCTCTCTCATTTACTTTTACCAATTATTGATAAAAGATCACCACGAGAAACAACCAAGTTCACCCATTTTTGCAGCAATAAAAGGGATCATTTAAATTATTTATGACCAAAAAGTCTTTCTCTCTCAGCTGCCAGCCATTTATTACGAGTATATATATCATCCGTACCATGTTTAACGGCGTCACCGTAATATGCGATTTTAAAATTAATTTTTTCCATATACTTTTGCAACGTAGACATCTGTTCTTCAATTTTAACTTTTTGCCGCTTAAACATCTCAAAGCGAGTTTGTAATGTTTCATCACCCTGCTGACAAAGTTGAATATACTTTTTAATCTCTTTTAAGGGCATCCCCGTCCCCTTCAAACATTCAACAATAATCAGCCAATCCACATCATCTTCTTCAAACACACGTGCTCCGGATGAGCCTTTTCTAATAAAAGGCAACAATCCCTCTTTATCATAATAACGAATTGTATGAGTTGTCAGGCCTAATTTTTTAGCAACTTGTCCTATAGAATATCGCATTTTTCGCTCCTTGTTACAAAAAACATACAACAAACAAAAACATTGTCAACCTAAAGCAAACCTTAGAGTAGACTCTAAGTGTATAATTTTTCTACAAATTATAAAAAGCTCTTGACTTAGAGTAAGCTCTAACAATTATCGTTAATAACGAAACGAGTCGAACTGATTTTGATTGGAGGTAGACTAATGAAATGTAAAAACTTAACCCTATATGTAAGTGCAATTATGCTAACGATTTCAACACCAACACTAGGAGCATTCGAAATGACTAAAGCACCCATAGACACAATTTTTGCACAAGGTGAAAAAAATCCCTATGGAAAATTTTTCACCGGACAAACCTATTTAAATATGCTAAGCGAAAAAGACGATATTTTCAACGCCCCGATAGGCAATGTCACCTTTGAACCGGGAGCAAGAACCAATTGGCACAGCCACAGCGGCGGACAAATCCTTCTCGCACTCAACGGCGAAGGACGCTACCAAGAGCAAAATGGAGAACTTCGTATATTACATAAAGGAGATATTGTAAGAATAGCACCAAACGTCAAACACTGGCATGGCGCTGCACCAAATTCATGGTTTACACATATTTCTATAGAAACCAACGTTCCAAACAATACCACCACATGGCAAGAACCCGTAACTGATGAGGAGTACAAATAATGAGCAAAAACATTTTAGTTCTATCTGCAAGCTTTCGCAAAGGCGGAAATTCAGATACCTTATGCGATGAATTCATAAAAGGTGCCCTTGAAACAGGAAATAACGTAGAAAAGATACACTTAAACGATTATAAAATTAACTTTTGCCGCGGTTGTGGCGTATGCAACACCACACACAAATGCGTGCAGAAAGACGATATGGAAAAAATTTTAGATAAAATGGTAAAAGCCGACGTTATTGTCATGGCAACACCTGTATACTTTTACAATATGAATGGGCAAATGAAAACCCTGATAGACCGTACAGTTCCAAGATATGAAGAAATCAAAAACAAAGATTTTTATTTTATCATAGCCGCAGCTGATAACAGCCGCCAAAACATGCAGCGAGTACTAGAGAGCTTTCGAGGTTTCACGGAAGATTGCTTAGAAGGAACCAAAGAAAAAGGCGTCATCTACGGAACAGGTGCTTGGCAAATAGGCGATATCAAGGGTAGTCCTGCCCTCAAAGAAGCTTATGAGATGGGAAAAAAAGCTTAAATCTATAACCTCACAAGAAGCAGGTGCAAAAACCTGCTTCTTTTGAAATAAAAGCTAATAACCAAGAAAAATTCTTGATAAAAAACATCTCCCCCAGTACTCTTAAGACAAATACGCAGAGGAAAACAAGATGCTAAAAGCCAAAACACTTCAAAAAACACGAATAACAATCGCACTCATAGTAGCAACGCTATGCATTGGCGGAGTACTGGGACTATTTTACCCAATAAAGATATTTGATTTAAACGTAGCCCCTTTAATTCAGAGCTCTATAACAAGCTTCACAATATTCCCGGGGATACTAATTGCTTTTCTTTTGCTTCTAACATTGCTATTCGGAAGAATATACTGCTCAACAATATGTCCTCTGGGTCTCTTGCAAGAACTATATCTGCTCATTTTCCACCGCAAGAAACTCCCCACACAAAAGAGCTCTTCAATCAAATATTTCATAGCAGCCATAGCTTTTGGTACTCTTTTAGGCGGAACAGCTTATTTTATGCGCTTAATTGATCCATACTCTATTTTCGGATCAGCTATCAGCGGAACAACCTATGGCATAACAATTATCGTAATTATTGCCTTTTTAACATGGTTTAAAGGCAGATATTTCTGCACCAATATTTGCCCGGTTGGTACACTCCTCGGCCTAATAGCCCGTCACTCAATTTATAAGCTTCAAATTGACAAAGATTCTTGTGTAGCCTGCGGTTTATGCACCCAAAAATGTCCTTCGGGCTGTATTGATTTCAAAAACAAAACAATAAACAATGAAACATGCATAAAATGTTTTCGTTGCCTAACCCTTTGCCATAATGGTGGTATTTCATATAAAAAAGAAAAAGCACAAAAATCAAATACTCCTCTAAATTCCGGACGTCGGCAATTTCTCATCGGAGCCGGAACATTAGCCGTTCTGGCCATAGCTTACAAAAGCGGTATTAAACTTGGTGACAATGTCGTAAAGAAGCTAAAAAACGTTTTACTTCCCCCCGGAGCCGGAAACACCAAAGACTTTGCCAATAAATGTTTAAATTGCAATCTTTGTGTTGCAAATTGCCCCATGAAAATCATTCAAAAGGCTGATGAAGAATTTCCGGCTGTGCATATAAAATATCAAAAAAGCTTTTGTGATTATAATTGCCATAAATGTTCAGAAGTATGCCCAAGTGGTGCTATACAAAGACTAACCCTAAAAGAAAAACGACACACCCAAATCGGTCTAGCCTCCGTTAACATCGATTCGTGCATACAATGTGGATTGTGCGTCATGGAATGTCCGCGCTCAGCAATTACCAAAGAACAAGGAGATTTCCCAAAAGTTGATGCAGATAAATGTATCGGATGCGGAGCGTGCCAAGCAGTTTGCCCTGTATCCGCCATAAAGGTACAAGCTTTAGAAACTCAAAAAACACTGAAACAATAAGGAGAAAAATATGTCTATCGGATTAAGTGAACTCATTTTAATATTAGTTGTTGTCTTATTACTTTTCGGAGGCAAGCGTATACCGGAACTCGCCAAAGCATTTGGAAAAGCCTCTTATGAATATAAAAAAGCAAAAGAAGCTCTACAAAACGAAGCAGACAGTCTAAAAGAAACAATAGAAAAAGTAGCTCAACAAGAAGATGATTCCAAGAATAAAAAGGATTAAATGAGCAATAACGAACAAACTCCATCAGATGAAGAAACACTCATTTCGCATTTAGAGGCCTTGCGAAATACATTATTGCGCTGTCTAATATCTCTTGCGATTATATTACCGCTAACGCTGTATTTATCTCCTTATTTTCTGGATTGGCTGATAAAGATTCTTATTCAAGACTTACCGGTAACGCTAAACTTTTTTTCACCGGCAGAAGTCTTTATTTTACAAATAAAAATTGCACTGGTTTTAGATTTCGTAACATGTTTTCCATACATAGCCAAACAATTATGGAATTTTATTCTCCCTGCGCTATATGAAAACGAACGATATTTCATCAAACGGATAATTTTAAGCTCTAGCTCACTATTCATTTTGGGAGTTTGTTTTTGTATCAGTTTTATTTTACCACTGATTATCAAATTTGGTGCAGGTTTTGCCACACCGGAATTAAAAGCCACCCTAGGCATTTCAAACGTTATAGGGTTAAGCTTATGGTTATCAGTCATTTTTGGAATAATGTTTCAATTTCCCTTGATAACCTATTCCCTCATAAAATCAGGTATCTGCACATATGAAACGGTTAAAGCCAAACGTCCCTATATTTTTACATTAATTTTAATCATTGCGGCCATTTTAACCCCGCCGGATGTAGTTAGCCAGCTTATGCTGACAATCCCCACCTATGCTCTATTTGAAATAGGCCTCTATTATTCTAAAAGGCTCAACAAATAAAATATCATAAAAAAGCTCTTGACTTAGAGTATACTCTAAAAATTATACTTACCTACAGAATAACAGAAAGGAGAGATATGAAGATGAACATCAGTAATTTATTTAAGAAAATATTTTTGGCAACATCTGCCATCTTTTTAACCGCCAATACAACTTTAGCACAAACAAATCCAGAGCAGAATATGGCAAACAAAAAGATTTTAGTCGCCTACTATTCTTGGTCCGGCAACACAAAAGAAGTCGCCGAAGCCATCCATGAAAAAGTGGGTGGAGACATATATCGGATAGAAACAGAACAAACATATCCGGAAGAGTATCGTGCAACAACAGCACAAGCCAAAAGAGAAATAAATGAAGGCTTTCGCCCTACATTAAAAGGAAAAGTAAATAACATTTCCCAATATGATATAATTTTCTTGGGTTCTCCGAATTGGTGGGGAACAATTGCACCGGCTGTAAGCACCTTTTTGGCAGACAATAATTTAAGCGGCAAAACAATCATTCCATTTATCACCCACGGTGGCGGCGGTGAACAAAACACAATAACAGACTTAACAGCGCAATGCTCCGGTTGCAATGTCAGCAAAGACGGATGGGTTGGATACCAAAGCCGAACATTAGGAATATCCGGTTGGATAAAAGATTTAAATCTAAAATAATCTTTTCAAAAGCTTTACCTGAAAAGGTAAAGTTTTTTCTTGTATCTTCGCAAATTTCAATTAGGATTGAGAACATAAATTCAACTATATATAGAGGATGCCAACATGAAAAAAATCATCTCAGCAGCACTTTTAGCCTTAGGTCTCATCTTAGGGGGCTTCTTTCCCGGCTATTACTATTACAAAGCTAAACTAGACAACAATTCCGTAACCGTAAAAGGTCTATCAGAAATGGACGTCAAAGCCGACTTAGCAATATGGAAACTCAAATTTGTAATCACCGGCAAAGAATTATTCAGCGCACAAAAAGAAATCACCTCTCAAGCATCAGAGATTCTCGCTTTTTTAAAGCAACAAGGTTTCACAGAAACAGAAATTAAATTAGGTCGCATTGAAACGAACGATTTGATGGCTAATCCATACCGTAACAATGAAAATAACGATATGCGCTTCATTTTGTCTCAAACAATTACCGTACGCAGCACTAATGTAGATTTAGTAGAAGAATCTTTAACTAAGACTGATAATTTAATCTCCAAAGGTATCATTTTTGACAGTTCGTCCTATGAATACCCCGTGTCTTACATTTTCACAAAATTAAATGATATCAAGCCGAAGATGCTGGAAGAAGCGACCAAAAACGCCAAAGAAGCAGCTTATGAATTTGCAAAGAGTTCCGGAAGCATCGTGGGCAAAATCCGTCGCGCTAATCAAGGAGTCTTTTCTATTCTCCCTCGAGAACAAACGAGGGGAAACTCCGAATCACAACAAATAGAAAAAACAGTTCGTGTTGTATCAACCATAGAATACTGGTTAGAATAAAAATTAAAAAGCCACAAGATGTGGCTTTTTTCATATAAAAAGGACTAAAGATGGAACAGCAAATAAAAGTAGGAGTCGGACTATATATTTTTAACCCTCAAAATCAACTTCTTTTAGGGCTAAGAAAGAGCGAACACAGTAAAGGCACATGGTGTCCCCCCGGAGGTCATATGGAATACGGTGAAAGTAATGAGCAAGCCGCCGTTAGAGAAGCCTTAGAAGAAACAGGTTTACAAATAAATCCTCAAGATGTAACTCTTCAAGGCGTCACGAATGATTTTTATAAAGAAAGCGGGAAACACTACATAACCCTTCACTTGTGCTGTCACAAGTATCAAGGCTCCCCCAAAATTATGGAGCCCAACAAATGCGCCGAATGGAAGTGGTTTGATATTAACGCTTTGCCAGAAAATTTAATGCTATCAAATAAAAACTTTTTAACGCAGTATGATATTAAACAACTTCTCTAAAAAGGCCTGCTACTCTGCAGGCCTCTTCTATGTGGTCGGGACGAGAGGATTCGAACCTCCGACTTCTTGCACCCCATGCAAGCGCTCTACCAGGCTGAACTACGTCCCGAAGACTTTGTATCTATATATCGTAAAACACCAAAATGCAAGCAAAATCTCCCATACTCACACATCTGTTACAAACAGATAAACACCAAAACTCTATGCACCAAACACAAAAAAGGCTACCGAAGTAGCCTTTTATAAAAATTTATTTAGCAAGTTTTATGCAGCAATTTTACCTGCAATAACTTTTTTAATTTTTTTAGCTTCTTCAGACAACTTAGCATCCGGAGTAGCCATCAAATAAGCATCAAGACCACCTTTATGTTCAATAGAACGAAGAGTCTTTGTACAAATTCTCAATTTATAGATTTTACCAAGAGCTTCGCTTAAAAGAGAAACAACTTGCAGATTCGGCAAAAAGCGACGGCGAGTTCTATTGTTAGCGTGACTTACATTATTACCGCTCATAACGCCAGTGCCGGAAATTTCACATTTCTTAGCCATTTTTAATATCCTTTACTCAAAAACTTTTGCTCATACATACAAAGATAATCACTAGAAGTCAAGTAAAATCTTCGCAAAAAAGCGAAAAAATACTGGAATAATAAAAAAATAGGATATATAAAGCAGAGATGCAAAGAAAGTAAGTACCCGTAGCTCAATTGGATAGAGTGTTGGCCTCCGACGCCAAAGGTTGCGAGTTCGAACCTCGCCGGGTGCACCATTTCCCCTTCAAAATTATCAAATAACGAATATCAATATGGATTCGGCAAAATTGGTATACTTTTTAAATCAACCTCTGAATACCCCTCATTCTTCAATATTTCAGCCATCTGAGCCCCGTCAAAAAACTGCAAATCAGATTTTTTATCATAAACTTTTTTAAAACCATTAGCAACATTTGTACCATGAATGACCTGTAACCCGCCCGTACCATCTAAAAAGAGAGTACGATAGTGATACGGAACTAAACGATGATTTCCGCAATTCATAATATTTTCCTGTTTAGTAGATAAATAAGCCAAACCTATGGCATTTGACGGAAAAATAGAACAGTCAGTTTGGTATTTATCCTCGTCTATACGTGCCAACTTTCGGATTCTCGGAAAAGTCAAAGCAACATCATCATAAAATCCTTCATTTTGATGACATATATGCGCCAATTTTTCTATAAAATTAACAGGAACCCCATCATCATTATCAATACGAAAAGTTAGCATTTTCTCCTGCGTTAATTCTTCAGGAATCTGCATCTTTGCACCCATAATAAAGATATTTTGCATAAACGAATATTTCTTCTCCAACGCCGTAAAAATTCTTTTTTTTTCTTCAGGCATCTTGTCAGAATGATAAACCAGTAACATAAAATTTGAATTCGTCTGCTGACTAAACGAATTCAGCGTAATCCCTTCAAACATAGACAAACGTTGAGAAAAATAAGGATCTTCCCATAAATTAAACATTTTATCTGGATGATCCTTAGCAAAAGCCGCATCAACAGAATAGCGTACCATACCAATAATAGGGGTCATCTCATCATCTCTCCAAAATCTACTTTCCTCCCAAACTATAAAAAAATAAACCTAACACATCGTTAAAAATTTCATTGAATTTACACAAACAAAAAGCCGCATAAAGCGGCTCTCTTTAGTCATGAATCTGTTCAAACAGATGCGTTTCCGGATCATATTGCAAATGCAACACCGAACAATTAGGATTTGGAGTCTGCTCTAAATTCAAACCACACTTCAATGCACTCATAATACCTGCGTGACAAACAATTCCGATATTTACTTCATTTGTACAACGCAAGATGTAGTTCAAACACCCCAATGCACGATTAAACATATCATGTTTACTCTCACCATGCGGAAAAGCTCTATTCCAAGTTTCAACGGTCGGCCAACAAACGCTGTTAACAAAATCCTCACCAAATTGCCCTCGAACCTCTGTAAAAGTCAACCCTTCAACATCACCAAAATGCCCCTCACGCAAATCCTGAAGAATAATAATTGGGACATCAATTCCAATTCTCTGCGCTAAGATATTGGCCGTTTGCACAGCTCGCACCAAAGGTGAGCTATAAAGGATAGTTAATCTAAGAGAAGCAACTTTCTCCGCTAATTGCTTAGCTTGATCCAAACCATTTCCATTTAAAACCGGATCTAATCCACATCCTTGCCATCTGTATTCCAGATTATAATCTGTTTCACCATGACGAAAAATATACACATTTCTTTTCATAAAAATTAAAAGTTTAAAATAATAAATAACGCGTCTACACCATACTTAAAAAATAATTTTTTGCAAGATATTTTCTCATACCAAAGCAACCTTCTCCCCAAATACAAAGAAAGCAGTCTGTATTAACCCAGACCGCTTTCTTTCCTCATCACTTTAACAAGCGTATCAATCACTTAGCAATTCATCAGCCAAATTCTCTAACTGCTTAACATCAGCATCTTTCAAAGCAGACCTAATTGAAACGGTATTATTCAAAAACGTCAAATTCTTACAACTTTCCAATTCTGCTTTCATTTTTTTTGCAGCTAACGGAGCCCAAGACCCATTTTCCATAAAAGCAACTTTGCGATTCTGGTAATTTTTATGTTTAAGATGAGCAATAAAGCTTTCCATACAAGGGAATATGCCACCATCATATGTAATAGACGCCAAAACCAATCTATCATAACGAAAAGCATCTTCTACAGCCTCAGCCATATCATCACGAGCCAAATCAGCAATTGCAACTTTAGGAGCACCTTTTGCTTCCAAAATCTCTTTTAATTTTTCCGCAGCCTTCTTCGTATTTCCATAAACAGAGGCATAAGCAATAAATATCCCCTTATCTTCCGGACGATAGCTGCTCCAAATATCATATTTTTCAATATAATGTCCCAGATTCTCCGTCAACATAGGTCCATGCAATGCAAAAATCTTTTGAATATCCAAATTTGCAGCTTTTTTGAGCAAAGATTGAACTTGAACACCGTATTTACCAACAATATTAATATAATACCGACGAGCCTCACAGTCCCAATCACCATCATCTGTATCCAGAGCACCAAATTTACCAAACGCATCCGCCGAGAACAAAATTTTCTCTTTTTTCTCATATGCAACCATAACTTCCGGCCAATGAACCATTGGAGCCATAATAAAGGTCAAAGAATGTTCACCCAAGACTAATTCATCACCTTCATTAACAACAATTTTCCGCCCTTCTAAATCCAGATGTTCAAAAAATTGAGGTATCATATTAAAGGTTTTGGGATTCGTTACAATTTTAGCATTTTTATATTTTTCCAAAAAATGCTGAATATTGGCAGCATGATCCGGTTCCATATGCAAAACAACCAAATAATCAGGTTCTTTATTACCCAGCACTTCATCCAGATTCTTAAACCACTCATCTGTTGCTCTTTTATCCACTGTATCCATAACCGCAATTTTTTCATCCATAATCACATATGAATTATAAGAAATACCGTCCGGAATAACATATTGCCCTTCAAACAAATCTAATGTTTTATCATCAGCACCGACATAATATACAGCGTCTGTCAATTTTTTATTTTGCATATCTAAGCTCCTTATCCTAATTTTTTTTGATTATTTAAGCATTTCTTCAATAATTGCAACAGATTTTTGAAAAACCTCATCAATTCCCATATCAGATGTATCCAAAATCACCGCATCTTTAGCTGGTTTCATCGGAGCATCTTTACGATTAGCATCCCGTTCATCCCGAGCAATCACATCTTTTAGAACATCTTCATACTGAACATTCATACCTTTTTGCACAAATTCATCATACCTTCTTTTAGCGCGAACTTCAGAAGATGCCGTAATAAAAAATTTAACATCAGCTTGAGGACAAATAACCGTGCCGGTATCGCGTCCATCATAAATCACACCCTGCGCAGGAGTCCCATTTGCAAATGTCGGATTTTTAGCAAAATTACGCTGCATATCCAACAAACGCGAGCGCACCCCAGAATAGCTAGAAACAATAGAAGCCGCATTGCCCCCCAACGACGAACGAAAATCCTTATCTTTAGATAGTTCCATCATTTTGGCAAATGTCAACTGTGTAGCCATATTTTCTGCTACCGAAGCATCCGCCAAATCAAAAGAATTTTTAACCATCATCAGGCCAACCGCCCTATAAACCATACCGGTATCAAAATAAGCTAATCCGTATTTATCTGCTAATTTTTGTGAAAGCGTCCCTTTACCTGCGGCTGCCGGACCATCTACTGTGATAATCATTTTATTCAGTATCCTTTAATATTAAAAATTTTATCTATTCTTTAACACATATTTACTAATATCATAGCATAAAATAACTTTATACAAAGAATAAGAACATGGCACAAACTATTCGCTTATATATAAAAGAACCGCTCGCTCAAAACAAAATCATAACTTTAGATGAAGAGCAAACACACTATCTAAAAAATGTCATCAGAGCTACTCAAAACACACCCATCCAATGCTTTGATAATCAAACCGGCGAATTTTCAGCAATTTTAATCTCTCTTGAAAAAAAGCAAGGCCAATTACAAATTACCCACCAATTAAAAAAATATACTCCCTGCCCTGATATCTGGCTTTTATTTGCCCCGCTAAAAAAAGATAAAACAGACTTTGTTATAGAAAAAGCAACCGAATTAGGTTGTCGTAAAATACAACCGGTAATAACACAATATACCATGACCAAAAACATCCGTTTGGAGCGCTATATTGCACAGAGTATAGAAGCAGCCGAACAATGCCGACGCACCGATTTACCGGAAATTTCCACTCCCAAAGAATTAAAAGAAATCTTACGAACTTGGGACAAAGAAAGACCCCTATTTTTTATGGATGAAAGTTTACAAAGCAAAAATTTTTTAACCATTTTAAAAGAAAATCCATCAAACAAAGCCGCACTTTTGATTGGCCCTGAAGGTGGATTCTCAAATGAGGAACAAGAAACACTAAGAAGTCTGACTTTTGCCAAAGGTGCAACTTTAGGACCTCGTATTTTAAGAGCAGAAACAGCTGTAGCCGCAGCCTTATCATGTTGGCAGATGATATCTGGAGATTGGAGCAAATAAATGAAAATACTAATTGCAGATGACCATGAATTGTTTTTAAAAGGTTTAGAGTTTATCTTAAAAGAAAACCTACCTAATCCGGAAATTACAACAGCGCAAAGTTATACTGATATATTCAACATTTTAGAAGACAAACAAAATTTTGATTTAATTATTACAGATTTAGCTATGCCCGGCGCAAATTGGTTACAAGCTCTCACCAAAATACACACGCTTGAACCGGAAACCCCCATCATCATTATATCTGCTGTTTTTGACAAAGAGATTTTACAACAAACTTTAGACATTGGTGTTTCCGGATATATCCCCAAAACAGCCTCTAACAATCTTATTATCAGCGCTATAAATTTAGTATTAGCCGGCGGTGTCTATATTCCTCACGAACTCCTATACACTAACCCACTAACAACTCAAAACAATAAAAATACACAAAAAGAATATATTGCTCCATTAAAAGCTTTAGAAAAATTTGCTGATAGCACAAACGAAGCCCCTCAAAAAAGTTTAACAGAGCGCCAAATAGAAATTGTCAAATGCATTGCAGAAGGATTATCAAACAAACAAATTGCTTACAAATTAAATCTGACGGAAGGAACTGTAAAAGTCCACATCACCGTCATCTTAAAAGTCCTTAATGTCAAAAACAGAACCTCTGCCGTAATAGAAGCAGCAAAACGTGGATACATAACCGATAATCTTGCGAATAATCAATAAAAGGATACCCCATGGCCAAAGCAGAAAAAAAACAATTACCCGCCTACATAACTGATATATACGGATGGTTATATCAAAATTCCTCATTATATAACTTTTTAGACAATGCTTTCGTTCTGAATATACTAACTTTAGGATACCACCACGTTCTAACCGAAGAAGTCAAAAAAGAAATTTCTCCGCATTCACATATTTTGCAAATCGGAGCAACTTTGGGCGGACAAATAGAAAAAGCGTACTCAGGATTAGGAATGTTAGGTTCATACGCCATTGTAGATATCAACTCAAAAATCTTGGAAAATTGCCGAGAAAAACATCTTGAACAAAAAATAGAATATATCCACGGCGACGCATCAAAAGGCATCAAAGGAGAATATGATATCATCATCAGCTATATGCTTTTGCACGAACTTCCTCCATATACCAGAACAAAAATGATTGATAACATTCTAAAAGCCCTCAAGCCAGGAGGAAAAGCCGTGTTCATAGACTATCATCAGCCATCCTCATATCACCCGTTGAAATATATAATTCGCGCCATAAACAGATTATATCAACCTTTTGCTGAAAGTTTATGGAAAAACTCTATAAAAGGCATGGCCTCACACGCCGAAACATGTCGTTGGTCCCAACAAACCTATTTTGGCGGTGTTTATCAAAAAGTCGTTGCAACAAAAAACAACTAATGAATAAAAAAGAGAGGGATTTCTCCCTCTTTTTATTGAGCTAATTTTGCAATCAAATTCTGTGGATTGACAACTACCCCGATTCCTTTTTGGTAATCTCCGGTGTCAAAAGCCGTTTTAAAAAATTCTTCTGAAGTCAGATTTTCTTTAACACATTTAGCAAGTGCATATAAACCTCCTAGCCAAAAAGTTCTCAAGGAAGAAGTCGCATTAAACAAATAAGAACCAATTGTATATTGACAAGCAACGGTCTGTCCATACCCAACCACACACAACGAATTTTCACCAGATACGCGCTTATTATGAACCACATAATCATCAGGATTATCAACATCACCATACATACGACACTCCACATCTGTTAGATTAGCTGCATGAGGAAATTCAAACAACAGATTCGTTTTAGATTTCAAAAATTGAGCACGTTGTCCTTCAGGATATGTGTAACTAAGCATGCATACAAAGATTCCGAGACTTCTGGCACGTTGCAACGCTCCCCCTAAATCCTCTTTACCATATAAATTATTGAGCACCACAACATCTATACCTTTTTGCCCTAAAGATTTGAGTTTAAGATGTAAATCACAAACTTTATCAAGAGCTCTTGCATATTGAGAATAATCATTATTAACAAAGTCAACGGCAAAATAGTATAGCTTAGCTTTTGGCGCAACACCACATGTTTTACCCACCATAACAGAAACGCCCCATCCACCGTTAGCCTGTGCACGCGATAAATCTCCTTCTTTCAGGTTAATATAGTCAGCCAAACTCTCCCGATATTCCAAATGAGGTCTTAAAACACCAGCATCAATAATAGCAACATTGCGTCCGCTTCCATCAATACCCCGTTTATGAAGCAACCGTATACCTAACCCGGGATATTTTCGTTTCTCCATAAATTCTTGCGGATTAAAGTCTTTTGGCATCCTACTTTTATCTTGAGGCCAAATTGTAAAATCATCAAATGTCGCCTTAGAAACGTCCAAACCGGATAAATCAGCATCAGAAACATCATAATTGTTAATGTGGAGATAAGAAGAAACACCATGCGAATGAACTTCTCTATAATTAACTAAGTCTAAATCTTCCCTAACAGCAGGACTTTTGATACCAAACC
The DNA here is from genome assembly GCA_949297145.1 of uncultured Alphaproteobacteria bacterium. Lineage (GTDB taxonomy): Bacteria > Pseudomonadota > Alphaproteobacteria > RF32 > CAG-239 > CAG-267. The sequence goes on from CASFQO010000015.1 coordinate 25,896, forward strand.
TCTCGGGTGTACTGTAATTATATTCATCATTGCCATACCATATTTTCAAAGGAGAAGTTAAACGTTTATTTTGCTTTGCATTCAATGCCCCTGCCAAATCCCATTTTTCAGCAGAAATCAAATCATCCCAACTATTAAAGCCATATTCTTTGGCAACAATATGCTGAGCTTGCATAAGAGATAAATCAGACTTACCGCTAAAATACTTAGCAGCCACATCTACTTCTTTTTGATGCTTTTTACGAAAATCTTTTAAGAAACACTTTGCTTCTAATTTAAAAACGTCAATATAATCAAACATATAAAATTCCTTTCCCGATAACTTATCATACACGCCTGCCCGATAAGCATAAATAAGTCATCTCAAAAGAAATCTATATAAACAAAAACAATGGCAATGTATCACTTTAGCGGACATACCAGGCGCTTGCCTCACCTAGTATTTTGATATATTACAGCAAGTTTTTTGTCAAGTTTTTTTACACCAACAAAATCGGCCATTCTCAAAGAGAACAGCCGACCCCTTCCAAAATCAAAAGTTTAAACCTCAAGATTTAGCCACACTAATCTTTTTAAACTTTTGCTTTTCATTTTGAGATTTCGGAATAGAAACCGTCAACACACCATTTGCATATTTGGCAGTTGTTGCCTCGTAATCCAAATCCCAAGGAAGTTGTATGGTACGCTTGAATGTACCATACGAGATTTCAGAAAAATAATTATCTTTGGTACTTTCTTCAGACTTATTCTTTTTCTCACCTCCAATGCTGAGCATTCCATCAGCAGACACCTTCAAATCAATATCATTTTCATCGATTCCCGGAATTTCCGCCGTGACCTTAACAGCATCTTTATCTTCAGTAACCTGAATTTTCGGTGACAATTCCGTAAAATCGGCATTAGAACTATCCATAAAGTTCCAAAAATAATTCATCAGGCTTCTGAAATCAGTAGGATTGTGAGAAACGGACAAATCATGATTATTTTGATTAACATTTGCAACCGTATTTCTCATCATAACTCTCCCAACTATTTTTCTTCCATTTCAATAATATCCATCTCTTCAACTTCAGCACCGGCCTGCTTAGAGCCACAATGGCAGCCAGAAGTAGAAGCTGTATTTGAAGAAGGTTTAGAACAAGAACCGGATTGTGATTTATCCTTAGAAAATTTAGATTGAGAATCTCTCATATTTACCTCCAAAATTAAATGATTAATCACACAAACGTGCGTTTTCGTTCAGTTCAAGATTTCATCAGAAATCTCTAATGAACCTGTCCACTACACAATGGACATTGGAGGAAATAATCTGTATTTAAGAAAATTAAAGCTAAACAAAAGGGCAGTTAATCCTGCCCTTAATATCTAAAATTCAGCGGTAATATGTCTACCCATATTTAAGAATTTCTCTGTACGTTGCTTTTTCAAATCATCCGGAGAAACATTTTCTAATTCTCTGAGATTTTTCAAAATAACATCTTTAACAGATTGCATAGCCTGCTGCGGATTGCGATGAGCGCCCCCCATCGGTTCCTTAATAATCTCATCAATAATCCCCAAAGCCTTCAAATCTTGAGCAGTCAAACGAAGAGCTTCTGTAGCCTCTTTTGTTTTATCACTAGAACGCCACAAAATAGAAGCACACCCTTCCGGAGAAATAACGGAATAAATAGAATGTTCCAACATCAAAACACGATTCGCCGTAGCAATAGCAATAGCTCCACCCGAACCACCTTCACCAATGATAACAGAAATAATCGGCGTTTTGATTTGTAAACTCTTTTCAATAGAAGTTGCAATAGCCTCAGCCTGACCACGAGCCTCCGCATCAACCCCTGGATAAGCGCCAGCCGTATCAACAAAGCTAATAACTGGCAAATGAAATTTATCAGCCAATTCCATCATTCTCTGAGCTTTACGATAACCTTCAGGCTTTGCCATACCAAAATTATATTTAATTCTAGTCTCAAGGTCATTACCTTTTTCCTGTCCCATAACAACAACGGCGTGCCCATCAATTTTGCCGATACCACAAATCATAGCTTCATCATCAGCAAAACATCTATCCCCAGCCAACAGAGTAAAATCGTCAACAAAAGCCTTAATATAATCTAAGCAGTGCGGTCTTCCGGGATGTCTGGCAATTTGAGCCTTTTGCCAAGCCGACAAATTCATATATGTACGGTTGATATGTTGTCCAAGTTTACGCTCCAAGCGTCTTATTTCTCTGGTAATATCCATATCTTCATCTTTTGCCAGAAGTTTAAGGTGCTCAATTTTTTCTTCAATGTCTAAAATATCTTTTTCAAAATCAAGCACAACAGCTGTAGATTCATTCATTTTTTATACCTTTACAAATTTAACCTTAGCCCCTCTATACCACAAAATAAAAAAATTTCATCATATTTTTTGCATATATACCACAAAGCCACCTAAATATACACAAAAACATAGGTATTCTGCATATTTTTTAATTGCAAAATATAGCATAAACGATACAATAACTAAAAATCAAAAGGGAGTAATCACGTGTTTAATTTGTCGTTTTTCATAGCTACTTTTTCAAGCATTTTGTGGTTTTTATACGGATTGAAGAGCATCAATCTGCAAAACATAACGAACACGCCGGAAACTTTTTACCAAATAACTTTTGCTTTAATTTTTCCCATCGGAATAATCTGGGGGATATTTGCAATCGTAAAAAGCGTACAAGAACAAAAAGATATTCGCTTGCAAAACTTAAGAATTACCGAACAGTTGAATAAAAACACAGAAACAACAAACGCTTTAAATTGCGCTCTGATTGCGCTAGAAAAAGAAATAAAAAGCAGTTTTATGCTGCGAGAATTGAACAGTTTAATTTCAGATTGCAATGAAATCTTATCAGATATCATAAAACGCAGCAATTCAATCTCTAGTGCGCAGATAGAGCATCTATGGACCAGAACAGCTGGTGGAGAACGCTGGTTAATTGCAAAAACTTTCATAGAAACCTACAATTTTCAGATAGGATTTACCGAGCATTTGTTTGAAAAAGCACAAAAAGACCCGCTGCTCAAAGGAAGCATTCTTGAATTTGAAGCCAGAACAAAAAGCTTATACCAACTTCTGGAAATGCACGACAGAGAAAGAATTTTCTATAATATGATAGAATATGGCGCCCTAGGAAAAGTATATAACATCATTATTCCCATTGCCGAAAAATTAAAAAAGACAAATGAATCCTCCTCAATAGAAAAAAAGGCAGCAACAAAGCCGCTCCAAACAAAAGAGTTCAGCTTAACTGAAGAAACAAGTGACAACTTTCCATCTTTTTTAACACGCACAGAAAACACTAAAACAAACCGCAGCATAAGCACACCTCAAAATCAACGTTCTATAGACCGCACAAACACAACTGAAACGCAGACAAATAAAGCGCAGCCAGCCGATATAGACGCGGGAATGCAGGCCATTCGTGAGGAGCTGTTATCCTCAAAAGACCAAGAAAAGAAACCAGAAATAATAAAATCCTTTGCACACACGCAAAATGCTTTGCGCAATTTAAAAACCGAACCAAGCTTTGACCATAACACAAACAAAAAACAATCACCTGAAAAAGCAAAAAAAATCATCTCTTTAGATGAGATAGAAAAAGAAATAGAAGCTTCTCCGGAAAATAACTACGATGAATATGCATATCCTTTTGGAGCTTGGATGGATGATAAAAACAATAAATAAGTACCTAATTATTATAGGGTTGAGTGCTACAATATTTTGTAAAACTGCAATTTGCGATGAAAAAGTAGACACTTTGCCTCCTCCCCAACCTCAAATAAATATTCAAGATTATATATCCTTAAAGGATTCTCCACTATATCCTAAAGGTTTCACAAATTTTGACTTTGTCAATCCTGACGCTCCGAAAAAAGGTCGAATAGTATTACCTGCCTATGGCACTTTTGATAACTTTAATCCTTACATTTTTAAGGGAACAGCCTCTACAGAAGCCGTAGCCCTGACATTAGACAGTTTAGGCTATTCCCCCGCTGATGATATAGAAACAGTCTATCCTCTGATTGCAGAAAAATTTGAACTACCATCGGATAAAAGTTTCATCGGCTTTTTTATCAATCCTCATGCAAAATTCAGCAATGGCGAACCGATAACAGCAGACGATGTCGTTTTTAGCTTCAATGCTCTAATCACCAAAGGTTCTCCGGTATATAGATTCTATTATGCAGACATTGACCGAGTTGAAAAAATAACCCCGCACCATGTTCGCTTTTATTTTAAACCCAACACAAAAAACCGCGAACTACCGCTAATTATAAGTTCTTTAAAAATTTTTTCTGCTAAAGATTTTAACAACAGAGAATATGACAAACCTACCTTAACACCTTTTCTTGGCAACGGCCCCTACCAAATAAAGAAGTTTGAAGCCGGACGCTACATCATCTTTGAAAGAGACAAGAATTATTGGGCAAAAGATTTACCAACCCGCAAAGGTTTTTATAACTTTGATGAAATAAAATACGATTACTACCAAGATACAACCGTAACATTACAAGCTCTTTTTGCCGGAAACATTGACGTCCGCTATGAATACATCGCAAAATCTTGGGCCACCGGACATGACAATGACCTCATAAAAACCGGAAAAATAAAAAAACAAGCGATTAAACACAATCGGCCGGCTACAACTCAATTTTTCGCTTTCAATACCCGCAAAGAAAAATTCAAAGATGCCCGCGTCAGACAAGCCATAGATTTTGCGTTCAACTTTCCATGGGCAAATAAAAATCTCTTTTACAATCAATACGAGAGATTAAAGAGCTACTTTGCAAATACTCACTTTGCCGCAACCGGTTTACCGGAGGGTTTAGAGCTGGAAATTCTAAAATCCATTCAAGATCAACTCCCACAAGACATTTTGACAACACCTGTTGAAAGTATCTTTCGTAACGATTCTCTATCCGACCGAGAGAATTTAAAATTAGCCGTAAAGCTCTTAAATGAAGCCGGATATGATTTCATCAATGAAAAAATGTGCAATTTAAAAACCGGGGAACCCTTAGAGTTTGAAATCATCATAAACTCCGCAAATGGCAATTCTTTCACAAGAGTTCTCCTGCCATTCATAGAAAACCTCCGCAAAATAGGAATCAAAGCCTCCACACGTGTATTAGAAATTAATACCTACAAAAACAAGCTAGACAACTTTGATTTTGATATAATCGTGGGAGGTTTCGGCGGAATATATATGCCCGGAACAGAGCAAAAAGATTTGTGGGGCAGCCTTTCTGCAGATACCAAAGGCAGCAACAATATAATCGGTATAAAAAATCCGGCTGTAGATTACCTGATTAGCAAGCTGATAGAAACAGAAAATAATGAGCTTTATACGGCTTATGTCAAGGCACTGGATCGCGTCCTTTTATTTAACCACTACGTCATTTTCAACTGGTACTCAGACTCAGATCGTATAGCTTATTGGGATAAATTTGCTTTTCCTCAAAACAATCAAAACCTTGGCGTTGACATAAACACATGGTGGCAAAAGGATTAAAATAAATGCGTAATTACATCATCAAAAGACTTCTATTGATACCTGTAACCTTATTTGGCATACTGCTCATTAACTTCGCCATCATACAATTAGCCCCCGGCGGACCGGTAGAATATATGCTTGCGCAATATAAAGGGATGAATACAAGCGCCACCGGAAACATCAACTCAGGAATGCCCAACCTAAACGAGCAAAAATATCAAGGTGCCAAAGGAGTCCCTGATGATTTGGTTAAAGAATTAGAAAAGCAATTTGGTTTTGATAAACCAGTACACGAACGCTTCATCAAAATGCTGAAAGACTATATTTGCTTTGACTTTGGCAAGAGCTATTACAAAGATAAAACTGTTTTAGAGCTCATCAAAGAACGCCTTCCTGTATCTATATCATTAGGACTTTGGTCAACACTAATCATTTATCTGATTGCCATACCGTTGGGAATAAAAAAAGCCCGCAAAGATGGCGAAGAATTTGACGTAGTCAGTTCTTTTATCATTTTTATCGGCTCAGCCATACCTGTTTTTCTGTTTGCCGTACTTTTGATTGTCCTTTTTGCAGGAGGAACATACTTTCAAATATTCCCCCTAAAAGGCTTAACCTCAGACGGATGGGAAACTTTCAGTTTTTGGCATAAAATAGGCGATTATTTCTGGCATTTGGCACTCCCGACCATCTGCATCGTCATTGGAGGAATTGCCTCATTAACCATGCTTACAAAAAACTCTTTTATGGATGAACTAAGTAAACAATACGTTTTAACCGCCAGAGCCAAAGGATTATCCGAGCACCGTATTTTATACCACCATGTTTTTCGCAATGCTATGATGATAATTATAGCAGGACTTCCTGGATTATTAATGAAAATTCTTTTTACCGGCTCTTTATTGATAGAAATTATTTTCAGCTTAAATGGAATGGGACTTTTAGGCTATGAAGCAATAATGACCAGAGATTATCCGGTTGTATTTGGAACATTGTACATTTTTGCGCTTTTAGGATTGATATTAAAACTAATCAGCGACCTAACCTATTCACTGGTTGACCCTCGCGTAAACTTTGAAAAAATCTAATTTTAATTTTCCGTAAAAAAGGGCGGCAATCAAAACTGCCGCCCTATAATTTTAAGATATAATCAATTAGATTTCGCCGACATACATTCCCATATCAACAGCAGCTTTAACATATACGCTGTCTTTATTCAACAAGGTCGTACCTTCAGCAACAACTTCCTCCAAAGAGTAAGTTACTAACTTATCGCCATTAAGCGCAACCATAACATCCGTATGACCTGCCTTCAACAATTCAACAGCCTTTGCACCAAAAGCACAAGCCAAAGCTCTATCAAAAGCAGTCGGATCACCGGCACGTTGAACATGGCCTAATTTTGTAACACGAGTCTGGAATTCAGAATATTTAGCATTAATAGCTGCGCTCAAATATTCACCAATTCCGCCATTAATTTTTTCACCAATTAGATTCTTCGTATTAGAAACCATTTCACCCGTTTCGGTGTGAACACCTTCAGAAACAACAATAACAGCGTGATTACGCCCCTTGGCCTTAATGCTCTTTAATTTATTGATAATACCATCAACAGTATAAGGAATTTCCGGAACCAAACAAACATCTGCAAATCCTGCAACAGCAGAGCGCATAGCCAAATGGCCGGCATCACGTCCCATAACTTCCAAAATCAGCGCACGTTGGTGAGAGCGAGCTGTTTTCCACAAAGCATCAACAGCATTTGTACAAACCTGACAAGCAGAATCAAAACCAACTGAATATTGTGTTAATGGAGTGTCATTATCAATCGTTTTCGGAATACCAACCATTTTAACACCGGCATTATGGCAATAGTTGCTAACAATATTCATACTACCGTCACCGCCAACAACAACAATAGCATCTAAACCTAACTCAGCCACACCTTTACCGAAGCGCTTAGAAATTTCAGCCTGAGATTCCATTTTAACACCTTTATTCAAAGAACCAAGGTAAGAACCGGCTAAACGCGGCCAAGGTGTATCAGAAAAATTTCTTTCCGTTAAGATTTCATAAGACAAAGGAGATTCTGTAACACCGTCTGTACCATTATGAATACCATAAACTTCCCAACCGAGTTTTGCAGCAGAATTAACCACAGACATAACCACAGCATTAAGACCGGCGCAATCGCCGCCACTTGTTAAAATACCGATTTTTTTAATTTCAGTCATAATATTCCTATCCAATCAATAAAGTTTCATTTTCAAAATACATAACGACAATATTTGCATAAGACTAGCATAATTTTATATTTTTTCACTAATTTTTTAAATTTGCCCTCAAAATAGCTTGATTTTTACCATAAAATACAGTATAATATGCGCGAAGAACAAGAATCGCATAAAGCGAAAAATGTAACTTTTGGAGTAAGCAGATGACAAATACCAATTCTTTTAACAAACTTCAAGTGCAACTTTGTGAATTAAAGCTTGAAGAAAGAAGGGTTAAGTCAGATATCACAAAACTTGTTAGAAATAAACAGATGATTGACTTCTATCAAGCACAACAATTAAACCACCAAAGAACAAGTGTAAAGAATAAAATTCAAAAGATAGAAACCTTGATTAACCCGAATATTATTGCTTAACAAAAAATTTAAACAGAATGTAATTATTACATTCAAATAGGTGCGCCCATGAAAAGCAGCAAAAGTTTATTTTATATAACCACTTTATTTGCTGCTTTTATTTTATGCTTTTTCAGCTATATTTTATTCATCTACAAAACCGATTACCTAAAAATATATGTTGTATACTACAAACCGGCCCCTCTAATCAAAAATGAAATTTTCACGCCCATACAAGGTGGAAGAGCAGTTGCGGCCACCCCTTCACGTCAAGGCACCTTTACAGAACAACAAATAGATTGGCTCAATCAAAATATGATAGGTGATGATACAAATGAAAATATCTCCAACCTAAACCGCTATTTTGCTGAATTAACCGCCTTATATTGGATATGGAAAAACACCGATTCGCCTTATGTCGGAATGTTTCATTACCGCCGCTTCCTATGCTTAAATGACAAATCTCGCTACCCTTTATTAAATTTTCCGTCTATGCGCTTCCGCCATTTAGGGATTAAACACCTGGAAAGTTTTGCTAATGAATTTTTACACAATTTAGAGCTTGAAAAAAAATATATTCTACCCTGGTTTGCAACGCACGACATTATCGTTTCAGAACCCATACGCATAAATACGTATGAACAATATAAAAAGGAGCATATTATATCAGATTTGGATAAAGCATTGGAAATCATCCGCCAAAAGTACCCATATATGTATGATTTTGCAAATAAAACTCTTAAAAGTGATAAGGGATTTTACCCCACGAATATGTTCATAACCCGCCGAGAAATATTAAATAATTATGCCTCTTGGCTATTTAGCATTTTACGCCCCTTATACCAACAAATCAAAGATGAACTCCCCCAACGCAATACAGAACAAAAACTTGCTTTTGCATATTTAGGAGAAAGACTGTTCACCGTCTATTTAAAATATGAACAACAATATCATGGTTTGAGAATAAAAGAAGTCCCCTTCGCATTAGCCTCTGACTTTTTCACCCCACCACCCGGAGCTCCTTTCATATATCTCAAAACTCCGAAATGGGAAGACACATTCATCCAACAAGAAAATAATCGCATTTGCAGCTTTAATAATACCTATAGAAATTGCGCAAAATATGAGTTTCTCCCCCAAAACCGCCTCAAAGTAAAATGGGATAATGGCGGAACCTCATATTTTAAGCACACCACAAATAACGAGTTTGAACTTGAAAAATGACTAAGAGTTTGTATTTATATAAAGTTATTAACCTGAAATAAAGAAAATCCGCTTAAAAGTAACTCATATATAACAACATTTAGTCAAAGCAATGCATACCCTACACTCACTCATAATAGATTTAACCTTAATCACAATATACGCAGGGCTAACCACCTTGCTATGTAAGAAGCTCAAACAACCCATTGTTTTAGGCTATGTTTTAGCTGGTATTTTTGCCGGTCCATATTTTGATTTACTCCCCACCGTCAAAGACAAGGAGGATTTAACCCTCTGGGCAGACATTGGCGTCATTTTCCTATTATTTGGGTTAGGACTGGAATTTAGTTTCAAAAAAATGCTAAACGTTGGAAAAGCAGCCATGATAACGGCCAACGCCAATATCATCTTTATGTTATTTTTAGGATACAACACAGGACTTATGCTCGGCTGGTCAACAATGGACAGCTTCTTTTTAGGTTCAATGATATCTATGTCATCAACAACAATCATCATCAAAGCCTTCGATGACTTAAACATAAAAAAGCAACGTTTCACCGATCTAGTTTTTGGTGTTTTAATCGTAGAAGATTTAGTCGGAATATTATTGCTCGTCTTACTGCCGACGATAGCGCTGGGCAGCACCATTAACGGTCTAGCCTTAGGTTTAAGCACTTTAAAATTGATTTTCTTTTTAATTCTTTGCTTTATAATAGGAATATACCTCGTTCCGACTTTTCTAGAAAAAATCCAAAAATACCTAACCGATGAAATGCTGCTTATTATCACCATAAGTCTTTGCTTTGGGATGGTTTTATTAGCCACATCATCAGGATTTTCCTCAGCCTTAGGCGCTTTCATAATGGGTTCCATATTGGCAGAAACAGAATTCATCGGCAGAATAGAAAAAATTTTACAGCCACTTAAAGACTTTTTTGGTGCCGTATTTTTCGTATCTGTGGGCATGATGGTAAATCCCCAAATGTTCATCATTTACGCCGAACCAATTATTGTCATCACTTTAATTGTCGTCATCGGAAAAGTCTTGTTTTCATGCTTTGGCTTTGTTGCCTCTGGTCAACCATTAAAGACAGCCGTTTACGGAGGTTTTTCTCTAGCACAAGTCGGGGAATTTGCTTTCATTATTGCCTCTCTGGGAATGAGTCTGAACGTTCTCAGCGCCAAAGTATATCCAATAATTGTGGCCGTTTCGGTTATCACCACATTTTTAACCCCCATGATGATAAAGGCCGCCGATCCTGCTTATAAAAAACTAAATCGTATACTACCCGATAAATGGCTAGAATATATAAACAAATACACCACAACCATGACACATAATGAAGAAAGGCTCTGGAGTGCTTTATTCAAAAATTATTTCCTCCGCTTATCTATTTTTTCAATTATTTTATACAGCATCATTGTGTTTGCCACATTGATACGTCCCTATATAAACACGCTGATCCCCTTCAGAATTCCGGCAAATATCTGCCTAACAACCCTCACATTTTTACTTATGTCTCCATTTCTAAAAGCCCTCATCGGTTGGAACATCATCACAACAAAATTCATTAAAGATAAATTAAGTTGGATTTTCCCCAAAAGACAAGCTGAAGAAATAGAGTTAGCCGCCCAATGCGCACAAGAAGAAAGCTCCTGCGCGCCAGAGACACGACCTCTCGATGATAAAATGCAACGTGTTCGTAATTTCTTCTCAGGCAAAACACAAGTATCAAAGATCTATTATCGCTTGTGGATGGCAAAAAAAGCAAACCGACTGCCATTAATTATTCTAACCAGTTTCCGCATTTTAGTATCATCGTTTTTCATTGTAACAGTCGTACACAAATTCCTAACCGAAAACCCCAAAGTGATTTTCATCTTACTGTTACTGACAATCTTTTCAGTCTCTCGCTCTCGCTGGCTGTTGGACCAATACTTAAAGATGGAATCTCAATTTTTAAGCAATTTAAAAGGACGCAACACCAGCACGACATCAAACAATGAAAAATCAGCTTAATCAAATGATAATCCATATTTTAGACGTCTTTGCTGATTCGTAACGGATCTTTCAAATGCTCCGCCATATAGCGCGAAAGAGTCAATCTATCAACGCCCAATGTTCTTGCAATTTGAGACTTAGAAATATAAGCCATACGCATTGCTAAAATCTTACCATCTTTACCAGTTAACTTTAATTTAGAATTTTTACGCCCCTTTGGTCTACCCAAAATTTTCCCTTCTGCTTTTAAGCGCAATAACGCCTCTTTTGTCCTCTGAGAAATAAGGTTTCGCTCAATTTCAGCAGACAATCCAAATGCAAACGCCAAAACCTTAGATTGAATATCTGCACCTAAGCGATAATTATCCTTAATCGTCCAAACCCGTACACCGGAAGACATACAATGATGAAGAATACTCATAACCTGCAATAAATTACGTCCTAATCGGGACAATTCTGAAGCAATCAAGACATCACCATCTCTAAGTTTTTTAAGCAATTTCCCCAATTTACGTTTTTCCAACTCTTTTGTAGAGCTAATTGTCTCCATAATCCATTTATCAATGACAATATCATTTTTATGAGCAAATTCTTTAATCTCAAAATGTTGATTTTCCGTTGTTTGTTTATCTGTACTGACACGAATATAGCCATAAATCATAGCGCTAGTCCTTTCATAAAATTAATTTACAAGGATTCGCTACGCCATTTTAAACAAAAAAACTATTCTCTATTTACCTAAAATCGGCTTAAGTCGCGCAACATAAGGCAACATTAAATCATCATAGACATCATTTATATTATGTTCATCAAAATATTTTCGCAAATCATCACCAAAGGTGCTAGAACCATTAACACACCCACGCGCAACTTTACGATTATAAAATTCCTCCCAAGATTTAATCACATAATGATTAACTTGCGCTTTTTGAATAGGATTATCCGAAAATTTCCCAAATTCCTGATGATTTTCATTAACCCACTTACCGCAAACCCACATATAATGCGCTCCCGTATCTACAACGGTTCTGGGGTTAAATATAGATTTCGGTGTAAAAACAGGTTTAGCCGCGTGTCCTCTAAAATTCTCTAACACAAGCCCATCAGGTTTCTTTTCATAGCCTGAACTACCATAAAAGACCCAATGCAAGCTAACCTGACTAACATCTGCAAATTCAGACATAAACTCCCGAAAATTCTTCGCCTTATGTAACACAATAAATTCATCCAAATCAATTACCGCCATCCACTTTGTTTCCTGCCCAAAATTCTGACAAGCATCCATATAAGCAGGATCCTGTTTATCTCTACCGGGATAATAGATATATGTCACCAATCCGGCATCAATATAAGGTTTTAATATCTCTTTTATATCGTCAGAGCTCTCATTATCATACACATAAAAATGCTCGGCACCGATTAATTTATGATATTCAATCCACTCTCTAAGGTACGGACCCTCATTTTTAATAATACAAACCACCGAAAGAAAATACTTAAATTCTTTTTTATTTTGATTTTCCTCCGCACTTAACTTTGCCAATTTTAGGTATTTAGCAATTCCAACCTTAGACAAACAAATATAAAGTTGTTTTCTGCGATGTTTATTCCGAACAAAATGAAATATTAACTTATAAAATAGCTTCCTAACATGTTCACACATATCTATCCCCTACACAATCAATGCAGATAAAAAAACGGTCATATTTTTGTAAATAGACTTTTTTGTGTGAAAGATTTATTTACAGTGGTTTTTTTACAGGGACTTCTGTATACTTTTTATGACGGTAAAAATACACCAACTATATCAATTTTTTCTGAACCAAAAATTGATAAATTTCCTCCGCCAACATCTGGTGCTCCGCTGCATTTGGGTGTGTTGCATCTTTATACAAAAGTTTTAAATCACGTTTTTTCCAAACATCATAACGAGAGAAAAAGACAATGTTTCTTTTTAGGCAGACAGATTTGATAATTTCGTTATAACGTTCCACATCTGAATTATAGCGTACCAAAGAAGCCTGTGGCGTATATCGTTCTTCAATCACAGGAATCAAATCCATAACCACAACTTGAGCCCCTGTGCGTTCTAAAACGTCAAGCAACTTATTCCAATACATCTCGCGCACACCTTCAGAGAAGTCTAATTGCAAATCACTATCTTTTCTTCGCCTCAAGTCATTTATACCAATATTCACCAAAATTAAATCAAATTGCCGTGATAAATCCTCAAAAACGGCTCTATTCTGCGTATCCGCAATATTATCTCCGGATTGAGCTAAATTATTAAAAACATACTCCCCCTCATGTTCATTCAAAATCAATTTTGCCAATCGTGCAAAAAATCCCATATCTCTTTCATCATAATAACCATGTGCAATGCTATCACCAATCATTCCGATATTTTTAACCATAAAACCTCCAATAAATTATTTTCCATTATTTCCTTTAATATTCTTAAAATACGCCGTATTTAAAGCAGACATATTTATCGTCTGATTTTCCGACTTTGGATTGTCTTGTTTAGCAAAATGGCTCTTCGCTTTTCCCAAACATAAAGCAACTCTATCTTTTTTATTTTGTTCTTCAATCATCAACAACGCCGGATTTATATATTTAGCATGATATGCCTTTCTTAAATCAGATGACACCTTTGGATCGTATTCAACAAACGCTAGTTTTCCACAAACAGGTTCATTTTTCTCTCTATATCCGATAACCCGCCCTTCATCTCTATCCATCAACAAAGCCTCATCAAAAGCATCTTTTCCTGAACAATTAACATCAGGCTTATGCCCGATAACTTCTATATTTTCGCCTTCTTTATCCCAATAAGTCAATTTTCCCCAAGCAACTCTCATACTTCCACCCCAAGGAGCTGCAAATGTTCCTTGCGTATATTGCTGCATACCATGCGTATTTTCTCCAATATAACGTACATTTGGATGATGATAAAAGGACGTATAAGCACTTTCTGCAGAAGATCCCACTCTTGAACACATCAAAACATCCAAGCGCCCATGATATCCCTCTTTTTCATTAAAGGGATAAAAAGTTTGTGTTTCATCAAATAAGGCTCTATTTTCACCGGAAAAACACTTTCTCTGCACAATATCACTTTCTTTTAACCCATCCATCTCATAGTTTTGAGGTTTAAAAGCACCATGCTTATGTAAAATCCAATTTCCTACTGCTGTATCCTTAATTTCACATCGTTTATAAGTATTAACCATATTGCCATACAGCCTTTTCGCCACATGATCTATAGGTTTATCCTCTCCACCGCGATTACCTCTAACATCCAAAATAATCCGCCCTTTTTCCCATTTGTCTTTATCTGATAAATAAATCTCATCAAATTTTTCAATAAAATCATGCCATGCTTCATATGAATTATCCCGATGTGCAATATCATAAACAGAAACCACCAAAACATCTTCATGACCGTTTTTCATAGTTCCGATTTCCCAAATCGGAAATTTTTCACCATCCTGCGATGTTTCCCAAGCTCCTCCCTGTTTTTGATAAGTTTCAGGTTTTTCCGCATCCGTTCTATACGCAAAATTTTTGCCCACAGTTCTATCTGCCTTAGGTTCTCCGCCATGAAAAACTTTTGCACCGACATTCACTTCAAAATGCCTATCTTCAATAAAAGACGCCGTCTTTGCAACCATTTCTTCAAGAAAATCTTGTTGGCGCCGAGGTTCTGCAATTTTATCGTATAAATTTTCAATTTCAGTCTTAAAACCTTTTTGATTTTTTTCAGAAAAACGCGCAAAACCCACATGCTCTGCAGCCATTTTAGCATAATAAGCCAAATAAAACTTTTGAACATCGGCAGAAATATAATTTTCTCCCATTTTTTGCCGCAAATCACGAGAAAGTGATGGATAATCAACCATCAACTTATCATCAGACACTGTATTTAAAATTTCTTCAAACGATAGCACCTTTCTCTCCCGCCTAGTAAATATATTTTACCACATTTTTGAATAAAAGTAAATAATCTTAACAGTGTATTTAAAGCTCAACTTCTGCAATCAAAAACGGATGGTCGGAATATACCATTTCAGCTTTTGCTGAAATAACCTGAACCGAAGAAGAAGCTAAAATATATTCAATTTGCGTATCATATGGATATCGTGGCTGAAACATCTTACCATCATAATTAACAACAGAGTGCAACGATTTACCTATTTCCAATTCCGGAAAAGCCTTATTTATTGCAATGCCGACTGTATTAAAATCTCCTGCAATTAAAGAAAGTCCTCCATTATCTGAATTCAATAATTTTGCCCACTGAGCACGATACGAAGCAAATTCTTCATCCCAGAAATGCCTATTAAAATGTTGAAAAGGAAACATATGCGTATTCACTAAATTTAACATTTTATTTTTTCCCAAATTAAGAATTGCCTTTTGAATAAATTTATCATGCATAACCCAATGATCTCCGTTTGGACGTATTGTCTCAATCTGAGGATTAGCGAGCTGTTGAACTTGATAAGTCATAAACGGAAATTTAGAACAAATAGATAAGCCATAAAATTTATCATCAACAAAAAAAGCTTTTTCACCGACTAAATTATGATAATAAGAAAAGTCGCAAGCATCAACAATTTGCTTAATAAAAGAGCTATCCCCATCAGGCGTATCCATAAGCACTTCTGCCAAACATAAAATATCAGGTTGCTGTTTTTTAAAATATTCCACATATCTATGAGGATGAAAGCCTGTAAAAAGATTTTCATTTTTATCGTTATAACCAACATGAATCATCTCTTGAATCACATTTGCAAAAATAACTTTCAACCGCATTCGCAACTCCTTGCTCAACTTGCTTTAACAAATATAAGAAAGATTACCTTACAAAAATTAAATTCCACTTAAAAACAAGATATTAAAGGACTTGTTTTCTAATACACGCCTCATTTTCGCGACAATATTGAATAGCTTTCTCCATAAAATCTACAAGAGATGTTGCATTTAAATAAAACTTTTCAAGCCGTACGAGTATAGGTTCACCGCCAACTTTCATATCATAAAAATAACGATACGCAGGCCTTTCTACACGAGAACTATCAAAAAATTTTCCAATATCCGTTTGATGAACAAAAGTATCAACAACCATCTCACTTAGCAACCACTCAATATGCGGTGCATCATAATGTAAAACACTGTCTTTAAAGTGCTTATGCCATACATGAAACCAAACAAAATGTATCATCTCGTGTATTGCCGTCATTAAAAACTGCTCTTTTCCATAACGATAGAAAATCGTAAAAAAATGGCTATGTATATCACGCGGACAAATTGGATTTAATGAAATTTTTGCCGACATATCATCAAGAATCTCAGCACAATTAATCTGAAAGACCTTAGAAAAAACTTCTATCACTTCATTTTTTCTCTCTAACCAATATTGATTAAACATACCCGCTTTAGTTTTTAAATCATTTTCAGCTTGTGCATATAAGAGGCTCAATTGTTCGCTTAAATATTCTCTTCGGGTAAGCCAATCCGCATCAAACCCTTTACTTTTATCTAAACCAGGATACACCAAAAACAACGTCTCCCGCCAATATAAAGAATTATCATCTGTCTGAAAATGAAGAATACTTTTTATAGTATCCTGACACGACATTACATCAACAACGAGTTTCATCCTATAACCTTATTCTACTGTCTCAAAAAACATCAATTCTATGCTATCAGAAGAATGCTTACCACGTTTTACCAAATCTTCTGTATATTCTTTTACAAATACAGGCATATCATCAAGTGTTTTACCCTGTGACGCAAAAACAAGAATTTTCTCATCTTCCGGAGCATCTAAATTTGCCGAAACAAAACTAATCCACATTTCATGCTCATCTATATACCATGCTGATTCGCATATTGTATATAAACCAGCAATACCATAAGATTTGGCCAAACAATTTTCGCAAGACGCTGTATAAGAATCATCTCCTAAAGTAACTGTCCACGCAGAGAAATATGGTTCTTTCATATTCGCCTCAAAATAATCCCTCAGCAAAGCCAAATCCGTCGGATAATACCATTTTTGCTTTTGATAACGAACATACTCCCATAAATTAAACGAACTCTTTGTGTTCTTTTCAAAGGCCTCTTTAATAGCTTTTTTATAAAAATCCCATAAGCAAGCCTCATCCTTTTGACATTTATTGCGATTACCAAACCATTCAGCTGTTTTAAATGACTTATAATTAGTATCAAACTCCACATCAGCTTGAGAGAGTTTACGAGATGCGCAAATAGTTATTTCCGCCTGATTTAGATTATCTCTCCAACAATCAAAACTTGTCGGATATCGATATGGCAAAGTTTCATGTTCATAAATACCATCTATATAGCCTCTCATACCACAAAATTGCCCACTTTTGTGCTGCACATCAATAATTCTTTTCATAGGATCTAACTCAAACAGTATTTCTTCCGCTGAAAATTCATCACCATATTCCCCCGTGGACTTATAAAATCTCGCATGATTTTTATCAATTGCCATTACCCCATTAACATCACAAGTATGAACTCCATGCAGAGAAGTAATTCTAAAAAGACATTTTTCATTCATACAATCATGAATATCTAATAGCCCTCCAGCAGCCGCCGTATAGCGTCCCATCTCCCATTTTCCTTCCCAAGGAGAATTTGCAAATGAAGGTGAAATCCATAAAAAACAAAACACCACATAACATATAACTTTATAAACAAACATAAACATCCTCCTCAATACCATCAAACTACAAAACCTCCCGTAATGCTCTAAAGAATAAACACAGACTTTTCAAAAGCTAAACTGCCCCCTAAAACTTATACAAAAATAGCCTCTTTGAGCTCTCTAAAGGTAGTTCCAATCGTACTTGTAACAAAATGACCTTTATTTTCAAAACGGTGTACTTTTATATCTTCACAATGAGATAAAATCACTTCTACACTATTGATAATTGAAACTTCATCATCCTTAGAATAAAACAACAACGTTTCTTGAACATTATCAAGCAGTCCCTTTTGCATCTCAAAATCTAAAAAAGCGCCAAATTCTTTTTCAACATCTAACCAAGGCGCCACAAGAACTAATTTATCCAATTCAGTTTGAGGATTATCTTGCAACCATTTTAAAACAAAACCGGCACCTGCGCTATGCCCGACAATAACTTTAACATCTTCATCATAAAAGCGTTCAAAAATCGTTTTCCAATCTTCATAATTAGGATTATAAGGCGTTGGCAATTCAGGAGTCTGACATAAAATATCATGACACAAAAATTGTTTTTGCAGCCAAGGAAACCAATGGGCATTAGAGAGTGAAGACATATTTTCATCAAAAAATTCTTCTTCATCACATGTTCCATGCAAAAGTAATGCCTTCATCATCTAATATTCCTTTCTATTTTCTCTCATCTTAGAAAAAAATAAACAAAAAATAAAGAACTAAAAAAGAAAAAGAAATATTCTAAACACATAAAAACAAAAAAACGCCACAAGGGCGTTTTAACATAAAAGATGGTGCGCTAGGCCGGAATCGAACCGGCACGGGATTGCTCCCAACAGATTTTAAGTCTGCAGCGTCTACCTGTTCCGCCACAAGCGCAAATCATCTGGAAATATCTTATACAAACAAAAAAATATAAATGCAACATAAAACTTGTATTTTTTTTATTTCCGGTTAAAATTTTGACTGTTTTTAATATGCAGCGCATATTTTCATTAAATTTTATTTTATGCGGCAGAAACAACGTTTCGGCATAAATATTTGAAGAAAGGTAAATTTATGAGACCCTTAAACAGGAAAATAAAATTTTCAAAGAACAAATTTTCAGAAGTTCCATTTCGGAAATTAGTTCCCAATATAGTTACAATGTTAGCACTTTGCTCCGGTATCACATCAATTCGTTATTCCGTTCAGGAAGATTGGAGCAAAGCTGTTCTCTTCATTTTCTTAGCTGCTTTGTTTGACGGCTTAGATGGAAGATTGGCCAGAATGTTAAAAGCCTCTTCAAAATTCGGTGCAGAGCTAGATTCTCTAAGCGACTTTGTAAGTTTCGGTGTTGCTCCAGCAATTTTAATGTTCCAGTGGTGTTTGTTTGATCTACCAAAAATCGGCTGGTTCTTCTGCCTACTATTTGCAATGGGGATGGCCATGCGTTTAGCCAGATTTAATACCATGTTGGAAGATAAAACCATTCCGCCCTATTGGTCACACTATTTCACAGGTGTACCGGCACCAGCCGCAGCAGCAATGGTTATGATGCCGATTTTAATAAGCTTTGATTTTGTTGAAGCAGAACTAGTGCTAAGAACCCATTTATTTTGTGGATTATGGATGTGCTTTGTTTCGTACTTAGAAACCAGCAGAATCCCGACAATTTCTTTAAAAAAGAGCAAAATAAAAGCCTCTATGGTTGTTCCACTCTTAATCATTGTAGCTTTGCTTGCAAACTTCTTGTTCACACAAACATGGTTAACTCTTGGCGTTTTAACCGCTCTGTATACTCTTTCAATTCCTGTCGGGGTACTAAAATTCTTAAGAGATAAAAAAGAGTATCTAAAAACACAAATAGAAGTTCCGGCTCAACAATAACATGAAAAGAAAAAAGAGGAGACTTTGTTTCCTCTTTTTTTCTAAAAACAACTTGATTTTTAAAACAATCAGATATATAAGATTCCACACCAAACGGCACCCCTGGAGGTCGATTGGTAGTTTTAATTTTATAAAAGGATTAAAAACATGTCAGAAATTACATTTAATGCAAATTTGCGTGAAAAAGCAGGTAAGGGGGCAGCTCGTGCATGTCGTAGAGAAGGCCGCGTTCCTGCAGTTATATATGGTGGCAAGAAAAACGCTGTAAACATCAGTTTACACCCTGTTGAACTTGAAAAGGCTCTTGATCTTCGTGATTTCTATAAATCAGTAATTACCATTTCCTTAAATGGCAAATCTGAAAAAGTAATCTGCAAAGATGTACAATTTGACCCGGTATCGGATATGCCTATTCACGTTGACTTTATGCGTAACTAAGAATTATAGGGCAAAAAGATGTTTTTAGTGGTAGGTTTGGGCAATCCTGGTGAAGAATATGCAAAAACCCGCCATAACATTGGATTTATGGCGGCTGATGAAATACACAGCCGCTATAATTTTTCACCATTCAAAGCAAAATTTGAAGGATTATTGGCAGAAGGCACAATAGATGGAGAGAAAGTGCTGTTGCTCAAACCGCAAACTTTTATGAATCTATCAGGAAATTCAGTCGGAAAAGTCGCAAATTTCTATAAAATCTCCCCCAAAAACATTATTGTTATTCATGATGACAAAGACTTAACTTTGGGCAAATTAAAAGCTAAGATTGGCGGCTCAGCCGGTGGACACAATGGGTTAAAAAATATAGATTCACAAATAGGTCCGGATTATAACCGTATACGCGTCGGTGTCGGCTCTCCACAAGAACATCACACAGATACAGCCAGCTTTGTATTATCCCGCTTTTCTAAAGCAGAAATGGATATTTTGCAAGAACGACTGGATTTCATTACAAATAGCATTGGCGACTTGATAAATAAAGGCATGACTTATTACTCTAATTTAATTGGTATGCACAATACCAAGTAGCTATGATTTCCCTTCAATCAAAAGATAAACCTTTATTTTTTTATTGCAAAACGATTACATCTCGAGTATAACCGCATAAAAAGAAAATAAACACAACAGGAGCAATAAAATGGGATTTAATTGTGGTATCGTAGGTCTTCCAAACGTAGGCAAATCCACACTTTTCAATGCATTAACACAAACAATCGCTGCCCAAGCAGCAAACTTTCCTTTTTGCACGATTGAACCCAATACGGGGCGAGTCGCTGTGCCTGATAAACGTTTACAAGAATTAGCAAATATCGTACATCCCAAGAACATTGTTCCGACCCAACTTGAATTCGTTGATATTGCCGGTTTAGTAAAAGGCGCATCAAAAGGTGAAGGTTTAGGTAATCAATTTCTAGCCAACATCCGCGAAACAGATGCCATCATCCATGTTTTACGCTGCTTTGAAGATAACAATATAACCCATGTTGAAGGTTCCGTTGATCCAATCCGCGATGCAGAAATTGTAGAAACAGAATTAATGATTGCCGATTTGGAATCACTAGAAAAGCGCTTTGAACAAACTAAGAAAAAGGCACAAACCGGCGGAGATAAAGAGGCTGCCGTCAGAGCCAGAGTAATGGAACCGATTATAAATGCACTACGCGAAGGCAAACCTGCCCGCACAGCAGCACCTTCACCAGACGACAAAGATGCATGGAAACAATACCAAATGATGCAGCTTTTAACATCCAAACCTGTTTTATATGTCTGCAATGTTGATGAAGACAGCGCTGCTACTGGCAACGAATTTTCCAAAAGAGTATTTGAAAAAGCCGAAAAAGAACACGCCAAAGCAGTTATCATATCTGCAGCAATTGAATCTGAAGTTGCCCAATTAGACAGTGAAGAAGAAAAACAAGAATTTCTTTCTGCACTTGGACTGGAAGAAACAGGCTTAACCAAAATTATAAAAGCCGGCTATGAATTACTTGGCCTTGAGACCTATTTTACCGCTGGTCCTAAAGAAGTACATGCATGGACATTTTTAAAAGGTTCTAAAGCACCTCAATGCGCCGGAATTATTCACTCTGATTTTGAAAGAGGTTTCATCCGCGCAGAAACAATATCTTATGACGACTATATCAAATTTGGAGGCGAACAAGGTTGCAAAGAAGCCGGAAAAATGCGCTCCGAAGGTAAGGATTATGTCGTTCAAGATGGTGATTTGTTAAACTTCTTATTTAATGTATAAAATTAAAATAGAAAACCTCAAATTTATTACTTTTTCGAACATACGAAGAGCCAAGTTAATATAGATCAAACTTGGCTTTCCACAAAAAATATCAATTAAATTCCAAATACTGCCTCTATACAGTAGAAATTAGGCAATAGAGTTAATTTTCATCCAAATACTCAATGGCGTCCATTGCTGCCATAGCACCACTTCCAGCAGAAATAACCGCTTGTTTATATTTAGGATCTTTAACATCTCCTGCTGCAAAAACACCTTCTACATCTGTAGCAGAACTATTTTCATGAGTAACAATATAGCCTTTACTGTCTAAAACCAAATTACCTTTAAAAATTTCCGTATTAGGTTGATGGCCAACTGCAATAAATACTCCATCTAACGGAATTGTTTTAATTTCATCATTTTCAACATTGCGCAATTTAACCCCTGTAACTTTCAAAGGATTCTCATCACCAACAATTTCTTCAACAACACTATCCCACTCAACAACAATTTTCTTATTATTAAGGATTCTATCTTGTAATATTTTATCTGCGCGCAATTGATGACGTCTATGAACCAAAATTACCTTATCTGCCAATGAGGCCAGATACAATGCCTCAGCAGCAGCCGAATTACCACCGCCGACAACTGCAACCGTTCTCCCCCGATAAAAGAACCCGTCACATGTTGCACAGGCAGACACACCATATCCCAAAAATTTCTTTTCAGATGGAATATTTAACCATCTTGCGGACGATCCCGTTGCAATAATAACAGCACGTGCTTTGTAAGAATGTCCGTTCTCTGAACTGCACACAAATGGACGATTTGAAAAATCAACCTCTACAATATTGTCGTTAACAAATTCAACACCCAGCTTCAAAGCCTGCTGTTTCATCTTATCCATCAACTCAAAACCACTGATTTCCTCAAATCCGGGAAAATTTTCAATACTGGTCGTCATTGTTAATTGTCCACCTTCTTGATTACCCGATACGATTGTCGTCTTAAGTCCTGCTCTGATTGCATAAATCCCCGCCGTATATCCGGCCGGTCCAGAACCTAAAATCAGCAAATCAGTTGTATATAATGCCATTACAGCCTCCTAATTTAATAGTTTCAAAGTATTCTCTCGCAATTTTTTAACTCTAAGAGCCTTTTCCCTCTCCCCCAATAATTCATAAACAGCCGCCAATTGACTGCAAATAAAAAGTGTATCCTGATACTTTTCATAAAAGCTTTCTTTTTGTTCTAAGACCAAATTAAGCGCTTTCTCAAGAAATCTCACTTTTGCATGAGGCGTATCTGCATTTTGAGCCAAAATCATATAAGCTTGATACTTATCTTGCATTTCATGATTTTCAGCCCAAGTTTCTTCAACCCTCAAATATGCATCCTCATCATTAAGATAATAATAAATATCTTTTAAAGCGAGTAAAATTCTGGTTTTATCATCAACATTACGCGCAAATGACAACGCCTGATTATAATATTCCGCAGCCAAAAAGCATTTACTGTTATCCAAACTGCGAACACTTTCATCATAATAGATTCGCCCAAGTTTTGAATAAATCAAAAACAAAACCAACTCAACATTCTGATTATAATTATCTTTTTGCTGCAAAAATTTCACAAAAAAGCGCAACAAGGTACTATATTGAACAATTAAAGCCTCTGTACTTAAATACTTTTCTCTTTCATGAACCACTCTGTACAAATGTAAAAAGCGCTTTTCCGTATTATCTGTTTTTGTTGTTAAAGACTTAACCATCTAAACCTCCGACAATACTATTTTAATCCGCCGGTAAACAAACAATATTCTTCTTGGCTTAAGTTATATTTTTTATAAACAGGACAATGCTCACACAAACACCCTTTATGCTCATGAATACAGTTGCTCTTTTCAAAAGCACAAAACAACCGCTCTAAATGTTTCAAATGAGAAACATCAAAAGGAATATTCTGACCATTTTTACCTTTACAATGTGTAGAATATGAAGGACACGACAAACAAACACATGCTTTGGCATTCTCTAAATTTTTTTCAACACGCATATTTTCCTCCTTAATGAAATAAACACCAGATAAAAATATACGCTCTGCAAGGCTAAAACAATTAACCCTAACCTAAATTAAAGTTATATCTAAATACGTCTGAAAATATTTTCTTCAATTTGGGGCAAAAAATAATTTTTAACCCCTGGTAAAAATGAGATTTTATCAACTCTTGCAAAAAGAGGGCCTTGATAACAACATTGAATCATTTGATTGATTTTGTCATCTTCACCGCTCATCAAGATTTCAACACTACCATCGTCTTCATTTCTAACCCAACCGGATATTCCTCCTATCTCAAGAGCTTTTGAAACAGCCCAACGACGATAGCCGATTCCCTGAACTCTACCTTCAATTTTTAAATAAACTTCTCTCATTGCAAAATTTTTCCCACCTTTTTAAATTTTCCAAAATTTGCGCGTGCCTATGAAGAGTATCCTCATCTTTACCCCATTTACTTTGCTCACACAATTCCTCTGCAAAGGCAATATTAAACATCTCTTGCACAGAAAAAATATGATACAAAAACAAAACACCTAACAACACCGATCTCAACTCAGTTGCAACAAGATACGACATCGCCAAAGATGCATCATCTAACTGCTCCAAAAATCTTTGCAATTGTTCTTTTTGCGCCAAATTTTTAGCCGAAACCTCAAATCCCTGTACTTTCTCAAATTGAGTTTGCAAAATTTCATTAGCAAAAGAAATAGCCCTTTTCACACGAGAAAGAATTTGTTCATCCGCTACACAATCTTCTAAATACAAAATTGTATCGGTTGCCGAAAAATCCAACAACCGACAAACAATTTCACTTTTCTGTTTGCCAATCAAACAAACAATTTCTTTCAAATCAGACAATTATTTATTCCTATTCAAATTCTTCATAGAACCAGAAAGAATATCAATAATCCCCTTAGTTGTATCTTTCACAGCCCCAACGCTATCATTAAAAATCTGTCCGACATCATTAGTAGTTTGTGTTACAACATTATCCGGTTTCGGGAATCTGGTTTCAAATCCTGTCCCCTGCAAAGCTGTATAGCACGGAGAACCATCATTTTCCAACAACATTTGACTTCCGAGATAAACTGGACCAGATGTTGTAACCCCAACAATTGTTTTAATGGCGTTAGCGCTATCTACGCTGATTTTTGGCTTTTGAACTGTTCCTGTCAGCTTAACCAAAGAAGACAAAACCTTCGCAATATTAGTATCTGTTAATTTTCCGGCAAACGGCTTAAAGCTCAAATTAAGTTCATCTTTCCTCAAATTAACATCACCTGTTGCAACAATCGTAAATTTATCTGCATTAACGGTAATTCCATTTGGAATTTGTGCCTTACCATCTTTCAAATCTGCACGCACAACAGCACATCTTAAATTCAAATCATCATTTCCTTTTGTTATACGAAGTGTATCAAGCAATTGCGACACAACATTGCCTTTGAACATACCAATATTACCAATATGCAATTGCGATTGATCAAGAATCACTATCATCTGTCCATTCAAAGAATCCGTAACATCAACCAACGTATCACCCTGCCCGATTAGATTAACCATAATATCGGTTTCACTGCCACTTTTAAAATCAACAGCTGCTGAAAAATCACCCATCGCCATCAGAGCTTGTTTAAGATTCATCTTGTTAACATCCATCTTTAGCAAAACTGATTTTTGAGTTGCATTAACATTAAATGCCGCAGTAGCAGTACCTCCAAAAATTAGCCCTTTATTAAGCTTGACATTTAGAATTCCCTTAACAACTTCAGCCTGAAGAGTTAAATCTTTTGCTAACAACGTATCCTTATTAACCAACTGCCCAACAGACACATCTGCTTTGGCATCAACATTTGACAAATATTGATAAGGTATAAGCTCATTTGGAACAAGTGTTGTAGCATGCGCTTCTTTAATCAAACTAAATCCAGCTACTTTTTGAGATTTCTGAACAAAAGAAGCCATATCTATTTTATCGCTGTTAAGATTTGCTCTAATTGCTGGAACTTTTGAAGTCATATCAACAGAAATTGTACCTTTAATCAGGTTTCCTGCGAACATCAAACTCTGAATATTCGCATTAACTTTTGTTAGGTTTCCTTCGATTCTGGTGCTAATAGATTCATTATAGCCACTATTTTTCCCTAAAAAGCCTTGAGCTGTTATATTACCTTTAAAGCTAATATCGCTTAATAAATTATATAACAAAACATCCGTCGAGGCCTGAATTCCCATAATATCAAAAGTTCCCTGCACCGGATACCCTTCTGCACTTTCCAGTTTACTAAAGCCACCGGCAACACCCTCACCTTTATATAAGCCATCGTTAACATTAAAATCAAAATTTATATTATCAAGCTCCGCCTCTGTTAGCGCCAAATTATTGATTTTATAACTCTGAGTATTTTGAGCAGCATCTGTATAATTAATTTGAACATTGTCTAACAAAAGATTTCTGACCACCAATTCTGACAACAAAAATTCATCTTTAGCTGCAATCTCTTTATTTCCCAACGTTTCTTCAGCATAGGCAGATTTAATCAAACTAAAACCAGACTTTGCTTGTGTTTCAGGTTCAGAAACATCATTTTCAGAAAATTCCCAATTTGCTTTTCCTTCCGGATTCATCTCTAAATTAACAACAGCTTCATGAACCGTAAAAGTATCTATCTCTATTTTTTTATGAAATAATGGCAACAAAGCGAAACCCAATTCAACCGATTGCGCAGACACCATTTCTGGATTTTTTGCCCAATTTGCATTAGAAAAAGTAACATTATGCACTTCAACCACCGGATTGAAAGAAGGCTTCAATTGAATATTATCCATCGTTAGCTGACGTCCGGTTTTATTATAAACAATTTTGATAATACTGCTTTTATACGCATTAAAATCAATCTGCGTTAAAAGGATATATCCAGCTGCAACAAATAAAATACAAACCGATACAACTGAAATAAGAACAATTTTCAGAAATTTTTTCATTTCATCCTACTCCCCAAGATTTAATCCGAGTAATTTCAAACTTTCTTTAAAATAGTCAGGCAGTTGCGCTTTTACAACCATTTTTTTGCCATACACAGAAGATAAATCTATTTTATAAGCATGCAAATGCAGTTTGTTCGCCAAGAGTTTATTTTTATCTCGTTCACTGCCAAAGTACTTATCATCCCCCCAAATCGGCGCACCAATATATTCTAAATGTGCACGAATCTGATGCGTTCTCCCAGTCAAAGGACTAGCCGCAATCAAGGCATATTTATCGCCAACTCTATCCACTACTTCATATTCCGTAATTGCTGGTTTTCCACCTTCAACTACCTGAACACGCCCATCCATTTTTTCTAACGGCGCTTTGATTTCGCCAAATTCTTGATTTGGCACACCTCTAGTCAGAGCCAAATACGTTTTGCGTAAAGTGTGTTCTCTGAAAGCTTTTGTTAAAACATCAGCCATTTTCCGTGTTCTGGCCAAAACAAGAATTCCACTCGTATCCTTATCAATACGATGAACAAGCTTAGGCTTTTCCTCATAACCAAATTTAAGCGCTTCCAACATTCCGTCAATATGACGACTAGTATTTGTTCCTCCTTGCACCGCTAAACCGGAAGGTTTATTAAGAACGATAATTTTATCATCTTTGTATATAACCAATTTTTCAATAAAAGCCGCATCCTTAAAAGAAACCTCTTGATGTTGAACAGCTTGTTTTTCATTATCAAGCGGCGGAATTCTAATATCTTGCCCAGCCTCAAGACGCGTATTAGCTTCAGCTTTAGCTCCATTAACCTTAATTTGCTTTGTTCTCAACAATTTTTGTAATCGTCCCAAAGTCAACCCTGGATAATATTTCAAAAACCACCGATTAAGACGCATTCCATCGTCACAATCCTTAACTTTTACAATTTCAACACCAGACATGCGATTTCCTTTCATAAGTTCTTCGGAGCATAACAGAAGAACTCTAAAAAAACAAGCGAATAAAACAAAAAGCCCTTCAAACAGAAGAGCTCTTTGCAAAACCATTAAATAATACGCTTTTAGAAACTAATTATTTTCGTCTTTTCTTAGCTTCTCGTTCCACTTTACGGCGAACTTGACGAGAAACAGGCTTTTCGGAAATAGGCAAATTTTCACCTGCATCCAAACGTTTCAGCTCAATACCATATTCTTTTTCCAGTACCTCAGCCAACTCTTGCGCTTCTTTACTTCTAAGACTAACAAGTTCTTTAGCAAACGCTTTTAAATCTACACTCATAACAATAAACTTTTAGAATAATTTTCTACTAAAAACAACATACCAACGCTTGAAAAAAAATCAACCCCAAAGTGAGCAAATTTTGCATTTACTTCTTATTCATTTTGGCACGTTCGCGTTGCTTTTCCGCCCTTAACTTATCAAAATATTCTATTCTCTTCTTTATTTCGCGTTCAAAACCTCTGTCAACCGGATTATAAAACCGTCTCCGCCCCATTTCCTCAGGAAAATAATTTTGACCAGAAAAACCATCTTCCAAATCTTGGTCATAAATATATCCGTCGTGATACCCCAATTCTTTCATCAGCTTAGTCGGCGCATTCAAAATATGCTTTGGAGGCATCAAAGAACCAGTTTGTCTAGCCGCATCAAAAGCGCTATGCATTGCTTTATAGACTGCAGCAGATTTAGGAGCTGTTGCCAAATAGGCGGTTAATTGCATTACAGCCAAATCCCCCTCTGGAGAACCCAATCTCTCATAAACCTCAGCACAAGCAATCGCCTGTGTAACCGCATTAGGATCCGCCAAAGAAACATCTTCCACTGCAAAACGAATAAGACGCCTCAAAATATACCTCGGATCTTCCCCAGAAACAATCATTCGGCTCACCCAGTATAAGGCCGCATCAACATCTGACCCTCTCAAAGATTTATGTACGGCAGAAATAAGATTATAATGCCCATCGCGACCTTTATCATAAATAGGCGCGCGCGAGCGAATAATTTTCATCAATTTTTCTTTATCAAATATTTCCCCTGGTTTGGCATAAGCCCACACACTCTCTGCCAAGTTAAGGACATAGCGTCCGTCTCCATCAGCAACATTTTTCATAAATTCACGAGCTTCCTCATCAAGAGGCAATTTCATCCCTTCTTCTTTTTCAGCTCTCTGTAAAAGCTCTTCAAAATTTTCAGGCGTTAATCGATTGAGCACAAAAACCTGACATCTGGAAAGTAGCGCAGAATTAAGTTCAAAAGAAGGATTCTCCGTCGTAGCACCTACTAAAATAACCGTTCCATCCTCTACATAAGGCAAAAAGCCATCTTGTTGCGATTTATTAAATCTATGAATTTCATCTACAAACAATAGCGTACCTTTACCTTGTGTAACACGACGCTCTTGTGCATATTGAAAAACCCTCTTTAAATCCGTCACTCCGGAAAAAACCGCCGATATTTGTTCAAAATAAAGATTTGTATATTCGGCAATAAGTCTGGCAATAGTCGTTTTTCCGCAACCAGGAGGCCCCCAAAGAATAAACGAAGAAATACGCCCCGTCTGAAGCATCCTTCCCAAAGGAGAATCTTCACCCAAAACTTGTTCCTGCCCAACAACATCTTCCAACCTTTTTGGACGTAACCTATCCGCTAACGGTCTTTTTATCCGACTAGAAAAAAGCGTTTCTTCCATTTTTTCATCAACCTCAATAAAAACTATACTCGCTTTAACACAAAAATTCTAAAAAAGCTATGTTTTTAAACATAAAATTTAAACATTCCGAATTTTTACACGCAAATCTACATAGGGTCTTGACACTGCGCAATAAAGTTATAGTATTCAAGAAATTAAATAAGACAAATGGGAAAGAAATATGAGTTTTAGTGATTTAGGTTTAAGTGAAAAAACCATACATGCGATTGAAGATTTAGGTTATAAAGAGCCAACAACGGTTCAAAAAGACGTAATTCCTTCAATCCTCTCCGGCAAAGATATTTTCACCATTGCTCCAAGTTCTTGCGGAAAAACATGCTCCTATATTTTTCCGTTAATTGATATCATTTCCCAAAACCAAGGACAAAATATTTTAATAATTGCCGCAGATAGCAAAGAATCTGTAAACATCTCAGATAAATTTTCTATTTTTAACAAATACCATGAAATGAGTAATGCGGAAAATACAGAAAAAGAAGCTAATGTTATTATCGCATCCCCTGACTTATTGTTAGAAAATATAAATGAAAATAATCTGGATTTATCAACCATAAACATTCTTGTAGTTGATGACATCAATCTTATTAAAAAGAAACGCCAATTAAGTAATTTAGAAAAAGTCTTAGCATTATTGCCCGTTAATAAACAAAATATTGTATTCACCACCAGACGTTCAAAAGAAACTCAAGATATACTGAATAAAATACTAAAAACACCTGCAGAAATAAAAGTAGATAAAAAGCAAGAAGAAGTGGCATCTGTTGAACCGACTTTACCACAAGAAATGAGTAAAAAAGAAAAGAATCAACAGGCACCTCAACCCGAAAAAACACCGATTCCCGGAGCCAAACAAGACTTAAAGCCTCCCTTACTGGATAAAAAAGCAATAGACTTATCCAAACGCTATAAAGTCTTTGGCAAAAAAGCTCCTATGTTTCTACTAACAGATGCAAAACTAGCTGATGAAGCAGAATAACAAAAAAAGCTTGCACTATTTTTTATAAGATTTTATAGAAAACAACAAAAATAAACATTAACTGATAGATATATGGAGATGCTAAATGTCAGGACACTCCCAATTTAAGAACATTATGTACCGTAAAGGTGCACAAGATGCAAAAAAAGCAAGAGTATTTGCAAAACTTGCAAGAGAAATAACCGTTGCCGCTAAAAGTGGTTTACCTGAACCGGATAAAAACCCACGCTTAAGATTAGCCATCCAAGCAGCAAGAGCAGAAAGTATGCCAAAAGATAATATTGAGCGTGCTATCGCCAAAGCAACACAAGTTGCAGGAGGTGCAGATTTTACCACAATGCGTTATGAAGGTTTTTCACCAAACAAGGTAGCCGTTATTGTAGAAGCTTTAACTGATAATAAAAATCGTACTGCAAGCAACGTACGCTCTATCTTCGGTAAACGTGGTGGCGCTATGGGTGAAACAGGCTCTGTATCTTTCAACTTTGAACGTATCGGTTATATAGAATATCCCGCTAGCGTTGCAGACGCCGATAAAATGTTTGAAGAAGCATTAGAAGCCGGAGCAAACGATGTGGTATCCGATGGTGAAATTCATGCCATTGAAACATTACCGGAAGATTTATCTGCCGTAACCGAAGCTCTTGAAAAGAAATTCGGCACACCTTCCGCTTCTCGTTTAGACTGGAAACCAACTGTTAAAACAGAAATTACAGATTTGGAAACAGCTAAGAAGTTCTTAGAATTTGTTGACGCTTTAGAAGATGACGAAGACGTTCAACATGTTTACCATAATGCAGAAATTGCAGAAGATATTATGGCTCAACTGGAGGCAGAATAATGCGTGTTTTGGGTTTAGACCCGAGCATATCCTCCACTGGTTGGGGAATAATTGATATAAACGGAAACCGTCTGTCCTATGTGGCAGACGGTTTTATTCCGACATCTGCAAAAGCAACACTTTCTACAAGATTACATACAATTTTCACAGAGCTTCAAAAAATAATAGAGCTATATAAACCGGATGAAGCCTCAATAGAAATAACTTTTCTGAATACCAACCCAGAAACATCCTTAAAATTAAGCATGGCAAGAGGTGTCGTTTTTTTAATGCCGGCACTTTATAATATTCCCTTGTTTGAGTATGAACCAAACAAAATCAAAAAAGCGCTGACCGGAGTCGGAAAAGCAGATAAAAACCAAGTAGAAACGATGGTAAAAATTCTTCTTCCCGGCTGTCAGCCCAAAAACAATGACGCTTCTGATGCTCTAGCGATTGCAATAACCCATTGCAATTTACGCAATTCATATAAAGACCACGTCGTATAACAAATATCCAACAAAAAGCCTCTTTCTAAGAAGAATTTTTTATTAGTCAAATCTCATCTAGTACGTTTTATTAGTATCTATGAAAAAAAGGCGTTCCACAGAACGCCTCACAAAACAACTTATTTCAACTTTATAAATCGGCAATAACCTGCATACTGATAATCTCATCCGGCTGGCTAACCATTCCGTTATAACCGCCACCCTTTTTGATTTTATCAACAAATTCCATTCCGGAGACAACTTTGCCCCAAACCGTATATTGCCCATCCAAATGCGGACAATCAGCATAGCAAATAAAGAATTGACTATCTGCTGAATCCGGATGCATAGCGCGCGCCATAGAAACAATTCCTCTTTTATGCGGAATAGTATTAAATTCAGCTTTTAATTTTTTGCCGCTACCACCGGTTCCGTTTCCTAAAGGACAACCTGTTTGCGCCATAAATCCTTCAATAACACGGTGAAACTTCAATCCGTTATAAAATCCTTGGCGAACCAATTCTTTTATTCTTGCCACATGATTTGGAGCAGCGTCAGGAAACATCTCAATTACAACATCACCATCTTTAAGTTTCATGACCAATGCATTTTCCGGATCAGCAACATTATAAGAATATTTCATTTTTTTACCACGCGTTTCGCTCATTCCTATCTGTTTCTTTTCTTCAGCAGACAAATTCTTTGTATCGCTTTTATCCAAACTTTTCGTTTCACTTTTACCTAAAATATTAGACATCTCTAACTCCTTCAAACAATTGTGACATAAATCACAGAACTCTAGCTAAATATTTAGGAATTTATTTTTAGTGATTCAAGACAAAGTCCACCCTTTCTTCAGCAGAAAGCCCAGATGGATAAGTTTCATCAATTTCCTGCAAACGGCTTTTCAAACCTTTACCATTAGCAATTTGAATAGCCAACCCCGGACGTGCATTAACCTCAAGCATCATCGGACCGCGGTTTTCATCTAACACAATATCCGCCCCCAAATATCCAAGCCCCGTCATATCATATGCTAAAGAACCAATAATTAAATGTTCACGCCAAAACGGTACCCGTAAATCCATCAAATTAGCTTTTGTATCCGGATGCACTAAAATTGGTTTATTATGCATAACAGCATTCAACGGATGCCCTGTTCGTACATCAAGCCCAACACCAACAGCCCCTTGGTGTAAATTTGCACGACCACCGGATTCTTTCGTTGCCAAACGCATCATAACCATTGCCGGAAACCCTTTATAAACAATAACCCGCACATCAGGCACACCGTGATAGCTAAAATTTTTGAACACATCACTAAAATTAACCGCTTCTTCAATAAGAGCCACATCATATTTGCCGCCCAAACTAAACAATCCGCTTAGAGTATTAGATACATGCTGATAAATATCCTTAAAACTTAAAATATCACCAGATGCACTGTAAAAATGTTCTGCATCATATTTTTTTATAACCAAAACACCTTTTCCACCACTTCCGTGCGCCGGTTTAATTACAAAAGTATCATATCCCTTTACAATTTCCAAAAGATTCTTAACTTGATATTGAAATTCAATAATACCAATCATTTTCGGCGTATTGATATTGATACTGTTTGCAAGTTTTTTCGTCTTAACCTTATCATCCACCAATGTATAAAGAGAACGCTTATTGTATTTTGCAATAACCGAATAATTGCGGTCATTCATCCCCAAAACACCGTTTTCGCGTAATTTTTTTCCATTAAAGAGCCACTCAAACATATCAATTGTCCTTATGAATTAGTGGAGCAAAACGCAACAATTCCGTCAAACGATACCCTGTATACGTACCAAGTAACATAACCACAAACAAAATAACCAAATTAAGCTCATTAAACGCAAACATAACATGACGAACATATTCGTTGCTAATCACAAAATATGTTACAACGGCAGTAATAAAAGTGAAGAAGATTTCTTTTAGTGTATTCATCGCTCCATCTTCTTCCCATGTAATGGATGCGCGCTCAATAATCCACGCCGTAATAATAATCGGGAAAAAGATTGCCGAACTAACAATTGTATAATTTAATCTATATCCAACAACTGTTAAAACCTGAATAAGAAGGATAACAAAAATAACCACAAAAGAAATTCTTGGTACCAAGAGCAAATTTAATTTAGCCACAACTGCTCGCATAATAAGTCCCAAAGCAATCATAACCGAAAAGCAAATCAACCCCGGCCAAAATCCCGTACGAACCAAAGCCATTGCCAATAGCATCGGGGTAAACGTTCCCATGGTAGAAACCCCAATAATATTGCGCATAATTACCACAACTAAGATAGCCAGAGGGAAGATCATTAACCACTTCAAAGTATTTTGCTCAAATACCGGCAGTGTATACATAGAATAATTATAACTCCAAAGCTTATCATTTGCCTTCGCACGATGTTCTGCCATTTTTAAAGGAGAAGCAACCGATTTCAAAACAGAAAAGACAACCGTTGAATTTTCGCCACCCTTAACATCCAAAAGAGACACGCCGCCACGCTGAATAATAACCCAATTTTTAGGCAATCCGATTTTTGCCGTATTTAAATCATACAGTCCCCAATGCCCATCAAGATATGCTTCAATCATGATATCTGGTTTTTCGGTTTTTCGTCCTTCTTCAAGTTTTATTGTCCGTGCAATTCTTGCCGGAATTCTTTTATATGCTAAAACTTGAATAATTTTTTCCGCAAATTCCTTAGACGTATGATTTATAGGCAAAATTAAGCTCATCGTCGGATTATCCATTTCCTGATTTATAGCTAAAATTGCTTTTTGAACTTTATCACCTTTTTGAGAATCAGCTATCTCCCAAATTTTTTGCATTTGCAAGCGTTCCTCATCAGCCAAAATCGGCCTATCAATTTTGGCAGGCAATAACGAATTAAGAGCTGTATTTTGAGCATCATCATAAATACTCAAGCGATAATACAAATTCTGCTTACCAGATTTTTGCGATGCATCCAATATAATTCTGCTATTTTTCTTATCGCGAGTAACTTTATACCCTTTTGCAACTACTTCCTCACTTAAAATTTTAAAACCATCTTTATCATTTGGCACCGCAAGAGAAACCTGTACCTTTTCATCTAATGCATTAAATGAAATTTTGGCATCAACCGTCCAAACATCCGTAACAGCTTTGGGAGAAACTGAAAACCCCCAATATTTCACCTTATAATAAATACTATAAGCAGAATAACCTATTGAGCAAAGCAACAAAAAGCTTAAGACTTTCCGAACTGTAAAAAATTTATTTATATTTAGTTTCATAATCAGCATCCCACTTAGTTCAATGTATATGAAGTTGAAGTATCAACCAAAAATCTTCCTGTTAAGATATTACGTCCAACCAATCCCTGATAGTCAAAGCTTGAGCGGTCCGCAATTGAAAAGACTGCAGAAAATACTTCATCTCCCATTTTGACATCCATTTTTACAGCTTTGCGGCTCTCATCTTGTCCGGCACGCTTAACTTTGAAAGAACGTTCAATTTTTTTCTCAAAAACATGTTCTTCTCCTGTTTTCCGATTTTTTAGCTTAAAGGACACCCACTTTTCACCGTCACGTTCAAAATATTCCACATCACGACAATCCAGAGACGATGTTGTAGCACCTGTATCAATTCTAGCCGCAAAAGGAGATTTCATAGGCAAGAAATAAATAGGTTCAACTTCCCCAATTATTGGCAAACGAGCTTTTTCCACAACAACCTCCTGAGTTGTATTAACATTATGAACAACAGCTGGAACAATAACCTGCTTGGATTGGCAAGCTGAAATTAACATAATCAAAACAAAAAATCCTAGCTTTCGCATTTTTTACTAACCTCTTTATCATAACGGAAATTTAATTACCGATTACATACCCCCTTTTTAAAGAAGAAACATCAACAAATTACTATTAATACACAGCCAAAAACATCCAAATGAAATTCAATATTCATAAACGCTGTATTTAAACGATGTATTTAAAATAAAATCTGCCATTGAAATCATCAACAGCAGATAAAAAAACATTACGTGAGAACCAACTTTTTATCAAAAGAACACTGTTGCTCTTAAACCGGTCACAACACCATAATCAGACTTTGAGTTGAGCGCCGGATTGATGTATAATTGCACATCCGGTGTAATGGTCAGCATATCGCCAATTCCCCACGCCCAATAGGCTTCGATAACTTGTTCTGCATCGCTGGAAAGCGTTTCACCCACAGCCGCCTCATCAATTTTATTATATGCATAAGCAAGGCCAATCTGATCCAAAGGATTTCTATCTAAAGGATTATTATACACGCCTCCAAAAACCCAAGATTGCCGGATTTCCTCCATACTGCCGCTCACTTCATTTACACGTGCAAAAACACTAAATTTTTCACCTATATTTTGTGACAAATTGAGAGACCAACCATTTGTCGTTTGTGGCTGTTCTGTAACACCTGGTTGATTATAGACTAACAAAGAAACTTCTGCCTCACCTAAACCTTTAATTGTCGGCGTATAGGCTACATATCCAAACGTTGTATAGTGATTTTCATCCAAATGATTAAAGCGTATACTCGGAGCTTCAACATTCGTAGCATCTTGTCCACCAAACGCAAAACTCCACTCGTCATTTGGGGTAATTTGAACATATCCACCCACTCCTGCATCTGAATAAGAAGCAGAAGCATTTTGAGCTAAAGCATCATTCAAAAAGTTGACTTGTTGATTTTCATCATAATCAGTTCCATCAAAATTATAAAGCGGGAACTGACCTAAAGCTAATGTCAACCAATTCCAATCACCGCCCAATTGATAAGTATAATATAACTCATCAAATTGATTTTCGTTATCCGTATAATCGTTAATACCTGTCACATATCCAGAATTATTAGCCAAATCATTTGCGTTATGATTTCCATACCGAATAATTGTATAAGCAAAATTTAATGTACCCGTTCCATAATGGTTATCAAACGTTGTCCAAGCAAACTCCGGATAAATATACGCTTGAACAGCATTATTTTTACCACTTGGACTGGTACGTTGCCCCAAAACAGAAACATCAACATTATAGTCAAGCCCGTACTTTGTATTAAGATTATTTTTAAATTGTTGATATTCTGAGGTCAAACTTTCCGCACTAACATTTTCCGAACATAACAAACATAACAAAGCTAAAACAAACACTCTATTTTTTCCCATCCTTCTATCCCTTGGTTATAGTTTAACATCCCTTCGGATATAGCCATTAAAACCCTGAATAAAAGGGGGTTACCTAAAAAAACTCTTGAAGAGCAACAAAAAGCCTTTTAAACTACAAAAAGAAAAGGAAAAAAGATGATAGCAAAACTAAAAGGAATCATTGATAACATAGGTGAAGATTGTTGCATTATTGATGTCAACGGTGTTGGCTACTTGGTTAATATGTCTTCACGTTCTCTTGCACGACTAAAACAAGGAGAATATGCTTCTTTACTCATAGAAACAGTCATAAAGGAAGACAGTATAACATTGTTTGGCTTCCAAAATCCGTGGGAAAAAGAATGGTTTAACACATTAACAAAGATCCAAGGCGTTGGCGGAAAAGTATGCTTGAGCATATTAAGTGCCTTATCTCCGGCACAACTTTCACAAGCTGTTGCTGCTCAAGACAAAAGTTCGTTTCTCCGCGCCTCAGGTGTAGGCCCCAAATTAGCAGCAAGACTAGTCACCGAATTAAAAGATAAAATTGTCACGATTCCTGTTGAATATATGGGGAATTCGGATATAGATATTTCTACACAACAAGACGCTCAAGAGGGAGTTACAACAAAAAAGACAACTAAAAAAGTACCTCTTGAAGATACAGAAAATGAAACTTACAACAACACAGAAGATGTAACATCCGCTCTAACAAATTTAGGCTACCAAAAAATTGATGCTTACCGCGTCGCCACAGAAATCTGCCTAAACAATCCCAAAGCCGATTTAGGCACTTTGATACGCTTAGCATTAAAAGAATTTAATCAGCTGGAGAAATAATAATGTCGCCCGATGATAAAGAAAGAATAGTAAGTGCACAAAAATTATCAACTGATGAGGCCAATTCTCCGGCAGCAATAAATTTACGCCCAACAACTCTGGATGAATTTGTCGGACAAGAAAAAGTCTGCCAAAATTTAAAAGTATTTATTCAGTCCGCCAAAAGCAGAGGAGAGGTTCTTGACCATGTTTTACTTTATGGCCCTCCAGGGCTTGGCAAAACCACTCTATCAAATATTATCTCTAAAGAACTTGGTGTAGGCTTCAAGGCAACTTCGGCTCCAATGATTACCAAAGCGGGAGATTTAGCTGCAATTTTAACCAATTTGGAAGCTCGCGATGTTTTATTCATAGATGAAATCCACCGCCTAAATCCCGCCATAGAAGAAGTGCTATATTCAGCCATGGAAGATTTTCAGTTGGATATTATCATCGGGGAAGGTCCTTCGGCTCGTTCCGTAAAAATAGATTTACAGCCCTTTACGCTTGTTGGAGCTACAACGCGTTCAGGTCTTGTTTCCACGCCATTAAGAGAGCGTTTTGGTATTCCTCTTCGTATGGATTTTTATAACCACGAAGACCTACAAAAAATCGTATTAAGAGGAGCGCATCTCTTAAATATGCCTATATCAAATGATGGTGCTATGGAAATAGCCAAGCGCTCCAGAGGAACCCCGCGTATTGCCGGGCGTTTATTAAAACGTGTTCGCGATTTCGGCGCTGTTGCCGGAAATGTTGAAATAGATTCTGCCATAGCAGACAAAGCTCTCCGATTATTGGATGTAGATGCTTACGGCTTGGATGAGTTTGACCGCAGATATCTAAACTGCATAGCAAAAAACTATGGCGGCGGCCCTGTCGGAGCAGATACACTAGCAGCTGCTTTATCCGAGGAAAGAGACACGATAGAGGAAGTAATTGAACCATATTTGCTAAAATTAGGCTTTTTACAACGCACTCCTCGTGGCCGAATTTTGTCAGAACAAGGATGTAAATATCTAGGCATAAGCAAGTTCAAAAACAACAATAATCAATTTAGTTTTATGGATGATTTAGGAATTTAGAGCATGACATACACAACAGACACCATTAAAGGAAAATTATTTGAAGACAAGACATTTTCATTTCCGATTCGCATCTACTATGAAGATACCGATGCCGGTGGAATTGTTTACTATGCCAACTATCTCAAATATGCCGAAAGAGCACGTACAGAATATTTGCGTCATTTAGGGCTTAACCAAGAACAACTGCTAAAGACAGAAGGAAAAGGCTTCGTTGTTCGCGATTGCCATATTAGCTATAAATCTCCGGCAAAACTTGATGATGCCCTTAATATCACCTGCAAAGTTTCAGAAATAAAAGGTGTTTCGCTCAAAATGGAACAAAAGCTCTACCGCAATGAGACAATACTCTGCGAAATAGAAATAACTTTAGTCTTTTTAAGCCTAGAAAATATGCGCCCGTGCAAAATATCTCCGGAAATACTTGCTCTTCTGCAATAGACTTTACTCTTCTTTATGCAGATAAACAGATATACTGATTGACGCCACAACAATAGCCGGCGCCCAAACAGCAAACCAAGCCGGAATATATGAGTTTATACCAAAAGCGGAAATAACTTGAGAAGTAAAGTACACCGTAAAGCCTGTCGCAATACCAGAAACAATCATCAACAAGACACCACCCTGACGCTGACTGGCTTTCAAAGAGAATATACCGGCAACCAAAACCATTGCCATAAGGAAGAATGGCAAAGCTATTAAGCTTAAGTACCTCATTTTATAACGCTGAACAGAAAAACCCGATGTTTCATAAAATTCTATTGTATCCGGTAAATTCCAAAAAGAAATAGCCTCCGGATCCACAAAATTATCTTTAATCCGCTGAATATTCATTTCTGTCGGATATTTGAGACTATTTAAAATCTCAGCCTGCTGCCCTGCTTTATAAATGCGTACATCACGCAAATTTAAATCTCCATCTTCTAGTGTCGCAACAAACGCTTCAATACGTCTTTTAACCTGAGTTTTTGCATCAACTTCAATAATACTGATATCCCGAAGCCAAAGAACACCATCTTGCAAATTCAAATTACCGGCATTAAGAATAGCCACCGTGTCATCACCTTTACCTTCGCGTATCCAAAGCCCTTTATTAGAAAAGAGCATTGCATTTGGATTATCTGTAGACAATCGGTAAGACATTGTTTCCTTTAGCTCAAACAATTTAGCAGAAATAGGATTAAGAACTGCAACCCAAAAAACGCCTATTCCAAACACCGCCAATAAAACTGGAGATAAAACGCCCCAAATAGAAACTCCGGTTGCGCGAATAATAACAAATTCGTTAGATTTACTAAGCCGCCAAAAAGCAATCATTGTTGAAACCATTACAATAAAAGGGACAACCTTATCCACCGTTTCCGGAAGTTTTGCAATAACATATTCTATCAAAAACCCCAGCGAAACATCATGTCTTCCTGATGTTCTACGCAAAATTTCAATCATGTCAAACATCATGATAATAGCGCAGATGACAGCCAACACAAACAAAAAGTTTAAAATCGTCTGTTTAATAAGGTAAGAACCTAAAATTGAATTTGGTTTCATCATGTTCAGCAAATCCTAAAAATAACCGGTTGACAAATAACGCTCTACACTATCCGGCAAAACAACAACCAAGCGTTTATTCAAAAATTCTTCTCTTCCGGCTAGTTCAACCGCCGCAGCAACTGCAGCCCCACCGGAAATACCAATTGGTAATCCTTCTGTTTTAGCAACAATTTTCGTCATTTCAATAGCTTTATCATCACTAACTTTAATAACTTCATTGACTAAAGATTTATCATAAAGCGGCGGCACAAAGCCGGCTCCGATTCCCTGAATTTTATGAGGTCCTGCAGGCTCTCCGCTCAACACTGCACTTCCGGCCGGTTCCACCGCAGCCACATATAAATCTTGATTATACGTTCTTAAAACCGAAGCAACCCCTGTCAAAGTACCGGAAGTCCCAACACTAATAACAACCGCATCAAAATCTCCACCGGTATCTTCCAAAATTTCCATAGCTGTTCCCATTCTGTGCGCATCAGGATTAGCTTCATTTTCAAATTGGCTCAAAATAACCACATTAGGGTTGCGCTCTTTCAAAATTTCAGCTTTGTGAATAGCCCCGCTCATACCATCTTCAGCCTGAGTAAGGATAACCTCTGCTCCAAGATGCCTCATTAAAGTGATTCTTTCCTGAGACATATTTTCAGGCATAACAATTATCAATTTATATCCTTTTGCTGCACACATAGCCGCCAAAGCAATTCCCGTATTACCGGAAGTAGCCTCAACAAAAACAGTTTCATCGGTTACCCCGATTTTTTCTTGCTTTTGTAACATAGACAGAGCAACTCTATCTTTTGCAGAAAACAAAGGGTTGTACATTTCACATTTTGCTAGAATTTCTGCATTTAATTTAAATTTCGTTGTCAAATTACCTAATCTTAAAAGAGGCGTATGTCCAACCATCTCTGTAATAGAGTTAAAAATTTTAGTCATCTATTTATCTTCCACAATTTGATTAATCGTTTCTTCTAATCCGCAAAGATTTTTTCTTTCCACACGAGCCGCTTTAATAATAGCAATAGCTTCATCTGCTGCTTTATCCAAATCATCGTTCATTATCACATAGTCATAAAACATCGATTCGCGAATTCTTTTTTCTGCCATATTCATTCTGCGCTCAATAACTTCCGGAGCATCTGTACCACGATTAACCAATCTTTCACGCAAAACTTTCATAGACGGAGGAAGTAGAGCAATAGCTTTTACTCTATCCCCAGCAATGGCCTTCAAACTTTTCACCCCAGGATAATCTAAATCAAGAATAACATCTTTTCCTTGTTCCAATAATTTTTCAACAGGCTCTTTAGGTGTACCATATTTAGGACCAAAATCTGAATCAACATACTCATAAAGCATCTGATTTTTTATTAATTTCTTAAACTGTTCTTCCGAAATAAAGTAATAATCTTTACCTTCAACTTCCCCTTCTCTAGGTTGCCTCGTTGTTACAGAAACAGAAAGCTGAATATCATCCAACGCACTCAACACCTTTTTAATCACGGAGCTTTTTCCACCTCCGCTTGGCGCCGCAAATATAAACATTGTACCTTGTCGTTTAAGATTTATTTTACACCCTATCATAAAAACCTCATTTATACCTTAAAGAATTTCTTATCTTTTACTTTTCTTAAAAACTAATATATATAATAAAACAGATAAATAAAGTTTTATTTAAAGGATTACACCATGATTATCAAAAATATTTTACTAACCGGAGCCTCTTCAGGAATTGGGGAAGCGTTGGCTTTATATTATGCAAAACAACCGGAAACTCAAAATCTCTACATTTGCGGACGCAATTCAAAAAGACTAGAAAACGTTAAAAAAGCCTGTGAACAAGCAGGAAAAGCAAAGATTCACATAAAAATCATTGATGTATCCAATAAAGACGATATGGCAAACTGGATAAACGAAGCAGAAGCTCAAACCCCTCTAAATCTAGTATTTGCCAACGCAGGCGTTGCCACATTAGAAGAAACCCCTGAAAATATATACAATACATTCAACACCAACATTTTTGGTGTCATCAATACAATCACCCCTGCCATAGAAAATTACAAAAAGAGAACTGACAAAGACAAAATTATTGCCATTACGGCATCCATTGCCGGATACCACGGCTTACCCGCCTGCCCATCCTATAGTGCAACCAAAGCCTGCGTAAAAACTTATGGAGAGGCGCTTCGACTTAATTTACTTCCGTACAACATTCAAGTAAACACCATTTGCCCGGGTTTTGTCCGTTCTCGCATTACCGAAAAAAACACCTGTCCGATGCCTTTCTTTATGGAAGCTGAACCGGCAGCAGAAATCATCGCAAGACGTATCCAAAGAAACGTTGGCTTAATTGCTTTTCCGTGGCCGATGAGATTTGCCGTATGGCTAGGAAGCATTCTTCCAAATGCAATAAGTGATTTCATATACAAAAGATTGCCCTACAAAGTGTAAAAAGCCGCAAAATTAAACTTTGTTTTAGCATAATTTTCTTGACTTTTTAGATATTTAAAGTTAAAAGTCTGACAATTCTTATATGTGGTGCAGCATAAAGAAGTGTTTTTAATATGCACAAGTCCGCCTCTATGAGAGGGTCTGGCATTTTTTGAAAATAACAAATAATGGCAAATACTGCAGAAATACAAATTCCTGAAATGACTGAAAACTTTGAAGACTTGTTGAACGAACAATTCGGCAACAAAGGCATTGTTGGCACAGTTATGAAAGGAACAATCATTCGTTTAACTGATGACTATGCTACCGTTGATGTAGGGTTGAAATCAGAAGGCCGCATTCCTCTTCGTGAATTCGGTAAAAACAACGAATTAAAAGTTGGCGACGTTGTAGAAGTATTGGTAGACAGATACGAAGACAAAGACGGCAACATC
This sequence comes from uncultured Alphaproteobacteria bacterium, assembly GCA_949297145.1. GTDB lineage: Bacteria > Pseudomonadota > Alphaproteobacteria > RF32 > CAG-239 > CAG-267. The sequence continues at coordinate 69,674 of CASFQO010000015.1, forward strand.
GTATTATCACGTGAAAAGGCTCGCCGTGAAGAAGTATGGCAAGACCTTGAAAAGATGATGAACAACAACGAAAGAGTAAACGGCGTAATCTTTGGTCGTGTTAAAGGTGGTTTCACTGTAGACTTAAATGGCGCTATTGCTTTCTTACCTGGTTCACAAATTGACATTCGTCCGATTAAAGACATTACACCTTTAATGGGCATTTCTCAACCGTTCCAAATTTTGAAAATGGACAAAGTACGTGGCAACATCGTTGTTTCTCGTCGTGTTGTTTTGGAAGAAACAAGAGCATCAGCTCGTGCTGAATTGATTGACAACATCAAAGAAGGAGCCGTATTAGAAGGTATCGTTAAGAACTTAACAGATTACGGTGCATTCATTGACTTAGGCGGTGTTGATGGTTTATTACACGTTACCGACATTTCTTGGAAGAGAATCAATCATCCTGCAGAAGTACTTTCTTTAGGTCAAACAGTAAAAGTACAAGTTATCAAATTCAATGAAGATACACAACGTATCAGCTTGGGTATGAAGCAATTAGAAAAAGACCCATGGCAATCTGTTGCAGACAAGTACAAAGTAGGCGAAATCTACAAAGGAAAAGTAACCAACATCACAGATTACGGTGCATTCATTGAACTGGAAGACGGTATTGAAGGTCTTGTTCACGTATCAGAAATGAGCTGGACACGCAAGAACGTACATCCGGGCAAGATTGTATCAACATCACAAGAAGTTGAAGTTAAGGTTTTGGAAGTAGATCCAGAAAAACGTCGTATCAGCTTGGGCATCAAACAATGCACACAAAATCCTTGGGCTGCATACATTGAAGAACATCCATTAGGTTCAATCATTGAAGGCAAAATCAAAAACATCACCGAATTTGGTTTGTTCATTGGTTTGTCTGATGAGATTGACGGTATGATTCACTTGTCTGACATTTCTTGGGAAAAATCCGGCGAAGAAGCTGTTAAGGATTACACCAAAGGTCAAACAATTCAAGCCAAGATTATTGATGTAGACGTAGAAAAAGAACGTATCAGCTTGGGCATCAAACAAATGTCAGAAAACAACGTTGCAATGACCTTAGAATCTTTGAAAAAAGGTGACATTGTTAAAGCCGTTGTAACTGGCGCAGATGAAAAAGGCGTTCAAGTAACCGTTCAAGGTATCGCTGCAACAATCAAAAAAGCTGATTTATCTAAAGAAAACAATGATCCGTTAAGCTACAAAGAAGGTGACGTTTTGGAAGCAAAATTAACCTCTGTTGACCGCAAAAACGCAAAATTAGGCGTTTCTGTAAAAGCTTATGAGATTGAAGAAGAAAAGAAAGCAATTGAAGAATATTCTGCTTCAAATTCTTCTGGTTCAACTTTAGGTGACGCTTTAGGCGAAGCTTTGAAGAACAAAGAATAATTCTTTATTCTTTACAACAAAAGGCACCTCGTACAAATGTGCGAGGTGTTTTTTTATCTCAAGACACAGTGTATGTAAATAACAGCATCATGGAATAAACCGGATACGATAATAAAAATCAGCAGCTTCATCTTTAGATTTAGGTTTATCACGCCATAATTTAAACAACAGTTCAGCATTTTTAGACTTCAACTCTATTTGAACATCTTTATCTTTCACATAACAAGAACAAACCCCATAACCACTTGTATAGCAAGGATTACAAACCGTCACATCTTCATTTAAGGGCAAAACATTAGTTTGAGCTGCTTTCAAAGACATTCCCCGCAATTCTCGCGCTGTCGTCACTCCAGAACTTTTAGCCAAATTCATATAATTAAATCCGACATCATATGCATTAATTGGAGAAAGAGAAAAATCTATAGCCCCAAACGTATGTGAACCAATCCCCAATAAAATATTATAGGCTTTATACGTCACAACAATTTCTTTTTCATCTTCTTTATAGACAATACTTTTAGGGTTAAACATCAATTGTTGAGAATACATACAAAACACTGGATTATTTGTATTCCCATAAAACATATGGCGTAAAGTTCCCGCCACCGGATGAATGAGAACATTAGGATTCTTCAACCAAATACTAGCCTCAGATTTTCCATCATAAAATTCATTTCGATAGCAGCTATATTTATCCCCCACCCATTTTTCCTTAGGGTTATAACGTTCAAAAATTTTCGGTTTGTAGTCATAACTATAAAAAGCGGAATAAATCATACTATGCTCACGCAAATTAACGAGTTTCTCTTGCGACATTCCATCAAGTTCGCACATAGACTGCACTGCAATTTTTTCATCTTCCGCCCAAGATGGCAAAGGCACCAATATCATACAAAAAATCAATAATCCAAACTTCATAATCCTCTCCTTACTGTTACCTGAAGAATATAGCTAAAAGATTATGAATAAAGGATAAACAAAAATACGTCGTTGAAAATAACGGCGTATTTAAAGTTGATTAAACGCTGTATTTAAATGGGCTAGATTATTCTCCATCTTCTGTTTGTTGAATCATCACATCTTCTTCTTCAACCATAATCGGCTGAGCAGCAGAAGAATTAAGTGGAGCAACTTCAACACCAGGGTCGCCAGGCAAAGGTTGCATATCATTATCGCCATCAGCGTTTCCCGGAGTAGTCACCGAAGAAGCCGAATAAGTTTCAATAATCATCACCCCGCCATTATCCGCATTAGCCGCAGCATTTGCCGCATTATTATTTGCATTGCTTGCGCCGGCAATAGCCTTTGTTACAATAAGCGCCAAAGCAGCCACCGCCAAAAGCCCCATAAACAATTTATTCATTTGCAACTTCCTCCAAAATTAAAACGATACAACAGAGATATAGTCATTACAGAAATTCTTTCAAGCCCAGCAGAACAAAAAAGCCACAAACATAAAAAAAGCGGCAAGATTTCTCTCACCGCCGCAAAGTTCAAATAATTAAAAATAGATTCGGAGTCCGCCGGAGAAAACTCCTCCCCATTTAGTCTTCCCGCATCCGTCAATCGGGATTGACTGATACCTCACCTCTGCAAAGAGAGCGAAGCGATTCGTCAGATTGACGGAACCATTCAGACCGGCTCCAATGTAGTACTTACCATAGTACGCATAGTCATAATAGTCGTAATAACCATGGTACCAACTCTCTTGCAGGGCATACCCCGTATGGAGCATCAAGGATAAGCGTCCCACAGACGAAGCTAAGATATTAAGCCCAACGTTTACCCCCACTGTCATAGTGGAAAGGGAATTCGTTTCAGCCTCAAATCCATCATCGTAGACAGAATTGATAGAGAGATAGCTTCCCTCTAACTCTGCTACAAATAAACCTGCCTCAACGCCCAAACGCACGCTATACGTTGGAGAGGTAAAATCGTTAACCAGAGCGGCTCCTGCGCCAAATCCGGCGTAAAAGTTCGCACCGTCACCAAAGAGTCCGCCACCGCCATAACCATAGTCATAGCGATAAAAACACTGCGCCGAAGCACTACTAAATACCGAGCAGATGACAACTATCGCTGCCATGACTGCAAAAAATCTTTTCTTCATATATAAATAATTTTAGTTCTGAATAGGATTATACCATATTTTTCCACCCAAAACAACCCTAAAATTGCACGCCATATTCTTAAAAATACTCAAAAATTCCCTTTTAGCCATAAAAAAAGCAGAGAAAGCGAGAGCATACGCTCTCATCTTTCCCTGCTTAATAGTTTTTTTAATCGCATCAGTACAAAGCCTTCACATCGGACTTTGACATCCCCGTTGTATTACGGAAGAAGCCAAAGTTAAATCCAACACTCAGCATCAGAGCGTTGTAACGCTCATTGCTGACATTTTGGATAATCCCAGAAAGCTGTCTCCACTGAGCGGAAACAAACAAGCTATTTCCGGTGGAGAAGAACCGATGTTCGTACCGAATCCCTGCCGTAGGGTACATAAAGTTACCCCATGACTTGAATTCATATTCGTTTCCTACCTCGTCGATGACGGGCTTTGATTCTGTGGAATACCACTCAAATCCGACACCTCCGAAGAGGAAAAGACGGTTCTGGTTGTATCTATCGAAGCGGAATGGTTGCAAAGCAGCTAAAGCCTCGCTTCGGAAGCTCCAGTATTTCTCACCTGCGTTTACCGCATTGTGAGTATATTTGGAGTATCCTGCCTCAGCATTAAGAATAGCAGCCCACCAAGAGCGGCTATATTCCAAACCAGCTCCGATGACGGGGCTATTCACATTCTCTGCCATCTGCCAACCACCGTACAGGTTGATTCCCCAACCGTACTTGTTAGCAGAACGCAATACCACCTTACCGGCATTGATGTCACCCTCTGACACACCGGCTACACTGTCAGCTACAGCATAGTAAGTGTCTCTTGCTGCGTCATCAAATGCCTTCTCGGCAAAACGTGTTTCCACGCTTGCCCGGTACAATGCCTCAGCTTTTTCCTTGTTCACCACCTTAATGGTCTTTACGACCGGTGTGAAAACAAGAGTATCCTGACGAGCCATCAGCTTTTCGCCCGCCAAGAAAACAGAACGTCTCACGACGACTGAATCTTGACCATTTGAATACGCAGACACTACTGACGCGATAGTGTCTTTCTGATTTTCTACTAGATAATTCCAGCAAGCTTTTGCGTCGCTTGTTGAAATACCGTTAATAACCTCCTGCGCATTTGCGCTCATAGCTACAAATGCGACCATCATCATAAAGATAATGGATTTAAAAAAATTTTTTGCTCTCATATTTTGAAAAATTTTAATTAATTCAACAAAAAAGGCATTTCAAATTCTTCCAGAGAAGTTATCAGTAAATAATCCCGAAAGACCACCACATAATAAATTCTAGAATAATTCAAAACACCCAATAAATATTTTTACATTCTAACTATAGCATCTTTTTCTATTGTTTTCAATATCTTTTTGTAGATTCCGTCAATTTGACTCCGCTTTTTTAAACAAATAGACTTTAAACCTCAAAATCTCCCTC
>CASFQO010000016.1 GCA_949297145.1 uncultured Alphaproteobacteria bacterium
TACCAAAGAGACCGCGCCGTTCTTGAGGCAGCCATTGACTACGAATATAAAGACATCTCCTTATATGCGAAGTACAACTACCTCATCCAAAAGAACGACCCGCAGCTCTTTGACTTAGGCGTCAAGTACAAGTTCTAAAAAATCAATCCTCCTAAGAAAGTTAGGAGGATTTTTTCCACAAACTTAAACTTTTTTTAACACCTCCTCTCTACACTGAAAACATCACAAAAAAGAATTGAGGAAAAAATGCGGGTATTCATTTTAACAATTTTAAGTTTTATCATAACCTTAAATGCTCAAGCCGTTACCATACATGAATTATCACCCGAAGAAACTCGATTTGTGGCTATGCGCGCAGACAAAGTCAATGCGCGTTCCGGTCCGAATATCCGTTATCCGATAGAATGGATTTATCAACAACAAAATTATCCCGTAGAAATCATTGCCGAATATGATCAATGGCGCAAGATTAAAGACTGTGAGGGAACAGAAACTTGGATACGCAAAAATCTTTTAACCAACACACGTTACGCCCTCATTATCGAGCAAGGCGAAAATAACGTCTATGAAAAAGACAGTTTAAACTCGGATGTGATTGCCCGTGCCGAAAATGGCGTTGTAGCAAAAATCAAGAAATGCGGTCCTTCTTTTTGCCTGCTGGAATTTGATAACAAAATAGAAGGTTGGATGCAAAGAAGTATATTATATGGTATTAAAAAAGGCGAACTTATAGATTAAAAATAGATTAAAAAAAAGCCGTTTCGCATATATTTTGTCCATAAATTGACAAAACAAGTTAAGATTTTCTTACCAAATTAAAGTCTACATAAATTACGATTCGCACTAAGAATCCCAAAAGGTTAATGAATAGTTAACAAAGTCTGCAATTTTTTGAATTTAGACTTTAAAAAACGAATGTTATACAAAAATATATCTTTACAAATAAAATTTTATATGCTAGAAAACCTACAAGGTGTATCGTATGCGCCGGTTTTTGTGCACAAAAAACATATTGTCCTAAGAAAAATAACAAATAAGGACAGAGGAGATACGTATGAATAAAATAAGAAAACGCGTCATTTTAGGTTTAGGGATAATCAGCTTATTCTTTGGCATGAGTATAAACATAGCTGAAGCCGCAACAAGACTAACACCTGCGCATTTATACGACTGGGCGCATTCTGGAAATATAACGAGATTACAACAATTTAAGCGTTATATAAATTTACAAGACCGTAATAGGAACACAGCTCTTTGCTTAGCACAGCAAGCTCAAGACCGCGATGCATATGCACTGTTACTAAAATTCGGCGCCAGTACAAAAGTAGCCTGCCACGATGACAACGACCCAATATGTGCTGTTATTGCCGGAGAAAAGACCAAAATACATCCGGCTGCATGGTGGTTATTAGGTGCAGGCGCTGCTGGTGCATACTTTTTATTTGATGACGATGATGATGACAAAGATCCTGAAAATGGATGTCCGACTGGTTATGATACCGCAATTCAAACACCGACAGACTGTGGCTCTCAAGGGGCAAATGGTTGGGATGTCATCAATAATGGAGAAGTTGACGGTGTTTCTTGCGGCAAATGCGTTGCCAAAACGTGTGCCCCAGGAACCTCAATCCAAAGATGCCAAGATGGAACATTTACTAAAGTAGACAGCGAAGTTATAGACGGTGCGGCTGGTGAAGATAATTGTTACAGATGCACCTATGCTTGTAATAATACCACAGCCTTTACAAATCAAAACGTCTGCGAAAACGGCGGATATATTTGTACGAGTGTTAGCGAAAACGGTCAAACCTGCTATATTCGTACCGGTTCAGAAAATTGCCCGGTTGAATATCCCAGCAACACACCATGTTCTGGTGGCACGGGTTTCACATACAGTCAAGATCAAACAACTGTCGGTGACAAGACTTGCTACAAATGTACATATTCATGCGCA